>CAVQGM010000001.1:0-1916343 GCA_963712065.1 uncultured Iamiaceae bacterium
GAGGTCTCGACGGTGCGGTGATCAGATCCCGTGCTTCGATGTGGCCCGCCTTCCGGTGGCGGACGACGGCGCACGCGGTGAGACCGGCCATGCCCAAGCCACTGACGAGCACCCTTGCTCCATCCACGGGTCCGGCCGCCTCGAAGCACGCCATGATCCTCGCTACGGCGCAGGACGGAGACCGCCGCAGCCTCGCCGACCGAGTCGGACACTGGCAGAACGCTGGCTCCAGTGGCAGCGAAGCGTGGGTCGCTAGTTGATCGGCTTGTACCAAGGAAAGGGCTCGCCATCGGGCAGGGCGTCGAACATGGTGACCGCCCCGTCGTCGGTGAAGAGCTCCGGCTGGCCGCTCGGCCACTCACCGGGAAGGTAGCGGGATCCGCCGGCGGCATAGGTCCACATGCCGGCGCCGACGTCGCCCAACTCGCTCGGACCGGTCGCGTCGGGGTCCCACCACACCTCGGTCTGGTCGTCGATGCCTGCGAAGTCGACTCCGGACCACACCCCGCGCTCACCCCAGCTGACCTGAGGCGCCACCGGCGATGACGTGGCGATCGCAGCGGAGAAAACTGCCGAAGCGAAGCTGACCGGGGTGAGGTCCGGTCCTGCGCCCTGGATCCCCGAGTAGAGCAGCTGCAGGCTCGGCAGGATCAAGGACGTCTGCTCGGCCGGCGGGTCCTCGCCGAGGAACCAGCGGTACAGGTACGGAGCGCCGGCCACGTCGGGGTCGATCCTCGCGAACAACGTGGACGGGCCGAACGCATGTGCCCACTGCTGCTGGTCGTAGGTGCGGGCGAAGATGTTCGTGTCGACGAGATCGGAGCCACCGAGCACCCACTCGGGGAAGTAGCCCTGCTCGGTGGCGGTTCGGGTGAGGCTCTGCGGAGCGAGCGGATCACCCTTGAAGACCACGGTCGTGACACCCGAATCCTTCATGCGGGCGATGACCCCTCTTGCGTCGGCCGACAGCCCGACCGGGTCCTCGTACGTCGCGACCACGTCGAACCCAACGCCGTACTCCTCGTCGAGCGTCGTCGTGAGCTCGTCGAGGAGCACCTCGTCCAGAGGCGTCGACGAGAGGTACACGAGGCCGAGCTTGCGGATGGACCCCGCGACCTCGTCGCCGCCGAACGACGCAGGCCGACCGGCGAGGCGCTTGCCGATGTACTCGGCGGTCATCAGCTGGGCCTGCTCCGCGTTCATCTGGATGTCCCACACGTATGGGCTGCGCTCCTCGTACCAGGCGGTCGTCTGGCCGGGAGCGCAGGAGATGCACAGCACCTCGTTCGCGGCCAGCGTGTCGGCGAACGCCTCGGTCAGGGCCGGACCGCCGATCACGGCGAACGGGCCGATGTCCCGGGCGATCGTCTCTGCGTCGGAGGTCGCCGCGACCGGATCCGCCCCAGAGCCCGTCGCGTCGTAGCGCACGAGCTCCACGTCACGTCCGTAGCTCTCGAAGTACGTGCCGAGCAGCTCGTCGAAGCCTTCGTAGGTCGCGAACACGTCGTCAGGCGTGTCGTCGTTGCCGATCTGACGGTAGATGAAGCTCAGCACCGGGTCGTTCGCCTGAGGGAGGTACACGACCACCTTCACGGAGTCGGCCGTGACCCCCGTCGACGTCGCGCCACCGTTCTCGCCGTCGAAGGGCAGGAAGCACTCTGGCGCCGGTCGAGCTGGCAGCGCAAGGGTGCCGGTCGAGGTGTCACACCGCTCCCCCCACTCCAGACTGTCAGCGTCGCCGGTCGTGACTGCGTCGCTGAAGGAGACGACGCCGGCGGGGCGCTCGGGGATCGTCGACGACGCCGCAGACCCGGCCTCGTCGCTCGAGTTCGTTCCGGAGAGATTCACCGTCACGAGCAGTACTGCGACACCGAGGCTGAGCGCACCGAGCGGGCCCCACTTCGCGAGCCAGCCCATCGGTCGCCGCTGATCGTCGGTCTCGGTGCTCATGGCGTTTCCTTGCTGTTCGTGCGCACTGCGATTCTGCTGGGTGGGGGTCCGGATCGGTTCACGGTCGAGCGGTCGACTCCCAGGTACGACGAGATCACGGCGGGGTCCGCGAGCACCTCTTGGGGCGAGCCGACCGAGATGACCGATCCGCTCTCCAGCGCGACGAGACGGTCCGAGAGACTCGCGACGAGCGGCATGTCGTGCTCGATGATGACCATCGCGCAGCCCAGCTCCCGGCGGACGTGACGGAGCAGGTCGCCGAGCGCCTCGACTTCCGCCTGGGCGACCCCAGCTGCTGGTTCGTCCAGCAGCAGCACCGACGGCCGATGGCCGACCACGCATGCCAGCTCGACGATTCGGCGACTGCCGGTGGACAGCTCCGAGGTGAAGCAGTCGCGGTACTCGGCGAGGCCGAAGATGTCCAGGAGTTGCTCGACTCGTCGAGCAACGTCGGTCTCGCTCTCGTAGCTCGCCGGCATCCGCAGCGCCGCGTTGAACGGGTCGCGAACCTCGGTCGTGCGGTCCAAGGACACGGCGATCGTCTCTGCGACGGTGAGGCCGGGGAAGAGTCGGCCGCCTTGGAACGTCCGGCCGAGGCCGCAACGGGCCCGACGAGGCTGCGACCAGCGTGAGATGTCCTGGCCCGACAGCAGAACCTTGCCCTTGTCGAGCCGTTGCAGGCCACAGATGAGATCGAGGATCGTGGTCTTGCCCGCACCGTTCTGACCGACGAGGCCGACGATCTCGTCGCGGCCGACCACGAGGTCGACCGAGTCGACTGCGTTGATGCCGCCGAACCGACGGGTGACCCCGACGAGCTCCAACGCTGCAGCGGCCGCCCGACTCGCGTGCTTGGGTGAGCGCTGCCGAGACCTCTCGTGCGGTGAGCCCCCGTTCGCGGCGAGGGGAAGCTCCTCGGCGCCGCCGGTGAGGAACACGGACCGGAGCATGTCCGGCTGTTCGACGATCTCGTCCGCGGGCCCGCTGAAGCGGACCTGACCGCGCTCCATGAAGTAGACCCTCGAGGCCAACGCCAGCGCGACGTTCACGGACTGCTCGACGATCAACACCGAGGTGCCCGACGCGGCGGCGCCGCGCACGAGTTCTGCCAGCTCGGCAACGACGAGTGGCGCGAGGCCGAGGCTGAGCTCGTCGATGATGAGCAGCTTGGGTCGGGTCATCAGTGCCATCGCGAGCCGCGAGCATCTGCTGCTGGCCACCGGAGAGGTTGCCGGCGGGATCGTGGCGCCGCCCTTCGAGGACAGGGAACCTGTCGAGGATCGACTGGATCTGCGAGTCGAAAGCGTCGGGGTCATGTCGTAGCTGCCACGCTGCGGTGCGCAGGTTCTCCTCGACCGAGAGCCCTTCGAACACGCCGGCGCCGCCGGGGAGCTGGCCGATCCCGAGGGCCGCGATCTCGTTGGGTGGGGCGTGGGTGACGTCGCGGCCGTCGTAGATCACCGCACCGAAGTCGGCTTCGGTGACACCGGTGATCGCACGCAGCAGCGTCGACTTGCCGGCGCCGTTGGTGCCCAACAGTGCGACGACCTCGCCTTCGCCGACCTCGATGTTCACGTCGAAGAGGACCTGCAGACTGCCGTAGCTCACGTTGAGGTCGTGAACGCTGAGCAGCTTGGCCCGGCCCTCTCGTCGGTCGACGAGGGCCTGGGAACGCGCCGCAGAGGAACGCCAGACGTCCTCGATGTCGCGCCGGACGACCTTCGAGCCGGTCGAGATGATCCAACCGCCGGTCAGCAGGATCGGCGAGAGGATCAGCAGGCCGGCTCTGGTCCCCCATGCGTCGCCGATCCAACCCATGACCGGGAGGAGCGCGAGGCCGGGGATCGCCCACCACGACGCGACCGAGAACCCGACTGCACGGGCACGTGCCGGGATCGCGAGCGACAAGGTGGCAAGGATCCCGGGCAGGAGCGTCGCGAGGACCATCGTGAGCGCCACGTTGAACGCCACGGCTGTTGCGAGGTTCGGGGCGAGGGCGAAGCCGGCTGCGAACGCTGCGCCGAGGCTGGCGGCCCAGCGGAGGTAGGAGAAGATCAGCGCGGGGTCGCGTGCGTACAGGCGCATGCCGAGGCGCGCGCCGACTGCCAGGCCGACCAGCTGGAACGGCTCGACGGCTGCAGCCAGGTAGCCGCGCTGCAGCTCATCGAGCCGGTAGACATCGGCGTACATCAGGCTCGCGATCGACACGAAGCCGATCAACGACACTGCCAGGAACGGCACCGCGTACCAGATTCGCCGGAGCACCTCGATCTTCCACAGGAGTCGCCACGACTCGGCAAAGGACGTCAAGGGCTCCTCGGTCAGCACCGCGTCGGCTGATGCGCCTGCCGACCGTCGCTCCTGTGCTCCTCGGAGAGGCTCACGCATCCTCGTTCCGAGCACCACGAGGATCAGCGTCGGGACGGCGAACACGTAGAAGGGCGCACGCCAGGAGAACGCGGCGGCGAGCGCGCCGGCGAGGAGGGGTCCGATGAACTGGCCGACGGCGTTCGCTGCACGGTGGAAGCCGAAGACGGCGGGACGTCGCTCGACGGAGTAGTAGTCGGACAGCAACGAGTTGTGGGTCGGGTCGACCACTGCCCGTCCGACTCCCGTCCCGGCCCGAGCGACGATCAGCATCCATGTCGCGGTCGCGGCACCGGTGAAGACCGAGAACAGCCCCCACAGGACTGCGCCGGCCAGGGCGATAAACACACGGTTGCTGCGATCGGCCCATGCGGCGATCGGCATCTGCAGCGCCAGTGCACAGAGGGCCGTGAACGCGACGAGTGCGAGGACTCCGCTGTTCGACATGTCGAACGCATCGCGAATGTTCGGCAGAAGGATCCCGAAGCCGGTGCGGTCCAGTTCGTCGACGCAGTTCAGGCCGAACAGCACCAGCAGTGGAAACGTCGCGGCGCCGCCGGTCAGCTCTCGCATCGCTCGAGCCGGATGGCGGAGTCCGCTGCTCCAACTCCGCACGGCGAACGTGGAACCGAGCGCGGCGCGCAGGTCGCCCAGCGACACGCGTTCAGGCGAGGATTCGCTCATGCCATGACGTCGCTGTCATCAACGGCACCGATGATCTCGGACCAGGCAACGTGCGAGTCGGCGCCCGGCTCGGTGCCGGAGGATCGCTCGATGCTCAGCGAGGTGATCCCGTTTCGTCGCGCCACCCAGGTGAGGTAGCGGTCCCTGAGCGACGTCACCGCTCCTTCGATGCCACGAGGGAACGACAACAGCACGAACAGGACGCCGACCCCCGACGCAAGAAACGACCACGGCGCGGGGAGGAGCCACATCGACCCCCGCTGGAAGAGCGCGCCGTACAACGCTCCTCCGAGGCCACCCAGACCGCCGATGACCGTCGCGACGAACACGGCGACGCTCTCGTCCGCGCCGAAGCTGACCTCCCGGAACGCGGCCTGGTGCAACACGAGCGTGACCCCGGCGACCGCTGCGATCGCGCCCGAGGCGGCGAACGCGGTGAGCTTCACACGCGTCGGGCTCACGCCGAACGACGCGGCACCCACATCGTTGTCCCGGAGCGCCACCAGGACCCGACCGGTACGTGATCTCCGCACGGCAGCCATGCCGGCCATGACGGCGGCCAGAACGAGGAGCGTGAAGTAGTAGAGCCGCAGGGGCGAGTCGAGCGAAACGAGGCCCAGCACCTCGGGGCGGTCGAACGAACCGGTCGGGATCCAGCCCCCCAGCCGGTTCGAGAACACCCAGGCAGAGGCGGCCAGGGAGGCAGCGAGTGTCGTGACGGCCAGATACATGCCCCGTAGACGCAGCGCCGGAAGACCGACCACCACGGCGACCAGCGCTCCGACCACCGCGGCGATGAACATCGTCGCAACCGGGTCGATGCCGTGCTCCGCCATCGACCATGCCCCCACGGCGCCACCGGCGCCGACGAAGGTCATCTGGCCGAGCGACACCTGTCCCGCCCACCCCGTGAGGATCACGATCGACACACCGACGATGCAGAACGTGACGACGACCCCCGCCTTCAGCTGTCCGTTGCTGCCCATCCACAACGGAACGAGCAGGACTGCGGCCAGGACCACCGCGATCGTCGCGACCCGGGCCAGGCGCACCTCGCGGAGCCGGCGAAGCTCCGACGGGACCGGGAGCACGGCTGTGTGGTCGGTCCACGACGAGCTCGCGGCGTCGTGACGACCGGCGGTGGTGCGGGTCCACAGGAGGCTGGCGATGATCAACCCCGCCAGGATCGGGGACATCAGCCAGGCATCACCCTGGTTCCATCGCACGCCCGACTCGAGCAGACCCAGGGCGATCGCCGTCGCAGCGATCGCGACGAGATGGGTCATGCGACCGAGCACGACCGCTGCGAGGGAGCGCAAGAGCACCGTGAGCCCGAGCCCCACCCCGAACGGCAGGCCCGCCACGCCAGCGGTGAGCACCACTGCAACGAACGACAACACCGCTGCAGCGGTCCAGATCTGCGCCTCCAGCCGACGAACCGGGACACCGAGGCTCAACGCACGATCCGACCGCTCCGCAGCCGCCCTCACCGCCGTACCGGTCTCGGTGCGTCGCAGCACCACGGCCAACGACACGAGCAACAACGGACCGACGACCGCAGCGATCAGGTCGTTCGCGTCGAACACGACACCACCGAGTTCCACGTTCATCGAGAACGGCGGCGGCATCGACCGGACGGCCGCGCTCTCACCCCACAACTCCGGGAGGAGGAGACCTCCGAACGCGAGCACCTGCGACAAGCCGATCGTGGCGACGGTCAGGTTGAGGCGGGGCGCGGAGAAGAACCGGCGAACGACCAGGATGTCTGCCGCCAGGCCGACCACGAGCGCTGCCAGCAACCCGATCGTCACGCCGACCAGCCACGGCAGTCCTGCCAAGGTCACCAACAGCACGGCGAGCGTTGCTGGCAGGGTGCCCATGTCGCCTTGTGCGAAGTTGATCACACGGTTCGCCCGCCACACGAGCGCCAAGCCGACCGCCGAGAGCGCCCCGAGCACACCGAGAATCAGACCGGACAGGGCTGCACCCACCGGCATCGGGAACAGCACGACCTGGATGGCGAGGACCAGCACCGCCGGGGACGCCAGGGCCAGCACGTCGTTACGCCACCACCGCGAGCCCATCAATCCCCCACGCCGATCATGACCCGTTCACGGGCCCCAGGGACCTGGCTTCGCGCTCCAGAACTCGTCCCTACTACCATTCGAGAGTACCACTCCCACAAGTGCGGGATCGTCGGACCGGCCCAGTGGAGCGACGACCCACCGCGACGCGACCCTCGGCAACACCCGCAGCCGCGAACGCTGCGCCGCCGTTCGGCAGAGGCAGGGGCGAACCCGCTCCGCGACGCCCGCATCCTCGCCATCGCGGGTTCTCACCTCGAACCACGTGGCCTAGCCCTGCCGGCAGGACGCTTCACATCGTGACGACCGCACGAGGGATCACGCGGTGGCAGCTGCGGCGTCGCGCTCGGCTTGGTGGTCGGTGATCGCCTTGCCGATGGCGTTCATCATCGAGCCGGCGAACTGCTCGCGATTCGTGGCTGCGAATCGCTCGGCATCGAGTGGCCGGTCCGCCGCGCCCGACACCACCGGGTGCACCTCGCGCTGGATGAGCTCGAAGCTGTGCTGGGTCTCGTCCGGTGCGGCCCAGTCGTGCGCCATGAAGAGGTAGGTGCCGAAGCCACCCGACTTCGCCCGTAGGCGCTCGAGCTGGGCGATGGCCATCTCCGGAGTGCCGATCACGGCGAACCCGCCCTCGTTCAGCGCGTCGATGAGCTCGTCGCCGTCGGCGCCCTCGGGCGCGAGTGGAAGGGCGGCGACTTCTCGGAAGTAGCGCACCCACTCAGCCAGTCCGTACGCGACGTCCCGGCGTGCCTGTTCCTCGGTCTCCGCGATGTGCATCGGACCGACGAGACGCCAACCGTCACGACTCACCGACGTGCCGAACTCTGCGGCGCGTTCCTCCATCACCTGCCAGTGACTGCCGAGCACGTCGAAGCCGCCGGTTGTCGTCGCTCCGATCGACAGCAAGGATGCTCCGAAGCGACCGGCTGCGCGGGGCCCGGCGGGCGACACGGTGGCGGCGACCGCTACCTCGAAGTGCGGGCGACTGTAGGGGCTCAGCTGCAGCTTGGCCTCACGCAGCTCGAACCAGTCGGTCGATCGGGTGACCCGCTCCTCGGAGCGAAGCAGTTCGAGGATCGCCTCGAGCGACTCCTCCATGCGATCGCGTTGCGTGACTCGGGTCGATGCCCATCATGAACGCGTCCGACGGCAGCGAACCGGGTCCGACGCCGAAGATCACGCGACCGCGAGTCAGGTGGTCGAGCAACACCATCCGGTCGGCGACCATCAGCGGATGGTGGTACGGGAGCGAGACGACACCGGTCCCGAGACGGATACGGCGGGTGCGGGACGCAGCGGCGGCGATGAACACCTCGGGCGAGGCGATGATCTCCCACCCAGCCGAGTGGTGCTCTCCGATCCAGGCCTCGGCGAACCCGATGCGGTCGAGGTGCTCGATCAGCTGGAGGTCACGCTCGAGGGCGAGGGTCGGGTTCTGACCCGCTCGATGCCATGGAGCCATGAAGATGCCGAAGTCCATGGACGAGATAATGACATACGTACTCCTAAAACATCAAGGTAGTGACAGCATGTCTCTCGACAGTCGGCCTGGCGCTCGCAATCAAGTGAGGGCTCGGCCCGCTCCGGATGCCCGGGCCGGAGCAGGGCCCGCGCTCGACTATCTCGGCGGAGTGGCCTCGATCCACGCAACGATGTCGGCGGCCAACTCCGCCCCGGCATCCTCCTGGATGAAGTGCCCGGCCTCAGGGAAGTCCTTGTGAGGCTGGCCGGCCGCCCCCCGAATCTGCTGCCTGGTGGCGTTGCGGGTGGCCTCGTCACCGAACATCGGGTCCATCAGGCCGAACATGCCCAGCACCGGTCGCTCGAAGGCGTCGAGCGCCGCCCGCGCTGCTTCGTTGGTGGGCGGATGACCGAGCGTGTTGATGAGCGACGGGAACGTGCGCGGGCCCGCCATGTAGGCCCGCGCAGGGAACGGGGCGTCGTAGGCGGCCTTCTCGGCGTCGGTGAGGCTCCGGCGCACGCCGTTGTCCATCACCACCGACGGCATGAAGTCCTTCCCCACCAGGGCGTAGTGGATCCACCTCTCGAACAGCGCAAGGCCGTTGAAGCCCACCGCCGCCAGGGCCTCAGCAGTGAAGGGCAGGGCGAGGTCCTGGGGCTCGAGCGTCTCGGGGAGCGTCATCGGCTCCATGCCCTCGGGGAGGACCGGGAGGTTGCCGTTGGCCACCACCACCCGGGCGAATCGGTCGGGCCGGTTGCCGACGCATCGCAACCCGATCACCGAACCCCAGTCCTGGACGATCGGAGTGATGCCCGACAGGTCCAGCTGGTCCATGAAGGCCTCGATCCAGGCCACGTGCTGGAGGAACGTGTAGTCCCCCAGTTGCACCGGCTTGTCCGATCGACCGAAGCCCATGTGGTCCGGCGCGATGACACGCAACCCGGCATCGGCGAGCACCGGGATCATCCAACGGTACAGGTAGCTCCAATCGGGCTGGCCATGGAGGCACAGCACCACCTCGCCAGCGGGGTCCCCGGCCTCGACGTAGTGCATGCGCATCCCGTCGACCTCCACGTAGCGCGGTTCCCACGGAAAGTCGGGAAGATCGTCGAAGCACTCGTCGGGCGTGCGAACGAACGGCCGGCCGGTTTCGGTCCAACGGATGTCGACGTCATCGGGGTCGACGTCGGGCGGGAGTGTGGGCTGGTGATGGGTCATCGGACCTCCATTGCGGGAACGGGAAAGGCGGTTGCCACGACCCACAGATCGTCGTGGCGCTGCTGGTCGGCCGCGATGAACAACATGTTCCGGCCCACGTCGGCCACTCCCCTGCCGTGACGGAGCACGCGTTGGGGGGCGCGGACCCGTCCGACCGTTCGAGTTGGATGAATCGGGAGCTATACTCCCATATTCTCGCCGGCGGCGCTACGAACACCACCGCGGCACGACACGAGGGAGCACCACCATGACCGACGACCTCATCCTCGACTCCCTACGGCGCCGCATGGCCGCAATGCACACGCTGTGGTACGACGCCGTCGACACCATGGGCTCCGAGCATGTGAACCACTTCGAGCGCGAAGGGGTACTGCCGATCGCGTTCTCGCTGTTCCACTACCCGAACATGCAGGACACCACCTTCACGGTCCTCACCGGACAGCCGCCGATCTGGAACGACGCGTGGCAGGACCGGGTTCGGATGGCGATCAACGACCACGGCAAGGAGCGCACCGTGGAGGAGATGATCCACCAACGCGTCGGGAACTACGAGGCGTTCACCGAGTACATGACCAACGTGTTCGAGCGGACCGAGGCCTGGTTGGCCCAGCTCGAACGTCCCGAGCTCGACCGCATCATCGTTCCGCGCCCGTTCCCGCCGGTGGTTGCCAACACGTTCAGCGCGCGCGTCGCCGGCGACAACGGCATCACCGTCCTCGATGCGATCGAGTGCTGGTGGTACCAGCACGGCATGCGGCACATGGGCGAGATCGAGCTGGCCCGCGGCCTCGTCGGTCTTGGCGGGATGACGTCGTGACCACCCGCATGCTGGATCATCAGATCGATCGAGCTGGTGTGCGGATCGAAGGCCCACGCATGTCACGAACCGGCGATCGACCTGCCTAGATTCTCACCGGAGGCTTGAGCGGATGACTGACGCGATCGACGACGAGCGCATCGACGGCCGATCGCTGCGCTCGGTGCGCAGCCGGCGTGCCGTGGCGGAGGCCTTTCTCGACCTGCTCGACGAGGGAGTGCTGCAGCCGACCGCTCAACAGGTCTCCGAACGGTCCGGCGTGTCACCCAGCACCATCTTCCGATTGTTCGATGACCTCGACGGCATGTACTCCGAGGCGTTCTCGGTGCAGGTCGAGCGGGTCGCGCACCTGCTGGTGACGGTCCCCGACCGTGGCCCGCTCGACGACAGACTCCGCAAGCTCATCCGCGCCCGGGCGCGGTTGTACGAGGAACTGGCGCCAGTCCTTCGCTTCCAGGCTCGGGCGACCGTCCCCGTCTCCGGCCGATGGTCGAACAGGTCCGTTGCGAACGCGATCCTTCGTGATGAGTTGGCCAAGGTCTTCGCCCTGGAGCTCGCCGATGCCCCGGTCGGAGCACTCGACTCGGTCGACGCCTTGACCAGCTGGGAGGTGTGGGAGCGGCTCCGGAGCGTTCAAGGACTGTCGGTCGCCAAAGCCAGATCCAACATCGAAGCCATGGTGCTCGCTGTGCTCGGGTCCGACTGAATCGACCGCGATGCCAGCATCACCCCCTCGCTGACTGGGACGAGAAGTCCGTCACGGTCGCGCCTGTCTCGGGATTGGGCCTGTTGGTCGGATCGAACAACGTTGCGGCCCGGACTCCGATCGTCGTCGCTGCTACGCCGGCCGGTACACAGACGACGACGTAGTTGTCGCCGTCGCCGAGATCATCGAAGCCGAGGATCCCGTGCTCGACGCCACCCTCGTCGGCCACCCTGAAGCCGTCGAGCTGGTCTGCGCCCACCTCGGAGTTCCGCGGGCCGGTGACTCCGCCCTGCCACGTTGTCTGGATCTCATCCGTCGATCCAAGAAAGCTGCACGTCTCCTGCGCGGGCCGGATCTTGGCCAGCACCACTCCGGGACCGTCCTCGAAGGTGTCGATGTCATCGGTCTCGAGACCGCTGAGGTCGGTCCCGTCGACGGCCAGCAACTCACCCGCGATCGATATGCGGACCGGTCGATCTTCTGCGCTCCCCAGTTCTCCAACGAGCAGCACCGTCTGGAGCTCGTCATCGTCGTCGGCGGGAGCCAGGGGGGCGCAGGTGGGAGACGCCTTGCGCCCCGAGGACGTCGTTACGACGAAATCGCTCGCATCGAGGGACTCGGCATCGACCTGATGGGACACAACCACGGGGAGTCCTTCAGCCAGCGCCTCGAGTTCGCAACCGGCGACCTCCTCGAGGTTCGGCGTCAGAACCTCTGGCAGGTCGACCACGCCGAGGTACGCGGACAGGAACGCCGGCTGTGCTTCGCCCGACTCGCCCGCCAGCCCGGTGATCGTCGTGGCACTTGCGTCGTCGCCATCGCTGGTCTGGTCGCCCTGCCCGCAGCCGGCAGCACCGACCGCCAGTGCCACAGCGGCGAGCGCTACGCGCAGGTGCGTGATCGTGGTGCGGGACCGAGGCCGTCGTGAGGTTCCGTCTGAGTGCACTGTTGTTCCACCTCAGGTCTGTCTCGAACGGTGGCGCATCGAGCCTCCCCCCCCACCTGTGGCGGCGAACACCGTCGGCGTCAGGAGTTGCGTTCGTCATGTATTGAGATAGAGACTACTGGAAGTTGACCCAGGGGGACGAACGATGTTGACGATCACGTTGTTGGGTACAGGAAGCCCTCTTCCCGACCCGAGCCGGGCCGGTCCTGCGACGCTCGTGTCGACGACGGCCGACGAGCACTTCCTCGTCGACGCCGGCCGAGGAGTGCTGATGCGGTTGGCCGCGGCCGGCGTCGGAGTCGATCGACTCAGCGCCGTGCTCTTGACACACCTGCACTCCGACCACATCACCGATCTCAACGACGTGATCACCACGCGGTGGGTCATGACGTTCCAGCCGACGCCGCTCACGATCGTCGGGCCGCCCGGGACCCAGCAGGTGGTCGACAGCATCGTCGAGTCCCTCGGCCCCGACATCGGCTACCGGCTCGATCACCATGAGGACCTGTCGTCGTACGGCTTCACGCCGGTGCGGGTGATCGAGGTCGCCGACGGGCCGGTCGACCTCGGCACCGAAGCGACCGTCGAGACGGCACCCACCGATCACCGGCCGGTCCACCCGACCATCGCCTTCCGCATCGAGCACGACGGCGCCTCGGTGATCGCCGCCGGCGACACCGTGCCCTGCGATGGGCTCGACCGCCTGTCGCGCGGCGCAGGTGCACTCGTGCACACCGTGATCCGCAAGGACATCATCGAGACCGTCCCCCTGCAGCGCATGATCGACACGCTCAACTATCACTCCTCACCCGCCGAGGCGGCCCAGACAGCAACGCGTGCGGGTGTCGGGACGCTCGTCCTCACCCACTACGTGCCCTCCTTCCCATCCGGCGGCGGCGACGACTGGCGAGCGCTGGCCGCCGAGCACTTCGACGGTCCGATCGAGCTCGGCGACGACCTCCACCGGATCGACATCTCGCCGAGCACCTGACCGATAGGCACAGAGCTGACCCTCGCCGGGGCTGTCGTCGGCGTCAGCCAAAAATTGGACTGCGAGTCCTACATGCGGCATCGAGAGGACGGCCACACCGACATGAACGACGAAGTCGAGCGCGACACGTCACTTCGTAGCCGCGATCCCGGGGAAGAGTTGGCGCTCGAGGCGGTCGGCTTGACGAAGATCTACGGCACGGGTCCGGCCGCCGTCCACGCCATCGACGACGTGTCGTTGCGGGTTGATCAAGGCGAGATGCTGTGCGTGATGGGCAAGAGCGGCTCGGGCAAGTCGACCCTGCTCCATCAGCTCGGACTCCTCGACCATCCGACCGAGGGCTCGGTGGTCATCAACGGCATGGAGGCGACGGCACTCCCGGAGGGTGAGCGAGGCCGGCTGCGACTCGAGCGCCTCGGCTACGTCTTTCAGGAGTACGCCCTGCTGCCCGAGCTGACGGCCGAGGAGAACGTCTACCTGCCCGGGCACATGCTCGGGATGTCGCGGCACGACTGCCGCCAGCGGGCCAAAGAGTTGCTGGAGCTGGTCGGTCTCGCCGGCCGAGCTCGTCACCGACCCGGCGAGATGTCAGGTGGGGAGCAGCAGCGGGTCGCCATCGCCCGAGCCCTGATGAACGAACCGGAGATCGTCTTTGCCGACGAACCGACCGCCAGTCTCGACACCCTGTCGACCAAGACGGTCATGAACGCGCTCACCGGCCTCAACCGCGACCTCGGGGTCACCGTCGTGTTCGTCAGCCACGACCCCGACCACCGCGCGTACGCCACCTCGCTCGTCTTCCTTCGCGATGGTCGCATCGTGGAGCCGTACTTCTGATGCGCGTCGTCGAGACGATCAGAACCGCAGCGTTCCTGGCCGCTCGGGCGCTGGTCCGAGGACCCCTCGGCGTGCTGGTGATGACCATCGCGATGATGGCACTCGTCTACGTCCAGCTGCTGTTCATCCCGTCTCTGATCCAGGGAGCCATCGACCGAATCGAGTCACAACTCATCGACACGACCACCTCCAGCGTGCAGATCAGCCCAAGCCCCGACGACAAGGCGATCGCGGACTCCTCCACCGTGGTTGCCTCGGCTCGCGACGTGCCCGGCGTCGAAGCAGCCACGGCAGCGCTCCGAGTCGGCTCAGAGGTCTCCTCCGGCACGATCAGCGGGACCTGGCCGGTTGTCGCCATCGAACCGGACTCCTACGGCGAGGTCTTCACCACCCCGTCGAACTTGATCGATGGTGACTGGCTGGCCGCGGGCGACCGTGACGGGATCGTGCTCGGCATCGGCATCGCCGGTGCCGGCGACACCTCCCGCAGCACCTACCGCTCCTCGCTGCGATCCGTCCAGGTCGGCGACGAGGTCGACGTCACCTTGTTGGACGGCACGCAGGCAACCTTCACCGTCCGCGGCATCTACCGCAACAACTTCGAGCCATCCGACTCCCGCGCCTTCATCACCCAAGACGCCGCGGTAGCGCTGCTGCCGAACACCGACGACATCGCGACGTCGATCAGCATCCGCACCGTACGCGGCGACGAGCACACGGTGGTCGAGCGCCTCCAGGAACAGCACGGCGACCTCGGATACGAGACATGGCTCGACCTGCGGGTCGTCATCGACAGCCAGACGGAGTCGTTCGATCTCATCAAGCAGATCCTCCGCGTCGTGTCCCTACTGGTCGCTGCGGTCACCGTCACCATCGTCACCTACGTCGACCTGGTCGGAAAGCGGCGCACGATCGGCATCGAGCGAGCGATCGGCATCCGATCGAACGCCATCGTGTGGAGCTACGTCCTCAAAGCGGTCGCCTACGCTCTCGCCGGCACGACCGTCGGCATCACGCTCTACCTAGGCGCAGTCGTCCCGCTCATCGACCGCTACCCGTTCTCCTTCCCGAACGGCGACGTCACCCTCAGCGTGAGTCGTTCGCAGCTACGCTCCGATGCCGCGATCCTGATCGTCGTCGCCGTCGCCTCGGCCTTGCTTCCTGCACTCCGAACTGTCCGCGTCCGCATCCTCGACGCCATCTGGCAATGAGTGACGAAAGGGTCTGCTGCAGGTTCGGGTGACGATGGTTGAGACTGCTTAGGCGGCTTTCATTCCGGTGATCGGTTGGTCGACGAAGGCGAGTTCGAAGTCGACGGGTGTGAGACGACCGAGGCTGCGTTGGCGGCGACGGTGGTTGTAGGTGCGGTCCGCGATCGTCGTGCTCTGCAGCCCCACCCACCACCGACCAGATCGACGCGCCCAGCACCCAGAGCACCCGATGAGAGTGGCGCTGGCGAAGAACGTCGCGATCCCGATGCCACGGCGAGAGCTGGACGGAACCTCGTTGCCCCTGGGCCTCGGGAACCTTCGTCTCGTCTTTCAAACCCTGCGCCTGACCAGGGGTGACCGGACAAAGTCGTTGTCGATCTCACAACAGTCGTGGGCGCTGAGGGACTCGAACCCCCGACCCCCTCCTTGTAAGGGAGGTGCTCTCGCCAGCTGAGCTAAGCGCCCGGGACGGGCCACGGTAGCCCCGGTGTCGGTCCACACGGGGCGGACCTGACCGGAGGGCCACCGTCTCCGAGCCGGCCACGCCGAGAGTCGGCAACCGTCCTGCACGGGCGGCCTCGGCACTCCCCCGCCCCGCGAGGCCCTCGAGCCCACGCTGGTCTGCCTGCCCCCTCCACCGGTGCCGGGGCCCCATCCTCCGGGCGCTCAGGCCCGAGCCGGCGCCGGGAAGTGCTCGTAGGTCGCCATCAGCAGTAGCGCCAGGTCGCGGTCGGCAGGCCGCTCCCCCGCGGTCAGCACGCCTCGATCGACGAGGTCGTCGACCAGGCGCTCGAGGATCACCTCGACGCCGAGGTCGTCGGCGTGCGTGCGCCAGGCGTCGCGCTCGGCCTCGTCGGCGAAGCAGTAGGCCTTCCACGACACCGAGAAGCGGATGTCCTCCCAGCCGAACTCGGCCAGGCGCTCCTCGCTCCCCCGCTCGGGGCGCAGGCTCCAACGCTCGGAACCGTCGTGGGCGAGGACGTTGCCGGGTGCCACCTCGACGGGAGGCGTGCCGGGTGGGCCCACCCGGTCGACCCCGTGGAAGACGGAGTCGGTGTCGAGCACGATGCCGGTGTTGTGCCGGGTCTCGAGCACCTCGACGGGACCGTCGGGTCCCTCCGGATAGTACGCCAGCTCACCACCGACGGCCTGCTTGCCCTCGGGCGCGAAGTAGGAGATGCCCGTGGCGATCGGCATGCGCCACTCGTCGAACAGACCCGAGTGGTGCATCACGACCAGCAGCCACTGCGGCACGACCTTGCGGTTGGCGCCCCGGAACTCGGGCACGTCGGTGTGCACGGCCAGCTCCTGGCCGGGGAGCAGGATGTTGGCATAGGCGATCGCCGGCTCGATCACCGGCCGGTCGTAGAGTCGCCGGGCGGCCTCGACGAGCGGCGGGGCGTGCAGGAACGGGTCGATGCCGTCGACGAAGCGCTCCTCGCCATAGGCGTAGCTCTCCCGCAGGTAGTTGGTGCGCAGGGCCAGGTCGCGCTTGGGCTCGTCCCGCCCGAACCTCCCGCCGGTGCGCACGTAGTTGAGGGCGGCATCGACCCGCTGAGGCAGCTCGGGCGCGAACTCGGTCTCGCTGACCTCGACGACGTAGAGCCCGTACGACCCGTACCGCTCGCACAGCTCGACCATGGCCGCGGCGTCGGCCGGGTCGAGCAGCGGGTCGATCGGCACGGTGGTGACAGGCATGGGTCCTCCTCGGCGGAACCGACGCTAGTCCTCGGCCGATCGAGTGCGCCCGTGGTCTGGTCGATGCCGACCCTCGGCGGGACGTCTGACGCGCGACCCCTTGCAAGTCGAACTGGTGTTCGCTACGATGGTCGGCATGGAGTTGGGGACCCTGCGAGACGGGCTCAAGGCGCGGTGGCCGGGTTCGAGCCGGGCACGTTGACCGGGGCCGAGGCGGTCGAGGCGGTGCGGGTGGCGACCGAGATGGAGAACCTGGTTCGGGTGTTGAAGGCGATGGCGGCCAGGCGGGTGGACGAGGCCAACGCGTGGCGGGCGTCGGGCTCGCGGTCGGCGGCACAGTTCCTGGCCGGGATGACGGGAGGCTCGGCGGGTGAGTTGGGGCGGATGGTCGACACGGCCCGCAAGCTCGAGTCGCTGGGTCCGACGGGTGACGCGGTGCGCGCCGGTGAGGTGTCGATCGACCAGGCCGCGGCGATCGCCCGAGCGGCCGAGGTCGACCCGGGCTGCGAGCGCGACCTGCTCGACACCGCCAAGCGGGCCGACCTCGGGCAGCTCAAGAAGGCCGCGGCCGAGGCCCGCGCCGCCGGGGACCCCGACGAGCAGCGCCGCTACGCCCGGCAACGCCACGACCGGGAGCTGAGGACCTTCGTCGACGACGAGGGCATGGGCAACGTCCACTGGCGCACCACCCTCGACGAATACAGCGAGTTCGTGTCCCTGCACGCCCGCCACCGCGAACACGCCTTCAAGGAGGCGTACCGGGCCGGGCGACGCGACCCCGACCGGCACCTGGCTTCGGACGCCATGGTGCGCCTGGTCCGCGCCGCCGTCGTCGGGCGGTGACGGATCGCACACCGGTCCGAGAGCCGCGGGTGTACATCCACGTCACCGACACCGCCGTGCTCCGCGGCCGCACCGAGCCGGGTGAGACCTGTGAGATCGCCGGCGTCGGTCCCGTCCCCGTCCCCGTCGCCCGCCAGATGTGGGGCACCAACCCGTTCGTGTCGCTGGTGGAGACCGACGGCACCGACGTGCACCGCGTCGTGCGCCTCGGCCGGCGCCGGCCCCCCGAGATCGACGACGCCCTCCTGGTGCGCGACCGCTGCTGCGTCGTGCCCGGCTGTTCGAGCACCCGCCGGCTCGAGGTGCACCACACCGTCCCGTTCGCCGACATCGGGCCGCACCACGTTGGACGAGCTGGCCACCGTGTGCGCCCACCACCACGACCTCATCACCCACCGCGGCCACGACCTGCGCGGCGGCCCCGGCTCCTGGACCTGGCACCCACCCAACGAGGACCGATCACCGAGCGACCCCCGCGCCGGCCCCGACCCACCGGGCCAACTCGGGTTCGAGGCCGCCTGACGCCGCCCGCGAGGCGGCGAGGTCGGCCGTCGCGGTCCGGGGGTAGGGTCCCCGTCGTGCTGGAGGGGATCGCCGGTCGCGTCGCGCTGGTCACCGGGGCCGCCCGCCGGCGGGGCATCGGCCGGGCCACCGCGCTGCGTCTCGCCGCCGAGGGCGCGGACGTGGCGTGCCTCGACATCGCCCGCCCCTTCGAGCGGTTCCCGGGCCACGAGACCGCCGGCGAGGACGAACTGGCCGAGGTCGTGGCCGAGATCGAGGCCCTCGGTCGCCGCGCCGTGGCCGTACGGGCCGACGTGTCCGACTGGGACGAGGTCCACGACGCCGTCGCCACCGCCGCCGCCACCCTCGGCCCGGTCGAGCTGGTGGCCAACGTCGCCGGGGGCGCCGGCTTCGGCATGGGTGCCGGACCGCTGCTCACCGTCCCCGAGGACGAGTTCCGCCAGGTCGTCGACATCAACCTCAAGGGCACCTGGATCGTGAGCCGCGCCGTCGCCCGTGAGCTCGTCGACGAGGGTCGACGGGGCCGCATCGTCAACGTGTCGTCGCAGGCGGGCAAGGTCGGGTTCCCCATGCTCGGCGCGTACTGCGCGGCCAAGGCGGGCGTCATCGCCCTCACGCAGGTCATGGCCCGCGAGCTGGGTCCGGTCGGCATCACCGTGAACGCGGTGTGCCCCGGCACGGTCGACACCGACCTGCTCAACAAGGACGACGCCTTCCGCCGAATGGTCGAGGTCACCGATCCGGGCGGCTTCGACGCCTGGCTGCACCGGGAGATCCCCCTCCGCCGGCTGGAGCGGCCCGAGGAGGTCGCCGCCGCCATCGCCTTCCTGCTCAGCGACGACGCCGACTACGTCACCGGCGAAGCGGTCAACGTGAGCGGAGGACAGACGCTGCTGTGAGAGGTCTCGCCGGCAAGGTCGCGTTGGTCACCGGCGCGGTGCGCCCTCCCGGGATGGGACGGGCCACGGCCCTGCGCCTGGCCCTCGAGGGGGCCGACGTCGTGTGCGTCGACGCGCCGGCGGGCGAGGGCACCGACGACGACAGCGCCACCGTCGCCCCCGAAGCGTTGGACGACCTGGCCGCCGAGCTGCGTGCCCTCGGCCGCCGGGCCATCGCCCTCGAGGTCGACCTCACCGACGCCGACGCCGTGCACGCCGCCGTCGCCCGGGCCGAGGACGAGCTCGGCCGGCTCGACCTCTGCTGCGACCTGGCCGGCGGTACCGGACCGACGCTCGGCACCGCGCCACTGCTCGAGCTCGACGAGGACGCCTGGGACCGCTGCCTCGACCGCAACCTCGTCGCCCCCTGGCTCGTGGCCCGGGCCGCGGCCACCGCCATGGTGCGCCGAGGCGAGGGCGGCAGCATCGTGTTGCTGTCGTCGTTCGCGGTGCGCAGCGCTCCCGAGCGCTACGGCGCGTTCAGCGCCGCCCGGGCCGGCGTGGTGCGCATGACCGAGGTGCTGGCCACCGAGCTCGCCGGGGCGGGCATTCGGGTCAACGCCGTGCTGCCCCTCGGCGTCACCCCCGGCGGCGCGCCCAACCCGGGGCTGGCCGACCTGGTGGCCGACACCACCCGGGACCTCGACGCCTGGGTGGCACGCACGATCCCCCTCGGCCGACTGCAGGAGGCCGACGAGACCGCGGCGGTGGTCGCCTTCCTGTGCAGCGACGACGCCTCGTTCGTCAGCGGCCAGGCCATCCCGGTGTCGGGCGGCGCCGTCCGCTGATCCGGCCCCGCCTCAGGGCTCTCGCTCGCCGAGGATGCTGCCGCCGAGCAGCGGCGGAGCCTGCGGCGAACGTGACGACCGGGCCAGGGCGACGAGGGCCTGGGCCGTCTCCTCCTGCAGCTCGGGGAGGGCATCGGCGGGGAACCAGGCCACCTCGGCGATCTCCGGCGAGCGGGGCCGGACGGCCTCGAGATCGGCGTGGCGGTAGGGGCGGGCCCGGTAGACGAGGTCGATGCGCTGGGGCGGCGGCTCGACCACGACCGCGGGCTCGCCGACCAGCTCGATGGCGAGCCCGGTCTCCTCGAGCACCTCGCGGCGGGCGGCGTGTGCCGGCTCCTCGCCCCGCTTGAGCAGACCACCGGGGATGCCCCACCGGGTGCGGTAGGTCTGGCGGACGAGCAGCACCGCCCCGTCGGGCCGCTCGATCACGCAGATGGCGCCGAGCGTGTAACTGGGCGAGACCGCCCGGACCAGCACCCGACGGACGCGGCGGGGCAGGTGCCGGTAGACGCGCAGCAGGCCGCGGTGGAGTCGGTCGAGCACGGGACCAGCGTACGGGAGCCCCCCGACCGGCACCTGGCCATCCCGACCCCGTGATTCTGGTGTGAGATCCGGCTGCTGAAGCAGCCGGATCTCACACCAGAACGGTGGGGGTGCGATCAGTTCGGGGTCTCGAACGACGCCCGGGCGGTCACCAGCTCGTCGAGCAGCGAGGAGGTGGCGGCGGCCACCGGGGTGCGGCGGGCGTCGTGATCGAGCACCACCAGGTCCCGGCCGTCGGCGTCGACCACGTGGGCCCCGGCTTCCCGGCACACCAGCATCCCGCCCAGGTAGTCCCACGGGCCGTGCGCGTTCCAGCTGGCGTCCAGGTAGCCGTCGGTCAGCCCCTCGGCGACCGCGCACAGGTCGAGGGCGGCGGCGCCGAGGGCCCGGTACTGCCGCCAACCCAGCCATCGGGGCGGGAAGCCGCTCAGCCCGACGAGGGCGTCGCCGAGCCGAGCGGCGCCGCTCGGCCGGATCGCCCGGCCGTCGCGCGTGGCGCCCCCGCCCCGCCGGGCCTCGTAGCGGGTGCCGTCGGCGAGGTTGACCACCAGCGCCGCCCGGGGACCGTCGGCGTCGACCGCGCAGAGACTGGTCGCGAACCACGGGATCCGTCGCGAGGCGTTGGTCGAGCCGTCGAGCGGGTCGAGCACCACGGTGACGGCGGCATCGGGTCGGTGCCGGCCGGACTCCTCGGACAGCACGCCGAGACCGGCCCGGCCGAGCACGTCGAGAGCGGCGGCGTCGGCGGCCAGGTCGCTGCGGTACTGGCCGTCTCGGGTGCCGGCCAGGCCCCAGTCGTCGAGGTCGCCGAGCACGGTCCGGATGGCGGCGGCGGTCTCGTCGAGCACCTCCGCCAGCGCGTCGTCGTCCATGTCCCTGCGACGGTAGTCCGCCGCCCGAGCGGCGAGGACCGGGCCGACCCGCCCTGGTGGCCGCCGAGCCGATGGGCGTGGCAGGCTGGGCCCTTCCCCCGGCGTCCCCCCTCCCAGGAGCCTGCTGCCCGTGGCCGTCATCGACGTCGCCGGATTCGTGGCCGATCTGAAGGACCACGCCGTCGACCACCAGTTCCACGTGCACGACGAGCGCCACTTCGTCGAGACCTACTCGCTGCGCCAGACGTGGGAGGTCGACCTGCACCCCGAGGACGCCTGCGGCGGTCCGCTCGACCTGCACCTCGCCCTCGAGGTCGACCCCCGCACGCTGCTCGCCTTCGAGGACCGGATGCTCGAGGTTCCCGAGGGCGCCGACCCGCCCGAGGGGTTCGCCTTCCCCCTCGTGTTCACGTGGGTCCTGCCGCCGCTGCCGAAGGGACCCGACCTGTTGGTGCTCGCCACCGAGCTGGCCGGCGTGGGGGGCACCGTCCTGCCCCTCGAGGTGTCGGCCATCGACTCGTACGCCAGCGTCACCGACGCCGCCGAGCGCAGCCTCACGATCGTCGCCCGCGTCGAGGTCGGCCTCGACCGGATCTTCCTCGGGCAGGAGCAGATGTGCGACCTGCTCGACAAGTGCCACGAGGTGAGCACCTTCCTGCTCGATCGGGCTCCGGCCTGGCTGGACGAGGTCTGAGCCGCGCCGGTGGCCGCGCCGCGCGTCATCGAGTTCCTCGCGTCGTCACCCGCTGCGCTGGTCGACGCCATGCGCGAGCTCCGCACCCGGCACGCGGGATGGGTCAACTTCCGGCCCCGACTCGGCGACGACGACACCGGTGGCGGTGACCCGCCCGCGGCACGGGCCGGTCTGTTCGGCCTGGTGTCGTCGAAGGGCACGGCCGTGCCGTGGTGCACGTGGGTGCCGGGCGCCGAGGGTCGCCGAGGGCCCGAGCCCGACTCGTTCGGCCTGCAGCACCCCGCCGGGGTGCGGGCCCGTGACCTGCTGCGCCCGGCGGGGGTGCTCCTGCCCGACGGCTGGCGCCTGCTCAGCGACCACCCGCGACGCGGCCTGGTGATCGAGGCGCCGCCCGACACCGACCCCGACGAGATCGTGACCTGGCTGCTGCAGGCCGCGGCCGTGCTCGCTCAGGGCCCGATGCCTGATCGGTGGATCGCCGCCATCCACGAGGGCTGAGGTCGACCATCCCCGCGTCCGGTCAGGACCGGCCCGGCGCGGGCTCGGCCGGTGGCACGAGGTAGACGCGCAGGGAGCGCCCGTCGAGGGCATCGCGTGCCGTCGCCCATTCTCGGAGGAGCTCGAGCTCCTCGTCGTCGGCACCGGGCGGGGACCACCCGGGCCCGCGGGCCAGGGCCTCGTCGCCGAACCGCTCGCCGACCCGGGTCTCGACCTCCGCGAGCCGGGCCCGGTCCTCGGCGCGGATCGTGTCCCAGGTGGTGAGCAGCCGGCCGGCCGGGGGTGGCGGCGCATCGACCCCGGCGACCACCACCACGGTGGGCAGGTCGTCGCCACCGGGGTGCTCCTCGCCGAGGTACTCGTCCTCCGGCCTCACCCGCACGTCCACGCCGCGCCGACGCAGCTCCTGGAAGAACCCGTACCGGTCGATCTCCGGGGGGCCGTAGGCGTCGACCCGCACCGGACCGAGGCCCTCGACCTCGGCGGCGAGCTCGGGCCCGAGCTCCCGGATGGCGTCACGCACCGGGAAGTCGCCCGTCTCGGGTGAGTCGGCGAACGGCATGGCGACGACCGACACGACGAGCAGGGCCGCGGCGGCACCCACCACCACCCGCCGGGTGCGGTCCCCGGCCATCCGCACCACGAGGAACGCGAGCGCGAACCAGGTGAACGCGCCGAGCGGCCACACGAACAGGTAGCGCCACTGCGGCACCCCGAGGCCGAGGTAGGGCGGCAGCGTCGACAGCAGGGCCGACCCGGTCACGAGGGCGAGCGCCGCGGTACCGGCGGCGGCCACCGCCGCCCGGTCGCGGCGCCGCCACGCCGCCCCACCGAGCGCGGCGACGGCGACGACGACGACGATGGCGGTCACCGCGGTGAGCGGAGAGGTCGAGGGCTCGAGGTCGTCGGTCCACCGGGCCGGCAGGACGAACGACGGCACCATCCCCACCCCCCGCGCCACGGTGCGCAGCGCCCACGCGTCGCCGACGGCCTTGTCGCCCTCGACCCCGGCGGCCTCCTGGAGGCGGGTCACGTTCCCGGGATCGCCCGTGAGCTGCTCGAAGAGGGGCAACGCCCACATCACCACCGCCACCCCGGCGCTGGTGAGCACGGGCGGCCACGGCCGAGGGCCGCGAGCGACCACGAGCACGGCAGCGAGCAGGAGCACGGCGGCGAACGGTCCGTAGACGAGGTGGGCCTGGGCCACGAACCCGAGGGCGACGGTCACGAGCGGCAGGCCCCACGACCACCCGGCGGCCACCGCCCAGGTGAGGAAGAGCGCGGCGAGGAAGGGCAGCACCGCGGCGTGCGGGTTCCAGGGGTCGACCACCACCTGTCGGCCGAGCGAGAACGCCATGGTGGTGGCGACGGCGAGCCCGCCCACGAGCGCGCCGAGGCCGGCCACGCGGTGGGCGGCGACGGCGATGCCGACCAGGCTGAGCGACGCCAGGAGGGCGACGCTGACCGGGAACGACCACGGCGCCGAGCCGCTCGCCGCGTCGAGCGGCGCCAGCACCCAGAACAGGGTGGGGCCCGGGTGGTTGCCCCGGCCGTCGCCGGCCGAGCTGCGCATCCCGACGAGCGGCGTGTCGGTCGAGACGACGTCGTGGGTGAGCACCGCGGCGACGGCGTCGTCGCTGATGGGCACCCAGCCCGACGAGACGGTCCGGGCGGCGGCGATCGCGAACGGCAGGCAGGCCAGCACCACGAGCACCGGCGCGACGACGCGCACCGGAAGGGGGTTCGGCCGCTCCACGGCCGGCCACGCTACAACCCGTCATCGCGGCGCCCGGGAGCGCGATGCTTCGCCGATCGGCGGGGCACGCATGGCCCCCGCCGGCCCCGCCGTCGTCACCCGGGCCAGGGCCGACGGCTCGTGGTCGAGACCCGGGCGACGCGGGTCGACGAGACCGCCCGGCTGGCCGCCGACGGCGTCCGGGCCAACCAGTGGCCGAGGAGGCCCTGACCGATCGGGGCCACGGTCAGGGCCTCCCCGAGGTCACCCGTTCGTCCGGGTCAGGCCTTCATCTCCCGACCGTGGGCGGTCAGCGCCCAGATCACCAGCAGGTCGAGCACCATGACGGTGATGGCCCAGAGCGGGTACACGGGGATGTAGAAGAAGTTGACGGTCAGGCTGACCCCGGCGACGATCACGCCGATCGTGCGGGCGAACAGGTTGCCCGTGAACACCCCGAAGCCGCACAGGAACACGATGCCCCCGGCGATGAGGTGCACCCAGCCCCACTGGGTGAGGTCGAGCCACACGGTGCCCCGATTGCCCCACACCACCCAGTCGTCGTTGAGGACGGCGACCAGCCCGTACAACGCGTTGAGGGCCCCGGCGATGATCATCATCACCCCGGCGAAGGCGATCCAGCCCGTCCAGCCCGTGCGCTCGGGGTACATCTCCTGCTCGGATGTCGACATGCCTGCCTCCTGGTTCGGCGACTGGAGTAGTGCTGACTCCCATCTGACGGGAAGCGTACGAACAGGGCAAGGGGCGGTCGTCGCCCAATTGGGGTGATCGGGCGGTTGGGGTGCTCAATCCGGGCGGAACGTGGTGTCACGAACGCTTCCCGCGGCTGAACCGCTCATCGGCGCCGGGAGGGCGCCCGTGGCCACGACCTGACCGCCGGCCTCGCGAGCGGCGTCGCCGAGCGGGACGGCCCACCGGTTCTCCCACACGACCACCATGGCCGCCCTCCCGACGGGGACGGCCTCGGCCAGGCGCGCCACGTCACCGTCGGCCAAGAGCTCGCGCTCCGTCTCGAGGCCGCGCAGGGCACCGATGTCGCCGAGCTCGCTCATCTCGAAGGTGTCGGTCGAGCCGTCGGCGCCCTGCTCGACCACGACGAGGTCGACCAGCCGGATCAGCTCGGCATCGACGAGCGACGCAAGCTCCCGCGCCATCGCCGCACCGACGTCACGGGTGCCGACGGGCAGCTCGACCACCACGTAGTCGACGGGTCCCCGCTCCCGTTGCTCGCCCACGCCCCGCCCCCTCGTCACCGTCCGGCCTCCTCGTCACCGTCCCCGTGCCTCGACCTTCGCGGACCGGGTCGGTGCCGTCGCCATCCAGAACGGGTGAAGCCATCCAGAACGGGTGGAGACGAGGGGACGAGGTGCGGGCCGCCGTCGGTCAGCGGTCGGGGGACGGATCGGTGTCGGCCAGCAGCCCGAGCTCCCGGGCCCGGATCACCGCCTCGCCCCGCCGGGCCACCCCGAGCTTGCGGTAGATCGCCAGCGTGTGCGACTTCACGGTGTTGCGCGAGACGTAGAGGTGCTCGCCGATCTCCTCCAGCGAGCGGTGGGTCGGCAGCTGCTCGAGCACTCGCAGCTCGGCGTTGGTGAGACCCAGGGCCACCACGGTGTCCCGCGCACGACGGCGGCCCGACACGCGCGCCTGGAGGTCGTCGAGCCAGTCGTGGAGGACGACGGCGTCGGGCTCGAACACCACCACGCGAGCAGCTCGATCGACCTGCTGCGCAGCGGCGGCCGGGTCGCCGCGCAGCAGCGCCGCCTCGGCGAGCACCAGCCGCCACTGCGCCCCGCCGCGCGGGACCACCGACTCGGCCGCTTCGACCCGCGGGTCGACGGCGGCCGCGATCCGCGCTGCCTCGTCGAAGCGACCACGCCGGGCGGCCGCATAGCTGCGCACGCACGGCACCAGTTGGACGAGCAGGAAGTCCTCGAGGCCCAACCGCTCGACCTCGTCGACCGCCTCGTCGATCGCGTCGTGGCCACCGGCGTCGTCGCCGTGGCCGAAGCGGGCCATCGCCAGGTGGGCGAGGCTGACGGCGTGCGCCGTGCCGAACCCGCGGGAGGCGAACTCGGCTCGCCCGTACGCGCCCACCGGATCGTCCTCCTCACCCATCAGGTGGGCAGCCAGCTCACCGAGCAGGCACGCCAGGCCGAACCACGGGTTCCCGGCGGGTCCGGCCGAGCGCACCACGGCGGCGCTTCGCGCCACCTGCTTGATGCCACCCTCGCTGGCGGTCATCTCGAGGGCGGCGCGGGCGACCTCGAACGAGCCCGGACGAGGGTCGTCGGACGCCCGTTGGTCGAACGGCGACGCCGCCGCCAACCACCGGCCGGCCTCGCCCACCTCGCCGGACATCATGGCCAGCCAGCCCGCCGCGAGGGCGAGCCGAGGTTGCCCGCGCAGGACCTCGGCCGGGAAGCCCTCGAGCCACCGCTCGAGCGATGCCGCCCTCCCCGTGCCGAGGCAGGGGCCGAGCTGGGCGAACACGATCTCGGCGGCCAGGTCCTCGTCGGCGGCGCGCAGCGCCTGGCCCACGGCGGCATCGCCGTCGTCGTGCTCGGCGTACCAGACCGCCGCTCGGCGGTGGAGCACCGGCTCCTCCGATGGCGCGGTGCGTCGCAGCTCGGCGAGGAGCAGCTCGGCGAAGAGGTGGTGGTAGCGGTACGCCCCGGGCTCGTCGTCCAGGGCCACGACGAACGGGTTCCCCGACGCCACGAGACCCTCGAGGACCGCCCCGCTCCCGTCGGTGCCGACCACGACGTCACAGAGCGGACCCGACAGGCGCGGGAGGATCGAGGTGCGAACGAGGAAGTCGCGCGTCGAGCCGGGCAGGCTCAGCAGCAGCTCGTCACGGAAGTACTCGGCGATCACGCGGTCGGCGGGCAGGGCGGCCACGGCCGCGCTCGGATCCTCGTGGCCCCGCAGGGCGATGGCGGCGAGGTGGGCCACGGCGGGCCACCCCTCGATGCGGTCCTCGATGGCGGCGAGGGCGGCGGCGTCGAGCCCCGGCACCAGGCGGCGGACGACGGCGCGCACCTCGTCGGGATCGAACGCCAGCGCCGACTGGTCGATCTCGAGCGCCTCGTCGTCGAGGATGCGCTTGGCCAGGTGCAACGGCGGCATCGACCGACCGACCAGGACCACGGTCGAGCCGGCCGGCACGGCGTCCAGCAGGCCGTCGACGATGGCGACCGATCGTGCGTCCGTGACCAGGTGGACGTCGTCGAGCAGGAGGACGAACGGCCCGGCGCCGTCGAGCAGCACCCGCATGACCGCCACTGCGGACGCCTCGATGTCGGTCGGGCCGAGGTCGAGGATCCGGTCGAGGGCCGGCGTGGGTGCGAGGCCGTCGAGGGCGACGACGAGGTTGCGGAGGAGCACGACCGGATCGTCGTCTCCCCGATCGAGGGTGACCCAGGCGCTCGGACGAGGATCGACCTCGATCCACTGGCGGGCGAGGGTGGTCTTGCCGTAGCCCGCCCCGGCCCGGACCACCACGCACGGCGGATCGGTGCCGCCGACGCCGGCACGAAGGGTGTCGAGGAGCCGCTCGCGGGGGAGGTCGTCGGGACGGAGCCGAGGGGAGCGCAGCTTGGACGTCAAGATGCCGTGACGGCCGTCAGCACCCCCGATCGCCTCCACGCAGCCTCCGGCGGGACCCCGATCCGGCGTCGTCGCCCGCGCCGTCGTTCCCGCCGCGGCACCGTACCCGCGTCGGCGGGACCGACCGACCTCGGCCCCGCCGTCACGGCCCGTCACACCGGCGTGCTGGTCCCCGTCGACGCGGTGCCCCCGGTCGTGCCCGTTCCCCCGGTCGTCCCGGTGGTGCCGCCCTCCAGGATGACGACGATGTAGGTCGCGTCGGACGAACCGGCGACGGTGACCGAGCCGTCGTAGTCGCCGCCGATCTTCACCGACCCCAGGAAGCCGTCACCGATCCCGACCTTCTTGTCGTCCGACGGCTCGAGCGCGGCGTCGTCGGTGTAGAAGGCGAAGGCCTCGTCCGGGGCCTGACTGGTCGAGAACACCCCGATCTGCACGCCGGAGTCCTCCTGCTGCAGGGCACCCGACCCAGCGGGCTCGGCGCCGGCCGGCACCGGGAAGTCGTCCGGCCAGTTCGCCGGGAGGTCGCCGTCGAGCGAGAGGGACACGTCACCCGCCGGCGTCGAGACCGAGAACCCACGGTTGGCGGCGGCCGTGGTGGTGGTCGCCGCCTCGTCGTCGTCGTCGGACGAGCACGCCGCCGCGCCTCCGACCGCAAGGAAGCCCACCAGGGTGACCACCGCGAACCTCGTCCAACGCTTCGTCGCCATCTCTTCTCCTCGTGCGAATGCCGTGTGTGGGACCGATCCGGTCCACCTCACCGGACAACCTAGGTCACGCCACACCCCGAACCCGTTCACCCCTTTCAGGTGATGACCCCCGTCCACCGTCGGTTAGATTCCGGCTGCCCTCACCGGAAGGAGAGCCCCCGTGCCCGACGACGACATCCACGGACCCGTCGACTTCGTCCTCCTGGAGTTCCCAGGCGACCGCGAGCCCACCGGCGAGGCCGCCGCCGAGCTGGCGCGCCTGGTCGAGTCCGGCATCATCCGGCTCTACGACCTCGCCGTGATCCAGAAGCAGGCCGACGGCACCTTCTCGGGGATCGTGCTCGACGAGATCGAGGGCTTCGCCGCCTTCGCCGGGGCCCGCTCCGGGCTGCTCGGCGACGACGACCTGGCCGAGGCGGCCGCAGCCATGGCCCCCGGGACGATCGCCGCGCTGATCGTCTACGAGAACGCGTGGGCGGCGCCGTTCGTCGGCGCCGCCCGCCGGGCCGGCGGCGAGCTCATCGCCACCGCCCGGATCCCCGCCCAGGACCTGATGGACGCGCTCGACGCGCTCGACGCCTGACCCCGAACGAACGAACGAACGAACGACGAGAGGAGACATCGTGCCCGGACTCCTACGAGGCGTCGCCCGCACCGCCGTGGTCGCCGGCACCGCCACCGCGGTGAGCGGCCGCGTCCAGCGTCGCCAGGCCGAGAAGTACGCCACCCGCGACGCCAACATCTACGCCCAGCGTGAGCAGGCCTACGAGCAACAGGTCGCGCCCGCCCCGGCACCACCACCGGCAGCGCCAGCGGCGGCGTCCCAGGGCGAGGTGATCGAACAGCTCAAGGAGCTGGCCGCCCTGAAGGACCAGGGCGTGCTCACCGAGGCCGAGTTCGCGGCCCAGAAGGCCAAGCTGCTCGGCACCTGAGCGGCGCCGGGTTCGGTGGCCGGCACGACGAGGTGGCGGTGGCGAGACGGGTGGTGTTAGGGTTACCTAACCAACCTCGTCAGCTCCCCCTCCCCGTCGATGCCACCACCGGTCCTCGTCTCGCCCACCCCCACCGCCTCCCCCGCCGTCTGCGGCCGCGCGCCGGCGTTCGCGACCGCCCTCGAACGACACGGTGACCGGCTCGCGGTCGTCGCCGACCGCACCCGTGTCACCTACGCCGAGCTGGCCGAGCGCGCCGACGACCTGCGCGACCGCCTGGGCCCGACGCGACGGCTGGTCGCCGTCGAGGCGGCCAACGACCTCTCCACCCTCGTCGCCTACCTCGGAGCGCTGCGCGGCGGCCACCCCACGCTGCTCCTGCCGACCGGCCCCCATCGAGACGCGCTGCTCGACCGGTACCGACCCGACGTCGTGGTGTCCGCCGCCGACGGCCGCACCCTCGTCGACGAGCACCACGACGGCTCGGCCCACGAGCTGCACCCCGACCTGGCGCTGCTCCTCTCGACGTCGGGCTCGACCGGTGCGCCGAAGCTCGTGCGCCTGTCGGGCGAGAGCCTGCAGGCCAACGCCGAGGCGATCGTCGACTCCCTCGGGCTCCGCGGCGACGACCGCGCCATCACCTCGCTCCCCCTGTCGTACTGCTACGGACTGTCGGTGGCCCACAGCCACCTGCACGCCGGCGGCACCCTCGTGCTCACCGCCGACTCGGTGGTCGACCCGTGCTTCTGGCGTCGGTTCGTCGACGAGGGCGTCACCGGCCTGGCCGGGGTCCCGCACACCTTCGAGCTGCTCGACCGGGTGGGCTTCGCCGACATGGAGCTCCCCGCTCTGCGCCGGGTGACCCAGGCCGGCGGCCGGATGGCACCGGAGCGGGTCCGCGACCTGGCCGCGCTCGGGCGGCGACGAGGATGGCACCTGTTCGTCATGTACGGGCAGACCGAGGCCACCGCGCGCATGGCCTACCTCCCTCCGGCGCGGGCCTTCGAGCGGCCCGAGTCCATCGGCATCCCCATCCCCGGCGGATCGTTCCGGATCGATCCCCTCCCCGACGATCCCCACGGCGACGGGCGGGGCGAGCTCGTCTACCGGGGCCCCAACGTCATGCTCGGCTACGCCGAGGAGCCGGGCGACCTCGCCCTGGGACGCGTCGTGTCCGAGCTCCGCACCGGCGACGTCGCCCGGCGGGGCGACGACGGCATGTACGAGATCGTGGGGCGGGCCCGGCGGTTCGTGAAGCCGTTCGGCCTGCGCATCGACCTCGACCAGGTCGAACGACTGCTCGCCGCCGCCGACCACCGCGCCCTGTGCACCGGTGACGACCACGGGCTGGCGATCGCGGTCGAGTCACCGGCCGATCCGGCCGAGATCACCCGCCTGGTGGCGTCGCGATGCGCGATCCCCGCGGGCGCGGTGCACGTCGTCGTCCGACGACGGCTGCCCCGGCTCCCCAACGGGAAGCCGGATTACGAACGCATCCGCCGATCGGCCCGCCCGACCGAGCCGGAGCCGGGCACCGCCGAGCCCGCGAACGGGCGACCGCGGCACGGCGCGGGATCGTCGCCTCGCGACGTGCTCGCCGAGGTCCTGGGCGTGGCTCGGGTGGGCGACGACGACACCTTCGTCGGCCTGGGCGGCGACTCGCTGTCGTACGTCGAGGTCTCGGTGAAGCTCGACGAGATCCTCGGTGTGGTGCCGACCGACTGGCACGTGCTGCCGGTGGCGGCGCTCGACGCCCTCCCTCGTCGCCGACGCCCGGCGGTGGCGTCGATGGAGACCGGCGTCGTGCTCCGAGCCGTGGCGGTCGTCGCCGTCGTGGCCACCCACACCGGCGCCGCCGGGATCGTCGGGGGTGCTCACCTGCTGCTCGTGCTGGCCGGCTGGAACTTCGCCCGGTTCGGGCTGACCGGCGTGCGCGAGCGGGGCACCGTGACCCCGATCCTGCGGAGCCTGTGGCGCCTGGTGGTGCCCACCGTGCTGTTCGTCGGCGCCGTCACCCTGGTGCTGACCAGCCACACCTGGGCCAACGTCGCCCTCGTGAACAACTACACCGCCGACGGCGTGTGGCGGTACTGGTACTGGTTCGTCGAGGTGCTCGCCCAGACCCTCGCCGTCGTCGCCCTCGTGCTCGCCGTGCCCGCGGTGCGGCGTCTCGAGGCACACCGCCCGTTCCCGTTCGCCCTCGCGCTGCTCGCCGTCGCGCTCGTGGTGCGGGAGATCCCCATGGGTGACCCGGCCAACGACATCTACCGCACGCACTCCGTGCTGTTCCTCTTCGTGCTCGGCTGGGCGGCGTGCGTCGCCACCACCACCCCGTCCAAGCTGGCCGTCAGCGCGATCGCGGTCCTCGTGGTCCCCGGGTTCCTCGACGGCACCTCGCGCCCCCTCGTCGTCGTCGTCGGCCTGCTGCTCGTGCTGTGGTGGCCCCGCATGCCGGTCGTGGGCCCGCTCCATCGCCTGGTGGGCATCGTGGCCTCGGCGTCGCTGTGGATCTACCTCACCCACTGGCAGGTCTTCCCCGTGCTGGCGCCGCACCTCCCGCCGGCCGTGGTCACCGCCGTGGCGATCGCGGTCGGGGTGCTGGCCTGGCTCGGATGGGAACGGACGAGCGATGCGGTGCGCCGTCGAAGGGGTCGGCTCAGCGCTTCGGCGGTCGCAACGTGACCGTGCCCTGCGCCAACGCGACCGTGCGCCCGGCGTTGGCGACCTCGATGCGCACCACCGCGGTCCGCGTGGACATCGCCACGATCTCGGCCGCGCCCTCCAGCACGCCGTCGCGCACCGGCGCGACGAGGTTCACCTTGTACTCGGTGGTGGCCGCCCACGTCCCCCGGGCGATCACCGGGTAGCAGACGGCCCCGAGCAGGTGGTCGACGAGGGCCGACACCACGCCCCCGTGCAGCACGCCGAACGGGTTCAGGAGCTCCGGGCGCACCTCGACCGTGGCTCGCATCGTGCCGGGACCGACGTCGACGACCTCCACGCCGAGGAACGCGCTGATGCCGGTCTCCTCCCGATGGCCGCGGGCGGCGTCGGCGACGGCTCGGTCGAAGTCGGGGAAGTCCACGGCGCCGGAGGCTAGTGGTCGGGCTCAGGCCAGACCCTCGAGCTCGCCCTTGGCCCCGCGACCCATGAGCGCGCCCACGGCCTCGTGCGGGTCGGCGCCGTGGTGGAGCACCGCCTCCACCTGCTCGCTGATCGGCATCTCGACGTCGTGGTCGGCGGCGATGGCCAGCACCACGGGCGCGGTGCGGACGCCCTCGGCCACCATGTGCATCTCGGCCTGGATGTCGTCGAGCGACCGCCCGGCGGCGAGGGCGGCCCCCACGCTGCGGTTCCGGCTCTGCGGGCTGCTGCACGTGGCGATCAGGTCGCCGTTGCCGGCGAGGCCGAGGAACGTCAGCGGCTGACCGCCGAGGGACACGCCGAGACGGGTCAGCTCGGCCAATCCACGCGTCACCAACGCCGCCATCGTGTTCTCGCCGAACCCCAGCCCGTGGGCGATGCCGGCGGCGATGGCGATCACGTTCTTCACCGCGCCGGCCACCTCGCAACCGACCACGTCGCTGCTCGAGTAGACGCGGAACGTCGGCCCCATGAACAGCTCCTGGAGCCGGTGGGACCAGTCGCCGTCGGGGAAGGCGACCACGGTCGCCGACGGCTGGCCCGCGGCCACCTCCTTGGCCAGGTTGGGCCCGCTCAGCACGCCCACGCGGTGCTCGCCGCCGAGGACCTCGGCCAGCACCTCGGTCATCCTCAGGCGGGTTCCCGGCTCGATGCCCTTCACCACGCTGAGGACCGGGACGTCGCCGCCGATCCACGGCGCGGCCTCGACGAGCACCGAGCGGAAGTACGGCGACGGCACCGCCATCACGACGACATCGGCACCCTCGACGGCGTCGGCGAGCGAGCTCGTCGCCCGGAGCTCGGGGCTCAGCGCGAAGCCGGGGAGGAAGAGAGGGTTCTCGTGGTGCTCGGCCACGCCTTCGACGACCTCGGGCTCACGGGCCCACAGCACGGCGTCGGCGTGGTGGGCGACGAGCGATGCCAGGGTGGTGCCCCACGAACCGCCACCGACGACGGTGACCCTCATGACGCCCACCCCCCGACGAGCGGCTCGGGGGACGCCGTCGCCGTGGCGCCGAGCTCGACGGCGACGACGGCGAGGTGCACGCCCAGGCGCCGCGCCCAGCACCTGTAGGCGGTGGCGCCCTCGAGGTCGGTCGCGAGCACGGCCGTCCAACGCTCGCCGAGGGCCTCGGCGCGGTGCCCCACGTCGACCTCGACGCTGCGCGTGTCGCGCCGCAACCCCTCGCCCACCGCCTTCAGCACGCTCTCCTTGGCGCTCCAGATCAGCGTGACCACCTCGTCGCGGTGCACGCCGTCGACGGCGGCGACGGCGCCGCACTCGAAGGCGGTGAACCAGTCGGCCGGGAAGCGGGCGCTCCTCGGCTCGATCTGCTCGAGGTCGCAGCCCACCCTGGTGCCGGCGGGGCCGACGACGGCCAGGCCGATGCCGTCGCGATGGCTGAGCGACAGCGACGGCACCGCGCCGGCGATCCCGCGCACCTCCGGGTAGCCGTCGTCGTCGGCCCGGGCCTCGACGCCCACCGAACCCGGACGGACCTGCTGCCCCTCGGCGGCCAACCAGGCCACGATCGCCTGCTTCGCGGTCCAGCGGCCGAGGCGCCAGTCGGCCCGCCGCTTGGCCACGGCGAACCGCGCCTGAGCCCGGCGCTCCTCGGACGTCAGCCAGCGGTCGCCCTCGGGTACCGCCTCGGCCGGGGCCAGCAGCCAACCGACCGATGCGTGGTTGGCCACCGACGTCACGCCCTCGCTCCCGGGGCGCGCCCGACGTCGCTCGCCATGCCCCGCTCCAAGGCGTCGATCACGTACGGGCGCAGCGTGGCACCGGGGATGATGCGGTCGACCGAGCCGACCTCCCGAGCCCGCTCCACGTCGTGGATGGCGTCGAACTCGCCGGCGACCTCCCCGAGCTTCTCGCCGTGCACCTCGGCGCGGAGGCGGGCCAGCTCCACGGTCAGCCGCTGCGCCTCGGCGCCGGTCGCGTCCGCCCGGCGCTCGACGAGGGCCGCCACCCGCGGGTCGGCGTCGGTGCGTCGGTCGACCTCCCGGGCGAACACCACCGCCGCAGCCGGCGCGCCGCCGATCACCGAGGCCCGTGACCCCTCGACGGCGGCGATCTCGACCTGCTCGTTCAAGGCCTTGGAGAACACCACGAACGCGCCGCCGTGGTAACGGGAGACGACGCAGAACACGATGGGCCCCCGGAAGTTGGTGACCGCCCGGCCGATCTCGGCGCCGAACTCCAGCTGCAGCCGCCGCATCGACTCCGGCGAGCCGTCGAAGCCCGAGAGGTTGGCCATCACCACGAGCGGCCGGTTCCCGCTCGCCGCGTTCACGGCCCGCGCCGTCTTCTTGGACGACATCGGGAAGAACGTGCCCGACGTCCACGTCGCCGGTCCGTCGGCGGGGAGGAACCCCCGACGGGGCACGGCGTGGGCCTCGATGCCGATCATCGCCACCGGGATGCCGCCGACGTGGGCGTCCCACACGATGACGGTCTCGGCATCGACCATGTCGCGCCACCGCTCGAGCGGCTCGTGGTCCTGGTCGGACACGGCCCGCATCACCGACCGCATGGCGAAGGGCTTCTTGCGCTCCGGGTTCCGCTCGTCGCTGAAGATGTCACCGACGGTGCGCAGATCGCTCCCCTCGATGGACGGATGCGGGTGATCGCCGACGTCCCGGTCGAACGGGTCGTCGGTGTGCGCCCGGCGCGGGAAGCGCTCCCCCGGCGCCACGTAGGTGTGGTCGTAGTGCCGGAAGAGCAGGGTGCACGCCGACGCCAGGTCGGGGGCGAAGTACTGCGCCTGCCCGTTGCGTCCCATCACCCGGTCGAAGCCGCCGATGCCGAGGTTGTCCTCCGCGGACACCCCGCCCGAGAAGTCGAGCGCCTGCTTGCCGGTGAGCACCATGGCGCTCTCGGGCATCATCACGAGGATGCCGCGGGTGTGCATCAGCATCGTCGCCTCGGCGTTCCAGTACGGCTGGGCGCCGACGTTGATGCCGGTGACGACCACGTTGATCTCACCACCCCGTTGCGTGAACTCGATGATCCGGCGCAGGACCGCGCTGATCCAGTCCATGTTCTCGGTGCCCGACGTCATCGAGATGCGCGCGCCGGACGACAGGGCGAACCACTCGACCGGCACGCCCATCTCCTCGGCCCGGTCGATGGCGGCCAGGATGCGCCGGCACTCGGGCTCGGCCAGCGAACCCAGGCTCCGACTCGGATCGCCGAGCACCATCACGCGGGCCATGCCCTCCGGGTGCTCGGCGGTGCGGTTGCGGACGACACCGACGACCAGGTTGGCGGTGTTCTCGCCGTAGGGTCGGTCGACGGGCACCAGCTCGCCGTCGGCGCCGAGGTCGTGCTCGGTGAACGTGCCCTCGGGGAAGGCCGACTCCTCGTCGGGGCCGGGGGTGATCATCCGCACCAGCTCGTACGGGTAGACGTCACCCCGGCGCTGCGCCTTGGCCACGGTCAGGCCGTACGGCGTCAGCGGCTCGATCGGCGCGTCGGAGGGCTCGACGACCCGCATCGTGAGGCCGCTGCCCCCGAGCGCGCTGACCTCGATCTCGAGGTCCCCCTCACCCTCGAGGCCCGAGCCCTCGGCGGGTCGGATGCGGATCGACGTCTTCTCCAGGCCGAGGCCGCGGGTGGCCGGGGTGAGGCGACGGGCCAGGCGCGTCCAGTCCTCGCGGGGCACGTCCCACGACGGGCGGGCGTAGAGCACGACCTGGTTGCCGAACAGCCGGCGGTGCGGCGGTCGGTGCGACTGCTCGTGGCGGATCGCGGCCAGGCACTCGGACAGCATCCGCTCGAGGTCGGGCAGGGCCACGACGCGGCCGTCGTCGTCCCGTACGGCGGTGAGGTCGCGCACCTCGGCGAGGGCGAAGAGCCGCTCGTCCTTCGGGTTGTCGTGGGCGACGCCGTGGAACAGGTAGACGTCCTCGACCGACGGCAGCCGGCGGATGGCGAAGTTCTGCAACCGCCACAGGTCGTTGCGCTTGCCCAGCATCGGGTGCAGGTTGCGGTAGCGGTCCTCCTCGACCAGCCGACCGTCGCGCTGGCGATAGGTGAAGTACTGGGTGCCACGCGGCTCGGGCCCCACCTCGGGCGAGAGCACGACCACGTCGAGGCGGCGGAGCGGCCGCTCGACGTCGAGGTCGGCGAGGCGGGCGGCGACCTCGCGCTCGGTCGTGTCGGCGTCGGACAACCGTCCCGGCCAGCGCACGTACAGCTCGACGACCGGCGAGCGGTCGGCGGGGACCCCGCGGAGGTGGCGGGTCACGCCGTCGATCATCGCGGTCAGGCCGGCCTCGTCGCCGTAGACCGTCACGAGGTGGACGCGCTCGCCCTCGTGCTCGTACTCGGCCGACACCGCGGGGTGGCCGTCGACCGGGCACGGGCCGAGGTCCTCGAGGGAACGGATGCGGTAGAAGCGCCGGATCAGCACCTCGAGGAGCACCGCCACGAGCGACGGGTCGGCGCCGAAGCGACGCGTCAACAGGCCGGCCAGCGGTTGGGGGCACTCGACGAGCTGCGACAGGAGCGCGGCCCGCCTCGGCGTCGCCGGCTCGTCGGCCAGCTCGTCGAGGGCGGCCGCCATCTCGGCGAACACGCGATCGCGGGACTGGTCCAGCAGCGGCTTGTCGAACGACGCGTAGCGCACCTCGCGGGCGCGGTCGGCCACGTCGTCGTAGCGGTTCTCGGTGGCGGTCACCAGTCGGTCGAGCAACGACCGGAAGGTCGGGTCGAGCTCGGGTCGGAGGGAGCCGAGGTGATCGAGGCGACGGTCGAGCAGCGCGGTCACCACCGGCACCGACGCGCCGAGGACGAGGTGGCCCTTGTACATCCACAGCAGGGCCTCGTCGAGGGCCGGGCTCCGGTCGAGGGAGGTGACGCCGTAGTGGCCGACGGCGCGGACGAGCCGCTCCCGGAACGCCTCGGGCAGCGTGTCGGCGGCCCGATCGGGCGCCCGGAGGAACTCGACGAGGTAGTCCCGGGCGCTGCGGGCGGCACCGCCCTCGGCCGTGTCCGGGTCCGGCTCGCGACGGGACAGCGCGCAGAGGTCGGCGAACAGCTCGAGCAGGCGTCGCTCCTCGGCCACCACCATCGGGTCCGCCGAGTCGAGCTCGTCGCAGCTGGCGATGAGCTCCTCGAGGGCGCCGGCACGATCGGCCTCCGACGCGTCGTAGCCCATGAGCTGCTCGTGCAGGACGCCGAAGGCGGCGAGGCACCGAGCGTCGGCCGCGGTCGGCGCCGGCGCCGCCCCGGGCACCGGCAGGCGCACGGTCCCGTCGCCCGCCACGGGGGTGGCACCGCCGGGCGGCGCCTCGACCTGGAGCAGGGGCGCTCCGGCGTCGACCTGCGTGTTCTCGGCCACGAGGACGGCCTGGACCCAACCACCGAACTCGGCGGTGATCGCGCTCTCCATCTTCATCGACTCGACGACGACGAGCGGGTCGCCGGGCTCGACGCGGTCACCCGGCGAGACGGCGACCGACACCACCACCGCAGGGGCCGCGGCCCGCACCATCCCGCCGTCGTCGCGCCGGAAGGCGTGGGCGATCCCGTCGACGGCCACGAGGTGGTCGACGCCGTCCACCACCGAGACGGCCCGGTGGGTGCGGTCGCCGATCGTGAGCCGGCGGCCGATGGCGTCGAGGCGGTCGAGACGCACCGGCACCCGGTCGGTGCCGTCGGACACCGAGTAGCGCTCCGGCCCGGTGCGGGCCACGCGCAGGTCGTAGCGGTGGCCGCGGTGACGGAGGCGCACCGCACGGGCCGGCTCGGGCTGCAGCTCGGGGCGACCACGCGCCGCCGACGTGTAGAAGCGGGTCTGCTCGAGCGCGCCCTCGACGTCGTAGGCCTCGAGGGCGGCGACGACGAGGGCGACGTCCTGCCCGTCGCGAGGCACGGCGTCGCCCTCGACCACCCGGCGTCGCAGGGTGGCCGGGTCGAGGCCGGAACCGCCCGCCCCGGCCCGCTCGAGCAGCCCGATGAGGAGCGACGTGTTGGCCATGCCGCCCCCGACCACGGCCACGCTGCCGCGCAGGGCGCGCACCAGCCGGGCCCGGGCCTCGTCCGCCGTCCGCCCCCACGCGGCCACGTCGGCGACGACGGGCGCGACCCCGGCGGCGATCTCGTCGCCCTCGGCGACGGCAGCGTCGACCCGCACGCCGGCCCCGGCGGGCAGGACGAGTCGTCGCACCGAACCCGGACGGGGTGTGAAGCCCACCTCGGGGTCCTCGGCCCGCACCTGCACGCCGATGGCGTGGCCGCCGACCGCCGGGGGGTCGCCGTCGAGGTGACCCCCGACGGCGAGGACGAGGGCCAACTTGGTCGGATCGACGCCGGTCGTGAGCTCGGTGACGAGCGGCGCCGCCGACACCCCCGCCCGGACCCCCACGATGCTCGGCGCCCGCGGGTCGTCGGTGGGGGCGAGGTCGACGGTGGCCACACCCACCAGGCCGATGGCACGCACCAACGCGGTGATCGCCTCCCCGACCCGGCGGTCCACCGCGTCGCCGTCGGGTCGCGGGGCCCCGGAGGTGACCACCAGCGTCGGTCCGTCGTCGTCGGCGGGCACCCCTTCGAGCAGGTCGAGCACCCAGACCCGCCCGTCAGCATCGGCAGCCACCGTCGCCGCCACCGTGGGCCGCCCCTCCTCGGCGACCGCGGTGGACAGCCCGGCCTCGGCCGCCGCCTCGGCCAGGGTGGTCGGGTCGGCGGCCCGGCGACGCACGGCGGCGCCGGCGCCGATGACCTCGAGGCCGAGGCGTTCGGCGGCATCGGCGAGCGCGCTGCGATCGACCGTCGCCCGAGGGCCGATCCACACGGCGTCGGCCCCGGCGCCGACGAGCGTCCGCGCCAGCGCGTCCGGCTCGAGCTGGGCGCCGGCGCGGCCTTCGACGACGACGGTGACGTCGGCCTCCCGCACCCACGCGGCGTGCGCGTCGAACGCGGCGTGGATGGCGATCGTGGCGACGGGCACATCGCGCTCGACGGCGAGCTCCCGGACGACGCGGAAGAAGCGGATGGCCGACTCCCCCCGGTCGACCACCGCGATCCGTCGGAGATCGAACCCCTCGTCGGGGTCGACCGCGGCCGCCACGATCAGGTCATCGCCTCTCGGAAGGGAGCCACCTCGTCCTCGTCGAGACCACCAGGGAGGTTGGTGGTGCGGTACCCGACGAGGCGGGTGATCACCTCACCGTCGCCGTCGACGACCACGGCGTCGAACGCCCCGTCGTCGCGGGGCCGCACCACGGCGTACCGGGGCCCGCCCTCGCCGGCGCCCGGCGGGCACTCGACGCGCTCGACCGACGTGGGCAGCCCCAGCTGACCGAGGCGACCGATGTCCCAGGTGCCCGCGGTCTGGAAGCACAGCTCGACCAGCCGGGGGGCCGTCACCACCGGTCGTTCGGCAGGCACGTGGTTCGGTGGCAGTTGGTCGGCCAACCGTCCGACCACGGTGTCGCCGGCCCGCCACACGCGATCGAGCACCCGGTAGGCGGCATCGTGGAAGTAGACGCGGTAGACCTCGTCGGCGCCGACCACCCTCCCCTGCTCACCCGGCGGCGGCGCCCCGGCGGGGGCCACCGGCGCGGCGTCGGCCGGGACCAACCGGACGTTGGCGGTGAAGTGGGTCGTGACCTGCTCCCCGTCCCCCGCTCCGCTCCCGGCCCCGCCGGCCAGGCCGGGCAGGGTGCGTCGGCCGAGCAGCTCGCATCGCACCACGGCCTCCCCCGGCCCGGCACCCGGTGAGGCGTGGGCGCGCACGACGACCGCCCGGGGCTCGTCCCGGTAGAACTTGAACGGTGCGAGGAACGAGACGTCCTCGACGGCGGCGACCACCGCACCGGGCACGGCCAGCGCCGCCGCCTCGGCGAACGCCTCGATGCCCATCACGCCCGGGAGGACGGCGGTGCCGTCGATTCGATGGTCGTCGAGGAACGGTTGGGCGGTCGGGTCGAGCGTGGCGACGACCTCGAGGCCCGTGTACACGCCCCAGGCGGTCACCTCTCCGACCATCGGGCCGCAGCCGCTGACGTCGACGGCGGCGGGGTCGATCCCACCGGTCGGATGGCGCTCGTCGACCAGCAGGCCGAGCGCGCCCCCGATGACGGCCTCGCCCGCGGCCCCGGCCTCGAGCTGGCGCCTCACCATGGCGATGCCGGCCTCCGGCGGCAGCATCTCGATGCCCGCCATCGCCATCATCTTCGGGATCGACCCGCGCGAGGCCATGCCGATGCCCGCCCACGCCGTCCAGTCGAGGGCGATGGCGAGGGTGTCGGGGCGGGTCGCCCCGAGCATGGCGGTGTGCTTGCACAGCAGGTCGTTGGCGGCGCTGTAGTCGACCTGCCCACCGTTGCCGAAGCGCCCGGCGACCGAGCTGAACACGACGGTGGCCCCGAGCGGCAGGTCGCCGAGGGCGTGCAGCACGTTGAACCAGCCGTCGCACTTCACGTCGAAGACCAGGTCGAACTCGCGGGGTTCCTTGTCCGGGAGGAAGTGACTGACCTCGACGCCGGCGGCGTGCAGCAGCACGTCCACCTTGCCGTGGGCGGTGCGGATCTCGTCGACGACGGCGGCGACGGCGTCGGGCGCGGTGAGGTCGACCGACCGGTAGTGAGCACGACCCCCGGCGTCGGTGATCGCCTCGATGGCGGCCTGCGCCGCTTCGATCCGCTCGAGTCGGGCCAGCTCCCGGTCGACCATGGCGGGTGTCGCCCGCTCGCCCGAGGCCTTCAGGCGCTCGAAGACGTCGCGCTTGAGGCCGTCCCGATCGGTCGTGAACCGGCGGAGGTCCTCGTCGTCGGGGTCGGGGGCGGGCGTCAGGTCGAGCAGGTAGAAGGTGCCACCGCAGTGGTGGGCGAGGTCGGCGGTGATGGCCGACACGATGCTGCCCGCGGCCCCCGTGACCAGGAAGACGGTGTCGGCGTCGAGGGTCAACCCCGGCGCGGGACCGCGCTCGGCCTGCGGCTCCACCGTCACGGTGATGCGACGGTCGCCGAGGTGTCCCACCTCGACGCAGCCCGGATCGCGCTCGGTCTCGGCGAGGAGGCGGTCGGCGACGGTGTCGGGCGCCTCGCCGGCGGCGAGGTCGACGGCCTTCACCAGGGCGTCGGACTGCTCCCGGGCGTAGGCCTTCACGAAGCCGGTGACCGAGCCGCCCATCGGCGCGCTCGCGCCGTCGGGGCCGTAGCCGTGGAGCCCACCGAGCCGGGTGGCGCCCACGAGGAAGGTGCCGCCGGGGCCGAGGTCGTCGCCGAGGTGGCGGGCCAGCGCGTAGAGCAGCTTCACCCGCACTCGGGCCGCCTCCCGCCATCCGGCGAGGTCGAGGTCGGCGACGTCGGGCTCGGCGTCGAGCGCCGGGAGCCAGTACACGCCGGTGACGGGCCGGTCACCCCGCCAGCGGTCCACGGTGGCGACGAGCTCGTCGGCCGACGGGGCGCCGTCGATCACGAGCACGTCGACCCCGCGGGCGACGAGGCGCTCCTCGAGCGCTGCGGCCACGCCCCCGGTGTCGGCCCCGATGACCACGCGGCCGCCCTCGTCGAGGACGACGCCGGTCGGGAGGCATCGATCGAGGTCGGGACGCAGCACCGGGACGGGCGCCCGTCGGGGAACGGCGTCGGCGGCCGCCTTGTGACCGACCGGGGGCGCGGTGGCGACATGGGTGGCGGGGGCGGGCGCGGCGACGGCGGTCGGCGCCGCGCCGGCGCGGTCGCGGACGAAGCCGATCACGTGGCCGAGCGTCGGGTAGTCCCGCAACTTCAACTTGTCGTCCCGCTCGATCCCGAACGACTCCCGGATCGCCCCGAACACCTCCGCCTGCTTCACCGTGTCGATCCCCAGATCGGCCTCCAGATCGAGCTCCGGATCCAACATGTCCACCGGATAGCCCGTCGCCGCCGACACCTCCGCCAACACCCGCTCCACCACCACGTCCCCACCCGGGCCACCCGCCGGCGACGCGGTCTCCAGCGCCGCCGGCGCGGGGGCGGCAGCAGCCGCCGGCGCCACCGAGCTCGGCGCGGGAGCCGCGGACGCCAGGCCCTCGGCGCGGTCGCGCACGAAGCCGATCACGTGACCGAGCGTCGGGTAGTCCCGCAACTTCAACTTGTCGTCCCGCTCGATCCCGAACGACTCCCGGATCGCCCCGAACACCTCCGCCTGCTTCACCGTGTCGATCCCCAGATCGGCCTCCAGATCGAGCTCCGGATCCAACATGTCCACCGGATAGCCCGTCGCCGCCGACACCTCCGCCAACACCCGCTCCACCACCACGTCCCCACCCGGGCCACCCGCCGGCGCAGGGGCGGCAGCCGGCTCGACCGGCGCAGGGGCGGCAGTGGCAGCCGCGGACGCCAGGCCCTCGGCGCGGTCGCGCACGAAGCCGATCACGTGACCGAGCGTCGGGTAGTCCCGCAACTTCAACTTGTCGTCCCGCTCGATCCCGAACGACTCCCGGATCGCCCCGAACACCTCCGCCTGCTTCACCGTGTCGATCCCCAGATCGGCCTCCAGATCGAGCTCCGGATCCAACATGTCCACCGGATAGCCCGTCGCCGCCGACACCTCCGCCAACACCCGCTCCACCACCACGTCCCCACCCGGGCCACCCGCCGGCGCAGGGGCGGCAGCCGGCTCGACCGGCGCAGGGGCGGCAGTGGCAGCCGGCGCAGGGGCGGCAGCAGCTACCGGCGCCACCGAGCTCGGCGCGGGAGCCGGAGCGACGGGCGCAGGGACCGGCGCGCCGATCGCGGCCGCGCCCGGCGACGGCGTCGGCGCGGGGGCGGCACCCGGGCCGCGGTCGACGACCCGGAGGCGGTGCTGCACGACCTCGACCTCGGCACCCGGGCCGGCGACGCGCTCGAGCCAGGCCGACCACACCTCGGGCCGCAGCCGGTACTCGAAGCCGAGCTCGTCGGGCTCGCGGTGGCGTCCGTCGGCCGGTGGGGTCCACCGCAGGAGGGTCATGCTGATCTGCGAGCCGAACCCGGCGGCGAGACGCAGGGCGTAGCGCACGGGATAGGCGCCGCCGGCCGACAGGTGCAGGTCGCCGAGGGCAGGGTCGACCTCCCGGAAGTTCGGCACCGGCGGCACGATCCCGGTCTCCAGCGCCTTGACGGCCACCACGTCCTCGATGCCGACGCCCATGGGGTGACCGGTGAAGCCCTTGGTGTTGGCGATGACGATCTGGTCGGCGGCCGGGCCGAACACGCGGCGGAGGGCGGTGATCTCGGCCGACGCGCTCCCCCCGCGGGCGGGCGTGTAGGTCTCGTGGGACACGAAGACCATCTCGGGGGCCATCTCGGTCCGGGACGGACCTCGGGCCTCGGCTTGGCGGACGACGTCCTCCATGATCTGTCCGATGTGGTCGACGTCGAGGCGGGTGCCGTGGAACGCGCTGTTGGCGGTGGCGGTGCCCAGCACCTCGCAGATCGGGCCCACACCGCGGGCGGCGGCGGCATCGGGCCGCTCGACGACGAGGGCGGCGGCGCCCATCCCGAGGATCATCCCGTGGCGGCGGTTGTCGAAGGGCAGGGCGGCGTGCTCGACGACGCCGTCGGTGGCGGCGGCGCCCGACGCCAGGAAGCCGGAGCCGATCCATCCGATGAGGTGGTCGGAGCTGGCGTCGTCACCGGCGACCACGACGACCCGGGAGCACCGACCCACCGAGATCCAGTCCTGGGCGAGCGCGACGGCCTGGGTGGTCGATGCGCAGGCGGCGTTGACGTGGGTGTTCGGCCCGCGGGCACCGATCAGCTCGGCGAACTGCGAGTGGCCCATGGCGAGGATGCGGAACAGGAAGGCGCGGTCGAACTCGAATGGCTCGCGGTCGAGGTCGGCGCGCAGCTCGTGGATCTCGTGGTCGAGCTCGGCGGCGAGCGGATCGCCGTCGGCGACGCGCGACCGGAGGTGCTCGAGCACCTGCAGCTTCTCGCGGGCCGACCGGTCCTCGTGGAAGCGGTCGAGCTCGGTGACGAGGGCGTCGTAGCCGGGGAAGGCGGAGGCGAAGATGACGCCGGTGTCGTCGCGCATCTCGTCGGGGAGCATCCAGCGCTCCGGGAGCTGGGAGCCGACGCTCGTCGTCTTGTAGTGCATGACCAGCGGGATGCCGGCGTCGCGCAGCGCCTCGAGGCCGGCGCCGACGGCGAGCCGGGTGGCGGTGTCGAACGCGGCGACCCGTTCGGGCTCGACGCCGAACTCGGCGGTGAGGTCCAGGGCGCCGCCACGGCCGGCGAGCTTGATGACGTCGTCGGCGTCGCCGATCTGCTCGAACACCGGGTCGGCGGTCTCGCTCTTCACCAGGCGGACGATGTGCTTGTCGACCATCGTGTCCCGGGCGCGGCTCGGGATCTGGTCGATGAGCTGCTCGCCGTCGAGGATGCGGCGCACGGCGTCGTCCTCGAACAGGAGCGAGGTGCCGGGCAGGCCGAGGCCGGCGCCGGTGATCACGACCGGCGCCCGTGCGGCGCCGTCGCCGTCGCCGCCTGCGCCGCTCGGATAGAGGGCGCGGCCGCGGTCGAGGAACTCGGCGAACAGGCGGCCGAGCTCGAGGTAGGTGGCGTCGCCGGGCGCGGCGGCAGGTGCCGCGGCGGGCGCCGCCGGAGCGGGCGTGGCCGGCGCGGCCGCGGCCGGCGCGGGGGCGCCGTGGCCCGCGGCCCACAGGCCGACGAGGGCGCGGTTGAACGACACCAGGGCTCCTTGCTTGGGGTGGTTGGTGAAGAGCGAGACCACGTCGCCGCGGTCACCGAGGACGTCTTCGGTGAACCCGTGGAGGGCCCGCTTCGGCCCGACCTCGACGAACACACGGGCGCCGGCGGCGTAGAGCGTCTCGAGGCCCTTGACGAACTGGACGGGGGACGCCACCTGACGCCCGAGGAGGTCGAGCATCCGCTCGTCGCCGTCGCCGCCCGACGGGTAGAACTCGCCGGTCACGTTGGCGACGACCGGCAACACCGGCTCGCGTACGTCGAGGCGATGGAGCGTCTCGCGCAACGGGCCCGTGGCGGGGGCGACGATCTCGGTGTGGAAGGCGTGGCTGACCGGGATCCGCATGGCGGTGTGGCCGGCGGCCGTGCAGGCGTCGACGGCGGCCTCGACGGCAGCGGTGGCGCCACCGATGACCGCCTGGTGGGTGGAGTTCACGTTGGCGATCACGACGTAGCCGTCGACCTCGTCGACGATGCGCTCGATCTCGGCGAGCGGCGCCATCACCGCGGCCATGGCCCCGTTGTCGTCGACGGTGAGGTCGGCCATCTCCCGACCCCGGGCGCTGACCGCCTCGAGGGCGGCGTCGAAGGTGAGGCAGCCGGCGGCGACGAGGGCGCCGTACTCGCCCAGGCTGTGGCCCATGACCATGTCGGGTCCGACCCCGTAGGCGGCGAGCAGGTCGGTCAGGGCGAGGTCGGCGGTGAGGACGGCGGGTTGGGTGATCTCGGTCTGGGTCAGGTGCTCCTCGAGCTCGGGCACGGCGTCCGGGTCGTCGGTGAAGACGAGGCTGGACAGCGGCCGGTCGAGGAGCGGGGCCATGACCCGGTCGGCGTCGGCGAAGGCGTCGGCCACGATCGGCTCCACCTCGCGGAGCTCGGCCAGCATGTTCACGTACTGCGAGCCCTGGCCCGTGTAGAGGAACGCGACCTTGGCCGGTGCGCCCCGGCCGACGAAGACGCCCTGGTTCCCGAGCACGCGCCAGGCGGGCGCGGCACCGGCGTCGAGGGCGTCGGCCGCCTTGGTGGCCTTGGTGGCGAGCTCGTCGGCGTCGGCGAAGTCGATGCCGACCCGCACCGGCGCGGCGAGGTCGGCGGCGGCCGGCGGCGTCGGTGCCGGGGCGTCGCCGGCCGCGGCCCGTCGGGCGAGGGCTCGAAGGCGGGTGGCCACCTCCGCATCGGTCGCCCCGCCGACGAGCACGGCACCGCGGAGGGGGGCCTTGCCGGCGACGGGGGTGAGGGACGGGGTGACCGCGGTCGCCGCCGCGCTCGTCGCCCGGGCGGGGGGCCTCGGGTCGAGGCGTCCGGGGACGTAGTCCTCGAGCACCACGTGGAAGTTGGTGCCACCGAAGCCGAAGGCGCTGACGCCGGCCCGGCGCACGCCGGCATCGTTCGGCTCCCACGGGCGGCGCTCGTCGACCACCCGCAACGGTGAGTCGGCGAAGTCGATGTCGGGGTTGGGCCGCACGAACCCGAGGCTCGGGGGCAGTTCACGGTGGTGGAGGGCGAGGACGGTCTTGAGGATGCCCGCCGCACCGGCGGCGCCCTTCAGGTGACCGATGTTGGACTTCACCGAGCCGAGGCCGACGCTGGCGGGCTCGGCGCCGGCGGCGGTCAGCACCTCGGCGAGGCCGGCGTGTTCGACGACGTCACCGACCTTGGTGGACGTGCCGTGGCCCTCGATGTAGGTGGCGCTGGCGGGGTCGAGCCCGGCGGCCTGCCAGGCCCGTTCGACGGCCAGCACCTGCCCCACCGGGTTGGGCGCGGTGATGCCCTTCCCCCGCCCGTCGCTGGCGCCGGCCACCCCGCGGATGACGGCGTAGATGCGGTCGCCGTCGCGCTCGGCGTCGGCCAGGCGCTTGAGCAGGAACAGGGCGGCCCCCTCCCCCATCACGAACCCGTCGGCGCCCTCGGCGTAGGGCCGCGTGCCGGTGGCGCTGAGGGCGCCGATCTTGCAGAACTTCACGAACGTGGCCGCGCCCATGTTGCGGTCGATGCCGCCGGTGATGACGGCGTCGAACTCGTGGTCGCCGAGGCCTTCGATGGCGGCATCGAGGGCGGCCATGGCCGAGGCGCAGGCGGCGTCGGTGACGAAGTTGGGGCCGTGGAGGTCGAACAGGTTCGCCACCCGCCCGGCGATGATGTTGGCCAGCTCACCGGGCATGGTGTCCTCGGTGATGGCGGGGATGTCGTGGCGCAGACCCTCGAGGGCCTCGTCGACGATGGCGGCCTGCACGTCGGGGGGGAGCTGGCGGAAGTGCGCCGAGCGACGGAGCTCGTCGGCGAACACGGGGAAGTCGACCCGCAGGGCGGTGCGGTAGTGCTTCTCGCCGGCCATGGCGTTGCCGATGATCACCGCGGTCCGCTCGGGGGTGAGCGGGCGCTCCGGCCAGCCGTAGTCGGTGAGCACGGCGCGGGTGCAGCTGATCGCCCACTTCTGGGCGTCGTCCATGGCGTCGGCGACCTTGGGGGGGATCGGCATCTTCCACGCCATCGGATCCCAGTCGAAGTCGCGCACCCACCCGCCGATGCGCGAGTAGGTCTTGTCCGGGGCCGACGGATCGGGGTCGAAGTACCAGTCCGGGTCCCACCGCTCGGTGGGGACGTCGCTGATCGAGTAGCGACCGGTGACGAGGTTGTCCCAGAACGTGGCCACGTCGGGTGCGTCCGGCAGGATCGCACCCACCCCGACCACCGCCACCGCCCGGTGCGCCGTGTCCTCCATCTCGGGTCTCGCCTCCTGGTCGTTCGCCTGTGCGGTCGGGGTGTCGGTGGGTGGTCTGTCGCTGGGTGGTCTGTCGGTGGTGGCGTATCGGGGTGATCGGGTCAGCCGGGCGCGCCGGCGGTGCGGCCGTACAGGGCGTCGGCCACGAGGTCCATGTCATCGAACAGGCCGGCCTGGGCGTCGCGGACCTGGTCGAGGCGGAGGCGGTCCTCGAGCCCCCGGAAGTCGGTGCCCTCGGCCTGTGGGGCGCCGCGGACCCAGCGCAGCCCGTCCTCGGCCACCTTGAGGGCGGCGTCGCGGGCGAAGAGGCGGCTGGCGGCGGCGAGGGCGCCGGCGGGGAGGCGATCGCCGCTCTTCGGGTGTCGGGTGCCGGCGGCGGTGGCCGCCGCCTGGCGGGCGGTGCCGGCCGCCACCTCGGCCTGCGCGCACAGCTCGCCCACCCGGAACAGGAAGTGCTGGTTGCGGGTGAGGCGGAGCTCGCGGGCGTACTCGAGCAGCTCGGCCAGGGCGTGGAGGGCGGTGGCGACGATGCCGGCGCCCACGTCGGGCACGGCGGCGTGCAGGGCCTCGGCCTCGGCCGCCAGCTCGTGGTAGTGGGCGCCGCGGCTCTTCACGTGCTGCTGCCACCGGTCACGGGCGATGGTCATCTCCATGATCTCGGAGGTGCCCTCGTAGATGGTGGTGATGCGGACGTCGCGCTTGATCTTCTCGACCAGGTACTCGCGGGTGTACCCGTAGCCGCCGTGGGCCTGGATGGCGGCCTCGGCGGCGGCGTTGCCCGACTCGGTGGCGACGTACTTGGCGATGGCCCCCTCGGTGTTGAGGCTGCCCTCGCCGTCGTCGATGCGGGCGGCCGTCTCCTCGATGTAGGCACGGGCGGCCTCGAGGCGCACGGCGTGGGGGACGATGAGCTTGTGGGTGTAGCCCTGCTTGTCCGAGAGGGGCCCGCCGGCCTGCTTGCGCTCGAGGGAGTAGGCGATGGCCCGGTCGAGGGCCTCCCACCCGGCGCCCAGCCCGAAGGCGGCGACCATCAGGCGGGTGTAGCCGAACACCTGCTGGGCCTGGGCCAGGCCGAGGCCCTCGCCGCCACCGATGAGGCGGTCGGCGTCGACGCGGACGCCGTCGAGGAAGAGGGCGGCGGTGTTGGACAGGCGGATGCCGTGCTTGTCCTCGGGCTTGGCGTGGGAGAAGCCCTCGGCGTCGTGGTCGACGATGAACCAGGAAGGTCCGCCGGGCGCCATGGCCAGGATGGTGACCACGTCGGACACGCCGCCGTTGCTGATCCACTGCTTCTGCCCGTTGAGCTCGTAGGCGACGACCGCGCCGTCCTCCTCGATGGGGACGGCGGTGGTCTTGAGGGCGCCGAGGTCGCTGCCGGCCTCGGGCTCGGTGGCGCCGTAGGCGAACAGGAGGCCCTCTTCGGCGATGCGACCGAGCCACAGCTTGCGCTGCTCGTCGGTGGCACCGACGAAGATCGGGTCGCTGCCGAGGAAGGTGGCGAGCACGCTGGTGGCGACGCCCAGGTCGATGGCCGCCATCCTCTCGCACACCCGGTACACGTCGAAGGTGCCACCGCCCATGCCGCCGTGCTCCTCGGGGATGAACAGCAGCTGGATGCCGAGCTCGTCGCTGCACATCGCCCGCACGTCGTCGATCGGGCACTCGTCGTCGCGGTCGAGGTCGAGCAGCCGGGCCTCGGGCAGGTGGCGGGCGGCGAACTCGTCGATGGCGTCGAGCGTCATGGTCAGCATCTCGACGTCGAGTCCGGTCACGGCACCCCTTTCGTGGTCCTGATGCCCCCGGGGCACGTTCCCCCTGCGCTTCCGGGTGGCTGTCACCCAGGTCACCACGCTAGGCCGGGCGCGGGCGAGGGACCTACGACCCTGTTGGGGGGCCGGACGTCACGCCCGGTGGCCCACGTCCGGCCCGGTGGCCCGGGAGCGGCACGGGCACGCGGAGCGACCCGGTTGACGTGGCACCGGACGTGGAGCGTGCCCGTGCGGGGACCGCTCGACCGCCACCTCACGCGGCCCCGACGACGGCATCCGGCGGGGCCGGCGCGTCGGGGGTCGTCGGGGTGGGTTCGGCTCCGCCTTGGTCCAGCCGGAACGGTGGGTAGTCGTCGCGCATGAGGGCGACGTACACGACGACCCGGTACACCCACCGGTTGAGGCCCACCACGAGGTCGAACAGCCCGCGGGGGTAGCGGCCGAGGAAGGCCAGCGCGACGGCGGCGAAGACGACGAGCAGCCCGAGCAGACCGCCGAACGGACCGCCGACCCACCACCGGTCCCCGAAGCCGAGGACGACGCCGCTGCCGATGAGGGCGAGCACCGCGTACTGGGGGATGGCGAGCAGCCACCACTTGACGAGCACGAGTCCCCGGCTGAGCCGGTCCGGGTAGGCCACCGAGAGGGTGGCCGGGTAGTCGGACTCCGGGCCCATGCTGAACGGGGGGTACCGATCGGTGCCGAGCGCGCTGTAGCCGTAGTAGGTGACCCGCCAGGTCCAGCGCAGGACTCCGACGTTGAACTCGAACAGCGACCGCGGGTAGCGCTCGGTGAAGAGGATGGCGAAGAACGCCACCAGGGTCACGACGGCGAAGGCGATCCAGAGCACGACCAGCACGATCAGGTGGGGGATGAGGAGCAGCCACTTGACCAGCCACAGCCAACGGCTGAGAGGTTCGTCGAGGCGTCCTTCGAGGCGGACCGGCACCGTGACCCGCCCCTCGGTGCCGGTCAGGTCGATGTGGGAGCCCCGAGCGAGTCCCACGACCCCGACCACGAGGAGCGTGCCGCCGAGGAGGAGTCCGATCGAGCCACCCACGACGAGGGCGAGGCCGACACGGAACACCCAGGGTGACTTGGCGCCGAGGGCGACGTCGACGCTCACCCCGGATCCGCCGCTCGCGTTCATGATCACCGCGGACCAGCGGCCCGACTCGGGTTCCCACTCGAGCGTCTGGTCGCCCGAGCCCTCGATCGAGGTGACCCAGAAGTCCTGCTCGCCGGGCCGGCCCGGGGGTGGTCCACCGTCGCGGTAGCGGTAGTCCACCGCGAAGGGGTCGAAGCGGATGTCGTCGATCTCCGCGACGCCGACCCCGCTCAGGTAGCGGTCGACGTCGCTCGTGGGCCCGATCCCGACGAACACCGGCGACTCGGCCTGGCCCTCGACGTCGAGACGGAGGGTGGCGATGTCGCCCAGGTCGGCTCGGGCCCTGCGGCCGGTGGGGTCGGCGCCGAGGTCGATGCGCTCCGAGGTGATGGCGTAGGACGTGGTCTCGAGCCGCTCGGACGGCGTCGTGAAGAAGCCGTCGTCGTCCCGCTGGGTGGCGTGGGCCCACACGAGGGCGGCGCCACCGATGAGTGGACCGAGGGCCACGAGCGCCACGAGGGCCCCCGCCACCACCAGCACGACCCAGCCGACGGGCACGGATCGACCGGACGGCGGGGGCGGAGGCGGAGGGGGATCCCCCGCTGGTGTGGATGGGATGTCGGATGCGTTCATCGCTCGACCTCCGCTTCGCGACGCTCCCGCTGATCGTGCGCCCGCCGCGACGGCACCAGCAGGGTCGAACGTCCCGACCGGTGAAGGCGACGAGGACCGGTCCAGCGGCGTCCGCGCCCTCCCCCGGGTGGCGGACCTTCGGCCCTTCTCCGCTCGGTGGGCCTGGTGGGAGGCTCGGGACGTGGTCGCGGCTTCCCGACGTCGGTGGACCCGACCCCTGCTCGTCGGCACGGCCATCGCCCTCGGGCTGATCGTGGTGTTCCACCTCGCCGGCGGCTGGTACTTCTCGAGCGTCCTCTACGACAGCGCGCTCGACGCCGAGGCGCGGCGCGCCGAGCTGGAGCGCGACTACACCGTCGAGGTGCTCGCCGTCGGTGACGGCGCCATCACGCTCGAGGCCGGTGAGGGGGGTGATCAACGGCGGCCGGGCGTGTGGGGGATCGCGTGGCCGGACGGCTACGGCATCGCCCGCGACATCCTCGACGAGGGCCCGGACCGTGTGACCCGCGCGTTCTCGGTGATGACCGGCACGGCTCCCGCGCCGGGTGATCTGGTCGACGTGGACGCCAAGGCCTTCCCGGACGATCCCGTGGATGCGCTGGGTGTGGCGCCCGAGGTCGTGCAGGTGCCGGGCCCCCTCGGTGACCACGAGTCGTGGTTCTTCGGCGGCACCCGGTCCACCTGGGTGCTGCTGTTGCACGGCAACACCCCCAACCGTCTCGACATGGCCAAGCTCCTGCCGAGGCTCCGGGAGGAGGGCTACCCGGCGCTCCTGGTCAGCCTGCGCAACGATCCGGGTGCCCCGCCCGACCCCAGCGGCATGTTCCGGTACGGGGACACCGAGTGGGCCGACCTCGAGGCCGCGGTGCGCCACGCCGTCGACCAGGGGGCCGACGACGTGGTGCTCGTCGGCCCGAGCATGGGCGGCGGGGTGGTCATGAGCTTCCTCCAGCGGTCACCGCTGGCCGCGTCGGTGCGAGCGGTCGTGCTCGACGCCCCGATGCTGGACTTCAGCCGGACGGTCGACTTCCAGGCAGCCGACGAGTCGCTCCCCGTCGTCGGCCTTCCCCTCCCCGCCACGCTCACGGCGACCGCCAAGTGGATCGCGGGATGGCGGTTCGACCTCGACTGGGACGCGCTCGACTACCTGCGCTCGACCGACGAGCTGGAGACCCCGATCCTCGTCTTCCACGGCAGCGAGGACGGGGACATCCCCCTCGCCACCAGCCGTGACCTGGCCGCCGCCCGGCCCGACCTGGTCACCTTGCAGGAGGTGCCCCGGGCCGGTCATCTCAGCACCTGGAACGTCGACCCCGTCGCCTACGAGGAGCGGCTCGTCGACTTCCTCGGGGAGCACGCCGGCTGAGGACGCCATCCCGGACGAGACCGTCCCCCGACGTGTGTCCCCGCGTGACCCCGTACGCTCCGCGGCGGTGGGATCCCTGCTGGTCTTCGTGGCGGTCGTCGCGGCGTACGGGTTGCTGTCCCGCCCCCTGGAGCGCCTGGGGGTCACCGCGCCCCTGGCCTTCGTGGCGGCCGGAGCCGCCGGCCACCTCGCCGGCCTGTCCGGGCTCGTCGACGTCGAGCTCGTCGACCCCGAAGTCCTTCGCTTCAGGAACGAAGTGGTCCTCGTCGTGGCCGAGCTCGCGCTCGCGCTCACGCTGTTCACCGACGCCGCCGGCGTCGAGCTCTCCGCGCTGCGGCGTCGGTTGTCCCTCCCCGGACGTCTGCTCGGCGTGGGACTGCCGCTCACCATCGGTCTCGGCCTGGTGGCCGCCCTCCCGCTCCTGTCCGGTGACGTGTCGTTCTGGGAGGCGGCGATCATCGCCGCCGTGCTGGCCCCCACCGACGCCGCGCTCAGCGCCACGGTCCTGGCCGACCGTCGCGTGCCGGTGCGCCTCCGCGAGGCCCTCAACGTCGAGTCCGGTCTCAACGACGGCCTGGCCGTGCCCGCCGTGTTCGTGTTCATCGCGCTGGCCGACATCAGCGAGGGGGCCGGCGGTCTGGGGTACTGGAGCCGCTTCGTCATCCAACAGCTCGGTGTCGGCATCATCGCCGGCTTCGGCGTCGCCTACCTGGGCGGTCGGGCGCTGGTGGCCGCTCGGCGCCGTTCGATCATGGACGAGGCGTACGAGCCGCTCGTCGGCGTGGCGCTCGCCGTCCTGGCATGGGCTGCGGCCGACTGGCTCGGCGGGAGCGGCTTCATCGCCGCGTTCGTCGGCGGCCTCGTCGCCGGCGCCGTCATCCCCGACCGGGAGGCCCTGCGCTCGTTCATGGACGGGAGCGGCCGCCTCCTCGTCTACGCCGTGTTCTTCGCCTTCGGGGGTGCGGCCGCCGCATCGATCGACCAGGTCACGGGGGCCATCGTCGTCTACGCGCTCGTGAGCCTGACCGTCGTGCGCATGGTGCCGGTCGCGATCGCCCTCGCGAGGAGCAGGCTCGGGGCGGCAGCGACGCTGTTCCTCGGATGGTTCGGGCCACGGGGCCTCGCATCGATCATCCTGGCCGTGGTCGTGGTGGTGCGCGAAGCCCCCGACCTCCCGGGGGCCGGCACCATCTTCCTCACGATGGTCGTCACGGTCATCCTGAGCGTGGTGCTGCACGGACTGACCGCGGGGCCCCTGACCACCCGGCTGGCGCCGCGGCTGTCCACCGGGCTCGACGGCACCGACCACCCGTCGGACGCCCCAGGGCCCGACGGGTGAACCGGCACCGTCCACGACGAACGGTCAGCTCGTGCGCACGATCACGCCGATGTGGCCCTCGGCGTCGAGGGCGCCGGGCTCGACGAACTCGACGTCGCCACCGCCGAGCAGCACGGTCTCGATGACGTCGTCGACCACGTCGTCGACCTCGAGCTGGACGTCCGGTCGGTCACCGGCGGTCAGGCCGTCGACCCAGTGGCGGGGGAAGGTGAACCCCTCCTCGACGACGAGCTCGGCGGCACGACCCTCCCTGGCCACCCGCTCGACCTCGACGAGGTCGATCACCGCCCGACCGCGGCCGTAGGCCTCCCGGAGCCTGGCCACCGACTCCTCCCGGCGAGACGCCAGGTGGCGCTTCAGGGCGGGCTGGAGGGCCTCGTCCACGTCGGCGAGCGGGACGTGCTCGAAGCTGCCGTGGACCTGCGCGACGACGGCGTCGCCGTGCCGGCCGACGTCGTCGAACAGGGCGAGGTCGCGTTCGGGGGCCATCACCACGACGGGGAGCGGCTCGGCGGCGAGGACCGAGCCGAGGGCGCGGTCCACCTCCCGGAACACGATGCGGCGCTCCTCGGTCGCGGAACCCTCGTGGATCGGGAGATCGCGGTGCGGGGTGTCCCACTCGTGGGGCGGGGTGACCGTGAGGGGGAACCCGCCGCTCGTGTGCTCGGCCAGTCGCACGCCGTCCCACGCGAACAGCCGGCCGCCGCTGCCGCCGAGGACCACCACGAGGTACGGGCGGGTGCGAGCGAGGCCCTCGAGGAGCTGGCGGGTCGCGAACGTCTGGTCGACGACGACCTGTTCCTCGACGGTGAACGGCAGGTGCAGCACCCGGCAGTCGTCCGGGGTGGCCAGCACGGCCAGGCCGTGACCGTGCTCGGTCGTGTCGATCGCCGGCGACGCGTCCTCGAGCTGCCGACGGATCCGCTTCGCCGCCTCGCCCCCCCAGAACGCCTCGGTGGTCCCGACGGCTCGTTCGAGGAGGGGCCGAAGCCGGCGCGGCACCTCCGGGTGGGCGCGAACCGGTTGCTCGACGGGCATCAGGACGGTGACCGCGGGCTCGGCCCGCACTCGCGCCAACTCGATGACTTCGGCACGGTCCATGGGTCCACCTCCGGTGGGGAACGGAGCCTCTCCAGTGTCGTCGCCCTCCGATCGGGCTCGTAGAGCCGAACGTCCCCGCCCCGCCTCGTCGTCGGGCACCATGGGTCGATGTCCGAGCACGCGGTCCCACCCACCGGGCGACTCCGACCGGAGGGCCACCACCGCTACGTGCTGCCGCGCACGGGCTCGATGCGGGTCCCCGGCGTGGTGTTCGCCTCCCAGGCCCTCCTCCCGGCCGTGTCGGAGGACCGTTCGCTCCAGCAGGTGGCCAACGTGGCCACCCTGCCGGGGATCGTCGAGGCGTCCTACGCCATGCCCGACGTCCACTGGGGGTACGGCTTCCCGATCGGCGGTGTCGCCGCCACCGACGTCGACGCCGGCGGCGTGGTGTCACCCGGCGGCGTGGGCTTCGACATCTCCTGCGGCGTGCGCCTGCTGGTGTCGCCCGTGACCCACGAGGAGATCGGCACGCGGCTCGGTCCGCTCCTCGACGAGCTGGCGCGGCGCACGCCGCGAGGCGTGGGGCCGGGAGGGATCTGGCACCTCGCCGACCGCGCCGAGCTCGAGCGCATCCTCGAGCGCGGGGCCGCGTACGCAGTGGAGCAGGGCCACGGCACGCGAGCCGACCTCGACCACTGCGAGGACGGCGGCGTGCTCGCCGGGGCCGACGCGGGCGCGGTGAGCGAACGGGCGATGGCGCGGGGCCTGCGCCAGGTCGGCAGCCTCGGCTCCGGCAACCACTTCCTCGAGGTGCAGGTCGTGGACCGGATCCTCGACGAGTCCACGGCCGACGCCTTCGGCCTCCGACTCGGCGCGGTCGTGGTGATGATCCACTCCGGATCCCGGGGCCTCGGGCACCAGATCTGCTCCGACCACGTCGCGACGATGCAGCCGGCCATGCGTCGCCACGGCATCGACGTCCCCGACCCGCAGCTCGCCTGCGCCCCCGTCGACTCCCCCGAGGGACGGGCCTACCTGGGCGCCATGGCCGCCGCCGCCAACTACGGCCGAGCCAACCGCCAGCTCCTCACCCAGGCCGCCCGGGCCGCGTTCGAGGCGATCCTCGGCGCCGGCCACCTCGACCTCCTCTACGACGTGTCGCACAACCTGGCCAAGATCGAGCGCCATGTCGTCGAGGGCCGAACCCTCCGGCTCTGCGTCCACCGCAAGGGCGCGACGCGGGCACTGCCCCCGGGCCATCCGGATCTGCCGCCGTCGCTGCGGGCCGCCGGCCAGCCGGTCCTGCTGCCCGGTTCGATGGGCACCGCCTCCTACGTGCTCGTCGGCGCCGACCCGGGTGCCGCGTTCTCGTCGGCCGCCCACGGCGCCGGTCGGGTCATGAGCCGCCACGCCGCACGCCGACGCGTCGGCGCGTCGGCGCTGCTCGACGACCTCGGCGCGCACGGCGTGACGGTGCGAGCCGCCTCCCGACGGGGGCTCGTGGAGGAAGCCCCGCTCGCCTACAAGGACGTCGACGAGGTGGCCGCCGTCTGCGACGCCGCCGGGCTGGCCCGCCGGGTCGCCCGGTTGCGTCCGATCGGCGTCGTCAAGGGGTGAGCCGGCGAGGTCACACGTCGATGAGCGCCCGGCACCGCCACGTCCCCCCGGACTCGGTGAGGGCGAGCTGGTGGCGGGAGACCCCCTTCGGCACGGCGCCGGTCGCCTCGACCTCGGCGAGGTCGACGACCTCGAACCACCCGCCGAGGTCCCCCTCGTCGTCGACGGCCAGGTGGGCGGCCACCGGGACCTCGCCGTCGACGTCGATCACGTAGATGACCTCCTGGAGCACGGCGACGAGCACCTCGTCGTCGCGGCCGGCGGCGACGTGCACCGGCCTTCGGTGGGCGGTGGCCCCCTCACGGGCATGGACCACCGTGGCGGCGAGCCCCCGCACCGCCTCCTCCAGGCAGCGGGTGCGGCTCGGACCCCAGGCCTCGACGATCAGGTCGGCGGTGTGGGGCGCGGTCCGGTGCCCGGCCTCTCCGGGCTCGGCGCGCGACGGCATCGCTCAGCCACCGGCACCGGCCCGGTGGGCGGGCAGCCAGCGCAGGAACCAGTCGCGGGCGTGGCCGGCCGCCGAGGCGAGGGTGCCGGGCTCTTCGAACAGATGGGTGGCTCCGGGCACGACGATCAGGTCGTTCTCGCACCGCAGCCGTCGCTGGGCCTCGCGGTTGAGCTCGAGCACGACGGTGTCGTCGCCGCCCACGATGAGGCGGGTCGGGGCCCGTACCTCGCCGAGCCGGCGGCCGGCGAGATCGGGCCGACCACCGCGGGACACGACCGCGGCGATGTCGGCCTCGGCCTCGGCGGCCGCCCAGAGCGCGGCGGCGGCACCGGTGCTGGCCCCGAAGTACCCGATCGACAGGCGCTGCACCCCGGGCTCGCCGCGCAACCAGTCCGTGACGGCGACGAGGCGCTCGGCCAGCAGCTCCACGTCGAACACGTTCGCCCGGTCGAGCTCCTCGTCGACGGTGAGCAGGTCGAACAGCAGCGTCGCGATCCCGGCGTCGGCCAGCACCGAGGCGACGTAGCGGTTGCGCGAGCTGTGCCGGCTGCTGCCGCTCCCGTGGGCGAAGGCGACGCAGCCGACGGGGTCCTCCGGCACGTGCAGGTGGCCGGCCAGGGTGACCGGGCCGGCGGCGATCTCGACGTCGGCGTCGCGCACCGGTGGGTCGTCAGCCGCGGCTCCCGACGAGGGGGACGGCGTGCGGCGGGTACGGGCGAGCAGCTCGATGACCTCGTCGTCGGTGGTCGCCGAGAAGTCCTCGTACCACTGGCCGACGGCCCAGAACGGCTCCGGGGTCTCGAGGACGACGAGCTCGTCGACGACGTCACCGAATCGTGAGGCGGCTCCACGCGGCGCGACGGGCACGGCGAGCACGATGCTGGACGCGCCGTGCGCCCGGGCGACCAGGCACGCAGCGCGCGCCGTGGAACCGGTGGCGATCCCGTCGTCGACGATGAGGGCCGTGCGTCCGGTGAGGTCGAGTCGAGGTCGGGATCCTCGGAACCGTCGGGCCCTCCGATCGAGCTCGGCTCGCTCCCGATGCTCCACGACCTCCAGTTCCTCCAGGGTGACGCCCGCCGAGCGGACGGTGTCGTCATCGAGCACGCGAACGCCGTCCTCGCCGAGGGCCCCCATCGCCAACTCGGGCTGGAAGGGCACGCCGAGCTTGCGGACGACGATGACGTCGAGCGGTGCGCCCAGGGCCTCGGCGACCTCGAACGCCACGGGGACCCCACCCCGGGGCAGACCGAGGACGACCGTCTGCGCCCCGGCGAAGCCCCTGAGCCGGTCGGCCAGACGCCGCCCGGCGTCGACGCGGTTGGCGAAGCGCATGTGCTCCCTCCCGGATCGGATCGACGGTCGCACTCAACCGCCATGGGGACCCCGGGACAAGGGCCCAACGTCACCGGCGCCGACCGGCGCCGGTGAACCACGGGACGGATCTCGTCGCTCACACGCCGATCACGACATGAGCCTCGAGGTCGGCCAGCGCACGGATGACCGCGTAGGGCGTGATGGCGGAGGTCCGCGGGTTCTCCGGTGAGGCCACGTTGCGGATCGTGAACGACCACGATCCCAGCGGTCCGACCGCCTCCACGAGGTGCTCGACGTGGTGCACGGCCGGGTCGGCCACGAGGCGGACCTGCACCCGGTCGAACCCGACGGTGACCAGGGCGAGCGTGGCGGCGACGTTGACCGATGTCGGGAACCGCTCCACGGCTTCCCTCGCCGCCCCGTCGAAGACGACGATGGCCTCCTCCCCCGCCTGGAGTCGACGCACGAGCCCGGCGTCCATCCACGGTTCGACGAGCGCCGGCGGTGGCTTGCGCGTCGACAGGGACACCCGGTCGAGCCCGCCGCCGAGGGTGGCCGCCCGGAGCTGGTCCACGCCCCCGAGGGCGCCGGTCGTCACCAGGAGCCGGCCAGGCGCGGACCGCAGCCGCGACGAGATCGCGTCGTCGCGCAGGGCGCCCACGCTGACGACCATCAGGTCGACCCCGGCGTCCACGACGGCGGGGCCGTAGGAGGCGACGGCCTCCTGGCTCGCCGCCTCCACGACCAGGTCGGAGGCCGCGAGGAGCTCCTCGAAGGAGCGCACCCGGTAGCGGCCGGGGACCGGAGAGTGGGCGTGGACACCGGTCAGCTCGCAGCCGGCGAGCCCGCGGGCCAGCCACTCGGCGATCACCGATCCGACCGCACCGTGGCCGATCACGCCGATCCGACGCCGATGCTGGTCCTCGCTCGTCGTCACGATCACCTCCGCGCCGTCACGGCCGCCTCACCCGGGCGATGCTCGGTCGAGGTGCGGGAGGTGGACGACGACACCGAAGCGCCCGACGTCGCCGTGTGCCCGCTCCCAACCGCCGCGGATCTCCGCCAGGCACGTCGCCGTCCCCGCCGCCCCGACCGTCTGGGAGATGAGCGGACGGTAGGCGCGGGCGGCGTCCCTCGGCAGGTGCCCGACGAGACGATCGTCGATGACGACCTCGACCGCGTTCGGGTCGTAGGGGTTGTCGTCCTGGGGCACCAACCGGGCGACGGTCTCCTCGTGGGCGCCCGTCCAGGTGCGGCGCCCACCGGTGAGCACCAGCAGCGCGTCCTGGTGGGCGCTCTCCCCCACCACGTCCACGACGACCTCGGCGCTCAGGGTCGGCGCCGCCGCCGGCGCCCGTGCCGACGGTCGGCCGGCAGAGGGGACGGATTCCGGATGGACCACACGACGGAGGGCCTGGATGCCGCCACCGCGGCGGCAGCCGAAGCAGAACCACCGACAGCCCGCGCCGTCGATGTGGAGCGACGGTCGGTGGTCGTCGTGGAGGGGGCAGAGCACCATGACCTCGTGGGGCACCTCCCCGGGCACCTCGTCGGGCTCGACGTCGATCCCCAGCTCGGCCCACAGGCCGGCGAACTCGGCTCGCTCGGTCGGGGTACGGCTCATGGCCGGGGCGTGGTCGGAACCGGCCGGACGATCGAGCGCCACCGACAGGTCATCGAGCCACTCGGGCACGGGGGCGAGCAGGTGCTCGTCGGGCGCGTGCCCGACGAGCCATCGGTACCGGCTCCCCGACGCATGCCGACTGGGGGGCACCACGACCATGCCGCCCTCGGCCTTCAGGTCGAGTCCGGGGGCGAGTGGACGGGACGGCACGAGGTGCGAGGGGTGGGCGAGGTAGAGGTGCCGGCCTCCACCCCCGGTGAGGCTGGTGACGGTGTCCGGCAACGGCGCGTGCCGGGCCTCGAGGGAGGCGAGGGAGGCGTCGCCGCCGTGTCGCGGGTCGACGTCGAGGACGACGATGGCCGAGACCCACCCGGTGACCACCCCGATGTTGGCGTCGGGCCACCGCTCCCACCAGGACTCGAGCTCGGCGGGCGTCGGCGCCCGGCTCATCCAGTGCTCCCAGCGGACGTGCGGGTGCTTGCCGGGTGACGGGCACGCCGCCCGCCCGCATCCGCAACGACCGTCGACGACGCCGTGGACGGGGACCACCGACCAGCCCCGCGCCGCCAGCGCGAGCGCATCGGTCACGTCGGGCACGTCACCGCTCCTGCGGCGGCGGCGCCCTGCGTGCCGGGCTCATGTCCGGGTGATCGGGATCAGGTTGCGTCGTGCCAGTGCTCCCATGTGGTGACCTCCGACGATTCGCGACGGTCCCTCCTGATCATCCTCCGACCGTCCCACCGGTGACGACAGGGTCGATCGTCACGGTCGGGCCCCCGCCCGAAGGTGTCAGCGGGCGAGGAGGCTGCGGGCCCGTTCGATCTCGCGGGCCATGCCGAGCTCCTCCGCGATCACGAGGGCGTGGCCGGCCAGGTCGGCGGCGTGCGGTCGATCGGCGGGGTCGCCCGTCCGGGTGAGCATCTCCGCCCATCCGACCGAGGTGATGGCCGAGTACCCCGCGAGTCCTTTGTCCTGGCAGAAGGTGGCGGCGGCGCGATAGTGGCGGTCAGCGTCGCCGGTGCGGCCCTGGGTGGCGGCCAGGTCGGCGAGGACCAGCGCCACCGGCGGTCCCGGGCCACCTAGCCGTTGGTGGCGATGCGGTCGGCGTAGGGCTGCGAGGGCCTGCTCGAGTCGGCGGGCCGCCTCCCGGTGGTCGGTGGCGACCGTCACCGTCGCCAGCACCGATAGGGCGGTCAGCCCCATCCAGGAGTGCGTGACCCACGATAGGACGTCGTCGGCGAGGAGGTCGTCGAGGATCCGCCGTGCCCGGTCCGTGGCGCCGGTCTCGGCCAGGACGAAGGCCTCCATGGCGCGAGACTCGTGGGAAGGTCGGCGACGTCGCCGACCGCGGCGAGGACGGTGTCGCCGATCTCGGCGAGACGGCCGCGCATCCAGAACAGGTCGATCAGCATCACGCCGGTGAGGATCACGACGCGACCCCTCACCGGAACGGCGCAGGTAGGTCGGCATCGCCTCGATCCGCCGTTCGGCGTCGTCGAGGCGGCCCTCGAGGAGGGCCAGGCAGGCCCCGTACCAGGTGGCGTAGAACGCGTGGATCGGTTGGCGGAGGGCGTCGAGCAGGCGTTCGGCGTCGTCCAGGTCGGCACGGGCACCGTCGAGGTCCCCGGCCTCGATGCGACACGTGGCCCGGTGCGTTCGGGCCCGCTGCGCGGATTCGAGGTCGTGCACACGGTCACTGATGGTGACCATCTCGTCGCACAGGCCCACCCGCTCCCCGAGGTTGTCGGGGGTGGAGTAGGGCGTGTAGGCGCCGACCAGCACCTTGGCCAGGGTCGGGTCGTGCCCCAACCGGCGGGCCATGGCGATCGCCTCGGCAGCCGCCGTCTGCCCGCGGCGCACCGAGGCGGCCGAGTCGACCAGCAACCCCGTGCGCGTCGCCTGGACGGCAAGCAGCCGGGCACGGGAGGTGCTGTCCTCGGGGTCTGTACGGGCCAGGGCGTCCTCGACGACCCCGAGACAGGGGTCGGGGTCGGGGCCGAGCCACCATGGCCCGGTGCCGGGCGCGGGGCCGGCGAGAGCGGCCCGGGCCAGCCGCGCCGGGTCGTCCAACCGCCGGGCGCCGTCGGCGGCCGCGAGCAGGGCCGCCTCGCCGGCCACGACGTCGCCGGCTCGGTGCAACGCCTCCGTCAGGTCGATCCGCAGGTCGCAGGACTCCCCGGTGTCGGCCAGCCCGGCCGCCTCCAGCAGGTCGAGCGCGGCGCGGTGGTGGCTGGCGGCTTCCTCGAAGGCCAGGTCCTCTCGTGCCCGGTCGGCGGCCCGGCGCCGGGAGCGGACGGCCACGTCGACGCCGACCAGGGGAGCGGCCTGGGTGGCGTGATGAGCCAGCTCGCCGAGTCGCCGCTCGCCGCCGGGGAGCGCGTCGAGGGCGCCGAGGACGTCACGGTGCTGGCGGATGCGCTCGGAGGGAGTGAGGCCGCGGTAGAGGGCGTCGCGGATGAGGGCGTGGGCGAACTGGCGACCCCCGAGCACCTCGTGGGTCCCGACCAGACCGGCGGCTTCGGCGTCGGCCAGGGCGCCGAGGACGAGATCGTCGTCACCGACCACCGCACACAGCAGGGGGAGGTCGAAGCGCTGGCCGATCACCGCGGCGGTGCGCAGGACGGCTTGGTGGGTGGGCTCGAGCTGGGCGACCCGAGCGGCGACCATGGTCGAGGCGCCCTGCGGCACCCCGAGGGCGGCCAGGTCGATCTCGTCGCCCCGGATGGCCCCGTTGCCCCGGATGGCGTGGAGGATCTCGGTCACGAAGAACGGGTTGCCGTCGGTGGCCTCGTAACAGGTCGCGGCTCAACCGACCGGTCTCGACGGCGACGACCGGTCGCCTCGTCGGCCAAGGCGACCACGTCCGGCTCGGTCAACCCGGTCAGGTGCTGCAGCCGAACCCCCAGGGACGCGGTGGGCCTCGACGAGCAGCTCGGTGAGGGGGTGGCCCGGACCCACCTCGGTCTCGCGGTAGCAGCCGATCAGCAGCACTCGCAGCGGCAGGTCGACCTGCAGCAGGTGGGTGACGAGGGCGATGGTGGGCCGGGCCGCCCACTGCAGGTCGTCGAGCACCACCATCAGGGGCCGGGTCCGGGAGATGTTGGACAGCAGCTCCGCCACCGCCTCGAAGAGCCGGTAGCGCTGGGTCTCGGGCTCGGCGGGCAGCGGTTCGGCCAGCCCCGGCACCCGCTCGGCGAGCTGGGGGGTGAGGCGGACCAGCTCTCCCGACAGCGACCCGAGCTGGCCGGCGAGCTCCGCCTGGGGGCAGGCGCGGAGGTAGCCGCCGAGGGCCTCGACCACCGGCTGGTAAGGGACGCCCAACTCCGGTTCGGCCCGACCGTAGAGCACCACGCCACCCTCGGCTCCGACCGGGTCGCGAACTGGGACACCAACCGGGTCTTGCCGATCCCGGGCTCGCCGGCCACGAACAACGCCCGCCGCTCACCGGCCACCACGGCCGCCCACGCCTCGTCCAACCGGTCGAGCTCGGCGTTGCGGCCGACGAAGGCGAACCCGCCGACGGGGACCAGCCCGCCGGGCAGGGCCAGCAGCGGCTCGGTGCTCGGCTCCCACCGGACCGCACTCGTCGAGACCGGTCCGGGCAGGCCCTTCAGCGCCAGCTCCCCCACGGGCACGAACACGTCGCCCGCACGGCTCCCGGCCAGGAGTCGCACGACGTCGGCGACCAGGATCTGTCCGCCCTCGGCCGCCGCGCACAGGCGGGCCGCTTCGATCACCGGCGTCCCGAACACGTCGTCGCCTTCGGTGGTCACGTCTCCCAACGAGACACCGATGCGCACCGACAGCGGGGCCAACGCGTCGGGCCGTCGGTTGTACCGATCGATCGCCTGCTGGATGGCGATCGCCCCCGCCACCGCCTCCGCCGCGCCCGGGAAGGTGGCCATGATCCCGTCGCCGGTCGACTTCACGACCTGCCCGCCCCGCGCGCCCACCGCGTCGGCCAGGAGCTCGTCATGGGCGTGCCGCAGCGCGTCGGCCGTCTCTTCTCCCAGCGCGATGCGCTGCGACGTGGAACCGACCAGATCCGTGAACAACACCGCCATCAGGGACGGGCCCTGCGCTCCGACCGGATCTCCCATCAGATCGCAGCGTCACCCGCCGTCGGGCCGCCCCCCAGGGCCGAACGACCCGAACCCGGCACACGTGACCCGTCGGTCAGGTCGTCTTGACCACCATGACCGTGCACGGCGACTCGTTGGTGACCGCGCTGGCCACGCTTCCGAGGACGCGGCGAGCGCCGTGAGCGCCCTTGTTGCCGATGACGATGAGATCGGCCTGCACCTGGTTGGCGACATCCACGATGGCCGCAGCCGGCTTCGCCGGCAGCGCGTGGATGGTGACGGCACGACCGGTCGGATCGATCTCGGTCGCCATCCCCTCGACCATGCGTTCGGCGGCGCGCCGCTCGTCGCTGATCTCGACGCCACCACGGGGACTGTCCGTGAAGGCCACCACGAGGTGGACGTGGGCGCCGACCGCCTTGGCCAGCCGGGCGCCCTCGCGGCACGCATGATGGGCGGTGTCAGACGGATCGAGGCCGATCACGACGTTGGTGAACAACTGCTCCCACCTCTCATCGACGAGCGACGGGAGCTTACCGTCGACCGGCCGGCACGCTGGACGGTGCCGGAGACGACGACCGCGACGACGACATCGGGCCCGTGAGCCGCGCTCGTCCCCGTCGCCGGGCCGGCCCGGCGGAGGCGCAACCGATCGGATGGTCGTCAAGTGCCGAGCTCTCGATGCCGATGGATCACGTGGCGGAACACCAGGCGTGGCGGACGCCTCTTCGAGCAGGGAGCCCGAACCATGAGCATCCGTACCCGTCGAGCGGCCACCCTCGCGTCGCTCGCCCTCGCCGCGGCGTTGGTCGTGCTGGCCGCGGGTCCTGCCGCCGCGTACGACTTCCCGAGCACCAACGACGCCAACCGGGCCGCCGGGCGGCCGCACGTGAACGCAGTGTCCGCCGGGCCGGGCTCGGTGATCCTCGAGTTCGTCAACCCCACGAGCTCGCTCGCGTTCTTCGAGTACCGCATCGACGGGCAGACGGTGGGGACCACGCCGCACCCCGTGGTGACCGGCGACGTGATCCATCCGGGCGTCTGCGTCGACGGACGGCCCGTCCCCGCCCCCGGATGCTCCTCGGCCCCCGTCGTGCGGACCTTCCAGGCGACGGCCGTCGTCGAGGTGCGGCTGGCCCTCGGCGGTGAACGCGACTGGGACTTCGACTGGACGTCGTTCGCGGTCGGATCCATCACGAAGGACAGCTGCAAGAAGGGCGGATGGGCACAGCTCGGGTTCCGCAACCAGGGCCAGTGCATCCGGTTCGTGAACACCGGCTACGACAGCCGTTGACCGGGCGGCGGGCCAGGGTCGCAGGTCGTACCGTCCTCGCCGTCCGGCCCCACACCCTCCGCCGCGCGGACCTGCGGCGATGCGCACTCCTACGGCATGCCCCGTCCGACGACTGCGCTGCCCTCTCCGCCCTGGCGATCGTGACGCTCTCGACGCGCTCGGGATGGTCGGCGGCGAAGAGCTGCGCCATCGCTCCTCCCTCGGACTGCCCGAAGACGTGCGCGGACTCCCACCCGAGCGCATCCATGACGGCAACGATGTCTTCGTTGCGCTGCTGGATCGTCGGTGGCTCATCGAAGCGGTCCGACATGCCGATGCCGCGCTTGTGAACCCGACACCGCGCCGTCCGCGCCGCGCGGCTGACCGGCACTCGGATCTCGCTTCTGACGCCCGACGAGATCCCTGCCGCGCCGTTCCGGTCGGAGGTCGGCGGCGACGTGATCGACGCCGCCGTGATTGACTGGGACACGAGAGGCGCCTGCGGCCTCGCCTTTGCGGCGGGGAGCGGGGAACACGACGCACCGGGTCGGGGCCGGGAGCGACGTCGCCCACCGACATTCCCCGGGGGAGGCTCATGGGCTACCAGCGGCTTTCGGCCCAGGACACCGTCTTTCTGCGGATCGAGGACGAGCGCCAGCCGCAACACGTCGGCTCGCTCTCGATCTACGAGGGCGACGCCTGGCGGGACGAGACGGGCCGCATCCGCATCGACGAGCTGCGGGCGTTCATCGCCGGACGCGCCCATCGCGTGCCCCGCCTGCGGCAACGGCTGATGTTCGTCCCGTTCGGCCAGGGACGACCGGTGTGGGTTGACGACGACGGCTTCGACGTCTCCTACCACGTGCGGTTGACGGCCCTGCCCCGCCCCGGAGACGAGGAGCAGCTACTCGAGCTCATGGGACGGGTCCAGTCCCTGCCGCTCGACCGCGCCCGGCCGCTGTGGGAGCTCTGGTTCGTGGACGGCCTCCAGGACGACCGGGCGGCCCTGATCATCAAGACCCACCACGCACTCGGCGACGGCATCGCCAACGTCGACCTCGGCATGGCCCTCGTCGACCTCACCGCCGAGATCCCCGAAGACGCCGCGCCCCCCGAGTGGCAGCCCGCCCCCGCCCCGAGCCCCACCCGCCTGCTCGTCGACAGCGTCGCCGAGCAGCTCGCCCGGCCCGTCGACCTCGTGCGCAACGGCATCGCCGCCGTGCGTGCCCCCGCCGACGCCGCCGCCGCGGTGACCAACGTCGCCCGCACCCTCTGGACCATGTCGGTACAGCCGCGCCCAGCGCCGTGGAACACCACGGTGACCCAGCACCGGCGGTGGCGTCCGGCCCGCGTATCGCTCGAGCGCGCCCGGCAGACGAAGGCGGTGGCGGGGGTCAGCCTCAACGACGTGGTCGTCGCCGCCTGCACGAACGGCCTCCGGCGTTTCCTGCTCGACCACGGTGAGGACGTCGAGGACCGCACCCTCAAGGCGATGGTGCCCGTGTCGACCCGCCGCGAGGACGAGCACGGTGACACCCTCGGCAACCGGGTGTCGATGTTCGTGGTCGACCTCCCCGTGGGGGAGCCCGACGTGCTCGGGCAACTCCGCGACGTCCACCGCCAGACCACGGAGCTGAAGCAGTCGGGTCTGGTCGACGGCGCCTCCACCGTGATCGAGCTGGCCGACGGGCTCACGCCCCTGGCGGCACCGCTCACCCGGTTCGTGAGCCACCACATCCCCATGAACCTGGTGATCACGAACATCCCCGGGCCACCGATCCCGCTGTGGTTGAGGGGAGCGCCGCTGCGCGAGGTCTTCCCCTACGTCGAGGTGGTCGACCGCGAGGGGCTGACCATCGCCGTGCTGTCCTACGCCGACCAGCTCCTCTTCGGCGTCACCGCCGACCGCGACGTCGTGCCGGACCTCGGCCTGCTGGCGGAGCACCTCGAAAAGGCCTTCGACGAGCTGGCGGCCGCGTTCGACGCGGCGGCGACGACTGCGGCATCGTGAGCGGACCTCGGCCCGAGCAAGCGGGATCGGGCCGACCCCGTCAGAAGTTCCGACCGAGTTCACGGGCCCGCTCGAGGTACCCGCGCCTCGTGTCGTCGTCGGCACCGTGAACGGCGTAGAACAGCACGTGCTCGACGTGCTTGATCCCCGGATAGGTCAACGTGTACTCATCGATGACCTTGCACATGGCCTCGCGGAGCCCGGTGTCATAGGAACGCTCATCCCAGATCGTCGTCTGCATGATCAGCGCCTTCTCGTGCGTCAGCAGCCCCCGACGGCCGCTGATGTCGCCCCGCCAGGCCTCCTCCGTCAGGTCGTAGGCGAACCCCGGCGTCCAGACGCGATCGAACCAACCCTTCAGGATGACCGGGAAGCTCAAGAAGTGCACCGGCGCGATGAACGCAAGCGCCTGCGCACGCGCCACCTTCTGCTGCTGCGCGAGCACGTCCTTCGGCTGAAAGCGCTCCCGCAACAACCGGATGATGCCGCGAGCGTCGCGGTCGCCGAGCAGCCGCGTCATCGCGAGACGCCGCAGCGGTCCGCCCGCCCCCTCCATCACGGACTCCCGGACGTGCATCCGGTCGAGCACGTCGTCCGGGACGCTCTCGCTCAACCAGCTTGGCGTGTCGCGCGGGCGGTGCACCGGGTCGAAGCCGATCGCATACAGGTCGATGACTTCGCTCGAGTGCCCGGCCTCACGCAGACCTGCCGTGAACTCATCCAGGATCGCGTGACAGAACGACTTCGGGTTCGAATGCGCAAACACTGTCAATACGTGCACAGGACACCTCTCGACTCGACCAAGGGATGGGGCAAAGCCTTTCAGGACGACGAGGTCCCCCAGGTACTCGCGCGACCGCTCCACCCATCCATCGAGCTGGCCCGCCCCGGGTTGGGGTGGGCTTAGACCACCAGCACATGATCCACGACGGAGTCGGTCATCGGTTCGTATCCGTCTCGTCGTCGTGCGAAGCCGTCGAGGCGAGCGCGACCACGGCCGAGACACGCTCGGCGACGCGTCGCGCAAGCCGTGCACAGTCAGCCGTCCCGTCGCGATCGATGTACTCGTCGACGTCCACGGTCGAAGAGAAGTCACATCCGGTCAGCTCCCGACACTGGGTGCTGCCGAACTCCGCTTCGAACCATCCGCTCAGCTCGTGTCCGAGGTTCATGACCCGATTGAACGCGTTGAGCTCGTCGGTGAAGGCATCGCCGCCCACCGCCATCGTCGCGATCATGCGCGCCACGCGGCCGTGGCTGTTCTCGATCTCACCCAGCGCCAGACCCAGTGCCATCACCCCTGCGGTCAGCGCACTGCAGGTCATGCCTGCGAACACGGTGCCGCCCATGAAGGCCGTGACGGCGTCGCTCAGATCCTCGTCGGGCGCCGGCGACGTCACAGACTCACACAAGACCGCGTCGGCACAATGGAAGCCGCGTTCCTTCCAGTGCTCGTACAGCCGGCGGTATGCCGCTCGGGCCTCCGGCTCGATGACCCCGGCGACCGGAGCGTCGATGCACTCTGCGCACATCGCGGGCGCCTCACGCACCACTGCGATGCAACGGACCGGCACCCGGCTCGTGCCCCTGATCTCCCGACACTGGGTCGTGCCCTGTGCGTCCGCGAACCGAGCGAGCACGTCGTGACCCGCTTCCACGACAACCGGCAACCCGTCCTCGGCTTCGGCGCGGCCGCGTTCGAGGCCGAGCTGCACCAAGGGTGCAGTGATCCCACCGCACTCGCCGCCCGTGTTGCCGATGCCACCCGGCAGCCCCGCGGTGAGCATGATCGGCCACGACGCGGTCGAGCCCGAGGCATCCAGCAGCGTCTTCATCACGGTGGGCGCACAGTGACCCATCCGCAACAGGTTCCCCACGCTGCGTCGCCGCAACGTCGCCTTCGAGGTGAGCTCATGATCCTCACCGGGCATGACGGGCCACCTCCGGTTCGCCAAGGCAGGCGCCGAGCCCCGCGAAGCCAAGACCGTACCCGACCGCTGCGAAGCCCCGGCAGCCGGCACCTGCTCCCCGAACGCACGGTTCCCTCGCGGGGCAGGGGTCGCGAGGCTCGACGATCGAGACGCTCGCCCAGGAGCTCGGCATTCACCGCACCAGCGTCAAGACCCACCTGGAGCGCCAGGGCGCGCACTCCTACGGCATGCCCCGTCCGCCGACTGCGCTGCGCTCTGCGCCCCTCCGAGCGCCCTGCCGGCCCGCATCGTCATCGTTTTGTCATTGCCGGAGCGAACTGGTGTTCGCTATGATGGTCGGCATGGAGTTGGGGACCCTCCGAGACGGCTTGCGGGCCGCGGTGGCCGGCTTCGAGCCGGGGTGCCTGACCGGGGCCCAGGCGGTCGAGGCGGTCGAGGTGTTCGCCGAGATGAAGCGGCTGGCCGAGACCGGCCAGGCGCTCGCCGCCAAGAGGGTCGAGGAGGCCAACGCCTGGCAGGCGTCGGGCTCGCGGTCGGTGCGGGAGTTCCTGGCCACCAGGACCGGGGAGTCACCGGGCGGTGTCGGCAAGCTGGTCGACACCGCCCGCAAGCTCGAGTCGTTGGGTCCGACGGGTGACGCGGTGCGCGCCGGTGAAGTGTCGATCGACCAGGCCGCGGCGATCGCCCGGGCGGCCGAGGTCGACCCGTCGTCGGAACATGACCTGTTGGCGACCGCGAAGCGCACCGATCTCGGGCGGCTGAAGAAGGCCGCGGCCGAGGCGAGGGCGGCCGGGGACCCCGACGAACAGCGCCGCTACGCAGCGGCAACGCCACGACCGGGAGCTGAGGACCTTCGTCGACGACGAGGGCATGGGCAACGTCCATTGGCGCACCACCCTCGACGACTACAGCGAGTTCGTCTCGTTGCACCAACGCTTCCGGGAGGACGCGTTCAAGGCCGCGTACCGGGCTGGGCGACGCGATCCCGACCGGCATCTCGCCTCCGACGCCATGGTGCGCCTCATCCGGGCGTCGTCGTCGGGTGGTGACGGGTCGACACCGGTCCGAGAGCCGCGGGTGTACATCCACGTCACCGACACCGCCGTGCTGCGCGGCCGCACCGCCCCGGGTGAGACCTGCGAGATCGCCGGCGTCGGCCTCATCCCGGTGAAGGTGGCCCGCCAGATGTGGGGGCCCAACCCGTTCGTGTCGCTGGTGGAGACCGACGGCACCGACGTCCACCGCGTCGTGCGGCTCGGACGGCGCCGACCCCCCGAGATCGACGACGCCCTGCTGGTGCGCGACCGCTGCTGCGTCGTGCCCGGCTGTGCCAGCACCCGCCGGCTCGAGGTGCACCACACCGTCCCGTTCGCCGCATCCGGCCGCACCACGTTGGACGAGCTCGCCACCGTGTGCGCTCACCACCACGACCTCATCACCCACCGCGGCCACGACCTGCGCGGCGGCCCCGGACGGTGGACCTGGCACCCACCCGACGAACACGGCGAGGCCCGCGACACCAGCGACCCACACGCCGGCCCCGACCCACCCGACCAGCTCGGCTTCGACGCCGCCTGAACCGGTGACGGCGGCTCGATCCCGAGCACCCGCGAGACATGCCCACGCGATCGTCGACCGCGCCGCAACCGGGCCCGCTCTGCCCCCCGACCTCAGGCACAGCGCCCCCAGCGGCCGCCGACGGTATGCACACGAAACCGCAGGTCACGACGGTGGGCCCGGGTGGGATCGAACCACCGACCGAGGGATTATGAGTCCCCTGCTCTGACCACTGAGCTACGGGCCCGGGAACGACGACCGCCGGGTCGAGGACCCGGCGGGCATCGGTCGCTGCTGGTTGCTGCTCCGGGGGTGGGGCTCGAACCCACGACAAATCGGTTAACAGCCGATTGCTCTGCCAGCTGAGCTACCCCGGAAGGTCGGGTCCGGAGGATAGCAGCGCCTTCACCAGCCCCATCACGGCCCGATGGGTGCGGCTGCAGGCGTAGACGACACTCGGACAGCCGCGGGGGTGCTTCGCGTGCCGGATGCTCGGATCAGCCTTCGCCCGATACGGCTTGCCGAACTGGGCGACCGGGATGTCGGTCAGCGTGCTCCAGTACACCTCGGCCTCGGCCAGGTCGAGGTCCTCGTGCAGGTAGAGCCGCACCCGTAGCCGGGCTTCGTCGACGTCGAAGAACGTTCGGAGCCATCGGAGGAACAGCACGATCATTGCGGGGTTGGTGTTCGCGAACTTGACCGCCCCGTCGGTCTTCGACCCCTCACCCGCGTACAACGCGGTGCCGGCGATCAGGAGGTCGCGGTCGCTGAGGCGGCCGATCCGCTCCTGCCCGGCCTCGACCATGGCGTCGATCTGGGCCTGCTTGGCGACCGTCGACGCGCTCGGCCCCCGCACGCGCGCCGCTCGACGCCGAGGCGCGGGGACGAACGACACGTCGCGTACCCACACCGACACCGACGCCTTCGACACCCCGACCTCGTCGGCGATGTCCTGCAAGGCCCAACCCCGGGCCCGAAGCTCGCGCGCTCGCTCCTGCTCGACCAGCTTGCCGCGGTACCCCATGCGCCCGATGGTGCCGAGGGGTACCGACAGGAACGCCGGCTACTCGCCGTCGAGGTAGTCGCGCAGCTTCTGGCTGCGATGAGGATGCCGCAGCTTGGCGAGGGTCTTCGACTCGATCTGGCGGATGCGCTCGCGGGTGACGCCGAACTCGCGACCGACTTCCTCGAGGGTGCGGGCCTGGCCGTCGTCGAGCCCGAACCGCATGCGCACGACCGCCTTCTCGCGGTCGTTGAGCTCCTGCAGGGCCTCCTCGACCGCCGAGTTGAGCATCATCTTGGCCGCCATCTCGGCCGGGGCCTCGGCCTGCTGGTCCTCGATGAAGTCGGCCAGGTTCGAATCGTCCTCCTCGCCGACGGGCGAGTCGAGCGAGAGCGGGTCCTGCGAGATGCGCATGATCTCGCGCACCCGTGCCGGCGTCATGTCGACCTTCTCGGCCAGCTCCTCGATGGTGGGCTCGCGCTCGAGCTCCTGGATCATCTGGCGCTGCACCCGGTGGACCTTGTTGATCGACTCGACCATGTGCACCGGGATGCGGATGGTGCGGGCCTGGTCGGCGATGGCCCGGGTGATGGCCTGGCGGATCCACCACGTGGCGTAGGTGGAGAACTTGAAGCCCTTCGTGTAGTCGAACTTCTCGACCGCCCGCATGAGGCCCAGGTTGCCCTCCTGGATGAGGTCGAGGATGAGCATGCCGCGGCCCACGTAGCGCTTGGCGATCGACACGACGAGGCGCAGGTTGGCCTGGGTGAGCTCGGACTTGGCCCGCTCGCCCCGCTGCACGAGGCGTTCGAGCCGGCGCCGCTCCCCCGGCTGGAGCTCGGCGAGCTGGCCGCTCGCCTCGAGGTCGGCGAGCCGCTCGGCGGCGAGCATCCCGCCCTCGATCCGCTTGGCCAGGTCGACCTCCTCCTGCGCGGTCAGGAGGGGCACGCGCCCGATCTCCTTGAGGTACATCCGCACCGGGTCGGAGGAGCCGCCGGCGGCGACGCCACCGAGGCGGAACATGTCGCGGGAGGCGACCGTGCGCAGGCGGGTGCGGAGGCGGTCGGCCTCGGCGTCGGCCTCGTCCTCGTCGTCGAGGTCGTCGACGATCACCGTCTGGAGCTCGCTGCCCGGATCGGCCTCGGCCTGCTCGTCGTCGCCCCTCGTCGCCACGTCGACGGCCGGGTCGTCGCCGCTGGCCAGGGGCTCGGTGTCGGCCGGCACGGTCACACGCGGCTCGACCAGCGGTGCACTCACCGCCTCCTCGTCGAGCTCGATGCCGTTGTCGGTGCACAACGCCCGGAGGCGCAGGATGAACTCGGGCGTGGGGTCGATCGGCCCGCAGACGTCGAACACGTCGTCGAGGGTGACGTGCCCGTTGCGGCGACCCCGCTCGAGCAGGACGCGCACGTCGCCTTCGGGAACGCCGAGCAAAGGGGAGAGCATGGGCGTGCCCTCGCTCATGGGTCCTCCTCCGGCCGACGTGTCAGCCAGGCTAGCAACTGCTCCGTGGCGTCGAGGGCGGTGGCCGGCTCGCGCAGCTCCTCGATCCTGGGCTTCACCCACCCGCTGGCGCGTGCCGACCGGGCGAACGCCTCGGGGTCGTCCGACGACCTCGCCTCGGCCTCGAGGACGGCCAGCTCACGCATGGCGGCGGCTTCGGCCAGGCGGCCCACCACCTCGTCGGGGCGGGCCTCGGTGTCCTCGACGCCGATGCGTTGGAGCAGGTCGGCGGCGTCGGACCCGCAGGCGGCGGCGGCGTCGAGCACCCCGGCGGCGCCGGCCAGCGCGGCGTACGCCTCGCTGGTGACCGGGTCGTCGAACAGCACCGGGTCGAGCCAGGACTCGACCTCGTCGCGACGGTGGGCCAGGAGGCGGAGGGCCTCGACCTCCGGCGAGTCGGGCTGCGGTCGGCGCGGCCGGGGCCGGGCCTGGTCGACCGGCACGGCCCGGCCGCGCCGCCCATCTGCCGGTGCCGGCCGCGATCGAGCCCGACGGAGACGGTCGGGGTCGATCTGGGTGCGCGACGCCACGTCCATCACGTACTGGTCGCGGACCAGCTCGCTCGGGTGCTCGCGGATGACGGCCATGGCCGCCTCGGCGGCCCGGGCCCGACCTTCGGCCGTCGATCGGTCGATCGACGCCAGCACCCGGTCGACCCGGAACTTGAGGAACGGCACCGCACCGTCGACCGAGGCCCGCAGGGCGTCGGGATCGGAGGCGGCGAGATCGGCGGGATCGACGCCCGGCGGCAGGTCGGCGACGGCCACGTCGAGGTCGTAGGTGCGCTCCCAGGCGAAGAACTTGTCGGCCGCGTTCTGCCCGGCGGCGTCGGCGTCGAAGGCCAGCACCACCCGGCGGGCGAACCCCCGCAGCAGCTTGACGTGGTCCTCGGTGAGGGCGGTGCCGCACGTGGCCACGGCCCGGGGCACACCCGCCTTCGAGAACCCGATCACGTCGGTGTACCCCTCGCACACGATGACCTCGTCGGCCGCCACCACCTCGCTCTTGACCCAGTTCAGCCCGTAGAGCAGCCGGCTCTTGGCGTAGATCGACGACTCGGCCGAGTTCTTGTACTTCGGCCCCTGTCCCCCGGGGAGCACCCGGCCACCGAAGCCGACGGCGTCGCCGCGCACGTCGAAGATGGGGAACAGGACCCGGGCCCGGAACGCGTCCGTCGGCCGACCCCGGTTGTTGAGGTAGCCGAGGCCGGCCTCGACGAAGACGTCGTCGGGCACGCGCAGCGACCGGGCGAGGGTGTCCCATCCCTCGGGCGCCCACCCGATGCGATACGTGCGCACGTCGTCACCGTCGAGCCCGCGCGAGCGGAGGTAGCCGCGCGCCGGCGCCGCATCGGGCGCGGTGAGGAGTCGTTCGTGGTACCAGTCGACGGCCTTGGCCACCGCGTCGAGCAGGCGCCCGCGCTTCTTGCGCCCCTCGGTCTCGGCCTGGTCGGTGTAGCGCAGCGCGATGCCGGCGCGACCGGCGAGCTTCTCGACCGCGCCCACGAAGTCGGCGTGCTCGATCTCGCGCACGAAGGTGATGACGTCACCCCTGGCCCCGCACCCGAAGCAGTAGTAGAGGCCCTCCTCCTGGTTGACGGAGAACGACGGCGACTTCTCGCTGTGGAACGGGCACAGCCCCTGCCAGCGACGCCCGACGCGGCGGAGGGCGACGTGCTCGCTGACGACGGCGACGATGTCGGACGCCTGTCGGACCCGGGCGATGTCCTCGTCGTAGATGCCCACCGTCAGTCCCCCGCCGCCGGCGCCCGTCCCATCCCGCCGGACGGTAGCAGCGGACACGGCCGACCCGACCGGGGCAGGCGCCGGCCCCCGCGACGGTCCCCCGCTATGCTCGCCGCCAACCCCACCAGCCCTCGGAGGGTCTGATGCTCGCCACTTCCCGCGCCCGTCCGACGCGCGCCCTCGTCGCCCTCGTGGCCTGCGCCACCCTGCTGCTCGGCGCCGCCGCGTGCAGTGACGACGGCGGGGACGAGGAGTCCTCGCCCACGACGGTCGCCGCCTCCACGGAGGAGACGGACACCACCGACGGCGGGGACGCGACCACGGCCACCACCGGCGTCATCACCGCGACCGGCACCGACGCCGAGTGGTGCGAGGGGATCATCGCCTGGAGCGAGGGCGGCGACGACGTCGACCTCAACGACGACGCGGCCTACATCGCCTACGTGCAGGAGCTGCAGACCCTGGCCGAGGACGCCCCCGAGCCCATCGCCGAGGACATGTCGACCGTCGCCCAGGCGACCCAGGACCTGGTCGACGGAGGGCCGACGGCCTCCGTCGACCCTGCGGTGCAGGCCGAGACCGAGGCGGCCGCCGGTCGCGCCGCCGCGTGGGTCCTCGACAACTGCGGCTACGACCTCAACGGCTGACGCGGCGCCGCCGCCGGGTGGGGACGGTCAGTCCTGCGCGGCCAGCACGGCCTGGGCGGCGGAGAGGCGGGCGATCGGCACCCGGTACGGCGAGCACGAGACGTAGTCCATGCCCAACGAGGCGAAGAAGGCGATCGACTCCGGGTCGCCGCCGTGCTCGCCGCACACCCCGAACTTCAGGCTCGGCTTCGCCACGCGGCCCTGCTCGATGCCCATGCGCACCAACTGCCCGACGCCGGACACGTCGATGGTCTCGAACGGGTCGTTCTGGATGAGGCCCCGCTCGAGGTAGGCCTCGAGGATCGGGGCGACGTCGTCACGGCTGAAGCCCCACGTCATCTGGGTGAGGTCGTTGGTGCCGAAGGAGAAGAAGTCGGCCGCCTCGGCCACCTCACCACCGCGCACGGCAGCTCGCGGGGTCTCGATCATGGTGCCGACCTCGACGTCGAGCTCCGCACCTGCGGCCGTGAGCACCTCGGCGACCTCCTCGACCACCCAGTCCCGGGCCAGCTGGAGCTCGGTGAGGGTGACGACGAGCGGGATCATGATCTCGACGATGGGGTGACCGCCCTCGGCCTTTCGGGCCAGGGCCGCCTCGACGAGGGCCCGCACCTGCATCTTGTAGAGGCCGCCCTTGACGATGCCGAGCCGAACGCCGCGTAGGCCGAGCATCGGGTTCTGCTCCTGCCAGTGGCGGGCCGCCTCGAGCAGGGCGAGGCCGTCGGCGTCGAGCTGGCCGTGTGACTCGAGCACGACGAGCTCCTCGACCGACGGGAGGAACTCGTGGAGGGGAGGGTCGAGCAGGCGCACCGTGACCGGCAGACCGTCCATCGCCTCGAGCACCTCCTCGAAGTCGGCGCGCTGCACCTCGAGCAGCCGGCCCAGGGCCCGCTCCTCGTCGGCCGGGTCGGACGCGAGGATCATGTCGCGCACGACGGGCAGCCGGTCGTCGCCGAGGAACATGTGCTCCGTGCGGCACAGGCCGATGCCCTCGGCGCCGAACTGGCGGGCCCGCGTGGCATCGGCGCCGGTGTCGGCGTTGGCCCGCACGCCGAGGTGGCCGTCGCGGATCTCGTCGGCCCAGCCGAGCAGGGTCGTGAACTCGTCGGGGAAGTCGCCCTCGACCACCGACACCTCACCGAGGAAGACCCTGCCGGTGGTGCCGTCGATCGAGATGACCTCGCCCTCGTGCACCACGGTCCCCTCGGCGGTGGTGAACGAGTCGGCGCCGATGTGGAGCGACTCGGCCCCGCACACCGCGGGCTTGCCCCAGCCGCGGGCGACGACGGCGGCGTGGCTGACCAGCCCGCCACGCGAGGTGAGGATGCCCTCGGCGACCGCCATGCCGTGCACGTCCTCGGGTGAGGTCTCCTGGCGGACGAGCACGACCCGCTCGCCGCGCTCGGCCGCCTCGGCGGCGCGATCGGCGTCGAAGTAGGCGCGACCCACGCCGGCGCCGGGCGACGCCGCCAGGCCGGTGGCGAGGATCTCGGCGTTGGTGCGCTCGAGCTGGGGATGGAGCACCTGGTCGAGGTGCTCGGCGGTGATCCGCTGGATGGCCTCGGCCCTGGTGAGCCTGATCTCGGGGTCCTCGGTCAGGGCGACGGCGATGCGGAGGGCGGCCACGCCGGTGCGCTTGCCGACACGGGTCTGGAGCATCCAGAGCCTGTCCTGCTCGATGGTGAACTCGGTGTCGAGCATGTCCCGGTAGTGCACCTCGAGCCGCCGGAAGATGTCGAGCAGCTCGGCGTGGATCGCCGGGAAGCCGTCCTGCAGCGCCGACAGCGGCAGCGTGTTGCGGATGCCGGACACGACGTCCTCGCCCTGGGCGTTGACGAGGAAGTCGCCGTAGGGCTCGCCGGCGCCCGTGGCGGGGTCGCGCGTGAAGGCGACCCCGGTGCCCGACCGCTCGTCGCGGTTGCCGAACACCATGACCTGGACGTTCACCGCGGTGCCGAGGTCGTCGGGGATGCGCTCACGGTGCCGGTAGGCCTGCGCCCGGGCCGAGTTCCAGGACCGGAAGACGGCCTCGATGGCCCCGCCCAGCTGGTCGTGGGGGTTCTGGGGGAAGGGCCGGCCGGTGTGGTCGGCGACGATGCCGAGGAACCGGTCGGCGACCTCGGCCAGCACGGCACCCGGGATGTCGGCGTCGCTCGCGGCACCACACCCCTCGCGGGCGTCGTCGAGCACCTTCTCGAACACCTCGGCCGGCACGTCGAGCACGACGTGCCCGTACATCTGGATGAACCGGCGGTACGAGTCGCTGGCGAAGCGCTCGTCCCCGGTCTGGCGGGCCAGGCCCCGCACCGTCTCGTCGTTGAGGCCGAGGTTGAGGACGGTGTCCATCATCCCGGGCATCGAGAACTTCGCCCCCGACCGCACGCTCACCAGGAGGGGGTCGTGGGCGTCACCGAGGTGCTTGCCCATCTCTCGCTCGAGACCCTGCACCTGCTCGGCCACCTCGGCGTGGAAGTCGTCGGGCAGGCCGCCGTCGGCCATGTAGACCCGGCACGCCTCGGTGGTGATCGTGAACCCGGGCGGCACCGGGAGACGCAAGACCGACGTCATCTCCGCCAGGTTCGCCCCCTTGCCGCCGAGCAGGTCCTTCAGCTCCATCGGATGGACGGGGTAGCGGTGGTCGAAGGCGAACACATAGCTCACGGTCTGCTCCCTCAGGTCGTACGGTCACGCAGGTACCCGACCACCTCGTCGATCGGGACTCGGTCCTGGTCCATCGAATCTCGTTCTCGGACGGTGACCGCCCGATCCCCCAGGCTGTCGAAATCGACGGTGACGCAGTAGGGCGTGCCCAGCTCGTCCTGACGGCGGTACCGCCGACCGATGGCCTGGGTCTCGTCGTAGTCGCACATGAAGTGGGGCTGCAAGAGTCCTAGTACCTCACGCGCCACGGGTGTGAGGGTGTCCTTCTTCGACAGCGGGAGCACGGCGACCTGGTAGGGCGCCAGCCGGTGGTGGAGCCGGAGCACCGTGCGGACCTCGCCACGGACCTCCTCCTCGTCGTAGGCGGCCAACAGGAACGCCATCATCGTCCGGGTCGCCCCGGCCGCCGGTTCGATGACGTGCGGGACGTAGCGCTCGCCGGTCGCCTGGTCGAAGTAGTCGAGCTTCTCGCCGGAGTGGGTGGCGTGCTGGGTGAGGTCGTAGTCGCCCCGGTTGGCGATGCCCTCGAGCTCGTCCCACCCCCACGGGAAGAGGAACTCCACGTCGGAGGTGCCGCTCGAGTAGTGGCTGAGCTCGTCGGCCTCGTGCGGACGGAGGCGCAGCTTCTCCTCGGGGATGCCGAGGTCGAGGTACCAGCGGTACCGCTCCCGGCACCAGTACTCGTACCACTGCGCCGCCTCGGCGGGCGGGACGAAGTACTCCATCTCCATCTGCTCGAACTCACGGGTGCGGAAGACGAAGTTGCCGGGCGTGATCTCGTTCCGGAACGACTTGCCCACCTGGGCGATGCCGAACGGCGGCCTCTTGCGGCTGGCCTGCGCCACGTTGGCGAAGTTCACGAACATGCCCTGGGCCGTCTCCGGCCGCAGGTACACCTCGGCGCCGCTGTCGGCGATCGGCCCGGCGTGGGTCTTGAACATCAGGTTGAACTGACGGGCCTCGGTGAAGCTGCGGGTGGCACCGCAGTTGGGGCAGGTGTCGGGGTCGTCGAGCTTGTCGAGGCGGAACCGCTCCCTGCAGTTGCGGCAGTCGACGAGGGGGTCGGTGAAGTTGGCCAGGTGGCCGGAGGCCTCCCACACCGCCGGCGGCGACAGGATGGCGGCGTCGAGGCCGACGACGTCGTCGCGGAGCTGCACCATCGTCCGCCACCAGGCGTCCTTCACGTGCCGCAGCAGCAGCACGCCGATCGGGCCGTAGTCGTAGGTCGACCGGAAGCCGCCGTAGATCTCGGCCGACGGGAAGACGAACCCCCGACGCTTCGAGAGGTTCACCACCTTCTCCATGAGGGTGGTGTCGTTGGGCACGTCGATCGGGACGGGGCCGCCGGCCTCCGCCTCGGTGGGGGACGCCGCCTCGCTGGGGGACTGTGGCATGGGCGGGGATCGTAGTGCCGGGACCGCGCCACCCCTCCGGGCGTTCCCCCCGGCGTCCCCGCGCCTGTCGGGGCGCTTGGGCCATGATGACGACGTCCGCGACCACGAGCAGGGAGGATCGCCGTGACCGCACCGGCAACCGGCCACGACCCGACGGCGGTGCTCGGCCGACGGTCGATCGCCTACGTGATCGACACGTTGATCGTGTCCGCCATCGCCGCCGGCACCTTCTTCGCCACCGCCGACGTCACCGAGATCGTCGACGCCCGCCGCTGCGGCGAGCTCGACCTCGGCGGCACCTCCCGGTCCTGCGCCGAGGCGAACGACACCGTCTACCTGTTCGAGAACCGTGCGATCCTGTTCGCCGCCCTCGCCGCCCTCGCCTGGATCCTGCTCGTCGGGTGGGTCCTCCAGGGCGCCACCGGGGCCACCGTCGGCAAGCTCATCGCCGGCGTCCGCACGGTGGACGAGCAGGGCCGGGGCCCGGGGCTCGGCAAGCAGGCGATCCGCGGCCTGCTCTGGGTCGTCCCCGACGGCCTGCTCACCTGCTTCGGCATCCCGGTCGTCGCCGCCGCCACCGCCGGGTTCACCAAGGGGCACCGCCGGGTCGGCGACATGGCGGCCAAGACCTTCGTGGTGCGCAGCCGGGACCGCGGCGCGCCCATCGTCGTGCCCGGGGTCAACGCCCCGCCCGGCGGCTTCGCCCCACCCGCGCCGAGCGCCGGGCCGTACGGCGAGGCCCCGCCGGTCGGCGCCGGCGCCACGTTCGCCGCCACCCCACCCGCCGCCACTCCACCCGCCACCACCCCGCCCGCCGCCACCTGGGCCGCCCCGGGGGACCAGCCCACGACCCTGGTGCCGCCCCCTCCCGCCGCCACCGCCGCCCCGCCCACCGACACGTGGGCCCCACCGGTCGCCGAGCCCGAACCCACCCCCGAGCCAGTGCCCGAACCGGTCCCCGAGCCCGAGCGAGTGCCCGAGCCCGAACCGGCGGCCGAGGCCCCGGTCGCCGCCGCGCCCCAGCCCCAGTGGGACGAGGCCCGCCAGACCTACCTGCTGTGGGATCCCGACCGGCAGATCTGGCTGGCCCACGACCGGGCCGCCGACCAGTGGCGACCGCTGCAGTGAGCGACCGGGGCCCGGTCAGCCGCGATCGAGCAGGCTGACCGAGCGGAGGCGCCGCTCGAGGTGGTGCTCGAGGGCGCGGGTGGCGAGGTGGTCGACCTCGTGGGTGTCGGGCGAGGCCGGTTCGTTGAGGGCGGCACCGAGCTGACCGCCGAGGATCCGCTGCACCAGCACGAGCGCACCGGGCGACACCGCCGTGCCGGTGCCGGCCCGGCACGAGCCGCACAGGGTGCCACCGGCGTCGATGTCGATGACGACGAGGGGACCGGGCTCTCCGCACTCGACGCACCGGTCGACCACCGGCCGATAGCCCTCGAGGGCGAGCAGCTTCAAGAAGAAGGCAGGCACGACGAGCGGGCCCGATCGGGCGGCCAGCGCCCGCAGCCCGCCGAGCAGCATCTGGTAGAGCGACGGGTTGGCCTCGCCCTCCTGGGCGACCTGGTCGACGGCCTCGAGCATCGCCACCGCCCGACCCAGCCGGTCGAGGTCGTCTCGGACGGCGCGGAAGTGGTCGATCGACTCGGTCTGGGTGACGATGTCGAGCTCGCGGCCCTCGTAGAGCTGCAGGCTCACGTGGCTCGTCGGCTCGAGCCGGGCGCCGAACTTGCTCTTGGTCTTGCGCACGCCCTTGGCCACGGCCCGGACCTTGCCCCGACCCTGGGTCATGATCACGACGATCCGGTCGGCCTCGCCGAGGCGGTACGTGCGGAGCACGATGCCGACGTCCCGGTACAGGTTCGTCATGGCCGATCGGGGTCGGTCACGGCCCGGCTTCGATGCCGCCGAAGCGCCGCTCGCGGGACTGGAACTCGCGGATCGCGTCGTGGAGGTGCTCGCGTCGGAAGTCGGGCCAGAGCACCTCGGTGAACACCAGCTCGCTGTAGGCGATCTGCCACAGGAGGTAGTTGGAGATGCGGTACTCGCCGGACGTGCGGATCATCAGGTCGGGGTCGGGCATCTCGGGGTCGTAGAGATGGCGGTGGATCAGTCGCTCGTCGATCTTGTCGGCCGGCACGCCGTCGCGGACGATGGCCCGCACCGCGTCGATGATCTCGGCCCGTCCGCCGTAGTTGAACGCGATGGTGAAGGTCATCTCGCGGTTGCCCTCGGTGAGCTGGACCGACTCGTCCATGCGGCGGAGCAGCCGCTTGGGGACCCGCCAGTCCCGCCGGCCGACGAACCGGATGCGCACGCCGTTGTCGTTCAGCTCGTCACGCCGGTTGACCAGCAGGTTCTCGTTGAAGTTCATGAGGAAGCGCACCTCGTCGGTGGGACGCTTCCAGTTCTCGGTCGAGAAGGCGTAGACGGTCAGCCACTTGACGCCGAGGTCGCGCGCCCCTTCGACGGTGTCGAACAGGGCCTCCTCGCCGGCGCTGTGGCCCTCGGTGCGCTTCAGGCCGCGGCGCTGGGCCCACCGACCGTTGCCGTCCATCACGATGGCGACGTGGGCGGGGACGCGGTCGGCGTCGATGCCGGGAACCTCCACGGCCGCACCCTACCGTCCCGCCCGCGCGGCGACGGCGAACGGAACCGGCGGTGGGGTGGCCGTGGCCTGCCCGCCGAGTGACCGTGGAAGGATGGAACCGGTCATGCCCGACGACGCCCCGCCCCCCGACCCCGGCACCCTCGCCGAGCGGTCACAGGCGGCCCTGCTGGCGCTCACCGCCGCGCTCCCCCGCGGCGAGGTCCGCCCCGGCCAGCTCGAGATGACCCGGGCCGTCGCGTCCGCGTTCGCCTCCGGACGCCACCTCGCCGTGCAGGCCGGCACCGGCACCGGCAAGTCGCTCGCCTACCTCGTGCCCGCCGTCCTGTCGGGTCGGCGGGTCGTCGTGGCCACCGCGACCAAGACCCTCCAGGACCAGCTGGCCGGCAAGGATCTGCCCTTCCTGCGGGACCACCTCGAGGTGCCGTTCACCTTCGCCGTCCTGAAGGGCCGGTCCAACTACCTGTGCCGGCAACGGCTCGCGGAGCTCTCGGGCGACGACGGCCAGCAGGAGCTGGCCGGTCTGACGACGACCCCGGCGTCCCGGGAGGCGGTGGCGACCATCGCCGAGTGGGCGGACCTGACCGCCACCGGCGACCGGGCCGACCTCGACGAGGAGCCACCGGCCGGCGTGTGGGCGGCGTTGAGCGTCGGCCCCCGCGAGTGCCCGGGCGCCGCCCGCTGCCCGCAGGGCGCGGCCTGCTTCGCCGAGCGGGCCCGGGCCGCGGCCGCCGAGGCCGACGTCGTGGTGGTGAACCTGCACCTCTACGGGCTCGACGTGGCCACCGCCGGCGCCATCCTTCCCGAGCACGACCTCGTGGTGGTCGACGAGGCGCATCAGCTCGAGGAGGTCGTCACCGACACCGCCGGCTTCGAGGTGACCCCGGGTCGCTTCAACGCACTGGCCGCCGCCCTGCGCTCGGTGGTCGCCGGCGACGCCCTCGCCGCCGAGATCGCCTCGGCCGGCGACAGGATCGAGGCGCTGCTCGCCGAGGACGAGGGGCGCCGCCTCCGCCGCCTCGATCCGCCGCTCGCCGATGCGCTGGTGCTGGCCCGCACCAGGGTCGCCGCCGCCCTCGCCGCCGCCCGCGGCGTGCCCGACACCGACAAGGGCGACGTGGCCGCCCGCAAGCAGCGGCTGCTGAAGGCGGCGACCACCCTGACCGACGAGCTGGACGCCTCCCTCGACGTGCCGCCGACGCACGTGGCTTGGGTCGAGCGGGTGGGTCGACGCCTGGCGATGGAGGTGGCCCCCATCGACGTGGCCGAGCTGCTCCGGTCGGGGCTGTGGTCGCGCCGCACCGCGGTGCTGACCAGCGCCACGCTCCCCCCCGGGCTCGACACCCGACTCGGGCTCGACGGCGACGTCGACCGCCTCGACGTGGGCAGTCCCTTCGACTTCGCCGAACAGGCCCTCCTCTACTGCGCCGCCCACCTCCCCGATCCCCGCAACGACGGCTTCGACGATCGGGTGCACGACGAGCTCGAGGCCCTCATCGGCGCCGCCGGCGGCCGCACCCTGGCGCTGTTCACGAGTCGGCGCGCCCTCGACGCCGCGGTGGAGGTGCTCCGCCCACGGCTGTCGACACCGGTGCTGGCCCAGGACGACCTTCCCCGGGCCGCGCTGCTCGAGCGGTTCGCCACCGACGAGGGCACGTCCCTGTTCGCGACCATGGGGTTCTGGCAGGGCGTCGACGTGCCCGGCCGGTCGCTCAGCCTCGTCACGATCGACCGCCTCCCCTTCCCCCGACCCGACGAGCCGCTGCTGCAGGCCAAGCGGGAGCGGGCCCGGGCGGACGCCTTCCGGGTGGTCGACCTGCCGCGGGCGGCGACGCTGCTCGCCCAGGGCGCGGGTCGGCTCATCCGCTCGACCGGCGACCGGGGTGTGGTGGCGGTGTTCGACCCCCGCCTGGCCACCAACGCGCGCTACCGGTGGGACATCATCGGCGCGCTGCCGCCGATGCGCCGCACCAAGGAGCGCGACGAGGCCGAGGCGTTCCTCCGGGACGTGGTCGGCCGCGACCCGGCGTCGTGATCGGGATCGGGATCGGGATCGCGATCAGCGTCGGCCGCGACGGCGACGCTGCGCGTCGACCTTGCGGGCGTCGGTGACGATCTCGGCCCAGCGAGGGTGCCCCCCGGCCTCCGGTGGGTGCTCGCCCATGTCCTTGGCCAGGGCCTCCAGGAAGCCGGAGAGGGTCACCCCCGCCTCCTCCGAGACGCGGTGCCACACGTCGTGGCTCTCGACGGTCAGGTAGGCATGCACGGCGCGGCGCTCTTCGGGCATGACCCTGAAGCTACGCCCACCATCGCCGATCGTCGCATCAGATGGGTCGAGATCCGATCGAGGCCGTCACACGGGCTCGGCGCCCGGCCGAGCGGCGTCGCCATCGGGTGTCATCACCCCGGCGCGCCCTCACGCGAAGCCGAGGCGCTCGAGGGCCTGGTGGCGGCGTTGCCAGTCCTTCTCGACCTTGACGAACAGCTCGAGGTACGCGCCCTCGGGCAGCTGGGCCCGGACCGCGGTGCCCACCTCCTTGAGCACCGAACCCTTGCGCCCGATCACGATCCCCTTCTGCGAGTCCCGCTCGACGAGGATCTCCACCCGGATGCGGGGCCACTCCCACTCGACCACCCGGGTGGCGATCGAGTGCGGCAGCTCGTCCCGGGTCACCGCCAGCAACTGCTCCCGCACGAGCTCGGCCACCCAGAACGCTTCGGGCGAGTCGGTCACCATGTCGTCGGGGTAGTACTTCGGACCCGGGGGGAGTCGGTCGACGATGGCGTCGACGAGGGCGTCGACACCCTCACCGGTCTTGGCCGACACCGGGAAGTACTCGCCGAGGTCGAGTTGCTCGGAGGCGCGGGCGAGCTGTTGCACGAGCTCGTCCCGGCTGGCCAGATCGACCTTGTTGACGACGACGAAGGCGTCACGGGGCACCCGTTCGCCGACGAAGCGATCGCCGGGGCCGACCGGCCCCGTGGCGTCGATCACGAGGCACACGACGTCCATCCCGCCGAACACCTCCGACGCGGTCGCGTTGAGGCGCTCGCCGAGGGCGGTGCGGGGCCGGTGGATGCCGGGCGTGTCGACGAACACGATCTGGGCGTCGGGCCGGTTGAGCACCCCTCGGACCTGGGTGCGGGTGGTCTGGGGCTTGTCGGAGACGATCGTGACCTTCTGCCCGAGGATCCGGTTGAGCAACGTCGACTTGCCGACGTTGGGTCGACCGACGAGCGATGCGAACCCGGAGTGGGCCAGCTCGGTGGTCTCCACCTCAGCCCGCCGACTCGGACGCGACGTCGGCGGCGAACGACCCGTCGACGGGCGACCCGATGCGCACCCGCCCGATGCGGCGGCCCTGCACCCGCTCGGCGCGCAGCTCCCGGCCGTCGCAGCGCACGGTCTCCCCCTCGACGGGGATGTGGCCGAGCAGGTGGAACATGAGCCCACCCACGCTGTCCCAGTCGCCCTCGGGGAGATCGGCCTTGAGCAGCTCGTTGACCTCGTCGACCGGCATGCGGGCGTTGACGCGGACGGCGCCACCGGGGAGCGGCTCCATCATCGGTTCCTCGCGGTCGAACTCGTCGACGATCTCACCGACCAGCTCCTCGATGAGGTCCTCGAGGGTGACGAGCCCGGCGGTGCCGCCGTACTCGTCGATGACGATCGCCATGTGGAACTGCCGGGCCTGCATCTCGGGCAGCAGCTCGGCGACGCGCTTGGTCTCGGGCACGAACTGCGCCTCCCGCACCAGCGAGCCCACGGGTCGGTGGGCGTGTCCGTCGCGCTCGGCCCGCATCAGATCCTTGGCGTAGATGATGCCGACGATGTCGTCGACGCTGTCGCGGTAGACGGGCAGGCGGCTGTACCCGTTGAGGATGACGACCTCCATCACGTCCTCGATGCGGAAGTCCTCGGGCACGGCGACCATGTCGGGCCGGGGCACCATCACCTCGCGCACGATGGTGTCGCCGAACTCGATGATCTGCTCGATCAGCTCCCGCTCCTCGGCCTCGAGCACCTCCTCCTGCACGGCCTGGTCGGCGAGGGCGAGCAGCTCCTCCTCCGACACGAACGGCCCCTCCTTGAGGCCCTTGCCGGGAAGGATCACGTTGGTGAGCCCGATCAGGCCGCGGGACAGCATCCGCAGCGGCCAGAACGACACCAGCCACGACACCGGTCGGGCCGAGACGAGCGCGGCGCGCTCGGGGTGCTGGATCGCCCAGGTCTTGGGCGCCGCCTCGGCGAAGACGAACACCAGCACCACGTTGAAGAACGTGGCGACGGCAACGCCGAAGACACCGAAGAGGTTGCTGGCCACGATGCCGGTGAGCGTCGCCTGCACGAGCTGGCACACCAGCACCACGAGCAGCACCGGGTTGAGGAACCGCTCGGGGTGCGAGACCAGGCGCATGAGCGCCTTGCTGCCGCTGCGGCCGTCGTCGGCGAGGGCCTGGGCCTTCGACCGGGTCATCCGGGTGAGGGCCGTCTCGGCGAGGGCCAGGAACACCGAGATCAGCAACAGCACGGCGATGGCGACGATCATCGCCAGGTCGGTGCTCGTGAGCTCCGCGGCCAGCGTCATGACGACCCCTCCGCGGTGGCGACGTCGGACTCGGTCCACGGGTCGCGCGCCAACGGACCGTGGAAGCGGTCGAGGAGGTCGCGCTCGCGACCCTGCATGGCGACGCGCTCGTGGTCGGTGGCATGGTCGCGACCGAGCAGGTGCAACAGGCCGTGCACGACGAGCAGGGCGATCTCGTCGTCGTAGGTGCCGGCGTGGGTCGGCGCGTTGGCCGCCGCGACCTGCGGGCAGACGACCACGTCGCCCAGCATGAGCGGGACGTCGTCGAGCTCTGGCGGTTCGCGGTCGGGCGCCGTCGACCCGCCGTCGGGCCACCGCCCCGGCTCGACCAGCTCGCCGTCGATCGGGAACGACAGCACGTCGGTGGGACCGCGGCCGGCCATGAACTGCTGGTTCAACGAGGCGATGGCGTCGGGACCGACGAACAGCACGGCCACCTCGGCGTCGCCCCTCACCCCCTCGGCCTCGAGCACCCGCTCGGCGAGGGTGGCCCACCGGGGCGCGTCGACGGGCAACGCGGCACCGTCGTCGCCCTGCTCGTCGGCGACGAACACGCTGACCGACCCGTCGTCGGGAGCGCGACGACGGGTCGAGCGACTCGGGGGCCGGTCGGTCATCTCCCGTCTCCCTTCCCGTCCCCGCCGCCGGTCCCCGACTCCGCGGTGGCGTAGGCGTCGACGATCTCCTGGACGATGCGGTGGCGGACCACGTCGCGGCTCGACAGGTGCACGAAGGCGAGGCCGTCGATCCCGGTGAGCACGCGCTCGAGGCCGACCAGCCCGCTGCGGCCACCTTGCACGTCGACCTGGGTCATGTCACCGGTCACGACCGCCTTCGAGCCGAAGCCGATGCGGGTGAGGAACATCTTCATCTGCTCGGGGGTCGTGTTCTGGGCCTCGTCGAGGATGATGAAGCTGTCGTTGAGGGTGCGCCCCCGCATGAAGGCGAGCGGCGCGACCTCGACGGTGCCCCGCTCGAGCAGTCGCTGCGCCCCATCGGGCTCGACCATGTCGTAGAGGGCGTCGTAGAGGGGCCGGAGGTACGGATCGACCTTGGCCATGAGGTCGCCGGGCAGGAAGCCGAGGCGCTCGCCGGCCTCGACCGCGGGCCGGGTCAGGATGATGCGATCGACGTCCTTGCGCTGCAACGCCTGCACCGCCATGGCCACGGCCAGCCAGCTCTTGCCGGTGCCGGCCGGGCCCACCCCGAACGTGACGACGTTGTCGCGGATGGCGTCGACGTAGCGCTTCTGGCCGCTCGTCTTCGGACGGATGCTGCGGCCCCGCGTCGAGCGCAGCACCTCGGCGGTGAGCACGTCGCTCGGGCGCTCGTCGGCCTTCACCATCTCGATGCTGCGCAACACGCCCGACGGCTCGAGCGTCTGCCCCTGCTGGAGGAGCACGACGAGGTCCTCGAACAGGCGGCCGATCTGCTCGGCGCCCTCGCCCTCGACGGTGATCTCGTTGCCCCGTACGTGCATCGTCGCGTCGGGGAAGGCGTGCTCGACGAGCCGGAGGAGCTCGTCGCGCGTGCCGAGCAGGCCGACCATGAGGTGGTTGCCGGGGACGTTGATGCGGACCGGCGCGGGCGTCGAGGCCGAGGAGCGGGACAGGGGCGCGGACGGTTCGGGCATCTGAATCCACCAGCGTAGAAGGAATGGGGGCCGTCCCCGCGCTCGACGGGCCCCATCCCGCCCCTACCCTCGCTCCGGCATGACCGGGGACCACCACGGGCTCGGCGACTCCCTCGAGGCCTGGGCCGCCGAGCTGCGCATCGACGCCGCCGCCCGATCCCGCGCCGAGCGGGCCTGGCACGCGCGGCTCGGCACGGAGGAGGCGTCGTTCCGCGGCGTCCTCGCCGACCTCGGCGCACGGGGCCGCCCGGTGGTGCTCGACCTGGTCGGCGGCCGACGCCATCGGGGGTGGGTGCGCCTGGTGGGCAGCGACGTGGTGGTGGTGCGGACCTCGGTCGGGTCGTCCTCGTGGGCCGATGTGGTCGTGGCCCTCGACGCCCTCGCCGTCGTGCGCGCCGCGCCCGGTGCCCACGACGGGGTGGGCGCAGGCCAGGCGGTGGGCGCAGGCGAGGCGGTGGGGTCGGGCCCGACGGTGGCGGCCACGACCACGCTCGGCACCGTGCTGGCGACGCTCGCCGGCACCGGCATCGAGGTGGGGATGACCATTTCCGATCACGAGCCGCTGGTGGGCGAGATCGACGCCGTCGGCGACGACCTCGTCGTGGTTCGGCCCGAGGGCAGAGCCGGGCCCGCCTACGTGCGGCTCGGCTCGGTGCTCGAGGTCTCGGTGCCCGAGTCGGGATAGAGGTGCTCGAGGGTGCCGGGTTCGATGCGGCAGGCCTCGATGAAGTCGTCGACCTCGTCGGCCTTGAGCCGGATCACCCGGCCGAACCGGTAGGCGGGCAGCTGTCCCTCGTCGATGAACCGGTAGAGGGTGCGGGGCGTGATGCCGAGGCGATGGGCCGCTTCGGCGGTGCTCAGCCAACGGATCTCGTCGGCGTGTGGCGACGCGCTCATCGGGCGCCACCATACCGCCCGTCACCGCCTTCGAGTCCCTTTCGGTGTCCTCGGTGCCGGGGCGGTCGACGAGATTTCAGGCAACTCCGGCACGGCCGGCTGCCGACGGGGAGCCGGCACCCGTACGGTCCGCGGCCCATGCCCTTCCCATCTCCCTCCTCGCCAGGCACCCGATCGGCACCCCCGACGCTGCGCGTCGTGCGCCGCCGCCCCCTCCCGAACGGGCGAGCCGTCGTGGGAGGCCTGCTCGTCGTCGTCGCCGTCGTCGGGGTGATCGCCGCCACCGCCGCGAGCGAGGACCGCCGCACGCCCGTCGTCGTGCTCCGATCGTCGGTCGACGTCGGGGAGGTGATCGACCTCGACGACGTCGGCGTCGAACAGGCCTCCCTCCCCGAGACGGCGCGTGCGCAGGTCTTCGCCGCCGTCGACGACGTCGTCGGGCGGATCGCGGTCGCGCCCCTCGCCCCCGGGGACGTCGCCCAGCGCACGGCCCTCGTCGACGGATCGCACGTCGGTGAGCCGGCTGACGATGCTCGGCGTCGGCCGCAGCTGTCGCTCGCGTTGGAGCTCGACCACGCCCTGAACGGCGTCGTGCGACGAGGCGAGTCCGTCGACGTGGTCGCGACCTACGGGAGCGGCGAGTCGGCCGTGACGTCCGTGGTCGCCGCCGACGCCGTCGTCCGCTCGATCGACGAGGGCACCGCGTCGCTCGGATCGTCGGGATCGGTCGTCGTCACCCTCGCCGTGGCCGATCGGGCCGAGGCGCTGGCCGTCGCCCACGCCGCCGATGCCGCCGCCGTCCGCCTCGTCCAGGCGACGGGCGTGGACGGCGCCGACACCGGGACCTACCGCGGCCCGGTCGCACCGACCCTGCCGTTCGCGGGTGCGGGCGGCTGACGGTGGCCGCCGAGCACTACGCCGTCCTCGGCCTGGCCCGGGTCGGGTCGGTCTGGTTCCGGGACCTGAGCCGGTGGGCCACCTCCGGCTCGGCGCCGGTCGAGTTCACCAAGTGCGTGTCGGCCGCCGAGGTGCGGGCCCGGCTGGGGTCGGGGCGGCCGTGGTCGGCCCTGCTGGTCGACGCCGACCTGCCCGACCTCGACCGCGACCTGGTGGACGAGGCCCGTCGGCACGGTGTCGCCGTCCTCGCGGTGGGCGAGCCCCGGCGCCGGGACCTCGTCTCGACGGGCGTCGCCGTCACCCTGCCCGAGCCGGTCACCCGAGAGGCGGTCGTCTCGGCACTGCGCGAGCACGCACCGACCCTCACCTCGGTGGTGGACGCGCCACCCGACCTCGTCCCGGCCGGCGGGGCCGGCGTCGCGGGGCACGCACGGCTGGTCGCGGTGACCGGCGGCGGCGGCACCGGGCGGTCGGTCGTGGCCATGGCGGTCGCCCAGGCCCTCGGCGGCGACCCGCGACACCACGGCCGGGTGATCCTCGCCGATCTGGCCCTCGACGGCTCGCAGTCGGTGCTCCACCACGCGGGCGACGTGGTGCCCGGCGTGCAGGAGCTCGTCGAGGCCCACCGCACCGGTTCGGTCGGCGCCGACGCGCTGATGTCGCTCACGTGGGAGGTCGTCGATCGTGGCTACCGGGTCGTGCTCGGCCTGCGCCGCCATCGTGACTGGACCGCGCTGCGCCCCCGCGCCGTGTCGGCGGCGCTGGCCACGCTGACCGCCCACGCCGAGGTCGTCGTCGCCGACGTCGATGCGGACCTCGAGGGCGAGGACGAGGTCGGCTCGATGGACGTCGAGGAGCGGAACCTCCTGGCCCGCACCGCCCTGCCCCGCGCCGACCTCGTGGTCGTCACCGCCCTGCCCGGAGTGGCCGGCCTGCACCGCCTCGTCGGCACGGTCGACGGTCTGGTGCGGGGTGGCGTGGAGCCCGGGCGCATCCTCCCGGTCGTGAACCGGGCCCCTCGGCCGCCCCGCGCCCGAGCCGAGCTGTCGGCGGCGGTCGCCACGGTGACCGCCGACCTCGTCGGCCCGGCGGGCATGGCCACCGCCGGCCCGGTCTTCGTCGCCGAGCGGCGGGGACTCGACGAGGTCCTCCGAGACGCCGGACCGCTCCCCCGGCCGTTCGTGGTGCCGCTCGGGTCGGCGGTCATGGCCGCGCTGCACCGGCTGGACGGCCCTCCGGCGACCGAGCCACGGGAACCGGTCCCGGTGCGCCCCGGCTCGCTCGGCCTCGTTCGCTGAGCTCCCCGGTCGCGCCGGTTGCCGCGAGACTCGCCCCATGACCACGCCCACCGTGACGACGACGACCGAGGGACGGGTGCGGGTGGTGACCATCGACCGCCCCGAGGTGCGCAACGCCGTCGACCGCCCGACCGCGGCGGCCCTCCTCGAGGCGTTCACCGCCTTCGACGCCGACCACGACGTGGACGTCGCCGTGCTGACCGGTGCCGCTCGTCCCGGTGGGCACGGCGCGTTCTGCGCCGGTGCCGACCTGAAGGCGATCTCCGAGGGCCGGGGCAACCGGGTCGGCGTCGATCCCCGCGAGCCGGGGCCGATGGGGGTCACCCGGCTGCGCCTCCACAAGCCCGTGATCGCCGCCATCGAGGGACCGGCCGTCGCCGGCGGTCTGGAGCTGGCCCTGTGGTGCGACCTGCGCGTCGCCGCCCGCGACGCCGTGCTCGGCGTCTACTGCCGGCGGTGGGGTGTGCCGCTGGTCGACGGGGGCACCATTCGGCTCCCCCGCCTCATCGGCCAGTCGCGGGCCATGGACCTCATCCTCACCGGGAGGGGCGTCGACGGCGAGGAAGCCGAGCGGATCGGGCTCGTCAACCGGATCGCCGAGCCCGGCGGCGCGCGGGCGGCGGCCGTCGAGCTGGCGAACGAGCTGTCCCGGTTCCCCCAGCGGTGCCTGCGCAGCGATCGCCGGTCCGCGCTGGAGCAGTGGTCCCTGCCGATGGACGAGGCGCTGCGTCTCGAGACCGAGCTCGGGCTCGCGACGATCGAGAGCGGCGAGACCCGCCTGGGCGCGAGCCGCTTCCGCGACGGCAGAGGCCGCGGCGGATCGTTCACCGACCGCTGATCGCGCCTACCTGCCCTTGAAGTCCGCCGGCCGCTTCTCGAGGAACGCCCTCGGACCCTCCCTGGCGTCGTCGCTCGCCATCACCTTCATGCCGATCTCCATCTCCTTGGCGAAGGCCTCGGCCTCGGGGACGGTCTGCGAGGCGAGGATCGACGCCTTGATGCCCTGGACGGCGAGCGGCCCGTTGGCGGCGATCCTGGCCGCCAGCTCACGGGCGCGGTCGAGGGCCTGACCGGGCCGCGTGACGTGGCCGACGAGGCCGATGTCGTAGGCCCGCTGGCCGGTGATCGGGTCCCCCACCAACAGCAGGTCCATGGCGACGGTCCACGGGATCTGGCGAGGGAGCCGGATGGTCGACGCCGACATCGGGAACAGACCGCGCTGCACCTCGGAGATGGCGATCTGGGCGTTCTCGGCGGCGACCCGGATGTCGGTGGCCTGCAGGATCTCGGTCCCACCGGCGTAGCAGTAGCCCTCGACGGCGGCGACGAGGGGCTTGGTCGGCAGGTACTCCTTCAGGAAGCCCTTGAAGATGAGGCTGAAGTCGGCGCGGATGCGCTCCTCGAACTCGTTCTCGGTGGGCTTGCCCGACAGCATCGCCCCGACGAGGCGGTCGAGGTCGGCCCCGGCGCTGAAGTCGCCACCGGCCCCGGTGAGGATGGCGACCCGCACGCCGTCGTCGCCGTCGATGAGGTCCCACGCGTCGCACAGCCGGCAGAGGACCTCGGCGTTGAAGGCATTGCGCTTGTCGGGACGGTTCAGGGTCACGGTGACGACGTGGTCGTCGCGCTCGACGAGGACGGCGGGCTCGCTCACGGGTTCCTCCGGGACGGTGCGATCCGATGAAGGCCCCGATGGTGGCACGGTGGGACCCTCCGGTGGGACGTCCAGAGGTTTCGGTGTCATTTCGACTTATGCGTCCGCCCCGTTTGCCGATTAGGGTCGTGGTGATGGCGGACGATGACGTGGCTCCTCCGGAATCCGACGAAGGCGGTCGGCTGACGCGTCGACGCGCCCTCGGCCGCCTCGGCGCAGGCATGGCCGTGGCGTGGACGACGCCGGTGCTGCTCACGATGCGCACCGGGGCCTCGGGGACGCCCATCGCCCCCGTCCTGGCCGACACCTTCGCCCGTCCCGACACCACCGGCGGGCTGGGGACGGCTGACACCGGCCAGACGTGGAGCACCGAGATCGGCACCTGGGGGATCGCCTCGGGCCAGGCCTACCTCGCCACCCCAGGGTTCTTCGGCTACGGACTCACCGCCATCGATCCCGGCGTGGCCAGTACCTTCCTCACCGCCACGGTGCCGGTTGCGACCCAGGAGTTCTGGGTGGTCTTCCGCTTCCTGAACAGTGCCAACTACCTCCGCTTCGGCTACTGGCCGTTGCCCGCCGAGCACGGACCTCACCCACTACCAGCTGGTGGAGGTGATCGCCGGCAGTGTGGGCACGACGACGCTCACCAGCGCCACCCCCGCCAACGGCGACCGGATCGTGCTCCGGCTCGATCCCGACGGCCGGATCCGGGCGTGCGTGAACGACGTCCTCGTCCTCGACACCACGTCGACCACCTTCGCCGGTGAGACCCAGGTGGGTCTGGCCGCCGTCGGGTCGACGGTGCGGTTCGACGACGTCGCCTTCTACACGCAAGCCGACGCACTCCCCTGCCCACCGCCACCCACACCCTGACGGGCCGCGACGCCCACCCGCGATCCGCGCGGCCGAGGTCGACGGAGCCGCACTCGACCTCCCGGCGTAACCACCCGGCGCGGTTAGTGGCGCAGAACACGATGACAAGCCCCCAGGCCGCCGCGTACGGTGCCCGGGTGGCGGGTGGCCGGGTCGCCGGTGGGGCGGCCGAGGGCCGGTCGAGCCCCCGTCACGGGATGCCGACGCCGTGCTCGACCGCAGTGCCCTGCCCCCGCTCGTGGAGATCGAGCGAGCCGTCCAGGCCCGGGCCAAGGACGTGGCCCTCGACATGGGGGGCGCCGACGGCGACGCCGCCCTCGAGGCCCTGATCGACGACGAGATCGTCCGGTGGGCCGACGACGTCCGGCGCGGCCGCCGGCCCCACGACCTCCCCAACCCGAAGGCCGTCGCCGAGCGGGCCTTCCGCAACCTGGCCCGCTACGGGCCGCTCACCCCGCTCCTCGACGACGACGACGTGTGGGAGGTGATGGTCAACAGCCCCGACGTCATCTTCGTCCGCCGGCACCGGGGGCCGTCGGGCTACCACCACGAGGTCTTCCACGACGACGACCACGTCGTGCGCACCCTCACGAAGCTGCTCGACGACGCGTCGACGAGCCACCGCAAGCTCGACCCGACCGAGGGGCTGCAGGACGCCCAGCTCGACGACGGCGCCCGCCTCCACATCGTCCACGGCGACATCGCCCGCGGCGGCCACGTCATGGTGAACATCCGGAAGTTCACCGGCGTCCCGTTCACCCACCTCGACGAGCTCGTCGAGCGCGGCACCCTCGGCCCCGACGCCGCCCGCTTCCTGGCCGCCGCCGTCGCCGCCGACCTGTCGATCGTGGTCGCCGGCGCCCCCGGTTCGGGGAAGACGACGCTGCTGTCGTGCTGCGCCGCCGAGCTCGATCCGTCCCGTCGCGTCGTGATCGCCGAGGAGGTCTTCGAGGCCGACGTGCCGTTGCCGAACGTGGCGGCGATGCAGACCCGGGCGGCGCGGGCCGATCGGCCCGCCGTCGACCTCCGGCGGTTGGTGTCGGGCTTCCTGCGGATGGCGCCCGACGTCGCCATCGTCGGCGAGGTCCGCGACCGCGAAGCGCTCCCGCTGCTGCTCACGTTGAGCTCGGGCGTCACCGGCCTGACGACGATCCACGCCGGAAGTGCCCGTCAGGCCCTCACCCGGCTGCGGTTCGTCTGCCAGCTCGCCGACGCCAACCTGCCGATGTCGGCGCTCAACACCCTCGTCAGCGAGTCGATCGACGTGGTCGTCCACTGCGCACGCGGCGCCGACGGCCCCCAGGTGCAGGAGATCATCGCGGTCGAGGAGCTGGTCGCCGGCGTCGAGGCGACGCAGTTCACCGTCACCGAGCTGTACGACCGTCGCCGGCCGGGCCGGGCCCTGGCGTGGACGGGCCAGGTCCCGCTGCGAGCGGCGCGTGCGCTCGAAGCGGCGGGCCTCGACGTGCACGACGTCCTCGGCACGCCGCCATCGGTGGGGGCGGCGCGATGACCACCCTCGTCCTGGCCCTGCTCGCCGCGGCCGGCACCTTCCTCGTCTACACGTCGCTCGCCCTCGGCTGGCGGGGGCTCGGCCTCGGCCCGTCGCTCGGCACGAGGACCACGGCGAGGGGCGCCCGACTCCGCCGCTGGCTGACCCAGGCCGGGCTGGCCGACGTGCCCGTCCGCGGGTTCGTGTCGACGATCACGGTGTTCTCCCTCGGCGGTGCCGTCGTGGCCTTCGTCCTGTTCGGTGGCCCGCTTCCCGCGGTCGTCGCCGGTGCGTTCGCCGCGACCTTCCCGTTGGCCACCGCTCGTTCCCGTCGGCGGGAGCGTCGGGCCGCCGCCGAGGAGGCCTGGCCACGGCTCATCGAGGAGATCCGCATCCTCACCGGCTCGGTCGGTCGCTCGATCCCCCAGGCCCTGTTCGAGGTCGGCCTCGCCGGCCCGGCGGAGCTGCGTCCCGCGTTCGAGACCGCCCACCGCGAGTGGCGCATCTCGACCGACTTCGAGCGCACGCTCGCCGTCCTCAAGCACCAGCTCGGCGACCCGGCCGCCGACGTCACGGCCGAGACGCTGCTGATCGCCCACGAGCTCGGCGGCACCGATCTCGACCGGCGGCTCGAGGACCTCGCCGAGGATCGACGAGCCGACGTGCAGTACCGCAAGGACGCCCGGGCCCGCCAGGCCGGCGTGCGGTTCGCCCGTCGGTTCGTGCTGCTCGTGCCCCTCGGGATGGCGGTTGCCGGCCTGACCGTGGGCACCGGCCGCGACGCCTACGAGACCGCCACCGGCCAGCTCATCGTGGTCGCCGCGCTCGCCATGGTCGCGGCCTGCTGGGTGTGGGCCGGGCACCTCCTCCGCCTACCCGACGAGCGGAGGGTGTTCGACGACGAGTCCTCACCCCGGGCGGAACCGTGACTCGGCTCTTGATCCCCGTCGTCGTCGCCGGCTGGGTCGGCGCGACGCTCCTCCTCGGCGAGGTGCGGTGGTTCCGCCGCCCCCGCCTCGCCGACCGGGTGCGCCCCTACCTCCCGGGTGGCGCACCCGGACCCTCGCCCTCCCCCATCGTCAGCTCCGTACGGGAGGCTGCCCTGCCGGCGCTCGGCGACCTCGCTGCCCGCCTCGCCCGGGTCTTCGGCGTCTCCGACGACCTCGCCATCCGACTGACGCGCGCCCACTCCGCGCTCACCGTCACCGCGTTCCGGATGCGCCAGGTCGGTTGGTGCACGGGCGCGTTCGGAGCGGCCGCGGCGATGGCGATCGCCCTCGGACTGCCCGGCCCCGTGGCGGTGGGCACCATGGTCGGCGCCCCGCTCCTGGCCTTCCTCGTGCTCGAGCAACGGGTGGCCGACGCCGCTGCCGACTGGCAACGGCGGGTCCGCCTCGAGCTGCCCGTGGTCAGCGAGCAGCTGGGCATGCTGCTGTCGGCCGGCTACTCCCTCGGCGGCGCGCTCCAGCGACTCGCCGAGCGAGGCCACGGCGCGTGCGCCCACGACCTCCGGCGGGTGAGCGGGCGCGTGCGGCAGGGCCTGGCCGAGGTCGACGCCCTGCAGGAATGGGCGACGGTCACCGACGTCGACGCCCTGTCCCGGCTCGTCGCCGTGCTCGCCCTCAACCGCGAGGCCGGCGACCTCGGCCGGCTGATCGCCGAGGAGTCACGAAGCATCCGCCGTGACGTGCAGCGCGACCTCGTCGAGACCGTCGAGCGCCGCGGCCAGCAGGTCTGGATCCCGGTCACCGTCGCGACCCTCGTACCCGGCGTGCTGTTCATCGCCGTGCCGTTCATCGAAGCGCTGCGCCTGTTCTCCGCCGGCTGATCCCCGCCACCACCCGATCCCCCACGCACAAGGAGCGAACCGATGCACACCGTCACCTGGACCCGCGACGCGCTCGCCGCCCACCTCGGCGCCCGGATGCGCCGCCTCGCCGACGACGACCGTGGCGAAGGAGTGATCTCGGCGGCGATCGCCGTGCTGATCATGGCGTTCCTGGGCGCGGCGATGTGGGTGGCCTTCAACCGCATGTGGCAGACGACGGAGCGGACGACCGAGACGAAGGTCGAGCAGATCGGCCAGTGATGGGTCGGACGTCGGGGGAGCTCGGCACCGGGATGCTCGGCTCGCTCACCGGGCTGCTCGTCTTCCTGGCCCTCCTCCTGTTCGCCACGCACCTGCTCGTCGGCCTCCACGCCACCACCGTGGTCACCGACGCCGCCGCCGACGGCGCCGCCGTCGTCGCCCACGCGCCCATCGACCACCGCGACCCGAGCTCGGTCGCCCGAGCGTGCACCGCCGGCGAGCACCGGGCTCGCGAGCTCGTCGGCCGGGCGGGCGCGGCCGGCCGCTTCGAGTGCGTCGTCGCCGGAGGTGAGGTCGTGCTGCGAGTGCGGGTGCCGAGACCGCAGTTCCTGCTCCCCGGCCTGGGTGCCGGTCTCGGCGACCCCGAGATCGACCGCACCGCCCGGGCCCGCGTGGAGGAGCTCCGATGAGCCCCGGTCGGCGGGCAAGGGGCGACGGCGGACAGGTGGCCGGCGTGGAGGCGCTGCCGTTCGGCCTGCTGACGTTCGTGGTGGGCAGCCTGCTGGCGGCCAACGCCTGGGCCGTCGTCGACGCCCGCATGGCCGTGTCGGCGGCGGCGAGGGAGGGGGCCCGCGCCTACGTCGAGGCACCCGACGAGGCGATCGCCGCCGTCCGAGCCGACGCCGCCGCCCGGGCCGCCCTCGCCGACCGGGGCCGCGACCCGTCACGGGCCCACGTGCGCGTCGAGGGCGAGCCCTGGCGACGGTGCGCCCGCATCGTGGTGACCGTCCGTCACCCGGTCCCGGCGATCACGCTGCCGTTCATCGGTGGCTACGGACGGGCGTTCTCCGCCGTGGGCAGCCACAGCGAGCTGATCGACCCCTACCGAGCCGGCCTCCCGGCGGGAGGTCGATGTTGAGGGCACGGGACGGGTGCCGACGCGCCGCGGGGTCGCCCGGCAGCACGTTGCTGCTGATGCCGGCCGGGTTGCTCGTCGTGGTGGTGCTGGGGGCCATCGCCGTCGACCTCGGCGGCGTGTACCTGGGTCGACGCGAGCTCGTCCACGCCGCGGGAGCCGCCGCCAACGACGCCGTCACCGAAGGGCTCGACGAGGCCCGCCTCCGCCGGGGCGAGGGCTACCGCCTCGATCCCGTGCGGGTCGAGGCTGCCGTGTGGCGATCGCTCGACGCCCAGGGCGTGCTCGACGACCTCCGCGCCGCGCCGCTCGTCTCGGTGGACGACGCCACGGTGACGGTCACCCTCGACGGACGGGTCGAGCACGTCTTCGCCAAGGCCCTCCCGGGGGCCGACGACACCACCCGGGTTCGGGCCCGGGGCTCGGCGACCGCGGTCAGCCGGTGAAACGGGGGTCGCCACGGCCGCGAGCCGGGCCGCCTGGCCGGTGGGCGCCGTGGCCGTCCGTCAACGCCGGCCCGTCACCGGCAGCCGCGCCGCGGTGACCGGTGGAGCCGTCCGGCACTCACCGCTCGGCGGCCGCGATCTGCTGCTTGACGGCGATGAAGCTGTCGGGGGTCACCGAGACCGAGTCGATGCCGGCGTCCACCAGGAAGCGGGCGTAGGCGGGGTCGTTGCTCGGGGCCTGTCCGCAGAAGCCGACCTTGCGCCCGCCGTCGTGGTCGTGGGCCCTGGTGATGAGGTCGCGGATGAGGGTGGTGACCGCCTCGTCGGAGGCGTCGCCCAGCCCGGCCAGGATCTCGGAGTCGCGATCGATGCCCAGCGTGAGCTGGGTCAGGTCGTTCGAGCCGATCGAGAAGCCGTCGAAGCGGTCGGCGAACCGCTCGGTGAGGATCACGTTCGACGGGATCTCGGCCATGACGTACACCTCGAGACCGGCCCGGCCGCGCTCGAGGCCCTCCTCGGCCATCACCGCGAGCACCTGGTCGGCCTCGGCCGGCGTGCGGCAGAACGGCACCATCACGATCACGTTGGCGAACCCGAGCTCCTCGCGCACCCTGCGGATGCCGCGGCACTCGAGGGCGAACCCGTCCCGGTAGCCCTCGTGGTAGTAGCGACTGGCGCCCCGCCAGCCGAGCATCGGGTTCTCCTCGACGGGCTCGAAGCCGGCACCGCCGACGAGGGAGGCGTACTCGTTGGTCTTGAAGTCGGAGAGGCGGAGGATGGCCGGGTGCGGGTACACCGCGGCGGCCAGCACCGCCACCCCCGACGCGAGCCGGTCGACGAAGAACTCGGCCGGAGCGTCGTAGCCGGCGGTGAGCCGGTTCACCTCCGCCCGGGTCTCGTCGTCGAGCCGCTCGGGGTGGGCCAGGGCCATCGGGTGGATGCCGATGTGCTGGTTGACGATGAACTCCATGCGGGCCAGCCCGATGCCGTCCGTCGGGAGCCGCCACCACGACAGCGCCGCCGCCGGGTTGGCCAGGTTGAGCATCACCTGCGTGCGGGTCTCGGGCAGCGTGGCCAGCGAGACCTCCTCGCGCTCGATGGTGGCCGCGCCCTCGTAGACGTAGCCGACGTCGCCCTCGGCGCAGGAGACGGTGACGACGGCGCCCTCGGGCAGGTCGACCGTGGCCGAGCCGGTGCCGAGCACGGCGGGCACGCCGAACTCACGGCTCACGATGGCGGCGTGCGACGTGCGGCCGCCCCGATCGGTGACGATGGCGGCGGCCCGGCGCATGGCCGGCACCCAGTCCGGGTCGGTGATCTCGGCCACCAGCACCCCGCCCTCGGGGAAGGACTCGAGCTGGCCGGCGTCGGTGATGCGATGGGCGGGGCCGCTCGCCGCCGACTCCCCCACCGCCAGGCCGGTCGCCAGCCGTCGGCCCTTGTCGCGAACCCGGTGGTGCACGAGCGTGGCCGCTTCCCGCCGGGCCTGCACCGTCTCGGGCCGGGCCTGGACGACGAAGAGCTCGTCGGTGAGGCCGTCCTTGGCCCACTCGATGTCCATGGGTCGGCCGTAGTGCTCGGCGATCGACGTCGCCCAACGCGCCAACTGCAGGATCTCGTCGTCACCGAGCACGCGGGCGTCGCGCTCCCGGTCGCTGGTCTCGGCGGTGACGACCTCGCCGTCGTCGCCCCACACCACCTTGGCCGCCTTCCGCCCGATGCCGACCGACACGATCGGCCGCACGCCCTCGCGCCCGAGCAGCGGGGTGAACACTCGGTAGCGGTCGGGGTCGATGGCGCCCTGCACCACGCCCTCGCCGAGGCCCCACACCGCGTCGATGACGACGAGATCGGGGAACCCCGTCTCGGGGTCGATGCTGAACATCGTCCCGGCCCCTCCCACATCGGAGCGGACCATGAGCTGCACGCCGACGGAGAGCGCCACCCGCAAGTGGTCGATGCCGTTCTCCTCCCGATAGGCGATCGCCCGGTCGGTGAACAGCGACGCCATGCACCGGCGGACGGCGTCGACGACGGCGTCGGGACCCACGATGTCGAGGTAGCTCTCGTGCTGGCCGGCGAAGCTGGCGTCGGGCTGGTCCTCGGCCGTGGCCGACGAGCGGACGGCGACCGCGGGGTCGGACCGGGTGGTGGAGGCGGCCAGCGCGGCGTACGCACCGCGGATGGCGGCATCGAGCGCGGCCGGCACGGTCGCCGCTGCGACCCGGGCGCGCAGCGTCGCGCCCACGCTCGCCAGCGTCGACGGGTCGTGTTGGTAGCGCCCGATCTCCTCGGCGATGGCCGGGCGGAGGTCGTCGGCGTCGAGCAGCTCCCAGTAGGCACCGGTGGTCGTCGCGAACCCGCCGGGCACGGCGATGCCCCGAGCGGTGAGGTGGGCGAGCAGCTCGCCGAGGGACGCGTTCTTGCCGCCGACCAGCGGGACGTCGTCCAGACCCACCTCGGCGAGGGACACGACACGGCGTTCGACGTCGGACACGTCCCCCACGCTAGTGAGCGGCGGGAGGCCCTCGGGACACGGCGCGACACCCGCACGATCGCGCACCTTGACACCCCATCGGCGGGGGAGGACGATCGCCTCGACGAACAGACTTCGTCGGAGCCGTCATCCCAGCGCCGCCAGTTGCGAACCAGCGGATGAGCGCCGGCACCCGTGGCTCACGGGTGCGAGCGACACACCGGGTTCGGCCGCACCACGGCGAGCAGCGGGGGTGGCGGCTCCGCCTTCCTCCCCGGGCGTTCGTGCCCGCCGGGGCGGCGGTTCTACCCTCCACGTCGATGAGCGACGACCGCCCCGCCTCGACGCCGGGGCCCGAGGACGCCGAGGACGCCCTGCTCGAAGGCGACCGCACCTTCGGGCCCGGGTCGCTGCGTGGCGCACTGTCGAATCGCACGTTCCGCATCGTGTTCGTCGGGGCCCTGCTCTCGAACATCGGGACCTGGATGCAGAACGTCGTCCTCGCCGCCTTCGCCTTCGACCTCACCGGCAGCGCGGCGTTCGTCAGCGTCGTCACCTTCGCCCAGCTCGGACCGCTGCTGCTGTTCTCCCTGGCCGGCGGGGCGTTGGCCGACATGCTCGATCGCCGACGGCTCCTCATCGCCGTCGCCGTCGAGCAGGCGGTCCTGTCCGTGCTGCTCGCCGTCGTGGCCGACGATCCGTCCCCCTCGAAGGTCGTCATCGTCGCGATCGTGTTCGCCATCGGCGTCGGCCAGGCGATCCACGCCCCCACCTTCTCGTCGCTGCTGCCCAACCTCGTGCCGAAGCGCGACCTCGCCTCGGCCGTCTCGCTCAACTCGGCGAACATGAACCTGTCCCGGGTGGTCGGCCCGGCCATCGGCGGCATCCTCTACGCCCGCTTCGGTGCGCCGTGGGTGTTCCTCGTGAACGCCGCGACCTACGTGTTCATCATCGGCGCGCTCTACCGGGTGCGCATCCCCCGGGTGCACATCGCCGCCGGTGGCCCCACGGGAGTCCGGCGGATGGTGGAGGGCTTCGCCGTGGCCCGCCGCGACCGGGTCATCCGCCGGTGCCTGATCACCCTCACCACCTTCTCGTTCTTCTCACTGACCTTCGTCGTGCAGATGCCGGTGTTGGCGGCCGACAACTTCGGCATCGATCCGAAGAGCGGGGCCTACGGCTTGCTGTACGCCTTCTTCGGGCTCGGCGCGGTGATCGGTGCCCTGTCGATCGGGACCTTCCTCGCCGGTCAGTCACTCGAGCTGATCGTGCGCCTCGGGCTCGGGGGCTTCGCCATCGCCCTCACCACCTTCGCCCTGCTGCGCAACGCCGCCCCCGCGTACCCCATGGCGGTCATCGTCGGCTTCTGCTACTTCGCCACGATCACCTCGCTGTCGACCGTGCTGCAGGCGCGGCTCGACGACAACGTCCGCGGTCGGGTCATGGCCATCTGGGTGATGGCCTTCGGCGGCACCGTGCCCATCGGCGCGCTGATCGCCGGACCGCTCATCGATGCCACGAACATCACGTTGGTGGTGCTGATCGGTGCCGCCATCGCCGGCGCCCTCGTCTGGTACGCCGACCTCCGCGACCCGGGCACCGCCCACCGCTCCGCCGCCGCCGCCGACGTGGCCTGACTCTCCCCCTCCGTCCCCACCGAACCGGTTGCGGGATCCACCCCTCCCGGACGCGAAACCCGCAACCGGTTCCGTCGCCGGAGGGCGCGGGGATCAGGCCGCGAGGAGGGCGACGGCGAGGCGTTCGAGTCCGGCCACCCGACTGCCCTTGACCAGCACCGCGTCGCCGACGCCGACCGGGCCGAGGACGTCGAGGGCAGCGTCGATGTCGGCGACGTGGGTGACGCCGTCGCCGTAGTCGGGGGCGGCGACGGCGATGACCCGCGCCCCGAGGTCGGCAGCGAGGGCACCGATGCGACGGTGCTCGGCCTCGCCCTCCTCCCCCAGCTCGGCCATCGGCCCGAGCACGGCGAACCGTCGCGCCGCGCCGAGCTCGGACAGGGCACGCAGCGCTGCCTCCATCGAGGCGGGACCGGCGTTGTAGGCGTCGTTGAGCACGAGGGCGCCGCTCCCGCTGCGCGACAGCTCCATCCGCCAGGGCGACAGCGAGGCCTCGGCCAGCCCGCCGGCGAGGTCGGCGGGCGTCACCTCGCACACCAGCGCGACCGCCGCCGCGGCCAGCGCGTTCATGACCTGGTGCCGACCACGCACGGCCAGACGGACGTCGGCATCGCCCCACGGCGAGCGCAAGCGGAACGACGGTCGCAGCTCGTCGTCGATCTCGACGTCGACCGCGCGGACGTCGCCGGTGTCGACACCGAAGGTCACGATCCGGGCCGCGGTGTGGTCGGCCATGCCCCGGACGTAGGGGTTGACGGCGTTGAGGATGGCGACACCGTCGGGGCGGAGGGCTTCGACGAGCTCGCGCTTGGCGAGGGCCACGGTCTCCAGGTCGCCGAACAACTGGGTGTGCACCATCTCGACCGTGGTCACCACCGCGATGGTCGGCCGGGCGATGGCGCAGAGGCCGGCGATGTGACCGATGCCCCGTGCTCCCATCTCGACCACCGACACCTCGGTGTCGTCCGGCGCGTCGACGAGGGTGATCGGGACGCCGAGCTCGTTGTTGAAGCTCCGTTCGCTCGCCTGGACGCGATAGCGGCAGGCAAGGGCACGGGCGGCCAGGTCCTTGGTCGACGTCTTTCCCACCGATCCGGTGATGCCGACGACCCGGTCGGGCAAACGGTCGCGGGCCGCGGCGCCGAGCGCGGCGAGGGCGGCCCCCGGGTCGGGCACGACGATGGCCGTCCCCCCGACCGGCGTCTGCGCCGTCAGGTACGCAGCGGCACCCGCCGCCAGGGCGGCCTCGATGAAGTCGTGGCCGTCCCGGGCGCCGACCACCGGGACGAACAGCTGGCCCGGTCGCAGCTCCCGACTGTCGATGCCGGCGCCGTCGACCTCGACGTCGGGCCCGACCAGCGCACCCCCGACGAGCGCGGCGATCTTTGAAGCACGGAACTGCACGACCGGCAAGCTAGCGTCAGGCCGTGAGTGCCGGAGGACCCGCCCGAGCGGCGGAGAGCGGGGAGGACGGCCCCTCGTCCGGACGTCTCCGCCTGGTGGTGCTGTTCGGCGGCCAGTCGGCCGAGCACGAGGTCAGCCTGGTCACCGCCCGCCACGTGCTGGCCGCCGCCGACCCCGCCCGCTACGACATCAGGCCGGTCGCCATCACTCCCGACGGGCGTTGGGTCTTCGCCGAGGACGCCGCCCGGGCCCTGGCCGCCGGTCCCGAGGCGTTGCCCGAGGCCCTTCCGGCCGAAGGCCCCGAGATCAGCCCGCTTCCGGCGGTCACCCCCGAGCCCGGCGAGCAGGTCGTGGTCTTCCCGCTCCTCCACGGTCCGCTCGGCGAGGACGGCACGGTGCAGGGGCTGCTCGAGCTGGCGGGCGTCCCGTTCGTGGGATGCGGCGTGCTGGCGTCGGCGCTGGCCATGGACAAGGCCAAGGCCAAGGAGCTGCTCGCCTTCCACGGCATCCCGCAGGCCCGGTGGCGCAGCCTCCACGAGCGCGAGCTCGACGACGACGGCCTCGCCTCGTCGATCGTGGACCACCTCGGCCTCCCGGTGTTCGTGAAGCCGGCCAACATGGGCTCGTCGGTCGGGGTGGGCAAGGCGTCCACCGCCGACGAGCTGCGGGCCGCGCTCGCCGCCGCCGCCCGCTACGACGAGTGGATCGTGGTCGAAGAGGCGATCGTCGGGCGCGAGATCGAGGTCGCCGTGCTCGGCAACCTGCAGCCGAGGGCCTCGGTGCCCGGCGAGGTCGTCCCGGGCGCCGAGTTCTACGACTACGAGGACAAGTACGTCACCGGTGCCGCCGAGGTGCGCATCCCCGCCGACCTGTCGACCGAGGCGGCCGAGGAGGTCCGCCGTCTCGCCCTCGAGGTCTTCGTGGCCCTGCGGTGCGACGGCATGGCCAGGGTCGACTTCTTCTACGAGGAGTCGGGCCGCGGCTGGCTGCTGAACGAGGTCAACACCATCCCCGGGTTCACCCCGATCTCGCAGTACCCGAAGCTGTGGGAGGCGAGCGGCGTGCCGTACCCCGATCTCATCGACGAGCTCGTCGCCCTCGCCGTCGAGCGCCACGATCGTCGCGTCGGCAAGCGCCGCACCACCTGACGCCGGCCCCGTCTCGTTCTGGCTGGCAAAACCCGTGCCAGAGCACGGGTTTGGCCAGCCAGAAACCGGGGGTGGCGTGATCAGCCGGGGGCCACCAGGGCGGAGCGGAGGAAGCGCAGGAGCTCGCGGCGGCGGATGGCGGTCGACCGCAGGGTGGGCTCGATGCCGACGGCGCGCAACACCTCGACCTCCGTCGCCACACCGACCACCGTCGAGTAGACGGACAGCAGGAGCAGCGGGGCATCGCATCGCCGGACCGTACCGGCCTCCATCTCGTGCTCGAGGAAGGCGGTGGCCGACCGCACCAGCGGATCGAGGTTGGCGGTCAGCCGGGTCGACGCCGGTGCCCCGAGCCGGCTCACCTCACGGAGGAGCCCGAGCAGCTCGGGTCGTCGCAGCGCCAGGCGGAAGACCGAGCGGACCAGCGCCTCGACCCGCTCGAAGCCCGGCCCCGACCGGGCGACGGCCGCCACGAGCGTCTCGGTGAGGTCGGCCGAGGCCTGGTCGATGACGGCGTCGAGCAGATCGGCCTTCGAGGGGAAGTAGTAGAGGATCGTCTGCTTGCGCACCCCCAGCTCGGCGGCGATCTGGTCGAGCGAGGTGGCCTCGAACCCCCGGGTGCCGAACGACGAGAGGGCGGCGGCCAGCACGCGGTCGCGGGTGTTCTGGTGTGGCTTCTGGTCGTCGGAACGACCAGAAGCCACACCAGAACGGGGGTGGCGCGCTGCCGCCGGGGAGGTGACGGTGGCGGTGATCGGGGTTTCCGCAGGCACTTACCACATGGTAGAGAAGGGACCGTGATCCGGGAAGCCCTGGCCGGCAAGCGGCTGTTCATCACCGGCACGACCGGCTTCCTCGGCACCAACGTGCTCGAGCGGCTGCTCCGCACCGTGCCCGACTGCGAGATCGTCCTGCTCGTGCGCCCGGGCCGGCGCTCCACGGTCGGCCAGCGCGTCCAGCGGGAGGTCCTGAACAACGACGCCTTCGACCGGCTGCGGGCCGACCTCGGCAAGGACGGCTTCGCCGAGATGACCGCCCGGCGGGTGCGCGCCGTCGCCGGTGACGTCGGCCGTGACGGGCTCGGCCTCGACGACGAGGGCCGTGCCGCGCTCGCCTCCTGCGACACGATCATCCACTCGGCGGCCACGGTCTCGTTCGACTCACCGCTCGACGGCGCCGTCGAGGTCAACCTGCTCGGACCGAGCCGCATCGCCGCGGTGTGCAACGACCTCGGTGTCACCCCCCACCTCGTCGCCGTGTCGACCTGCTACGTGGCCGGCAACCGCCGCGGCGCGGCACCCGAGCAGCTCGTCACCGAGAGCCCGTTCTTCGTCGACGTCGACTGGCGACGCGAGGTCGACGGCGCCCGCCGTGCCCGACAGGACGCCGAGTCCGAGAGCCGCACGCCCGAGAAGCTGGCCCGGCTGCGCAAGCAGGCACGCGCCGAGCTCGGCGCCGCCGGCGGCCCGCTGCTCGCGGAGAAGACCGAGCAGCTCCGGGCCCGGTGGGTCGGCGACCGCATGATCGAGGCCGGCCGCGCCCGCGCCGCGTCGCTCGGCTGGCCCGACGCCTACGCCTACACCAAGGCGCTCGGCGAACGGGCGCTCGTCGAGACGCGCGGCGACGTGCCGGTGAGCATCGTCCGCCCGTCCATCATCGAGTCGGCCCTCGCCGAGCCCCGCCCGGGCTGGATCCGGGGCTTCCGCATGGCCGAGCCCGTGATCATCTCCTACGCCCGCGGCCTGCTGAAGCAGTTCCCCGGCGTACCCGAGGGCATCGTCGACGTCATCCCGGTCGACCTCGTGGCCGCGGCGATCATCGCCGTCGCCGCGGACCACGCCCGAGCGGCGGAGAGCGGGGAAGCCACCGCACGAGCGGCCGCGAGCGGGGAGAGAGGCCCGAACCCCGAGCCCGACGTGGTGCAGGTCGCGTCCGGCTCGCAGAACCCCGTCCGCTACCGGCGGCTCGTCGACCTGGTGTCGGAGTGGTTCGCCGAGCACCCGCTGTTCGACACCAAGGGCCAGCCCATCGTCGCCCCCAAGTGGTCGTTCCCCGGCCGCGGCAAGGTCCAGGCCCAGCTCGGCCGGGCCAAGGACGGCCTCGAGCGGGCCGAGAAGGTGCTGCAGGCCCTGCCCCTGCGCGGGAAGCAGGCCGAGTGGAGCGCCACGGTCGAGGAGCGCCGCGAGGAGCTCGACCGGGCCCTGTCCTACGTCGAGCTGTACGGGGCCTACGCCGAGTGCGAGGCGGTGTACGGCCTCGACCGGCTGCTCGCCCTCTGGGACCGCCAGGGTGCCGACGACCAGCGCGACTTCTGCTTCGACCCGCGCGTCATCGAGTGGGACGCCTACATCACCGAGATCCACCTGCCGTCGATCGTCGAGCACGCCCGGGTGCGAACCACGCCGGGCGGGCGGGTCGGCCCGAGACGCGAGGACCGCCTGCGCAACCAGGTGCTCGACCCGGCCCGCCAGCTCGCCGCCTTCGACCTCGAGAACACCTTGATCGCGTCGAACGTCGTGGCCTCGTACTCGTGGCTCGCGACCCGGCGACTGCCCACCGACGACCGGGTGCGGTTCGTGCTGCGCACGCTGTCCGAGGCACCGGGGCTGCTCGCCCTCGACCGCAAGGACCGCAGCGACTTCCTGCGCCTGTTCTACCGACGTTACGACGGTGCCCCCGTCGACCAGATCGAAGAGGACGCCGCCGAGCTGTTCTCGGCGCTGATCCTCGCCAAGTCGTTCCCAGCCGCCATCCGCCGGGTCCGCGAACACCGCCGCCTCGGGCACCGCACCGTGCTGATCACCGGCGCCCTCGACTTCGTGGTCAAGCCGCTCGAGCCGCTCTTCGACGACATCGTCGCGGCGTCGATGACGATCGAGCACGGCCGCTACATCGGTGAGCTGACCAACGTCCCCCCCACCGGTGAGAGCCGGGCCCAGGCGCTGTTCGACTATGCCGACGAGCACGACATCGACCTGCGCGAGGCCGTCGCCTACGCCGACTCGACGAGCGACCTCCCCATGCTCGAAGCCGTCGGCTTCCCGGTCGCCGTCAACCCCGAGACGCGTCTCGTCGGCCCTGGCCCGCAAGCGGGGCTGGCTGGTCGAGCACTTCGACAAGGCCCCCGGCGCGCCCCGGCGTCTGGCGCCCATCGCCGAGCGCCGTGCCCGCAACGGCGGGCTCGTCAACCCGCTGGTGGGGAGGCCGGTGTGAAGGCCCTCCAGTTCCGTCGCCAGCTTCCCCGCTACGCCGCGGCGTCGGCCGCCGGCCGGCTGCGCCCCGGCGCCGGCGCCAAGGTCGGCCCGCTCGAGCTCCGCTCGATCGACCCGCCCGACCCCCCGTCCGACGAGTGGGTCGCGGTACGCCCCCGGCTGGCCGGCATCTGCGGCAGCGACCTGTCGACCATCGACGGCAAGTCGTCGCGCTACTTCGAGCCGATCGTCTCGTTCCCGTTCGTGCCCGGCCACGAGGTCGTCGCCGACCGCGACGGCACCGACGGCACCGACCGCGTCGTCGTGGAGCCGGTGCTCGGGTGCGTCACCCGCGGCATCGACCCGCCGTGCCCGGCCTGCGCCGCGCGGCGACCTCGGCAACTGCGAGCGCATCGCCTTCGGCGACCTCGAGCCGGGCCTCCAGACCGGTTTCTGCTGTGACACCGGCGGCGGCTGGTCGACGCTGATGATCGCCCACCCCACCCAACTGCACCCCGTCCCCGCGCACATGGGCGACGCCGCCGCGGTGATGGTCGAGCCGACCGCCTGCGCGGTGCACGCCGCCCTCGCCGCCGGCGTCGAGGAGGGTGATCTCGTCGTCGTGCTCGGCGCCGGGACCCTCGGCCTGCTCACCATCTCGGCCGTGCGCCGGTACACCCCCGCCGGCACGGTGCTGGCCGTGGCCAAGCACCCGGTCCAGCGCGAGCTGGCCATCGCCCTCGGCGCCGACGTCGTGGTGGCGCCGGCCGAGCTGGCCCGGGCCGTGCGGCGCGCCGCCGGCACCATGGCCCTCGGCCAGGGCGACATCATCCGCCTCACCGGCGGTGCCGATCGGGTGCTCGACTGCGTCGGCAGCGAGACCAGCCTGGCCGAGGCCCTCGCCGTGGTCCGCCCTCGCGGCCAGGTCACGATGGTGGGCATGCCCGGTCGCGTGTCGGTTGACCTGACGGGGCTGTGGCAACGTGAGATCAACCTCGCCGGCGCCTACGCCTACGGCACCGAGACCCTCACCGACGGCACCCGACGCCGCACCTTCGACCTCGCCTTCGAGCTGGTCGAGGCGGCGGACCTCGGACGACTGGTGACCGCCGTCTACCCCCTGCGCCGCTACGAGGACGCCATCGCCCACGCCGCCGACGCCGGCGCCCGCGGGGCCGTCAAGATCGCCTTCGACCTGCGCGACGAGAAGGAGCGCCACCGTGCCTAGACCCGGCTTCGTCCTGGAGGTCGACCGGTCCACCCCGCCGATCCTCTTCCACCACGGCGAGGGCCTCCGGCTCGAGAAGCTGCCTCCGGGCCGGACCCGCATCGTCTACCCGGCCGAACCACTGGAGCCGCTCGAGCACCCCGACGCCGCCATCCGTCATGCCCTGCTCGACCCGGTCGGCGACTCCGACCCGTTGCCCGCGCTCTTGAAGCCGGGCATGAAGCTCACCATCGCGTTCGACGACATCTCGCTGCCCTTGCCGCCGATGAAGCGGCCCGACATCCGCCAGCGGGTCATCGAGCAGGTGCTCGACATGGCCGCCGCCGCCGGCGTCGACGACGTCGAGCTCATCGCCGCGCTGGCGCTGCACCGACGCATGACCGAGTCGGAGTTGCGCCATGCCGTCGGCGACCGCGTCTACGAGGCCTTCGCGCCTCACGGCCTGCTCACCAACCACGACGCCGAGGACCCCGACAACCTCTCCTTCATCGGCACCACCGAGCAGGGCGAGGAGGTCGAGATCAACAAGCGGGCCGCCGAGAGCGACCTCATCGTCTACGTCAACATCAACATCGTCGCCATGGACGGCGGGTGGAAGTCGACCGCCACCGGCCTCGCCAGCTACCGGAGCCTGCGTCACCACCACAACGTGAAGACGATGCAGCACAGCCGGTCGTTCATGGACCAGCACCGCAGTGAGCTGCACTCGTCGAACTGGCGGATGGGCAAGGTGCTCCGCGACGCCGGCGTGAAGGTCTTCCAGATCGAGACCACGATCAACAACGACGTGTTCGGCGACGACGGCCCGCTGAGCGTCCTGCAGAAGCGAGAGTGGGAGTGGAACGCCCGCGACCGCATCACGTTCCTCGGCGTGAAGAAGACCCTCGACCGTCTGCCCATCCGCACCCGCCGGCAGCTGTTCCAGTCGTGGAAGGCGCCGCACGCCATGACGTCGGTGCAGGCCGGCGAGGTCGAAGCGGTGCACCGCCTCACCACCGAGAACGTCTACGCCCAGCACCTCGTCCCGGTGGAGGGCCAGACCGACATCCTCACGATGGGGCTCCCCTACATCTGCCCGTACAACGTCAACTCGATCATGAACCCGATCCTCGTGATGTGCCTCGGGCTCGGGTACTTCTTCAACCTCTACCGCGGCCGGCCGGTCGTGCGCGAGGGCGGCGTGCTCATCATGGGCCACCCGACACCCTGGGACTTCCATCCGGTGCACCACCCGAGCTACATCGACTTCTTCGAGCAGGTGCTGGCCGAGACCACCGACCCGGTCGAGCTCGAGCAGAAGTACGAGGAGCAGTTCGCGTACGACGAGTGGTACCGGCACCTCTACCGCACGTCGTACGCCTACCACGGCGTCCACCCGTTCTACATGTGGTACTGGGGCAGCCACGCCCTGCAGCACCTCGGCCGGGTGATCATCGTCGGCGGCGACGTGCGCGCCGTGCGCCGCCTCGGGTTCCAGCCGGCGTCGACCATGCAGGACGCTCTCGAGATGGCAGGTGACGTCGTCGGGCGCGACGCCACCATCACCCACATCCACAACCCGCCGATCCTCATGGCGGACGTCACCTGATGGGCGTCGGCTGATGGCGAAGAGCGACCTCGTGAAGCGCCTACCGGTGAACGGGCGGGCCGCGCTCCAACTGGCCCGACCGACGGCATCCATGCTCGTTCGTCGGCTTCCGTTCCCGCTGTCGCCTCCCACCGCGCCGAACGGCCTGGAGCCCGAGCGGGCGCCGTCCAGGCTCGGAGCCGACTACGACACCGACTGGGCCCGCTCCTACCCGGCTCGGGCGGCCCGGGTGCTGCTCGTCGAGGGCCTGGTGCGCCCGACCATGGAGGTGCTGGCCGCCCCCGAGGTGCACGGCCTCGACCGCCTCGGCGGCCTCGACGGCCCCGTGGTGTTCGCCGCCAACCACCACAGCCACGTCGACACGCCGCTGCTGCTGTCGGTCATCCCCGAGCCGTGGCGCCACCACCTCTTCATCGGTGCCGCCGCCGACTACTTCTTCGGCAACCAGGTCACCAGCGCCCTGTCGGCCCTCGTGATCGGGGCCATCCCCATCGAGCGCACCAAGGTCACCCGCAACAGCGCCGACCAGGCGGCCGAGCTCATCGGCGAGGGCTGGAGCATGTTGATCTTCCCCGAGGGTGGCCGCAGCCCCGACGGGTGGGGCCAGCCCTTCCGCGGGGGCGCCGCCTACCTGTCGCTGCGGTGCGAGGTGCCGGTGGTGCCCATCCACGTCGAGGGCACCGGCCGCATCCTGCGCAAGGGCCACCGGGTGCCCCGCCCGACGCCCACGAAGGTGACCTTCGGCAGCCCGCGGTGGCCTCAGGAGGACGAGGACTCCCGACGGTTCGCGGTGCGCATCGAGCGCTCCGTGGCCGAGCTGGCCGACGAGGCCGGCACCGACTGGTGGTCCGCTCGTCGGCGGGCCGCGCTCGGCACGACGCCACCCCTGCAGGGCCCCCCGAGCGGCGCCTGGCGTCGCACCTGGGCCCTCGGCGACCGCCGACCCGGCCGCCGCCGTCGCAAGGCCGGCTGGCCGGACCTCGGCTAGGACGGACCAGGGGTGGCGTGGCCGGGATCAGCCGTCGTTGCCGCCCACGCCGGTCTCGGGCTCGGGCTCGATGCCCGACGACGTGGTGCTGCTCGATCCGGACAGGCACTCCTGCGTGATCTGGCTCAGCGCCGCCTGCTGCTCGGCGGTGAGCTCGTCCTGGTCCTCGAGGGCCTCGAGGTCGATCCTGCCCTCGACGCCGTCGGCGATGCAGGTGGCCTGATCGTTCGGGACCCCTCCCTCCTCCAGCGTGGAGATGAAGTCCTCGCGGTCGTAGCTCTCCGAGCTCGAGCACCCGGCCAGCAGCGCCACCACGGCCACCGCGCCGGCCACCGCGCCCGCCACCGGCAGTCCACCCCTGCGCATCCCCACGCGGCACCTCCGAGCACCCGGTCGCCGGGACCCTAGCGCCCGACGAACCCCCGGGCCGGTGCATCCGGATGCCGGTAGAGTGACCGTGCCCACCGGGACCCACGGGCAACGGCGCCGCAGGTTCTTCCTCTTCGCGAGTGAGGCCTCCCAGTCAGCGAGGACTGCGGATCACGGGTCCCGGGCAACGCCCCGCCCACGGCGGCACCGCCGCCCCTCGCCAAGGACCGCTCGCATGCGAGAGCTGGACGCCTGCGGCATCGGCTTCGTGGCCGATGCCCACGGTCGGTCGTCTCACGGCGTCGTCGCCGCCGGCCTCGGCGGCCTCGCCGGCGTACGCCACCGCGGCGCGGTCGCGTCCGACGAGCGCACCTCCGACGGCTGCGGCGTGCTCACCCCCATCCCGGCCGCCCTCTTCGGGGACGGCGTCGGCGTGGCCATGCTGTTCGTGCGGGGCGACGGCCTCACCGACGAGCTGCGGCGCGCCGTCGCCGCCGCCGCCGACGCCGAGCACCTCACGGTCGTCGACTGGCGGACGCCACCCACCGACGACGACGTGCTCGGCGAGCTGGCCGAGTGGTCCCGCCCCTCGATCGTGGAGGTGCTGTTCCGGGATGGACGCCCCGGCACCGACGACGACGACCGCGAGCGGGCCGCCTACCGCCTCCGTCGCCGCATCCAGGCCACCGCGCCCGACGTGTACGTGGTGTCGTGCTCCTTCCGCACGATCGTGCACAAGGGCCTGGTGGCCGCCGACCACCTCGGCGATTTCTTCCTCGATCTGCGCGACGAGCGGTTCGACGCCCCGTTCCTGATCTTCCATCAGCGGTTCTCCACCAACACGCTGCCCACGTGGGAGCGGTGCCAGCCGTTCCGCACGCTCTGCCACAACGGCGAGATCAACACCCTCCAGGGCAACGAGCACCGCATGCGCGCCCGCGGCGACCTGGGCACCGAGCGGGCCGGCCTCGGCCCGGAGGAGCTGTTCCGCCCGCTGCTCGACGCCGCCGGCTCCGACTCGAGCAAGCTCGACGAGGCCGCCGAGCTGCTCGTGCGGGGTGGCCGCCACGTGTGCCACGCGATGGCCATGCTCGTGCCGGAGGCCTGGGAGGAGACCCGCGACCTCGACCCGGAGGTGCGGGGGTTCTACGAGTACCACTCCGCGCTGATGGAGCCCTGGGACGGACCGGCCGGGCTCGTGTTCACCGACGGCATCGGCGTGGGCGCGCTGCTCGACCGCAACGGCCTCCGGCCGCTGCGGTACGCGATCGGTGAGGACGGCCTCGTCGTGTGCGCGTCGGAGATGGGCGCCGTCGACCTCGCCGGGCACGGGCTGGTCGAGCGGGGGCGCCTCGGGCCCGGCCACATGCTCTTCGTCACCCCGGAGCACGGCCTGGTCCGCAACCACGCACTCAAGGAGCGCCTCGGCGACCACGCCCCCTACGCCCGGTGGGCCGGCGAGGGCTTCTACCACTTCCCCACCGGCGAGCCCGTGGAGCAGCCGCCCGACGACCTCGAGCGGCGCCAGGCGGTCCATGGCTACACGAAGGAGGAGCTGGCGATGGTGCTCAAGCCCATGGCCAGCGAGGGCTACGAACCGACCTTCTCGATGGGGGACGACTCGCCGCTGGCCCCGCTCGCCGGGCGGCCCCGGCCCGTGCACCACTTCCTGAAGCAGCGGTTCGCCCAGGTCACCAACCCGCCCATCGACCCGCTGCGGGAACGGCTGGTCATGAGCCTGCGCACCCTCCTCGGCCCTCGGGCGCCCCTGCTCGGCGAGGAGGCCGACGCCGCCCGACTGCTCGCCCTCGACTCGTTCTTCGTCTACCCGTCGGCGCTCGACGCCCTCCGACGTCGTGACCTCAACCCGTTCACCACGGTCACGCTCGACGCGACGTTCCCCGTGGCCGACGGGCCCGACGGGCTCGAGGCGGCCGTGCGGTCGCTCGCCGACCGGGCGGCCGAAGCCGTCGCGATCGGCGCCGGCGTGCTCCTCGTCGACGACGAGGCCGTCGACGAGGCGCGCGCACCCATCCCGTCGTTGCTCGCCGTCGGCGCCGTGCACCGCCGGCTCACCGACGACGGCCGCCGTACCGGGACCAGCATCGTCGCCTCGACCGACGAGGCGCGCGACGTGCACCACGTCGCCGCCCTTCTCGGCTACGGGGCCGAGGCCGTGTGCCCTCGCCTCGCGCTGCAGACCGTCGCCGCCGAGGCCGACGACGACGAGGCCGGTGAAGTGGTGAGCGCCGAGGCCCAGGACCGGTTCCGGGCGGCGATCGAGGCCGGTGTCCGCAAGGTCCTCTCGAAGATGGGCATCAGCACCATCGAGTCCTACCGGGGCGCCCAGACCTTCGAGATCGTCGGCCTCGGGCCGGAGGTGGTGGACGTCAGCTTCCACGGCACGCCGTCGGTCGTGGGCGGGCTCGGTTGGCGGGCCCTCGGCGAGGACGTGCTCGCCCGACACGCGTCCGCCTTCCCCGAGGGCGGCCGGATCGACCTGGCCTCGCCGGGCTACTTCCGGGTGCGCAAGGGCGGCGAGGAGCACGGCCTCGACAAGGAGGTCGTGCAGGCCCTGAACGACCTCACCCTCGTGCAGGAGACGCCGCCCCTCGTCGACCGCGACCCGGCGGTGCAGGACATGGCCGCCGCGCACCTCCTGCAACGGGCCATCGCCGGGGAGTCGTTCGACCAGTACGAGACCTTCGCCCGCCTCGTCGACGAGCGGGCCCCGATGGAGCTCCACGACCTGCTCGAGCTGGTGCCCGCCGGCGAGCCCGTACCGCTCGACGAGGTCGAGCCGACCGCGAGCATCGCGACCCGGTTCAGCACCGGCGCCATGTCCCACGGGGCGCTCTCGAAGGAGGCGCACGAGACCCTCGCCCAGGCCATGAACCTGATCGGCGGCCTGTCGAACTGCGGTGAGGGTGGCGAGGACCCCGCCCGCTACCGCACTCGCGGCCTCGGCCGCGACGACACGAACAGCCGCATCAAGCAGGTGGCCTCGGGCCGATTCGGCGTCACCCCCGAGTACCTCGCCTTCGCCGACGAGATCCAGATCAAGATGGCCCAGGGCTCCAAGCCGGGTGAGGGTGGCCAGCTCCCCGGCCACAAGGTGTCACGGGAGATCGCCCGGCTCCGCCACACCCAGCCCGGGGTCGGGCTCATCTCCCCGCCGCCGCACCACGACATCTACTCCATCGAGGACCTGGCCCAGCTCGTCTACGACCTCAAGCAGGTCAACGCCGCCCAGGTGTCGGTGAAGCTCGTGGCCGAGGACGGCGTCGGCACCATCGCCGCGGGTGTGGTGAAGGCGCTCGCCGACGTGGTGCACGTGAGCGGCCACAACGGCGGCACCGGAGCCAGCCCGCTGTCGTCGATCAAGCACGCCGGCCTGCCGTGGGAGCTCGGCCTGGCCGACACCCAGCAGAGCCTCGTCGACAACGGGCTGCGCGGCCGGGTGCGGGTGCGGGTCGACGGCGGCTTCAAGACCGGCCGGCAGGTGGTGCTGGCCGCCGCCCTCGGCGCCGACGAGTACTCCTTCGGCACCGCCGCGATGATCGCCGAGGGCTGCATCATGCTGCGCGCCTGCCACCGCGACACGTGCAAGCCGGGCGTGGCGACCCAGCGGCCGCACCTGCGGGCCAACTTCAGCGGCACGCCCGAGGGCGTCGCCGCCTACTTCATGTTCGTGGCCGAGGACGTGCGCCGCACCCTCGCCCGACTCGGGCTGCGCTCGCTCGGCGAGCTGATCGGTCGGGTCGAGCTGGTGCGGCAGCGCCCGACCGGCGATCCGCGGGCCGACGCCTTCGACCTGGCGCCGCTGCTCGTCGCGCCGAACGACCCCGAGGCCGACCGCCGGTACGTGGAGCGCGTGCCGCTGCAGGATCCCCGGTCCGAGCTCGGCGACCGCCTGCTGGCCGACGCCTTCCGCGCGGTGTGGGACGGCGACGAGATCGACCTCGCCTATCGCATCGGCAACGCCGACCGCGCCGTCGGCGCCGCGCTCGCCGGCGCCATCGCCCTGGAGTACGGCTCGCTACCACCCCGCGGCACGGCGCGGGTCCGCTTCGAGGGGTCGGCCGGGCAGAGCTTCGGCGCCTTCCTCACCGACGGCATCGAGCTCACGCTGGTCGGCGAGGCGAACGACTACGTCGGCAAGGGCATGGGCGGCGGCCGCATCGTGATCCGCCCGCCCGACGACGATGCCCTTCAGCACCGGCCGCACCCGACGGGTTCGTCGACGGTGTTGGCCGGCAACACCTGCCTCTACGGCGCGACTGGGGGCGAGCTGTTCGTGGCCGGGGCCGTCGGCGAGCGGTTCGCGGTGCGCAACAGCGGCGCCCTCGCCATCGTCGACGCCGTCGGCGACCACTGCTGCGAGTACATGACCGGCGGCACCGTCGTGGTGCTTGGCCGGGTCGGGTACAACCTCGGCGCCGGCATGACCGGCGGCCAGGCGTTCGTGTGGGACCCGCTGCCGGAGCGGGTGATGACGAGGGTCAACGACGATCTGGTCGAGGTGCTGCGCCCCGACCACGAGGCCCTCGGCGAGCTGCGGTGGCTGGTCGAGCGTCACGTCGAGCTGACCGGGTCACGCCGCGGGGCCGACCTGCTGTCCGACTGGGACGAGACCGCCGAGCACCTGTGGCACATCCTGCCGAGGGACCGGGTCGACCGCATCTCGACGAGCGCCGCCCGCCGGGTCACCGCCGCCTGATCCATCTCGCCTCGGGCGCCGCACGACGACGGACCGGACCGGCCCCCTCGGCACCACCGCTACCATCCGCGGCGATGGAGATCACCGCCGCGGGCGTGGGCACCGTCGCCGCCGTCGTCCTCGCCCTCTCGTTCCTCGTGGCCGGAGTGCTCAAGCTGACGATGCCCGAGGCGACCCGTGACGCGTTCCGAGCCCTCGGCGTGCCCGACGCCGACACCGCCGCCCGGGTCGTCCCCCTCGTCGAGATCGCCCTCGGTGTGGTGCTCGTGGTCGTGCCCCGCATCGGCGGCGTCGCCTCCCTCGTCACGCTGGCGGTGTTCACCGCGTTCCTCGGTGAGCGGTTGCGCAAGGGCGTCAGCGCACCGTGCAACTGCTTCGGCGCCCGCTCCTCCCGGCCGCTGTCGCAGCGCGAGATCGTGCGCAACGTCAGCTTCCTCCTGCTGGCCCTCCTCGCCCTGCTCACCCCCCGGCCGGTCGTGCCGACCGTGGTCGACGTCGTGGTCGTGGCCGCCGTGGTCGGCGCGTGCGCGGTCGGACGCCGGCTCGCGCTGAGGGCGCTCGTCCCCGAGGCCTCGCGCTCGTGACCGACCCCTGGGGCAACCCGCTCCCCGAGCCCGACCACCCCGCGCCGCCACCCCCCGCCGGGCCGGGTGCCTGGTGGCCGGGCGGGCCTCAGGGACCGGGCCCCGGCGCCGCCGCCCCGCCCGCCAGCCAGTACGGCTGGGTCCCCCCGGCCCGCGTCGAGGGGATGGCGAACGGCGCCCTCGTCGCCGGGATCCTCAGCCTCCTGTGCGGCCTGCTCGGTGTGGGGTCGATCCTCGTCGGGCCGATCGCGGTGATGCTCGGCGTGTTCGCCCGACGACGCATCAACGACTCGGGTGGCGCGCTCACCGGGATGAACCGGGCCGTGGCGGGCATCGTCCTCGGCATCGTGGGCTTCGTGATCTCGGCCATCTGGCTGGCCGTGGTCGCCGCCAACCCCGACCTGGTGCAGGACCTCATCGACAACCTCGGCACCACGACGACCACCACCGGCGGCTGATCGCCGTCACCCCCCCGAACCGGTTGCGAGAACCACCACCGGCACACCCCCGACCCGCAACCAGTTCGAGGAGCCGGGGCGAGGGGTGGCGCTACTCGACGAGGCGGAGGCCGCTCGGGGCGATGGATGCCTCGACGTGCGGCAGATCCACGACGAACTCCGTCAGGTGGGCCGGGAAGACGTGCTCGCTCACCAGGACCGGGGCGCCCTCGGCCGAGCGGGTGACCCGCTCGCACCGCAGCACCGCGCGACCCGGGCGGCACGGCCAGCAGCTCGGCTTCGCTCCGCTCGGCCACCGCCGCACCGATCGTCTGGGTCGCCCCGCCGAGCGGCACCCCCATCAACTCGTAGAAGGGCGACCGTTCCACGTCGGCCCGCGAGAGCTCGGCGCCGTACTCCTCGGGGCACCACACGGTGACGAGGGCGAACGGCTCGCCGTCGGCCAGGTTGAGCCGGCGCACCCGCAGCACGGTGTCGGCGTGCAGCACGCGCTTGACCCGCGCCGGCGCTCGGGTGAAGCGGAAATCGAGCACCCGGCGCTCGGAGCGCACGCCCTCGGAGGCGAGCTGGCTCTCGATGGTGCCGAGCCGGCCGAGCGACTGGCGGACCGGATCGGTGGCGACGAACCAGCCGAAGCCCTGCCGGGAGTCGACGAGTCCTTCGTCGCGCAAGGTCTCCAGGGCCCGGCGGACGGTGACCCGGCTGGCGCCGAACTCGGCCGAGAGCTCGGACTCGCTCGGCAGCAGCCGGCCGCCGGCGAGGGCGCCGTCCTCGATGCGTCGGCGCAGCTCGTCGGCGATGGATTGGTAGCGGGTCTGGCGCACTTGTACGATACTTGTCTACATTCATGATCGAGGCAACCGGTTCGGGCCCGTCCCAGGGCTGGGGCCGATCGACCGACACCGCGCCGAGCACGAGGGGGAACCCATGGCCGTCACCGCCAGCACACCGATCGAGCTGATCGACGGCGTCTACGACCGGCTCGCCGAGCGTACCGAGATCGGCCGGCGCCGGCTCGGGCGCGGCCTGACCTTCGCCGAGAAGGTCCTGGTCAACCACCTCCGCGATCCGCAGGCCCAGCAGCTCGAGCGTGGCCGCTCCTACGCCGACCTGCAGCCCGACCGCGTGGCCATGCAGGACGCCACCGCGCAGATGGCGCTGCTGCAGTTCATGACCGCCGGCCTCCCCCAGGTGGCCGTCCCGTCCACCGTCCACTGCGACCACCTCATCCAGGCCCGCGAGGACGGCAAGGTCGACCTGCTCGCCGCCATCGACACCAACGAGGAGGTCTACGACTTCCTCGAGTCGGTGTCGGCGAAGTACGGGGTCGGCTTCTGGAGGCCGGGCTCGGGCATCATCCACCAGGTCGTGCTCGAGCAGTACGCCTTCCCCGGCGGGATGATGATCGGCACCGACAGCCACACCCCCAACGCCGGCGGCCTCGGCATGGTCGCCATCGGGGTCGGCGGGGCCGACGCCGTCGACGTGATGACCGGCTACCCGTTCAACGTCCGTTGGCCCAAGCTCATCGGCGTCCACCTCACCGGCGAGCTCGACGGATGGGCGGCCCCGAAGGACGTCATCCTCAAGGTGGCCGAGATCCTCACCGTGAAGGGCGGCACCGGCGCCATCGTCGAGTACTTCGGTCCCGGCGCCCGGTCGATCTCGTGCACCGGCAAGGCCACCATCTGCAACATGGGCGCCGAGATCGGGGCCACCACGTCGTTGTTCGCCTACGACGACGCCATGGCCCGCTACCTCGAGTCGACCGGACGCGGGGCCATCGCCGATGCGGCTGGTGCGGTCGCCCACGACCTGCGGGCCGACGACGAGGTGCTCGCCGAGCCCCGCCGCTTCTTCGACGAGGTCATCGAGATCGACCTCGGTGCGCTCGAGCCGCTCATCAACGGCCCCCACACCCCCGACCGGGCCCGCCCGGTGAGCGCCCTCGGCGCCGAGGCGGACGCCGAGGGATGGCCCGCCGAGATCAGCGCCGCGCTGGTCGGCTCGTGCACCAACTCCAGCTACGAGGACATCACCCGCGCCGCCAGCATCGCCCGCCACGCCGCCGCCAACGGCCTGTCCTCCCGAACCAAGCTGATGATCACCCCGGGATCGGAGCGGGTCCGGGCCACCATCGAGCGCGACGGCCTGCTCGCCGACCTCGAGGCCATCGGCGCCACCGTGCTCGCCAACGCCTGCGGCCCCTGCATCGGCCAGTGGGCGCGTGACGACGTCGCCGAGGGCGAGACCAACGTGATCGTCACCTCCTACAACCGCAACTTCCCGAAGCGCAACGACGGGAACCCCAACACCCTTGCCTTCGTGACCTCCCCCGAGACCGTGGTCGCCCTGGCCCTGGCCGGCCGTCTCGACTTCGACCCCCGCACCGAAGCCCTGACCGCCGCCGACGGCACCGAGGTCCACCTCGAGGTGCCGGTGGGCGAGGAGCTCCCCGGGCACGGCTTCGAGGGGGGCGACGCCGGCTTCATCGCCCCGCCCGACGACGGCAGCGGCGTCGCCGTGAGGGTCGACCCGGCCAGTGAGCGCCTGCAGCTGCTGGAGGCGTTCCCGGCGTGGGACGGCGAGGACTTCCTCGACCTGCCGATCCTCGTGAAGGCCAAGGGGAAGTGCACGACCGACCACATCTCGGCGGCGGGCCCGTGGCTCCGCTACCGCGGACACCTCGAGAACATCTCCGGCAACCTGTACCTCGGCGCGGTCAACGCCTTCACCGGCGAGACCGGCACCGGCAAGGACCAGCTCGACGGCACCACCAAGCCGTTCCCCGAGATCGCCCGCCACTACCACGAGGCCGGACAGCCCTGGGTCATGATCGGCGACGAGAACCTGGGCGAGGGGTCGTCGCGCGAGCACGCCGCCATGGAGCCCCGATTCCGCAACGCCCGGGCCGTGCTGACGAGGTCGTTCGCCCGCATCCACGAGACCAACCTGAAGAAGCAGGGCCTGCTGCCGCTGACCTTCGCCGATCCGGCCGTCTACGACCAGATCGGGGAGGACGACCGCATCTCGATCCTCGGCCTCGCCGACCTCGCCCCCGACACGCCGGTGGCGTGTCGGATCACCAGGCCCGACGGCACCACGATCGACTTCGAGGCGCTGCACACGCTCAACGACGAGCAGATCGAGTGGTTCCGAGCCGGTGGAGCCCTCAACATCATCCGCGCCCGCGAGGCGGGCTGACGAGGGTCGGTCGACGGTCAGTCCTGGCCGGGCCGCCGCTGGGTCTCGTGCTCGGCGTCGACCGCGTCGGCGCTCGTGCCCGACGGCATCGTGCGGGCGAGCTCCTCGTCGGTGGGATCGTGCCACTCGCGGGCTTCGGGGGGGAGGAGATCGACGATGGCGTCCATGATCCGAGCGGTGTCGACCTCGGGGTCGTCGTGGGCGAGCACGATGGGCGGGCCGACCCGCACGGTGACGTCCGGTGGGTCGAAGACGTTCAGGATGTTGGGCAGCTTGGCGCTCCGTGGCCACACCTTCTCGGTGCCCCACACGCCGAGGGGGATGACGGGGACGTCGGCCATCGCCGACAGCCGGGCCGCGCCCCACCGCCCCCGCAACGTCGGGTCGAAGAACGCCCGGCCTCGCGGGATCGTGCCCTGCGGGAGGACGGCGACGAGGTCACCGGCCCGCAGCGCAGCCTCCGCCTCGTGCAGGGGCTCGTCGGAGCCGGAGCCGCGCTCGACGCGGATGCCGCCCATGGCCCGGGCCACGTCGCCGACGATCGGCGCGTCGAACACCTCCTTCTTGCCGAGGAAGCGCACCGGACGGCCACGCTTGGCGAAGGCGAACCCCATGGCGATGGGGTCGAAGTAGCTGCGGTGGTTGCCGCAGATGACGGCGGCGCCCTCCGACGGGATGTGCTCGACGCCCTCGATGTGGAAACGGGCGTAGGGCGCGAGCTCGGGTCGGCTGAACGGGAACAGCACCCGCTGCGGTTCGATGCCGAGCACCTTGGGCACACCGGGGGGGACGTCGAGGAACTGGATCGGCCAGCGCCGCAGCACCGCGTAGGGCCGCAGCCGCGGGTCGGGGTTCACGGCGACCGGGTGCCCGACCATCGACAGCAACGGCACGTCGTACCAGCTGTCGCTGTAGGCCCAGCTCTCGTCGAGGTCGACGTCGGTGGCCTCGGCCCACTCGCGCACGGTGCGGGCCTTGCCCTTGCCCCACACGAACTCGCCGTCGATGGTGCCGGTGTAGCGACCGTCGCGCACGCCGTAGCGGGTGGCGAGCACGACGTCGACGCCGAGCAGGTCGGCCAGCGGGCGCACCAGGTCGTAGGGCGTGGTGGTGGCGAGCACCACGGTGCGACCCTCGTCATGGTGCTCCTGCACGAGGATGCGCGCGTAGGGCAGCACCTCGTCGATGAGCTCGGAGGCGGCCGCCTCGCCGGCGGCGCGGGCGGTGGCGCGGTCCCAGCCGCGTGCCAGCTTGGCGCCCTGCCGGGTGAGGAACATCGACGGCCACGTCTCGCCGACGGCGTTGAACAGGCCGAACAGGAAGCTCTCACCGGGGATCGAACGGTCGGCGATCAGGCCGGCGGCACGGAGGGCGGCCGAGATCACCGGGCCGCTGGCGCCGCGCAGCAGGGTGCGATCGAGGTCGAACACCGCGGCGGCACGAGCCATCGCGGGAACCTACACCCGGCGCGTACGAGGCCGCCCGACAGGGCGCGGCAACGGCACCGGTGACCCCCGGACGCCGGAGCCGTACCGCCGGAGCCGGAGCCCCACGGGCCCCTGGGGCCCGACGCGCCGGAGCCGCCCGGGGGGAGGGCGGCTCCGGAAGGGTTTCGTGTCGCCGGGGGGATGGCGACCGAAACCGTGCCAGAGGGGGGATCGGGGGGGAACGATCACGCGCCCTCGGCGTTGGGTTGTCTCGTCATTGTGAACGACCGCACATGATCTGTCCAACAGGTTTGAGTGATACGTGCCATCATGGCCACCGATGGATCTCCGCCAGCTCAACGCCCTGCTCGCGGTGGCCGACCACGGCTCGTTCTCGGCCGCCGCGCGCGCCCTGCACACCGTCCAGTCGAACGTGTCCACCCACGTGGCCAGGCTCGAGAAGGAGCTCGGAGCGGTGCTCATCGACCGGGCCTCGGGACAGCTCACCGAGGACGGCGAGGTCGTCGCCGGGCGGGCCCGTCGGATCCAGGCCGAGCTCGAGGCCATCGTCGCCGACGTGGCCGCCCTCCACGACGTGGTCACCGGCACCGTACGCCTCGGCATCATCGGCACCACCGCCCGCTGGCTCGTGCCGCCGCTCGTCGAGGCCATGGCCGAGCGCCACCCGCAGGTCCGCCTCGTGGTGGTCGACGCGACCACCTCCTCGCTGGTGCTGCAGCTCGGCAGCGGGCGGCTCGACCTGGCCGTCGTGAACCTCCCGCTCCCCGACCCCGACCTCGTCACCGAACACCTCTTCGACGAGGACCGCGTGCTCGTCGCCCCCGTCGGCCACCCCCTCTACGAGCGGCAGCACGTGACGCTGCGCGATCTGGCCTCCTATCCGTTGCTGCTCGAGCCCCGAGGCACGGCGTTCCGCGACGAGCTCGACGCCCGGTGCCAGACCGAAGGGATCGAGCTGGTCCCGCAGGCCGAGGTCGACGGCATGCGCCTCCTGGCCTCCCTCGCCTTCCAGGGCTTCGGCGCCGCCCTGCTCCCGGCCAGCGCCGCACCCGGCTGGGTCGGTGGCGACTGGGAGCGGGTGCCGGTCGAGGACCTTCCCGGCCGGTCCGTCGGGGTGGCGACCCGCAAGCGGAGCCGGCCGTCGGCGCCGGCGCGGGCGCTGCGTGAGGTCCTAGTCGACGTGGTGGCGACCGAGGCCCCCAAGCAGCCCGGTGTGCGTCCCTCCCCCGAGCCCTGAGCCCGAGGTCATGAACGTTTCGTTACGCCGGCGGGAGCCGAGGGACCCGCACCACTAGGCTGAGCCGAGGGGCCCGACGGGCTCTCCGTCTCGCGGGGATGGCCGGGGCCGCGAGACGACCGGTACGAGGCGGTGGAGGTGTTGTGGCCGAGAGCGTGACGATCATCGACAACCGGACCGGTGAGTCGATCGAGATCCCGATCGTCAACGGGGGCGTCGATTCGGGCGAGTGGTCCAAGTTGCTACCCGGGCTCTGGTTCTACGACCCGTCGTTCGGCACCACCGCGGCGGCCACCTCCTCGATCACCGAGCTCGACGGCGACAACGGCATCCTCCGCTACCGGGGCTACCCCATCGAGCAGCTCGCCGAGGGGTCGAGCTACCTCGAGGTGGCCTACCTGCTCGTCAACGGCGAGCTCCCCACCCCCGACCAGCACGAGCAATGGGTGCACGACATCACGTACCACACGTTCATCCACGAGAACGTGCGCAAGCGGTTCATGGAGGGCTTCCACCACGACGCCCACCCCATGGGGATCCTCGTGTCCACCCTGGCCGCGCTGTCCACCTTCTACCCCGACGCCAAGGACATCTTCGACCCCTCGTCGCGGTACAAGCAGATCATCCGGCTCATCGCCAAGATGCCGACGATCGCGGCCGGCGCCCACCGCCACAGCGTCGGCATGCCCTTCGTCTACCCCGACAACACCCTCGACTTCTGCTCCAACTTCCTGTCGATGATGTGGCGGGTCGCCGAGCCGCACTACGAGCCCGACCCGGTGCTCAGCCACGCCCTCGAGGTGCTGTTCATCCTGCACGCCGACCACGAGCAGAACTGCTCGACCACGGCCATGCGGGTGGTGGGCAGCTCCCACGCCGACCCCTACAGCGCGACCGCCGCCGCCGCTGCCGCGCTCTACGGGCCGCGCCACGGCGGCGCCAACGAAGCCGTGATCCGGATGCTCACCCAGATCGGCACGATCGACAACGTCGAGCCGTTCATCGCCGACGTGAAGGCGGGCAAGGGCCGCCTCCAGGGCTTCGGACACCGCGTCTACAAGAACTACGACCCCCGGGCGAAGATCATCAAGCAGGTCGCCGACGAGGTGTTCGGCGTCACCGGCAGGAACCCCCTCCTCGACATCGCGCTGAAGCTCGAAGAGGTCGCCCTGAACGACGAGTACTTCACCAGCCGGAAGCTCTACCCCAACGTCGACTTCTACTCGGGCCTCATCTACCAGGCCATGGGGTTCCCGATCGAGCTGTTCCCGGTGCTGTTCGCCATCCCCCGCACGTCCGGCTGGCTGGCGCACTGGAAGGAGCTGCTCGACCGCGACTCCCGCATCGCCCGGCCCCGCCAGCTCTACGACGGTGCCGTCGTGCGCGACTACGTACCCATCGACGAGCGCGGCTGAGGGTGCGCCCCCGCCTCCTCGTCGTCGACGCGTTCACCGACAAGCCCTTCGCCGGCAACCCTGCCGCCGTCTGCGTGCTCGATCGGGCGCCCGATGACGGCTGGATGCAGTCCCTCGCCGCCGAGCTCAACCTCTCGGAGACGGCGTTCCTCACGCCCGGCGCCGCCGACCTCGGCACCGACGTCTGGCGACTCCGCTGGTTCACGCCAACGGTCGAGGTCGAGCTGTGCGGCCATGCGACGCTCGCCTCGGCCCACGCCCTGTGGAAGTCGGGCTCCGTCGACGCGCAGCCGTTGCGGTTCGTCACCCTCTCCGGCGAGCTCAGCGCCACCCGCACTCCCGACGGGTGGATCGAGCTCGACTTCCCCGCCGACCCGCCCCACCCCACCGAGCCACCCGAGCACCTCCTCGCCGGGCTCGGCCTCGACGACGGCGTGGTCGGCGTGCACCAGGGCCGCACCGACGTGGTGGTCGAGCTGGCCTCGACCGACCTCGTCCGCGGCATCGTCCCCGACCTCCTGACCCTGCGCGAGGTCGCCGGCATCCGCGCGGTGATCGTCACCGCGGTCGGCGAGGGGCTCTACGACATCGTGTCACGGGTGTTCGCCCCGGCGAGCGGCGTCGACGAGGACCCGGTCACCGGCTCGGCCCACTGCACCCTCGGTCCGTTCTGGGCCGAGCGGCTGGCCAAGGACGACCTGCTCGCCTACCAGGCCTCGGCCCGCGGGGGCGTGGTGCGGGTCGGGGTGCGCGACGACCGGGTCCTGCTCGGCGGCCAGGCCGTCACCGTGTCGACCGTGCGGCTCGACGACGCCGCCCTCCCGCGTCGCGTCAAGGTCCCGCGTCGCGCCAGCGCGCGCTGAAGAAGGCCTGCGGACGCCCGCACCGACGGCGGGCGACGGCTCAACGGGCGATCGGGCCGGGCAGCAGGAACGGGTAGGGGCGGCGACGCACTCGTCGCTGCCACCACCGGTCCATCCGGCGCAGGCGCAGCATCGTGGCCCACAGACGAGCGTCGCCCCGGTAGGCGCCCCGCACCTCGTCGAGGGTCAACGGCGGGTCGACGTGCCGATTGGCGGCGATGACGACCGCCGGGATCCAGCGGTCGAGTCGCTCCTTGACGAGGTTGGCGGCGAGGTCCCGCAGCACGTGGCGCGGGTCGCGGTACGCGCCGATGACGCCAGGGGCGACGAACCGACCGATCGCCGCCCGCATCGGCCACGGATAGGCGGCGAGGAACAGGGCCAGGTCGATCTCGGCCCTCCCGGCGTCATCGAACAGCATCGGCGTGGTGACGTCGAGGTAGCCCAGGCGCCCGTCGGCCCAGGTCCAGTTCGAGATCTGCCCGTCGAGCCCGGTCCGGGCGTCGACGACGCGGGGGACGACGTCGGTCACCTGGGCGAGGAAGGGGTGGTCGGGGTCGGGATCGGCGCCGTCGAGCACGATCGGACCGAGTGTCCCCACGGGCAGCACCGGCTGCACCACGTAGGCCACCGCGCCCCGACCCGGGCCCGCCACGGCGCGCAGCTCGCTCGGCACGGGCACGACCCCCCGCTCACGCAGGTCGGCGAGGTAGCGGTCGAACGAGGCGCGGTACCGGTCGAGGGCGGTGTCGTCGGCGAACGTGGGGAGGCGCTTGCAGGCCCACACCGGAGCCTCGGCCGGCCAACCGACCACCAGGGTGATCTCGCCGTACCCGAGGATGCGGAGACCGGACTCGTCCCCCGCCCGCAGGGCGGCCGTGACGGCGTCCTCGACCGCGTCGAGCGTGGCCTCGTCGATGGGCGTCGTCGCCGAGGGGTCGCGGGGATCAGCCACCGAGCGCCTCGCGCATCCGGGCGAGGAGGTCGTCGAGCTCGGGGTCGGTGATCACGAGGGGCGGGAGGAACTGGAGGACGGAGGGATCGTTGTTGGCGAAGATGGCGAACACGCCGCGCTCGATCACCTGCTTGGTCGCCACGAGCCCGCCGCCCTCGTCGTCGAAGGCCAGTCCCATGAACATGCCACGCCGTCGGATCGTGAAGGGCAGCCCCGTCAGCTCGCGCTCGATCCGCTCGCCCACCGCCACGACCCGGTCGAGGAAGCCGGGGCGCTCGATCACGTCGAGGGTCGCCAGCGCGGCGACGCACCCGAGCTCGGCCCCGCCGAACGTCGACACGTGGATGAACGGGTTGGTGTCGAAGAACGAGAACAGGTCGGCCGTCATCAGCGTCGCCGTGATGGGGTAGACGCCGCCCGACAGGCCCTTGCCGGTGATCAGCAGGTCGGGGCGCACGCCCTCCTGGCGGTGGTACCAGACGGTGCCGGTGCGGCCGAGACCGGTCTGCACCTCGTCGAAGGCGAGCAGCGCCCCGGCGCGGTCACAGGCGGCCCGGACCCCCGCCAGGTAGCCGGCGGACGGCACGGGCATGCCGAGGGTGGCGGGGATCGGCTCGAGCAGCACCACCGCGGTGTCGTCCCCCACGGCGGCGTCGAGCGCGGGGAGATCGTCGAACGGCACCTGGGTGAAGCCGGGAGGGTTGGGGCCGAACGGATCGCGGTACGCGGCGTCGCCGGCGGCGAGGGCCAGCCCCGTGTGGCCGTGGTAGCCACCGATCGCCGAGACGACTCCTGTCCTTGCGGTGGCTGCCCGGGCCACCTTGATGGCCAGGTCGACGGCCTCGCCCCCGCCCACCCCGAACACGACGCCAGGGAGCTCGTCCTCGGTGGTGGCGGCCAGCCGCTCGGCGAGGGCGGCCCGCCAGCCCGACACCAGGTGGTGGTTGCCCACGTCGAGGCGGTCGAGCGCACGCCGGACCGCCTCCACGACCTCCGGGTGGCGGTGCCCGAGGTTGAACACGCCGCCGTTGCAGTGGCAGTTCACGTACCAGGTGCCGTCGTAGGCGTCCTGGAAGCGGACGCCCTCGCGGGCACCCATGACCAGCTCGAGGCCGAGGCTGCGGTAGGCCTCGACCTTGCCTCGGTTCACGTGGTCGGCGAACGCGGACTCGACCTCGGCACGGCTCGCGTACGGCAACGGGTCGCCGGTCATCGGGCTGCCACGTCGATGAGGATCTTGCCGACGTTGGCGTTGGCCTCCATGCGGCGATGCGCCTCGACGATCTCGTCGAGCGCGAAGCGGGAGTCGATCACCGGCCGCAGCGGCCCCTGGCCCGAGCGGCCGGGAGCGGGAGGTGCATCGAACAGCGGCAGCACCTCACGGCCGAACGCCTGCGTGGCGGCGATCTTCTCCTCGAGCGGCCGGGCCCGCAGGACCGTGCCGATGAGGGCAGCGCGCTTCGGCAGGAGCTTGCCCACGTTCACCGACGTCACCCCGCCGCCCATGACACCGACCTGCACGATGCGACCGCCGACGGCCAGCGCGTCGATGTTGCGGTCGACGTAGTCGCCGCCGATCACGTCGAGCACGACGTCGACGCCGCGCCCGGCGGTGAGCTCGATGACGGCGGCCACGAAGTCGTCGCCGGTGTAGTCGACGGCCCGGTCGGCACCGAGGGCGAGGCAGGCGTCGACCTTGGCCCCCGACACGGTGACCACGACGAACGCCCCCATGGCCTTGACGATCTGGATGGCAGCCGTGCCCACCCCCGACGCGCCGGCGTGCACGAGGGCGGTGCGGCCCGACGTGAGCCCGCCCTGGGTCACCAGCGCGTCGTGCGCCGTGATCCAGACCTCGGGGATGGCGGCGGCGTCGGCGAGGGGAACCGAGTCGGGCACCGCCAGGAGCTGGCGCTCGTGGACGGCGATGCGCTCGGCGTACCCGCCGCCGCCGACGATGCCCATCACCGCGTCGCCGACGGCCCACGCGGTGACCCGATCACCCCGGGCGGCCACCCGACCGGCCAGCTCGAGCCCGGGGATCTCGTGGGCCATGGGAGGCCCCGGGTAGAAGCCACGCCGCTGCAGCAGGTCGGCCCGGTTCACGGCGGTGGCGACGACGTCGACCACGACCTCCTCGGGGCCGGGCGTCGGGTCCGGCACCTCCCGCACCTGCAGGACCTCCGGCTCCCCGTACGACTCCAGCACCACGGCGCGCATGCCGCGCACGCTAGACGAGGGGGCCCGGCTCCTCACCGGTCGCCACCGCCCGGGCCCACGCGTAGTCGGGCTTGCCCGTGGGGAGCCGGTGGCACGTGGCGACCCGCACCCAGCCGCGGGGCACCTTGTAGCCCGACAGGTGGGCGCGCACGTGCGCCGCCAGGTCGGCGTCGCCGGTGGGCGGGGCGTCGGGCCGAACGGCGACGACGGCGGCCACCTGCTGGCCGAACCGCTCGTCGGGCACGCCCACGACCATGGCGTCGAACACCGCCGGGTGGCTCTTGATCACGGCCTCGACCTCCTCGGGGAAGACCTTCTCGCCACCGGTGTTGATGCACATGGCGCCCCGGCCGAGCAACGTGATCGTGCCGTCGGCCTCGACGACGGCCTGGTCGCCGGGTACCGACCATCGCACGCCGTCGACCACCGGGAAGGTGGCTGCCGTCTTGACCGGGTCCTTCCAGTAGCCGTACGGGATCCACCCCCGCTGGGCCAGCCGGCCGACGACCCCGCTGCCGGCGGCGACCGGGCGGAGGTCGTCGTCGAGCACCGCGGTGCGCTCGTCGGTGACGAGCCGGGGTGGAGCACCCGGGGCGGCACCCGTGAGCCGTCCCTGGCCTCCGGTCTCGGACGCGCCGAAGGTGTCGACGACCTTCACGCCGGGGAGCAGCGCTCGCAGGTGGTCCTTGACCGTCGGCGAGAGGATCGCCCCGCCCGACGCGATCACCTGCAGTGACGAGAGGTCGTACGCCGCGGGGGCAGCCGCCAGCTCGTCGGCGAGCGGGCGGGCCGTGGCATCGCCGATCAGCATCGTGAGCTCGACCCGCTCGGACGCCAGCAGGGCGAGCGCGTTCGCCGGCGAGAAGTGGCGGTCGACGTCGAGCACCAGCGCACCGCCGGTCAGGAGGGTCTGGAGGGCGACCCACTGGGCTCCGCCGTGCATCAGCGGGCACAACGGGAGCCGGCGCATGATCGGATCGCCGCCCCTCACCCGATCGACGATCTCCTCCGGTCTGCGCAGGGCCGCGATCCCCTGGCTCGGCGTGCCGCGACCGCCGAGGGACGCGAAGTAGATGTCCTCGTGCCGCCACATCACGCCCTTGGGCATGCCGGTGGTACCACCGGTGTAGATGAGGTACAGGTCGTCCGCCGACCTCGTGCCCGGCGCCGGGCGGGCGGACGAGGCGGCGGCGAGCCGGGCCTCGTAGTCGTCGCCGATGGTGATGACGTGGTCCAGCGAGGGCGTGGACGACCGCGCCTCCCCGACGGCCCGGGCCAGGTCCGGATCGGTGACCACCACGCCGACCTCGGCGTCGGCGAACAGGTAGGCGAGCTCCTCGGCGGTGTACCGGTAGTTCACGTTCACCGGCGTGGCGCCGAGCCGGTAGAGGCCGAGCATCAGCTCGATCCACTCGGGCCCGTTGAACAGGTGGATGCCCACGTGGTGCCCTGCGCCGACGCCGAGCTCCGTCAACGCGTTCGCCGCCCGGCTGACCCGTTCGTCGAGCTCGGCGTACGAGCGACGCGAGCTCGCCTCCCCCATCGATCCGCACACGAGGGCCTCGGCGTCCGGGACGGTGTCGACGACGGCGTCGAACAGGTCGGCGAGCTGGAAGTCCATGGCGGCGGTCACCGTAGAACCGACCGAGGATTACGCACCACCGCCCGGCGGCTGGCACCATCCGACGGTGGACGACCGCACCCGGGTCAAGGACGTGATCATCGAGCGCGAGGCCGGGGTCACCATCGTGTTCGGCGACGACCACGAGTGTCGCTACGCCCTCGAGGAGCTCCGGGTCAACTGCCCCTGCGCGTCGTGCCGGGGCGAGCGCGACCAGGGCATCGCCCCCTGGCCCAAGCCGTCGAGCCCGACGCCGCTCACCGTGCGCGACGCCCAGTTCGTCGGCGCCTGGGGGCTCGGGATCGAGTGGAACGACGGGCACGCCACCGGCATCTACCCGTGGGATGCGTTGCGGGGCTGGTGCGACGCCGGCCACCCGGTCTTCGCCCCCGACTCCGGCCGGGGTGCCTGATGGAGTTCGCCCTCGACGACGACCTGCTCGCCCTGCAGGCCGAGGCCCGCTCGGTCGCGACCCGCTGGCGCCCGACGGAGCCGTCGGTGACCGACGGGACCGTCCCCGAGGACACCTGGCTGATCGGCACGTCCCGCGAGTTCTCGCTCGAGCTGGCCGAGCGGGGCTGGATCGGCATGACGTGGCCGGCCGAGGAGGGCGGGCACGGCCGCTCGGTGCTCGAGCGGTTCGTGGTGTTCGAGGCCCTGATCGCAGGCGGAGCCCCCGTGGCCACCTCGTGGTTCGCCGACCGCCAGATCGGCCCGACGCTCCTGCAGTACGGCACGCCCGAGCAGCGCCGTCGGTTCCTGCCCGACATCGTCGCCGGGACGTCGGCCTGGTCCATCGGCATGAGCGAGCCCGATGCCGGGTCGGACGTGAGCGCGATCCGCACCCGGGCCGTGCGTGACGGCGACGACTGGGTCGTGGACGGAGCCAAGATCTGGACGAGCGGCGCCGCGGAGGCCGACTGGTGCTACCTCGTCGCCCGCACCGACCCCGATGCTCCGCCCCATGCCGGCCTGTCGGAGTTCGTGGTCGACCTGCACGACCCCGGCGTCACCATCAACCCGATCACCGACATGACGGGGAACCGCCACTTCTGCGAGGTCATCTACGAAGGCGTGCGGGTGCCCGCGGACCACCTCGTGGGCGAGGAGAACGGCAGCTTCCGCCAGATCATGCGGCAGATGGAGCACGAACGGGGCGGGATCGACCGGCTGGTGTCGAACCGGGCGCTCTACGACGACCTGCTCCCCCTGGCCGACCGTGACGACCCGATCGTGCGCCAGGCCATCGCCGAGCTCGAGACCGGGTACCGCATCGGCCGCCTGCTCGTGCTGCGCGAGGTGCTCGGTCAGGCCCCGAAGGGCTTCTCGGCCGCGACCAAGACGTTCTGCACGGAGTTCGAGCAGCGGGTGGCCGACTTCTGCATGCGGGTGGCCGGCGCCGACGCCCTGGTGTGGGACCGGGTCGCCCGCAACCTCTGCTACGCGCCGGCGTACACGATCATGGGTGGCACCACGCTGATCCTGCGCAACATCCTCGGCGAGCGCCTGCTCGGCCTGCCCAAGGAGCCCCGCACGGTCGACCCGTGAGCCGTGCGCCCGCTACAGGCGCCGTACCGCAGGGGTGTCCCAGGCGTAGGGCGCGAGGCGGACCCAGGCGTCGACGATCATCGCCCCCTCGGCGCCGACGATCACGGGGTTCAGCAGCAGGTCGGCGATCTCGGGCACGTGGTCGAGCACGTAGCCGATGCGCAGCAGCAGGTCCTCGCAGGCCCGGGTGGCAGCGCCGTCGGCCGCCTCCTTGTCGAGCAGGCTCGCCACCGGGGACGACGACACCAGCTCGGTGGCGTCGGTGTCGGTGAGGGGCAGGATGCGCATCGGCAGATCGGGATTGGCGGCGGCCATCACGCCGCCGATGCCCGTGCTCACGACCGCCCCGTACGACGGATCCTGGTGGCCGGTGACGAGGATGTCGACCCCGGGCGAGGCGAGCTGCTGGACGACCGCCAGGCGCATCGCCGGGCCGAGGGTCGTGAGCATCCGTCGGTAGGCGCCTTCGAGGGCGACGGCGTCGTGCAGGTCGAGGGCGACGCCGCCCTCCTCGCCGGGGTGGTAGCGGTCGACCCCGGTCGCCTTGAGCACGACGGGGTAGCCCATGTCGGCGGCGGCGGCCACGGCGTCGTCGAGGGAGGTCACCATCCGGTGCCGGGCGACCGGTAGGCCGGCGGCCCCGAGCAGGCGGGCGGCCTGGTCGCGGTCGAGCCACACGCCGTCGGGGTCGTCGCCGGCCAGCTCGGCGACCACCGCGTCGACGGCGGCCACGTCGATGTCGTCGTGGTCGGGCACGACCCCCGCCGGCCGCTGCCGCCACTCGCCGTACCGTGCCAGCTTGCCCAGCACGAACGCGGCCTGGCCCGGGAACTCGAACACGGGGACGGGCGGGCTGCCGGGCAGGACCGACCCGGCCCCGGCCCCGAGGAACGTGGCCAGCACCGGCTTCGGCCCGTCCCCGGACGCCGGCTGGCCGCCCGCCGCCACGGCCACCGCCCGGGCGACGTCGGCCGATCGGGCCTGGATCGGCGGGGCGTAGATCACGAGCGTGGCATCGACGTCCTCGTCGGCCAGCACGGCGCCGACCGCCCGCTCGTAGTCGTCGGGCCCCGCCTCCCACGTGAGGTCGAGGGCCACGCCGGCGGTGGCTCCCGACGGCAGGTGCGCGGCGAGATCGGCCATCGTCGCCGCGCCCGGGAGAACGGCCTCCAACCCGGCACCGGCGAGGGCATCGGCGGCCAGCAGCGAGGCGCCCCGTGCGTTGCTGACCACCGCGACCCGCCGCCCGCGGGGCGCAGGCTGGTGCACGAGCACCCTCGCCACCTCGAACAGCTCCGGCGGGGTGTCGACCCTGATCACGCCCGACTGACCGAGGAGGGCGTCGACCGTCGCGTCGGCGGGCCACAGCGAGGCCAACCCGCCGTCGGTGCCGTCGGCCGACGGGGGGCCGTGACGGCCGCTCTTCACCGCCACGATCGGCTTCTCGCGGGCCATGCGCCGGGCGATCCGGGTGAACTTGCGCGGGTTGCCGAACGTCTCGAGGTAGAGCAGGGCCAGGTCGGTGCGCTCGTCCTCGGCCCAGAACTGCAGCAGGTCGTTGCCGCTGACGTCGATGCGGCGACCGATGTCGACGAACGTCGAGATGCCCACCCCGACCCGGTGGGCGTGCTCGAGCGCGGCCACCCCGAGGGTGCCGGACTGGGTGAGGAACCCGACCCGCCCCGAGGGCACGTCGACGGGGGTGAACGTGGCGTGCAGGCGGGTGCCGGGCGCCGTGTTGACCGCGCCCATCGACTCGGGTCCGATGATGCGCATGCCCCAGCGCAGCGCCTTGTGGCGGATGAGCTCGTTCACCGGCTCACCATCGACGTCGAGCTGCTCGAGGCCCGCACTGATGATCGCGAGCCCGCGTACGCGCTTTCGGGCGCACTGGTCGACCACGTCGAGCACGGACGGGGCCGGTACCGCGATCACCGCCAGGTCGACCTCGTCGGGGATGTCGAGCACCGACGGGTAGGCCCGGACGCTGGCGACGCTCGCCCCCTCGGGGTTGACGGGGAAGACCGGTCCCCCGAAGTCGCCCTCCACCAGGCGACGGAACACCTCGTGCCCGACCCCGCCACGCTCGCGGCCCGCACCGATGACCGCAACCGTCTCGGGGAACAGCAGGCGCCGCACCGATCGGGCCTCGGCAACCCGCTCGCGCTGCTCGATGAGCGCACGGGACTCCTCGGTGGGCTCGATGCCGAGCTCCACCTCCACGACGCCCTCGTCGAAGCTGCTCGACACCTGGAACCCGGCTCGGTGGAAGACCGAGAGCATGCGCCGGTTGGTGGGCAGCACCTGGGCGGTCAGGCCTTCCAGCCCGCACTCGCGGGCGGCGACGGTCAGGTACTCGAGCAGGACGGTGGCGATGCCTCGGCCCTGCTGCTCGTCGTCGACGATGAACGCGACCTCCGCCTTGCGGTGGTCCCGCCAGATGTCGTAGCTGGCCATGCCCACGATGTCGTCGCCGAGCAGGGCGACGAGAGCCATGCGGGTGACGTAGTCCACCTCGGTCAGCCGTTCCAGCTCCCGCTGGGACAGCTTGGGCATCGGGCTGAAGTAGCGGAAGTAGATGCTCTCCCGCGACTGGCGCGCGTGGAAGGCGCGCACCGCGTCGGCGTCGTCGGGTCGCACCGGGCGCACGTGGACGACGCCGCCATCAGCGAGGGCGACGTCACCCTCCCACCGCTCGGGGTAGGACTCGGGGTCGGCGGCGCCGGCCATGGTCGACGAGCGTAGTGGCGACCGGGCCGCGCGAGGATGGGGCCACGAGGTCGGGCCGATCGGCCGGGCCGGGGGGAAGCACCATGACCGACACGGCCGACGTCGCCACCGAGACCCACCACCGCACCTGCCCGCTGTGCGAGGCCACCTGCGGGCTCGAGCTGACCGTCCGCGACGAGGCGGTCGTCCGCATCCGCGGCGACCGCGCGAACCCGTTCAGCAGGGGCTTCATCTGCCCCAAGGGCTCGGTGCTCCAGCACCTCCACGAGGACCCCGATCGCCTGCGAGCCCCCCTGGTGCGCCGCGGCGACGACCCGGCCACCGCCACCTGGGAGGAGGTCACCTGGCCGGAGGCGTTCGCCGAGATCGAGCGGGGGCTCACCCCGATCCTCGAGGCCCACGGGCGCGACGCCCTCGCCGTGTACCTCGGCAACCCGTCGGCCCACACGCTGGCCGGCGTCCTCTACAACCGGCCGATGGCGAAGGCGGCCGGCACCCGCAACGTGTACTCGGCCAGCACCGTCGACCAGATGCCCAAGCACGTGTCGAGCGGGCTGCTGTTCGGCGGGCCGCTGCTCATCCCCGTGCCCGACCTCGACCGCACCGACCACCTGCTGATGCTCGGGGCCAACCCGTGGGAGTCGAACGGGTCGCTCTGCACCGCTCCCGACTTCCCCGGTCGGGTGAAGGCCATCCAGGCGCGCGGCGGCAGGGTCGTCGTGGTCGACCCCCGGCGGTCGCGCACCGCGGTGGAGGCCGACGAGCACGTCGCCGTCAGGCCCGGCACCGACGCCCACCTGCTCGCGGCCATGGCCAACGTGCTGGTCGCCGACGACCTCGTCTCCCTCGGCCGGCTCGAGCCGATGACCTCGGGCGTCGACCAGGTGCGCGCCGCCCTCGCGCCGTTCACCCCCGAAGCCGTCGAGGGCACGTGCGGCGTTCCCGCCGCCGACATCCGGCGCCTGGCCCACGAGTTGGCCGCGGCGCGAACGGCCGCGGTGTACGGCCGCATCGGCACCCACACCGCCGAGTTCGGCACCCTCGCCGCCTGGGCCGTCGACGTGCTCAACGTGCTCACCGGCAACCTCGACCGGCCGGGTGGTGCCATGTGGCCCACGCCGGCGCACGAGCGACCCCGCACCCCCGGCCCCGGCCGCGGCTACCGCATGGGCCGTCACACCAGCCGGGTGCGCGGCTACCCGGAGGTCAACGGCGAGCTCCCGGTCGCCACGCTGGCCGACGAGATCGAGACGCCGGGTCCGGGCCAGGTACGGGCACTCATCACGGTGGCCGGGAACCCGGTGGTGTCCACTCCGAACGCCGGGCGCCTCGACGCCGCGCTCGCGTCGCTCGACTTCATGGTCAGCGTCGACATCTACCGCAACGAGACGACGCGCCACGCCAACGTCATCCTCCCGGCGCCGTCGGCGCTCGAACGCAGCGAGTACCACCTCGCCTTCTTCGCCCTCTCGGTACGGAACTTCGCCGAGTGGTCACCACCGGTGTTCGAGCCGACCGGGCCGACCGAGCACGAGATCCTCGCCAAGCTGGCGCTGATCCTGTCGGGGCAGGGCGCCGACGCCGACCCGGCCCTGGTCGACGGGCTGCTGCTCACCGGCGTCCTGCAGCCGTCGGTGTCCAACCCCCACTCCCCCGTCGCCGGCCGCGACGTGAACGAGCTCGTCGACCAGCTCTGGGGCCCGACCGCCGCCGACAAGGTCGTCGACGCCATGATCCGCACCGGCCCCTACGGCGACTGGTTCGGTGCCGTGCCCGACGGGCTCACCCTCGAGAAGGTGGCGGCTTCGCCCCACGGCATCGACCTCGGGCCGCTCGAGCCCCGGCTCCCCGACCTGCTGCGCACGCCGTCGGGCACCATCGAGTTGGCGCCGGAGGCGATCATCGACGACCTGGGCCGGCTGCAGGGCTCCCTAGGCCGGCACCGCGACGGCGACCTCGTCCTGGTCGGACGCCGGCACCTGCGCTCGAACAACTCGTGGATGCACAACCTCACCCAGCTGGTGAAGGGCAAGGAGCGCTGCACGCTGCAGGTGCACCCCGACGACGCGTCCCGCCTCGGTCTCGCCGACGGCGGCCGGGCCGAGGTCGCGTCGCGGGTGGGCGCGGTCGTGGCGCCGGTCGAGATCACCGACGGCATCCGGCCCGGGGTCGTGAGCCTCCCCCACGGATGGGGCCACGACGTCGCCGGCACCGGTCAGGCGGTGGCCGCCTCCCACGCCGGCGTCAACAGCAACCTGCTGGCCGACCACGAGCTGCTGGACCCGCTCTCGGGCAACGCCGTCCTCAACGGCATCCCGGTCACCGTCGCCCCGGCCTGACCTGGTTCCTCAGCCCGCTGGCCGTCGCTCGCGGCGTCGGGCCTCGGCCCGGGCCCGCACGCCCCGGAGCATGTCGCGCGACATCACGAAGTCCGCGGGGACGATCAGCAGGCGGCCGCCGAGGGTCATCCACCACGGCGAGGTGGTCCACCGCGACCGGAACCGGAAGCGCGTGCGCCGTCCACCGTCCACGGGTTCCAGGACGAACACCCACGACCAGTCGAGCTCGGCGATGCCGCGATCACGCCAGCTGCGCGGCAGGTGGCTGGTGGAGTGGAGCACGAGCGCGCGCTCGGGCTCCAGCCGTTCGACGACGAGGCCGCACCCGGTCTCGGGGGCCCCGTCGGGGATGAAGCTGCCCACCCCGGTGTCCTGCAGCTCGGGGATGATCCGGTTCGCGCTCGGCCAGTTGGCCGGGAACAGGAGGCGATCCACCCACCGGGCCGTGTACCAGCCACCACGGTGCCATCCCATCTGCACGAGCCACGGCCACACGTCGGCCGGCGGCACGTCGATGGTGATCCCGTGGTCGGTGGTCACCTCCGGATCGGGGATGAGGTCGTCACCGGGGAGGATCGACGACCGCTCGGCCGCCGTCGATCCGTAGGTGCGGCCGAGGCGGACGAGGACGGCCTCGGCGACGGCCAGGAGACCGAGGGAGCCGAGGACGAGTCGCCACCGACGGCACGAAGAGCCCGGCCGCCCGGGGGTGGGGGACGTCAGTAGCATGAGCCAACAGGAAGCGGGTGCGTCATGGTCGTCGTCTGGTTGGTGCTCGGAGTGGTGCTCCTGGCGGTGGAGTTCCGCCACTTCGCCTTCTTCGCCTTCTTCGGCGCCATCGGTTCGTTCGCCGCCGCCGGGGTCGCCGCCCTCGCCCCCGATCTCGTCGCCCTCCAGGTCGTCGTGGCCGTCGTGGTGGCCGCCATCGGCATCATCGCGTTCCGACCGCTCATGAGCGAGCGGTTCCACCGCCGCCAAGAAGGCCGGCTCGGCCGGGGCGTGCACGGCACCCTGATCGGCGAGGAGGCGTTGTCCGAGCGTGAGCGCATCAACACCGACGTCCAGCAGCAGATGGAGGTGGTCACCGACAAGTGGGGCATCCGCATCAGCCGCATCGAGATCGTCGAGATCGCCCCTCCCCCGCAGATCCTCCAGGCACTGGCCCTGCAGAAGCAGGCCGATCAGGAGAAGCGCGCCCGCATCCTCGAGTCGGAGGGTCTCCAGCGGTCGGCGATCAACGTGGCCGACGGTGAGGCCAACGCCGCCGTCCGCAACGCCGAGGGCGAACGGGAGGCGGCCATCCTGCGGGCCGAGGGCAATCGTCAGGCCGCCATCCTCGAGGCCCAAGGCCGAGCCGAGGCCGTCACCACGGTGTACGGCGCGATCAAGCAGGCCGACCCGGATCAGGTCGTCGTCGCGATCCTGCAGCTCGAGACCCTCGCCCGGTTCGCCGACAGCGACAACACCAAGGTCGTGGTGCCGTTCGAGAGCGTCGGCCTGATGGGGGCGGCCCAGACCTTGCGCGACGTGCTGGGCACCGACACGGCCTGAGCGGTCGGCGCTCGATCGGTCCTCGCTCGCAGGGGTCGCGGCGTAGTAGCCAGAGGGGGTGACCGTCCCCGCAGCTCCGACCACACCGCCCCTGTGGTCCAGGCTCATGCCCGGCATCGACCGGCTCCGCCACTACCAACGACCGTGGCTGCGCGGCGACGTGCTCGCCGGCATCACCGTCGCTGCCTACCTCGTGCCGCAGTGCATGGCCTACGGCGAGCTGGCCGGCCTCCCCCCGATCGTCGGGCTGTGGGCCATCATCGCTCCGCTCGCCCTCTACGCCGTCCTCGGCTCGAGCCGGCAGCTCTCGGTCGGCCCCGAGTCCACGACCGCCATCATGACCGCCGTCGCCATCGCGCCGCTGGCCGCGGGCGACGCCTCGACCTACGCCTCCCTCGCCGCCGCGCTGGCCGTCATGGTCGGTGCGATCTGCCTGATCGGCTTCCTCTTCCGGATCGGGTTCCTCGCCGACCTCCTGTCGAAGCCGATCCTGATCGGCTACATGTCGGGCGTCGCGCTCATCATGATCAGCGGTCAGCTCGACAAGGTGACCGGGGCGGACGCGACCGGCAACAACTTCTTCGACGAGGTCCGCTCGTTCCTCGGCGACCTGGACGGCATCGACTGGCCGACGCTCGTCCTCGCCGTCGGCGTGCTCGTGTTCCTGTTCGCGTCCCAGCACTACTTCCCGAAGCTCCCGGGACCGCTGTTGGCCGTGCTGCTGTCCACCGCCGTCGTCGCACTGTTCAACCTCGATCAGCACGGCATCGACGTCGTCGGGGCCATCCCCCCCGGTCTGCCGAGACCGCAGGTCCCCGACGTGTCCCTCGGCGAGCTCTCGTCGCTGCTCGGCCCCGCGGTCGGCATCGCCATCGTCGGCTACACCGACAACGTCCTCACCGCGCGGGCCTTCGCCACCCGCAACGGCTACGAGGTCGACGCCAACCAGGAGCTCCTGGCCCTCGGCGCGTCGAACGTGGGCACCGGGTTCCTCCAGGGCTTCCCCGTGAGCAGCAGTGGGAGCCGCACCGCGCTCGGCGACAGCCTCGGGTCCAAGTCCCAGCTCTCGATGCTCGTCGCCCTGGCCGGCGTCGTCGGCGTGATCCTGTTCCTCGGCCCGCTGCTCGAGAACTTCCCGTCTGCCGCTCTCGGTGCCATCGTCATCTACGCGGCCACCAAGCTCATCGACATCCCGGAGTTCGTCCGGCTGTCGAAGTTCCGGAGGAGCGAGCTCCTCCTCGCCGTCGCCACGCTCTTCGGCGTGCTGGCCGTCGACATCCTCTACGGCGTGCTCATCGCCGTCGCGCTGTCCGTCGCCGATCTGTTCCGCCGGGTGGCACGGCCCCACGACGCCGTCCAGGGCCAGGTGCCCGGGCTGGCCGGCATGCACGACGTCGACGACTACCCCGAGGCCTCCACCGTCCCGGGTCTGGTGATCTACCGGTACGACGCGCCGCTGTTCTTCGCCAACGCCGAGGACTTCCGGGCCCGGGCCCTGGGCGCTCTCGACGTCGAGACCGCCCCGGTCGAGTGGTTCGTGATGAACACCGAGGCCATCGTCGAGATCGACATCACCGCCGCCGACGTGCTCGTCGAGCTGCACGACGAGCTCAGGAGACGAGGCATCCGGATGGGCCTCGTACGGGTGAAGCAGGACCTGGTGGCCGAGCTCGAACGGGCCGGCATCGTCACCCTCGTCGGCGACGACATGATCTTCCCCACCTTGCCGACCGCCGTCGCCGCGTTCGAGCAGCGCGACCGGCGCGCCTGACCCCTCGGATCGTCCCGGGTTGAGACGCGGCGGTGGACGCCAACGCCCCTCTTCGCCTCATCGCGCCCGGGCCGTCTCAGGCCGGTTCGGCGGCGAGCAGGGCGCCGAGACGCACGAGCTCGGGGGTGGCGGCGCCGAGGCTGACCTCGATCTGCTTGGCCCACAGGAAGTAGCGGTGGACGGGGTAGTCGACGTCGATCGAGATGCCGCCGTGCACGTGGAGGGCGGCGTGCACGACCCGGCTGGCGCCGTCGGCGGCCCAGAACTTGGCGGTGGCGACCTCCTTGCCGGCCGGCTTCCCGGCGGCGAGCAGCGACACGGCGTTGAGCATGGTGAGCCGCACGGCCTCGCTGTCGATGTAGGCGTCGGCCAGCCGCTGGCCCACCGCCTGGAACGAGCCGATGGGACGGTCGAACTGCTTGCGCTCGGTCGCGTAGGACGCGGTGAGGCGCACGGCCTCGTCGGTGACCCCGGCGGTGATGGCGCACAACGCGGCCTGCGCCCGGTCGACCAGCCAGCCGAGGTGGTCGGCCCCGTCGTCGAGGGACCCGAGCACGGCGTCGGCCCCGACGACCACGCCGTCGAACGCGACCCGCGACACCGGCCACTGGCCCATCGAGTCCTCTGCGGTGATGGTCACGCCGTCGGCACCGGGGGCGACGAGGAACAACGCCGGCTGGCCCGACGAGGCCAGCCGGGCCGACACCACCATCGTGCGGCTCTCGGCGGCCACCGGCACGAGGATCTTCGTGCCGTCGAGGCGGAAGCCGTCGCCGTCGGCGGTGGCCGTCGCGTACGGCGCCCGGGCGTCGGTGCCCTCCTCCTCGAGGGCGGCGGTGAGCACCGCGCCACCGGCGGCGACGCCGTCGAGCAGCGCCGTCTGGTCGTCGGAGCCGAACTCGGCGATGGGCAACGCACCGAGCACGAGGGTGGCCCACAGTGGCACGGGCGCGACGTGCTTGCCGACCTGCTCGAGGACGAGGCAGGTCTCGAGGAAGCCGTAGCCCCCGCCGCCGAGCGACTCGGGCAGCGACAGCCCGAGCAGGTCGGCGCGGGCCAGCTCGGCCCACAGCTCCTTGTCCCAGCCGTCGCTGCCGGCGGCGATCTCCTTCTGCCGCTCGATGGTGCAACGGTCGGTGAAGATCTGGTCGGCGAGGGCGACGGCGGCCTGCTGCTCGTCGGTCAGGGAGAAGTCCATCGGGGATCCTTGCGTCGGGGCCGGGTGCGGGGCGGCGGTGAACGGGTGTGACGGCGTGCGGGGCGGACGAGATCAGCGCGGCGACGGCGGGAGGCCGAGGCCGAACATGGCGATCAGGTCGCGCTGGAGCTCGTTGGTGCCACCCCCGAAGGTGAGGATGTGCATCGAGCGCAGCAGCGAGCCGAGCCGACCGCGCAGCACCGCGTCGGGCGAGTCGGGGCGCAACGACGACGCCGGGCCGACGACCTCCATCAGGAGCCTGAACGCCTCGAGGTAGAACTCGGTGCCGAACACCTTCACCGCGGAGGCGGCCGCCGGGTCGAGCGGCATGCCCTGCTCGGCCGACCACGCCACCTTGAAGTTGATGAGGCGGAGGAACTCGAGGCGGGCGTGCACCCGGGCGAGGTTCTGCTGCACCCAGGGCTGGTCGATCGGCCGCCCGCCGCCGGGCAGGGTCGTCGCCTTGGCCCACCTGGTGACGTCGTCGAGCTGGCGCTCGACGATGCCCGAGCTGCACAGCGTGACCCGCTCGTGGTTGAGCTGGTTGGTGATGAGGCCCCAGCCGCCGTTCTCCTCACCGACCAGGTTGCCGGCCGGCACCCGCACGTCCTCGTAGAAGGTGAGGTTCGTGTTGAGCCCACCCATGTTCTTGATGGGTGTCACCTTGAAGCCGGGCGTGTCGGTGGGGACGATGATGATGGAGATGCCCTTGTGCTTCTTGACGTCGGGGTTGGTGCGCACCGCGAGCCACACGTAGTCGGCGTCGGTGGCGAGGCTCGTCCAGATCTTCTGGCCGTTGATCACGTACTCGTCGCCGTCGCGCACGGCCCTGGTCTTCAGCGACGCCAGGTCGGTGCCGGCCTCGGGCTCGGTGTAGCCGATGGCGAAGTGCAGCTCGCCTCGGAGGATCTGCGGCAGGTAGAAGTCCTTCTGCTCCTGGCTGCCGAACTGCATGATCGTCGGTGCCACCGAGTTCACGGTGAGGATGGGCACGGGGGCGCCGGAGCGCATCGACTCGTCGAAGAAGATGAACTGCTCGATCGGCGTGCGGCCCTGGCCGCCGTACTCCTTCGGCCAGCCGATGCCGAGCCATCCGTCGCGGCCCATCTGCTGGGCGATGCCGCGGGCGACGGGCCCGACGCCCTCGCTCTTCGACAGCTGCTCCTGGATCTCGGGCGAGAGGAGCTGGTCGTAGTAGTCACGCAGCTCGCGGCGCAGTGCCTCGTGCTCCGGCGTGAAGCCGATGTACATCCGGATCCCCCTCGGGAACGGGCCTCACGGGCCCGAAAATGAGAACGTGTTCTCGAAGTGAACCACCTGGGCGCGGCCGTGTCGACCCGGCGGGGCCCCGGCGAGGGCGGGCCCGTCGGGCTTCCTCAACCGCCGGTCGTGGGCGTGGTGGGGGGCGCGCCGGTCGGATCGAACCCGCACCAGCGCTGGACGTAGTCCCGGACCCGCGCGCTGTCGTCGGCGGTCTCCGAGGACCACTCGTCGAGCGCGGCGGTCACCTGGGCGATGCCACCGGGGTCGTCCTCGGGCACCGTCTCGGCGGTGGCGATGACCTCGTCGAGACCTTCGGCGAGGCGGCGGAGGTCGTCGACGACGGAGCCGGCGGCGAGCGGCCCGAGCGTGACGAGGACGTCGCGGACCTGTGCCAGGTTGCCGACGTCCTCGGCCCCGACGTCGATCTGCACCTCGCCGATGTCGAGGAGGCCCTTGGCGGTGTCGCAGAACTCGCTCGGCTGCCGGGGCGGATCGGCGAGCGGGTCGTCGGCCTCGGTCACCACCGACGCGACGAAGGCAGCGACGACGCCGATGGCGATGACGGCGAGCCAGAACACGCCCCGGTCGTAGAACTTGGTTGCCATGCCCTCCTCCCGTCGGCCGCCAGCATCGTAGGCTGAGGTCGTGCAGGTACACGTGGGTCCCCTCCCCTCGTCCGGGGCCCTGATGTGGATCGCCTACGCCCGCACCGTGCTGGCCCAGGCCGTGACCGGGCAAGCGCCCGGCGGGGTCCAGCTCGATCCCGACGTCGTCGAGGCCTTCGAGGGGTTCCTCGACGAGTGGGAGCAGGTGGCCAAGGGCGGCGGGCCGTTCCTCTGGGTCGGCGAGATCGACCCCGAGCGGGTGGAGTTCCTCGCCCACGCCTTCTCCAACGTCGCCACCGCCCTCGCCGCCGACGCCGACGAGCGGGGCTTCCCCGTGGGCCCGCCCGAGGGCGAGGACTTCTATCAGGCCATCGTGATCGGGTTCCTCGACGCCCTCAGCCTCGAGGGTGGGGCCATCGGCGCCTACGCCGTCGAGCTGCGGGCGAACTGGCCGGGCCTCCCGCAGGAGTAGCCCATCCCGGACACGGGCCTCGCACCCGGGCGGTCCGACGTCGCGGTGGCGCTCCGCGCCGAACGGCATCGAGGACCGAGTGGCGAGCGCCACAGCAGATGGGGGTTGAGGGAGGGCCCGAACCGTCCGATAGAGAGACGGTGACCCCCATCAGCACGAACGAGCGCGCCGTCCTCACCGTCCTCGCCGAGAAGGACGTCATCGAGCCGTCGGACTGCGCCCGGCTCGCCGGCCTCGGCATCGGGCTGACCCAGGCATCGCTGCACTCGCTCGCCAACAAGGGGCTCGCCCGGGCCAACCAGGTCCGCAAGGGGTTGACCAAGAAGCCCGACGGCACCTGGTCGATCTCGACCGAGGGCCGCGAGCTGCTGCTCCACGCCTGAGCCCCACCGCTCCCTCCCCACCGCTCGGGCGACGTGCGAGGCTGGGGCGATGCGCTTCACCGACGAGCACGTCTTCGCCGCCCCGATCGACGCGGTCTGGGCCATGTTCCGGGATCCCGCCTCGCACGAGGCGAAGTTCGCACGGATGGGGCACCGGGACATCGAGGTCGTGGACTCGTCGGGCGACGACGAGCGGTTCCACCTCGTGGTGCGGCGACTGGTCGACGTGGACCTGCCCGGGTTCGCCAAGCGCGTCCTGAAGCCCACCAACACCGTCACGACCACCGACACGTGGCGTCGGGAGCCCGACGGCTCCTACTCCGGCACGCAGGAGATCGACACTCAGGGTGCGCCGGTGCGGATCTCGGCCACCACCGCGCTCGCGCCCACCGACGACGGCGCCGCCACGCGGTACGCGATCACGGTCGACCTCGACGTGAAGGTGCCGCTCATCGGCGGGAAGCTGGCCGATTGGTCGAAGGGGATGGTCAGCGGGCAGCTCGACGAGGAGTTCGCCGCCGGCGACGACTGGCTCCGCGGCGACCGGCCGTCGAACGGGTAGGGACTGCGCCGTCGACGGCGACACGGGCTTCGGCCCCGGACCCGCCGGGCCGGTCCGCTCGACGATCCACCTGGCGGGATCGCGCGGGCCGACCTCGGCAGGGATCGGAAGGGGTGGGCCGTGAGGGATTCGAACCCCCGACCCCTTGCGCGTCATGCAAGTGCTCTAGCCAACTGAGCTAACGGCCCGAATGGAGTTGGCAGCGTACCACCGGGGCCGCCGCCTCCCCGACCCCGACCCCGACCCCGAACGCGGCCCGGCGCCGCCGACGCCCGGGACGGAGATCGGCGCGGACCCGTGCCAGACTCGGCGCCGTGGACCATCGTCAGCTCGTCCGGGCCCTCGCCGCCGGGCGTGTCGCCGTCGGCACCGCCCTCACCGTGGCTCCCGGCGTCACCGGCCGCACGTGGATCGGCCCGACCGCCCGGGACCGCAAGGTCAAGGTCATGATCCGGGCCATGGGCGGGCGGGACCTGGCCATGGGCCTCGGCACCCTGCAGGCCCTCGACCGAGGCCACGACGTCCGGTCGTGGGTCGCCCTGTCGGCACTGTGCGATGCCGTCGACGCCACCGCCACGGTGCTCGCCCTGCGCCGACTCGGGCCCCGTGCCCTGCCCGTGCTGGTCACCGCGACCGCCGCCGCCGTGGCCGGGGCTGCCAGCATCGAGCACCTCGACTGACCTCGCGTCGCGACCCGCGACTCGGAGGCGGCGGGCGGAATCGAACCGCCGTACGGGGCTTTGCAGGCCCCTGCCTAAACCACTCGGCCACGCCGCCGGAGACGGCACACCATAGCGGGGGCCGAACCGGTGGCGGACGCCCCGATTGGTACCGTCGACTCGTGCTGTCCCGACTCTCCCCCGGTGTCCGCGCCGCCCTCGCCGCCCTCGGCGTGGTGATCGGCGTTGCCCTCATCTTCGTCGGGCTCGGCGCGTTCCAGCCCGAGTCGACCGAACCCCAGGGCGTCGTGGTCCCCGACCCGTCGTCCGGGTCCGTGCCGCCGCCCGTGCCCACCACCGCCGGGTCGACGGGCACGACGACCCCCTAGGTGCACCCAGGACCGCCGCCCGGTCCCCCTGCCGACCCACCGCCCGGCCGCGTAGGCTCGGGCGACGTGCGCACCCTGCCCGCCGGCGACTACCACGAGCTCGCCACGCACGACCTCGAGCGGGCGCGGGTCTTCGGTCGGGAGTGGCTCTGCCTCGGCCCCGTCTCCTCGGTGGCCGAGCCCGGCTCGTACCTCGCCGAGCGGGTTGCCGGCTGGCCGCTGCTGGTCGTTCGTGACGAGTCCGGGCACCTCCGCGGGTTCCACCACGTGTGCCGCCACCGCGCCGGCCCCCTGGTCGACGACGGCGACGGCCGGTGCCGGGTCCTGGTGTGCACCTACCACGGTTGGTCGTACGACCTCGACGGCACGCTGCGCGCCGCGAGGGACAGCGGGATCGACGACGCCGAGCTCGTCGACATGGGGCTCCACGAGGTCGCCGTCGGCGTCTGGCGAGGCTTGCTGTTCGCCTGCCTGGCCCCCGAGCCCGCTCCTCTCCTCGAGTGGTTGGGCGAGGACTTCGTCGAGTCGTGCGCCCCGTACCCCATGGAGACGTGGGAGCCGGTCGAACGCCTCACCCACGACCTCGCCTGCAACTGGAAGACCTACGGCGACAACTACCTCGAGGGCTACCACATCGCCCTCGTCCACCGGGCGCTGGCGCAGGCCATCGACACCTCCTCGTACGCGGTCACCGTGCACGACGGGTGGGTCCGCCATGCCGCTCGCGCCCGGGACGGGTCCACCGCGACCGGCGCATGGCTGTGGCACTGGCCCAACCTGGCCCTCAACCTGTACGAGCACGGCATGAGCGTCGAGCGGTGGCACCCCACCGGGCCGACGGGCTGTCGGCTGGTGCTCGACTTCTGCTTCGCCGACGTCGGCGACCAGGCGATGGCCCGCAACCGGCTCGACATCGACGCGTCGGCACGGATCTGCGAGGAGGACAAGGCGATCTGCGAGCGCGTGCAGGAGAACCTCGAGGCGGGGGTGTACGACACCGGGCTGCTGTCGCCCCGGCACGAAGCCGGGGTGGCCGACTTCCACCGACGGGTGCGCGAAGCACGTCGCTAGCGACGACCCGTTCGTCCGCGCCCGTCGCGCCGGTCGCGGATCGCCAGGTCCACGACGGGCCCGTACTCGGCGTCGAGGGCCACCCCGGCCCGGCGGCATTCGACCGGCGCCACCGTGAACCCTCAGCCGAGCACCTTGGCGTAGTCGTAGGTGCGCCAGCGCTCGGGACGCAGGCGCACCTCGACCTCCGACGCGGTGGGCGGGTTGGCCTCGACGTACCAGCGCCCGAGCTCGGGACCGAGGTAGCGGGTCGCCAAGGCGACGTCGTCCGCCGGTCGCGGCCCGAAGGACACCGGGCCCTCGACGCTCACGTACCGGTAGGGCGGCGTCTCGTCCTGGACGGTGAACGTCGCCCGCCCTGCGGCCCGGAGCAGGTGGGCCTTCAACGAGTCGCCGCCCATGACCATCACGACCTGACCCTCGTCGACCCGGTACCAGATGGGGATGGCGAGCGGGCCCCGACCGGGCTCCTCGACCGCCAGCACGCCCACGTGGACGTCGGCGAGGAAGACCTCTCGCTCGGCCCTGGTCATCGCTGCGTCGCCCATGGGCGAGAGGGTACGCGATCGGCCCCGCCGCGGGGCTTGTGACCTGGTCCTGCTCTGGAGCGGACGACGGGATTCGAACCCGCGACCCTCACCTTGGCAAGGTGATGCTCTACCAACTGAGCCACGTCCGCGTGGGGCACCAACCATAGCAAGCCCCGTCGGGTCGACCCAACGGAGCAGGGTCAGGCCGTCGCCACCCGCTCACGCACCTTCTGGGCCAGCTCGTGGGCCAGCTCGTGGTTCTCGATGAGGTCGATCGTGATGCTCCGGCCGTCGGCGATGAACACCAGGGCGGCCGAATCGTCGTCCTGCCAGCCCTGGACCACGAGCCCGGCGTCGATGGCGAGATCCCGGATGTCGGGGACCCAGTCGTGGTCGTTCACGAGCAGGACCCGACGGTCGGTGAGGGCCACCACCCCGGCGTGGTTCTGGTAGCGCCCCTGCACCACGAGCTCGACCTGCTCCCCCTCGTGGAGGAGGACGGAGAGGATGGCGAGCGCGACCCGACCGTTGCGGAACGCCCCCGGCGAGAGCCGCAGGCTCGCGGGGGCCAGCCCGAAGGGATCGACCACCCCGATCGGCGCGTCGGGCTCGGGTGGGGCGGTCACGTCCGACCCCGTCGGAGCTGCGTCGGTCGAGTCGGCCGCGCCGACCGACTCGGTGACGACCGGTGACGGGGCCACGGGCGGAGGGGGCGGAGGTGGCGACGGAGGCGGGGTGGGGGTCATGGCTCCCGGCGGCGGCGGCGGGAGCGCACCGCCCGCAGGAGGCGGGGGCGGGGGTGGCGGCGGGGGTGGCGGCGGAGGCGCGTGGTCCACCAGGGCGGCCCCTGCGCCGGGTGGGGGCGGCGGCGGCGGGGGCGACGGTGAGGGTGACGGGGACGGGGACGGGGCCACGTCCGCCGGCGCCGAGGCGGCGAAGCCGGTGCCACAGCGGACGCAGAACCTCGAGCCATCCGGGCTCGTCCCCCCGCACGTGTCACACGTCTTCATGCCGCACCCTCTCGCTCGCCGACCAGGCCTCCGGCCGCCGCCAGGCTACTCGTCGGTGGTGGTGGCTCGATCCAGCAGGGCCCGCTCCCGCGTCGGCAGCGGCAGCGTCGCCGCCGCCGCCAGACCGGCGGGGCTCATCTTGGCGATCGTCTTGCGGACGACGTCGACGGTCTTGTCGTCACCGAGCTGGTCGGCCACCGCACCGAACTGCGTGGCGAGGAACACCAGGCACAGCGCGTCCTCGTGGGTCTGGACCTGTGGATCGGCGCCCATCCGCTCCTTGCGGACGATGGCCCGCACCCGGGCGATGGTCTCGTCGTCGTAGCCGCACCCGCCGAGGATGGCGGCGACGTCGTCGGCGTGGCGGTTGCGGAGCTCGGTGCGCCAGCGCAGGTACCCGGCGCGGCCCTCCGGATAGTCGGTGCGGGGCAGGGTCCACCGGCGGAGGTGGTGGGCCCTGGCGGCGAGGAGCTGGGCCTCGGTCGCCTCGGGATCGAGGCGGCGCACCCACCCCGTCATCAGCTCGGCGTGGGCCTGCTCCTTCGGCCGCTCGACCCCGTCGACGACGATGGTGTGGGGATCGTCGGCGTTGGCGGCGTCGATGGCGGCGATGGCGGCGTCGAACCGGCCGCCGCCGGCGGTCACGACCCGCGGGCGTCGGGCGGGCGCAGGTCGACCCGCAGCACGAGCACGCCGTCCTCGACGGAGGCGGTGGCGTCACCGATGATGGCGAAGTCCTGGAAGTCGACCTGGGCCTGCTCGATGAAGCGGGTGCGCTCCTCGCCGGCCACCGGTGGGAGGGGTCGGTTCTTCACCGCCACGGCCCGATCGCGGAACCGTTGGACCATCGCGTCGAGATCGAGGCTCTCGGCCATGACGCCACGCTAGCGGCGCGGGTCGTCGTCGGGCCGCATCGGGTGCTCGGCGGTGGCGTCGCCCAGGTCCTCGAGGGTCACGATCTCGAGGGGCGGCGCCTCGGTGGCGTCGACCGGCCTCGGTGGGGCCGCATGGACCCGTGGCGCGGTCGGGGGCGGAGCGACGGGTCCGACGACGGCCGCCTCGGTGGGCGGCTCACGCCCCGGCGGCCCGTCGACCACCCCTCCGGCGGCGACACGCGCCCCCGCCCCCACCGCGAGCGGGGACACCGCGCGCAGTTCCTCGGTCGCGGTGCCGACGTCCCCCGCCACGGGCTCGACCGCGTGAGGGCGCACCGGGCGGGTGTGCCGCCAGTACAGGACGGTGAGCACGCCGATGGCGGCACCCACGGCGACCAGGCCGCCGACGACGAGGGCGAGCTTGGCATCGGTCGACAGCCCCCCTCCCCCGCCTCCGGCGGCCGGCACGGCGGTGGTGGGCACGATGATCTGGGGCTGGGTCGTCTGGGTGGTGGTCGGCGCCGAGCTCGTGGTCGCGAACGTGCTCGAGGTCGTCGGCTCCGTGGTCGTCGTGGTGCTCGGCGCGGTGGTCGTGGTGGTGCGCGGGGCCGTGGTCGTCGTGGTCCGGGGCACGGTCGTGGACGTCGTCGACGGCCGGGAGGTGGTCGAGGTGGTCGGCGCCTCGGTGGTGGCCGTCGAGCTCGACGTCGACGACGTGGAGGGGTCGGGCTGGGCCGACGCCCCGGTGGCGGCCAGCACGCCGAGGCCGAGCACCAGCGCCGACACCAGGGCGGCGCGCGCCCGCCGGGCGGAGGGAAGGGACGGAGGGTTCACGGTCGACCCACCCTAGCCAGGGGCGTCAGCGCTGGTGCCGCGGACACGAGTAGGTGGTCCGGCCGCCGATCGTGCGGCGCTGGAGGGCCGTGCCGTCCCGGGGGCAGGTGCCGCCCCGGACGCGGGCGACCATCAGGTCGCCGGTGTGGGAGCCGCCCCGCTCGAGCAGCTCGGACAGCGTGCCCCGGAGGTGGCGGTGGAGGCGACGGACCTCGTGGGGTGCGAGCGAGCCGGCCGGGCGGGCGGGGTCGAGCGACGCCCGCCACAGCACCTCGTCGGCGAGCAGGTTGCCGACCCCGGCGACGCGGGCCTGGTCGAGCAGGCGGGCCTTGACCGGCGCCCGGCTGCCGGCGAGGGCCCGTGCGAGTGACGCCGGGGTGATGGTCAGGGCATCGGCGCCGAGGCGGGACTCGTCGGGGTCGAGCTCCACCGCGCCGAGCCGGCGCGGGTCGCTCAGCCGGAGCTCGCCGCCCCCCTCGAACCCGATGGCGACGCGGTCCCAGGCCGGGTCCCGTCGGGCGCTGGCGTACTCGAGGCGCTCGACGGCCCGGCCACCGTCGACCTCCAGCACGCCGGTCATGCCGAAGCGCAGGCCGAGCGTCGGCCCCGCGTCGACGTCGAGGAGGAGCAGCTTGCCGATGCGGCGGACGTCGACGAAGGCCCGCCCGACGAGCGCGTCGCGCAGCGCGCCGGCGGTGAGCCCGCCCTTCAGGAACCACGAGTCGGGGGCGTCGACGCCGACGATGGCGCGGCCGATCGTGCGCCGGGCCAGCCGGCGGTAGAGCTCGACCTCGAGCAGCTCCGGCACCCGTCCCTTCTAGCGGCCGCGACCGGTCGACGCCGAACCGCAGCCCGCCGACCCCCGATGCTCAGCGCAGCTCGACCCCCCGAGGCTCAGCGCAGCTCGACGACGACGCTCGAAGGGTCGTCGACGGAGAAGCCGTCGGCGTGCGCCTCCAGCGCCGTGCGGTACCGCAACGAGGGTTCGGGCACGGGGTGTCCCGGACGACGGATGGGCCCGAGACCCTCGGCCCGAGCCGCCTGTCGGGCGGTGATCTCGCCGACCAGCACGACGCCCAGCAGCGCCGAGGTGGCGACGACGACGGCGGCGACGACGACGACCGTGAGGCCGAAGCGCGGGTCGCCGGTGCCGAGCGCCCACTGGGACGTGGCCAACAAGGCGATGGCCGCGAGCAGGGCGAACCACCAGGCGTGCACCCGCCACGAGACCGACTGGTGCCGCCAGCCGGTCGACAGCAGCGCCACGTCGGGGTCGCTGCCCCGGAACAGGTCGTCGACGAGCTCCTTCGGCACCACGAGGTTGACGAGGGGGACGAACCAGGCGCCGACGGCCCACGCCGGCGCATGGCGCAGGCCCCGCACGCCGAGCACCGACAGGTTGCGGTAGGCGCGGGCGAACCACCACACGAACGTGGGCATCAGCACCACGGCGAACACGAGCACGGCCAGCTCGGCGCGCGCCGCCCACGTGGTGAGGTCGAGGTCGGGCCCGATCGGGACGAGGGCGGGGCCGGAGCCCTGCCAGGCGGCGACGCCGGCGAGGGCGGTGGCGACGGCGCTCAGGAGCAGGCCGACGAGCAGGGCGCGCAGTGCGATGGCGGGCCCCCGCACGGGCCGGTAGGGGTGCACGACACCGGGACCGGGGACCGTCCACACCCCGAGGAACTCGGCTCGGGCGGCCGCCTCTCGGAGCTGGTCGAGCGGGAGCCCGCAGGCGTTGCAGTACGGGTCGGCGAGGGCCACCACCGCCCAGCACCGCGGGCACGAGGGGACGCCCACCGGGGGCGCCGCTGGTCGTTCGGGTGCACTCGGGGGCTCGCTCGGCGCCGGACCGAACTTCGGGTGGAACCGGGTGTGGCGGTTGGGGGTGCCGCAGGCCGGGCAGAACCGGTCGCTCGGCGTCAGGGCACCCTCGCAGCTCGTGCACCGGATCACTCCCCTGGTATCGGGCGGCCGGGCACCTTCCCTGAGCGAATTGTGACGGCGCCCGTCACCCGGCACGACGGCGGTCGGCGGGGATCACGGGTCGGCCACGGCGTCGAGGGCCTGGAGGAAGTCGGCCACCACGTCGTCGGGGTGTTCCAGGCCGACCGACACCCGCACGGTTCCCTCCCCGATCCGGTTGGTGGCCAGCTCGGCCGGTGACAGGTTGACGTGGGTCGTGGACGCCGGGTGGGTCACGAGCGTCTCGGGGCCGCCGAGCGACGTGGCCAGCTGGGCCAGGCGCACGGCCTCGACGAACGTCGAGCCGGCGGTCACGCCGCCCCGCACGTCGAAGGTGAGCAGACCCCCGGGCAGGGTCATCTGACGCCGGGCCAGCTCGTGCTGGGGATGGGACGGGAGGCCCGGGTGCAGCACCGCCTCGACCTTCGGGTGGCCCTCGAGCACCTCGGCCAGGCGGACCGCGCTCTCGCTCTGCTGTCGGAGCCGCACGCCCAGGGTGCGCAGGCCGCGGAGCCCGTTCATGGCGTCGAAGGGCGAGGCGTTGGCTCCCTGGAGCACGGCGAACGAGTACAGCCAGTTGATGAGCTCGGCGCGGCCGGCGACCACGCCGAGGGTGGCGTCGTTGTGGCCGGCGATGGCCTTGGTCGCCGAGTGCACCACCAGGTCGACACCATGGTCGAGGGGCCGCTGGGCGAGCGGCGTGGCGAAGGTGGAGTCGACGACGGTGACGGGCCCGGCGATGGCGCCGACCTCGTCGAGGTCGACCAGGTCGAGGCGCGGGTTGGCCGGGGTCTCGGCGAACACGAGCACGGTCTTGCCCGGGCGCACCGCGGCGGCGAAGGCCCCGGGCTCGGTGCCGTCGACGAAGGTGACGTCGATGCCGAAGCGGGGGCACGCCGTCTGGAGCAGCAGTTGGGTGCCGGCGTAGAGCTGGCGCTGGGCGACGATGTGGTCGCCGGCCGAGCAGAGCCCGAGCACCACCGCGCTGATCGCTCCCATGCCCGACGCGAAGGCCCTGGCGACCTCGGCCCCCTCGAGCTCGGCGATGGCGTCCTCGAAGCCTCGTACGGTCGGGTTGCCGTAGCGCGTGTAGAAGCGGTTGGCACCGGCCATCGTGGCCATCCGCCGTCCCTCCTCGACCGTCGGGGTCACGAACGTCGTCGTGGCCCACAGGATCGGCGCCAGCGCGGTGTCGTTGTCGGCCCGCCCGGCACGGATCGCCCGGCTCTCGGGGTGCAGCTCAGGCACGGTCGGCCTCCTTCGCTCGTCTCGGTCGCCGGTCGGGCCCCCGTCGGTCTTGGTCGTCCACCTTCTCCGCGTCGGCGAGCAACGTGGCGACTCCGTCACCGACCGGCCCCGTCTCGAGCAGGAACCCGTCGTGGCCGTCGTCGCTGTCGATGGTGGCGTAGCGACACGGCACGCCCTTGGCCCGAAGGCCGTCGACGAGCTGCTCCTGCTGGTAGGGCGGGTACAGCGCGTCGCTGTCGATGCTCATCACCAGGGCGGGTGCCCGAACGCGACCGAAGGCGGCATCGAGGCCACCGCGCCCCCGGCCGAGGTCGTGCAGGTCCATCGACCGGCAGATGACGAGGTACGAGTTGGCGTCGAACCGCCGGGCCAGCTTGGCGCCGTGGTAGTCGAGGTACCCCTCGACGTCGAAGCGCTGCCACAGGGTGAAGTGGTCGTCGATCGAGTCGACCACCTCTCGGCCGAACCGGTCGCGGAAGACCGTGTCGGTGCGGTAGGTGATCTGGGCCAGCTCGCGGGCCACCGCCAGTCCCTGGTGGGGGCCCTCCCCCGGTGGCGCGTCGTAGTAGTCGCCGCCGCGCCAGTTCGGGTCGAGGGCGATGGCACTGCGCTGCACGCTGCTGTAGGCGATCTGCTGGGGGCTGGCCGCCGCGGTGGTGGCGATGGCGGCGACCGAGCGGAGCCGCCGGGGGAACATGACCGCCCACTCGAGGGCCTGCATCCCTCCCATCGAGCCGCCGACGACCGACAGCCAGACGTCGACGCCGAGGTGGTCGGCGAGCGCGGCCTGCGTGCGGACGATGTCGCGCACGGTCACGACCGGGAACCGCGAGCCGTAGGGCCGGCCGGTGGCGACGTCGATCGAGGACGGGCCGGTGGTGCCCTGGCAGCCCCCGAGCACGTTGGCGCACACGACGAAGTAGCGGTCGGTGTCGATGGCCCGGCCCGGGCCGATGAGGTCGTCCCACCACCCTGCCGTCGGGTGCCCGGGACCGCTGCGACCGGCGGCGTGGGAGTCACCCGTGAGGGCATGGCACACGAGCACGGCGTTGCCGGCGTCGGGGGCGAGCTCACCCCACGTCTCGTAGGCGACGGTGACGTCGCGCAGGTACCCGCCGCCTTCGAGCACGAAGGGTCGGTCGGTCGCGATGGTGACGAACCGGCGGCGGCCGACGGCGTCGCCGGGTCGCCACGCCCCCGACGCGGGGAGCGGGTCGGCGCTCAACGGCTGTCGGCTCGTCGGGCCGCTCGCGTCCACGATCCTCCTCGTGCGTTCGGGGGAGGACACTCGGCGCCGGCCGCGGGCGAAGCCCGGACACTTCGTTGCCCCGGCCCGAGCCGGGACCACATCCCCACCTCTCGGCGGGAGGCACCTTGGGTGTCCGTCCCAGGTTGCCGGACCCGATCTCCCGGGCCGCTCCAGATGTCGCCGGTAGCCTACCCGGCGACACCGGGTCGAGGCCAACGAACGATGGGTTCAGGACGTCGGGTAGGCGGCGTCGACGGCCTGCCACCCGGGCAGGCCGACGGCGTCGGTGAAGTCGTCGAAGCCGACCACCAGATCGAGGTGGTTCCGGAGCGACCCCTCGTCGGCGAGGGTGCCGAAGGCCGTGGCGAGGGCCCTGGTGACGGCGAAGAGCCCCGACAGCGGCGACACGATCAGGTCGTAGCCGAGCTCGTGCAACTCGGCGGGGGTGAGCAACGGGGTGCGCCCCGCCTCGATCATGTTGGCCACCCGGACGACCCCGGGCAGCGCCGCGGCGACCGCCTCGAGCTCGCTCAGTGACTCGGGCGCCTCGACGAACACGGCGTCGACGCCGACATCGACCGCCATGCGGGCCCGCTCGATGGCCTCGTCGAGGCCGAGGGGCCCCCGCGCATCGGTGCGGGCGGTGAGGAACAGGTGCTCCCGATGGTCGACGGCGGCTCGGAGCTTGGCCAGCCACTCCTCGCGCGGCACGACGTGCTTGTCGGCCATGTGCCCGCACTTCTTCGGCCAGAGCTGATCCTCGAGGAACAGGCCCGTGGCCCCCGCCTCCTCCCACAGCTCCACGGTGCGCACGGTGTTGACCGGGTTGCCGTAGGCGGTGTCGGCGTCGACGATCACCATCGTCGACGGGGCCGCCCTGCACACCCGCCGCGCCACCTCGGCCATCTCGGTCTGGGTGAGCAGCCCGATGTCGGGCACGCCGAGCTGGGTGCCCGACACGCAGTACCCCGAGACGAAGACGGTCGAGAACCCGGCGTCGGCGGCGAGGCGCGCCGACAGCGAGTCCCACACGCCGGGCATCAGCACCGTCTCCCCGGCGGCGAGCGCCGCCCGCAGATCGTGGCCGGTGACGGTGCGACGGGCGCGACGTTCCATGTCGCGCACGCTAGCCCTGGCCCCTCGGCGGGTTCAGGCCTCGAGCCGGCCGTCGGTGATGTGGACCGTACGGTCGGCGTAGTGGGTCATTCGGGGGTCGTGGGTGACGATCACGGCGGCGGTGTTGCGGCCCTTGACCTCGTTCACGATGAGCTCCATCACCTGCTCGCCGAGCTTGGTGTCGAGGGCCGACGTGGGCTCGTCGATGAGCACGAGCTCCGGCTCGTTCATGAGGGCGCGACCGATGGCCACACGCTGGCGCTCGCCCCCCGACAGCTGGCCCGGGAGGTTGCCCATCCGCTTCCCGAGACCCAGCTCGGTGAGCAGCCGGGCGGCGCGCTCGCGGGCGTGCTTCTTGTCCTTCTTGCCGAACTCCGACACGACGAGGAGGTTCTCGCGGGCGTTGAGGAAGGGCACGAGGTTCACCGACTGGAACACGAAGCCGACGGCGTTGCGGCGGAAGCCGGTGAGCTCCTTCGGCGAGTAGCCGGTGATGTCCTCCCCACCCACCACGACCTCGCCCGCGGTGGGGGCCAGCAGCCCACCGGCGATCGAGAGGAGCGTGGTCTTGCCCGAGCCCGACGGCCCGACGAGGGCGAGGATCTCGTCGTCGGCGACGGTGACGGCGGCATGGTCGAGGGCGACGATCTCGTCGTCGCCGGACTGGTACACCTTCCGGACGTCTCGCAGCTCGAGGGCGGTCACGGGATTCCTTCCTGGGGCTCAGCCGATGGCTGACGCGGGGTCGACCTTGATGACACGGCGCAGCGAGATCACGCTGCCGACGACGGAGGTGACGAGGAGCAGGACGAAGGTGGCGACCGTCCGCGAACCCACCAGCTGGAAGGGCAGGGCATCGGTGAGCACCGGGCTGAGCGCGTAGACGACCGCGGCGCCGACGGCGAACGACACGGCGGCGACCACGACGGCCTGGGTGACCACGCCGGCGAAGATCTGGGCGGTGGACCCGCCGATGGCCTTGAGCACGGCGTACATGCCGACCCGCTCGAGGGTGAGCAGCGCGAAGAACAGGGCGATCACGAGCCCGGCGACGAAGAGCGTCGTGGAGATGATCGACGTGAAGGTCGAGTTCTGCTCCTTGATCCCGGGGAGGGCGAGCACGGCGTCGTCGCGCGTGAGGGTGTCGGTGCTGCCGCCGGTGGTGGCGTCGATCGCGGCGGCGACCGCCGTCGGGTCCGCGCTCGGATCGGTGGTGACCACGAGCGCCTGGAACGTGCCGTCGGGCAGGACCGAGTCCGGCCTGCTGGCACCGAGCACCTCGCGCCACGTGCCCGGCTCGACCCACAGGCCACCCTGCAGCAGGAAGTTGGCGTCGTCGACCCAGCCCACGACGGTGACCGGGTAGCGGGTCGGGCCGAGGCCGATCCGCTCGCCGATGACCACTCCCGACCGCTCGAGGCTGCGGTCGGCATAGGCCTCTCCCGGCCCGGGCGGCGCCGGGATGTCACCGGTGACCTGCTCGTAGCCGACGACGGCGGCGTCGGCCAGCTCCGACTCCCCCGGCACCTCCGCCCCGACGAGGGCGACGCCGAGGCCGGCGGCCGACGCGACGCCGTCGACCTGCTCGACCTGGGTGCGCACCTCGGGGTCGATCCGGGAGCGCACGAGGGAGTTGCGGGCGTCGGAGGAGAAGGTGATCAGCTCGGCCGACTGCGACCGCAGCACACCGGTGGAGCCGAGGTACAGGCCGTCGAGCAGGGCCCCCAGGAACAGCAGCAGGACGGTGAGCACGAGCAGGGCGGTGCCGGCGACGGCGAACCGCAACGGCTTGCGGACGAGCTCCCGGAGGGCGAGCCTCACGTGAGCCCCCCGAGGCTCGGGCGGCGCACGGCGTCGTTGGGGTCGATGCGCAGCACCCGCACCAGGGCCACCACCGACCCGAGCAGCCCGAGGACCACGATCAGCACGACGTCGGTGACGACCGTCCCGGCCGACAGGGTGATGGGGAGCCCGCCCTGGAAGCCGGCGATGGCGAGGTAGGTGAGCACGACGCCGACGACCAAGCCCGCGCCGAGCACCAGGGCGATCTGCACGGCAAGGCCCTTGACCAGGTACGACGTCGACGCGCCGACCGCCCGGACCAGGGTGAGCGACGGGAGCTTCTGGACGGTCAGGATCACGAAGAAGAAGCCGATGACGAGGAGCACGACGCCGCGGACGAGCCACAGGATGAGATCGAACGACTGGGTGACCTGTGCGACACCCGGCGCCTCGTCGGCTGCCTGGTCGCGGGTGAGCGCCTCGACGCCGTCGACCTGGTCGTTGATGGCGGCGGCCAGCTGCTCGGGCGTGGTGCCGGCGGCCGGGGTGAGGGCGAGCAGCGACGGGAGCACCCCGGTCGCGTCGGGGTTGGCGGCGAGCCGGAGGTCGGCGTAGGTGTCGAAGGTGACCCACAGGGTGGGTGACACGCTGTAGCGGCTCCGCTCGGTGAGGCCGACGATGGTGAGCGGCACGTCGCCGGACGCGGTGGTCACGGTGTCGCCGATGGCGAACCCCGCGCTCTCGTCCTCCTTGCTGGCCAACGCCTCACCCGCACCGTCGGGCATGCGGCCATCGACCACCTGCGTGGGCTCGCCCGGGCCGCCCGGCTGGAACCCGAAGATCGAGACGTCGGTGTCGTCGCCGTCGGCGACGACGGTGAAGGTGGCCTCGCCGAGCGGCGCCGAAGCGCCGACGCCGGCCACGGCCTCGACCGCCTGCTGCTCGGGCGGCGTGACGATGCTTCCGGCCACGTTCTTGCGGGCGTCGGCACCGAACACGAGCACCGTTCCCGACTGCTCGCGGATGGCGCCGATGAAGCTGGTGATGAGCGAGCCCAGCAGCGCCTGCTGGAACAGGATGAGGAAGACGAGCAGGCCGACCGCGCCGGCGAGCAGGCCGAAGCGCAGCTTCGCCCGTCGGATCTCCTGGCCGGCCAGCAACATGGCGGGGATCCTAGGGAACGACCCCCGGCTCGCCCGCATCGGGGATGGTGGGTGCCCGACGGCGGCGGTCACCGCCAGCGAGGGCGACGCCCACGCCACCAGTCGAGCACCTCGACGCCCGACTCGTACGCCTCGGTCATCCGCGCGGCGGCACGGTCGAGGTGATCGGCCCACGCCGTCGCGTCGCCGGCTCCGGATGCCGTCGTCGCCTGCACGACGGCGACCGCAGCCTCGTCCCAGAGGTCCCGGCGCGCCGGCAACGGGACCCGGAGCAGGAGGCGGGCCGACACCTTGATGGCTCCCGCCGACCGCGCCGCCCCACCGGCTTCACGCGCCGCCCACGCCGACACCGGCGGGGCCACGAGCACGGCGGCGATGTGGGCCAGGGTGGCTCGAGCTGCATCGGGGGCGTCGTGGCGGGGTCGGACGGCGATCACCGGCACCGACGGGTAGGCCGTCCCCTCCTCGTCGAGGGCCGGCTCGAGCACCCGGGTCTGGGTCGCCACCAGCACCTTTGGACAGGACAGACCGTCGGCCCAACGGGCGACCCTCGGGTCACCCTCGGCCAGCGCGTCGAGGTCCACGACGGGTGCCGTCCACGAGTCGCCGGCGAAGCGGGTCGGCCCGACGCCCCACCGCAAGCGGAGTGGGTCGATGGCGCCGCTCGTGACGAGCGGCGCCCGTCGACCGACGATCGACGTCGCTTCGCCGACGAAGGGTCGCACGCCGTAGAACTGATCCCGGAACCCGGCCGTGGCCGTGGCGAGGTCGGCCAGCGACCGGTCGCGGGCGAGGTCGACGGACGGGATGCCCGTCAGGTCGGCCAGGAGCGGGGCCCACGAGCATCCGGTCCCGCCACTCCCGACACCGAGGGCCACCTCGTGGGCGTCGAGACCCGGTGCGGGCGAGACGCCGGCGCCGGTCCACCGGGCCAACCCGCCCTGGCGCCCGCCCACCTCGAGGATCGGCGCGCACACCCGCACGCCGGCGGCGAAGACCGGCTCGGCGGCGTGCCACAGCCCCACCAGGGCGGCCGTCGAGCGCACCTCGGCCCGCACCGGCCCGGCGTCGCGGGCGGCCAGGGTGCTCTCGGGGACGATCAGGGCCACCCTCCCTCCGGGACGGGTCAGGCGACAGGCGGCGACGAGGAACAGGGAGGCGGTGTCGGCGTACCCGTGGGCGACGGCGCCGAGGTGCCGGCGCAGCGCCGCCCGGTCGTCCTCGTCGCGTGCGGTGTCGACCGCGAGCTGGCCCTGGAACGGCGGGTTGCCGACGACGAGGTCGAACGGGGCGGGCGTCGGCGACCACGCGTCCAGCCCGGTCCGGAGGGTGTCGGCGACCACGAGCGAGGGTCGGGCCCGCGGTGCCCCCCGCGCCGCCGCCCACAGCACGAGGGCGGCCTCGGCGACGTCGACGGCGAGGGGATCGAGGTCGATCCCGTACGTCCGCTCGCCGATGATCGCCCCGGGCTCGGCGCCGTCGTCGGCGGCCCGCTCGGCGGCGGCGAGGACGAAGGCGCCACCGCCCACCGCCGGATCGCACACGCGGCCGACGGAGCCGGTCCCCACGGCGGCGCACACGAGGCCCCGGGCCACCGGTGCCGGGGTGTAGAAGACCCCGTGCCGGCGCCGGACACCGCGCCCGAGGAGCGCCTCGTGGGCCTGCCCGAGGAGCCACGGATCGCCGGGGGACGACGCCGGTGGGAGCGGCCGCGGCAGCGGGGCGCGGGGACCGTCGAGCAGGGCGACGGCCGGTCCGCTGGGGTTCACGCCCGCCCGGGCGAACAGCGCGGCGGCCAGGCCGGCGAGCACGGCACGGGGGTCGGTGCCGGGGACGACGCCGGCGGCCAGGTCGGCCAGCCACCGCCGCACCGACGCGTCAGCGGGTGATCGTGAAGCTGAACTGGACCGCACCCGAGCCGGCGATGACACCGCTGATCGTGGCCGGTCGGTCGATCGCCCCGGCCCTGACCCAGACCCCGATCGTGACGGTTCCACCGCCGGGGACACTGCCACTCGGTGCGGTCAGCGTCACGTCCGGGTTCCCGGAGGCGAGGGTGTACTGCCCCGAACCTCCGCCGACGTTGCTGAGCACGATGCTCGCCGACCCACCAGCGGGGATGGCCGACGGCGGACCAGCAGCGACCACGAGGAAGCCGGGCGAGGTGGGCGTCGACGGGGCGGGGACGCCGCCGCCGCCACCCGAGGGAGCCGGCGCCGGCGTGGGCGCCGGTGCGGGAGCGGGGTCGGGAGCGGCGGTCGTGGTCGGCGCCTCGGTCGTGGTCGTCGGGACCTCCGTGGTCGTGGTCGACGGGGTGGTGGTCGTGGTCGACGACGGACGGCCGGCCTCGGTGGTGGGCGTCGACGCGATCGGCGCGGCGAGGTCGCCGTCGTCTTCGCCACCGCCGCTGAGCGCGACCACCGCACCGACCCCGACGAGGAGGGCGGCAACGGCGGCCACCGCGATCCACACCCCACGCCGCGAGCGACTGGTGGCGGCGGCCTCGGTGGCCTCCGCCTCGGTCTCCAGCGCGGGCTCCTCGACCTCCGCAACGGCTTCTGCCACCTCCGGAGCCTCCGCGGTCTCCGCGACCTCCGCGTCCGCATCTTCCGAGATCTCGATCGAGTCGGTGGCCTCGGGGGTGTCGATCTCGGTGGCCTCGGCCGACTCGTGCCCGAGCACGGTCGCCCCGACGGCGACGGTGCCCATGGCGGCCGCGGCGGCGGCGAGGGCGGCGTGCGACGCGTCCTCGTCGGTCCCGGTCTCGTCGGTCCCGGTCTCGTCGGTCCCGGTCTCGTCGGTCCCGGTCTCGTCGGTCCCGGTCTCCTCGGCCTCGACCTCGGCCTCCACGACCGCAGACTCGTCGACGACCTCCACCGCAGGCTCGTCGACCACCACCGGCTCGACGACCTCCACCGCAGACTCCTCCGCCGCCTCCGGGGTGTCGGCGGTCTCGGTCAGCTCCGTCGCCTCGACGGGCTCCGTCACCTCCGCCGCTTCGGGGGTATCGGTGGTCTCGACGGGCTCCGTCACCTCCGCCGCCTCCGGGGTGTCGGCGGTCTCGGTCAGCTCCGCCGCATCGGGGGTGTCGGTCGCGGCGGCCTCGGCCGACTCGTGCCCGAGCACGGTCGCCCCGACGGCGACGGCGCCCACGGCGGCCGCGCCGGCGGCGACGGCGGCGCCCGAGGTGTCGTCGTCGGTCCCGGTCCCGGTCTCGTCGGCCTCGGCCTCGACGACCGCAGACTCGTCGACGACCTCCACCGCGGACTCCTCCGCCGCAGGCTCGTCGACCACCACCGGCTCGACGACCTCCACCGCAGACTCCTCCGCCGCAGGCTCGTCGACCACCACCGGCTCGACGACCTCCACCGCGGACTCCTCCGCCGCAGGCTCGTCGAACTCGTCCTCGTCATCCCCGACCAGACCGCGCGCCGCCGAACCGACCACCGGCCGGGCTTCGGGCGGCGGCGGGGGCAGCTCGGGTCGGGTGGTGGCGGCCAACGCCGCGGCGGCCATCCCGGCGTCGATGTCGGCGTCCTCGAGCCAATCGTCGTCGTCGTCGTCGACCACGACGGTGACGGCCTCGGGGCTGTCCCCCACGAGGTCCTCGGCCAGCTCGTCGACCAGCCCTTCGTCGCGCAGCACGGGCGTGCCGCAGCTGCCGCAGAAGGCGGCCTCGGCCACCAGCTCGGCCCCGCACTCACCGCAGAACAGCGCCTCCTCGTCGAGCATCGACGCATCGTCGGGTGCGACCGCGTCGAGCATCGAGGAGTCCGTGGACGCGACGTCGTCGCCGTCGCGCGCCTCCACCGGCCGATCCTTGGTCCCGCTCGATCGGCTCAGCGAGAAGAGGGTGCGGGGCCCGCGGACCCCGGTGTCGTCTACGCCCATGTCGTGTCCCCATCCTGCGGACCGGCGGGAGCCGGCCCGGAAGCGGTGTCTCCACCACCTGTCGGCAGGCAGGCCCGGGTTCTACAGGGCTTGCGGGGCGAAAAAGGCGGGAGCCCGATCGACACCGGACCCGGGCGGGTCCGGGAGGGTGGTCGCGTACGGGATCAGGCGGTCGACGTCGCGTCGGTGGGATCCCAGGCGGCGAGGTCGGCCAGCCGCGGGTCGTTGGAGAACATCTCCACGAGGGGCAGGTCGAGGCCGAGGCGGCGCTGCATGCGTTTGACCTCGAGCTCCTCGTTCCACAGCACGAGGGTCACGACCAGGCCCTCCTCACCGGCGCGGGCGGTGCGGCCCGAACGGTGCAGGTAGGTCTTGTGGTCGTCGGGGGGATCGAAGTGGATCACCACGTCGACGTCGTCGACGTGGATGCCGCGTGCCGCCACGTCGGTCGCCACGAGGATCGGGAGGCGTCCCTCGGAGAACGACGAGAGCGCCTTCTCGCGGTCGCTCTGGCGGAGGTCACCGTGGATGGCGCGGGCGGACACGCCCTCGCCGGCGAGGTCACGCGCCAACCGGTCGGCGGCGCGCTTGGTGTTCACGAAGATCATCGTGCGGTCGAAGCTGCGGGCGATGGCCGCCGCGACCTTGGCCTTGTCGAGCTCGTGCACATGGATGAAGCGGTGCTCCATCTCGTCGACGGTGACGTTCCGCGACGCGACCTCGTGCAGCACGGGGTCGCGCTGGTAGCGCTTGATCAGGGTGTCGACGACACCGTCGAGGGTGGCCGAGAACAGCAGCGTCTGGTGCTCGCCCGGGATGTGCCGGAGGATCCACTCGACCTGGGGCAGGAACCCCATGTCGGCCATGCGGTCGGCCTCGTCGATGACCACCCGGTCGACCTCGTCGACCCGCACGTCGCCCCGACCGATGAGGTCGATGAGCCGCCCCGGGGTGGCGACCACCATGTCGACGCCCTTGGCGAGCGCGTCGATCTGCGTCGTCATCTTGGCGCCGCCGTACACGGCCTCGACCGTGCGGCCCCGCACCTCGCCCAGGGGCGCGAGCTCGTCGCGGACCTGGACGGCCAGCTCCCGGGTGGGCACCAGGACCAGGGCCCGGGGCGCTCGCGACGAAGCCACCTCGAGGTGCTCGAGGATCGGCAGACCGAAGGCGAGGGTCTTTCCGGAGCCGGTCTTGGCCTTGCCGCTCACGTCCCGGCCGGCCAGGGCGTCGGGGATGGCCAGGCGCTGGATGGGGAACGGTTCGTCGATGCCTCTGGACTGCAGGGCGTCGACGAGATCCTGGGACACGCCGAGCGTGCCGAATGTCGTCGTCATCTCGACGACCAGGCTACCGGTCGGGCCGCCCGCTCCCGCGCCAGGCAGCCGAACGGGGCCGTACGGGGCCGTGCGGGGCTCAGCCGGGCAGGTTGGCCTCGATGGCCTCGACGACCTCGGGGGCGTCGGGCAGCACCGTCGGCCGGAAGCGGGCCACGACCTGGCCGTCGGGGCCGACGAGGAACTTCTCGAAGTTCCACTGGATGTCGCCGGCCTGGCCGTCGGCGTCGGGCACGGCGGTGAGGGTCTCGTAGAGGGGATGGCGGCCGTCGCCGTTGACCTCGACCTTCTCGAGGAGCGGGAAGGTCACGCCGTAGGTGGTGCTGCAGAAGGTGGCGATCTCGTCGGCGGTGCCGGGCTCCTGGCCGAGGAACTGGTTGCAGGGGACGCCGAGCACGCTGAACCCCCGCCCGGCGTAGGCCTCGTGGATCTTCTCGAGCTGCTCGTACTGCGGGGTGAGCCCGCACTTGGACGCCACGTTCACGATGAGGGTCGCCTTGCCCTCGAAGTCGTGGAGGTCGGCGGGCGAACCGTCCAGGTTGTTGATGTCGACGTCGTAGACGCTCACGGGGTCCCCTCTCGTGGTGTCCGCCCTCACCCGACCGTTCGGTCGCGGTCAGGACGAGCGGCGGTGCCGGTCCGAGCAACGCTCGTCGGTCGGGGCTATTCCCGATCCACGTCCGATGGGCCGGGGCCGGCGGCCCGACGCTCCTAGGATGGACGTCGGACGAGAGGGGAATGCATGGTCGAGACGATCGACGGGTCGGCCCTCCGGGCTCACCTCGACCGCATCGCCGAGCAGGGGTACACGGTCATCGAGGACGCCATCGAGCCCGACCTCGTCGACGCCCTCCACGACGATCTGCTGCGCCTCGAGCGCGAGCTCGACGTGCGACCGGCCGGGAACGACTTCGAGGGCGCCCGCACCGTGCGGATCTACAACCTCCTCGTGCACGGCCCGCTCTACGAAGCCATCCCCGTGCACCCGACGGTGCTCCCCGTCGTCGAGGGCGTGCTCGACCGCGGCTGCCTCGTCTCGTCGCTGTCGTCCATCGCCATCGATCCGGGCGAGACCGCACAGCCGATCCACGCCGACGACCAGTTGATCCCCATCCCGAAGCCCCACCCGCCGGTCGTGTGCAACACCATGTGGGCGATCACGGACTTCACCGAGGCCAACGGCGCCACCCGGTTGGTCCCCGGCTCGCACCTCGGGGGGGACCCCGACTACGGCGGCTCCTACCCGACGGTGGCCGCCGAGATGGCCAAGGGCAGCGTGCTCGTCTGGAACGGGAGCCTGTGGCACGGTGGGGGGGCCAACACCTCCGGCCGGCGCCGGGTCGGGATCGCCATGAACTACTGCGCGGGGTACATCCGCCAGCAGGAGAACCAGCAGCTCGGCATCCCCCGTCCGGTCGCCCGTCGCTTCTCACCCCGTCTGCGGGAGCTGGTCGGCTACTCGATCTACCGTGGCCTCATCGGACACGTCGACAAGAAGAACCCGGCCACCCTCCTCGATGAGGAGCCCGACGGCGCCGACGGGGCCGACCCCGACCGCGAGGAGATGGTGTGGGACCTCATCTGACCCGGCGCCCGTCGGCGCGTGGGTCGTCGGGACCATTCAGGTCAAGGACCGTGCCGCCGGCGCCGACACGGCCGGGGATGAGGTCTGCTCGGGGCGACGACGGCGGACGCGCATGACCACCGACCCGTTCGCGCCGGCGCGAGCCCGTCACGCCCTCGAGATGGCCGGGCTCCCGACGAACGTGGAGTTGACGCGCGCCGACTCGGTCACCAACGAGGTCTGGCTCACCGAGCACCACGTCATCAGGGTCAACCGGCGGATGAGCGCCCGCCTCCACCGCGAGGCCGTGCTCGCCCCCCAGCTGCCCCCGGCCTGCCGCTACCCGCGCGTGGTGGCCTACGGCGGTGAGTCGGGGCGCGACTGGCTGGTCACCGAGCGGCTGCCCGGTGTCCCGCTCGTGGCGGCGTGGCCCATGATGGGCGAGGGCTCGCGGCGCTCGGCCATCGAGCAGGTCGCCGCCATCGTGCGCCGGCTCCATCAGGTGCCGACGCCGCCCGACCTCCCCCACGCCGACGGTCCCCCACAGCTGCTCGACCCCGAGCGGCTGCCCGTCGTGGCGCCGATGCTCGACGCCCTCGACGAGCTCGGGACCCTGCTCCCGCACGATTCGGGGCTCATCCGCGACGCCCGCCACCTCGTGCTGCAGAGCTCGGCCGTGCTGACCCCGTTCGGCACCGACCGCTTGATCCACGGCGACCTCCACCTCGGCAACGTGCTGTGGGAGCACGGCGAGGTCACCGGACTGCTCGATCTCGAGTTCGCCCGGGGGGCGCCCGCCGACGTCGAGCTCGACATGCTGCTGCGGTTCTGCAGCCACCCCGACTGGTTCGTGCCCGCCCACCTCGAGGCGGTGACCGAACCGGCCGACTTCCGTGACGTCCCCCGGTGGTTCCGAGCCGACTACCCGGAGCTGTTCGACCACGAGTACCTGCTCGAGCGGATGCTGCTGTACAGCCTCGCCCACGACATCAGCGACCTGCTGACCCAGCTGCGCGCCCAACCGCTCTCCGTGTCCCCCCGCGACCTGCCCGACTACCACGCCTACAAGCGGATCGAGCACGTGCTGCGCGGTCGGAGCTACCTCCACCGCCTGGCGGGACACGGCTGGTGGGAGTGGGACCCCCGCGACCTCGACATGGGCGGCGAGGTGCTGCGCCCGCCCTCCGAGGGTGAGATCGGCGGCGGGGTGCTCCCCCACCGACCCTGAGCACCACTCGATCCGATCGCCGATGCCGGCGGCCGGTCAGCTCTCCTCGACGGCTTCGCCGTCGGGGGTGTGGCGGTGGCCGTCGACGTAGGGCTCGTCGTCGTCGTCGGGACGGCGGCGAAGGCCTCGCACCGCCAGCACGACCACGGCCCCGCCGATGGCGGCCAGGCTGGTCCAGATGTTCACCCGGATGCCGAGGATGAGGCTGGCATCGTCGATGCGCAGCGACTCGACCCAGAGCCGCCCGAGCCCGTAGCCGCCCACGTAGAGCACGAACACGTTGCCCGGACGCAGCACGCGTCGGCGGTCGATCCAGATCAGGAAGCCCATCAGCGCCAGGTTCCACAGGCCCTCGTACAGGAACGTGGGGTGGAACGTCGGGTCCTGCTCGTACCCGAGCGGCCGGTTCTCGGCCGAGATCTCGAGGCCCCAGGGCAGGTCGGTCGGGCGGCCGAAGACCTCCTGGTTGAACCAGTTCCCGAGGCGACCGATGGCCTGGGCGAGCGGGAGCGCGGGGGCGACCACATCGAGCCCGACGGGGAGGCGGATGCCCTTCCGGTAGCCGACGTACACGCCGACCGCCACCCCGAGGATGATCCCGCCGGGGATGCCGAGGCCGCCCTCCCACACCTTGACGACGTCGAGCGGTCGATCGGGGAAGTACGTCTTCCAGTCGGTGACGACGTGGTACAGCCGGGCACCGATCAGGCCGGCCGGCACCGCCCACAGGGCGATGGTCGTCATGTCCTCGGGATCGCCGCCCCGGGCGCGGAAGCGACGGCGCGCCATCTCGACGCCGGCGACGACGCCGATGGCGATCATCAGGCCGTAGGCCCGGAACGGGCCGATGGCGTTGGATCCCGGGCTCGGCAGGCTGGCGAGCATCAGCCGGCGAGCACGTCCGGCTCGACGGCGTACAGATCCTCGAACCCGGCGGTCACGGCGCCGGCCAGGCCCTGGACCGCCGGTAGGAGCTGTTCGGCGAAGAAGCGAGCGGTCACGACCTTGGCCTCGAGGAAGGCCCGGTCGCCGTTCGCCTGCGGAGCGGCCTCGTGGGCGGCAAGCGCCTGGCGGGCCATGACCCACCCGGCCACCACCAGGCTGAACATGCGGAGGTAGGGCGTGGCGCCGGCCAGCGCGTTGCGGGGATCGGCCGTGCCGTGCTCCATCATCCAGTGGGTGGTGTCGGCGAGCGTGGTCAGCGCGGCGGCGAGGTTGGCGCGGATGGGGGCGAGGTCGTCGCCACCCTTCTCGAGCACCGGGTCGAGGGCGGCGATCATGGCGAGGAAGTCGGTGATCGCGCCGCCGCCACGCATGCCCAGCTTGCGGCCGACGAGGTCCATCGCCTGGATGCCGTTGGTGCCCTCGTAGATCGAGGTGATCCGGGCGTCGCGGTAGTGCTGCGGCACACCCGACTCCTCGATGAAGCCCATGCCGCCGTAGACCTGGATGGCGAGGCTGGTGACCTCGATGCCCATGTCGGTGCTCCACGCCTTGGCGACGGGGATGAGGAGGTCGACCTCCTCCTTCTTGGCGTCGCGGATGGCCTGGTCGGGGTGGTGGGCGGCCAGGTCGATGCTCTCGGCGGTGACGTAGATGATCCCCCGCATGGCCTCGATCAGGCTCTTCATGGTGAGCAGCATCCGCTTGACGTCGGGATGGTCGACGATGGGTGACATCTCCCCGGGCGGTGCGCCCGGCGCCCGCCCCTGACGACGCTCCTGCGCGTACTGGATGGCGTCCTGCCAGGCCCGCTCGGCCAGCGAGAGGCCTTCGAGACCGACCGACAGCCGCGCGTTGTTCATCATCGTGAACATGTAGCGCATGCCCTGGTTCTCCTCGCCGATCAGGTAGCCGACCGCGCCACCCTTCTCGCCGTAGGACATCACGCACGTGGGGCTGGCCTTGATGCCCATCTTGTGCTCGATCGACACGCACGTGACGTCGTTGCGCTCCCCGAGCGAGCCGTCGTCGTCCACCAGGTACTTGGGCACGATGAAGCAGGAGATGCCCTTCGTGCCGGGAGGCGCGTCTGGGGTGCGGGCCAGCACGAGGTGCACGATGTTGTCGGCCATGTCGTGCTCGCCGAAGGTGATGTAGATCTTCGTGCCGGTGATCAGGTAGCTGCCGTCGCCCTGCGGTATCGCCTTGGTGCGCACCGCGCCGACGTCCGAGCCGGCCTGGGGCTCGGTGAGGTTCATGGTGCCGGTCCACTCCCCCGTCACCATCTTCCGCAGGTAGCGCTCCTTGTGCTCCTCCGAGCCGTGGTGCATGAGCAGGTCGATGGCGCCCTGGGTGAGCAGGGGGCACATCGAGAACGCCATGTTCGCCGAGCTGATCAGCTCCTGCATGGCCACGCCGACGAGCCAGGGGAAGCCACCGCCGCCGTAGTCGGCCGGGAAGGGCACGCCGCCCCAGCCGGCCGAGACGTACTGCTGGTAGGCGCGGGCGAAGCCCTCGGGCGTCGTGACCGTGCCGTCGGCAGGGTCGTGGATCGAGCCGTGGACGTCACCGGGGTGGTTGAGGGGGGCGATCACGTCGGCGATGAAGCGCCCGTTCTCCTCGAGGATGCCCCTGACGATGTCGGGGTCGGTGCCGGCGAAGTCCTCGAGTTGGGAGAGCTCGTCGACGTCGACCAGGTGGTCGAGGACGAAGAAGATGTCACGGAGGGGAGGTCGGTACTCAGCCATCGGGGGTCAGGCTAGGCCCCGTCCCGGAGCGGGGCCATCGCGGGGCGGGGGCGGCGCTCCTCTGCCGCCGTTTGCCCTAACCTCCGGCCGTGATCGAGCTCGAACGACACGGCGACGTCGCGGTCGTGCGCATGCGCAACGGCGAGAACCGGTTCAACCGTCGGTCCGTGGATGCGCTGCACGGCATCCTCGACGAGATCGACGCCACCGAGGGGCCCTTGGCCGTGGTCACCACCGGGGAGGGGAAGTTCTACTCGAACGGCCTCGACCTCGACTGGATCGCCGCCAACGGCGACGCCGCGGGCCCGATGATCGCCGACGTGCACCGCCTGCTCGGGCGGGTGCTGGGGTTCGCCGGCTACACGGTGGCGGCGGTGAACGGCCACGCCTTCGCCGGTGGCGCCATGCTCGCCACCGCCCACGACGTGGTGGTGATGCGCGACGACCGAGGGTACTGGTGCCTGCCCGAGGTCGATCTCGGGTTGCCGCTCACCGAGGGGATGCACGCGGTCATCACGGCTCGACTGCCCCGCCGCACCGCCCACGAGGCCATGGTGACCGGTCGGCGCTACCCCGCGGCGGAGATGGTCGCCGGGGGCATCGCCGACGTGGCCGTGCCCGAGGACGCCGTGGTGGCCACGGCCATCGCCATGGCCGCCGAGTACGCGGCCAAGGACCGCGAGGTGATCGCGCGCCACAAGCGACTCTCGTACGGCGCGGCCATCGACGCCTGCGGCGCCTGACCGGCGACGGGTTCGGTCCGAGCGCCGGCCGAGCGACGCCCTCGCGGTCAGAGGTCGAAGACCTCGAACGAGACGGCGTGGGGGACGCCGACGCGGGCGCCCACCGCCTCGGCCATGGGGGTGAGGAACGCGCCGGGATCGGTCATGTCGCCGCCGCCCAGCCCTTCCAGGTACGCCCGATGGGCGGCGAGCGAGGCGATGCCCCGGTCGAGGTGGCCGGTGACGTCGACGAAGTGCGTGGCGCGGGGCGAGCCGGCGAAGGCCGCCCACCGCACGCCCGCCCAGGGCTCGAGGCCCTCGTCGGCCAGCTCGGGGAAGATCCACCGGTTCCCGGCGTCGCGGGCGGCGTCGAGCAGCGCGAGCCCGACCACCCGGTGGTCGGCCATGTTGAACGCCCCGCCCCCGGCGGCGGGGTCGGCGGGGTCGGCGAACGACAGGCGGAAGTTGATGCCCACGACCAGTTCGGGTCGGCGCCGGCGGATGACGCGGGCGAGGTCGCGGCGCAGCGGGAGACCCCCGTCGACGACGCCGTCGGGGTGGCCCAGGAACTCGACCTCCTCGACGCCGACCAGGCGGGCGCCGGCGATCTCCTCGGCCTCGCGGAGGGGACCACACGTGGCCGGGTCCAAGCCGTCGATGCCGGCCTCGCCGCTCGTCACCAGCGCGTAGGCGACCTGCCGGCGCTCGGTCGTCCATCGCGCCACGGCGGTCGCGGCGCCGTACTCCATGTCGTCGGGGTGGGCCACGACGCACAACGCGGTCGACCAGTCGTCGGACAGAGGTGCGAGGGAGCGAGCCATCCGGTGACGCTAGCGCCGGGGCTCACCCACGACCCCGGCCGGCACGACGCCGACCCGGCTGCCATGATCCCCCGGGCTCGACGAGACGAGGGGGGAGACGATGGGTGCAGGCCGTTGGCACGCGCGGTGGGTCGCCGCCGCCCCGCCACCGCTGCAGTTCCACGGTGTGACGCCGTCGCTCGACGGTCGGGCGGCCATGGGCGTCACCCTGTTCCGGCGCCGCCTCGAGCTCGAGGCGGCGCCCACCCGGGCCGTGCTGCGCATCACCGCGGACTCGCGGTACGTGCTGTGGGTCGACGGACGGGAGCTGGGACGCGGTCCGGTGCGGGGCAACCCACGCCGCCTGCGCCACGACGACTACGACCTGCGAGACGTCCTGCGGCGGGGGCCGAACGTCCTCGCCGTGCTCGTACGGCACTACGGGGTGCCGAACCCGTGGTGGATGCCGGTCCCCGCGACCTACGGCCTCGGCGGGAGCGCCCTCGCGGCCGAGCTCGACCTCGGCGACGCCGGCGCCGTGGGCACCGATGCCCGGTGGCGGTGCCTGCGCAGCGGGGCGTGGCTGGCCGCCGCGCCCGGCGGCTTCAGCGCCCCGCACGCCCCGGAGATCGTGGACGCCCGGCTGCTCCCCCCGGGGTGGCAGGAGCCCGGCTTCGACGACGAAGGGTGGGACGCGGCCGTCGAGCTGACCCCCCACCACATCGGCTACGGCGGCGACCCCCGACCTCCGGTACACCCCTACGGTCCCCTGCCGCCCCGACCCCTGCCGCAACTCGGTGGCCCCGTCCGGGAGGGGCGCGTCGTCGCCCTCGGCGCCGCGCCCCACGAGGCGACCGAGGACGACCCCGTCCTGCAGGCCGCGGCCGACCAGGCCGCCGCCGGCGCCCTCGTGTCCACCGCCGTCGAACTGCCCGCCGTGCTCGAGCAGCCGGCCACCGACTCGGCCCGCGTCGTGATCGTCGACCTGGGCGAGGAGACCGCGGGCCTGCTCGGCCTCGAGCTCGACGCCCCGGCGGGCACGCGCCTCGACGGCCGCGGGGCCGAGGACGTCACCGACGAGGGTGGGGTCGAGCCCCTCCAGCAGCACAGCGGCTTCCGCTACCTCGCCCGCGGCCACGACGACGTCTTCGAGACCATCGACCCGATGGGACTGCGCTACCTGCAGCTGTCCATCCGGGGAGACGGCCCGGTCACGCTCCGCCGGGTCAGCGTGCGCGAACGCTCCCGTCCGCGCCCCGAGGGCCCGTTCTTCGCCTCGAGCGACCCGGAGCTCGATCGCATCTGGCAGACCGGGGTGCGCACGGTCGACCTGTGCGCCCAGGACGCGTACCTCGACTGCCCCTCGCGCGAGCAGCGGGCCTGGACCGGTGACGCCGTCGTGCACCAGATGGTCGACCTGGTGGCCAACCCGGACTGGTCGCTGGCCCGCTGGAACGTGGAGCTGGCGGCATCGCCGCGACCCGACGGCATGCTGCCCATGGCCGTCGGCGGTGACGCCGAGTGGAGTGACGAGACCTTCATCCCCGACTGGGCCCTGCACTGGGTCCACTCCCTGCACAACCTCCACCGCCATGACCGCGACGTCGAACGGATCGCCCGGCTCCTGCCGGTCGCCGAGCGCGTGGTCGACTGGTTCCGGCCCTTCGTCGACGACCGCGGCCTGCTCACCGACGTGACGGGGTGGCTCCTCGTCGACTGGAGCGCGGTGACGACGGCCGGTACCAGCGGAGCGGTCACCGCCCTGTGGGCCCGGGCCCTGGCCGAGGTCGCGGACATGGCCTCCCACCTCGGCGACGAGGGCCGGGCGACGAGGGCCCGCCTCGCCCACGAGCGCGTACGGGCGGGGTTCGAGGCGCTGTGGGACGAGGAGCGAGGGGTGTACGTGGACCACCTGCTCGACGGCGTGCCGGGCAGAACCGTGAGCCAGCACACGAATTCGTCGGCGGTCGTGGCCGGGGTCGTGCCCGACGACCGGGTGGTGGCACTGGTCGAGCGCATCACGGACCCCCGGGCGCTCGCGCAGGCGTCGTGGTTGATGCCCGGCCGGGAGGCGACCGTCGAAGGTCCCGGCGACATGTACGCCGACGTCTCCTACCTCGCCGCCGGCCCGGCGGCGCCGTGGTGGGACGTCGAGCACCGGATCGTGGCCGCCCAGCCCTTCTTCCGGTACGTCGTGCACGACGCCGTCGCCGTGGCCGGCCTCGACGAGCGGATCCCGGAGCTCTGCCGTGACTGGGCCCGCCTGCTCGACGACGACACCACCACGTGGCGGGAGGTCTGGTTCGGCGGCAGCCACTGCCACGGGTGGAGCTCGACCCCGACCCGCGACCTGTCGACGCGCACCCTCGGCGTGCGCCCGGCCGCGCCCGGCTTCGCCTCGGTCGAGATCGCCCCCGCGCTCGGCGACCTGGACCACGCCCGGGGTGCCGTCGTCACCCCCGACGGGCTGGTGGAGGTCGACGTCGGCACCGGCCACCTCCACGTCGACACCCCCCTGCCGGCGATCGTGCGCTGGAAGGGGCGCACGGAGGAGCTGCCCCCCGGACGACACCGCATCGAGCCGTCCTGACCGCCGGCGCCGCCCGGCGGGCCGGGTCGGGCACCGCTACGCCCTCGGCGCGTGGGCGTCCGGTGGGTCGACGAACAGCTCGAGCTGGATGCGGTCGGGATCACGGAAGATGAGCACGCTCCCGTAGGCCTCCGAGCGAGGCTCCTGGTACTCGACGCCCAACCCGTCGAACCGCGAGCGCCAGGCCTCGAGATCGCCGGTGTGGTGGAGGCGGAACGACAGGTGGTCGAGGCCGGGCCGGAACTCGCTGAACGAGGTGCCCTCGTGGGCCTTGTGCTCCTGGAGGAGGAGCACGAACTCTCCGGCGCCGAGGGCGAGCACCACCGTGCGACCGTCGCCGTGGCTCTGGTCGCCGATGACCTCGAAGCCGAGCACGTCGCAGTACCACGGCACCGACCGCTCGAGGTCGGACACGGTGAGCGACAGGTGGTGCAGCGCCCCGAGCGATCGCAGCCCGTCGGCCTGGTCGCCGGCGTCGGTCACGAGCCCTCTTCGGGGGCTCGCACGACCACGCGGCCTCGGCCCTGGGCCTTGGCCTGGTACATCGTGGCGTCGGCCGCGGCGATGAGGGAGTCGGCGTCGGCGATGCGGCGATCGACCGGGACGAGGCCGATGGACGCGCCGATGGTGGCCTGCACCCCTTCGACGGCGACCGGGTCGCTGATGGCTGCGATCAGGCGCTCGGCGATGCGTTCGAGCAGGTCGAGGTCGGCGATGCCCTCGATGAGCACGGCGAACTCGTCGCCGCCGAGGCGCGCCGCGGTGTCGGTCTCGCGGATCACGTCGTGCATGCGGTCGGCCACGGCGACGAGCACCGCGTCGCCCACGTGGTGACCGAACTCGTCGTTCACGGGCTTGAAGCTATCGAGATCCACGAAGAGGAGCGCGACCGGCTGGCCGTACCGGCGGTGGCGGGCCAGGGCCTGCTCGAGGCGGTCGTAGAGCAGGAGCCGGTTGGGCAGGCCCGTGAGGTAGTCGTGGGTCGCCAGGTGGAGCATCTGGCTCTGGGCCTGCTTGAGGTCGGAGATGTCGCGGGCGACGGCCGACAGGGCCTCGATGCGACCGTCCGGGCCCGTGTGGGCCACGAACACCGCCGAGACCGGGATGTCGCCACCGCCCTGGCGCCGGAAGGTGAGCTCGCCGCGCCAGGTGCCCTGCTCGACCAGGATCGGCTCGACCACGTCGTGGAAGTGGTCGTTGGACTCGCCGTCGAGCACGTCCATCAGGAAGCTGCCCTGCTCGTCGCCGTCGACGGCTCGGGCGCCGAGCACCTCGTAGGCGGCGTTGTTGACGTAGGTGAGCGCGCCGTTGCGCTCGGTGATCATGAGGAAGTCGGTCCCGGCGTCGAGCACGCGGGCCAGCTGGTCGGCTCGGGTGCTCGCCTCGATGGTGGCGGTGACGTCGCTGAGGGTGACCACCCACCCGTCGTCGACCCCCTGCTCGTCGGTGACCGGCGCCACCCGCAGGTCGGCCCAGAACCGTTGGCCGGGCCGGCCCGCCCCGGGGGGCCCGACCACGCCGGTGACCACGTCGGTCTGGACCCGGAACGAGAAGGCCCGACCGGACTCGCGCGACTCGACCGCACGCTCGACGATCTCGTCGAGCTGGTCGGTGGGCAGCAGTCGCCGCCACCGGGTGCCCCTGACCTCGGCCTCGTCCCCGACGATCTCGGTCCAGCGCCGGTTCACGTAGACGATCCGCCCGGCGCGGTCGAGGCGGGCGACCGCCACCGGTCCGGCCTCGGTGATCGACTCGAACAGGTGGCGGTAGTGGGCCAGCTCCTCGCGGGCGATGGTGTGGTCGGTGACGTCGATGCTCGCACCGGCGTAGCCGACGAGGGCGCCGGCGTCGTCGAGCAGTGGCTCGGCCCGGTGGTGCAGCCACCGCCAGTCGCCGTCGTGGCGCCGCATCCGGCTGACGACGTCGACGGGCTGGTCGCCCTGCACGGCGGCGAGGATCGCCTCGCGGGTGGCCTCGTAGTCCTCGGGGTGCGTCCGCTCGCGCCACCGGGTGCCGAGATCGTCGTCGGTGGCGAGCCCGAGGAAGGACAGGGTCTGCGCGTTGGCGGCCAAGGGCACCGCTCGGCGGTCGGCGGACCACAGCATCACGGGCGCGCGCTCGGCGAGCGGCGTGACGTCGGGCCCGACGGTGACGTCGATGAAGTCGATGACCGAGATGAGGTAGTCGGCCCGTTGGGACTCGGTGAACACGCCGAACACCCGAGCCGGCAGCACCATCGGGGAGCCGTCTCGCGGGTTGGTGCACCGCACGTGGCACCGGAAGGCCGAGATCTCACCGTGCCAGATCTGCTCGATGCCCCGGGCGACCTCGTCCTCGTCACCGGGCTCGACCATCGCGCCGAGGGCCCGTCCCCGGAGCTGGTCGTGCGACGCACCCTGGAGCATCTCGAGGACCGGGTTGGCGTGCAACAGCTCGCCGTCGGCGCTCCACAGGCCGATGCCGACCGGCGCGGCGTCGAACAGGGACGCGACCTGTTGCAGCCGTGCGCTGAGCACGGCGCCGCCGGGCACGCCCCGCTTTCGAAACGCCACGTCCCGCCGTGGCGGCTCGTCCGTCATACGCTCCCGCTCGTCCGCTCGCTCGGTGGCCGGGAAGGGGAGCTGCCCCCGGCGTCCGCCGTCGCCCGCTTCCCGAGTCCGGTACCAGAGTACGCTGCGGCGCCGTGGTCGACCCGTCCGATGTCGTCGAGGCGCTGTTGTACCAGTACGCGTGCGCCATCGACGAAGGCGACTTCGGGGCCGTCGGCGCCCTGTTCGCCCACGGCGCCATCGCCACCGAGGACGGCACGGTGATCGCCCGGGGCGCCGACGAGGTGCGCCGGCTCTACGAGACGACGACCCGGATCCACGACGACGGCACCCCGCGAACGGCCCACATCACCACGAACGTGCAGGTCAGCGTGGACGAGGAGGCCGGACGGGCCGAGGCCGGGTCCCGGTTCGTGGTGCAACAGGCCGTCCCGGCGGCGGGCGACGACCCCGGTCTCGCCCTGCAGCCGATCATCGCCGGGCGCTACCACGACACCTTCGTGCGGGTCGACGGCGAGTGGCGCTTCGCCGAGCGCAGGATGCGACCGGAGCTGTTCGGCGACCTGTCCCGGCACCTGCTGTTCGACCCGGCGTCCCTGACCCGACCCGACCCGACCTGACCCGACCCGACCTGACCCGACCCAGCACCGACCGGCCTGCGTCCGGTCGGCGTCCCGACCCGTTCCCCCCGGAGGCCCCGATGCCGTCGTCCGACCTGTTCTCCATCGAGGGGAAGACCGCCCTCGTCACCGGCGGGAGCCGGGGCATCGGGCTGATGATCGCCCGCGGCTTCGTCGAGGCCGGGGCCAAGGTCTACATCTCGTCCCGCAAGGCCGAGGTCTGCGACGAGGTCGCCGCCGAGCTCTCGGCGGGCGACGGCACGTGCATCGCGGTGCCGGCCGACCTCTCCTCCCCCGACGAGTGCGGTCGGCTGGCGTCCGAGATCGCCGGCCGAGAGGACCGGCTGCACATCCTCGTGAACAACGCCGGCGCCAACTGGGGCGCACCGCTGGCCGAGTTCCCGGACTCGGCCTGGGATCGGGTGCTCGACCTCAACGTGAAGGCCGTGTTCCGCCTCACCCGAGACCTCGTGCCGGTGCTCGAGGCGGCGGGCACGCCGGCCGATCCGGCGCGGGTGATCAACATCGGGTCGATCGACGGGCTGCACGTGCCCATCCTCGACACCTTCTCCTACTCGGCCAGCAAGGCGGCCGTGCACCACATGACGCGGGTGCTGGCCCACCACCTCGCGCCCCGACACGTCACCGTGAACGCGATCGCCCCCGGCCCCTTCGAGAGCAAGATGATGGCGGCCACCCTCGAGTCGTTCGGCGACGCCATCCGGGCCCAGTGTCCGCTCGGGCGAATCGGCGATCCCGACGACATGGCCGGCACCGCCATCTTCCTGTCCTCCCGAGCCGGCTCCTATCTCACCGGCGCGGTGATCCCCGTCGACGGCGGCATCTCCACCACCGTGTGACCCCGCTCTCGGGTCAGGTCAAGGCGATCAGGGCGATGGCGCCGAGCGCCAGGAGGACGACGGCAAGCCCGCCGATGAGCCAGTTCGTCCAGCTGTGCCGGCCGCGGGCCAACCCGAAGTCGACCACGTCGTCACGGGAGTGCTTCAGACGGTAGGCGTCGTCCGCGGGCGTGCCCACCTTCGGCAGGGGGTGCGAGGGCTTGCGCTTCTTGGCGGTCTTCTTGTGGTTCGCCACGGCCGGGAGCGTACTGGCGACTCACCCCTCGGGCGATCGGTACCCCGGGCGGCCGGCCTCGTCCCACGTCGAGTAGAGCTCGATGAACTCGTCGGAGAGGAACGGGTCGATGCCGCGCAGCGGGAACGACCCCCGGCGGATCGTCCAGTCGTCGGGCGCCAGCTCGGCCGCCCGTACGAAGTGGGCCTCGGCCTCCTCGTCGCGGCCGAGGTCGTGGAGGTGGGCCCCGAGACGCCACTCGGCGCGGGCCTGGGCCCGCTCGGCGGCCACGGGTTCGGGGCCCCGGGCGACGGAGTCGGCGGGGACCTCGCCGTCGCGCACCCACCGGCGGAGCTGGTCGTGGTGGACCTCGGCGCTGACGCCGGTGAAGTCGATGAACGTGTCGTCGCCGGGGGCCACGACCGGCGCCCGGGCGACCATGCCGTCCTCGTCGATCCACACCGACATCGGCACGTTGACGATGCCGTAGCGCTCGGCCACGAGGTGGGCACGGTCCACCACGACCGGGAACGTGGGCCGGGGGTCGGCGGCGTCGACCCACTCGCGCGAGAGCTCGGGATCGGCGTCGAGGGCGACGGCGATGATCGTCAGGTCACCACCGAGCTCGTCGTTGAGTCGCTGCCAACCTGGCAGCTCGTAGCGGCAGCCTCACCAGCTCGCCCAGGCCAGCAGGAGGCGCTTGCGGCCGGCGAAGTCGCGCAGGGCGATGGCCCGACCCTCGAGGTCGGGCAGGGAGAAGTCGGGGGCGGTGTCGCCGGGCCGGAGGGTGGTGCGCGCCCCGACGGGATCGCCCACGACGACGGTGGCGGCGGCCGGCGCGCAGGCCACCGCCCGGCCGAGGGCCCGGCCGAGGAGCTCGGCGTCGAAGCCGCCGTCCACCACGAGACCGGGGTGCAGCCCGGTGGGGATGCACACGTCGCCCTGGCAGAGGCCCTCGGGCTTGGAGACGAAGCCGGTGGCCGGCTCGACGGCGTCGGCGTCGAGCACGACGCGCCCGTCGCGCACGGCTCCGGGCACGTGGCGCACCTCCTGCCCGCGGACGACCGTGATCACGGGCGGGGACCCTACTGCAGCGATCCCGCTTCGCTCGGGTCCGCCGGCTTCGGCGGCCCGCCGGCCCGGTCGTGGTGGACCGCCTCGTCGCCGTCTCGCACCAGCGCCCGCAGGTCGGCCAACTCGTCGTGGAGGGCGGCGGCGAGCACGGGCAGGTCGGGGGCGGTGTCGGGGTCGCCGTGGAGGCCGACGGCGAGGGTGCCGTCGTAGCTGAGCAACGCGATGCCGATGCTGAGGTTGCCGCCGAGCGGCACGATCGGCGTGGTCTCGAGCATGCGGGCGCCGAAGAACCACAGCGGGAAGGACGGGCCCGGCACGTTGGTGACCACCACGTTGACGAAGGGCTGGTGGTGGATCTGGCGGGCGAGGACCGCGGTCAGGGTCGGGGGCAGCAGCTCGGCCGTCTCCAGCAGCAGCTCGTTGCCGTCGGCCTGGTGGTGGGCCTTGCGTTCGGCCATGTCGTGGTGGACCTGCAGCAGGCGGGTGAGCGGCGTGTCCTCGCCGACCGGCAGCGGGGCGACCATGGCCGACACCCGGTTCCCGAGGGCGAGGTGCTCGGCGTCGGCCCGGATCGACACCGGCACCAGCGCGTGCAGGGCGACGCCGTCCACGGACTCGCCACGCGACTCGAGCAGGCGGCGCAGGGCGCCGGTGACGCCGGCCAGCACGACGTCGTTGACCGTGACGGAGAACGCGTGGCCGACGTCGCGGAGGTCGTCGAGGGGCACGCTCACGCGCAGCAGCCGCCGGTGCTCGCCGACGGCGGCCGGGTTGAGCGACGACGCCGGGGCCCGACCGTCGGGGCCGAGCAACGCCAGCGCGGCATCGACCACGGCGCCGGTGCGCTGGAGGGCCCGGACCGGCACCCGCGCCGCGTCCCGCACCGAACGGGCGATGCCGAGGGGCGTCGTGAAGCGGTCGACGAGGGCGTCGACCACCAGCCGGCGGGCGTCGGGGGCCGGGGCCGGCGACCACCCCTCGACCGGTTCGGGCTCGCCGACCGCCGGCGCCGGCACGGGCTCGAGGTCGAGCAGGGCGGCGGCGACCTCGACCCCGGACACGCCGTCGACCAGTGCGTGGTGGACCTTCTCCACCATGGCCACGTTGCCGTCGTGCAGGCCACCGACGAACCACAGCTCCCACAGCGGCTTGCTCCGGTCGAGCACCTGCATCTGCAGCCGCTCGCACACGTGCTCGAGCACGGCCCGGTCGCCGGGCTGGGGCAGCACCACGAGCTTGACGTGGTCGGCGATGTCGAAGTCGTCGGCATCGACCCATGCCGGCTGGCCGATGCCGAGGGGCGGCATCCGCAGCTTGCGCCGCAGCCGGGGCACGAGGTGGAGGCGGGACTCGACCCGCCGTCGCACGTCGGTGAGCCGGAAGGCGCCGTCGTCGTCGAAGAACGGCTCGCCCTCGAACACCGACAGGGCTCCGACGTGCATCGGGGTGGCGTCGGTCTCGGCGTGGAGGAAGCTGGCGTCGAGGGCGGTGAGCCGTTCGTACGCGGGGCAGGGCATCGTGGGCTCCTCTCGGCGGGCCGCGGCGAGCTCGGGATCGGTCGCCGGGCTCATGCGGTGCGCACGGCCTCGTGCCCGCTCACCGCCAGCACCTCGTCGAACCCGCCGACGAGGCACGCCATCAGGGCCTCGTGGTCGGGCACGGCGACGGTGTCGACGACGAGACCGACGCAGGCCCGCTCGACGTGGCTCAGCAGCGCGACGCTGAGCGAGGCGCCGCTCGGCGGGGCGAAGGCGTACTGCCGCTCGACCTCGGCGCCGGCCAGGTAGGCCTTGCTCGGGAGGCCGGGGACGTTGGTGCAGACCATGTCGATGTTCTTCAGCATGCCGCCGAAGATGCTGGTGGTCACCGACACGGGCAGCCGGTCGAGGACGCCGGCGACGGCGTCGCTGTAGGCGAGCGACGGCTCGCGGGTCCAGGCATGGGCGACGGCGCCGACCTGCTGCATCCGCTCGACCGGGTCGGCGATGTCGGCCGGCACGGTGAACCGGGCCGGCGCGAAGCGGTTGCCACCCATCGAGTCGCCCGGCTGGCGGTAGTTCACCGGCATGGTGATGCGGAGCGAGTCGAGGCTCGCGCCCCGCATGGCGTGGTAGCGGGCGATGCCACCGACCACGGCGGCGAGGAAGGCGTCGTTGAGCGTGCCCCCGGCGACGTGGCCGGCGGCTTTGAGGTCGGCGAGGTGCACCTCGAGGGTGTCGAAGCGCCGGGACAGGCTGCGACCCCGCATGATCGGCGACGCCGGCTCGGTCACCGGGGTGAGGAGCTTGACCAGCGAACGGGACAGCTCGGCGGCCCGGCCGGCGGTGCCGGCGGGATCGCGCATGGTCGAGACCGCCGCGCCGCCGATGGTGAGGGGCGATCGCACGACCGAGCCCGTGAGCTGCGCGGCCCGCTCGCCCAACGCGTCGCGGAACATCGCCGCCGGGGATTCCGGTCCCGGCGCCGGCACCGGGGGCATCGGGCCGCGGTCGTCACCCTCACGGGTCTCGTCGAGCATCATCAGCGCCAGATCGATCGCCCCCACACCGTCCGCGAGCGAGTGGTGCAGCTTCTCGATCAGGGCTGCCTTCCCGTCGGCGAGGCCCTCGACGAGGGTGAACTCCCACAGCGGGCGGGCCCGGTCGAAGCCGACCATGGCGAGGGGCTGGGCCAGGTCGAGGACGGTGCGGAGGGTCCCCGGCTCGGGGGACCGGACGCGGCGCAGGTGGAAGGAGAGATCGAACTGCGAGTCGACCACCCAGCGGGGCGCACCCACCCGCAGCGGCGGCACGATGACCCGCTGGCGCAGCCGGGGGATCGACCGGCTGGCCAGCTCCATCCGCTCGACCAGCCGGTCCCATTCGGGCGCGCGGTCGAGCACGGCGACGGCCGTGATCGTCGACCGCAGCACCGGGTCCTTCTCGATGTCCCAGAGCACGGCGTCGGATGCCGACATGTGCTCCTCGAACCGGCCGCCGCGCCCGTCGCTCGCGCCCACTGCTTCCCCCTTCGTCGTTCCCCTCCAGCGTGGCGTCGGTCACCCCGCGGGCAGTAGGGCCGAACGGCACGACGAGCCCGGCCCGGCGGGCCCCGCCGGGCTCGCGTCTACGCTCCCCCGGCCATGGAGCCCCTCCGTGGACGACGCATCCTCATCACCGGCGCCACCGGGCAGGTCGCCGAGCCGATCGCCCGACGTCTGGCCGCCGACAACGACGTGATCGCCACCGCCCGGTTCACCGACGACGCCGCCCGGACCCGCCTCGAGGAGGCCGGCGTCGGCTGCGTCGCCGTCGACCTGGCCGGCGACGACCTCGACGCCATCCCCGCCGACGTCGACGTCGTGCTCAACTTCGCGGTGGTGAAGTCGGGGAGGTGGGACCTCGACCTCCGGGCCAACGCCGAGGCGGCCGGGCTGCTCATGGACCGCTGCCGGGAGGCGTCGGTGTTCCTCCACTGCTCCTCCACCGGCGTCTACCAGCCGGCCGGCGCCCACCGCCTGACCGAGACCGACCCGCTCGGCGACAACCACCGGGCGATCATGCCGACCTACTCCATCGCCAAGATCGCCACCGAGGCGGTGGTGCGCACCGAGGCCCGGCGGCTCGGACTGCCCACCACCATCGCCCGGCTCAACGTGCCCTACGGCGACAACGGAGGCTGGCCCGCCTGGCACCTCGCCCTCCTGTTGGGCGACGCCCCCATCGCCGTCCACCCCGACCGGCCCAACCTGTTCAACCCGATCCACGAGGACGACATCGTCGCCATGATCCCCGACCTCCTCGCAGCGGCCGCGACACCGGCCACCATCGTGAACTGGGCCGGCGACGAGCAGGTCGCCCTCGAGGAGTGGTGCACGTACCTCGGCGGGCTCGTCGGGCGAGCGCCGCGGTTCGACGTGACCGAGGCGACCATCGGCGGGGTCACCACCGACAACACCAGACGGCTCGCCGTCACCGGCCCGTCCGAGGTGCCCTGGAAGGACGGCTTCCGGCGCATGGTCGCCGCGCTCCACCCCGACCTCGACCTGGCCTGACGTCCGACGCGAGGCGCCGCCCGGCTGACTCCGGTTCTGGTGTCGGTCGCGGTCGCCCCCGCGACCAGATCCCACACCAGAACCGTAGTCTCGTGGTCATGCCGCTCGAGCCGCTGGCCCCCGGGGTGCAGGTGTGGCGCCAGGAGCCCACCGGGCACGGCCGCACCAACGCCGGCGTCGTGGTCGACGAGGACGGCCTCACGGTGGTCGACTGCCTCTTGACCCCGGCCCAGGCCCAGGAGCTGGTCGACGCGCTCGAACCCCTCGGGCTGCCCGTGCGGCGCGCGGTCTACACGAGCAGCCACATCGAGTTCACGGGTGGCTCGTCGAGGTTCTGGATGGCGGCGCGGTACGGCCGTTCGCAGACGAGCGCCCTCCTCGACCAGCCACCCAACGTCGAGGTGTACCGCCGCCTGTACCCGGCCGACGCCGCGACCTTCGACGAGGAGTTCGCCACCCGGCCGGTGTCGCACGTCGTCGACGTGGCCGCCTGGCTCAGCCCTGCGGTGTGCGCCCTGCCGAGCGGCGGCCAACAGCAGCAGAACCTCGTCGCCCTCGTGCCCGGCGCCGACGTGCTGTTCGCCGGGGCCATGGCCTGCTTCGGCGTCACGCCCAACGCCTTCGACGGCGACCCCGGCACCTGGGCCGACACCCTCGGCGACCTGGCCGAGCTGGCGACGACCATCGTCCCCGGCATCGGGCCGGTCGGCGGCCCCGACGACGTCGTGGCGCTGCAGGCGTACCTCTACGCCTGCGTCGAGGCCGACGGCGACCCGACGGCCATCCCGCCCGGACCGTGGGACGGGTGGGCCGATCGCGAGCTCGACGCCGTCAACGTCGAGCGGGCGGCCATGCTCGCCCGCGGCGACGACGGCGTACCGCCGACGATGCTCTCGCTCGTCGGCTTGGCCCGACCCTCGGAGGGACCATGACCACGACCCGCGCCATCCGACTCGTCAACGGCCCCCCACGCCTCGCCGGCACCACCGTCGACGTCGGGTCGAGCCCGTTCGACGCCGCCGACGTCGACCCGACCACCCGCCGCTTCGTTCGGGCGACCGACGGCCAGCGGGTCGTGCCGTTCTCCACGCTGCGGCCCCGGTGCACCCACCGCGCCGCGGCCGAGGAGCTGGCCGCGTCGTGGCGGCTGCTGGTGTTCGTGCCGGCGCGCCGGCCCCGCCGGTCGGGCCTGCACGCCTACCGCTACGAGGGTGCCTACCGGCTCGCACCGGCCCGCGACGACCGCGGGCGGTGGGCGCTGGCGCCGGCCGACCCCATCGCCCGCACCACCTCCGGACCACGCACGACCGCCGTCGCACCTCCGAGGCCCCCCGGCGACACCCACACCGATCCGATCGACGGCGCCTGGGGCGACCTCGCCCACCGGGTCGACGACGCCGCCGCCCGGGTGGCGACCCTCGTGGCCCTGCTCCCGCCGGGACCGCTCGCCGACCGCGCCGCCGACGTGCGGGGCGAGGTCGAGCGGGCCACCGCCGATGCGCGCCGCCTGGCCGCCGTGGGCGCCACCCTCGCGCCGGTCGACGGCGCCGGCTCGCGAGCGCCGGCCGTGCGAGCGCGCGTCGACGAGATCGTCGCGGCCGTCGACCGCACCGTGGAGGACCTCGTCGACATCCACCTCTCGCTCGACGGGCCCGCCGACCCCGCAGCGCCCCTGCAGGGCCTGGTCGGCGCCCTCGCCGAGCTCAGGGCACCGACGCCACCAGCTCCTCGCTGAGCTCCCACAGGCGTCGGGCGGCATCGGGGTCGCGGCCCGCCGCGCTCGGCTCGTGCATCCGGCATCGCACGAAGTACTGACCGGTGACGCCCTCGACCTCGGGCGACGACGCCAGGTGGGTGATCGTGCGGGCGCCGCGCCTCGGGCTGACGAGGAACGGACGACCGATGGCCAGCAGCGCCCGCTCGATGCCGACCGTGTCGTCGGCGCTGCCGAACCCGGAGCGGACGGCGCCGGGGTGCAGGCAGTTCGACGTGACGCCGGTGCCGGCCAGGCCGCGGGCCAGCTCCAGGGTGAACAACACGTTGGCCAGCTTCGACTGGTTGTAGGCCGCGGTGCCGTGGTAGGCGCGCACGCTGAACTGCGGGTCGGCGAACGAGAACCCCGGCGCGAACCGGTGGGCGACCGACGACACGTTGACCACCCGGGCCGGCGCCGACGCCACCAGCCGATCTCGCAGGAGCTCGGTGAGCAGGAAGTGGCCCAGGTGGTTCACGCCGAAGGTCGCCTCGAAGCCGTCCTCGGTCAGCTGCCGGGTCGACAGGATCGCCCCGGCGTTGTTGACCAGCACGTCGAGGCGGTCGTAGCGGTCCTGCACGTCGTCGGCAAAGGCCCGGATCGAGGCCGACGACGCCAGATCGAGTGACATGGCCGTGGCCTCGCCACCGCGCGATCGGGCCCGGACGTCCTCGGCGGCGGCCGCGCCCTTGGTGTCGTCACGGGCGGCGATCACCACGATCGCGCCGAGGCCGGCCAGCGACACGGCCGCCTCGCGTCCGATCCCCGAGTTCCCCCCGGTGATGACCACGACCGCCCCGTCCATGCCGTGACCCATCGGTTCTCCCGTGCCCATCCCGTGAAGTGCGAGCAAACTACCCCGGTGCCCGACCCGACCCCCGAGTCCGACTCGCTCGTCCCCTATGGCTGGGACGAGCGGGTCGCCGCGCTCTGGAGCGAGGTGGCCGGGCCCGCGGTGCCGGGTCGGGTCACCACCGCGGCACGGGGGCGGGTGTTCGTCCGCACCGCCGACGACCTCGTCCTGGCGACGGCCAACCCCGCCGGCTGGGCCGAGGGGGACGAAGCGGTGGTCCCCACCACCGGCGACTGGGTCGGCGTCTCCCCCGACGGCGGGCTCCGCACGGTCCTCGCGGTCCTTCCCCGTTGGTCGCGCATCGCCCGGGTCGACGCGCTGGGCCGCGCCGAGCAGGTGCTCGCCGCCAACGTCGACGTGGTGCTGGTGGTCCTCGGCCTCGACCGACCGGTCAAGGCCGGCCGCATCGACCGGTCACTGGTGCTGGCCTGGGACACCGGCGCGGTGCCCGTGGTCGTCCTCACCAAGGCCGACCTGGTCGGCGAGGCGGAGCTCGACGACGCGCTCGACGAGGTGGCCCGGGTGGCGCCGAAGATCCGCGTGCGCGCCGTCGCCGCCGACCGCCCGGGCGACGTCGAGGTGCTGCGCGACGACCTGCGCGACCATCGGACCGCGGTCCTGCTCGGCGAGTCCGGCGCCGGGAAGTCCACGCTCGTGAACCGCCTGGTCGGCACGGACGTCCAGGAGACCGGGAGGGTGCGCACCGGTGACGCCAAGGGTCGGCACACGACGGCGAGCCGGGACCTGGTGCTGGTCCCCGGGGGCGGCATCCTCATCGACACCCCCGGCCTGCGGGCCCTCGGCGTGTGGGACGCCCGCGAAGGGATGTCGGTGGTCTACGACGACATCGAAGCGCTCGCGCCCCGCTGCCGCTTCAACGACTGCATGCACCGGGACGAGCCCGGCTGCGCCGTGCGGTTGGCCGTCGACGACGGCGCGCTCGACGCCGATCGCCTCGACCGCTACCTCGCCCTGCAGGACGAGATCGCCGCCAACGAGGCCCGCCGTGACGCTGCCGCCCGTCGGGACAGGAAGCGTCAGGACAAGGTCGCCCAGCGCGCCTACCGGAAGGGCCCCCACCGATGAGCGAGCTGATCCCCGCGGCCACCGTCGTGCTGCTGCGCGACGGCGACGGCGGCCTCGAGGTGCTGCTCCTCCGGCGCGACTCGAGACTCGAGTTCGCCGGCGGGATGTGGGTCTTCCCGGGCGGACGCATCGACCCGGGCGACCGCCACGATGGGGATGGGGATGGGGATGGGGAGGACGACGGCGGCGACGTCGCCGCTGCCCGACGCGCCGCGGTGCGCGAGGCCGCCGAGGAGGCAGGGGCCGACGTCGACGCCGAGGGGCTCGTCTGGTTCAGCCACTGGACCCCACCCGAGATCGCACCGAAGCGGTTCGCCACCTGGTTCTTCGTGGCGCCGGCGGCGGGCGACCTCGACGTCGTGATCGACGATGGCGAGATCCGCGGCTTCGCGTGGATGCGACCGGGTGACGCCCTCGCCCGGCGGAACGCGCTCGAGATCGAGCTCAGCCCGCCCACGTGGATCACGCTCGAGCAGCTCCTCGGCTACCCGACCGCGGCCGAGGCGCTGGCCGACCTCGGCGCGCGGCCACCCGAGTACTTCGCCACACGCCTCGCCGGCGTGGAGGGTGGCGCCGTCGCGCTCTACCACGGCGACGCCGGCTACGACGAGGCAGACCCCGACCGACCCGGCGCCCGGCACCGACTGTGGATGCTCGGCACGGGCTGGCGCTACGAGCGCGATCCCACCCCGGGCTGAGCGCTCGTCAACCCACGGGGGCGGCGAAGGTCCACACGTCGTCGTCGACCCGCAGGTAGTTCTCGGGGTCGGTGAAGTCGAAGGTCTCGCGATCGCCGCCGACGGTCACGATCGCGGTCGAACCGCCGGGCCCGACCGGCGCGGTGGTGGAGTCGAAGTCGTAGCGGACGCCGTCGGGCCCGGTGGCGTTCCACGGCGGCTGCGGCAGCTGCTGCCACGCGGCGCCGTCCTCGCTGACCCACATGTCGACCGGGTTCAGCGGCTGCCCGAACCCACCGAAGCACACGATGCGCTCCTCCAGGAGCTCGCACTGGTGGCCGGGCCGGGGCGACCAGGGCGCCGCGTCGGTCACCGACGTCCAGGTGGCGCCGTCGGTGGTCTTCCACACGTCGTTGAAGTAGGGCGGCACGCAGTCCGGCTGCGGGGTGCAGACGAACCCCTCCTCGCCGCCCAACAGGTACAGCTCGCCGTCCTGCACGACGACCGCCCCCCCGGCGCGCGGCGACCACGGCGCCGCCGCGCTGACCTCCTCCCAGGTCACCCCGTCGGTGCTCCGCCATACGTCGTTGAAGTAGACGCGGGCGGGACCTGACGGCCCGACGACGGCGGCGTCGTCGTTGCGGGAGCCCCCGAACACGTAGAGCGCGTCGTCGAGGACGGCCGCCATCAGGCCGGCGCGACCCTCCCAGGGGGCCGCTGGCGTGAGCTGCTCCCAGGTGATGCCATCGGTGCTGCGCCAGACGTCGTCGAAGAACGTGGAGGCGGGGAAGCCGAAGTTCTGGCCGCCGAGCACGTACATGGCGTCACCCATGGTGACCGCCTGGAAGTAGGCCCGGGCCGGCCAAGCCTCACCGGTGGCCACGACCTGGGTCCAGGTGGCGCCGCCGTCGTCGCTCCGCCAGACGTCGCCCCACAGCTCGCTGTCACCCGGGATCGGCGAGTTGCGAGGGGTGCGGCCGCCCATGACGAACAGCGATCCGTCGAGCTCGACGACCCGGAGGCCGGCGCGACCGCCCCACGGCGCGCCGTCGACGACCGTGCTCCACTCGAAGGCCTCGAGGTCCACCACCGCCGACGTCGTGGCGCTCGACCCGTCGGAGGTGGCCGTCGTCGGAGTATCCCCGTCACCCGAGCAGGCCGCACCGACCAACACCACGGAAACGACCAACACACCCACGATCACACGCTTGCCCACGTCGTCTCCCCCGTCTCCCGCCGATGGTCACCCGACCAACGGTCTGGCCATCATGGCCGACGGCCACGCGTCGCCGCCACGATCGGCGGTCTGCTCAGTGGGCGAGCACGGTGCCCGGCGGGGTGCCACGAACCACGTCGGTTCGTTGCTCGAACGCGTCACCGACGACGCGCGCGTCGGTCGTGACGCAGCCGCCGTCGGCGACCGCCTGGTACTCGACCCGCACCCGCGCGACGTCGACCCAGGCGCCTCGGTCGTCACGCACGCGCAGCCCGGTCCATCGCACGACCCCGGCGGGCACGTCGCAGTCGGCGAACACCTCGGACCACACGACGAGCCCGTCGAGACGGGTGCCGCCGGCGTGGAGGTCACGAACGATGGTCCCCTCCCCCGCGTCGTCGATCACCGTGCCCCGCCAGCCGCCGGTCGGCGCCGCGGCGATGCCCAGCCGGTAGCGACGACCGGCCCGCCAGGCGAAGTCGCGGGTGTTCCGGTTGCCGGTCGCGCTCGGCAACGACGACGGGCTGCCCGACAGCTCCCGACCGTCGGGGCCGTAGCCACCCCAGTTGACCGCGGTCGAGCCCGGGTGGGCCGCGTACCACTGCAGGCCGAGGTGGCCGCCGCCGTGCCGCCGGCCGCCGAGGGAGGGTGGGTCGACGAACGACGCCTGCAACGCCCAGAACACGAGGTCGGGGGTCGAGGGCGGCTCGACCACCTCGAGCGCGGCCTCGGCCTCGACCCACGGACCCTCCGGCACCACCCACACGAGGTGGAACGACGACGCGCCGTTCCCGGAGCGGGGACGGCCCCGGGTGCCGTCGAACCCGCCCCCGGGCCCCGACCCGGCGCCCGACGCCCGCACCCCGTGCCACCACTGCGCGAGTCGACCCATCGCTCAGGTTCCTCCCCCAGCGAGGTGCCGGCGCCAGTCACCGTGGGTGAGGTGGTCACCGGGGTGACGCGGCCCCACGTAGGCGTACACCCACGCCGCGACGTCCGGCTCGACGACGCGGACGCGCACCCGCAGGTACTCGGAAGTGTCGGGGGACGCGGGGTCGAAGCCCTCGAACCGGTCGAGCACGGCGACGACCGCGGGATCGAGCACCCGGAACAGCTCGCCGGTCACGAGCCCCGCGGGCGCAGCGACCGGCGGGGTCGCGGCGGCACCCTCGGGGGCGTCACCGTCGACCACCAGCCCCGGGTACCAGCCGAGCGCGAACAGCGCGCCGCGGACGCGGCAGGGCCCGACGAGCTCGAGGCCGTGCACGACGCCGAGCCGCTCCTGGTGGCCGAGACCGGAGAGCAGGGTCCCGTACACCACCAGCAGGTCACCGACGGCGACGGGGTCCTCAGCCATCGCCGGGCGGGACCAGCTCCGACACCGGCAGGTCCGGCACCAGGAGATAGGAGCGCTCGAGGTACAGCGGATCGAACCCGAGGGAACGGTAGAGCCGCACCGGGTCGTCACCGGGACGGGCTCCGATCAACACCTCGCCGCAACCGGCGGCGCGCAGTCGGTCGACGGCGTGGGCCACCAGCTCGCCGGCGATGCCGCGGCGTCGGGCGTCGGGCACCGTGTACAGGTCCTCGATCAGGCCGAGGCCGTGCTCGCCCGCCATCGACGCCACGTGGGCCACGTCCACCCCGTCGAGCGACGCCAGCCAGTAGCGCAGCCGGGGCGCCTTGGCCCGGTGGTCGGCGACGAGCCCGTCGGTGACCTCCTGGGCGAAGGCGGGCTCACCGCGCCGGGAGCACTGCTCGACGTGGTCGGCCCGGGCCATGCGGGCCAGGACGTCCCAGTCGGCGTCGCCCTCCGCCGCACGGATCGCCAGACCGGCGGGACCGGGACGCCCGACGACCACGGGGCCGGTGAGGACGAGCTCGACCTCGGTCGCGGTCTCGTAGCCGTCGGCGACGAGACGGGCGTCGACGGCGGGCGGCGTGTGGGGATCGCACACGACGAGGCGATGGGCGCACGCCGCGAAGTGCTCCTCGGCCCGCTCGAGCAGCCCGTCGATCTCCCCCGACGTGGCCGCGCGCGGGGCGCGCAGGTGGTTCGCCATGTGGACTCGGTCGCGGTCGGGGTTGACCACGAACCAGCCCAGCGGATCGGCGAGGGCCTCGTTGCCGAGCGCGTGGTAGAGCAGCCGCAACGACACGGCGTGGTCGACCAGTGCTTCGCGTCGGCCGTCGGTCACCGCTCCTCCCGCTCCCCGCCGCTCGGGCGAGGCCTCCCGCTCCCCGCCGCTCGGGCGAGCCTCCCGCTCCCCGCCGCTCGGGCGAGCCTCCCGCTCCCCGCCGCTCGGGCGAGGGGCCTCCCAGTCGACCCGGGCCAGCCGGTACAGCACGTGGCGTCGCAGCGGGCTGTCCTCCGGGAGTCTCGGGTGGTCGAAGTCGCCCTCGGGATCGCGGGTCATCCCGATCCGTTCCATCACGGCCCGCGAGGCGGTGTTGGCCGGCACCGTGAACGACACGATCTCCTCGAGCCCCGCTTCCTCGAACCCGAACGCCAGCACCCGACGGGCGGCCTCGTCCGCGTAGCCGCGGCCCCACGCCGGACGGGCGAGCCGCCAGCCGATCTCGACCGCGGGCATGAACGGCGCGTCGAACTTCGGGACGAGGAACCCGACGAAGCCGATGAAGGCGCCTGCGTCGGAGACCTCGACGGCCCACAGCCCGTACCCGTGCTGTTCGAAATGGGCCTCGATCCGGTCGGCCAGGGCGTCGGACTCGGCCCGGGCCAGTGTCGCCGGGAAGTGGCGCATCACCTCGGGGTCGGCGTTCATCACCGCGAAGGGATCACGGTCGACCTCGCGCCAGCGACGCAGCAGCAGGCGCTCGGTGCGCAGTTCCGGACCGGCGTCCACCGGCAAACCGTAGTGGCTGGCCCCGGGGTCGCGAACGGGCGAGCCCTAGGACGGGAGGCGGCCGGCGGCGCGGGCGGCCTCGGCCGCGGCGTCGAGCTGGCCGGCGACGATGTCGAGGCCCGCGTCCCAGAACGCCGGGTCGGCCAGATCGCAGTCGACGATGCGACCGAGATCCTCGGGCGGCCGCGAGCCACCGGCCGAGAGCAGCTCGAGGTAGGCGGGCACGAAGTCGGCACCCCGCTGCTGGTAGCGGGCATACACCGACAGGGCGAGGAGCTGGCCGTAGGCGTAGGCGTAGACGTAGCCGGGTGTGCCGATGAAGTGCGGGATGTAGCTCCACCAGGTGCGGTAGCCCTGCGTGAGCTCGACGGCGTCGCCGAGCATCGCCGTCTGGGTGTCGGCCCACAGCTCGCCGAACCGCTCGACCGACAGCTCGCCCTCGTCGCGCCGGGTCGTGTGCACGGCGTGTTCGAAGCGGTTCATGGCCACCTGGCGGAAGACGGTGGCGATCGAGTCGTCGACGGTCGACGCCAGCAGCGCGAAGCGGGCGGCGGGGTCGTCGAGCGTGGCCAGCAGCGCGTTGTTGGTGACCGCCTCGCCGAACACCGACGCCGTCTCGGCGAGGGTGAGCGGGGTCGACTGGTGGAACACGCCCTGCTCACGCGCCAGCCACGCGTGCAGGCCGTGGCCGAGCTCGTGGGCGAGGGTGCTCACGTCCCGGGCCGTGCCGGTCCAGTTCAGGAAGACGTAAGGGTGGTGGCTCGGCACCGTGTAGGCGCAGAACGCGCCGGGGCGCTTGCCGGGGGTCACCGGTGCGTCGATCCAGCGCTCGTCGAAGAACCGCCGGGCGACGTCGGACAGCTCGGGCGAGAAGCTGGCGTAGGCGTCGAGCACGAGCTCACGCGCCTGCCGCCATCCCATCCGCGACTCGTCGTCGGCCACCGACGCCATCCGGTCGTAGTCGGCGAGGCGGTCGACGCCGAGCACCTGCGCCTTCACCCCGTACCAACGCCGCGGGATGTCGTAGCGGGCGACGACGGCGTCGAGGAGGGCCTGCACCGACTCGTCGCTCGCCTCGTTGCCGAGGTTCCGCGACGAGATCCAGGTGGGGTACGAACGGAGCCGGTCGTCGACCGACTTGTCGAGCAGGAGGGTGTTGAACACGAACGCCCGGGTGCGCAGGCCCGGCGCGAGCCCGGCGGTCACCGCCTCGGCCGCGGTGCGGCGTACGTCTCGGTCGGGGTGCTGCAGGAGCGACAGCCCCTGCTCGAGGCCGGCGGCGACGCGACCGTCGGCGTCGGCCGACGCCGGGTCGGCACCGGGCACGACGGCGGTGGGCAGGCTGACCTCGATGCCCGAGGTCAGCTCGTTGAAGAGCCGGACCCACGCCGACGCGCCGGCCACCGACGTCTCGGCCAGCACCCGCTCCTCGGGCTCGCTCAGGAGGTGGTCGCGGTAGCGGCGGAGGTTGCGCAGGTGGTGGGCGCAGAACCCGAGCCTGTGGTCGGCGAGCAGGGCCTCGACCCGCTCGTCGGGCACCGAGGCCCACTCGAGGTCGAAGAACACGAGGCGGCTGCCGATCACCGTGCTGCGCTCGTTGAGCCGGGCCATGAGCGCCCCTCGGGCCTCGTCGAGCGTGTTCTCGGCGAAGCGCAGGCTCACGAACGACCCCGCCCGGCCCATGACCTCGTGGAGGGCGGCGAAGCTGGACATGGCTCCGACGAGGCCGTCGACGTCGAGGTCGGCCACCCGGCCCCGGTAGCCCTCGAGCTCGCCGGCCAGCTCGTCGGCCCGGTCGAGGAGCGTGTCGACCTCGTCGCCCGAGAGGAGGGGTTCGAGGTCCCAGTGGACCCCGGCGGCCGTGAGATCGGCATCGGTGGGGGCGGAGGCATCGGCGGTGTCGGTCACGCCGAGCATCGTAGGGACATCCTCCCCTGTTACTCCCGTCACGGCCGGGCCACAGTGACCCCATGGACCGGATGAACCCGCTCGACGCCGAGTTCCTGCACCTCGAGGACGGGATCGCCCACATGCACATCGCCGGCGTGGCGGTGTTCGAGGGGCCCCCGCCTCCCTACGAGGAGCTGCTCGCTCTCGTCGAACGCAAGCTGCCCCTGCTCGTCCGGTATCGCCAGCGCGTGAAGTTCGTGCCCCTCGAGCTGGGCCGGCCGGTCTGGGTCGACGACCCCCACTTCGAGCTCGGCTACCACGTGCGCCACACGGCGCTGCCCGCCCCCGGCGGCCAGGCCGAGCTGCGCCGGCTCGTCGGTCGGCTGATGTCCCAGCCCCTCGACCGCAACCGCCCCCTGTGGGACCTCTGGGTGGTCGAGGGCCTCGAGGACGGTCGGTGGGCGATGGTGTCCAAGGTCCACCACTGCATGGTCGACGGCATCGCCGGGGTCGACCTCATGACCGTGCTGCTCGAGACGACGCCCGAGCCGGGGTCGGCCGACACCGACGGCGGTGCCCTCGAGGAGTGGCAGCCGGAGCCCGAGCCGTCGAGCGCGGCCCTCGTGCTCGACGCCTGGAAGGGCCTGGCCGGCGACGTCGTCGACCGGCTCGGCCAGGTGCCGTCGGCCGTGCGCGACCCGGCGGGGGCCCTGCGCAACGCCCGCGACACCGGCGCCGGACTCGTCTCCCTCGGCCGACACCTCGGTCCCAACCCGCCGCTGTCGATCGAGGGACCGATCGGCCCCCACCGCGTGTGGGCCGAGTCCGAGGCGTCGATCGACGACATCCGCACGATCCGCAAGGCGTTCGGCGGCACCCTGAACGACGTCGTCCTCGGCGCCGTGGCCGGCGGCTACCGCGAGGTGCTCGCCCGGCGGGGGGACGACCCCGACCACGCCGTCGTGCGCACCCTCGTGCCGGTCTCGGTGCGGCGCGACGACGGCCGCGGCACCCCGGACAACCGGGTGTCGGCGATCCTGTTCGAGCTGCCCGTGCACCTCGCCGACCCGCTCGAGCGCCTCGCCGCCGTGCACGAGACGATGGACGAGCTCAAGCACTCGCACATGGCCGATGCCGGCGAGGTGGTCACCAACGTCGCCAACCTGGCCCCGCCGATGCTGCTCGGCACCGGCAGCCGGTTGGCCGCCCGGCTGGCCCACCGGCTGCCCCAGCGGTCGGTGAACACGGTCACCACCAACGTGCCCGGACCGCAGTTCCCCCTCTACGCCTGCGGCCGGGAGATGCGGTCGTACTTCCCGTTCGTGCCGATCAGCCACGGCGTGCGGATCGGGACGGCGATCCTGTCGTACAACGGCCGCATCGCCTTCGGCGTCACCGGCGACTACGACACGGGCAAGGACGTCGACGTGCTGGCGGCGACCATCGCCGACGGGATCGCCGAGCTCCGCGACCGCGCCGGCTGACGGCGCGGCCCGGTCGGAGGCGCGGGGTCACCCACCCCTCTCGAGGGTGGCGAGCTCGCCCGCGGCCTCGGTGCCGACGTACAGGTGGGCGCCGACCCGTTCGAGCCCGGCGGCGGTCAGCCACCTCCGGTAGGTGGCCGCCGGACGGTCGACGAAGCCGTCGAGGTCGCCCTCGACCACGTCCTCCCCGGTGTAGATCTCGAGGAAGGCGACCCCTCCGGCACCCAGTCGCCGAGCCATGGCCCCGAGGCCGTGCTCGACGTCGTCGTCATCGAGGAACGGCAGCACGCTCACGCACACCACGAGGTCGAACGGTTCGCCGAGTTCGAGCTCGTCGAGGTCGGCGACGCCACCGAGCAGGAGGCCCCGACGACGACCGAAGCGGCGCACGGCGTAGGTGCTCGGGTCGACGCCCACGTAGCGGACGCGGGGCCGACGCCGCCGGAGGGCGGCGCTCCAGTCGCCCTCGCCACAGCCCACGTCGAGCACCGAGCGCACCGGCCGCCCGAGCAGGTACTCGGCGGCGCCGAGGGCGTAGGCGACCCGCCGTTCCAGCAGCGCCGGGGAGCCGAACCCCCGGACCCGGTACCAGTGGTCGAAGTACGCCCGGTCGTAGCGCTCCACCCTCGGGACCCTACGACGGACGTCGCCCCACCCTCCTCGTCCTGGCTGGACCGGCCAGCCGTCCGATCCCGCCCACGCCGGACATGGACCGGCTCGGCGCGAGAGGATGCCGTCCATGGACCCGATCACCTCGGTGCTGACCGTCGACGACGGCGTCCGCCTCGTCTGCGACGTCTGGGCCGACGGGTCCGTGGCCGGACCGCCGGTCGTGCTGCACCACGGCTTCGCCGCCGACGCCCGGCTCAACTGGGTCCGCCCCGGGATCGTCGACGCCCTCCTCGACGCCGGACGGTGGGTGGTCACCGTCGACGCCCGAGGTCACGGGCGATCCGACCGGCCCCACGACCCGGCACGCTACGGCGAGCGACGGATGGCCGCCGACCTGCGGGCGGTGATCGACGAGCTCGACGCCGACGAGGTCGACCTCGCCGGGTACTCCATGGGGGCGATCGTCGCCTCCATCGTCGCCGCCGACGATCGCCGCATCCGCCGGCTCGCCCTCGGTGGGGTCGGCGGCGGTCTGACCATCCGAACCGACGCGGCGCGAGGCACCGGTCCGCCGCGGCCCCGCCCGGCCGGGAACGCCATCGCCGAGGCGCTCGAGACCGACGACCCGTCGACCATCCCCAACCGGCTGACCGCCGCCTTCCGGTCCTTCGCCGAGAGCACCGGCGCCGACCGCCTGGCGCTGGCGGCCGTGGCGCGGGCCATCGACACCGCGCCCATCGCCTTCGAGCACATCACGGCCGCGACCCTGGTGATCGTGGGGCGCCAGGACGCGCTGGCCAAGCGTGCCGACCTGCTGGCCGCCGCCATCCCGGGGGCGAGGCTGCGCATCGTCCCCGGCGACCATCTGGGCGCGGTGGGCCAGCCGACGTTCGTGGAAGCCCTGGTGGGCTTCCTCGGTTGAGCGCCCCGGCCACCACCGACCATCGCCGCGATGGCCGACGAAGCCGGCAGACCTCGACGGCGACGCGTTCCTCACCGACCCTCGGAGAGCCGGGCGCTGCTCCGCTACGGCCGTGGAGCGCCTCGCCGCCGATCCCGACCGCGTCCCCGGGGCGATCGAGGAGGTCATGCGACTCCGAGGCATCGTCCCCGGCCTGACCCGGCTGGCCACCGAGGACGTCCACCACGACGATCTCGGCCGACCACCCCAGGGGCCACCCCCGCGGGCTTGCCGCGACTGCGACACTGGCGAGGTGGCGAACGAGGTGACGGTGCGAGCGTTGTTCGACGGGGACCGGCCATGGCTCCGCGCCCTGATCGCCGAGAGCTGGGGCCTCCCGATCGTCAGCCCCGGCGGCACCTACGCCGACCCCGCGTCGCTCAACGGGTTCGTCGCCGAGATCGACCGCGAACCGGTCGGCGCCGCCACCTACGCCACCGCCGACGACGGGTGGGAGGTCGTCACCCTCGAGGCGACCCGGCGGCTGGCCGGCGTGGGCCGGCGCCTCGTCGGGGCGGTCTGCGCGAGGGCGATGGCGGCCGCGGCGGCGCGGGTGTGGCTCGCCACGACCGACGACAACCCCGGCGCCCTCTCGTTCTACGGACGAGTCGGCTTCTCGATCGTGGCGACCCATCCCCGCTTCATCGACGTGGTGCGGGCGACCAAGCCCGATCTCCCGGCCGATGCCTTCACCGACGCCATCGAGCTGGAGTGGCGACCCACCTGAGACCCCGGGAATCCGAGAGGCGCGGCGACCACGGTCGGGCGAGGATGACCCGATGGGCAGTGGGTGGGACGACCTCCAGCTCGTGGCCGGTGATCGACCGGGCACCTTCACCACCGCGATCTCCGAGCCCTGGCAGCTCGCCGTGGTCCCGCAGGGAGGGATCGTGGCGGCCATCGCCGCCCGGGCCATGGCCGTCACCCTCGACCGCCCCGAGCAGCGGCTGCGCACCCTGTCGGCGGTGTTCGCCGGGCAGGTGCGCGGTGGCCCGGTCGAGGTCGTCGTCGACGTGCTCCGTCGCGGACGGTCGATGTCCCAGCTGACGGCGACGGTTCGCAACCCGGGCGAGGTCGCCGGGCTCACCGCCGTCGCCGTCCACGGCGCATCGCGCCGCGGCTTCGACTTCACCGAGCTCGAGTTCCCCGACGTGCCCGGTCCCGACGGCCTGCGCGGGTTCCGCGACGGCGTGCCCGACGGCGTCGACTTCAGCTTCGATCGCGACCCGCTCCCGTTCTGGGAGCAGATCGTCGAGGGCCGCCCGGCACTCGGGCGGCCGCCGTGGGAGCCCTACGAGCCGAGCCCGGCCGAGGAGGCGTACTGGTACCGGCTCGACGATCCCCCGATCGTCGACGACGGTGACCTCGACCCGTTGGCCGGTCTGGTGCTGTGCGACACCATGCCCGGCGCGGTGTCCCGCCGGCTCGGCCCCGACACGGGGCCGTGGTTCGGGCCGAGTGCCGACTTCACCTTCCACTGGTTCGCCCCCGCCCGCCCGGGATGGCTCCTCGCCCACAACCGGGCCCGGCACGCCGGCGACGGGTACGCGTCGGTCGAGATGGCGCTGTGGGACCCGTCGGGCCCGACGCTCGTGGCCCACGCCAGCCAGGTCATGTTCTTCGCCTTCGGGTCGTAGGCCCGCCTTCCCGCCCCACGGAGGTCGGGGGCGAGGCCCGCCGGCTGATCGGGGCCGACCGGCGGTAGCCTGACCCGACACCCCCTTGGGAGAGTCGCCTCGCTTGGGCTGGACGGCCGTCATTGACCCGGCTGTCGCCCCGTGCAGGTTCGACGCCTCGACCGAGCCATCCTCCGAGGAGCGTTCGTGCGCGTCGAAGATCCCCTGTCCCCCCTGATCGGTCGCGCCCGCGATGCGGCGCCGAGCGTCGGGATCGTGAGCACCTACCCGCCCACGCCCTGTGGTCTCGCCACCTTCAGCGCCGCCCTCGCCGACGGGCTCGGTGCCCTCGGCTCGGAGGTCGGGGTCGTGCGCGTGGCGGACGGCTCGTCGCGCCGGCTCCCGCGGGTCATCGGCGACCTCCGCAGCGGCTCGCCCTCCTCCGTGACCGCCGCCGCCACGATGCTGAACGACCACGACGTGGTGGTCGTGCAGCACGAGTACGGGCTGTACGGCGGCATCGACGGCGACGAGGTGCTCGCGCTGCTGGACGACCTGCGGGTGCCGTCCGTGGTCGTCGCCCACACCGTGCTCCGGCAGCCGACGCCACACCAACGATCCGTCCTGGTCGCCGCGGCCGAGGCCGCGGATCAGGTGGTCGTGATGTCCGAGGCGGCGAGGGAGCGCTTGTGCGACTGGCCCGACGTGGACCCCGACAAGGTGCTCGCGATCCCCCACGGCGCCGCGATCCCCGCCGGCGTCGCGGCACCGTCCGCCGACGCCCGTCCCCTGCTGGTGACCCCGGGCCTCATGGGACCGGGCAAGGGCATCGAGCGCGTGGTCGACGCCATGGGCCCGCTGCACCGTCTCCCCCGACGGCCTCGCTACCTCGTGGCCGGTCGCACGCACCCGAAGGTGCTGGCCGCCGACGGCGAGCTGTACCGCAACACCCTCATCGAGCAGGCCTGGCGGAGAGGCGTCGCCGCCTCGGTGTCGTTCGACGCCACCTACCGGGACGTCCCGACGCTCACCGCGTTGATCCAGTCCGCGACGGCGATCGTGCTTCCCTACGACTCGACCGAGCAGGTGACGTCGGGTGTGCTCGTCGACGCCATCGCCGCCGGCCGCCCGGTGGTGGCGACGGCCTTCCCGCACGCCGTCGAGCTCCTGGGGAGCGGTGCCGGCATCGTCGTCGACCACAACGACCCCGATGCCCTGGGCCGAGCCCTCCATCGGATGGTGACCGACCCTGCCGAGGTCGAGGTCATGGCCGGGCGTGCCCGCCGCCTGGCCCCCACGATGGGTTGGCCGGTGGTCGCCCGGCGCTACCAGGACCTGGCGTCGACCCTGCTGCTGGATCGGCCGGTGCCGGCATGAACCGCTTCCCCGAGCCCGACTTCGGGCACCTCCTGCACCTGAGCACCGACCGAGGCACGTTCGAGCACGCCGAGGGGGCCGAGCCGCGACCCGAGCACGGCTACTGCACCGACGACATGGCCCGCGTGCTCGTCGTCACGACGCGCGAGCCCGACCGCAGCCCCGAGATCCGCCGCCTCGCCTCCCTGAGCCTCCGGTTCCTGAGCGACGCCCAGAGCCTCGACGGCGGGTGCCGGAACCGACGGAACCGCTCGGGGGGATGGGACGACCAGCCGACGGTGGAGGACTGCTGGGGGCGGAGCCTGTGGGGCCTCGGCACCGCGGCGGCGCGAAGCGACGTCGACATGGTGCGCCAGACCGCCGTCGCCCTGTTCGAGCGAGCCGCCTCGACGCGCTCGCCCTGGCTGCGGGCGAACGCCTTCGCCGCCCTCGGGGCGGCCGAGCTCGTGGCCGCGGACCCCGGCCACCGGTCGGCCCGGCACCTGCTCACCGACGTCGCCGACGCCCTCGCCGGATCGGACGGGCCGCCCGGTCGCCCGGGAGACGGTCCCACCGACTGGCCATGGCCGGAGCCGAGGCTCAGCTACGCCAACGCGGTGATCCCGGAAGCCATGATCGCGGCCGGGTCCGTCCTCGAACGGGCCGAGCTGCTCGATCGCGGCCTCGAGCTGCTCGCCTGGCTGCTCGACCACGAGACCGTCGACGGCCGGCTCTCGGTCACGCCCGCCGGTGGCTCCGGACCCGGCGACGACAAGCCCGGGTTCGACCAGCAACCGGTGGAGGTGGCGGCGCTCGCCGACGCCTGTGTCCGCGCCGCCGGCGTCGACACCGACGACGACGGCCGCTGGTCGGAGGGGATCGCCGCTGCCGTCGGCTGGTTCGTCGGCGACAACGACGCCGGCCGACCCATGTGGGACCCGGCGACCGGTGGCGGCTACGACGGGCTCGAGCGGGACGGCGTCAACCGCAACCAGGGTGCCGAGTCGAGCCTCGCGCTCCTGTCGACGCTGCAGCACGCCAGGCACCTCGAGCCGGTGCCGGGGTGACCACGACGCGTCCCCGGGTGACCCGTCGGCGCGAGGACCGCGTGCTCGCCGATCGCTCGCGGGTCGTCACCACGCTGTTCGTCCCCGGCCAGGAGGGGTTCGACCACGAGGAGTCGAGGTCGGCGATGGTCCTCCGACGCATCCTCGCCCTGACCGAGGACGAGGTGTTCACCACGATCGCCGAGGTGAACGCCCGCTTCGACGGGCGCCATCGCGAGCTGACCGCCACGTTCCTCCGTCACGCGGGCGAGTTGGCGGACCGCCTCGGCCCCGATCTCCAGCTCTCGGAGGAACGACGTCTCCTGCTCGGCGCCACGTTCACGAGCGAGTACGCCCTGGAGGGTGCGGCGGTGTGCAACCCGAGCATCGTCGCCCACCCCGACCAGTCGGGCACCCCTGCCGGCGGACTGCGGTTCGTCATGAGCATCCGGGCGATCGGCGAGGGCCACCGGTCCTCGATCGGGTTCCGGACCGGTGTCGTCGACGCGAGTGGCATCCCGATCCTCGACCCCCGCTCGACGTACGCGTCGACCGGGGGCGCCGCGCCGGTGCTGCTCGACTCGGCGGTGCTGCGCGAGGAGCTCCAGCGGCTCGGCGGTGCCGGCGAGACCGCCGACTTCGTGCTCGACCCCCTGGGCGACCGTTTCACCCCCGCCGCCATGGAGGAGCGCATCGGCGAGGTCCAGTCCAACCTGGCCACCCGCCGGTACGGGCGGGAGACCATCCCCCTCCTGCGCGAGGTCGCCGCCCGCAGCTATGCGGTGCGGTTCGCGCCGGACATCCCCCTCGACGAGCGGGTGCTGCTACCGGCGATGGGCGCCGAGAGCCACGGGATGGAGGACGCCCGTTTCGTGCACTTCACCGAGACCGACGGCTCGTGTTGCCACTTCGCCACCTACACCGCCTACGACGGCAGCGACATCGTCCAGCAGGTCATGCGCACCACCGACTTCACGACGTTCACCTCCTCACCGCTGTCCGGGCCGGCGGCGGCGAACAAGGGCCTGGCCCTCTTCCCCCGCCGGATCGGCGGTCGGTTCGCCGCGCTCGTCCGCTCGGACCGCGAGAGCAACATGGTCGCCTTCTCCGACGAGGTGGACGTGTGGCTCGAGGCCACCCCGTGCCAGCGCCCGTCGCGCCCGTGGGAGGTGGTCCAGCTCGGCAACTGCGGCTCGCCGATCGAGACCCGGGCCGGCTGGCTGGTGTTGACCCACGCCGTCGGACCGATGCGCACCTACCGCATCGGGGCCATCCTCCTCGACCTCGACGATCCCACCCGTGTCCTCGGACAGCTCCGCGAACCGCTGCTCGCCCCCGATGCCGACGAGCGCGAAGGCTACGTCCCGAACGTCGTCTACTCCTGCGGGGCGCTCGTGCACGCCGGCACCCTCGTCCTCCCCTACGGCATCGGCGACGCCGCCATCGGCATGGCCACCGCGTCGCTGTCCGACGTCCTCGACGCCATGGAGCCCGCGGCCTGAGCCGCGATCCCTCGCCACCGCCCCACCCTTCCCGGAATCCCCCCACCCAGCACAGGAGCCAACGATGCCTGACAAGTCCCCGCAGAAGCCGGCCGGCAAGAAGCCGGGCAAGTCCCTCAAGGAGAAGCGCCAGGACAAGCGCCGCAAGCGCGAGCCCCAGATCGGCCTCCGGCCCTGACCGACGTTGCGCATCGCCGTCCTCGCGCCCATCGCCTGGCGGGTCCCACCCCGCCACTACGGGCCGTGGGAGCTGTTCGCCTCGCTCCTCACCGAGGGGCTGGTGGCACGGGGGCACGAGGTGACGCTCTTCGCGTCGGGTGACTCGGCGACGGCGGCGCAGCTCGTGTCGGCGGTCGCCTCCGGGTGGTCCGAGGACGCGTCCGTCGACCCGAAGGTCGCCGAGTGCCTCCACATCTCCCAGGCGTTCGAGCGGGCGGACGACTTCGAGGTGATCCACAACGGCTTCGACTTCCTGCCGCTCACCTACTCCGGCCTGGTGGCGACGCCCGTGGTCACCACGATCCACGGGTTCTCCTCCCCGGCGATCCTGCCGGTGTACGAGAAGTACGACGCGACCACCGCGTACGTGTCGATCAGCGACGCGGACCGTCACCCCTCACTCGACTACGTCGCCACCATCCACCACGGCATCGACACCGACGCCTTCGAGCTGGGGGGTGCGTCCGGCGGGTACCTGGCCTGCTTCGGCCGCATCCACCCCGACAAGGGCATCGTCGAGGCCATCGACACGGCCGAGCGGGCGGGCCTCCCGCTGCGGATCGCCGGCATCGTGCAGGACCGGCAGTACTTCGAACGGTTCGTCGAGCCCCGCCTCGACGGTGGCCGCGTCGACTTCGTCGGCCCGGTCGATGCCGAGCACCGGTCGGCGTTCCTCGGCGGCGCCGTCGCCCTGCTCCACCTCGTCGGCTTCGACGAGCCGTTCGGCTTCAGCGTCGTCGAGGCCATGGCCTGCGGCACACCGGTCATCGCCTTCGCCAGGGGGTCGATGCCCGAGCTGATCCAGCCGGGCATCACCGGCTCACTGGTCTCCGACGTCGATGGCGCGGTCGGCGCGGTAGCCCGGGTTGCCGGCTTCGGTCGGACCACCATCCGGCGGATCGCCGTCGAGCGGTTCGGTCGCGACCGCATGGTCGACGAGTACGTGAGGGTCTACGAGCAGCTGGTGGAGGACCTGAACCGGACCTGAACCCCGGCCGGGGTTCCTCACCCGGTGAAGCGCGGCCGGCTCGTGGCGGCGACCGCCGGGCCGCTCGTGGTGGCCGTGGTCGCGGTGGCGGTCGTCGGCGTGGTCACCGTGTCCTGGCACGTGCCGGCGACGAGCTGACCCCGCACCGCACCGTCGGGGAACTCCTCGGTGCCGACGCTCACGTAGTAGCACTCCGGTCGGGTGACGAGCTCCTCCATGAGGTCTGCCGACACCGGTGTGCAGTAGGGCGTGCCGCCGATGGCCGGCGTGAGGTCGACCACCACCGGTCCGGCCACACCGGCGGCCCCGGCGTGGATGTGGGCGGCGGTCTCCTCGATCGAGGTGGTGCTGAAGGCGTTGACGCAGACCTCGTTCGACACGATGCCGAGCACGACGGTCATGTCGGCCGTGCCGTCAGGGTCGCCGGGGCCGGGCACCTCCTGGGCGCCGTCCATCGAGACCTCGTAGGTGGCCACGTCGCCGGCACCCACCGGTGCCGCCATCACGAGCACCACCAACCCGACCGTCGCTGCGAGCAGGAGTCTCTTCATGCCGTCCCCTCCCGGTTGTTGTGGCGACCATAACCGGGTCGCGCCCCCGGCGCGGCCGAACGTCAGAGGACCTCGTCGCCGAGGCCCGGGAACACCTTGGCCACCTTGGCCGTGAGGTAGTCGCCGTAGGTGCCCTCGAAGGCGAGCGGCTCGGCGCCGTCCCAACGCGGCTGCGCCGGTGAGCGCTCGCCGTCCCGGGGCAGCGGCAGCGGCCGGACCTCCGCGTCCCACGACGGGTCGAAGAAGAACGGCAACGAGATGCGGTCCCGTCCGCTGCGGTTCCGCACCCGATGGGGCGTCGACCGGTAGCGGCCACCGGTCATGCGCTCCAGCATGTCGCCGAGGTTGCAGACGAACGAGTCCTCGATGGGTGGGGCCTCGACCCAGCCCGACGGGGTGTGGGCCTCGAGGCCGCCGTGGCCGTCCTGGGCGACGATGGTGAGCAGCCCGTAGTCGGTGTGCTCACCGACCCCCCATGCGTCGTCGGCGTCCGGCGCGGCCGGATACCGGAAGATGCGGAACAGCACCACCGGGTCGGCGGTGAGGTGCCGGGCGAACCAGTCGGCCCCGAGCCCGAGGCCCCGGGCGAGCCCGGCCACGAGGAGACGACCGAGCCCGCTCATGGCGGCCATGTGGTCGAGCACCGCGTCCCGCAGCTCGGCCGGTCGGGCCGGGAACAGGTTCGGCCCGTGGAGCGGGAGGCCGGCCAGGACCCGGGGATCGTCGGCGGGCAGCTCGACGCCGAAGTACAGGCCCTCCTTGCGGTCGGGTACGCCCGACGTCAGCTCGCCCCCGACCGGGAACCAGCCCCGCCATGCCCGTCCGCCGCGAACCATGGCGACCTCGGCCTTCTCGTCGTCGGGCAGCGCGAAGAACTCGCGGGCCAGCTCGACCAGTCGGGCGGTCGCCGACGGGTCGACCCCGTGGCCGACGACGACGAAGAACCCGTGCCGGCGGCAGGCCTCGTCGAGGGCGGCGGCCACGGCGTCAGCGTCGCCGGTGCCGCCCACGAGGGACGAGACGTCGATGACGGGGAGGGCGCCCACGGCTCCACCCTGCCCGACGGGCGGACGCGACACCATCGCACGGGACCGCGGCTCAGTCGCCGCCGACCGGGTCGGCGCGTTCGACGGGCCCGACGGGGACCCCCACCGCGAGGCGGTAGACCAACCCGACCGCCACGCCCAGCGCCGCGCCTCCCACCGTGTCGAGCGGGAGGTGGGCCCCGTTGTGGATCCGGGCGATCGCGACGACGGCGGCGAGGCCGTAGGCGACCCAGCGACCGAGCCGGGGGAGGTAGGGCGAGACCACGGTGGCGAGCGCGAAGGCGACGGCGGTGTGGCCGGACACGTACCCGAGTCCGTCGAGGGGCGTGCCGGGGCGGCGCACGATCTGGTCGAGCTCGTCGCCGGGCCGGCCGCGCTCGATGATGTCCTTGACCATCCTGGCCGCCTGCCAGGCGACCATGCCGACGACGAGCGCGCCGACCACGGGCCGCCACTGACGCCAGGCGACCCAAGCCCCGACGGCCACGACGACGGGACCGAAGAGGCTGCCGAGCTGCATCGGCGCCCAGAGCACCGGCTCGATCGCCCCGGTGAGGCCGTTCACCCCGTCGAACCAGCGCTCCTCGAAGGAGGGCACGCCTCGTGAGGCGATCAGCCCGGTGACCACGAGCACGATCAGGGCCGCGACCAACCGCACGACGTCGTCGAGTCGACGCGTCGATGCGCCGGCGATCACCGGTGCACGATCCGCCACCACCCGAGTGACGGCGGGCCGGCCGGAGAGGAGGGGGACCCGGAGGGTGGCCAACCGGGGCTCATCGGGCTGATCACGCCATGGTGCGGATGAGGATGGCATCGCCCTGCCCGCCGCCTCCGCAGAGGGCGGCGGCGCCGGTGCCCCCACCGCGGCGGGCGAGCTCGAGGGCGAGGTGGAGGGTGATGCGGTTGCCGGACATACCGAGGGGGTGGCCGATGGCGATGGCCCCGCCGTTGACGTTGACGACGTCCATCGACACGCCGAGGTCGTCGGCCGACGCGACGCCCACCGCGGCGAACGCCTCGTTGATCTCGAACAGGTCGACGTCGGCCACGGTCATGCCGGTGCGGGCGAGCGCGGCCTTGATGGCCCGGGACGGCTGGTGGAGCAGCGAGGCGTCGGGCCCGGCGACCTGGCCGTACCCGATGATCTCGGCGAGCGGGGTGACCCCGAGCCGTGCGGCGACGTCGGCGGTGGTGACGATGGTGGCCGAGGCGCCGTCGCTGATCTGGCTGGCGTTGCCGGCGGTGATGTGGCCGGCCTTGTCGAACGCCGGCCGGAGCCCGGCGAGCGACTCGATGGTGGTCTCGCCCCGCACGCCTTCGTCGTGGGCGACGACGAGGGCGTCGCCCTTGCGTCGGGGCACGGTCACCGGGACCATCTCGCCCTCGAACAGCCCCGCCTGCTGGGCGGCGTCGGCGCGTCGATGGGATTCGAGGGCCATGGCGTCCATGTGCTCGCGCTCGACGCCGTGGGCCTGCGAGTACTTCTCGGTGCCCTCGCCCATCGCGCACTGGTCGAACGCGCAGTACAGGCCGTCGTACATCATCGAGTCGACGATGGTGCCGTCGCCGATGCGGTAGCCGGCTCGGGCACCGGGCAGCAGGTGGGGGGCGTTGGTCATCGACTCCATGCCGCCGGCCACGACGATCTCGGCGTCACCGGCGCGGATGCGACGGTCGGCCTGGTAGATGGCGTCCATCCCCGACAGGCACACCTTGTTGACCGTCGTGGCCGGGACGTCCATGGGGATGCCACCGTTGACCGCGGCTTGACGGGCGGTGATCTGGCCGGCGCCGGCCTGCAGCACGTGGCCCATGTAGGTGTAGTCGACCTGCTCGCCGGACAGGCCGGCCCGTTCGAGCGCGGCGGCGATCGCCATCCCGCCGAGGTCGACGGCCGAGAACGAGGCGAGCGAGCCCGACAGCTTGCCGATCGGGGTGCGGGCGCCGGCGAGGATGACGAGGGGCGAGGTCATGGGTGGCTCCTTGGATCGGGGGCGATGGTGCCGGTGTCGGCGGCATAGAGGCGTCGCTTCGCCCACAGCGAGACGTAGACGAGCGCGACGAGGGCGGGCACCTCGATGAGCGGCCCGATGGTGCCGGCCAGGGCCTGGCCGGAGGTCACGCCGAACACCGCGATCGACACCGCGATGGCCAGCTCGAAGTTGTTGCCCGCCGCGGTGAACGCCACGGACGCGTTGCGTTCGTAGGGGAACCGCAGGCGGTAGCCGAGCGCGAACGAGCCGCCCCACATGAGCGCGAAGTAGACGAGCAGGGGCACGGCCACGCGGGCCACGTCGATGGGACTGTCGGTGATCTGCTCGCCCTGCAGGGCGAAGAGCACGACGATGGTGAACAGGAGCCCATAGAGCGCGATGGGTCCGATGCGAGGCAGGAAGACCCGCTCGTACCAGTCGGTGCCCTTGCGGGCCTCGCCGATGGTGCGGGTCAGGAACCCGGCCAGCAGCGGGATGCCGAGGAAGATGAGCACCGACTTGGCGATGGCCCACAGCCCGACGTCGAGATCGGCGGTGTCGAGACCGAGCCAGCCGGGGAGCACCGAGAGGTAGAACCAGCCGAGCACGGAGTACATGACGATCTGGAACAGCGAGTTCACCGCGACCAGCACCGCGGCCAGCTCGCGGCTGCCGCACGCGAGGTCGTTCCAGATCAGGACCATGGCGATGCAGCGGGCCAGCCCGACGATGATCAGGCCGGTGCGCAGCTCGGGCAGGTCGGCCAGGAACACCCACGCCAGCGTGAACATCAGGAGCGGCCCGAGCACCCAGTTCAGCAGGAGAGACAGGCCGAGGGTGCGGCGGTCGGCGAGCTCGTCGCCGATCCGCGAGTAGCGGACCTTGGCGAGGACCGGGTACATCATCGCCAGCAGCCCGATGGCGATCGGCAGCGAGACGGTGTCGACCTTGATCCGCTCGAGGTCGTCGTTGAGGTCGGGGATCCATCGGCCGACCAGCAGCCCGGTGGCCATGGCGACGCCGATCCAGATGGGCAGGAACCGGTCGAGGACGGGCAGCTTGGCGGCGACGGAGCCGGTCCCGGTGCCCGGGTCGACGGCGGTCACCGGTTCGCCTCCGCCAGATCGGGCGCGAGGACCTCGGCGAGGGTGGCCAGCGCGCCGGGGTCGAGCGTGTAGTCGACCCAGCGGCCCCGCCGGCGGGCGGTGACGATCCCGGCGTCGCGCAGCACGCCGAGGTGGTGCGAGAGCAACGGACCCGCGACGTCGATCCGGTCACGCAGCTCGCACACGCACCGTGTGCCGTGGAGCAGCTCCCGGATGACGCGCAACCGGGTGGGGTCACCGAGCGCCCGGAACCGGGCGGCGCTCAGTTCAACCACGGTTGAATCATCCACCGCGCGAGCATGGCGGACTTCGTGGGAGGGGCCCAGGGCCCTAGGTCCTCGGCGCGATCACGAGCGGGACGTCCTCCGCGCCGGGGCCGACCAGGACGCGGCAGCGCCCCGGGTTGGACCCGGGGCGCCTCGTGTTCATCGACGGCCGACAGGCGCGGCCGATTCCGCCTCAGCTGCAGCCGCTGGTGCTCCCGCAGCTCGGGCAGGCGTGGCAGGAGCCGGCCCGCACCATCTGGACGCCGCACTGCATGCACATCGGGGCGTCGCTGTGGCGCACCTCGGTGTGGGTCCGGCTGACCTCGACGGTGTCGATGAGCGTCGACGCCGACGGGATCGACGGCGGGTCGGCCGGCAGCTCGCTTCCCTGGCGGGTCTCCACCACCGTCTCCTCGACGCCGGGCAGCGTGGGCTGCATGCGCTCGGTCGTGGTGAGGATGTTGAGCTCGGCCCGCTCCTCGACCGACAGGTACTCGATCGCCAACCGGCGGAACAGGTAGTCCATCAGCGAGTTGGCGATGCGGATGTCGGGGTCGTCGGTCATGCCCGCCGGCTCGAACCGCATGCCGGTGAACGCCTCGACGAAGCTGCGCAGCGGCACGCCGTACTGCAGGCCGTGGCTCACCGAGATGGCGAAGGCGTCCATGATCCCGGCGAGGGTCGAGCCCTGCTTGGACACCCGCACGAAGATCTCGCCCGGCCGGCCGTCCTCGTACTCACCGACGGTGACGAAGCCCTTGCAGTCGGCCACCCGGAACTCGAAGGTGCGGGACTGGCGGGTGCGGGGCAGCTTCTGGCGCTTGGCCTCGTACACCACCTTCTCGATGACCTTCTCGACCACCTGGCTGGCCGCCACGGTCGCCGGCTCGCCCGACTCGCCGTCCTTGGTGGCCATGGCCAGGGGCTGGGCCACCTTGCAGTTGTCGCGGTAGACGGCGATGGCCTTGAGGCCCATCTGCCAGGCGTCGACGTGGAGCTGCTCGATGTCTTCGACGCTGACGTCCTCGGGCATGTTGACCGTCTTGGAGATGGCGCCGGAGATGAACGGCTGCACCGCCGCCATCATCTTCACGTGCCCCAGGTAGTGGATGACGTTGTCACCCATGGAGCAGGCGAACACCGGCAGGTGCTCGCCCTTCAGGTTGGGCGCCCCGACGATCGACTTGTGCTCGTCGATGTAGGCGATGATCTGGTCGATCTCGGTGGTGGAGTAGCCGAGGTTGGCGAGGGCCCGCGGCACGGTCTGGTTGACGATCGACATCGTGCCGCCGCCCACCAGCTTCTTGAGCTTCACCAGGCCGAGGTCGGGCTCGATGCCGGTGGTGTCGCAGTCCATCATCAGGCCGATGGTGCCGGTGGGCGCCAGCACCGACGCCTGCGAGTTGCGCACGCCGAAGTCGGCGGCCACGTCGCAGGCCTCGTCCCAGGCCTGCTGAGCCGACGACAGCAGCTCGGCCGGCACCATCTCCTCGTCGATGTTGGCCGCCTCCTGGCGGTGCATGTCGAGCACCCGGAGCATGTGCTCCTCGTTGTCGGCGAACCCGGCGAACGGGCCCATCCGGGCCGCCGTGCGGGCCGACGTGGCGTAGGCGTGGCCGGTCATGAGGGCGGTGATGGCCGCCGCCCAGGCCCGGCCGCCCTCGCTGTCGTAGGGCAGGCCGAGCGCCATGAGCATGGCGCCGAGGTTGGCGTAGCCGAGGCCGAGCTGGCGGAACCGGCGGGAGTTCTCGCCGATCGCCTCGGTCGGGTAGTCGGCGTTGCCGACGAGGATCTCCTGGGCGGTGAACACGACCTCGACGGCGCTGCGGAAGCCCTCGACGTCGAAGCGGCCGGCCTCGTCGAGGAAGGTCAGCAGGTTGAGGCTGGCCAGGTTGCACGCCGAGTTGTCGATGTGCATGTACTCCGAGCACGGGTTGGACCCGTTGATGCGCCCGGTGTTGGCCGCCGTGTGCCACCGGTTGATGGTGGTGTCGTACTGCATGCCGGGGTCGGCGCACTCCCACGTGGCGGTGGCGAACTGGCGGAGGACGTCGCGGGCGCGGACCGACCTCACGATCGCGCCGTCGGTGACGGCCCGGAGGTGCCAGTCGGCGTCGTCGACGACGGCCTGCATGAAGTCGTCGGTGACCCGCACCGAGTTGTTGGCGTTCTGGTACTGGACCGAGGTGATGTCCTTGCCGTCGAGGCTCATGTCGAACCCGGCGGCCTCGAGGGCACGGGCCTTGCGCTCCTCGTGGGCCTTGCACCAGATGAACTCCTCGATGTCGGGGTGGTCGACGTTGAGGATGACCATCTTGGCGGCGCGCCGGGTCTTGCCCCCCGACTTGATGGTGCCGGCCGAGGCGTCGGCGCCGCGCATGAAGCTCACCGGGCCCGACGCCGTGCCACCGCCCTTCAGCAGCTCGACGCTCGACCGGATGCGGGACAGGTTGATCCCCGAACCGGACCCGCCCTTGAAGATCGTGCCCTCCTCGACGTACCAGTTGAGGATCGAGTCCATGGTGTCGTCGACGGCGAGGATGAAGCAGGCCGAGGCCTGCTGGGGGACGCCTTTGACCCCGATGTTGAACCAGACCGGCGAGTTGAACGCCGCCCGCTGGGTGACGAGGAGGTACTTGAGCTCGTCGCGGAAGGCGTCGGCCTCGCGGCCGTCGGCGAAGTAGCCGTCCCGCGTGCCCCACTCGGTGATGGTGTCGGTGACCCGGTCGATGACCTGGCGCAGCGAGGTCTCCCGCTCGGGGGTGCCGAGGGTGCCACGGAAGTACTTCTGGGCGACGATGTTGGTGGCGTTGAGCGACCAGGAGGCCGGGAACTCGACGTCGGTCTGCTCGAAGGCGACCGAGCCGTCCTTGTAGTTGGTGATGCGGGCGTCGCGCCGTTCCCACTCGACCATGTCGTAGGGGTGGACCCCCTCGGTGGTGAAGTGTCGGCGGATCCCGATCGCGGCCTGCTCCGGCGCCATGGCCATGGGCTGTCTCCTGGGTGTAGGGCGGGTGTTCTGGGGACGATCAGCCCGGTATTCCGGAGGCTTCAGCCTACCGGCGCAAGGTGCCGGACCCCCCGCTCCACCCCGTCGCACCGCTGTCGCGGCACCACAAGATGTTGTGGTGAGCCGGCCCCCTCCATCCCCCGGGCCACAAGATGTGCGAGGGATTACACCACCGTAATTACGACCGTGTCAACGGTTCGTCGACGGAAAATCCCGACGTCGTCCGACGGTGGTGCCCCGCGTGCTGCGACGCGACTCGACAGGTCGGAGCCGTCGGACGGGCGCGCGTCGGGACATCTCCCTGCTCGCACCTCCACCCGTCGCCTCCAAGGAGTCGTCCTGCCAGCCAAGAACCTGCGTGAGACGCCAGCCACCATCCGTCGCCCGCGTCGCAGCACGCTGCGGGGGCCAACCTACGGAGTCGGGCCTGTGGGGAGGAAGGGGAACAACCCTGTGAATTGCCGGTGGATTTCCGGTGCCCCGGTCCACAGGTCGGTGGATGACCGGCGGCGGCCCCGAACCGCCCGAGTCGGTCAGAGGGCGGCGCGGCGCGGGGCCGGCGACGGGTTCGGCGGCGCCGCCGGATCGACGACGGCGGCCGTCCCGATGCCTCGCACCGGGTTGCCGTACCCGGCCATCCCCTCGGCCGCCCCGAGCTGGTCGACGATCGAGCGGGCCAGTCGGCGCGACAACATGATCGACAGGTGCCCGTGGTCCTTCACCAACAGGTTGGTGGCGGCCAGCTCGGGCTCGAGGATCATCGCTCGGCGGGCCGGCACGAGCAGGTCGAGGTTCGAGTAGTAGGCCACGAAGCGCGTGGGCAGCGGCCGGGCGCTGTAGCGGAGCAGGGTCATGACCTCGGACCCGGGCCGCAGCTGGTGGCCGCTCACCAGCGGACCGAAGGTGCCCACCATGGACCCGTACTCGGCGAGGCGGACCCCCCCGTGGGGCGACGCCACGGTGATGCACACCCCGACGTCGCGGAGGCCGAGCACCTGCACCGCGTACCGGGCGATGACCCCGCCGAGCGAGTGGCCGACGAGGTGGACTCGCTCGACGCCGAAGTGGGCTTTCAGCTCCTCGGCCCGAGCCACGCAGCGCTCGGCCAGTCCGGGGATGTCGTCGGAGAGCGGGTTGTAGTTGAGGGCGTGCACGCGACCGAAGCCGGCCTGGTGGAGGTCGCGGCGCACGAACAGCCAGTTGGACTTGTTGGCCCCGTAGCCGTGGACGAGCAGCACCGGGGTGTCGACGGTGCCCTCCTCCGAGGAGCTCCGTCGCAGCTCCTGCACCCCGGCATCGGCGAAGCCCATCGGCCACATCCCGATGGTGATGAGCGTCGACACCGCCTCGCGGACGTGGCCGCGGTAGGTGGTGGGCCGGCGCGCCGCGTGGACGACCGATGCCACCGGCGCCACCGCACGCTGCAGTCGTCCTGCCACGGATCCTCCCCTCTCGCCCCCGGACCGATGTCCCACCGGCCCGGCACGCAATCTCCCCCCTCCGCACACCCCCCGGATAGGGACTTCGGTCCCGACGTGACCAGATGGCCACAGGGGGTCGTGCGGGCCGTCGTCGGGCCCCGCCGCTAGGGTCCGTCGGGTGCGGCGCCTCCTCCCCGACCCCGGCGAGGACGTCGACGTCGCCGCCGCCTACCTCGCCGACGAACGCCCTCCCCCACCCGGCCGACCGTGGTTCGCGGTGAACATGGTGGCCAGCGCCGACGGCGCCATCGCCGTCGAGGGGCGCTCGGGCGGCCTGTCGAGCCCCGGCGACAAGGCCGTGTTCTTCGCGCTTCGGGGCCTGGCCGACGTGATCCTCGTCGGTGCGGGAACCGCCCGGGCCGAGGGGTACGGGCCGCCGCGGCTGTCGGCCGAGGCGCAACACGCCCGCCGGGCGCGGGGCCAGGCCCCGCTCCCCCGCCTCGCGGTGGTGACCGGGCGCCTGGCCCTCGACCCCGCCGCCCGGCTCTTCGGCGGCGCGCCGACGCCGCCGCCCCTCGTGCTCACCGTCGCCCACGCCCCCGCCGATCGGCGGGTGGGGTTGGCCCGGGTGGCCGAGGTGGTCGACGTGGGCGAGTCGATGGCGACCGCCGAGGACATCGCCACCGCGCTCGCCGCCGCCGGCGCGTCGGTGGTCGTGTGCGAGGGCGGCCCGACGCTGAACGGGGTGCTGGTGGCGGCGGGGATGGTCGACGAGCTGTGCCTCACCGTCGCCCCCCTGCTGGCATCGGGGGACGCCGGTCGCGCCGCGGTGGGCCCGACGCCGGCGGCCCCGGAACGCCTGCGGCTGGCCCGCGTGCTCGAAGAGGACGGGGCGCTGTTCCTGCGTTACGTCGCGACCTGACCGCGGTGGGCGGCCTCAGTGCCGCTTGGGCTCGGTGGCCTTGGTGAGCAGCCGGATCTCGCGCTGGAAGTCGGCGGGGTCGTCGAAGTCCTTGTAGACGCTGGCGAACCGGACGTAGGCGACCTGGTCGAGGTCGCGGAGGCGCTCGAGCACGGCCAGACCGACTTGCTCGCTCGTGACCTCGGGACCGACGGCGCGCAGCTCGTCCTCGAGCTCGGCGGCCAGCTCGCCCACCTGCTCGAGGGTGATCGGACGGCTCTTGGCGGCGGCGATCACCCCGGCCTCGACCTTGGCCCGTGCGAACGGCACCCGGTCACCGGAGCGCTTCACCACGACCAGCGGCGCCTCCTCGGCCCGCTCGAAGGTGGTGAAGCGGTGCCCGCACGCCAGGCACTCCCGGCGGCGGCGGATGGCCGAGCCGTCGTCGGCCGTGCGCGAGTCGACGACCTTGTCGTCGAGGGTCGCGCAGGCCGGGCATCGCACCAGCGGGACGCTACCGCCCGGCGACGGCAGCAACCGGACGCCACCCACCAGCGGGACGACGCGGCCCGCCGGGTGGTCAGTCGACAAGGCCATCGAGGTCGAGCCGCTGTCCGGCCACCAGCGCGCCACCTCCGGTGCGCTCGGCGAGCCGGTCGACGAGGGGCCGGACGTCGCCCTCGGGCTGGAGCCGTCGGGCGATCTCCCACGCCGTGTCGCCGGGCTGGACGACGTAGCCGGCGGTGACCTCCGGGGCGGCGGCGCTCGGCCCGGAGGCGGGCTCGGTGGCCGCGGGGGCGCCGTCCGGAGCACCGGACGAACCGACCAGGGCGGCGGCGCCGACGGCGGCCAGCGCCAGGGTGGCGACCACGACGAGGCCGAGGAGGCCGGCGACCAGGCGCCGGCGCCGGTACACCGCCGGGTGGAGACGCCGGCGACGGGCGGCGTCGCGGCCGCCGGGGATGACCCGCAGCGGCGCCCGCGCCGGTTGGCGGCGGGGGTCGGTGCCGGGGGTGAGGGTGGGGATGGGGGCGAGCACGGCGGCCATGGGACCAGTCTCCTGAGGGGATGTGACAGGAACTCGGGGTTCGACGGGGACGGTGGGCGGCGCCTCCGCTCCCGTTCGCCGTCGGGGGTCGTCCCCACCGACGGCGAACGCCCGTTCGCCTCCCTCGAGCCAACCACGAACGGGCGTTCGACGTCAAGGGGCGATGCGAACGGGTGTTTGCCACCACCACCGCGCCGTGGTACTCTACGAACGCCTGTTCGTCAGCCTGGCCGGCGAGCAGGGTGCACACCCATGTCGTCCACCGGTGGAAGGCCGGGGACCGCACCGCTTCCCCGAACGAGACGACCGCCCGTCAGGGCCCCCAGGAGGTCACCGTGCCCCGCAAGCCCGCTCCCACCCCGATGCCCGAGCTCACCGCTCGCCAGCTCCAGATCCTCGAGTGCATCGAGCAGTCGATGCGCGACCGCGGCTTCCCGCCGTCGGTGCGCGAGATCGGCGAGGCCGTCGGCCTCACCTCCCCCTCCACCGTCCACTCCCACCTGGCCACCCTCCAGCGGCTCGGCTACCTGAAGCGCGACGCCAGCAAGCCCCGCGCCCTCGAGGTCCGCTGGGATCCCAACTCGAGCGCCATGATCGAGCGGCGCCCGGTGCGCCACGTGCCCCTGGTGGGCGACGTGGCCGCCGGCACCGACGTGCTCGCCCAGGAGAACGTCGAGGAGGTCCTGCCCCTCCCGGTCGACTTCTGCGGCGAGGGCGACCTGTTCATGCTCCGGGTCCGGGGCGACTCCATGATCGAAGCGGGCATCCTCGACGGCGACTTCGTCGTGGCCCGCTCCCAGCCCGACGCCGACAAGGGCGACATCGTCGTGGCCGGCATCCCCGGCGAGGAGGCCACGGTGAAGACCTACACCCGCAAGGCCGGCAAGGTCGTGCTGGTCCCCGCCAACCCGGTGCTCGAGCCGATGGAGTTCGACCCCGAGGAGGTCACCGTGTTCGGCAAGGTCGTCACGGTGATGCGCAAGCTCTGACCCGTCGTCGGTCAGTCGGCCAGCTTGGTGATGGCTTCCTCGTAGCGGGATCGTTCGCGGGCGGTGCCCAGGTCGGGGCTGGCGAAGGCGTCGACCACCATCCCGTCCTCGTCGATCACGAACGTGGCCCGGTTGGCGCAGCCGACCGCCTCGTTGAACACGCCGTAGGCGCTGGGCCACCTCCCCGTGGGGCCAGAAGTCGGCCAGCACCGGGAACTGGTAGCCCAGTCCCTCGGCCCACTGCTTCTGCACCTGCCGGCTGTCACACGACAGCGCCACCACCTGCACGCCGGCGGCCTCGAACTCGCCGACGTCGTCGCGGAGGGTGCACAGCTCCCCCTCGCAGACGCCACTGAAGGCGAACGGGTAGAACACCAGCGCGACGGCCCTGTCGCCCCGGAAGTCGGAGAGCCGCACCGTCTCGCCGTGCTGGTCCTTGAGCTCGAACTCCGGGGCCTCCTGGCCGATCTCGATCGCCATGGGATCGCTCCTCCGTGGGGGTGAAGGGGTGGGTCGATGGCCCGCCGGGCGCCTCCCGGGCGGGTTGCCGGCGGCAGTGTAGGAGTGCGGGGCCGGCTCAGGCGCCGTCGCGGAGCAACTCGGCCAGGGCGCCGTGCACGCGCTCGAGATCGCCCCGCTCGACGTACTCCCCCGCCGTGTGGGCGATGGTGGCGTCGCCGGGCCCGAAGTTGGCGGCCGGCACACCCCGCTCGGCGAAGAAGGCCACGTCCGTCCAGCCGAGCTTGGCTCGCACCGGCAGGCCGTTGCGGGCGATCAGGGCGGCCAGCAGCGGGTGGTCGAGGGCCGGCGGCGCCGCCGGGGCCAGGTCGACCACGGTGACCTCGTCGCCCTCGGCGAGGTGCGGCGCCAGCACGGCGCGCACGTGCGCCTCGGCCTGGCTCGCGTCGCGGTCGGGGGCGAAGCGGTGGTTCACGACCACCACGGCCTCGTCGGGCACGACGTTGCCGGCCACGCCGCCCTCGACCCGCACGGCCTGGAGCGCCTCGCGGTACTCGCAGCCGTCGAGCACCGGGCGCCGTTCCTCGTAGGCGCCGAGGGTCGACAGCAGGCCACCCAGGCGGTGGATGGCGTTGCGGCCCATCCACGGCCGGGCGGTGTGGGCCCGCGCCCCCCGGAGGCGCACCTCGAACCGCATCGTGCCCTGGCAGCCGGCCTCGACCACGCCGAGCGTCGGCTCGCCGAGCAGCGGCGGCGTCGCCGGCCAACAGGTCGGGTCGGGCCGCCCAGAGCTCGCGCGAGGCCGCTCTCGGAGGCGGCGACCTCCTCCCGGGCGTAGAACACGTAGGTCACGTCGACGATCGGCTCGGCGACGGTGCGGGCCAGGTCGAGCATGATCGCCAGGCCGCCCTTCATGTCGGTGGCGCCCACGCCGTGCAGGCGGTCGCCGTCGACGCGGGCGACCTCGTTGCCGTCGGGGGGCACGGTGTCGGTGTGCCCGGCCAGCACCAGCCGCTGCGACCGACCGAGGTCGGTGCGGGCCACCAGGTTGTCGCCCACCCGGTCGACCGTCAGCCCGGGCACCGCCGCCAGCTCGGCCTCGAGCCGGTCGACGAGGGGGCCCTCGGCGCGGCTCACCGACGGGACGGCCACCAGGTCGGCGGTCAGGGCGAGGAGGTCGGCGCCCGGGCGGCCGGGCGCAGCTGAACCGGTCACGCCGTCGTCAGGTCGCGGCGCCGTGGTCGCGCAGGACCTGGTTGAGCTTGGACTTGTCGTGACGCTCGCCCGGCTCGATCCGCTTGATCACGAGCACGCAGGGCAGCCCGAACTCGCCGCCCGGGAAGGTGCGGGCCCGGCTGGCGGCCACGGCCACGCACCACGGGGGCACGACGCCACGACTCAGCTCCTCGCCGGTCTCGGCGTCGACCACGGCGATGGAGCCGGTGAGGACGCACCCGGCGCCGAGCACGACGCCGTCGCCCACCCGGGCGCCGTCGGCGACGATGCAGCGGCTCCCGATGAGGCAGTCGTCGCCCACCATGACCGGCACCGCGTTCGGCGGCTCGAGCACCCCACCGATGCCGACCCCGCCGGACAGGTGCACGTTGGCCCCGATCTGGGCGCACGAGCCGACCGTGGCCCAGGTGTCGACCATGGTGTTGGCGCCGACCCGGGCCCCGATGTTGACGTAGCTCGGCATCATCACGACGCCCCGGTCGAGGAACGAGCCGAACCGGGCCGACGCCCCGGGCACGACCCGCACCCCGGCCGCGGCGAAGTCCCGCTTGAGCGGGATCTTGTCGGCGTACTCGAACGGCGACAGCTCGATGGTGGCCATGGCCGACTGCTTGAAGTAGAGGAGGATGGCCAGCTTGAGCCACTCGTGGACGACGGGCTCGCCGTCGGGCCCGAGCTCGGCGACCCGGGCCTCGCCCCGGTCGAGCAGCTCCACGGCGCTCAGGATGGCGTGGTTCGCGTCGACGTCGTCGGCGTCGAGCTCGGCCCGGCGATCCCACAGCTCCTCGATGGTGGACGAGAGGTCGGCCATGGCCGGCACCCTACCGGACCACCCCCTGCGCCCCGGAGGTCGAGACGCCGCCGCGGGTGCGCCGGCGGCGGCGGCCGATCACGAGGACCACCAGGCCGGCGGCGACCGGGACGGGTCCGACGAGCAGCCCCACGAGGGGGTGGGCGACCCAGGTCGTGGCGAGCTCACGACCCACGGCGATGTCGGCGCCGGGCACGACCTCGTAGTCCTCGGGGGCGTACCGGCCCGCCTCCCGGATCCGTACCCGCACGAGGTAGGGGCCCGACCGCGGCACCGTGAACTCGGCGACGGCGCGCCCCTCGAAGGTGAGCATGCGGTAGGCGTCGGTCGGCTCGGTGACGCCCGGCTCGGTGAGGGGGGTCACGGCGACGTCGTTGCCGGTGCGGTCGACGACGGTGATGTCGAGCGGCGACGGCAGCCGATCGTCGGCGGCGCCGTCGAACTCCTCGAACACGACGTAGGTGCCGGGATCGCGGAAGGTGAGCGTGCGGTCGTCGTCGAGGACGGGGAACCGGATGAAGCCGATCGGCGACACCGCCCCGAACCACAACAGCGAGCCGAGCAGGCCCACGATCACCAGCACCACGCCCACGACGGTGGTGACGGCCGGGCGGCGGCGCCGGCGGCGGGGGCGACCCGTGGGGGCCGGTGGCGTGAGCGGACCGGGCAGCACCGGTGCCGGTCAGTCCGCCTCGGGCGGGCGGCTCTTCGGCGCCGGCGGGGCCTCGGGGTTCGCCGGACCGGGCGCGGCCCACCCGGCGTCCTCGGGATCGGACGGTGCCGGGCCCGGTGCCGGGCCCGGGGGCGTCGTCGGCGCGGGCGGCGTGGCCGGTGGGCCCCAGCCGGGCGGGGTCGGGGGCGCCGGGGGCGGCGGGCCCCATCCCGGCGGGCCGGGCGGTGGGCCGTACCCCGGGGGTGGGCCGTGGCCGTACCCGGGGAACGCGGCAGACCCGAAGCCGGGGGGTGGCCCGGCCGGGGCGAGGGCCGCGCGCCGGGCCTTGTCGAACCGGCTCCGCCGGACGAGGGTGACGATGAACAGCACCAGCGCCACGAGGAACGACACCGCCCCGAGCGCGATCGACCCGAGGATCCCGCCGATCGAGCCGAGGTCGAACAGACGGCCGATCGCGACCCTCTGGCCGTCGGGCTCACCGAAGGCACGGACGGTGTAGGTGCCCGTCACCGGCGCGGTGAACTCGGCGAAGGCCTGGCCGCTCCGGCCGCCGACCGTGTAGGTCTGGGAGCCGGTCAGCCCCCGCTGCGCCACGGTGGTGCCGTCGGGGGCGACGATCTCGACCCGCGGCGTCGGCCCGGAACGGGTGAGGGAGTCCGGGTGCTCCTGGAACAGGCTGTACACGCCCTCGTCGAGGGCCACCCGACCCTCGCCCGGGACGCTCATGGTGAAGAAGTCGTTCGGCAGGGTGATGGCGCCGACCAGGGCCACGACGAACCACACGATGGCGCCGATGGAGCCGACGAGGAAGACCGCCGCCGCGATCCAGTACCCGGCCGCGCTCGGCCGAGCCGATCCCTCTCCGCCGGGTGGCGCCGCGGGCGGGGGTGACCACGGCAGGGGCGATGACGGCGGGGGCGTCGGGAACGAGGCCGACGGCGGCGGCGTGCTCACCCGTTCCTCATCGGCAGCGGCGCCACCGGACGTGAGCGGGACGCATGCCGGCCGTCGTCACGACACCCCCAGCCGCTCGGCCACGAGGTCGAGCCGGTCGTCGGGCTGCACCATCGCCAGGCGGAGGTGGCCGCGCCCCTGCTCGCCGTAGAACTCGCCGGGGCTCACGAGCATCCCGCCCCGTTCGGCCAGTCGACGGGCGGCCGCCCACGCGTCGCCGCCGGGCACGGCCGGCCACAGGTAGAAGCCGCCGGCGGGGAACGGGGCGTCGAGCCCGAGGGCCTCGAGCAGGGTGCGACCCCGCTCGAGGCGACGCCGGTACCGTTCGCGCTGCTCGTCGACGTGGCGGTCGTCGTCCCACGCCGCCACCGCCGCCGCCTGCACGGGACCGGGCACCATGAAGCCGGCGTGCTTGCGCACCTCGGCGAGGAAGCGCACGAGGTCGGCGTCGCCGGCGTAGAAGCCGGCCCGGGCGCCGGCCAGGTTCGATCGCTTCGACAGCGAGTGCACGGCGAGCACACCGTCGGTGCCGTGCTCGAGGATCGTGCGCGGCGCGCCCTCCCAGGTGAACTCCACGTAGCACTCGTCGGACAGCACGGGCACGCCGTGCGCCCGCCCCCAGGCCGCCGCCGCGCCGAGGTCGTCGAGCCCGCCGGCCGGGTTGCCGGGGGTGTTGACCCACAGGCACAGGGCACGGCGGGCGTCGGCCTCGGCGATGGCGGCGAGGTCGATGCGGAACCCCTCGTCGACCGCGACCGGCACCGCCCGCAGGCCGGCGAGCAGCGCGCCCATGGCGTAGGTCGGGTAGGCGACCGCCGGGTAGAGCACCGTGTCGCGCTCGGGCGCGCGCAGGTGCAGCCACTGGGGCGCGCCGGCCACGAGCTCCTTGGTGCCGATGCACGCGGCCAGGGCGTCGGGAGCGACGGTCACCCCGAGGCGGCGATCGAGCCACCCGGCCGCGGCCTCGCGGTAGGCGACGGTGCCCACCGAGGGCGGGTAGCCGCGCTCGGCCCCCGATGCCGCCAGCGCCTTCACCACCAGGTCGGGGGGCGGGTCGATGGGCGTGCCGACCGAGAGGTCGACGCAGCCGCCGAGGTGGGCGTCGGCGACGGTCCGCAGCTCGTCGAGCCGGTCGTACGGGTAGGGCGGCAGGTCGAAGGCCATCGCCGCCTAGTGCACCACGAACTCTCGCCAGCGGGTGGCCGAGGCGTCGTCGAGGCGGGCCCGCACCCGCATGCCGCCCTCGGTGGCCGTCTCGACGAGGACCTCGCCCTCCCGGTGGAGCGACGCGAGCACGTCACCCCGGTCGAACGGCACCATCAGCTCGCGGATGATGGTCATGGCCCGCAACCGGTCGCTGACGGCCTGCAGCAGGCCGTCGATCCCCGCGCCGGTGCGCGCCGAGACGGCCACCGAGCCGGCGTGGGCGCCGGCCAGCCGCTCGGCCTCGAAGGGGTCGAGGTCGGCCTTGTTGAAGGCGAGGAGCTGCGGCACCTGGCCGGCGCCGATCTCGCCGAGCACCCGGTGCACGGCGGCCATGTCGCCGTCGGGGTCGGGCGACGAGGCGTCGACGACGTGGACCAGCAGGTCGGCGTCGGCCACGACCTCGAGGGTGGACTTGAACGCCTCGACGAGCTGGGTGGGCAGCTTGGTGATGAACCCGACGGTGTCGGTGACCAGCACCATCTCGCCGCCGGGCAGCTGCAACCGGCGGGTGGTGGCGTCGAGGGTGGCGAACAACCGGTCCTCGACGAGCACGCCCGCATCGGTGAGCCGGTTCAGCAACGTCGACTTGCCGGCGTTCGTGTAGCCGACGATGGCGATGGTGTTCAGGCGTGACCGTCGGCGCGCCTTGGCCTGGGTCTGGCGCACCTTGGCGATGTCGCGCAGATCGGCCTCGAGCTTGTGGATGCGCCGCTCGATGCGGCGCCGGTCGACCTCGAGCTGGGTCTCGCCGGGGCCACGACGGGCGCCGATGCCCCCGGCCTGCTGGCTCAGGGCCTTGCCCCGGCCCCGCAGGCGCGGCAGCCGGTAGCGGAGCATGGCCAGCAGCACCTGGGCCTTGCCCTCCTGGCTCGAGGCGTTCTGGGCGAAGATGTCGAGGATGACCGCCGTGCGGTCGATCGCCGTGCGCCCGAGGGCCTTCTCGAGGTTCCGCTGCTGGGCCGGGGTGAGCTCGTCGTCGAACACGACGGTGTCGACGTCGAGGGCCTCGCACAGCACCCGCAGCTCCTCGACCTTGCCGCCCCCGAGGTAGGTGGCGGGGTCGGGGGAGGCGCGGTGCTGGACGACGCGCTCGATGGCGTCGGCGCCGGCCGTGTCGACCAGGAGGGCGAGCTCGTCGAGCGAGCGCTCGGTGTCGTCCTCGGTGTGGCCGGGCAGGGTCACGCCGACGAGGACGATGCGCTCCCGGAACGTGCGCTCGATGAGGCCGCCGGCCTCACCGCCGAAGGCGCCGAAGCCGCCCCGGTGGCTGTCGTCGCGACCGCCCCGCTCGGCGCCGGTCACACCCGCACCTCGACGGTGGCGACGTGTTGGGCCGGGCCGACGAGGACGACCTCGCCGCTCGGGTCGAGCTCGACCTCCGCCGACCCTCCCGGCATCTCCACGACGACCCGGTCGCCGACCAGGCCCCAGTCGCGGGCCGCCACGGCGGCGGCACAGGCGCCGGTGCCGCAGGCCTGGGTGAGGCCCACGCCCCGCTCCCACACCCGCAGGGCGATCGTGTCGGGACCGGCGGCAGCGACGACCTCGACGTTGATGCCGCCGGGGAACTGCTGCTCGAGCCAGGCGCCCTCGGTCCCGAGGTCGACCTCGCCGGGGTCGGCCACCTCGAGCACGAGGTGGGGGTTGCCGAGGTCGACGGTGGCGTAGCGGCCCTCCAGCTGCTCGTGCAGGGGCTCCGGCACGTGGGGGCCGGCGCCGGCCGGCCCCATCTCGACCCGCACGCGGGCCAGGTGACGCTGGGGGGTCTCGTGGACGTGGAGGACGCGCAGGCCGGCGTCGGTGCGCACCCGGAGCACGGCGTCGCCCACCTCGCGGGCCAGCACGACCGCCTGGCCGAGGCAGCGGATGCCGTTGCCGCTCATCTCGGCCCGGCTCCCGTCGGCGTTGAACAGGTGCATGACCACGTCGGCGGCGTCGGCGGCGCCGCCCTCGGGCAGGGCGCCGTGGATGAGCCCGTCGGCGCCGATGCCGGTGCGCCGATCGCAGAGCCGCCGGGCGGTCTCGCCGTCGATCGCCGGACCGACACCGTTGACCTCGTCGAGGGCGACGAGGAAGTCGTTGGCCAGGCCGTGGTGCTTGGAGAGGATCACGGACCGGAGTCTCCCAGGAGGTCGTCGACGGTCACCAGGGGATTGTGCCCCTCTCCCGCGTCGACCCACACGATGCGCGGATCGCGGCGGAACCAGCGCTCCTGGCGTCGGGCGAACCGTCGGCTGCGGGTGACGACCGCCTCCTCGGCCTCGTCGAGGGTCAGCTTCCCGTCGAGGTGGTCGCCCAGCTCCTGGTAGCCGAGGGCCTGGGCCGCGGTCCGGGACCAGGGACGCCCCGTCGTGCGCAGCCGGGCCACCTCGTCCACGAAGCCGTCGGCGAGCTGTCGGCGCACCCGCTCGGCGATGCGACGGTCGAGCTCGCCGCGGGGGATCCGCAACCCCACCATCGGGTGATCGAGTGGGTCGTAGCGGTCGAGGCCGGGACCGAACGACGAGAAGGGCCGCTCGGCCCCGATGGTGACCTCGAGGGCGCGGACCACCCGGCGGCGGTTGGTGGGCTCCATGCGCCCGGCGGCGACGGGGTCGAGGCGCTGCAGCCGCTCGTGGAGGGCGGCGGTGTCGGGGTCGGCGTCGAGCTCGGCCCGCACGTCGGGGAAGCGACCGGGGAGGTCGAGGTGGTCGACGACGGCGCGGACGTAGAGCCCGGTGCCGCCGACGGCCACCGCTCGATGGCCCCGGCCGACGATGTCGGCCAGGGCGGCGTCGTAGGCGCGGCGGAACTCGGCGACGCTGAAGTCCTCGTCGGGCTCGACGAGGTCGAGCAGGTGGTGGGGCACCTCGGCCCGCTCGGCGGGGCTCGGCTTGGCGGTGCCCACGTCCATCCCCCGGTAGACCTGCATCGAGTCGACCGAGACCAGCTCGAGGTCGGGGTGTCCCCGGGCGAGGGCGAGGGCGAGGTCGGACTTGCCCGATGCCGTCGGCCCGACGATGACCAGCGCCGGGGACGGCGACGTGCCGCTCATCGCAGGAGCTGGTCGACGAGGGCGTGGAAGTCGATCCGAACGATGTCGGGTGGCCGGGCGCCGTAGGCGTCGAGGAACGGCCCGAGGGCCTCGGGGCTGACGAGGGCGGCGAGGTCGACGGCGAGGGTGGCGAGGTCGCGGTAGGGGTCGCCGGCCACGGCTCGGGTGTCGGCGGCGAAGCCGCGCACCTCGCCGCCGTCGATCACGAGGGCGTCGAGGCGGGCGCCACCGTGGAGGGCGACCGGCGCCGGCGGGGTCGACGCCGGGACGGAGCGCTCGGCGATCGAGAGCAGCTGGGCGGGACCGTAGCGACGGTAGGGCGGGTCGAACCGGTCGGGGTCGACGACACCGGCAGCGAGGCGGCGGCGGGCCTCGGCAACCCACCACTCGTCGTCCACCGTCGGTCGGTCGCCCGTGGGTCGCTCGTGGAGGGACCGCAGGGCGTCGGCGGTGCCACGCACCAGCACGTCGACGTCGAGGACCCGCCAGGACGGGAGCCCGGTGCTGTCGCTGACGGCGCTCAGCCCGCCACCACCGGGATCCGGGTGCGGTGCCGGGCCGGGGCGGTCACCGTGACCAGCTCGCCGTGCAGGTGGTGGGGCCCGGCGGCGGTGACGGCGACGTCGGCGTAGGTGCCCGGACGAAGCGTGCGCTCGGACGCGAAGTGGACGAGCTTGTTCTGGCCGGTGCGGCCGGTGGTGAGGGTCGGGTCCTTCTTGCTCGGCCCCTCGACCACGACCTCTTCGACCCGACCGACCCGAGCCCGGTGACGGGCGATGCCCGAGCGCTCGACCACGACCCGCAGCCGCTCGAACCGCTCGCCCACCACCTCGGCGGGCACGAACCGGTCGACGAGCAAGGCCGCCTCGGTGCCGGTGCGGGGCGAGAAGATGAACGTGTAGGCGCTGTCGTAGGCGGCCTCGGCCACGACCTCGAGGGTGCGCTCGACGTCGTCGTCGGTCTCGCCCGGGAACCCGACGATGAGGTCGGTGGTGACGGCCAGGTCGGGCACCGCGGCCCGGGCGGCGGCCAGGCGCTCGAGGTAGCGCTCGGCGGTGTAGCCCCGGTGCATGGCGGCCAGCACCCGGTCGCTGCCCGACTGCAGGGGGAGGTGCAGGTGCGGGCACACCTCGTCGTTGGCGGCCATGGCCTCGATGGTCTCGGGTCGCAGGTCCTTCGGGTGGGGGCTGGTGAACCGCACCCGGCGGATGCCGTCGACGGCGCTCACCGCGTCGAGCAGGGCGGCGAACAGCGGACGGCGACGGGTGAGGTCGCGCCCGTAGGAGTTCACGTTCTGACCGAGCAGGGTCACCTCGGTGACGCCGTCGGCGGCCAGCCGCTCGACCTCGGCCACCAGCTCGTCGAACGGGCGGCTGATCTCGCGGCCCCGCACGCTCGGCACGATGCAGAAGGCGCAGGTGTTGTCGCAGCCGACCTGGATGGTGACCCACGCCGCGTGGTCGACCTCCCGCTTGACCGGCAGGGCGCTCGGGTACGCCTCGGCGTCGTCGAGGGCCTCGTCCCAGATCTCGGTCACCGGGGCGCCGCCGACGCGGGCCCGGTGGAGCAGCTCGACGGTGCGGTGCACGTTGTGGGTGCCGACGACGACGTCGACGTGACCGGCCCGCTGCTGCACGAGATCGCGGTCCTTCTGGGCCAGGCACCCGCTCACCACGATCTCGAGGTCGGGGCGCTGGTCCTTGAGGGCCTTCAGGTGGCCGAGGGCGCCGTAGAGCTTGTTGTCGGCGTTCTCGCGGATGCAGCAGGTGTTGAGCACCACGACGTCGGCGTCGGCGAGCCCGGCTGCGGGCCGCAAGCCGTCGGCCTCGAGCAGCCCGGCGATGCGCTCCGAGTCGTGTTCGTTCATCTGGCACCCGTAGGTGCGCACGAAGTAGGTGCGGTCCATCCGACCCACGAGCGTAGGCGGGGACGGTCGGGATGCCGAGCTCAGCTGGGCGCGGACGCCTTGAGCCGGGGCCGGACCGAGAGCAGGTAGTAGACCCCGAGCACCACCCCGAGGCACGAGAACACGAGGCCGAGGATCAGCAGCACGATCCACGTCGCCCGGCTCTGACCGATGGCGTCGAAGGCCCCCTTCGGTCGGAGCAGCGTGTCGACCAGGGCCCACAGCGGCGGGACGACGAACACCGCCCAGACGGCCAAGGCGACGACCACCTCGGGGAGGCCGACGTTGGTCATGCGGTGCCCTCTCCCGATCGGCCGCGCTCAGTCCAGCCCGGCCGTGCCGCCGGGGAAGCCGATGCGCCCGCCCACCCGCATCTGGCGCAGGACCAGCCGGTCGGTGCTGAACAGGTACCAGAGGGCGATCAGCCAGCCGACGAACGGCAGCAGGAAGCTGATGACCAGCAGCCCGATCCACAGCGCCTTCGACTTGTCGGCCCGCTCGAACGCCCACCCCGGCCGGCGCAGGCAGTTGACGAGGGCCCACACCTTGAACACGAAGAAGAGCAGCTCGAACGCCACCAGCCCGGTCGCCACATCCATGACGGCAAGGTAGCCCGAGGGACGCGAACCGGCCGCCATCCCCGGAAGAGGAAACGGGGACGGCGGCCGGTCCTGATGCCGGTGTGGGGCTGGCAGGACCCTCCGGCAGGGCTGGTGGACGAGGGGAGCGGCGGTTGGCGGTGGCTCAGTCCTCGAGGACGATGGGCTCGTCGTGGGCCTCGGTCATGCGGTCGTCGGCATCGCCGTTGAGGCCCATCTCGGTGCGGATGCGCTCGGAGACCTCGACCATGATCTCGGGGTTCTCGATGAGGAACGTCTTGGCGTTCTCGCGCCCTTGGCCGAGCTGCTCGCCCTCGTAGGTGAACCAGGCCCCCGACTTCTTGACCAGGCCGAGGTCGACGCCGATGTCGAGCAGCGACCCCTCACGGCTGATGCCCTTGCCGTACATGATGTCGAACTCGGCCTGCCGGAACGGCGGGGCGACCTTGTTCTTGACCACCTTGACGCGGGTGCGGTTGCCCACCACCTCGACGCCGTCCTTGATCGACTCGATGCGGCGGATGTCGAGGCGGACCGACGAGTAGAACTTGAGCGCCCGCCCACCGGGGGTGGTCTCGGGCGAGCCGAACATCACGCCGATCTTCTCGCGCAGCTGGTTGATGAACACGCAGATGGTGTTCGACTTGTTGAGGTTGGCGGTGAGCTTGCGCAGGGCCTGGGACATGAGCCGGGCTTGCAGGCCGACGTGCGTGTCGCCCATCTCGCCCTCGATCTCGGCCCGGGGCGTGAGGGCGGCGACCGAGTCGACGACGAGCACGTCGATGGCCCCCGAGCGGATGAGCATGTCGGCGATCTCGAGCGCCTGCTCCCCCGTGTCGGGTTGGGAGATCAGCAGCTCGTCGATGTCGACGCCGATGGCCGAGGCGTAGATCGGGTCCATGGCGTGCTCGGCGTCGACGTAGGCGCAGATGCCGCCGTTGCGCTGGGCCTCGGCCACGACGTGCATGGCGAGGGTCGACTTGCCCGACGACTCCGGGCCGTAGATCTCCACGACGCGGCCCCGAGGGAGACCGCCGACGCCGAGGGCGAGGTCGAGGGCGAGGGCGCCGGTGGAGATGGTGTCGATGGCCATCGTCCCCTTCTCGCCCATCTTCATGACGGCACCCTTGCCGTACTGCTTCTCGATCTGCCCCATGGCCATCTCGAGGGCCTTCTCTCGCTCCACCTGGTTCCCCTTTGTGTGCTGGTGCTGGGTGGCTGCGAGCAGCGCCGCAGCGATCTGGGTCGACCCTAACCACAGGGTCTGACAAGAACGACACCAGCGTAATTGCGAACGCCCGTTCGATCAAGGACCATCACATCGCTCCTGCTCCGCAGGAGGCCTTCGGCATCCGGGTTCCATCCCGCTCGCTGCCGGCCTCCGGCCGGCAGCGAGCGCTTGGCCAGCCGAGAACATTCTCGAAACGGGGAACTCCCCTCCCCTCGGGCGTGTTCTGATGCATGCCGGGAGGGTCCGATCCCCCGCCGGCGAGGAGATGACATGTCCACCCATCACGACTCGACCCCCGAGACCGAGGCCGAGCTGCGGGCCCGCCTCACCGACGAGCAGTACCACGTCACCCAGGAGCAGGGCACCGAGCGGGCCTTCACCGGTGCGTACTGGGACTGCCACGACGACGGTGTCTACCGCTGCGTGGTCTGCGCCGAGCCGCTGTTCTCGTCGGCCACCAAGTACGACTCGGGCACCGGCTGGCCGAGCTTCTGGCAGCCGATCGCCGACGACGCCGTCGGCACCGAGCGCGATGCCAGCTTCGGCATGGTCCGCACCGAGGTCGTGTGCGGCAGCTGCGGCGCCCACCTCGGCCACGTGTTCCCCGACGGGCCCCGCCCGACCGGCGCCCGGTTCTGCATGAACAGCGCCTCCCTGGTGCTCGACCGCGACACCGACCCGACCGACGTCGCCGAGGCTGACATCGACGGCGACGGCAACAGCGACGGCCGCGAGAGCGACGCCGGCTAAGGACCTGACCCGAGCGGGCGGCGGGCCTCGACCGTGTAGACGGGGCCCGTCGCCGTCAGGCTCGAGCGGACGAGCTGGACCTCGGTCACCGCGAACGAAGCCTCGAAGCGGGTGCCGGTCACCCCACAGGCGGCCCGGTTCCGGAGCCGGGCGAGGGTCACGTGGCCGGCGAACGGCCGCGGGTCGACCGGCTCGCCCACCGCCGCCGTCGCCGCCCCCACCGCGGCGGCCAGCTCGTCGAGCCCCGCCACCGGCAGGCACACCACGTTGCGCCCCAGCCGGCTGACGACCGGGCCCAGCTCGGCCACCGCCACCGGCGCGACCAGCCCGGCGAGCGCGGCGATCGCCTCGTCGAGGTCGGCCTCGCCGAGGAAGCGGACGGTGACGTGCCACTGCGGCCTCGTCGTCCACCGCACCCCCGGCTCGTCGGGTCGGGGCAACGCCTCGATGCGGTCGAGGACGTCGTCGGGCAGGGCGGCGGCGACGAACAGCCGGGGCACCGGTGCGCCCCGACCTCAGCGGGCCAGCAGGCGGCGGCGGAGCAGGTCGAGCACCGAGATGGTGGCGAACTGCCGCACCCGCTCGCGGTCGCCGGGGAGCCGGATCATGAACGAGTCGGCGTCGCCGTCGATGGCCGTGCCCAGGAACACGGTGCCCGGGCGGATGCCCTCCTGCGGGTCGGGGCCGGCCACGCCGGTCACGGCGACGGCGACGTCGGCGCCGAGCACCCGGCAGGCGCCGAGAGCCATGGCCATGGCGGCGTCGTCGCTGACGACCGGGCCCGGGGGCACGCCGAGCACGTCGTGCTTCACGTCGCTGGCGTAGGACACGACCGAGCCCCGGAAGACCTCGCTGGCGCCCGGGACCGACGTGAGCCGGGAGGCGATGAGGCCGCCGGTCATCGACTCGGCGGTGGCGAAGGTGAGCCCCTGCTCGGCGAGCAGCCGGAGCACGACGACCTCCATGGGCTCGTCATCGGTGCTGAACACGATGTCGCCGAGGATCTCGGTGAGCAGCGCGACCTCGGCGGCCAGCACGGCGTCGGCCTCGGCGTCGGTGTCGGCCTTGGCCGTGATGCGCACCTTCAGGCCCTCGATGCCGCTGGCCAGGAAAGCGAGGGTGGCGTGGCCGGACTGGTCGAGCTCGTCGATACGCGGCGCGAGCATCTCGGCCAGGCCCGACTCGGACTGGCCCCAGGTGCGCAGCACCCGGCTGCGGATCACCGCGGTGACCCCGGCCCGGTGCTGCAGGTCGGGGATGACGGTGCCCGTCACCATCTCCTGCATCTCGTAGGGCACCCCGGGCACGGCATAGACGACCCGATCACCCACCGGGCAGACCAGGCCGGGGGCGGTGCCGGGCTGCTGGGCCATGGTGACCGCGCCCACCGGCACCATCGCCTGGCGCAGGTTGTTGGCCGGCATGTCGCGGCCGCGCGACCCGAACATGGCCCGGATTCGGTCGGCGATCTCCTCGTCGAGCACCAGGTCGGCGCCCATCAGGTCGGCGATGACGTCACGGGTGATGTCGTCCTGGGTGGGCCCGAGCCCACCGCACACCACGACGGCGTCGCTCCTCGAGAGCGCGAGCTCGAGGGCCTGGCGGATGCGATCCCAGTTGTCGCCGACCTTGGTCTGGAAGTGCGAGTCGATGCCGGCGAGCGCGAGCTGCTCGCCGATCCAGCTCGAGTTGGTGTCGACGATCTGCCCGAGGAGCAGCTCGGTGCCGACGGCGACGACCTCACAGCGCATGGCCGGAGGCTAGTGGCGCGCCACCGTGGCCGAACGGGTTCTGGTGTGAGATCGGGTCGTCCCAGCCACCGGGACTCACACCAGAACGGGAGTGCACTCCCCCGCTACGGACGCTTCATCGACGTGGCCGCCCGGCGACCGTCGCGCAGGTACTGGTAGCCGCTGACCAGGGCCATGACCACCGCCGCCCACAGCAGCGAGAGGGCGAGCCAGCTGTAGGGGGCGAGCCACGGCATCACCGCGGCGCCGACGGCGAGCGCCTGGATCACGGTCTTCACCTTGGCCGACGGGCGAGCCGGGACGGCGAGGCCCTGCCGGCCGAGCTGCACCCGGAACAGGCTGATCGCCACCTCCCGCACGGCGATGATCATCACCGGCAGCAGCGGGAACGAGTCGGCGGCGACGAGGGCGAACATGGCCCCGAGCACGAGCACCTTGTCGGCCAGCGGGTCGAGGAAGGCGCCGCTGCGGGTGGTGCCGTGACGGCGGGCGATGAAGCCATCGATGCCATCGGTGCCGACGAGGGCCGTCCAGAGCAGGAAGTTCGGCCACGTCGCCACGGTGTCGGCGATCATGGCGAACAGGATGGGGGCGACCAGCAGCCGCACGACGGTGAGGAAGTTGGCCGGCGTGGCGAGGGCGTCGGGGCCGTAGCCGGGCGTCCCCGGACCCGGGACCCCGTCGGCGCCGGGGGACGGGTCCTGGTGCGACGGCGGCACGGCCTCGTTGGTCATGCCGTGCCCGCCTCCACCGCCCGGCCGGCGGGTTCGGCAACCAGGTCGGGGCCCAGCGCGTCGACCACGTCGACGTCGACGAACTCGCCGACGGGGAGGTGGTCGGGCACGGCGATGATGCCGTCGATCTCGGGGGCCTCGCGGAAGCTGCGGGCCTGGCCGGGGGCGTCCACGAGCGCTCTGACCCGGGTGCCGATCAGTTCGTCACGTCGGGCGGCGGTGATGGCGTCCTGCAGCTCGCGCAGCTCGGCCAGCCGCTCCCCCGTCAGCTCGGCCGGCACCTGCCCGTCGAGGCCGGCGGCGAAGGTGCCGTCCTCGCGCGAGTAGGCGAAGAACCCGCACCAGTCGAGCCGGGCCTCGGCGACGAAGGCCAGCAGCTCGTCGTGGTCGGCCTCGGTCTCCCCCGGGTAGCCGACGATGAAGTTGGACCGGAAGGCGGCGGCCGGCTCGGCGGCCCGGATGTCGGCGATGCGGGCGAGGAAGCGCTCGCCGTCGCCCCATCGGCGCATGCGGCGCATGAGCGGCGGCGACACGTGCTGCAGGGAGAGGTCGAAGTAGGGCACGCCGGTGCCGAGCACGGTGGTGATGAGCTCGTCGGTGAGATCGGACGGGTACAGGTACAGCAGCCGCACCCGGTCCACCCGTTCGGCGACGGCCCGCACGAGGGGCACGATGCGACGCTCGCCGCGTCCCTGGTCGCGGCCGTAGGCGGCGAGGTCCTGGGCCACGAGCACGATCTCGCGGGCGCCGAGGGCGTCGACCTCGGCGAGCAGGTCGTCCATCGAGCGCGACCGCTGCCGGCCGCGGAAGGTGGGGATGGCGCAGAAGCCGCAGTTGCGGTCGCAGCCCTCGGCCACCTTCAGGTACGCCCACGGCGCCGACGCCGGCGGACGAGGCAGCTCGAGCAGGTCGAAGGCGGGTACGGCCCGAGCCTTGGTCGTGAGGGTGACGGGCACGCCGAACCCGGCCACCGCGTCGACCTCGGGGAGGGCCTCGGCCAGGTCGTCGCCGTAGCGCTCGGCCATGCAGCCGGTCACGACCACCTCGGCGCCGCCCTTGCGGCCCTCGGCGAGGGCCAGCACCACGTCGATCGACTCCCGCCGGGCGTCCTCGATGAACGCGCAGGTGTTCACCACCACCAGGTCGGCGTCGTCGGGCGCCGACGCGGGGGCCAGCCCGTCGGCGAGGAGGGTGCCGGTGAGCTTGTCGGAGTCGACCTGGTTCTTGGGGCAGCCGAGGGTCTCCACCCAGAACGTGCGAGGCACCGGACGATGGTACCGGAGCCCACCCTCGGCCCCGAGCCGGCGAGGAGTCCGCGCCCGGGGGACGGCTCGCCCACGTGGTGGTGACGACCGAGAAGAGGGCGAGCTGGGCCGGTCGGAAGCCGAGGAGCACGAACGCGGGCGCGATGAACAGGCCGCCGAAGACCTCGAACAGGACGAGGCCGACGAGCGCCTGGGCGAGCAGAGGGAGCTCGCCGAGCAGCCGACCGGCGGGCTCGAGGCGCCGCCGTCCCGGCGTCAGGGGGCCAGGTGCCCGAAGGCGAGGGCGTAGCCGAGGCCGGTGACGGTCATGCCGTCGACGACCCGCCCGGCCTGCATCTCCTCGCGCACCCGCTCGACCGGCAACCACTCGACCCGGCTGGCCTCGACGGGGTCGTGCTCGCCGATCTGCTCGGCGCCGTCGGCCAGGAAGACGTGGAAGGTCTGGTCGACCACCCCCGACAGCGGGTGGTAGGCGAGCAGCGGTCGGAGCGGGCCCGGTGCCCAGCCCGACTCCTCGATGGTCTCGCGGCGGGCGGCGTCGACCGGCGTCTCCCCCGGGTCGAGGGCACCGGCGGGGATCTCCCACCCCCACGAGCGGGTGACGAAGCGGTGGCGCCACAGCAGCAGCACGCCCCGCTCGGGGTCGTGGACGATCGCCCCGGCGGCGTGGTGCGGGAGCCGCACGACGTGGTGCTCGAACCGATCGGTGCCGGGCGGTTCGACCTCGACGAGGTGGAGGCTCACCCACTCACTCGAGTAGAGCGGCCGCTCCCCGTGGACCTGCCACTGCCCCTCGCCGGTCACGCCTCGTGGGCGAGGGCCAGCCCGGCGCGGGGCCACGTCGTGCGCACGAGCAGGCCCTGGGACGAGCAGGTCACGAAGGCGGTGCGCCGGTCGTCGCCGCCGAAGCAGACGTTGGTGGTCAGGAAGTCGGGGCTCTGGTGGAACTCGGTGGTCGAGCCGTCGGGGGCGATGGCGGTGATGCCGCCGGGCACGCCCACCCCGATGGTCGCCACGCACACCCAGCCCTCGCCGTCGACGGCCAGCGAGTCGAACAGCAGTCCCTCGGGGGCGTCGTGGAGCAGGCGCCCCTTCGTGCGGGTCGACTCGTCGAGCGGCGCCAACACCCCGGGGGCGCCGACCTCCCACTCCCACACGAGGCCCTCCGCCGTCTCGGCCACGTACAGCCGCGAGCCGTCGGGGGACAACCCGATGCCGTTGGTGTCGTGGGTGCCGAAGGCGGCGCCGGCGATGTGACTGCCGTCGGCGTTGGCGTAGAGCACGCCGGGGTGGTCGGGATACCTCTCGGGCGTGACGCCGTGGTCGGTGAACCAGAAGCCCCCGTGGGCGTCGAACACGAGGTCGTTGGGCGCGATCAGCTTCCGCCCGTCGCACTCGGTGTAGATCGTCTGCACGGCGCCGGTGTCGAGGTCGATGCGTTGGATCGATCCCTGCTCGCGGTCGCTGCCGCTCGGCACCAACCCGAGGCCCTCGATCTCGTTGAAGTCGAAGTAGCCGCCGTTGTTGGTGACGTACAGCGCCCCGTCGGGTCCGAGGGCGGCCCCGTTGGGGCCTCCACCCGCGTCGGCCACCACGGTCTTGGCGCCGTCGGGCGCGACCCGGGTGATCCGCCCGGCAGCGATCTCGGTGAGCACCACGCCGCCGTCGGCCATGGCGATCGGGCCCTCGGGGAACCGCAGGCCGTCGGTGATCGTGCGCATCGTTCCCTGCTCCCGGCCGCTCGGGCCTGCTCCCGCGTCGCTCATGCCCGCTTCCTAGCCGACGTGGGCGGCGCGTGCCGCCTCCTCAGCCGCCTACTCGTCCGGTGCGGCGGTGGCCCCGTCGAGCTCCTCGGGCGCCATCAGCACGGCGCGGGCCTTGGAGCCCTCCGAGGGGCCGACCACGCCCCGCTGCTCGAGCAGGTCCATCAGCCGACCCGCCCGGGCGAAGCCGACACGGAGCTTGCGCTGCAGCATCGACGTGGACCCGAGCTGGCTGCGCACCACCAGGTCCATGGCCTGTTCGAGCAGGTCGTCGTCGTCGTCGCCACCCGACGGTCCGGCACCGCCGGCACCACCCGTGTCGACGTCCTCGCTTCCCTGGACGGCCTCGTCGTAGGCGAGCTGGGGCGACTGCCGGCGCCAGTGGCCGACCACGTCGCGCACCTCCTTCTCGTTGACCCACGCCCCCTGGATGCGCTGGGGCACGCTGGAGGACGGGCCGAGCAGGAGCATGTCGCCCCGGCCCACGAGCCGTTCGGCGCCGCCCTGGTCGAGGATGACCCGGCTGTCGGCGAGGCTCGACACCGCGAAGGCGAGGCGGGCGGGGATGTTGGCCTTGATGACGCCGGTGATCACGTTCACCGAGGGGCGCTGCGTGGCGATCACGAGGTGGATGCCGACGGCGCGGGCCATCTGGGCGATGCGGCAGATCGACTCCTCGACGTCGCGGGCCGCCACCATCATCAGGTCGTTGAGCTCGTCGACGACGACGAGGATGTAGGGCAGCCGCTCGAAGTGCACGCCCTCGTCGGGGTCGTCGTGCAGATCCCCGCGGTCGAAGGCGGCGTTGTAGCCGTTGATGTCGCGGAAGCCGACCTCGGAGAGCAGGTCGTAGCGACGCTCCATCTCCCGCACCGCCCACGACAGCGCGTTCGCCGCCTTCTTCGGGTTGGTGACGACCTGGGTGAGCAGGTGCGGCAGGCGGTTGTACTGGCCGAGCTCGACCCGCTTCGGGTCGACGAGGATCATCCGCACCTCGTCGGGCGAGGTGCGCATCAGGATCGACGTGATCAGCGAGTTGATGCACGACGACTTGCCCGCGCCGGTGGCGCCGGCGATGAGGATGTGGGGCATCGTCGAGAGGTTGGCCAGCACGGCCCGGCCGTTGATGTCGCGGCCGATGGCCACCTCGAGCGGGTGGGTGGCCTTGCGGGCCTCCTCGCTGGCGAGGATGTCGCCCAGGGCCACGACCTGGCGCTTGCTGTTGGGCACCTCGACGCCGATGGCCTGCCGCCCCGGGATGGGGGCGAGGATGCGCACGTCGGGCGACGCCATGGCGTAGGCGATGTCCTTGTGGAGGCTCGTGACCTTGGAGACCTTGACGCCGGGCCCGAGCTCGAGCTCGTAGCGGGTGACCGTCGGGCCGACGACCATGCCCACCAGGCGGGTCTGCACGCCGTGCTCGGCGAGGGCGCTCTCGAGCGTGCGTCCCTGCTCCTCGACGTAGACGCGGTCGACCTCGTGGGTCTCGCTGCGGTCGAGCAGCTTCATGGCCGGGAGCTTCCAGGCCGTCGTGCGGGGCTCGAGGGCGATGGCGAGCTGCTCGACCTCGGTGGGGGCGTCGTCGGCGACCGGGACGTGGACCTCGACCGGCTCGGGCTCGTCGACGGCGGCCTCGGCCTCCTCGTCGAGCTCGTCGGGCTCGTCGAGCTCGTCGGTTTCCTCGCCGGCGACGACCACCCGCAGGGCGTCGTCGTCGGCCTCCTGGTCGGGGCCGTCGCGCAGGTCGATGGCGTCGTCGACGGGCTCGTGGTGGCGGAGCTCGAACAGGCCCCGCGTGCGGGTACGGACGAACGTGCCCACCGGCCGCACGCCGTCGGCCGCCTTGTGGGTGGCGGTGCGAAGCGACACCCCGGTGACGAGCACCACGCCGATGACCCCGACGGCGACCAGCACGAGGCCGGCGCCCCACGCCGACAGCAGGGACACCAGCGGCACGCCGACGAACGCGCCGATCCAGCCGCCGGCGTCGGCCAGGTCGTCGACCGGGGCGTCGACGGCAGGCTGGCCGCCGGCGAGGTGCAGGAGGCCGCAGGTCGCGACCAGCAGGAAGGCGGCACCGACGGCGAGGCGCACGACGTGGGCGGTGTCGGTCTCGCCCTCGCCCCGGGGACCCCGGATCAGCAGCGCGCCGACGACGACGAGGGCGACGGGCGCGACCACCGCGGCCATGCCGACCACGGCGCCGATGGCGGTGGCCACCGCCTCGCCGACCGGTCCGGCGGCATCGGCGTAGATGCCGAGCCCGGCGACGATGCCGACGGCGATGGCGAGCACGCCCCACACGTCGTGGCCGTGACCGTCGAAGGCGCCCTTCAGCAGGTCGGCGCCGGCGGGGCCCTTGCGGGCGCGGGAGGCCGGGGTCCTCCTCGACCGCGCCGGGGCGCGCTTGGAGGTCGAACGGGAACGGCTCTTCTGCTTCGTCGTCACCTGGTCACCAGCGGGTCGTCGGGCATGCCTAGGGGGCCGACCCCACGGCCCCTACGCCCGCGCCGGGTTCGACGGCTGCTTCCAGCGAAGCAGACCCTACCCCCGAGGTGGTGGACCGCCGACCTCGAATCAGATAATCTGATCCAGTGCCCGAGATCAGCGCCACCGACGCCGCCCGGCGGTTCGCCGACCTGCTCGACGCGGTGGAGCACGGCGGGGAGGAGTTCACGATCGTGCGGCGCGGGCGGATCGTGGCCCACCTCGCACCCGTGACGACCGGACGAGGGGCCGACGCCAAGGCCCTGCTCGGACGCCACCGGTCCGACCGGGCGTGGGCGCGGGACCTCGAGGAGGTGCGCGACCTCCTCGTCGTCGACGATCGCCCGTGACGCGCCTCCTGCTCGACACGACGCTGCTGGTGGACGCGGAGCGGGACCAGCGGCGCCTCGACGCCGTCATCGCCGACGACGACGAGGTGGCGATCGCCGCCATCACCGTCGCCGAGCTGGCGGTCGGGGTCTCGCTGGCGGACGGTCGGCGCCGCCAGTCGCGCCAGGCGTTCCTCGACGACGTGCTCGCGACGATGACCGTGGTCCACTACGACACCGAGGTCGCGCTGGCCCACGCCACGTTGCTCGCCGCCGCCCGCCGTGCCGGACGGCCCCGCGGGGCACACGACCTCATCATCGCCGCGACCGCGCTCGCCTCCGGGCGGGAGATCGTCACTGCGGATCCCACGGGCTTCGAGGCGCTCCCGAGCCTGGTCGTGCGCGCCTACCGCTGATCTCGCGGGTCAGTCCCGCACCGGGCCGTGGTCGCGACACGAAGCCTCGAACCCCGTGGGGATCACGAGCACCCGCAGGCGACGCCCGCACGAGGGGCAGAAGCGGGGCGGGTCGAGCTCGCGTCGGCAGCTCACCCCGTCGCAGCCTCCGCTCTGGCGCCCGCACCACCGGCAGAAGGCCGGGCCGGCGGGCACGGCGTCCACGACCGGCCTCAGATCACCTTGGAGAGGGCCCCGATGGGCATGCGCAGGTCGTCGAGCATCTGGAGGTCGTCGTCCGGCGACCGGCCGAGCGTGGTGAGGTAGTTGCCGACGATGAGGGCGTTGATGCCCGACGTCATGCCCATGGCCTGCAGCTCCCGCAGCGTCACCTCGCGGCCGCCGGCGTAGCGGAGGATGACCGACGGGAGCCCGAGGCGGAACAGGGCGATCCACCGGATCGCCTCGAGGGGCTCGATGAGCATGCGGTCCCCGAGGGGGGTGCCCGGACGCGGGTTGAGGAAGTTCACCGGCACCTCGGCCGGCTCGACCTCGCGCAGCTCGCCGATGAGCTCGATGCGCTGCTCGACCGTCTCGCCCATGCCGAGCAGCACGCCGCAGCACAGCTCCATGCCGTAGCGGTGGACGAGCCGGCAGGTCTCGTGGCGCTCCTCCCACGTGTGGGTGGTGACGATCGACGGGAAGAACGAGCGTGACGTCTCGAGGTTGTGGTTGTAGCGGTGCACGCCCCCCTCGGCGAGGCGGCGGGCCTGGTCGTCGGTGAGGATGCCGGCGCTGACGGCGACGTTGATGCCGACCTCGTCGCGCACCATCGGCACCAGCTCGAGGAGGCGCTGCATGGTGCGCTCGTCGGGCCCGCGCACGGCCAGCACGATGCAGAACTCCGACGCGCCCAGCTCGGCGGTCTCCTCGCGCGGCGCGCCGCACCTCGTCGGTGTCGAGGAACGGGGTGGCCAGCACCTGGGTCTCGAACCTGGCGGACTGGCTGCAGAAGTGGCAGTCCTCCGGGCAGCCGCCGGTCTTGGCCGACAGGATCCCCTCGACCTCGACCTCGGGCCCGCACCAGGCCAGGCGCACCTCGTGGGCGAGGGCGGCGAGGGACGGCACCGACTCCGCCGGCAGCGCGGCGAGGGCGCCCAGCTGCTCGAGGGGGAGCTGCTCCTTGGCGTCGAGCAGCGTGGCGCCGGCGTCGGCGATGACCTGTCGTCCCGAGTTCGATGGGAGTGCCATGGCCCGGGAGGGTAGTCGGGGGGAAGGGCTAGGCCTCCATCACCACCGGGACGATCATGGGGCGGCGGCGGGTCTGCTCGTTCACGAACTTGCCGGCGGCCCGGCGCACGTGGCGCTGGAGCGTCTCGATGTCGGTGGCCTGCTCGGCGAAGGCCGCCTTGATCGAGTCCCGCACCTTCTCGGCGCACTCGTCGAGCAGGTCCTCGGCCTCGGGCGCGTACACCCAGCCTCGGGTGATGATCTCGGGGCCGGTGATGATCGCCCCCGTGGTGACGTCGACGGCCACGATGACGACGACCACGCCCTCTTCGGCCAGCACCCGCCGGTCGCGCAGCACGCCGGCGCCGACGTCGCCGATGATGCCGTCGACGTACAGGTAGCCGGCGGGCGCCGCCTTGGGCTTCCGCTCGATGCCCGCGCCGGTGAGGGTGAGCTGGTCGCCGTCCTCGCTCACCACGATGTGGTCGCCCTCCACCCCCATCTGCTCGGCCAGCCGGGCGTGGGCGACCAGGTGGCGGTACTCGCCGTGCACGGGCACGAACCAGTCGGGTCGGGTGATCGACAGCAGCGTCTTGAGCTCCTCGGCCTTGGCGTGACCGGTGGCGTGCACGTCGGAGATGCCGGAGTGCACGACCTCGGTGCCGAGCCGCACGAGCCCGTCGATCACCTTCGACACGTTGGCCTCGTTGCCGGGGATCGGGTGCGAGCTCATGATGACGACGTCGCCCTCCCCGAGGCGCAGCCACCGGTTCTCGTTGGCGGCGAGCAGGGCCAGCGCCGACATGGGCTCGCCCTGGGAACCGGTGCTGATGACGCACACGTCCTCGTGCGGGAGGTCGTCGATGTCGTCGATGTCTCGGAGCGAGCGCTCGGGGATGTCGAGCAGGCCCATCGATCGTGCGAGGCGCACGTTCTTCTTCATCGACATGCCCATGGTGGCGATGGTGCGGTCGAAGGCGAGGGCGGCGTCGGCGATCTGTTGCACCCGGTGCACGTGGGACGCGAAGCAGGTGGTGATGATGCGCCGGCCCTCGTAGCGGTGGAACAGGTCGTACAGCACCTTGCCCACCGACGACTCGGATTCGGAGTGGCCGTGCTCCTCGGCGTTGGTGGAGTCGGAGAGGAGGAGGCGGATGCCGAACTCGTCGGCGATGGCGCCCATGCGGCCGAGGTCGGTGAGGCGCCCGTCGACCGGCATGAGGTCGAGCTTCCAGTCGCCGCTGTGCATGATCACGCCCTGCGGCGTGTGGAAGGCGGTGGCGAAGCCGTGGGGCACCGAGTGCGTGACCGGGATGAACTCCACGTCGAACGGACCGATCTTGCGGCGCTCGCCGTCGCGCACCGGGATCAGCTCGGTGCGGTCGAGCAGTCCGGCCTCCTCGATGCGGTTGCTGGCCAGGCCGAGCGTCAGCTCGGACCCGTAGATCGGGAACGACAGCTCCCGGAGCAGGAACGACAGGCCTCCGACGTGGTCCTCGTGGCCGTGGGTGGCGATGCAGCCGACGATGCGATCGGCGTTGTCGCGCAGGTAGGAGAAGTCGGGCAGCACGAGATCGATCCCGAGCATGTCGAGGTCGGGGAACATGAGCCCGCAGTCGAGCAGCATGATCTTGCCCTCGACCTCGATGCACGCGCAGTTGCGGCCGATCTCGCCGAGGCCGCCGAGGAAGGTGATGCGTACGGGGGATGCCTTGTCGGCGCTCATGCGTCCTGCAGTCGCCCGTAGGACTGGAGCGTGCGGTGCACCTGGAGGGCCCGGGCGTCGAGCCCGTCGGGTGCCGGGCCCATCGGCAGACGGCACTGGCCCGCCGGCTGGCCGAGGGCTCGCATCATCGCCTTGGCCGGAAGTGGGTTCGGCGTGAGGTCCCCGCTCTCGAAGTCATAGCTGTCGAGGAGGGCGGCGTTGAGCTGGCGGGCCCGGTCGACGTCGCCCTTGCCGAAGGCGGCGATCATCTCCCCCATCGGGCGGGCCGCCCAGTGGGTGGCCACGCCGATCACGCCGACGGCGCCGACGGCGAGGAGGGGCAGGGTGAGGGCGTCGTCACCGGAGTAGAGCTCGAACCCGGCGGGCGCCTGGGCGAGCAGTCGGGCCGACTCGGCCGGGTCGCCGGCGGCATCCTTCACGGCGACGATGTTGGGCACCTCTCGGGCCAGGCGAACCAGGAGCTCGGTGGAGATCTTGCGGCCGGTGCGCACCGGGATGTCGTAGAGGACGACCGGCAGGTCGGTGGCGGCGGCGAGGGCCCGGAAGTGGGCCTCGATGCCGGCCTGCGAGGGACGGTTGTAGTACGGCGTCACCACCAGCACGCCGTCGAGGCCGGCGTCCGACGCCCGGGCGGTGAGCTCGGCGGCGTGACGGGTGTCGTTGGTGCCGCTGCCGGCCACGACGGGCACGTCGACCGCGCCGCGCACCGCCCGCCACACCGACACCTGCTCCTCGTCGGTGAGCATGCTCGCCTCGCCGGTGGTGCCGGTGACGACGAGGCCGTCGTTGCCCTGCTCGACCAGCCAGCGGGCGAGGGCGGCGGCGCCGTCGAGGTCGACCTCCCCGGCGTCGTCGAACGGGGTGATCATGGCGGTCAGGACCGCACCGAATCGTGCCATCTGTCTCCTCAGGCTCTCTCTGGCGTGGTCGGGTCGTCGTCGAGCGGGCCGGCCGTGAGCGGGGCGGCCGTCATCCGGTCGGCTCCGAGCCCCGGGGGATGCCCAGCGTCGCCAGCAGGTTCTCGTGCAGCTCGAACCACACGGTGTGGTACGAGTCGATCATCGGCTTCGTGAACCAGTCGAGCGCACCGGCCTGGACCTTGGCCAACGCGTTCTCGAAGCGCGACGGGTAGCCGCCGAACCGGTCGAGCTCGGCGGCGAGCGCGTCGCACACCGGCTGCACGTGGCGGTCGAGGTCGGCGAGGTGGGCGATGATCCCGGCGTCGTAGTCTGCGTCGGCGTGGTCGTTGACGACCTGCCGGCCGTCGACCTCGCGCATCTGCCAGTCGGTGCACACGCCGAGCATCTCGGCGTTGCGCTCGAGGAAGCGGCGGTACCCCACCGTGATCGCGTCACGGGCACCGGCGGCGTCGAGCTCCTCGGCGAGCAGGTGCTCGCCCCGCGCCCGGCCGGCGGCCGTGAGGGTCCAGCCGCTCACCCGTCCCGCCCGGTGCTTGACCAGCCCGTCGACCTCGAACCCGTCGAGGCGCTTGGCCACGTCGTCGACGTCGAGCCCGGACCCGGCGGCCACCACGTCCGCCTCGGCGAACCCGGTCAACCGGAGCCCGTGGAGCACCAGGAGGTCGGGATCGGAGGGCACCGGCATCGGCCGAACCCTACCAGCGGACCCCTCCGGGTCGGCGTGGCGCTCGGGATCGCGCTCGGCTCGGCCATGGTCGAGACGTGAGCCGACTCAGGGAATGGCCAGCAGGGCCGACACGAGGGCCTCGGCCGCCGACGGCGGGGCCAGGTGGAGGAAGAGCGACGGTTCCAGCACCTCGAGCTCCATCAACCGCGGCCGGCCGTCGACGGTGAGGCAGTCGACCCGGGCGTAGGCGATCGGGCCGATCCGCTCGGCGGCGGCGACGCACGCCACGGCCAGGTCGAGCTCGGCCGCGGTGGCGGTCACCGGGTGGTCGCGGCCCCCGTACTGGGCCTGGACCCGGAAGTCGCCGGCGATCGGTCGCTTGCTGACGGCGTGGGTCGGCTCCCCACCGAGCACGACGACCGACGTCTCGCCGTGGGCCTCGATCTCGGGGAGGTACGGCTGCACGAGGGCGTCACCGGCGCGGAGCAGCGCCGCGAGGGCCCGCTCCCCCGCCGGGTCGTCGGCCGGGTGCCGGGTGGTCCCCTTCGCCCCGCCGGACACGGCCGGTTTCACCACGACGTCCGCCCACCCGTGGCGGTCGAGGATGACGTGCAGCGGTGCCTCGGCGTCCCTGGCCACCAGCTCCGTCGGCACGATCGGCAGCCCGTCGGCCTCGAGGTCGAGCAGGTAGCCCTTGTGGCTGTTCCACCGCAGCACGGCGGCCGGGTTGACCAGCGGTGCGTCGGCGGCGACGCGGTCGCACCAGCCGAGGAACTCGTCGAGCCGCTCGTGGTAGTCCCAGGGCGAACGGATGACCACCCGGTCGTAGGCGCCCCAGTCGACCGTCGGGTCGTCCCACACCTCCCACGCGGCGTCGACGCCCGCCGCGGCGCATGCGGCGCGGATCGGCGCCTCGTCGTCATCGGGGTGGACGAGCGACGCAGTCGTCGCGAACGCCAGGCGGGACCGCCGGCCGCCGGTCATCGATCAGCGGGCCCGCCCACCGGGCTGACCACCTCGGCCTCGTCACCCGCCCGCTCGGCGGCGCGGTTGCGGGCGACCCGCCGCAACAACAACGGGTACACGATCACCGTGAGGGTGGCGAAGATGAACCACTGGCCGGCGTAGTTGAGGTGCGGGCCCTCGTCCAGGTCGGGCGCGGGGACGGGCAGCGGGAGGTTCTGGGTCTCCGGGGGTTGGGGCGGGGTCTGCGCTCGCAGGTCGACGTACAGCGGGTACAGCGGCTCGGTGACCTGCTGCTGGAGCCGGCCGACGTCGGCTCGGGCGAGGGTCGTGAGCCGCTCGCCGCTGCGGTCCTCGGGGCCGGCCACGAGGCCCGACGACCGGCTCTGGCTCGATCGCACCATGCCGGTGACGGTCACCGGGCCGCTCGGCGGCGCGAACGCCTCCCAAGCCCCGTCGGGGTCGGTGCTGTTGAACGGCACCCACCCTCGGTTGACCACCACGGCGGTGCCGTCGTCCTGGGCCAGCGGGGTCAGCACCCAGTAGCCGGGGCTGCCGTCGTAGGTGCGGTTCGTGACGAGCACCTGCTGGTCGGTCCGGTAGGTGCCCGACAGGGTGACGCCGCGGAAGGCCACCTCGTCGACGGCGGCGGCGTCGGCCTCGGGGCCGGCGGGGAGCAGCTCGGCCACCGGCACCGGGGCCTCGGCCTGGCGGGCCTCGACCTTGGCGTTGTGCTCCTTGCGCTCGTCGAGCCGGCGCAGCTGCCAGAACCCGAGGCCGACCATCAGCACGACCATGCCCAACACGAACAGGTGGGACAGGATCCACCGGGGCTTCCAGGCGAAGGAGTAGTCGGGCGAGGGCATCGTCACCGCCCGTCAGGGTACGGCGGGCCGTTCTGGCTGGTGAAACCGACGCCGCTTGCCGCCGTCAGCGGTCCGCGAGGTGCTCGAAGAGGACGTGCTCGAAGGCGAAGCCGGGGCCCATGGCGGTGATGAGGCCGGGGCCCGGCGCCGGGCGCGCGGCGAGGAACCGCTCGAGCATCAACAGCACGGTGACGCTGCTCACGTTGCCGTGGTCCCGCATGGTCTCGCGCGACCAGTGCAGGGAGTGGCGATCGAGGCCGAGGGCGTCTTCGACGGCGTCCAGCACCTTGGCCCCGCCAGGGTGGATGAGGGCGTGGTCGTCGTCGGTGCGGGACCAGTCGACGGTGGCGAACGCCGCCTCGATGCTGGCCCTCGCCCACCGCGAGGCCACCTCGGGCACGTTGGGCGCCAGGTGCCAACGGAGGCCGGTGTCGGCGACGCCGAACCCCATGGCCCACGCCGTGTCGGGCACCAGCGTGCTGTGCCGACCGACCAGCTCGACGTCGCCCGCCGCGCCCGGCGTGGACGGATCGGCGGCGCGCACGACGGCGGCGGCGGCGCCGTCGGAGAACAGCGCCATCGACACGAGCATGTCCATCGACTGGTCGTCGCGCACGAAGGTGAGCGAGTTCATCTCGACCCCGACCACGAGCACGGTCCCGCTGCCGGGCCCGACCAGCTCCCATGCCAGCCCGAGGCCGGCCGCCCCGCCGAGCGACGCCATGCCCCACAGGGGCACGCGCCGCACGTCGTCTCGCAGGCCGAGGGCGCTCACCAGGGCGGCGTCGAGGGTCGGCACCTCCAGCACGGTGGAGGTGACCATCACGACGGCGTCCACGGCGGCCGGTGCGACGCCCGCGGCCTCGAGGGCGTCGGAGGCCGCCCGGGCGGCGTGGTGCAGGCCCAGGGCACCGGCCTCGCCGGCCCGCTCGGCGAGCGACCGCCGGTCTCGGTACCAGTCGAGGTCGTGGGCGAGGTGTCGGCGCTCGATGCCGGCGTTGGCGAACATGGCCAGGTGCCGGGAGCCCTCGAGCTCGGGGTAGAGCTCGACGGCGAAGCGCGCGATCTCGTCCTGGGCGACCGGCGGCGGCAGCGAGGAGGCGACGCCGACGACCGCGGCGCGGGGCATCGGCACGTCAGCTCACGCCGTCGGGAGCGGGTGGTCCTTGAAGCGGTCGCGCAGCGTCTTCTTGGAGAACTTCCCCACCGACGTCTTCGGCACCTCGTCGATGAACACCACGTCGTCGGGCAGCCACCACTTGGCCACCCGACCCTCGAGGAACGCCAGCACCTCGTCGCCGGTGAGCTCCTCGCCCGGCCTCACCACGACGCAGGCCAGCGGACGCTCCGACCACTTCGGGTGAGCCACGCCGATCACCGCCGCCTCGGCCACCTTGGGGTGGGCCATGATCTCGTTCTCGAGCTCGACGGAGCTGATCCACTCCCCGCCGGACTTCACGACGTCCTTGGTGCGATCGACGAGGCGGATGTAGCCCTCCTGGTCGACCGTGGCCACGTCGCCGGTCTTCAGCCACCCGTCGGGGGTGAACGACTCGGGCGAACGTTCGTCGTCGTAGTACTCGCGGGCGATCCAGTTGCCCGACACCTGGAGCTCGCCCCGGCTGATGCCGTCCCACGCGATCGGCTCGAGCGAGTCGGGGTCGACGATCCGGAAGTCGACCCCGACCACCGCCAGCCCCTGGGCCGAGCGCAGGTCGGCCTTGTCGGCCTCGGCCATGTCGCCGTCGAGATACGACTTGAGCCGACCGATCGACGCGATGGGGCTGGTCTCGGTCATGCCCCAGGCCTGCAGGATGGGAAGGCCGATCTGCTCGCGGTAGGCCTCGGAGAGCGCCCGTGGCACCGCCGCACCCCCGCAGGGGATGGCCCGCAGCGACGAGGTGTCCCGGCCGGCGAGCTCGGGGAGGACGCCCATCCAGATCGTGGGGACACCGGCGGCGACGGTGACCCGCTCCTCCTCGATCAGGGTGGCGAGGGCCACGGGCGACAGGTCGGGCCCGGGCATCACCAGCTTGGCGCCGCAGGCGACGCCGGCATGGGCCAGGCCCCACGCGTTGACGTGGAACATGGGCACGACGGGCAGGATCACGTCGCGCTCGCTCGCCCCCAGGGCATCGGCGGCCATCACCCCGAGCGTGTGGAGCCAGGTCGACCGGTGGGAGTAGACGACCCCCTTCGGGTTGCCGGTGGTGCCGCTCGTGTAGCACATCGACGCGGCCCGCAGCTCGTCGTCGACGTGCCACTCGACCGGCTCCGCCGCCGACAGCAGGACCTCGTAGTCGTGCACCTCGACGCCGGTCGAGTGGGGCGCGGCACCCGCGCCGTCGTCCATCACCACGACGTGGCGAACGGTGCGGAGCTGTGGCAGCAGCGGGTCGAGCAGCGGCACGAGCGACTTGTCGACGAAGACGACCTCGTCCTCGGCGTGGTTGGCGATGTAGACGATCTGCTCGGGGAACAGACGGATGTTGAGCGTGTGCAGCACCCGCCCGCTGCACGGCGCAGCGAAGTACAGCTCGAGGTGACGGGCCGTGTTCCAGCCGAAGGTGGCCACCCGGCCGTCGGCGGAGATGCCGAGGGCGTCGAGCACGCCCCCGAGACGGCGGGTGCGGGCCGCCCACTCGCCGTAGGTGATGCGGTGGCGACCGTCGGCGGCGGCGGTGACGATCTCCTTGCGGGGGAAGAGGCGCTCGGCCCGGTCGAAGAAGTGGGGCAGCGTGAGCGGTCGCTCCTGCATCAACCCGAGCATCGGATCCTCTCCCCGAACCACCCGCCGAGCGGCCCTCGCCCGGCGGCGAGAGCCTAGGCGCGTTCCAGTAGGGTCGTTCCGGCATGACCCAGCCCGCCGACCCCCACGACGAGCGCGGTGAGGTGCCCGACGATCCACCCGCCGGCTCCGCGGCGGCCCCACCGTCCGACGCGGATCACGGGCACCACGAGCTCGACGTGCACCACCCGCCGCGCCCGGCCCCGAGCCGGCGGATGCTCACCCTCATCGTGGCGCCGCTCATCGCCCTGGTGATCGCCGCCCAGGTGGGCGACGCCCTGGCCCCGAGCCTGCTCCCCGACGAGAACGGCGACGGAGGCAACCCGCTCCTGCTGATCCTGTTGAACTCCCGCAACCGGTGGCTGATCGGCGTGGTCAACCACATCAGCCTGTGGTGGTACTACTCGATCGGCACCACCCGGGCACTCCTGTCCGACCCGCTCTTCTACCTGCTCGGCTACTGGTACGGCGACAGCGCCGTGCGGTGGATGGAGCGCCGCACGCCGACCTTCGGTGGGCTGATGCGCAGCCTCGAGAAGGCGTTCCGCCGGTGGGGCTACCCATTGGTGTTCATCGCCCCCAACAACTGGATCTGCCTGCTCGCCGGCTCGGCCGGCATGAGCCCGATGCTCTTCCTCACCCTGAACATCGCCGGCACGATCACCCGCCTGGTGCTGATCATGTTCATCGGGGAGGCGTTCGAGACGCCCATCAACTGGGTGCTCGGGTTCATCAGCGACTACCGGATCCCCCTGCTGATCCTGAGCGTCGTGGTGGTCGGCTTCACCGTCTGGAGCGAGAGCCGGAAGGGCACGTCGGAGATCGAGCAGTTGCGCCGGCTCGAGCAGGAGCTCGACGACACGGGTGGGAGCGATGGCGCCGTGGGCACGGAGGAGCGCCGTGACGACGCCTGAACGGGGGACGAGGGGCACCGCCGTGGTCACCGGGGCCAGCTCCGGCATCGGGGCGGCCACCGCCCGCCGGCTGGCCGCCGAGGGCTTCTCGGTCGTGGTGGGCGCCCGCCGAGCAGACCGCCTCCGCGAGGTCGCCGAGCCCCTCGGCGCAACGGCCCTCCCCCTCGACGTCACCGACCCGGTCTCGGTCGACGCGTTCTGCACCGAGGTGGACGAGTGCTCGGTCCTCGTCAACAACGCCGGTGGCGCGCTGGGCCTCGACCCCGTCGAGTCCGCCGACGAGGAGCAGTGGCGCTGGATGTTCGAGGCCAACGTGCTCGGCGTGCTGCGCATGACCAAGCGGCTCCTCCCCGCCCTCGAGGCCAGCGGGGCCGGTCACGTGGTCACCGTCGGGTCGATCGCCGGCCTCGAGGCCTACGCCGGCGGCGGTGGGTACAACGCCGCCAAGTTCGCCGTGAACGCGGTGATGCAGGTGCTCCGACAGGAGCTGCTCGGCCGGCCGATCCGCATCACCCAGATCGACCCGGGCATGGTCGAGACGGAGTTCAGCATGGTGCGCTTCGGCGGTGACGCCGAGCGGGCGGCCTCGGTCTACGAGGGCATGACACCCCTGCAGGCCGACGACGTGGCCGACTGCATCGCCTTCGCCGTCACCCGGCCGCCGCACGTGAACATCGACCGAATGGTCGTCCTGGCGCGAGACCAGGCCGGTGCCCGGCAGGTTCGCCGCTCCTGAGGGTCAGGCCCGTTCGCCGGCTACAGGTCGAGCAGGGCGTCGAGTCCGATCGTGAGGCCCGGGCGGTCGGGGACGGACTTCACCGCCAGCAGCACCCCGGGCATGAACGACGAACGGTCGTAGGAGTCGTGGCGGATGGTGAGCGTCTGCCCGGTGGTGCCGAGCACGACCTCCTGGTGGGCCACCATCCCCCGCACCCGCAGGGCGTGGACGCGGATGCCCGACGTCGCCCCACCCCGTGCGCCCTTCAGCACCTCCTGGGTGGTGGGGTCCGGGGTCCAGTCGCTCGACGCCGCCGCCATCCGCTCGGCGGTGAGCCGGGCGGTGCCCGACGGCGCGTCGATCTTCTGGTCGTGGTGCCACTCGATGATCTCGCCCGACTCGAAGTACGGCGACGCCAGCTCGGCGAATCGCATCATGAGCACGGCGCCGATGGCGAAGTTGGGGGCGATCACGCAGTTCGCGCCGGTGAACGCCGAGCGGAACACCTCGTAGTCGTCGTCGCTGAACCCGGTGGTGCCGACCACGGCGTGGATGCCGTGCTCGGCCAGCCACAGCACGTTGCCGCGGGCGGCATCGACCTGGGTGAAGTCGACGGCGACGTCGACGTCGGCCTGCTCGAAGGCCTCGGGGCCGGGCTGGACCTGGATGGGCAGGTCGACACCGGTGACCTGGCGCAGGTCGAGCCCGGAGTGGAAGGGGTCGACCGCCGCCACCAGCTCGAGGTCCGGGTCGTCGGCGACGGCCCGGCACACGGTGGATCCCATGCGACCGCCGGCTCCGAACACGCCCACTCGCGCTGCCATGAGCAGCACCCTAGTGCGACCCTTCCGGCGGTCGTCCGGGTGGACGAGGCCGGAGGGACGGCGCCCCGGATCAGGCGAAGCGGGCGTCGTCGGCCGCGAACGGCCCGACGACGGCGAGGGCCCTTGGACCGCCGAACACCCGCTGCACGACCCGGTGCACGTCGTCCCTCGTCACCGCCCGGATGCGGGCGACGTGCTCGTCGACGGGGAGCACCTCGCCGCGGCTGATCTCGGCGTTGCCGAGGCGCATCATCCGGCTGGCGCTGTCCTCGAGGCCGAGCAGGAGCGAGCCCTCGAGATAGCCGAGGGCGACGGCGTGCTCGTCGTCGGTGACGCCGTGGTCGAGCATGCCGGTGACGACGTCGGCGACCACGTCGAGCAGCTCGGTCAGCCGGCTCGGCGAGGTGCCGGCGTAGAGGACGAGCGAACCGGCGTCGGCGTAGCCCGACGGCGTGCTGTACACCGTGTAGGCGAGGCCCCGCTCTTCGCGCACCTCCTGGAAGAGGCGGCTCGACATGCCACCGCCGAAGACGTGGTTGGCGGCGTAGAGGGCGTAGCGGTCGTCGTCGTCGACGGCGAGCCCCCGCCAGCCCATCGCCACGTGGGCCTGCTCGGTGGGCCGCTCGACGACGGCGACGGGCACGACGGCGTCGCTCGGCGGGTGCCGCTCGGGCCGGTCACCGGTCGGGCCGTCGGCCAGGTAGCCGTCGATGCCCTCGAGCACCTGGTCGTGCTCGACGTTCCCGGCGACGGCGACGACCAGGTTGGCGGGGCGGTACCGGGCGGCGTGGAACGACGCGATGCCGTCGCGGCTCATCGCCTCGATGGTCTCCTCGGTGCCGAGGGTCTCGCGCCCGAGGGCGTGGTCGGGGAACACGGCCTCGTAGAGGCGGGTCATCACGACGTCGTCGGGGATGTCCTCGTTCATGAGGATCTCCTCGAGGATGACCTCGCGCTCGGCCTCGACCTCGTGGGGACGGAAGGCCGGGGCGGCGACGACGTCGCTCAGCAGCTCGAGCCCGAGGTCGAACTCGGCTGCGGGGAGCCGCGTGTAGAACGCCGTGTGCTCGCGGGCGGTGAAGGCGTTCATCTCGCCGCCGACGGCGTCGATCGTCATGGCGATCGCACGAGCAGGGCGCTCCTCGGTGCCCTTGAACAGCAAGTGCTCGAGGAAGTGGGAGACCCCGGCCTGGTCGGGTTGCTCGTCGCGCGAGCCGACCCCGACCCAGAAGCCGATGGCGACCGAAGATGCGTCGGGCATCCGCTCGGTGACGACGCGGATGCCCGACGGCAGGACGGTCTTGCCGGGGTCGGGCCCGTGCGGGCCCGACCCCGATGTCGAGGGCTGGGCCCTCACGAACGGCGGCGGCCTCGGCCACCGCCGCCACCGCCACCGCCACGACGGCCACCGCCGCGACGGTCGCCACCACGGTCGCCGCGATCGGCGCCCGCGCCGGCGGTCTCGGGCCCGAGGTCGCCGAACTCGGAGCGGATCTCCTGGTCGAACGAGTCCTCGAACGAGACCTCTTCGCGGTCACCGCCGCTGTCGCCACCACGGTCGCCGCGATCCCCACGGCCACCTCGATCGCCGCGGTCACCGCCGCGGTCGCGGCCGGCACCCTCGGGGACGTCGACGGCCGACGCCAGCGAGAGCGACACCTTGCCGTTGGGGTCGACGTCGTCGACGCGCACCTCGACCTCGTCGCCGAGGTCGAGCACGTCCTCCACCCGGTCGATCCGCTTGCCGCCCCCGATCTTGGAGATGTGGAGCAGGCCGTCACGGCCGGGGAGGATGTTGACGAAGGCCCCGAACTTGGTGATGTTCACCACCCGGCCCGGGTAGGTGGCCCCGACCTCGGCGGTCGGGGGGTTGAGGATGAGCCGGATCTGGCGCTCGGCCTCGGCCACCGCACCCGAGTCGGTGGAGCCGATGCTGACGACGCCGACGGTGCCGTCGTCGTCGACGCTGATGTCGGCGCCCGTCTCCTGCTGGATGGCGTTGATGACCTTGCCCTTCGGGCCGATGACCTCGCCGATCTTGTCGATCGGGATCTCGAAGCTCATGATCTTCGGCGCGGTGGCCCCGACCTCGTCGCGCGGGCCGGCGATGGCACCGGCCATGACCTCGAGGATGGCCAGACGGGCCTCCTTGGCCTGCTGCAGCGCCTGGGCCAGCACGTCGGCGGGGATGCCGGCGATCTTGGTGTCGAGCTGCAGGGCGGTGACCACGTCGGCGGTGCCGGCGACCTTGAAGTCCATGTCGCCGTACGCGTCCTCGGCGCCGAGGATGTCGGTGAGGGTGGTGTACTTGCCGTCGGCGAACACCAGGCCCATGGCGATGCCGGCGACGGGCGCCTTGATCGGCACGCCGGCGTCCATCAGCGACAGGCTGGAGGCGCACACCGAGCCCATCGACGTGGAGCCGTTGGACGACAGCACGTCGGAGACGGTGCGGATCACGTAGGGGAACTCGCTCTGCGACGGGATCACCGGCAGGAGCGCCCGCTCGGCGAGCATGCCGTGGCCGATCTCGCGGCGCTTGGGGCCCCGCATGAAGCCGGTCTCACCGGTCGAGAAGGGCGGGAAGTTGTAGTGGTGCATGTAGCGCTTGGTGTCGATGACCGACAGCGTGTCGAGCTGCTGGGCCATGCGGGGCATGCCGAGCGTGGCCACGTTGAGCACCTGGGTCTCGCCCCGCTGGAACAGGCCGGAGCCGTGCACGGTGGGGAGCACGCCGACCTCCGACGACAGCGGCCGGATGTCGCGGGGGCCGCGACCGTCGATGCGGACGCCCTCCTCGACGATGCGACGGCGCACGATGGCCTTGGTGAGCGAGCGGTAGGCGGCCTTGGCCTGCTTCTCGGCGTCCTCGACGTCGGCCAGCTTCGGGAGGACCTCGGCGAGGACCTCGTCGCGCAGGGCGCCCTCGGCGGCCTGGCGCTCGGCCTTGTCGCCGATCGACTGGACCTCGGCGACCTTGGCGGCCCCGGCGGCCTCGACCGCGGCGAACACCTCGGGGGCGTAGTCGACGTGGAGCGGGACCACGATCGGCTCGGCGACGCCGGCCTCGGCGGCGAGCTGGCGCTGGAGCTGGACGCTGTCGCGGATCCAGGTCTTGGCCGCCTGGAGCCCGTCGGCGATGACGTCCTCGTCGACCTTCGGGGCGCCGGCGTCGAACGCCGGCCACGACGCCTCGGTGCCACCGGCCTCGACCATCATGATGGCGACGTCGCCGTCGACCTCACGGCCGGCCACGACCATCTCGAACGTGGCCGCCTCGCCCTCCTCGTAGGTGGGGTTGGCGATCCAGTCGCCCTCGGCGGAGTAGGCGATGCGCACGGCGCCGATCGGGCCGTCGAAGGGGATGCCCGACAGCACGAGGGCAGCCGACGCACCGTTGATCATGAGCACGTCGTGCGGGTTGACCAGGTCGGCCGACAACACGGTGCCGACGATGTGGACCTCGTTGCGGAACCCGTCGGGGAAGGCGGGGCGCAGCGGGCGGTCGGTGAGACGGCAGGTGAGGATGGCCTGGTCGCTCGACTTGCCCTCGCGGCGGAAGAACGAGCCGGGGATGCGCCCGGCGGCGTACATCCGCTCCTCGACGTCGACGGTGAGCGGGAAGAAGTCCGCGCCCTCCCGCGCCGAGCGGGCGGCGGTGGCGGTCACCAGGATGGAGGTGCCGCCGAGCTTGACGAGGACGGCGCCGTCGGCCAATTGGGCCAACTTGCCCGCCTCGAGGGACAGGGTCTTGGACGTGCCGGTGAGATCGGCCGTCACGGTGGTGGCTTCCGCCATGGGGTTCTCCTGACCGGGACCACGACGGTCCCGTGATGGGGAGGCGGGGCGGTGGCCAGTTCCCAGTGGTGGCGGACGGAGCGGTCCCCGTCCGTCACCACCGGCAACTGACGCCGGTCCCCGGCCTCAGGTGTGGATGGTCTGGCTGGTGTGGCTGGTCGACAGGGGTTGCCGGCGACCCGCGGTGCCCCGGAGGGGGTGGGGTCGCCGTGCCATCGACGTCAGCGCCGCAGCCCGAGCTTGGCGATGATCGCCCGGTACCGCTCGACGTCGTTCTTGCGGACGTAGTCGAGCAGGCGCCGGCGGCGACCCACCAGCATGAGCAGTCCCCGCCGGCTGTGATGGTCCTTCTTGTGGACCTTCAGGTGCTCGGTGAGGTGGTTGATCCGGTCGGTGAGCAGGGCGATCTGCACTTCGGGTGACCCGGTGTCCGAGTCGTGCAGACGGTGCTCTTCGATCGTCCCCGCCTTGGGCGGGAGGTTGCTCGGTTCGCGTGACATGCGTTGCGTTTCCTCGATGGGGGTGGGTGTCGGACCCGGCCTCTCGGTCGGCTGCGCCTCCGGGGGGACCGACAGATCCTCCCCGGGGCCACTGGCCTGACCAGAAGCGGCGGCCCAGCTGGGCCAGCGGCCAAGGGTAGCAGGGCGGTTCTCTCGGGACGACCCAGGTCTCTCGGGACGACCCAGGCCCTCAGCGGACGACCCAGCGGTACGCCGGGGGGCGGGCCTCGGTGGTGGTGCCGGTCCACGTCTCGACCGGGGTGAGGCTGAGGATGGGGGCGTCGGGCTCGTAGAACGCGGCCTCGAGCTCGTCGATGTCGTCGGCCCCCGCGGCGGGGAGCCCGGCCCGGATGGCGTCGCCGAGGAGCCCGGCCAGCAGTTCGGTGACGATGGCCGGCAGCGTCTCGGGGTCGCGGAGGAGCCACGAGTGCTGGGCGTCTTTGACGACGACCAGCTGGCCGTTGGCCCGGGAGGCGGCCGACGAGGCGGTGCAGACGGGCACGACGAAGTCGCGGTCGCCGTGGATGACGAAGGTGGGCACCTCGTTGGCGGCGAGCTCGTCGAGCACCTTGTGGCTCCCCCGCGACCGCATGATCGACAGGCCGGGGCCGAGGAGGCGCCACGGCTGCATGGCGTGGCCGACCATCGTCGGGGTGACGAGGCGGCCGAGCTTTCGGGCCTGCACCGGGTCGGCGAACAGCGGCAGGGTCGAGGCGGTGTCGGCCACGAGGGCCAGCCCGAGGGCACCCATGAGCGGGGGCGTGACCCGGAAGACGCGCACCATCCAGTCCCAGACGTCGCCGACGATGGCGTCGATGAGCAGCACGGCGACGGCCTGGTCGGGGTGGCGGGCGGCGAGCTGGGCGACCACCCGGCCCCCCATCGAGTGCCCGGCCAGCACCGCGCTGCGGATGCCGAGCTCCTCGATGCACCGGCTCATGAGCTCGCCGTAGTCACCGAGGCGACCGCCGCCCTGGGGGAGTCCCTGGGTGCCGCCGTGCCCGGCCATGTCGATGGCGACGACCTTGAAGCCCTTGCGCACCAGGCGGTGGAGGGTCTGGGCGTAGAGGAAGCCCTCGGCGGTGAAACCGTGGACGACCACGAGGGGCACCCCTCGACCGCTGACGGCAAGGCCCACCCGGTGCCCGTCGGACAGCGAGAACGAATGACGCGCCAGCCGGGGGGCCGGCACCGGGACGGGGTCCGGCTCGGTCGCCGGGCCCCGGATCGGTCGGGTCACATCGGACATGGTGGTACCGACAGCCCTCCTCGTGGCGGATGACACCTCTCTTGCTACCAGGGGCGGTGGCGCCCGGGGAGGGCTGGACGACCCAATCTCGGTCATCACCGCCCTGTCGTCGCCGCCCTGTCGTCGCCGGGGCCGGAGGTCGTGACCTGCCGAGCTGGTGATCGTTTCTGTCGGACCCTGTGCGTAGGGTCGGACCATGGCCGTCATGACCGCGTTCGTGTCGGAGCCCACGCCCCAGGACCGTCGTTGGGACGAGGTGTGTGACGAGTTGGCCGAGCTGGTCGGCCAGCAGAACGTGATCGCGGCGCGGATCACCGAGCTGTTGGCGGTGGTCGACGACGAGGGCCTGTTGGGCGGCACGGGCCTTCGGTCGTTGGAGCACTTCGCCACCTGGCAGCTCGGCGTGGCCGCCGGGCGGGCCCGGAACCTGACCGCCATCGCCCGTCGCCGGGAGGCGCTGCCGACCACGGTGGGGCTGCTCGAAGAGGGGTTGTTGTCCGAGGACCAGGCAGCGGTCATCGCCCGCGGGGCGCCGGATGGCACCGACGACCACTACGCCGAGCTGGCCCGGTCGGCGACGGTCGCCCAGCTGCGCACCGCGCTGCGGGCGGCACCCCGACCGGCCCCCGACCCCGCCGTCGAACCCGAGCCCGAACCGGAGGCGGAACCGGTGCGGGAGGTGTTCGCCCATTGGGACGATGCCGACGACTGGGTGTTGCACGCCCGGCTGCCCAAGCTCGACGCCGCGGTGGTCGACGCCGCCCTGCACGCCCACCTCGACGCGCTGGTCGCCGAGTGGCAACGCGAACGCGACGACGGTGAGCCGTCCCGTCCGTTCCCCACCCTGGCCGACGCGTTGGTGCGCATGGCCGAGCACCGCCTCGACGCCGCCGCCCACCTCCGCCCCCACGGCCATCGCAGCACCGTGATCATGCACCTCGACGTCGACCAACAGATCGGCCACCTGCACCTCGGCCCGGCGCTGTCCGACGCCGAACGCCGCGAGCTGGGCTGCGACGCCCGCATCGAGGTGTGGTTCGAACGCGACGGCATCCCCATCGGCGCCGGCCGGTCGACCCGCGACATCGGTCGCCGGCTCCGCCGAGCGCTCGAACACCGCGCCGGTGGCCGCTGCGAGATCCCGGGCTGTGACGCCCGAGGCGGGCTCCACGCCCACCACCTCGTGCACTGGGAAGACGGCGGACCCACCGAACTGCACAACCTGGCCCTCGTCTGCCCCCACCACCACCGCCTCCACCACCGCGGCGTGCTCACCATCCGCGGCCCGGCGAACGCCCTCGAGGTGACCGACCGGCGCGGCCGGCCCATCACCGGCGCCTCCCTCGCCCGACCACCCACCACCCGCCCCCGACCCGCCCGCTACCAGCACCCCACCGGCGAACGCTTCGACACCAAGTGGTACCAACCACCCAGCCTCTCCTGACCCAACCGGCTCCGGTGTCTCCCCCGGCCATCCACGCGAAGGAGGTGGGCTACCTTCGCCGGCCATGGGGGAACGACCAGCCGCGATCCACATCGATGACCTGGCGGAGCCGCGGTTCCCGCCCGAGATGCAGGAGCTGTTCGACGGGGCGTCGGCCATGGCCGACGCCGTCGAGCTGACGGCCGACGCGATCTGCGCCCGTGCCTCGGCCGAGACCGGGCTCGACGACTTCGGGGACGACCCGGGGTGGTTCGAGCGGCTGGCACTGATCCTGCGGTGCCTCGAGACCGAGGGCAGCCTGTCACCGATGGGCCGGGTCACCACCTCGGTGCAGTACGGCCAGCTCGTCAAGAACCGGCTGCTCATCACCGACCTGCTGCGGCGCCACCCCGAGATCCACGAGGTCGAGATCACCCGGCCGATCATCATCGCCGGGCTGCCCCGCACCGGCACCACCCACCTGCACAACCTGCTGTCGGCCGACCCGGCGCTGCGCTCGCTCCCCTACTGGGAGAGCCTGGAGCCGGTGCTGGGCGCCGACGAGGCGGCGGCGGTGGCGGCGGGCGCCCCCGACCCCCGCCTCGCCCGCACCGAGGCCGGCACCGCCTTCCTCGACCTGGCCGCGCCCCTCTTCAAGCGGATGCACGAGATGACCGTCGACCACGTGCACGAGGAGATCCAGCTCCTCGCCATCGACGTGTCGAGCATGCTGTTCGAGACGACCGCCCCGATGCCGACGTGGCGCGACTCCTTCCTCGGCCATGACCAGACGCCGCACTACGAGTACCTGAAGACCATGCTCAAGGTGCTGCAGTGGCAGCGGGGCGGCGAGCGGTGGGTGCTCAAGTCGCCCCAGCACCTCGACCAGTACCAGGCGATCCGCAACGTGTTCCCCGACGCCACGGTGCTGGTGACCCACCGCGACCCCGTGTCGGTGACGGCGTCGATGTCGACGATGGTCGCCTACACCGCCCGGCTGCACCGCGACCCCGTCGACCCGGTGGCCATCGGCCACTACTGGGCCGACCGCCTCGACCGGATGTTGGCGGCGTGCCAGCGCGACCGGGAGCTGCTCCCCGCCGACCAGTCGATGGACGTGCACTTCGACGGGTTCATGGCCGACGACATGGGTACGGTCGCCTCGATCTACGAGCGGGCCGACCAGCCCTTCGACGAGCGGGCCGAACAGGCCCTGCTCGGCTACCGCGCCACCCACCCGCGGGGCCGCTACGGCGGCCTGATCTACGACCTCGCCGACTTCGAGCTCGACGCCGGCGAGCTGCGCCAGCGCTTCGCCGACTACACGTCGCGGTTTCAGGTGGCCGAGGAACCCTGGTAGGCGGGCACGTCGCTCAGCTTCACCACCTCGGTGGTCGGCCGGTCCGGGGTGCGCTCGGGCAGGAACCAGCGGAACCAGAGCAGGCCCTCGCGGTGGCCCTGGGTGCGGACCCAGTTCGGATGGCCGGGGTCGCGGTCGCTCACCACGATCGTCCACGAGCCGTCCGGGTCGAGGGCCGCCTGGGCCCCGTTGATGGTGACCGGCTCGTGGTCGTAGTTGTAGGTGTGCAGGAGCTGGTTCCACAGGCACAGGTTCCAGAACACGCACTCGGGCGAGCTCCCCCGGATGACCAGCGCCTCGTCGTCGGCGAGCGCGAAGCGTCCCATGGCGTAGGACGCGTCACCGGCCGCCCACCCGAAGGTCTGCTTGGGCACCGGGTACGGGTCCTGCACCTCGTTGGGCTCGCCCGGGCTCACCGGCACGATGGCGAGCTGGTCGCGGAGCCAGGTGGCCGCCGCTCGGAACCGGCGGGCCATCTCGGCGTCGTCGGGGTTGGGGGCGCGCCCTGCGGTGGGCCGTCGACGCAGGTGACGGTCCAGCTCATCCGGGTGCCGGTGCGCCAGTCGTCGAGGTAGTCACGGGTGATGCCGGCGACGGCGTCGGGCTCGAGCAGGATGCCCGGGCCGTCCTGCGAGGTCGGGCTCATCCAGAACTCGACCACCCCGTCGGCGTCGAACGCGAGGTCGCGCCCGTTGAGCGACCCGACGATCCGCTCGCTGTAGCGACCGTCGTTGGGCCCGCCGTACACGGTGAGCGACCAGTACACGGCGTCACCCCGCACGCCCCGCACCCGGTAGGTGCAGGTCGGGTCGACGATCATGTACTGGTAGAACGCGTCGGCGTTGTCGCCGCCCCACTTCTTGTACGGGCCGACGATGTCGACGAAGCGGGGACGGTAGGGGTCGGCCCACACGAAGGCGTCGAGGGCGACCTGCAGGATCGTGAACCGCCACTTCTCCGCTTCGAGGGCGAACCCCTCGTCGACGTAGGCGGCACCCGACTCGTAGAACTTGTCGGTGAGGGTGCCGAGCACCTCGAGCAGCTCGGCGGTGGCGGCACGGGTCAACGGAGCCGGGTCCGATGGCGACATGCCGGCACGTTAGGCCACCCCGCCCCACCCGACCCCGGTGAGCCCCTCCCCCACCCGAACTGGTTGCGGGTTCCACCCCCGCCAATGGCGAAGTCCGCAACCAGTTCGAGTCCTGCCACCGAACTGGTTGCCGGTTCCGCCGCCGCCGATGGCGAAGTCCGCAACTAGTTCGAGGGGCTGGGCGGGGGTCAGTCGCGGAGGAGGTCGGCGGCGCGGGCGACGTCCCGACCCATCTGGTCGACGAGGGCGTCGACCGAGTCGAACTTCAGCTCGTCGCGGATGCGCTCGACGAACTGCACCCGCGCCGGCTCGCCGTAGAGGTCACCCCGGAACCCGTCGAGGACGTGGGCCTCGAGGAGCGAGCTGTCGGCCTGCTCGTAGAAGGTGGGGCGCCGGCCGAGGGAGATGGCGGTGGGTAGCCGCACCCCGTCGGGCCGGAGGTACCACCCGGCGTAGATGCCGTCCGACGGCAGGCAGATCTCGTCGGGGACGGCCACGTTGGCCGTGGGGTAGCCGAGGTCGCGGGCCCGCTTGTCACCGTCCATGACGACGCCGCGCACCTCGTGGGGCCGGCCGAGCATGGTGTTGGCCTCGGCCAGCGAGCCCTCCCCCAGCGCCTCGCGGATGGCGGTGGACGAGACCGGGCGCTCGGACTCGGCCGGCCCCCCGTCGAGGCCCACCAGGTCGATGCCGACCACGTCGAAGCCCAGGTCGCGCCCCATGGCCTCGAGCATGGCGACGTTGCCCCGCCGCTGGTGACCGAAGTGGAAGTCGGCCCCCACCACGATCGCCTTGGCGTTGAGGCACCCGACGAGCACGTCGGTGACGAACTCCTCGGCCGGCTCCTTCGAGCGGGTCTCGTCGAAGTGGAGCACGAGCGTGTAGTCGACGCCGGTGGCGTGGAGCAGCTCGAGCTTCTGGTCGAGGTCGGTGAGCAGCTTCGGCGCCGAGTCGGGCCGCACGACGCTGGCCGGGTGGCGGTCGAAGGTGATCACCGCGGTCTCGGAGCCCCGGTCGCCGGCGAGGTGGCGCACCTGGCCGATGACCGCCTGGTGGCCACGGTGCACCCCGTCGTACGCGCCGATCGTCACCACCGTGCCGTGGGGCGGGCGGGGGCACGACTCGACGTCGCGGAGCACCTGCATCGGGGCCGAGGCTACCCGTGCGCCCCGCTGGCCGATGATCCCGGCTCGGCCGGCGCGACCACGACCGCGGGCTTGGCCGAGCGCTCGCCATCGGCATGGCGGGGTGACGACGGCTCGTAGACCTCGTACACGGCGAGGAGCCGGCCGGCGTCGTCGAGCACCGCCCAGGGGCCGCTCGCGTCGTCGGCGAGGCCGAGGACGGCGAACGGCAGCACCTTCCCGAAGCCGACCGCCCGGACGCCGTCGTCGTCCACCACGACCGACGGCAGGTCGCGGAGCGCCTCCGCCGGCGTGAGCAGCCCCTCCGGCGTGACCGACTCCAAGGGCACGGCCTGGTCGTCGGTGAACGAGCCGACCGCGGTGCGCCGCAGGTCGCACAGGTGGGCCCCGCCGCCGAGAGCGTGACCGAGGTCGGCGGCCAGCGTGCGGACGTAGGTGCCCGACGAGCACTCGACCTCGGCCCGCCACCGCAACGGGTCGTCGGTCGGCTCGACCTCGAACCGGTGCACCGTCACCGGGCGGGCCTCCCGCTCCACCTCGATCCCCTCCCGGGCCAGCTCGTGGAGACGGCGGCCGCCCACCTTCACCGCCGACACCATCGGCGGTACCTGCAGGATGTCCCCGGTGAGCCCGAGCGCGGCGGCCCGCACCGCGTCGGCCGTCACGCCGGTCATGTCGTGGGTGGCGACGACCTCACCCGACGCGTCGAGGGTGGACGTCTCCACCCCCAGCACGATGGTGGTCGTGTAGGTCTTGGGCAGGGCGGTGAGGAACCGCAGCAGCCGGGTCACCCGCCCCACGCCGAGCAGCAGCACGCCGGTGGCGTCGGGATCGAGCGTGCCGGCGTGGCCGATCTTGCGGGTGCGCAGCAGCCCGCGCGCCTTGGCCACCACGTCGTGGGAGGTCCAGTCCGCCGCCTTGTCGACGACGGCGAGCCCGTCCACCCGATCAGGCCTCGCCGGGCCGGTCGCCGGCGCCCGTCGCATCGCCGGCGCCCGTCTCGTCGGCGGCGCCCGTCGTCGGGCGCCGGTGGGGACCGCCCCCTCGACCGGGACGACCGGCTCGATCGTGCGCAGCAGGTCGTCGATGTGCTGACCGGCCCGCACCGCCGGGTCGGGCCGGAAGCCGAGCTCGGGCACCCGCTTGATCCGCGCCTCACGGCCGATGGCGCCCTGCAGGCGCACCCGGGCCTCGCCGAGCGCGGCCAGCACCTCGGGATCGGTGTCGGGGCCGCCGAGGGAGTCGAAGAACACGACGGCGTGGCGCAGGTCGCGGTCGACCTCGACGGCGGTGATGGTCACCCGTTCGAGGCGGTCGTCGTCGACCTCCTCGAGGGCGTCGCCGAGGATCTCCCGCAGGAGCTGGTTGAGGCGGGCGGTGCGCGGGTAGTCGCGGGCGCCGCTGGTGCGTCCCCGTCCGCCCTGACCTCGTCGTGCCATTCAGTCCACCTCCAACCAGTGCCGCTCGACGCCGAGCACCTCGGCCTCACCGAACGACCACACGAACCGCTCGACCTCGTCGATCACGTCGGCGGCATGGCCGCTGCTCCCCGACACGCAGCCGAAGGCGAGCTGGGCCCGCTGCCACGTGTCCTGGTGGGCCGTCTCGGCAGCGGTGACGGCGAACCGGGACCGGGCCCCGTCGACCACCGACCGGATCACGGCCCGCTTGGCCTTGAGCGACTGCGACGCCGGCACGTGCACCTCGACGACGAGGACGAGGGCGTGCACGGCCATCGCAGGGCCCTAGGTGCGGGGGATCTCCCGCTCCTCGAAGGTCTCGATGACGTCGCCCTGCTTGAGGTCCTGGAAGTCGGACAGGCCGATGCCGCACTCGAACCCGGCGGCCACCTCGCGGGCGTCCTCCTTGAAGCGCTTGAGCGAGCTGACCGTGCCCTTCCAGATGATGGTGCCGTCGCGGAGGAACCTGACCTTCGAGTTGCGGGTGATCACCCCGTTGGTGACGTAGCAGCCGGCGATGGCGCCGATCCGCGGGACCCGGAAGATCTCGCGCACCTCGGCCTCGCCCGTGACCACCTCTTCGTACTCGGGGGCGAGGAGACCGAGCATGGCGTTCTCCATGTCCTCGAGCACCTGGTAGATGATCTCGTAGGTGCGGATCTCGACGTGCTCGGTCTCGGCCAGCTCGCGGGACTTGCGGTCGGGCCGCACGTTGAAGCCGATGATCGTGGCGTCGGAGGCGGCCGCCAGCTGCACGTCGTGCTGGGTGATGCCGCCCACGCCGCGGAGCACGAACGACAGCTTCACGTCGTCACGCTCGAGCTTGCGGAGCGACTCGGTGAGCGCCTCGAGCGAGCCGGTGACGTCGGCCTTCAGGATGAGGTTGAGCGTCGCCGTCTCCCCCGCCTGGATCTGCTGGAAGATGTCCTCGAGCTTGGCGCCGCCCGACATGGCGTGGGCCTCGCGTCCGAGGGTCGCGACCCGCTGCCAGTGCTCGCGGGTCTCGGCCACCTTCCCGGCGGTCTTCTCGTCGGGGGCCACGATGAACGAGTCACCGGCGTGGGCGACCTCCGACAGGCCGAGGACCTGCACGGGGGTCGACGGCCCGGCCTCCTTGATCTGCTGGCCGTGGTCGTCGATGAGGGCGCGCACCCGGCCCCAGGCGGCACCGGCGACGACCGGGTCGCCCACCTTGAGCACGCCGCGCTGCACCAGCACGGTGGCCACGGGGCCCCGGCCGATGTCGAGGTTGGACTCGAGGACGAGGCCGCGGGCGCGGCCATCGGGTTCGGCCCGGAGGTCCTCGAGCTCGGCGACGACGAGCAGGTTGTCGAGCAGGTCGTCGACGCCGAGGCCCTCGAGCGCGGACACCTCGACCATCACGGTGTCACCGCCCCACGACTCGGGCACCAGGCCCTGCTCCGAGAGCTGCTGCATGACCCGGTTGGGGTCGGCGTTCTCCCGGTCGATCTTGTTGATGGCGACGACGATGGGGACCTCGGCCGCCTTGGCGTGGTTGTAGGCCTCGACCGTCTGGGGCATCACGCCGTCGTCGGCGGCGACCACCAGCACGACGATGTCGGTTGCCTCGGCGCCGCGGGCACGCATGGCGGTGAACGCCTCGTGGCCGGGGGTGTCGATGAAGGTGATCATCCTGCCCTCGCGCTCGACCTGGTAGGCGCCGATGTGCTGGGTGATGCCACCGGCCTCGCCGGCGACCACGTTGGCGTTGCGGATGCGGTCGAGCAGCTTGGTCTTGCCGTGGTCGACGTGACCCATGACGGTGACCACCGGCGGGCGGTGGGGCCACGACTCATAGGTCTCGTCGTCGACGTCCTCGTCGGCCTCCAGCTGCTTGAGCAGCTCGACCTCCTGCTCCTCGCCGGGGTCGACGAGGCGGATCTCGGCGCCGATCTCGGCCGCGAACAGCTCGATCATGTCGTCGTTCAGCGACTGGGTCGCGGTGACCATCTCGCCCTGCTGCATGAGGAAGCGCACGACGTCGGCGGCGGTGCGGTTCAGCTTGGCGCCGAGCTCCTGGGGCGTGGTCGCCCGCTCCACGACGACGGTGCCCTCGGGGACCGGGGCCTCCTTCGGCGTGTAGGTCGGCGCGTCCATCGGCTGCAGCTCGTCGCGGCTGCGACGGCGACGACCCTTGCGACGCTGCGGACGGCGCTGCTGGCCGGGGCCACCCGGTCGGCCACCGCCGGGGCCACCACGACCAGGGGGACCACCACCGGGGCCGCCACCCGGACCGCCACCGGGACGGCCGTAGCCGCCTCCACCACCGGGACCGCCACCGGGGCCACCACCGGGACGGCCGTAGCCGCCTCCGCCACCGGGGCCACCCGTGCTCGGGCCACGACGGGCACCACCGGGACCACCCGGGCCGCCCGGGCGGGCACTGGGTCCGCCCGGAGGCGCGGCGCGGCGCTGGCCGGGCGGCGGGGGGATCGGCTTGCCGGTGCGGGACACGGGCGGGGGCGGGATGGGCTTGCCCGACGGCGAGGTCGGCGGACGACCCGCCGGGGCGCTCGCCGGCGCCGGACGGGGCGCGGCGGGACGCGGCGGGGTGGGCGGCGCCGGGGCGGGTGCGGGCGCAGCCGACGCGGCGGGCGCGGACGCCGGCGCCGGGCGGCGGACCTCGGGCTCCTCCTCGCGACGCACGGGGCGGGGCGGGTGCTCGGACCCGCTCGAGGTCACGACGCGACGGGGCGGGGCGGGCTTCGGGGCCTCGGCCGGCGCGGGCGCCGCCGGCGCCGCGGGCGCCTCGGCGGCGGGGGCTTCGGCGGCAGGGGTCACCCGCTCGGGCGGTGCCTCGGCCGGCGGTGCTTCTGCCGGCGGTGCCTCTGCCGGCGTCTCGGCCACAGCCGGCGTCTCGGCCACGGGGGCCGCCGCCGGTGCCGGGCGGGGCGCCTCGGCCTCGGGCTCGGCCGGCGCCTTCTTCCGAGCAGGCTTCTTGCCCGGCTCGGGGGGCTGCTCGTCCCGCACCAGCCCTTCTCGCTCGGCCTTGCGGCGGACGCGGTCGGCCTGCGCCTCGACGACGCTGGAGGAGTGGCTCTTGACCCCGATCCCCAGCGAGTCGCAGAGGTCGAGGCATTCCTTGTTCGTGAGCCCGAGCTCGCGGGCGAGCTCGTAGACGCGGATGTTGGCAGGCAACGGCAGCCTCAGGATTCTTGGATCGGCCGACGGACGCGTCACGTGACGCGAGCGTCAGTTCTTGCTGGCGCTCCCGCCCCGGGGGGTGGGAGCAGCCCTCCATCCTCGCGCGTTCAGGCGCTCGGCACGAACGGCGCTCAGGTCGTGGCGCCGGTCTCGGGGGCTTCGCCCACGCTAGCGGGGGCCTCGGCACCTTCCTCGGCGGCTGCTTCGGCGCCTTCTTCGGGCACGGCGTCGGCGGCCCCGTCGGGCCCCTCCGCGAGGTCCTCGGCGGCCAGTTCCTCGGCGGCCTGGGTCCAGGCCTCGGCGGAGATGGCCTCGCCGCCCTCGGCCGGCTGCCAGACCTGCTCGCCGGTCTCGGGATCGACGATCCACTCGCCCTCGGCCCAGTCCTGGTTGGCGTAGGCCTCTTCCTCGGCGAGCTGGGTCTCGCTCTTGATGTCGACCCGCCACCCGGTGAGCCGAGCCGCCAGACGAGCGTTCTGGCCCTCCTTGCCGATGGCCAGCGACAGCTGGTAGTCGGGGACGATGACCTCGGCGGTGCCGGTCTCCTCGTCGATGCGGACCTCTTTGACCTTGGCCGGCGACAGCGCCTTCATCACGAAGTCGGGCGAGTCGTCGGAGAACGGGACGATGTCGATCTTCTCGCCCCGCAGCTCGTTCACGACCATCCGCACGCGGGCGCCCCGGGCGCCGACGCAGGCGCCGACGGGGTCGACGTTGGCGTCGTTCGACCACACGGCGATCTTGGTGCGGGCGCCCGGCTCGCGGGCGCACGCCTTGATCTCGACCACGCCGTCGGCGATCTCGGGCACCTCGAGCTCGAAGAGGCGCTTGATCAGGCCGGGGTGGGTCCGGCTCACCACGATCTGGGGACCCTTGGCCGTCTTGCGGACCTCGACGATGTAGGCCTTCACCCGGGCGCCGGGCTCGGGCCGCTCGTACGGCACCTGCTCGGCCTGGGGCAGCAGGGCCTCGACCCGACCGAGGTCGAGCAGCGTGTAGCGCGCGTCGGTCTGCTGGATGATGCCGGTGACGATGTCGCCCTCGCGTCCCGCGTACTCCTCGTACTTCATCTCGCGCTCGACCTCGCGGATGCGCTGGCCCATCACCTGCTTCGCGGTCTGGGCGGCGATGCGGCCGAAGTCGTCGGGTGTGACGTCGAACTCCTCACCGATGGGCTCGCCGTCCTCGTCGAGCTCCTGGGCCATGACCCGGAACTCGACGGTCTCGGGGTCGATCGTGACCCAGGCGTACTCGTGGGCGCCCGGCATCCGCTTGTAGGCGGACTCGAGGGCGTCGGCGAGCGCACCGAACAGCGTGTCGACGGAGATGCCCTTGTCGACCGCGAGGGCCTGCAGCGCATCCATCAGATCCGGGTTGCTCATGACGCCTTCCTCTTCTCCCTCGGCTTCTGCGTGCTGGACCCGCCCGAGGCGGGCTTGCCAGGCTTGGCCGGCGGGCCCCACTCGAACACGGTGCGGGCCTTGTCGATCTCGTCGTAGCCGAACCGACGTCGGGCGTCGGGCTCGCCCTCGGGGGCGATCTCGACCTCGTGGTCGTCGGCGCCGGTGACCCGGCCCTTCCAGCGGCGCTCGCCGTCGACCTCGGCGCCGGCGACCAGCTTGACGGACACGTCCCGGCCCACCGCCCACCGGTAGTGGTCGGGCGTGCGCAGGTTCCGTTCGAGGCCGGGGCTCGACACCTCGAGGGTGTAGTGGCCCGGGATCGGGTCGGTCTCGTCGAGCAGGCGGGACACGGCCCGGGTGACGGCGGCGATCTCGTCGATGCCCACGCTGTCCTGGCGGTCCGGCTCGCCGGTGCGGCCCGGCTTGTCGACGGTGACCTTGAGCAGGGACGCGCCGTGGTCGAGGTCGAACAGGACGAGGCCGAGGTCGGCCACGACGGGTTCGATGATCAGGCGGAGGCGTTCGTCGGTGCTCATGCTGTGTCCAGTGAAACGAAAGGCGTGGGCCGGAGCCCACGCCTCGCTCGCGAATTCGAACGGATTGGCTGGTGAAGTATAGGTCAATACGCTCGGGCGACCACGGCGACGAGATCGGGTTCGTCGTCGCCGTCGGGCACCCCGCCGTCGGGTCGCACGAGGCACCGAACGGTCACGGCGTGCTCGGCGAGGGCGTTCTCGCCCTCCTCTCCCACGGCGGCGAAGGGGATGCGCGCCCAGCCCGTGGCCGCCGCCTCGACGGCCTCGTCGATCGTGGCGACGTCGGCCGTGCGGGCCTCCCGCCGCTCGGTCGCGCCGACGAGGAGCTCGCGCTGCTGCTCGTCGAGGGCGACCCGCACCGTGGCCACCGCGCCACCGAGGGGATGGGCGGCCTTGGAGCCGGTGACCCGGCGCACGACGGTGACGACGTCCTCGGCGAGGTCGCGGGGGCCGAGCTCGAGCCGGACGGGCACCCCCTTCAGCTCCCAGTCGGTCGCCCGCCGGCCCATGCGAGATCTCGACGCGGTCGTCGAGCCGGGACCGGATGCCGGCGGCCAGCAGCTCCTCGTGGAGGGCCCGGCAGCGGGCCACCACGGCGTCGTCGTCGCGCACCGCCAACACGACCACCTGGATGGGTGCGAGGGCGGGGGGACGCGCAGGCCGGCGTCGTCGCCGTGGCCCATGATCAGCCCGCCCACCATGCGGGTCGACACACCCCACGACACCGTCCAGGCGTGCTGCTGGGTGCCGGTCTCGTCGAGGTACCGGATCTCGAACGCCTCGGCGAAGTTCTGGCCGAGCTCGTGGCTCGTGCCCATCTGCAACGCCTTGCCGTCGCCGGTCATGGCCTCGAGCGCCATCGTGTTGGTCGCCCCCGCGAAGCGCTCGCGGCGGGTCTTGCGCCCCACCACCACGGGCAGGGCGAGCACGTCGACCATGAACGACTCGTAGACCTCGTGCAGGATGCGACGCGCGTAGGCGGCGGCGTCGGCCTCGGTGGCGTGGGCGGTGTGGCCCTCCTGCCAGAGGAACTCGGTGGTGCGCAGGAACACGCGGGGACGCAGCTCCCAGCGCACGACGTTGGCCCACTGGTTCAGGAGCAGGGGCAGGTCCCGGTAGCTCTGGATCCACTTGGCCATGTACTCGCCGATGACCGTCTCGCTGGTGGGTCGCACGACCACGGGCTCGTCGAGCTCCTTGCCGCCGGCGACGGTGACCACCGCCAGCTCGGGGCTGAAGCCCTCGACGTGCTCGGCCTCGCGGCGCAGGTAGCTCTCGGGGATGAACAGGGGGAAGTAGGCGTTCTCGGCACCGGCGGCCTTGATGCGGGCGTCGACCTCGGCCTGCATCCGCTCCCAGAGCGAGTAGCCGTAGGGCCGGATGACCATCGTCCCCCGCACGGGGCCGTTGTCGGCCAGCTCGGCCTTGGCGACGACGTCCTGGTACCAGCGGGGGAAGTCCTCGGCCTGAGGGGTGAGCACGGGGGGCTTGGCCATGGCGCCGGAGCCTAACGGTCGGCCGGGCCGCGGCTGGAAGGCGATTGCCGTCGGCCGGCCGCCCGGTCCGGATCGTCGCCGCCGGCGGTCAGCGCTTGCGGATCAGCTCGATGACCTGCTCGCGGTCGTTGGCGTCGTCGCCCTGCTCGTCGAGCAGGGCGGCCCGATCGGCCTCGGCCTCGGCGGCGGCGGCGTCGTCCTTGCGGCGGAGCGCTTCCTCGACGCCACCCTCGCCGATGATGTGGGCCCACTCGACGAGGGCGTCGACCATGCCGTCCTCGGGAACGACCTTCACGACCTGGCCCTTGACGAACAGGTGGCCACGACGACGGCCGGCGGCGATGCCGAGATCGGCTTCGCGCGCCTCACCGGGGCCGTTGACCACGCAGCCCATCACCGCGACCTGGATCGGGATGCCGAGGCCGTCGAGCGCCTTCTGGGCGTCGTTGGCCACGGCGATCACGTCGACCTCGGCGCGCCCGCACGACGGGCAGGCGATGAGGTCGAGGCCCTTCCGCTCGCGCAGGCCCATGGCCTCGAGCAGCCAGCGCCCGGCCCGCGCCTCCTCGACGGGGTCGGCGGTCAGCGAGTAGCGGATGGTGTCCCCGATGCCCTCGGAGAGCAGCGTGGCGAGCCCGGCCGTCGACTTCACCAACCCGGCGGGCGGTGGGCCGGCCTCGGTGACGCCGAGGTGCAGCGGATGGTCGACGGTGTCGGCCAGCAGCCGGTACGCCTCGATCATCAGCGGCACGTTCGAGGCCTTCACCGAGATCTTCACGTCCTCGAAGTCGACCTCGCGGAACCAGGCGAGCTCCTGGACGGCGGAGTCGACCATGGCCTCGGGGGTCACGCCGCCGTACTTCTCGTAGAGCGCCGGGTCGAGGGACCCGCCGTTGACGCCGATGCGGATCGGCACGCCGCGGTCGCGCGCCTCGCGGGCGACGGCCTTGATGTGCTCGGGGTTGCGGATGTTGCCGGGGTTCAGCCGCAAGCCGTGCACTCCGGCCTCGAGCGCCTCGAGCGCCCGGCGGTACTGGTTGTGCACGTCGGCGATGATCGGCACCGGGGACCGGGGCACGATGTGGGCCAGGCCCTCGGCCGCCTGGCGGTCGTTGCACGTGCAGCGGACGAGGTCGGCGCCGGCCCCGGCGAGGGCGTAGATCTGGGCGAGGGTGCCGTCGACGTCGGCCGTCTTGGTCGTCGTCATCGACTGCACGGTGATCGGTGCGTCGCCACCCACCGGCACCGACCCGACCCGGATCTGACGGGTCGTGCGCCGCTCGTACCGGACGGGCCCGGTCATGGCGAGATCTGGACCGGGTCGACGATGTCGAGGTACATCGCCGACAGGCCCACGAACCCCATGACCGCGACCACCGCGTAGGCGACGGGCATGAGCCGGGCCATGTTCACCCGGTACGGCCGCTTCGTGATCTTCTCCCGGATGACCTCGTAGGTGGCCACCGCGGCGTGGCCGCCGTCGAAGGGGAGCAGGGGCACGAGGTTCACGAGCCCCAGGAAGACGTTGACCATGATGAGCAGGAACAGCACGGTGACCACGCCGGTGTCGGCGGCCTGGGACCCGAGCTGGATCACGCCGAGGATCGAGATGATGCGGTCCTGGTCGCGCGCCTGCTGGGCCTCCGACTGCGCCGTCGGGGCATCGGCCTCGAGCGGCTGGAGCGTGGCGTCGGTGGCCGGCTCCTCGGTCTCGCCCGACGGCGGCGTGGTGGTGACCAGCTCCCAGTACCGGGTGAGGCCGGCCGGGGAGAAGAACCGACCGATGCCCTTGACCGACTCGACGGTGAGGGTGCCGAACATGCTGGCCGTCTCGCCCAGGGCGTCGACCGGACCCATCCGCACGTAGGGCGTGTCGTGACCGACGCCGAGGAAGCCTCGGTAGCCGTCGTCGGGGAGGTCGGTGGGCACGGCGACCTCGGCCTGGTAGGTGAAGCCACCCCGCTCGATGACGACCGTGGCGTCGCCCGGAGCGAGCCCGGCGAGCGTGGTGCGGAACTCGTCGTAGGTGGCGACGGGCTGGCCGTTGACGCTGCGCACCTGGTCACCCGACTCGAGCGGGGCCAGGGCGGCGGCGCCGGCGTCGTCGAGCCGCCAGCCGAGGGTGGTGTCGAGCGTGAGCTCCTCGCCGTCGCGCTGGACCTCGATGGCGACCGGCTGCCCGGCGTACGGCTGCAGCACCTCGGCGAGGTCGTCGAACTGGCCGACGGGCTGACCGTCGACCGACACGATGCGGTCACCGTCTTCGATGCCGGCCGCGGCCGCGGCGCTGCCCGACTGCACCCGGTCGACCACCCAGCGGTCGGGCTCGGGCGCGCCGAACGACACGAACACGACGAACAGCAGCACGAGGGCGATGGCGAAGTTGGCGAACGGGCCGGCCAGGATCACCGGGAGCCGCTGGCGGTACGGCTTGGCCCGATAGGTGCGGTCCTCGTCGGCGGGGTCGACCTCTTCGAGGCTGTGCATGCCGATGATGCGCACGTAGGCACCGGCCGGGATCAGCTTGACGCCGTACTCGGTCTCACCGCGGGTGGTCGACCAGAGGCGGGGACCGAACCCGATGAAGAACTCGGTGACCTTCATGCCGGCGCGCTTGGCGAAGGCGTAGTGCCCGAGCTCGTGCAGGAAGATCGACACGACGATGGCGAGCACCATGGCCAGCGCCGGCCATCCGAAGAACACGCCGACGGAGGCGACGGCGACCACGAGCAGACCGAGGCGCGTCCAGCTCCTCCATCCCGACGACGGCGCCGGCGCCGGGGCGGGGACGGGCCCGGGATCGGATGGCGGCGGGGTCGCCGGCGGGTGCTCGATGAGGTCGGTCACGCTCGCTCGCCTGTCTCCTCGATGACGGCTCGGGCCGCCGCTCGGGCCGCGGCGTCGGCGGCCAGCACGGCGTCCAGATCGGATGCGTCCCCACCATCATGCCGTGCGAGGGTCGATTCGAGGACGTCAGGGATGCGAATCCACCGGATCCGGCCGGTGAGGAACGCCTCGACGGCCACCTCGTTGGCGGCGTTCAGCCAGGCCGGCGCGGTGCCGCCCATGCGGCCGGCGGCGTAGGCGAGCCCGAGGCAGGGGAACGCCTCGAGGTCGGGCGGCTCGAAGTCGAGCCGCCCGAGGACCGCCCAGTCGATGCGGCCGAACGGCGTCGCCGACCCGGTCGGGGTGGGCGAGCGCGTAGCCGATCGGCAGGCGCATGTCGGGCAGCGAGAGCTGGGCCACGGTCGCCGCGTCGGTGAACTCCACCATCGAGTGGACGATCGACTGCGGGTGGACGACCACCTCGATGGCGTCGAACCCGATGCCGACCCCGGCCTCCCCGGCCGGCTCGCCGAACAGCTCGTGGGCCTCGATGACCTCGAGGCCCTTGTTCATGAGGGTGGACGAGTCGACCGTGATCTTCGGCCCCATGCTCCACGTCGGGTGGGCGAGGGCCTCGTCGACGGTGACGTCGGCCAGCTCGGCCCGGGAGCGGCCCCGGAACGGGCCGCCGCTGGCGGTGAGGACGATCCTGGCCACGCGCGCCGGGTTGTCGTTGGCCCGCAGGCACATGTGCACCGCGCAGTGCTCGCTGTCGACCGGCACCAGTTCGGCGCCGGGGGTCCGGCGGGCGCGCTGGACCACCGGGCCGGCGGCGATCAGCGACTCCTTGTTGGCGAGGGCGAGGCGTCGACCGGCCTCGAGGGTCGCCAGGGTGACGGGCAGGCCGGCGAACCCGACGACCCCGTTGACGACGACGTCGGCCTCCTCGGCCAGGCTGGCGAGGGCGTCGGGGCCAGCCCGCACCTCGCACTCGGGGAGGCGCTCGGCGATCTCGGCCCGGCGGCGCTCGTCGCTGACGGCGACGACCTTCGGGCGCACCCGGCGGGCCTGCTCGACCAGCTGGTCGGGGTTGCGGCCGCCGGCACCGAGGGCCACGAGCTCGAACCGATCGGGCTCGGCGGCGACGACCTCGAGGGTCTGGGTGCCGATCGACCCCGTCGAGCCCGCCAACGCCACCCGGAGAGACATCGGGCCCAGGCTACTGACGTGGACCGAAAGCCGAGAGAAGGAAGCGCTCGTTCAGGCGAGGCTCAGGACCCGAACGACGTAGTAGGCGGTGGGAAGGACGAAGAGCAGGCCGTCGAAGCGATCGAGGACGCCGCCGTGCTCGGGGAGGAGCGAGCCCATGTCCTTCAGGCCGAGGTCGCGCTTGACCAGGGACTCGGCCAGGTCGCCGAGGAAGCCGGCGAGGGCGCAGGCCAGGCCGAACACGAACCACTGCCCGAACGAGAACGGACCGAAGCCGAGCACCACCGCGGCGACGAAGGTGGCGGCGAGCGACACCAGGATGCCGCCGATCAGGCCCTCGAGGGTCTTGTTGGGGCTCACGCTCGTGAGCGGCCGGTGCCCGAACCGGCGACCCACGAAGAACCCGCCCACGTCGTAGAAGACGGCGGCGATCACCGCGACGAGGAGGATGCTGACGCCCTGGGCGGGGATGTCGAGGAGCAGGGCGGCGAACGAGCCGAGCACGCCGACGTAGACGACCCCGAGCAGGGTGATGCCGATGTTGGGGATCGGCCGGGCGCTGCCGCCGACGCCGACGATGAACCACAGCATCGAGAAGACGAACGTGAGCACCAGGACGAGCGGCATGGCCGGCTCCCCCCGCCAGTAGGTGGCGACCGGGAGGGCGACGATCGCCGCCAGGCCGAGCAGGGTGGCCGGGCGGAACCCGCCCCGGCGGAAGGCGTTGAACAGCTCGATGCCGGCCAGCACGACCACGATCTCGACGAGGATCATCGTGGCCGCCGGGCCCACGCTGAACAGGATGACGGCGGCGGCGGCGATGGCCACGCCGACGATCACGGCGGTGGGGACGTCCCGCCCGCCGCCGCCCCCCGAAGCGCCGTCGGCCTCGACGTCGTCGCCGCCGTCGGCCGGCGCAGGACGGCGCGAGCGGGTGGGGCCCGGGCGGGCCGGACGCGACGACACCGGCGGCCGGGGCCGCGAGTCCCCGGTGCTGATCCGGATGGGCGCGCCGGCGGCGGCGTCGGGCGACGGGGTTGGCGGCGCGGTGAGACCGAGATCGCTGTCGTCGTCGATGTCGAACGGGGTCGGGCCGGCCGCCATCGGGGGCGCGGGGATGTCGAGGTCGTCGAAGGTGAGGAACTCCTCCTGGCGCGGGCGCTCGGCGGTGTCGAGAGCACCCAGGCCGACGTCGTCGTCGCGGAGATCGCTCAGGTCGCCGGCGTCGGCCCAGTCATCGTTCTCGTCCCGCCAGCGGGGACCGGTGGACGCGAACGAGGACCACCGATCCTGCTCGTCGGCGTCGTCGTCGGCCTCGAGGTCGGCCAGGACGACCTTCGGCACCTCACCGGTCGGGGGCTCCGTCCAGTGTGGGAGGGCGGTCTCGCCGGTGGCCGGCTCCACGTTGAGCACCGGCGCCTCGGGGGGCGCCACGTCGTCGGCGGTGCGCGGCCGCACGGGCGCGACCCGGGGGCGCTCGAGGCTCGACGGGTCGTCGCCGCCGGCCAGCGGGAAACGGATGGCCGGGTTCACGTCGGCCGCCGGCGGCTCGGGACGATCGCCGTACTTCGGCTCGTCGCCGGCCTTGCGACGCACGGCCTCGCCCCGCTCGACCACCTCGGCCGCCTGCTCGGGGTCGATGATGCGAACCCCTTCGGCCGGATCCTCGGGGCCGTTCTCGTTGTTGTTGCGACTGAACAATGAATCGCGTGCCATCGCGTCCTCCCGAACGGTCGGCGACGTCGGACCTCGGGGACCGGGTCGTCGAGCAGCTCTGCGCTCCCTAGTCCTCGAGCAGTTCCTGCTCCTTGGCGTGGAGGGCCTGGTCGATCTCGGCTTCCTGGCCGTGGATGATCTGGTCGAGCTCCTTTTCGGCCCGGGCCAGCTCGTCGGACGACAGCTCGCCGTCCTTCTCGAGGCCCTCGAGCTCGTGGCGGGCGGCGCGCCGCAGGTTGCGCAGCGCGACCTTCCCCTCCTCGGCCATGTGCTTGACCACCTTCACCAGCTCCTTGCGTCGCTCCTGGGTGAGCGGCGGGAACGACAGGCGGATGGTGATGCCGTCGTTGGAGGGGTTCAGCCCGAGGTCGGAGTGCTGGATCGCCTTCTCGATGGCACCCATGGCGCCCTTGTCGTAGGGGGTGATCAGGAGCTGCCGGGCCTCCGGCACCGAGAACCCGGCGAGCTGCTGGAGCGGGACCTCGCTGCCGTAGTAGTCGACCGGCAGCTTCTCGACGAGGGCGGGCGCGGCGCGGCCGGTGCGGATCGACGAGAAGTCGCTTCGCGCGTGGGCCACCGCCCGCTTCATCTTGTCGGTCGTCTCGGAGAGGACGACATCGGCCATCTCGCCGCTCACAGCGGTTCTCCTTCGGTTCGGCTCGGATTCGACGCTAGTCCACCCCAGGTGGCGGTCCTCGGGTCCCCTCGGCGCCGAGCGGTGCGGGGCGGTGCTCAGTGGACGAGGGTGCCGACGGCGGCGCCCTCGAGGATCGACCGCACGTTGCCCTCGCCGAGGAGGTCGAACATCACGATCGGCAGGTCGTTGTCCATGCAGAGCGTGATGGCGGTCGAGTCCATGGCCCGAAGGCCCTGGTTCAGCACGTCGAGGTAGGTCACCTCGTCGAGTTTGACCGCGTCCGGGTGGGTGCGGGGGTCGGCGTCGTAGATGCCGTCGGTCCCCGAGTGGGTGCCCTTCAGGAGGACGCCGGCTTCGATCTCGACCGCTCGGAGGGCGGCGGTGGTGTCGGTGGTGAAGAACGGGTTGCCGGTGCCGCCGGCGAAGATCACGACCCGCCCCTTCTCCAGGTGGCGGACGGCACGGCGGCGGATGTAGGGCTCGGCGACCTGGGCCATCTGGATGGCGGATTGCACCCGCGTGGGCTGGCCCAGCTGCTCGAGCGTGTCCTGCAGGGCGAGGCCGTTGATGACCGTGGCCAGCATGCCCATGTAGTCGGCCTGGGCGCGGTCCATGCCGGCACCGGCACCCGTCATCCCCCGCCAGATGTTGCCGCCGCCGACCACGATGGCCATCTCGATGCCGAGGTCGTCACGGACCTCGTGGATCTCGCGGGCGATCCGCTGCACGACGACGCCGTCGATGCCGTAGCCCCCCTCGCCGGCGAACGCCTCGCCGGACACCTTCAGCAGCACTCGACGCCAGGGCGCCGTCCCGGATTGGGCGCTCGCTCCGGCCGTCATGTCGCTCAGGCGCCGATGTAGACCTGGGCGAACCGGACCAGGGTGGCGTCGCCCAGCACCTGGGCGATGGTCTGCTTCTCGTCGCGGACGAACTTCTGCTCGAGGAGCACCCGCTCCTGGTACCAGGCGTTGAGTCGACCCTCGACGATCTTGGGCCACGCCTGCTCGGGCTTGCCCTCGGCCTTGGTGATGTCGAGCAGGGCCTGGCGCTCCTTCTCCACGTCGTCGGCCGGCACCTCGTCGCGGGTGAGGAACGGCGGCTTGGTGAAGGCGATGTGCACGGCCAGGTCGTGGGCCAGGTCCTTGGTGCCGCCGGCGACCTCGACCAGCACGGCGTTGACGCCGCGGCCGTCCTGGAGGTGGAGGTAGGAGTCGAGGATGTTGCCGGGGGCGGCGTCGTACCGGACCACCCGGCCGAGCTCGAGGTTCTCCTTGGTGGAGAGCTTGAGGTCCTCGAGGTCCTTGTCGCGCTCGGCCGCCGCGGCCTCGCCCTTGGCGACGACCAGCTCGGCCAGGTCGGCCACGAGGGAGGTGACCCCCTCGCTCTTGGCGGTGAAGTCGGTCTCGCACCTGAGCTCGACGATGGCGCCGACGTCGCCGTCGACGACCACGGTCACCGCGCCCTGGGTGTTGGCGCGGTCGGACCGGTCGGCCGCCTTGGCCAGGCCCTTCTCGCGCAGCCACTGGGCGGCCTCGTCGAAGTCGCCGTCGTTCTCCATGAGCGCCTTCTTCGCATCCATCATCCCGGCGCCCGTGGCCTGACGAAGGGCCTGGACGTCCTTGGCGGTGAACTCGGGCATGGTGGGGGGTGACTCCTGTGCTCGTTACTCGGTGGGCGTGGGGGCGTCGGCCGAGGCGGCAGCCTCCTGGCCGGCCTGCTCGGCGTCGGCCAGCACCTGCTCGGCGTTCTCCGGCGTGAGGCCGGGCTCGGCCGGCACCGGGGCGGCATCGGTGGCGGTGGCGGTGGCGGTGGCGGCCTGCTCCTCGACGACGGGCCCGGCCTCGGCGGCCGGCTCGGGCTGGCTGGCGATGCGGGCCTCGCGCTCCTGAGCGGCGAGGGCGGCCTGACGGCGGGCCTCGGCCTGCTGGGCGGCCACGGCGGCCTCCTCGTCGGCGCTGCGCTCGGGCGCCGGGCCGGCGGCCGGCCCGCCCTTGCGGGAGGCGATGAAGCGGCCCTCCTGCACGGCGTCGCAGACGATGCGGGCCATCAGCGACGCCGAACGGATGGCGTCGTCGTTGCCGGGGATCACGTAGTCGATCACGTCGGGATCGCAGTTGGTGTCGACCACGGCCACGATGGGGATGCCGAGCTTGTTGGCCTCGGTGACGGCGATGTCCTCCTTCTTGGTGTCGAGGATGAACACCGCGTCGGGCAGGCGCTCCATGTTGCGGATGCCGCCCAGGTTGCGCTCGAGCTTCTCCAGCTCACGCGACAGGACGAGCGCCTCCTTCTTGATCATGGCGTCGAACTCGCCGGCGTCGCGCATGCGCTGGTAGTCCTTCATCTTCGAGACGCGCTTGGAGATCGTCTGGAAGTTGGTGAGCATGCCGCCGAGCCACCGCTCGTTGATGTAGGGCATGCCGCACTTCTCGGCGTAGGACTGGACCGGGTCCTGGGCCTGCTTCTTGGTGCCCACGAAGAGCACCGTGCCGCCCTCGGCGACCAGGTCGCGGACGAACGAGTAGGACTTCTCGATCCGACCGAGCGTCTGCTGCAGGTCGATGATGTAGATGCCGTTGCGCTCGCCGTGGATGAACCGCTTCATCTTCGGGTTCCAGCGGCGGGTCTGGTGCCCGAAGTGGACACCGGCCTCCAACAACTGTCGCATCGTGACGACGGGCGCCATGGTGCTGCTCCTTCCCCATCGGTTCGACGTCCCGGCACCCGACGCCCAGAAGGGCGACCGTGGGTGGGCACCGGTGCTTGGTGTGGTGCGTGAGCCGGCCCTGTGGCCGGCTCCGCAGTCTAGGGAGGGGCGCCGCCCGCGGCCAACCGGACGAGGTCACGGGACGAGGCCGAGCAGGCCGGCCCCGATCAGGTCCTCGACGTTGGCCAGGTAGCCGCCCACCGCGGCATCGGACACCGCCCGGCCGAGCGACGTGCAGGTCGGCCCCATCCCGGCCCGGGCGAGCGCCAGCTCCCGGGTGGCGGCGGCCAGGCCGGGCAGCTCGCCGTGGGCGCTCCCGGTGAGCCCGGTGGCGATCGTGGCCGTGGCCATGCCGGGGGCGATGGTGCGGGGCTGCGGCACCAACCAGTCGGTGCGGGCGGCGATCGACACGGCCCGCAGCCGCTCGGGGACCGGCCGGCGCCGCAGCTCGACCATGGTGGCCGACGTCTCGGCCAGCTGGCCCGTCGACGGGCTCGTCGGATCGAGGTCGGCGGCGAGGTGGGGACGGAGCTCCTCGAGCAGGGCGGGACCGGTGACCGACGCCTCGGCGGCCTGCGCGAGGGTGGCGACGTCGGCGCCGCCGTGGGGGGTGCCGAGGGTGGCGAAGAGCTGGACCTCCGGGGGGAGGCGGCCCTCGTCGGCCAGGTCGGTGACCCCGATGCGGGCCACGAGACCGCCCTGCGAGTGGGCCACGACGTCGACGGGCACGCCCGGCGCCCGCCGTTGGATGTCGAGGAGCAGCTCGCCGAACCGGTCGGCCGAGGCGTGCAGGTCGGCCTGGCTGTCGGCCGAGGTGTAGGGGCGGGCCGGTAGCCCGACCAGGTCGGGGCTCGGCGCCCCACCGGGCACGATCCCGCCGACGTAGGAGAACCGCAGCACGTCGCCCCGGGCGTAGCCGAGCGCGCCGGTGTCGACGTGGGTGACCGAGGACGTGCCGTCGTCCGAGGTCGAGCCCAGCCCGGCGACCAGCACCACGATGCGACGGCCGTCGGGCGGGGGCGGGGCCCGGTCAGCCGGGGTGCAGTCGCTCCGGGCCCGCCGCCAGCGGTCGACGGCGGCCACGAGGCGGGCGGCGTGCGTCGCCCACTGCAGCTCGGTGGCGTAGTGGACCACCAGCGCAGCCTGGGTGGCCGTGAGGTCGGCGCCCCACGACAGGGCGGCACCCAGCCGGTCGCGCACCACGGCGAGCAGGGAGTCGCGCTCGGCCCGCAGCGCCCGTTCCCCCTCGTCGATGCCGGGCACGAGCCGCACGGCCACGACGAGCTCCCCCGACAGCAGGAGGGCGGGATCGAGGTAGACGTCGTCGGGGTCTCGGACCCCGAAGTGCACGACGCCGGTGCTGGTGCCGAGCGGATCACCGGCGCGGACCCTCTGGCCGGGCCGCACGAGCACCGAGGCGAGGAACGAGTACGACGACCGGAGGCCGTCGGGATGGGCGACGGTCACGTGGAGGGTGCCGGCGACGGCGCCGGCGAACACCACCTCGCCGTCGGCGGACGCCACGACCGGCGCGCCGACGGCGGTGCGGTAGTCGAGGCCCCGGTTCCCGGGGCCGTAGCGGTCAGGCCACCGGAACGGGTCGACGACCGGACCCGACACCGGCGCGGTGTAGCGCACGGGTCGGGGGTCGGACACCGCCGGGGCGGCGACGACGAGGGTGATGACGAGGACGGCGGCGGCGAGGGCCGCCGGGAGGCGGAGCACGGGCGTCCCCCCGGTTCGGGACGGGTACCGGGGGAAGGCGCGTCAGGGGGAAGGACCGCGTCAGGGGGAAGGGACGGCCGGCGCGATCGCGCCGATCAGGGCGAGGCCGGTTCGCGCTCCTGGGCCTGGATCCGCGAGCGGAGCTGGAGCACCGCCTTGGTGTGGATCTGACAGACCCGGCTCTCGGTGACGCCGAGGACCTCGCCGATCTCGGCGAGGGTGAGACCCTCGTAGTAGTAGAGCGTGAGGACGATCTTCTCGCGCTCGGGCATCCGGTTGATCGCCTCGGCGAGGATGTGGCGCATCTCCTCGACCTCGTAGACGGCCACCGGGCCGTCGTGGGCGTCGGCGATGGTGTCGCCGAGGGTCACCGACTCGCCGCGGTCGCCGCTGACCGACAGCATCTCGTCGAGGGCGACCAGGCCCACGAACGAGATCTGCGACAGCGTGGTCTGCAGCTGGTCGTCGGTGAGGTCGAGCTCGGCGGCGAGCTCCTCGTCGGTGGGCGTGCGGTGCAGCTCGCTCTCGAGCTTGGCGTAGGCCTTCTCGAGCATGCGGGCCTTGGAGCGGATGGACCGGGGCACCCAGTCGATGGAGCGCAGCTCGTCGAGGATGGCGCCTTTGATCCGGGCGATGGCGTAGGTCTCGAACTTGTAGCCGCGGGCGAGGTCGAACTTGTCGATGGCGTCGATGAGCCCGAAGATGCCGTAGCTCACCAGATCGGCCTGCTCGACGTTCTGGGGAAGGCCGACCGCGACCCTTCCCGCCACGTACTTCACCAGTGGTGAGTAGTGGAGGATGAGCCGGTCACGGAGGACCTGATCGCCCGTCGACTTGTAGTCCGCCCACAAGCGCTCGATCTGGCCTGGAGATACTTCGTCCAACACCCAGTCCTAGCCTCGGGGATGTGTGGTGTCGACTACGCGGCGGAGCCGCTCCTTCGACACGTGAGTGTAGTGCTGCGTCGTGCCGAGATCAGCGTGACCCAGCAGCTCCTGCACCGCACGGAGGTCGGCGCCCCCGTCGAGCAGGTGCGTGGCGAAGGTGTGGCGGAGGGCGTGGGGGTTGGTGGGGGACGCGGCGCGATGGTCGAGGATGCGCCTGACGTCGCGTGGTTGGAGGCGACGACCCTTGCGGTTGACGAACACGGCGTCGACGGGCGTCTCGCCCGTGGTCATGGCCGGGCGCCCCACCGCGAACCAGGATCGGAGGGCGTCGACGGTCGGTCGCGACAGGGGTACCTGCCGCTGCTTCGAGCCCTTGCCCCACACCCGGGCGGTGCGGCCGTCGAGGTCGAGATCGACCGGACGCAGGCCGCACAGCTCGGCCACGCGCAGGCCGCTGCCGTAGAGCAGCTCGAGCACGGCGTCGTCGCGGATGCGCACCGGCGGTTCGTCGGCGGCGACGCGGGCCAGTGGTTCGTCGAGCAACGTGTCGAGCTCGTCGTCGTGGAGCACCCGCGGGAGCCGGCCCTCGCCGCTCGGCGCCGAGAGGTTGGCAGCGGGGTCGAGCTCGATGACGCCGGTGCGACGGAGCCAACGGAAGTAGCGGCGCAGCGACGATGCGTGGCGGGCGATGGTGCGGCGGGCGTAGCGGCGGGTGGAGAGGTAGGCGAGGTAGCGGCGGAGGGTGCGTCGGTCGACGGCAGTGGCAGCGGTGAGCCCCAGCCTCCCGGCCCAGTCGACGAACGCCTCGACGTCGCGCCGGTAGGCCGTGACGGTGGCCGGGGCGGCGGCGGTCAACGACGCGACGAAGGCGTCGACGGCCCACGCAGTGCCGGGCGAGGAGGCCGGGCCAGCCGATGACGGGAGGGACACGGTGGCCAACCGTATCGGCGCACCCCCGGCCAGACGGGGAAGGGGCGTTCTCGGTGGCGGCCGCCCGACCACGATCACGGCCGCACGTTCCCGGCGCGCTCGTACCAGCCACCCCGTTGCACGAGCCACCCCGCCGCCTCGAGGCGCTCGAGGGCGAGCGCGGTCTCGCCGAGCGGACGCCCGGTGCGCAACAGCACCTGCTCGAGGGTGGTCGGTTGCCAGCCCACGTCGTCGAGCAGGGCGGCGTCGGCGGGTTCGGGCGGTGGCCGTCGGTCGACGACGACCCGGCTGGCGGCCGACAGCCCGAGGCGACCGAGGACGTCGCCGGCGTCACGGCACACCTCCGCGATGCCGTCGAACAGGGCGTGGTTGGTGCCGTCGCTCGAACGGCTGCGCACCGACCCGGGTACGGCCATGATCGGGCGGTCACGGGCCAGGGCCTCGTCGACGGTGTGCATGGCGCCACCCCGGCGGTGCGACTCGACGACCACGACGACGTCGGCGAGCGCGGCGATGACGCGGTTGCGGGCCGGGAAGTGCCACGGGCGGGGCGCGGTGCCGAGAGGGTGCTCGGACAGCAGCACGCCCCGCTCCCGGACCGACCGCCACAGGTGGGCGTTGCGGCGGGGGTACACGACGTCGAGGCCGCTGCCGACGACGCCGATGGGCATCGCTGCGTCGACGGCCACGGCGCCGGCGTGGGCCGCACCGTCGATGCCGAGGGCCAGCCCCGACACCACCTGCACGCCTTCGCCGGCGAGGTCACGCCCGAGCTCGAAGGCCAGATCGTGCCCGGAGCGGGTGCAGTCACGCGTGCCGACGACGGCGACCCTGGGCGCCGATGCCAGCGCCTCGAGCTTGCCGTGGTGGAACACCACCGACGGCGGCTCGAGGTCGTCGGCGAGGGCGCTCGGGTAGGACGGTGAGCCGTGCAACCGAACGACGACGCCGGCGTCGACGTGGGCCTGCCACAGCGCGGCCGGGTCGAGGTCGGCGGCGGCACGGACCCAACGGGAGGCCAGGCCGCGGGTCGTGTCTCGGGACGACGCGCCCGAGAACGGAACGGGCCGCCCGGCCGACACGGCGCGCCACGCCGCCTCGGGATCGCCCTCGGCGAGGAGCGCCCGCAGCCGGGCGGGGCCGACGTCGGGCAACGACGCCAGCGCGATGGCGAAGGCGGCGGGTGGCGCGGCCGCGGGGTCGGGGTCGGGGTCGGGGCCGCTCATCCGGCCAGCCTCGGCACGCAGAACGCCGGCTCGACCCGGAGGTGCATCGCCGTGCTGACCGCCTCGGCGTCGAGCGGGCCCTCGTGCCCGGCGAGGTCGGCGACCGTGCGGGCCACGCGCCGGACCCGCTGCAACCCTCGCCCGCTCAACCGGTGCCGGGTGAGGGCGATCTCGACGAGGTGGCGGGCATCGGGGGTGAGGGGGGCCACCGCGTCGAGCTGGGCCGCCGACAGGGCGGCGTTGCACCGCACGCCGCGCTCGGCGGCGATGGCCCGGGCGGTGCGCACCCGCTCGGCGACCACGGCCGTGGACTCGCCGGGCTCGCCCCGCACCAGGTCGGCGACCTCGGGGCGGAGGACCTCGATGCGCAGGTCGAACCGGTCGAGGAGCGGCCCCGACACCCGGCGGCGGTAGCGGGCCAGCTGGAGATCGCTGCACCGGCAGGAGTCGGGCGAGCTGCGGTCGCCGCACGGGCACGGGTTCATGGCGGCCACGAGGAGGAACCGGGCCGGCACCTCGACCCGCAGCTCGGCCCGGCTGACCCGCACCCGCCCCTCTTCGAGCGGCTGGCGCAGGGCGTCGAGCACGTCGACGGGGAACTCGCCGAGCTCGTCCATGAACAGCACCCCACCGTGGGCGAGCGAGATCTCGCCGGGACGGAGCCGGGTCGATCCCCCGCCCACGAGGGCGACCGCCGACAGGGTGTGGTGGGGCGCCCGGAACGGAGGGCGGCGCACCAGGCCACCGGGCGGCAGTGCGGCTCCCGCCGCCGAGTGGATGCGGGTGGCCTCGAGGGCCTCGCGCCCGTCGAGCTCGGGGAGGAGATCGGGCAGCCGTTGGGCGAGCATGGTCTTGCCGGCACCGGGCGGTCCGACCATGAGCAGGTGGTGGCCACCGGCGGCCGCCACCTCGAGCGCCCGCCGGGCGACCGGCTGCCCGTGGACGTCGGCGAGGTCGAGGCCGGGGGCGGTGCGCCACGCGGAGACCTGCCGGTCGCGCGGCGGCGCCGGCCATGGCGCCTCGCCCTCGAGGGCGGCGAGCAGCTCGGTCAGCGTGGCGGGCGCCCGCACCACGTGGTGGCCGACCAGGGCCGCCTCGACGGCGTTGGCCGGCGGCACCACCACCCCGTCGGTGGTGAGGGCGTCGACGAGCGACAGCGTGCCGGCCACCGCCCGCAGCGATCCGTCGAGGCCGAGCTCACCGATGAAGCCGAGACCGTCGAGCACCTCGAGCGGCAGTTGCTCGTCGGCGGCCAGCAGGCCGACGGCGATGGCCAGGTCGAGCCCGGCCCCGCCCTTGCGCAGCCCCGAGGGGGCCAGGTTGACGGTGATGCGACGTCGGGGCCACTCGCGCCCGCTCGACAGCAGGGCGGCGCGGACCCGGTCGCGTGCCTCGCGGCAGGCGGCATCGGGCAGGCCGACGACGGCGAAGCCGGGCAGCCCCTGGCCGACGTGGACCTCGACGCCGACGGGCAGGCCCTCGACGCCGAGCAGGGTGGCGGAGGGGACGATGGCGAGCATCGGGACGGCTCCTCACACGGGCGGTGGAGGACAGCCGAGGCGGGCCATCGAGCGCACGGCGATGGTAGCGACCACCGCTGACGGTTGGGAAGGGAGACCTCGAGGCTACTGGCCGAGGAACTCGCGCTCGTAGCGAGCCACGGCGTTGATCTCCTCGGCGGAGAGCCGCTGGGCGAACCCCGGCATGTTGGCCCGTCCGTTGGCGATGACCGCTTCCTGGTCGGCGATGTCCGGGTAGCGACTCGTCATCAGGCCGGCGAGCTTGGGGGCGAGGCCACCGTCGCCCTTGCGGCCGTGGCAACTGGCGCAGTTCGTGTCGTAGACCCGCTGGCCCTGGGCGAGCACCGGGTCGGACGGGGTGGCGGTGTCGTCGCTGCCGCACGAGGCGAGGGCGAAGCCGGCGAGCACCAACCCCGCGCCGAGCGCCACCGACCGGACCACCTCCACGGGCGGCGACCTTAGCCATACTGGCGTGGTGGGCCTCAATCCCTTCCGCCAGCAACGCCGCTCCCCCGCCGACTACCTGATGGTGGCCGCCGCCCTCGTCGTGGTGGTCGCCCTCGTGGCGTGGGCCGCGTTCGGGTGAGCGGGTTCCGCGACACCGACGTCGACGGCGAGGAGGTCGAGGTCCGGTTCGTCCAGCCCTACCAGGCGACGAAGGCCTACTGGTGCCCGGGCTGCAACCAGGACATCCCCGCCGGCACCGGTCACGTGGTCGCGGTGCCGGTGCTCGCCCCCGACCTCCGTCGCCACTGGCACCGCGGGTGCTGGCAGGCGCGCCGCCGACGCCGCCCGGGCCCCGTCCGCTGACGCGGGGTCGGCGGGCCGTCCCCGGCCCGTATGCTCGCCGGCGTGGAGGTCGTCTTCATCCGACACGGCGAGCCCGACTGGGCGCCCGGCGACATCTCGGTCGACGACCCCGTGCTCACCGAGCGGGGCCACGAGCAGGCCCGGCTGGCCGCCGCGTCGCTGCGGGGCCTCGAGGTCGACGAGCTGCTGGTGTCCCCGCTCGTCCGGGCGCAGCAGACCGCGGCGCCCATCGCCGACGTGCTCGGCATGGAGCCGGTCACCCTCCCGTGGCTCGCCGAGATCAGCGCCGGCAACTGGGAGGGGACGCCCCTCGAGCAGGTCGAGCAGGCGTTCCGTGACATGCGGGGTCGGCCCCTCGACGAGCAGTGGGACGGCATGCCCGGCGGGGAGAGCTTCGGCCACTTCCACCTGCGGGTCACCGAGGGGCTGCGGGGTCTGCTCACCGCCGCCGGCGCGGTCCAGGTGTCGGAGCACCCGCCGCTGTGGGAGCTCGTGGCACCCGAGCGGCGCATCGTGATCGTGGCCCACGGCGGCACCAACGCCGTGTCGCTCGGCCACCTGCTCGGGGTGGCCCCGGTGCCCTGGGAGTGGGAGCGGTTCGTGTCGTTCCACGCGTCGATCAGCACGGTGCAGCCGGTCGAGATCAGCAACGGCCACACGTTCAGCCTGTTCCGCTTCGCCGACACCCGACACCTGCCCACCGAGCTGTGCACGGTATGAGCCCGAGCCCCGAAGCCGGGATGATGATCGAGTCGTTGCGGGGCTCGAAGGTCCGTCCCGACCAGCCGATCGACGAGCAGCGGGCGGGCTTCGACCTGCTCGGGGTCACCCTCCCCCTGGCCGAGGGCGTCGAGGTCGAGCCGGTCGACGCCGGCGGGGTCCCGGCCGAGTGGCTGATCGCCGACCCCGATGGCCCCGTCGTCGTGCACCTGCACGGCGGGGGCTTCGTCATCGGCTCGTGCTCGTCGCACCGGCCCTTCGCCAGCCGGCTCGCCGCCACCGTCGCCGGCCGGGTGCTGGTGCCCGACTACCGGCGGGCGCCCGAGCACCCCTTCCCGGCTCCGCTGGCCGACTCGTTGGCCGCCTATCGGTTCGCCGTCGACGCCGCCGGAGGACGCGGGGTCGCGGTCACCGGGGACTCGGCCGGCGGTGCGTTGTCGCTCTCGGTGCTCGGACGGTTGGCCGACGAAGGACTACCGGCGCCGACCTGCCTCGGCATGGTGTCGCCGCTGGTCGACCTCACGCTGTCGAGCGGGTCGATGCAGTCGAAGGCGGAGGTGGAGGCGGTGCTCTCCCACGAGCTGCTGACCTTCTGGAACGCCCAGTACGCCGGCGAGGTGCCGCTCGACGACCCCCGCCTCGACCCGCGGGCCGTCGACCTCACCGGCGCTCCCCCGCTGCTGGTGATGGTCGGGTCGGAAGAGCTGCTCCTCGACGACGCGGTCGCCCTCGTCGACCGGGCCCGAGCCGCCGGGGTCGATGCCGAGCTCGACGTGTGGGAGGGCCTGTTCCACATCTGGACGGCCTTCGCCCCCCTGCTCCCCGAAGCCGACGAGGCCATCACCCGCCTCGGCCAGTTCGTGCGCGCCCACACGAGCTGAGGCCGGTGAAGTTGCCGTGGTCCTTGCGGCCGGAACGACCAGAACCACAACTCGGTGTCGGCGTCGATCCCAGCCTAGAAGGCCCTAGAAGGCCCCCTCGATCACCTCGACCCGGGTCCCGAGCACCGAGGCGACGTCGAAGCGGATCTCCCGCGGCCGCACCCCCGCCTCGTCGAGCCACTTGGCCGCCAGCACCCGGATCCGCTGCTGCTTGCGCCACCCCACCGCCTCGGCGGGGAGGCCGTAGGCGTCGGAGCGTCGGGCCTTGACCTCGCAGAACACGACGACCCGGCCTTCATCACGACGAGGTCGAGCTCACCCTCCCGGCACCGCCAGTTGCGGTCGAGCACCTCGTAGCCGGCGGCCTCGTACCAGCGGGCCGCCCGCTCCTCGCCGTAGGCACCGCGGGCGATGCGGCTGCGATCGGCTCCGCCCTCGTGGGGCGGGGGCGTCACGCCAGCTCCTCGCGGGGGAGCTCCTCGACGTTGACGTCCTTGAAGGTCGTGACGGTGACGTGGGTGACGAAGCGGTTCTGGCGGTACATGTCCCACACCCACGCGTCGCGCAGCTCGAGCTCGATCCACGAGCGATCGCCCTCGGTGCGCACCCGGCGTTCGACCTCGTTGGCCAGGTAGAAGCGTCGCTCGGTCTCCACCACGTACCGGAACATCGGGGAGACGTCCTTGTACTCGCGGTAGAGCTGGAGCTCGACTTCGGCTTCGTACTCCTCGAGATCCTCGGAGTGCACTCGAACCCCCACGGCGCGGATCGGCGCCGGAAGCGGCGACCGATCAGTCGCGCTTCTCCTTGATCTTCGCCGCCTTCCCCACGCGGTCGCGGAGGTAGTAGAGCTTGGCCCGGCGGACGTCGCCACGGGTGACGACCTCGATCTTGGAGATGATGGGCGAGTGCACGGGGAAGGTGCGCTCGACGCCCACCCCGAAGCTCACCTTGCGCACGGTGAACGTCTCCCGGATGCCCTCGCCCTGCCGGCGGATCACGACACCCTGGAACACCTGGACCCGCTCGCGGGAACCCTCGACCACCCGGACGTGCACCTTCAGGGTGTCGCCGGGGTCGAACGCCGGGACGTCATCCCGGATGCTGCGCATGTCGACGAGGTCGGTGGCCTTCATGTGGGTCTGCTCCGTGCAAGGGGGACTCGTCAGGATACGTGGGCATCCCGCCGGAACACAAAGCGGGACGCCGGGAAACCTAGGGCTCGCCGAGCTCGTCGAGGAGGTGCTGCTCGTCGGGCGTCAGCCCACCCCGGGCCACGATCAGGTCGGGTCGGGCCTCGATCGTGCGGCGCAGGGCCTGGGCCCGTCGCCACCGCTCGATGCGCCCGTGATCGCCGGACCGCAGCACCTCCGGCACCTCCGACCCCCGGAACGAGGCCGGCCGGGTGTACTGCGGGTACTCGAGCAGGCCGTCGCGGAACGACTCGTCGTCGGCGCTGCGGTCGTTGCCCATCACCCCCGGCACGAGCCGACCCACCGCCTCGAGCACGACCATGGCCGCCACCTCGCCGCCGGCGAGCACGTAGTCGCCGATCGACAGCTCGCCGTCCACGAGCTCGGTGCGCACCCGCTCGTCCACCCCCTCGTAGCGACCGCAGAGGAGCGAGAACCCGTCGAGGGCGGCCAGCTCCCGGGCCGCCGCCTGGTCGAATCGACGGCCGGCCGGGCCGAGCAGGAGCAGCGGCCGGGGCGGGTCGACGGCCTCGACCGTCGCGAAGATCGGCTCGGGCATGAGCACCATGCCGGCGCCACCGCCGAACGGGGCGTCGTCGACCGACCGGTGCGGGTCGGTGGTGACCGACCGCAGGTCGTGGACCCGCACGTCGAGCAGCCCCTTCTCCCTCGCCTTGCCGAGGAGGCTGCGGTCGGCGAAGTCGACCACCATCTCGGGGAAGATCGTGATGACGTCGATCCGCACGGCGTCAGCCTGCCAGCTGAGGGCTCAGAGGTCGGCCAGGCCGGCGGGTGGGTCGATGCGCAGCCGTCGGGGCCGCTCGATCCAGCCCTCGACGAAGGTCAGGGGCACCAGGGCTCCCGTGTCGAGCTCGAGCACGTCGGAAGCGGGGTTGTCGAGCAGGGCGACCACGGTGCCCCAGGTGTGCTCGTCGCCATCGACGACCTCGGCCCCGACGAGCTCGTGCACCCACAGCGCGTCGTCGTCCCCGTCGTCGGCCAACGCCTCCGCCTGGAGCGGCGTGCCGGCGAGGGCCTCGGCGTCCTCGCGCGACCGCGACTCCTCGAACCGCACCACCCACCGATGGCGGAGCGGACGCGACCGCGCCACGGTCAGGACGCGGTCGCCGGCGTGGAGCCGCGCACCGGGATCGACGCGCACGGTCTCGGTGGTGGTGAGGGTGACGACGACGTCGCCGTCGACGCCGTGGGGCCGGTCGATCCGCCCCACGTCGAGCAGCACGTCAGTCGACGAACTCGACGTCGACGTCGACGCCGTCGCGCGCCGCCGCGGCGCGCACGACGGTGCGGATCGACTGGGCGACCCGACCGCGCTTGCCGATGACACGACCCATGTCACCCGGTGCCACGTGCACGTTCAGGGCGAGCCGGCGGCCCCGGTCGTCGACCTCGATCTCGACCGAGTCGGGGTCCTCGACCATCGCCTTCACGAGGTAGACGAGCACCGAGCGGGCGGTGGCCGCCTCGACCCGGTTGGCGTCCTCGTCGTCGTCGTCTTCCTCGTCGTCGAACTCCTCGTCGAGATCGGCCTCGACCACCTGGTCGTCGCTCAAGACGCCGCCTTCGTGGCCGTGCCCTTGAAGTCGTCCCAGGCGCCGGAGATCTTCAGCAGCTTCTCGACGGTCTCGGTGGGCTGGGCACCCTTGCGGAGCCAGGCGACCGCCTTGTCGTTCTCGACGACGATCGTGCCCTTGCCGTCCTCGCCGTGGCGGGGGTCGTAGTGACCCAGGATCTCGATGAACCGGCCGTTGCGCGGCGCGCGCGAATCGGCGGCGACGATGCGGTAGGTGGGCTGCTTCTTCTTGCCCATCCGCATCAGGCGGAGCTTGACCACGGTGCTTCTTCTCTCTTCTCGTGTGCTTCGGGACTCAGGTGCTTCGGGAGTCGTCAGGAGGACTGGTGGCGCCGGTCGGGGCGCCCGACGGTGACCCACCATGGTGGGCCGGGAGCTACCGCCGAGGCAAGCCGGGCAGGCCGGGGGCACCGCCGCCCTGCAGCTCGTCGAGGTCGGGGAGGCCGGAGAAGTCCGGGAGGGTGAGCCCGCCGCCGCCCTTCGGGGTGACCCGCTTCGAGGTCTTGGCGGCGCCCTTCGGGGTGACGCGCCCGCCGGGAGCGGCCCCCTTCGGCTGCTTCTTGCCCTTGCGGCCCTTCTTCGTGCGCTTGGAACCCATGCCCCCCATGCGCTTCATCATCTTGGCGACCTCGCGGAACTGCTTGACGAGCTCGCTCACCTGGCCCGGGTCGGTGCCGCTGCCGGTGGCGATGCGGGTTCGCCGGGAGGCGTCGATCAGGTCGGGCTGGGCCCGCTCGGTCGGGGTCATCGACCGGATGATGGCCTCGATGCGGCCGATCTCGCGGTCGTCGATCTCGGCGTCGCGCATCTCCTTGGGCACACCCGGCAGCATCCCGATCAGGCCCGACAGCGGGCCCATCTTCTTGATCTGCTGCATCTGCTCGAGGAAGTCCTCGAGGGTGAACTGGCCCTCGAGGAGCTTGGCCGCCGCCTCCTCGGCCTCCTCCTTCTCGTAGACCTCCTCGGCCTTCTCGATCAGGGTGAGCATGTCGCCCATGCCGAGGATGCGCCCGGCGAGGCGGTCGGGGTGGAACAGCTCGAAGTCCTTGAGCTTCTCCCCCGTCGACGCGAAGGCGATGGGCCGGCCGACGACCTCCTTCACCGACAGGGCGGCGCCGCCGCGGGCGTCGCCGTCGAGCTTGGTGAGGATGACGCCGTCGAGGGCGAGGGTCTGGTGGAACGCCTCGGCCGTCTGCACCGCGTCCTGGCCGGTCATGGCGTCGATGACGAGGAACGTGTAGTCGGGCTCGACGATCTCGGAGATCTGCCGGACCTGGGCCATGAGCTCTTCGTCGATCGACAGCCGACCGGCGGTGTCGACGATGACGATGTCGCGGCCGAGGCGACGCGCCTCGGGGATCGACGCCCGGGCCACCTCGACGGGGTCGGTGGGCTCGCTGAAGACCGGGACCTCGATCTGGCGGCCGAGGGTGCGGAGCTGCTCGACGGCGGCCGGGCGCTGCAGGTCGGCGCCGACGAGGAGCGGGTTGCGGCCCTGGCTCTTGAACCAGCGAGCCAGCTTGGCCGAGTTGGTCGTCTTGCCGGAGCCCTGGAGGCCGGCCATCAGGACGACGGTGGGCGGCTTCGAGGAGTACTGGATCGAGAACGTCTCGCCGCCGAGGGTTCGGGTCAGCTCCTCGTTGACGATCTTGATGACCTGCTGGGCCGGGCTGAGGGCGCTGCTGACCTCCTCGCCCACGCAGCGCTCGCGGACACGGCCGATGAAGGTCTTGACGACCTGGAAGTTGACGTCGGCCTCGAGGAGGGCGAGCCGGATCTCGCGGAGGATCTCGTCGACGTCGGCCTCGGTGAGGACCCCTCGGCTGCGGAGCCGCTTGAAGATGCCCTCGAAGCGGTCGGAGAGTGCGTCGAACATGAGAGGGAGAGGCTACCGGCCCTCGCGCCGGGGGCGGCGACGGGGGCGGCTCACGATCAGGCCGGGGTCGAACCGGCAGCGGCGCCGGTGCCCGCCGGTTGCCCCTCGACCACCAGCAGGTCGTCGACCGCGACCACGCCGGGCACGCCGCCGGCGGTGGCGACGAGCTCGACCCGCGCCGTCTCGTGGGGCACGGTGCCGATCAGGGTGACGCGGCCGGAGGCGACCGCCACGTCGGGCTGGGGCAGGTGCCAGGTGCGCGGCGCGTGGGCCAGCTCGAACACGACCCGGTCGTCCAGCTCCTCGTCGGGCGGAGCCCCGCCGCCGATCGCGGCGCGCAGCCGGTCGCGCAGCTCTCGGCCCGGCCCCGGCGCGAACAGCAGGCCGGCGGCCACGCCGACGAGCAGGGCGGCGACCCCCTTGAGGCCGAGGGCCTTCAACACGGTCCAGGCGAGCTTGAGCGGGAACGCGAAGATCCACAGCAGCACGTCGATCACGAACGCGATGAGCGCCAGGATCAGCTTGAACGGGAGCAGCACCAGCCGCCACAGCGTCTCGAACACACCCTTGATGAAGTGCACGGGTTCCTCCTAGGAGAACAACGCCTCGACGAACTCGTCGGCGTCGAAGGTGACGAGGTCGTCGACGCCCTCGCCGAGACCGACCAGCTTCACGGGGATGCCGAGCTGGTTCTGGATGGCGAACACGATGCCGCCCTTGGCGGACCCGTCGAGCTTGGTGAGCACCACGCCGGTGAGCTCGACCGCGTCGGTGAACTGCTGGGCCTGCACCAGGCCGTTCTGGCCGGTGGTGGCGTCGAGCACGAGGAGCACCTCGGTGACGGTGCCGGCGCCCTTCTCGGCGACCCGGCGGACCTTCCGGAGCTCGTCCATCAGGTTGACCTTGGTGTGGAGCCGCCCGGCGGTGTCGGCCAGCACCACGTCGGCGCCACGGGCCGACGCGCTCTCGACGGCATCGAAGATCACCGCGCTCGGATCGCCGCCCTCGGCGCCCCGCACGATGTCGGCGCCGGCGCGCTCGGCCCACATCGTCAGCTGCTCGGCGGCGGCGGCACGGAACGTGTCGCCCGCGGCCATGAGCACGTGGTGCCCCTCGTTGGCCTCACGGGCACCGAGCTTGCCGATGGTCGTGGTCTTGCCCACGCCGTTCACGCCGACGAACAGCCACACCGACGGCGCCTGCGCGGCGTAGGCGAGGTCGAGGTCGTAGCCCGACAGACGGGCCTTGAGCTCCTGCTTCAACGCGCCGAGGAGCTGCTCGCCGTCGCTGAGCCCCTCGGCGCTGCACCCGCTGGCGCAGGTGGTCGAGCAGCTCGGTGGTGGGCTCCACGCCGACGTCGGCGCGGATGAGCGCCTCCTCGAGCTCGTCCCAGGTGTCCTCGTCGATCTGGCTGCGGCCGACGATCGACCCCACGTAGCCCGACAGCAGGCTGCGGGCCTTCGTGAGTCGGTCGCGGAAGCGCGGCTTGACCGGCGCTTCGGCGACGATGGCCTCGGCTTCGGCGACGATCGCCTCGGCTTCGGCCGGGGCGACCGCCTCCTCGACGGCCTGCTGCAGCGCCTCGTCGACCTCGACGGTCTCGGCGCTCTCCTCGGCCTCGACCGCGGCGTCGACCTCGGCCCGCTTGCGCTCCTCGAGATCCTCGAGCACCGACGGCGGCACCCGAGGGGCCTCCGGCCCCGGCTCGAGCAGCACCGAGCGACGTCGACGGGTGGCGACGACCACGGCACCTGCGGTCAGCACGACCACCAGCAGCACGACGAGCAGCACGATCTCCATTGCCGCGGCAGCCTAGTGGCCCTCGGTCCCGCCCCTTCACGGCCACCGGCGGGGGACGGAGCCCGAAACCGACTCGGGCGCACCCCGAAGGGTGCGCCCGAGCGGGCTGGGAGCCTGGGCCGCGGGTGCGGCCGGGGGGTCAGTTGCCGGCGGTGCCCAGGGCGACCTCGACGGTGACCGTCCGGCCGTCCCGCAGGATCTGGAGCTCGACCCGGTCGCCGGGGCTGTAGGTCCCGATCCGGCCGGCCAGCTCGGTGAAGTTGCGCACCGGGTCGCCGTCGACGGCCACGATCTCGTCGCCGACCTCGATGCCGGCCTCGTCGGCGGCGCTGCCCGAGGTCACCTGGCCGATGTGGGCGCCGACGGTGTCGGTCTCCTCGTCCTCCGACGTGGCCACCCCGAGCTGCGGTCGGGCCAGGGACTCGCCGTTGACGATCTTGTCGGCCACGGCCTTGGCGGTGCGGATGGGGATGGCGAACCCGACCCCGCTGTTCTCACCCGTCTGGCTGAAGATCGCCGTGTTCATGGCGAACACCTCGCCCGACCGGTTGACGAGCGCCCCACCCGAGTTGCCCGGGTTGATGGGAGCGTCGGTCTGGATCATGTTCACCGTCACGCCGAGCTCGTTCGGCACGCCCCGGTCGAGGGCGCTCACGATGCCGGCGGTGACGGTCTGCTCGAGGCCGAACGGGCTGCCGATGGCGACGGCGGTCTGGCCCACGCGGGGCTCGCTGCCCGAGAGCCGGGCGACGGGGAGGTCGCCGTCCGGGTCGATCTGCACGACGGCCACGTCGGTGCTGGTGTCGGCACCGAGGACCTCACCTTCGTAGGTGGCGCCGTCGGCCAGGCGCACCTGCACCTGCGACGAACCACCGACGACGTGGGCGTTGGTCATGATCAGGCCCGACGGGTCGTAGATGAAGCCGGAGCCGAGACCGCTCTGGGTCTGGATGAGCACGACGGCAGGGCCGACGGCCTCGGCCACCGCGGCGATGGGCTCGTCCCCGTCGGTCTCGACCGTGGGCGTGGGCCCGGTCGGCAGCGAGGCCGGCGTGGTGGCCACGTCGGCGGTCGACGCGGTGGTCGACGCCTGCTCGTCGTCGACGAGCGTGGCCGCGCCGTAGCCGGCACCGAGGAGGCCGACGACGGCGAGGAGCGCGAGCGCCACTCGCCACCCACCCCCGCGCCTGGGGGAGGAGGAGGGAGGTGAGGGAGGGGGCGGGGGCGGTGGCGTCGGCGCCCCGTACGTCCACTGCGAGGTGGGCGTGTCGGGGGCGGCGAAGGGTGGGGTGGGGCTGTCGTCCCGCGTGGGCGGGGTGGAGGGGGGTTCGCTGTTCCAGGTCGCGGTCATCGTCGTGTGGTGGTTCCCGTCCGTACCGGAGGCCTGCGCTCCGGGCTGACCAGGACGCTACGGATGACCGGCTAAAGCGGCGGTAAGCGCGACGACACCGCGGTGGGCGGGTCGTCGGTGGTGGCATCGGCGTCGCCGTGCGTGCCGGCGGCCGGGGTGGTCGGCGCCCCCGGTCGGCCGACCACCGGCTCGGCCACCGCCGGGACCCACAGCGCGAACGCGGCGCCGCGGCCCTCCTCGGACACGAGCCGCACCTCACCGCCGTGGGCTTCGGCGATCTGGCGGACGATGGTGAGGCCGAGCCCGCTGCGCCCGGCACCGGCACCGGCCGTCGCGTCGCCGCGGTAGAAGCGCTGGAACACGCGCTCGTGGTCGGTGGCGGGGATGCCGGGGCCCTGGTCCTCGACCGCCATCCAGACCCAGGCCTCGTGGCGACCGGCGCTCACGCGGATGGACGTGCCCGCGGCGCTGACGCGGATGGCGTTGGCCAGCAGGTTGCCGAGCGCCTGACGGAGGGCGAGTCGATCGCCGACGACCCACAGCCCCGACGGGGCCACCGCCTCGAGGGTGAGGCCCTGCTCGCGGGCGGGCACTTCGAACTCGTCGACCGCCTCCCCCACGACGTCGGCCACGTCGAGCGTGGTCGACTCGAGCGACAGACTGCCCTTGCGGGCGTAGACGAGGAGGTCGTCGACCAGGCGACCCATGCGGTCGGTCGACTTCTGCACGACCTCGGCGGTGTGCCGGAGGTCGTCGACGCTCGCATCGGGGTCGGAGAGGGTGACGTCGAGGTTGGTGCGGATCACCGCGAGGGGGTTGCGCAGCTCGTGCGACGCCTCGTGGATGAACTGACGCTGGCTCTCGAAGGCACCGTCGAGGCGCCCCAACATGGCATCGAAGGTGTCGGCCAGTTGCCGGAGCTCGTCGTCGGGTCCGCCGAGGTCGATGCGGCGACTCAGGTCGGTGGCCTGGATGTCACGGGCGACCTCGGTGATGCGCCCGATCGGCTTGAGCACGCGTCCGGCCACCAACCACCCCACGCCGAAGCTGGCGACGAACAGCACGGTCAGCGATCCGAACGTGTAGCGGCGGAGCGTGTCGAGGGTCTTCTGGTTGACCACCTGCTCGATGGTCTGGAAGTCCTGTCGCTGCACGACGAAGCCGCCGGGGACGGGCTGCTGGACGTACCGCGTGTAGACGGTGTCGTCGAGCGAGCGCGAGATGCCCCAGTAGATGGCGCCCACGACCACGGTCGCCAGGCCGAACAGCATGACCGTGTAGAGCAGCGCGATCCGGAACCGGATCGAGCCCATCCACGGCGGGAACCGGCTGCCGGCTCGCACCGAGCGGGACTCGGTCACGCCTCTCCCCCGTCGCCGTCCCCGTCGCCGTCTCCGTCGTCGTCCCCGTCGTCGCCACCGGGGACGGCGTCGAGCAGGCGGTAGCCCCGGCCGATGACCGTCTCGATCAGCTGGGGCTCGTCGCCGATGGTGAGCTTGCGGCGGAGCGTCCCGACCGTCACCCGCACCGTGTTGGTGAACGGGTCGGCGTGCTCGTCCCACACGTGCTCGAGCAGGTTCTCCTGCGACAAGACCTCGCCGGCGTGGGCCATGAAGTAGCGGAGGAGGGCGAACTCCTTGGCGGTGAGATCGAGGGCGCGCCCCTCGCGCGTGGCCACGTGACGCACGTCGTCGAGCTCGACCCCCGACACCTGGAACCGCGACGACGCCGCCGACGTGTCGCGCCGCAGCAGCGACCGGACGCGGGCGGCCAGCTCGGCGAAGGCGAACGGCTTGACCAGGTAGTCGTCGGCGCCGTCGTCCAGCCCGGCGACGCGGTCCTCGAGCGCGTCGCGGGCGGTGAGCATCAGCACGCGGGGCTGAGGGTCGAGATCGGGGTCGGCACGCAGACGGCGACACACCTCACGACCGTCGATGCCGGGCATGGTGATGTCGAGGCACACCAGGTCGTAGGGCGTGAGCGACGCCTTGTCGAGCGCGTCGACCCCGTCGTTGGCGACGTCGACGGCATAGCCCTCGCGCCGCAGACCCCGGGCGACGGCATCGGCCAGATCGACCTCGTCATCGACGACGAGCACACGCACGTCGCGAACGGTACCGCCGGGCACGGGAGGCGCGGGGACCACCCACGGTGCGCAGCGGGCCGGCGCGATCCGAGATGGCGGCCTTTATGTTGACCTTCGCCGACCCGTGCTCCACTCTGCGCCGAGGTGGCGCCGACCGCCCCCATCGCCCGTTCCCGAGGAGACCACCGCATGGCCGACGCCGCGGACACCACCCCCCAGACCCCCGAGGCCGACCTGCTCGAGCACGCCCTGTTCGAGATCAAGAAGGTCATCGTGGGCCAGGACCGGGCCGTCGAGCGCCTGTTCGTGAGTCTGCTCGCCCGGGGCCACTGCCTCCTCGAAGGCGTGCCCGGCCTTGCCAAGACCCTCGCCGTCGAGACCCTCGCCACCGTGGTCGGCGGCTCGTTCACCCGACTCCAGTTCACCCCCGACCTGCTGCCCGCCGACCTCGTGGGCACTCGCATCTTCCGGGCCTCCACCGAGACGTTCGACATCGAGTGGGGTCCCGTCTTCGCCAACTTCGTGCTGGCCGACGAGATCAACCGTGCACCGGCCAAGGTCCAGTCGGCACTGCTCGAGGTCATGGCCGAGCACCAGGTGTCGGTCGGCGGCCAGACCCGTTCGGTGCCCGAGCCCTTCCTCGTGCTCGCGACCCAGAACCCCATCGAGCAGGAGGGCGTGTACCCGCTCCCCGAGGCCCAACGCGACCGGTTCCTGATGAAGATCGTCCTCGGCTACCCGTCGCCCGCCGAGGAGCTCGAGATCGTGCACCGCATGGGCGTGAACCCGCCGCACGCCGAGCAGGTCCTGTCGCTCGGCGACCTGGTGCGGCTGCAGCGGGCGGCCGACGCCGTCTACGTCGACCACGGGGTGGTCGACTACGCCGTCAACCTCGTGCTCGCCACCCGTGAGCCGGCAAACCACGGGCTTCCGGAGCTCACCGAGCTCGTGGCCTACGGCGCCAGCCCCCGAGCCAGCCTCGGCCTCGTCGCCGGGGGTCGTGCCCTCGCGCTGCTGCGGGGCCGCAGCTACGTGCTCCCCCAGGACGTGTTCGACGTGGCCCCCGACATCCTCCGCCACCGCCTGGTGCTCTCGTACGAGGCGCTGGCCCAGGGCCTCTCGGTCGACCACGTGCTCGCCCGCCTGCTCAGCACGGTGCCGGCGCCCCGCCTGGCTCCGTCCCAGGACCCCTCGGCACAGGCCGCGGCCCCTGCCGCCCAGGCTCCCCCGCCGCCGCCGGCGGTGCCGCCCACCCCGCCGCCGGCCGGCACCGCCGGCGGCAACGGTCCCGGCACCTCGCCGTGGGCCCGGCCCTCGCCGTGACCGCCAACCGGGCCCTCCTCGGCTCCGTCAACCACCCACCCCGACTCGCCCAGGGCAGCGCCGCCGAGGTGCTGCGCCGGCTCGAGCTCACCGTCACCCGGCGGCTCGACGGCATGTTGCAGGGCGACTACCGCGGTCTCGTGCCCGGCCACGGCAGCGAGCCCGGCGAGGCGCGCGAGTACCAGGCCGGTGACGACGTCCGCCGCATCGACTGGAACGTGACCGCCCGCTCGCTCGTCCCCCACGTCCGGGAGTCGATCGCCGACCGCGAGCTCGAGACGTGGGCCCTCGTCGACGTCTCGGCCAGCCTCGACTTCGGCACCGCCGAGTGCGAGAAGCGCGACCTCGCCCTGGCGGCGGTGGCCGCCCTCGGGTTCCTCACCTCCCGCACCGGCAACCGCATGGGCACGGTGATCCTGGAGGGTGAGCACACGGCCATCGTCCCGGCTCGCACCGGGCGCGTCCACCTGCAGGCCCTGCTCCACCGGGTGCTGCTCGCCGCCCGTGACGAGCACCCGGGCGTGAGCGACCTCGAGCTCGGGCTCCGCAAGCTCGGCGGCACCATGCCGCGCCGCGGCCTCGCCGTGGTCGTGTCCGACTTCATCGCCCCTGGCGCGTGGGAGAAGCCGCTGCGAGTGCTGTCGTCGCGCCACGAGACGCTCGCCGTCGAGGTGCTCGACCCGCGTGAGCTCACCCTTCCCGACGTCGGCGTCATCGACGTCGTCGACCCCGAGACCGGTGCCCGCCTCGAGGTGCCCACCGGCAGCGAGCAGGTCCGCAACCGCTACGCCGAGGCCGCTGCCGCCCAACGGGCCGACATCGCCGCCCGGATCCGGGCCGCCGGCGCCGACCACCTCCGGCTCCGCACCGATCGCGACTGGCTGCTCGACCTCGTCCGCTTCGTCGGCTGGCGACGTGAGCGCATCGACGCCCTGGCGAGGTCCCGCGCATGAGCTTCCTCGAACCCGTCCGCCTCTGGCTGCTGCTCGGCCTCGTGGCGTTGTCGGTCGGCTACGTCGTCCTGCAGTGGCGCCGTCGCACCTACGCCGTGCGGTTCACCAACGTCGACCTGCTGGCCAGCGTCGCTCCCAAGCGACCCGGCTGGCGTCGCCACGTTCCCGCCGTGGTCTACCTGCTCGCTCTCGGCGCGCTGATCCTCGGCTTCGCCCGGCCCACGCGCGACGAGCGGGTGCCGCGCGAGCGGGCCACGATCATCATGGCCATCGACACCTCGCTCTCGATGCAGGCCACCGACGTCGCCCCCGACCGGTTGCAGGCCGCCCAGGCCGCGGCCGACAAGTTCCTCGACGAGGTGCCACCGAAGATCAACGTCGGCCTCGTCACCTTCAACGGCAACGCCGCCCTGCGGGTGCCGCCGACCACCGACCGAGACGCCGTCCGCGCCGTCATCGCCGACCTCGAGCTCGGCGAGCGCACGGCGATCGGCGAGGCGATCTTCACGAGCCTCGACGCCATCGCCTCCGTGCCCGCCGACGACCAGGCCACACCGGCCCCGGCCCGCATCGTGCTGATGTCCGACGGCACCACCACCGAGGGCCGCTCGAACGAGTCGGCCTCCGAGGCCGCCGCCGAGGCCGGGGTGCCGGTGTCGACCATCGCCTTCGGCACCGACGCCGGCACCATCCGGGTGCCCGAGGAGCCGGTACCGATCCCGGTGCCCGTCGACCGTCCCGCGCTGCAGGCCATCGCCAGCGCCACCGACGGGCAGTTCTACGAGGCCGCGACCCAGGCCCAGCTCACCGACGTCTACGAGAACATCGGCTCGTCGGTCGGGTTCACCACCGAGCCCCGCGAGATCAGCACCTGGTTCATCGGTGGGGCGCTGCTCCTCCTGCTCGTCGGCGGTGGCCTCTCCCTCGCCTGGTTCAGCCGGCTGCCCTAGAACCCTTCGAACCGGTTGCCGGATGCGGGACCGGGGACGGCGAGAGCCGCAACCAGTTGGGGGGGGTCAGTTCGGGGGGCCAGTTTCGGGGGGGGTCAGTACAGCCAGGGGTAGGCGGACCAGTCGGGGTCGCGCTTGTCGAGGAAGGCGTCGCGCCCCTCGGCGGCCTCGTCGGTCATGTAGGCCAGGCGGGTCGCCTCGCCGGCGAACACCTGCTGGCCGACGAGCCCGTCGTCGACGAGGTTGAACGCGTACTTCAGCATCCGCTGCGCGGTGGGGCTCTTGCCGTTGACGCGGCGACCCCAGTCGAGGGCGACCGCTTCGAGCTCGGCGTGGGGGACGACGGCGTTGACCATCCCCATCTCCTGGGCCTCCTGGGCCGAGTACTCGAGCCCGAGGAAGAAGATCTCCCTCGCCCGCTTCTGGCCGACCTGGCGAGCGAGGTAGGCCGAGCCGAAGCCGCCGTCGAAGCTGGCGACGTCGGCGTCGGTCTGCTTGAAGCGGGCGTGCTCGCGGCTGGCGATGGTCAGGTCGGCGACGACGTGCAGGCTGTGGCCACCACCGGCCGCCCAGCCCGGCACCACGCAGATGACGACCTTGGGCATGAACCGGATGAGCCGCTGCACCTCGAGGATGTGCAGCCGCCCGGTGCGCCCCGGGTCGATCGTCTCGGCGGTCTCGCCCTCGGCGTACCTGTAGCCGTCCCGCCCACGGATGCGCTGATCGCCGCCGGAGCAGAACGCCCAGCCCCCGTCCTTCGGCGACGGGCCGTTGCCGGTGAGCAGCACGCAGCCGACGTCGCTCGACATCCGGGCGTGGTCGAGGGCGCGGTACAGCTCGTCGACGGTGTGGGGCCGGAAGGCGTTGCGGATCTCCGGTCGGTCGAAGGCGATGCGCACGGTGCCGTGGTCGACGGCGCGGTGGTAGGTGATGTCGGTGAACGTCGAAGCCGTCGACCGGACGCCAGGCGTCGGGGTCGAACAGCTCGGACACGGGGCGCTCGGCGGAGGACGGTTCGGGCACGACGACGAGACTACGGCGGGCCGACCCAGCGGTCGGAAAACCCCTGCTGACCTGCGATGCGACCGCTCGGTGACCGTTGTCACCGTGAGCCGGCTTCATGTCGGGGGTAGGGTACCGACCATTACAGAAGCGTTACGTTCGTAACGCGTCAGCGCGGTGACGGCCCTGCCGGCCCGCCGCCTCCCCCACGGAGTCACCCCTTCCATGCGTACGTTCCCCCGCGCCGCCGCCGCCATCGTCGTGGCCTTCGTCGTCACCGGACTGGTGGGCACGCTCACCATCACCGCCGCGTCCGATGAGCCCGACCCGTCACCCGCCGCCGGCGCCGCTTCCCCACCGGCCGACGCCGACGCCGCACCACCGGCCGACGCCGAGAACGTGCTCGCCCACGCCGTCGCCGTCCACGACCTCGCCCGGGCGATCGAGGAGCAGCGCCGAGCCGAGGAGGCCGCCGCCCTCGAGGCCGCGGCCGCGGCCGCCGCCCAGGCCGAGGTCGAACGCCAGGCCGCCCTGCGGGCCGAGTACCCGACCCGGGGGCCGATTCCCGAGGCGTCCTACTGGGACGCCATGGCCCGGTGCGAGACGGGCGGCAACTGGGACATGACCGGCTCCCGCTACAGCGGTGGCGTCGGCTTCTACAACGGCACCTGGGACGCGTGGGGCGGTCGCGAGTTCGCCCCCCTCGCCGGCCAGGCCAGCCGCGAGCAGCAGATCGAGATCGCCAACCGCGTCGCCACCCAGGGCTGGATCCGCCCCGACGGCGGCTACGTCGCCCCCGTCGGCTACAGCGGCTGGGGCTGCACCGACTCCGTCGGCTACCCGTGACACCGGCCCGGCCTCCGGCCGGCAGCGTCACGGAACCGGCTCTCGCCCCGTCACCCGCCCCGGTGGCCGGCGGCGACGCGGCTATGCGCCGGCGGAGACCTTCTCGCTGACCACCCGTGACGACCCGCCGGGCTGCATCGACACGCCGTAGAGGCAGTCGGCTGCCTCCATCGTGCGCTTCTGGTGGCTGACCACCAGCAGCTGGGCCTCACGACGGAACTCGTCGATGAGACCGAGGAAGCGGTGCAGGTTGACGTCGTCGAGGGCGGCCTCGACCTCGTCCATGACGTAGAAGGGCGACGGCCGGCTGCGGAACACGGCGAAGAGGAACGCGAGGGCCGTGAGCGACCGCTCGCCACCCGACAGCAGCGACAGCTTCTTCACGTTCTTCCCCGACGGCTTGGCCTCGACCTCGAGGCCGGTCTCGAGCAGGTTCTCGGGATCGGTGAGCTTGAGCCGGCCGACGCCGCCCGGGAACAGCGTGGCGAAGAGGTGCTCGAAGTTGGCGGCCACGTCGGCGAAGGCTGCGGCGAACACGCTCACGATCTCGGTGTCGATCGCCCTGATGATCTTCGCCAGCTCACGACGTGACTCCTTCACGTCGTCGAGCTGCTGCTGCAGGAACTGGTGGCGCTCCTGCAACGCTTCGTACTCCTCGAGGGCGAGCGGGTTGATCGGCCCCATGATCCGCAGATCGCGCTCGAGCTCGCGTACGCGAGCGGCCGCCGTGACCCCCTCGGCCAACGGTGGGCACTCGGCGGCCATCGCGGCCTGCGGTTCGCAGTCGAGGTCGCGGCGCAGCGCCTCGACCGCGGTCTCGATGCGCAGCCGGGTCTCGGCGTCCTCGAGCTCGAGTCGCTGGAGGCGCTCGCGCTCCTCGGTGAGGGACCGCTCGGCCTCGGTGCGCTCGCGACGCAGACCGTCGAGCTCGAGCGCCACCTGGCGGGTCGCCTCGGACTGACGGCGACGGCGCTCCCGCAGCTGGCGCAGCTCGATCTCGATCACGCCGCTGCGCTCGCCCACCAGCGCGGCGAGGCGCCCGGTGGCCACGGCCTTGCCCTCGAGCTCGAGGCGGCGGTGCTCGGCGGCGGCTCGCTCCTCGGCGGCGCCGGCGAGGCGCTCGTCGATCTCGGTGATGCGCCGGGTGAGGAAGGAGCGCCGCTCGTCGACCGCCGCCGACCGCACCCCCAGGTCGGTGCGCAGGCCACCGACCTCGGCCGCCCGCTCCTCGAGGCGCGACCGCACGTCGGCCATGCGGCGACCGGCGTCGGCCAGCTCGACCTCGGCCGCCTCGAGCCCGGGGAGGGAGGCCTCGAGCTCGAGGATGCGGGCCTGCTCCCGATCGAGCCGCTCGGCCAGCTCGGCGAGGTGCGCGCCGAGCGCCTCGGCCTCGGTGGCGGCGTCGCGCCGGTCGGTCTCGACGCGCTGCAGCCCGTCGGCGGCGGCGGCGAGCCGGCCGTCGTTGCCGTCGAGCTCGCGGTGCAGGTCGTCCTCGACCGCTCGGGCCCGGTCGAGGACCGACCGGGCCTCGGCCAGGCGGCGGGCGGTGCCCTCGATGGCGATGGCGGCCCCCTCGGCCCGGCGGCGGGCGTCGTCGAGGGCGGCGCCGGTGGCGCCACTGCCCGCCTCGCCCACCCGCCAACCCGTGGGCCCGAAGCGGTCGCCCTGGCGCGTGACGGCCGTGACGCCGGGGTGGGCCACGGTCGCGTCGAGGGCGTCGATCCACCCGCCGGCGACGACCACGACCCCGCCGATCAGCGCGTCGAGCAGCCGCTCCACGTCGGGCCGGACCGCCCGCACGTGGCGCCGCAGGGCCACGCCGATCGCCGGCGGCGAGGGGCTGGGCGGACCGTCGTCGCGCACGCCCCCGCCCGGGCGGGGGCCGAGAGCGAGCACGGCACCCGGCAGGGCGTCGGCGTGGAGGACGTCGAGGGCGTGGCGGGCGGCGTCGACGCCGTCGATCACCACCGCGGCGAGGGCATCGCCGATGGCGGCCTCGAAGGCCCCCTCGAAGCCGGGATCGACGTCGACCAGGTCGAGCAGGGTGCCGAGCACCCCTTCGACGTCGGCCAGGCGCTCGGCACCGGCGCGGGCACGGGCCTGGTCGAGGGCGAGCCCCAACGCGTCGACGCGGGCCCGCCAGCGATGCAGATCGGACTCGGCCTCGCGATGGGCCGTCTCGGCGCCGTCGACGTCGGCCCCGGCGGCGGCCCGGGCCTGCTCGGCCTCGTCGAGGGCGGCGACCAGGGGCACCTCGGCCTGCTCGGCGGCAGCCATCTCGTGCCGCAGTCGATCGGCCTCGCCCTCGAGTCGGGACCGCTTCTCGTCCTGGTGGGCCAGGCGGGCGCGCACCCGCTCACGCTCGGCCTCGCCCCGGCTCACCGCGTCCCGCAGGGCCATCAGCTCGCCGCGGACCTCGGCGGCCTGGCCACTCGGGGCCGGGACGCCCCCGGCCCACTCGACCTCGTAGCGGGCCCGCTCCTCGGCCAGCCCGACCTCGGCGGCGGCGAGGGCCTCGGTCTCGGGGGCCAGGGCGGCGGCCTCGGCCTCGACCTCGGCGAGCTCACCGGCCAGCCGGGCGGCCTCGGCCTCGAGCGTGAAGATGACCCCTTGGTCGACGAAGGCCCCCCGCTCCCGCTCGATGCCTCGGGCCCGCTCGGTGAGGAGCGTGGCCAGGCCCCGCGCCCGCTCGTTGAGCGATTCGAACGACGCCAGGTCGTCACCGAGGTCGTCGCCGCCCATCGCCGACAGCCGGGCCTCGGTGGCGAGCACCTTGGTGTCGAGGTCGGCCAGGTGGGCCCGCAGCTCGTGCTCGGTGGCCTGGTGCTCCCGCCGCGCGGTGGTGGCGGCCTCGAGCCTGCGCTTGAGGGTCTCGAGCTCGCGCCCGGCGACGAAGGTGCGCAGGGCGGTGAGCTCGGCCACCACGTCGCCGTGGCGGCGGGCGGCGTCGGCCTGGCGCTCGAGGGGACGGAGCTGGCGTCGCACCTCGCGGAGGAGGTCCTGCAGGCGCAGGACGTTGCCCTCGGTGGCCTGCAGGCGACGTTCGCTCTTCTCCTTGCGCTTGCGGAACTTGAGGACGCCGGCGGCCTCTTCGATCACGAGGCGCCGCTCCTCGGGGCGGGCGTTGAGCACCGCGTCGATCTGGCCCTGGCTGACGATCACGTGCTGCTGACGGCCGACACCGCTGTCGGAGAGCAGCTCCTGGATGTCGAGCAGCCGGCACGGGGCGCCGTTGATCGCGTACTCGCTGTCACCGGACCGGAACAGCGTGCGGGTGATCGTCACCTCGTTGAACTCGATCGGCAGCATGCCGGAGGTGTTGTCGATGGTGAGCGACACCTCGGCCCGCCCGAGCGCGGTGCGCTTGTCGGTGCCGGCGAAGATGACGTCGTCCATCTTCTGGGAGCGGACCGACGACGGAGCCTGCGCCCCGAGCACCCACGCGATGGCGTCGACCACGTTGGACTTGCCGCTGCCGTTGGGGCCGACCACCACGGTGACCCCGGGCTCGAGGTCGAGGGTCGTGGTGTCGGCGAAGGACTTGAAGCCCTTCATCGTCAGGGTCTTCAGATGCACGCCTGCTCCGGTACTGCCCTGGCGCGCCTTGCGGCGACGCCACTCGTCCCACCCGGCGGGGTCGCCGGGTACGCCCATCGGGACCCTAGCGGGGACCCGTGACCACCCCGGGCATACCCGCTGGACTGGGCACGGAGACCACGCCGGCCAGCGGCTTCGCGCCGACCAACGGCCTCGCGCCGCGGGCCCGGCGGCGGTCAGACCTGGCAGACCCCGCAGAAGTAGGTGGACCGCTGCTGGAACTTGGCCTTGACGACCAGGTTGCGTCGGCAGCGGCGGCACGGCTGCTTCTCGCGGTCGTACACCTTGTGGTGCTCCTGGAACTCGCCCGGGCGGCCGTTCAGGTCGACGTACTGCTCGTCGGCGAGCGTGGAGCCGCCGTACTTGATCGCCTCGTGCAGGATCTCGATCACGGCCCGGTACAGCCGACGGATCTCCTGGGACGACAGCGTGTCGGTCATGCGGTCGTAGCGCAGGCCGGCGGCGAACAGGATCTCGTCGGAGTAGATGTTGCCGATGCCGGCCAGGATCGACTGATCCATGAGGAAGGCCTTCAGCTTCATCGGCTGGCGCATCAGGAGTTGGGCGAACGTCGTCCAGGAGATCGGCTCCTCGACGGGGTCGATGCCGAGCTCGCCCAGCTCGGGGGCCTCCTCGAGCATGGTCTCGCCGCTCACGACGAACATCTCACCGAAGGTGCGCGGGTCGACGAAGCGAAGCTGGCCGCCCTGGGTGAAGGTGATGATCACGTGGGTGTGCTTGGCCACCGGGTCCTTGGGTGCCGCCCGCAGCAGCTGACCGCTCATCCGGAGGTGGATGACGAGGACGTCGCCGCTGTCGAGGTCGAGCACGAGGTACTTGCCCTTGCGTTCGACCCCGGTGAGCTTCACGCCCTCGAGGCGTGCCTGGAACTGCTTCTTCGTCTGTCGGCGGACCGTGCGGGTGCCGTGCACCTCGACCGCCTTGACCTTCTTGCCGACGACCTCGCGCTCGAGCTCTCGCCGGATGGTCTCGACCTCGGGCAGCTCAGGCATCGCTCGTCTCTCCCCCGTCGGCCCCCACGGGCCGCTGTTCGTCGGGGGCGACGTCGCCCCCGCGCTCGTCGCGACACAGGAGATCCCACGCCGCTTCGGCCGCCGCCTGCTCGGCCTGCTTCTTGGACCGCCCCTCGCCCTGGCCCCACTGGCGGCCGCCGAGGCGGACGGTGGCGAAGAACCGGCGCTGGTGGTCGGGACCCTCGGCCCGCAGCTCGTACGCCGGCAGCTGCTCGAAGCGCCGGGCGGCGAGCTCTTGGAGCTGGGTCTTGTAGTCGGTGCCCCCCGGCCCTTCCGCAGCGGCGTCGATGCGATCGGCCAGCAGCTCGAGCACGAGCGTGGTGGCCGGTGCCGAGCCACCGTCGAGGTAGACCGCGCCGATCACCGCCTCCATGGCGTCGGCGAGGATCGACGGCTTCTGGCGGCCGCCGCTCGCGTCCTCGCCCTTGCCGAGCAGGAGCGCGTCACCGACCCCCAACTCGTGGGCGACCTCCGCCAACGTGACCGCGCTCACGACCGACGCCCGGATCTTCGCCAACTCACCTTCGGAGCTGGCGGGGAAGCGGTGGAAGAGGTGGTCGGTGACGACCATCCCCAAGACGCTGTCGCCGAGCAGCTCGAGACGCTCGTTCGACTCGACCCCGGGATGCTCGGAGCAGTACGACCGGTGACGGAGCGCGAGCTCGAGCAGACCGGCGTCGTCGAAGACGTGACCGGCGCGATGGGCGACGGCATCGGCCAGCGCCGCAGTGCCGCCGGCGGTGTGGCGATCGTGGGGTTCGGACTCAGCCGAGTCTCGCGACCACGTAGTCGACGGCATCACGCACCGTTTTGAGATCCTCGAGGTCCTCGTCTTCGATCCGGAACCCGACCGTGCGCTCGCCGAGCTCCTCTTCGAGGGCCTCGACCAGCTCGATCAGGGCCAGGGAGTCGGCATCGAGGTCGTCGGCGAAGGAGTCGCCCTCGTTGATGGAGGAGGCGTCGATCTCGAGGATGTCGGCGAGTCGGTCTCGGATGAGCTCGAACACCGCCTGCCGGTCCATCGGTCCTTGCTCGACGTGGGTCTCAGCGGGCACGAACGCCTCTCCTCTCGGATGGGACCGGGCGCCGGCACACGGGCGCGACCCGGCCTCGCTCGGTGGCGGAAGGACCAGGAGTGTACCCATCTCGGGACTTCGCGCGCTTGTGACGTGATCCCTCATGGCGTTCGGCTGCTTCTCGTGCCATCACACCGCCGGCGCTCGCACCGAGCGCGGCCGCACGAGGTCAGCCGGCGGTGATGGCGGCGCGCAGGTGGCCGACGATGTCGCCCTCGACCATGTCCCGGGCGACGGCCACGGCGTTGACCACGGCCCGGGCCGACGACGAGCCGTGGCTGATGATGCAGACGCCGTCGGTGCCGAGGAGCATGGCCCCGCCGGTGTTCTCCGGGTCGAGGCTCGCGTAGAGGGGCGACAGCGACGGCCAGAGGGCGGTCGAGGCCTCGCGGGCGGCGTCGTCGGCGTCGAAGACGGCCAACAGGGCGTCGACCAGGGTCCTGAGCGAGCCCTCGAGGGTCTTGAGGGCGACGTTCCCGGTGAAGCCGTCGGTCACCACCACGTCGGCCGCGCCGGTCATGAGGTCTCGGCCCTCCACGTTGCCGACGAACTCGGCGCCGTGGACGGCCCAGTCCTCGGCGACGAGCAGCTTGTGGGTGTCCTTCACCAACGGGTTGCCCTTGGTCGGCTCCTCGCCGATCGACAGCAGGGCGACCTTCGGACGGTCGATGCCGTAGCGCGCACGAGCGAAGACGGCGCCCATCAGGGCGAACTGCACCAGCCACTCGGCCTGGCACTCGGCGTTGGCGCCGGCGTCGAGCAACACGGTGGGGTGGGGCGCCCCCGGCACCGGGATCGGCGTGGCGATGGCGGGACGGGACACGCCCTTGATTCGGCCCATGCGCAGGAGCGCGCTCGCCATCGTGGCGCCCGTGTTGCCGGCGCTCACCATGGCCGACGCCCGACCGTCGCGCACCGCCTCGGCGGCACGCACGAGCGACGAGTCCTTCATGGTGCGCACGCTCGACGCGGCGTCGGCGTCCATGGCGATGACCTCGGAGGCGGGGATGACCTCGAGCCCACCGGTGTCGGGCAGGTCGTCGGGGCGGCCGACGAGCACCACCGGGACGTCGAGCTCGGCCACCGCGAGGCGGGCGCCCTCGACGATCTCACCCGGGGCCCGGTCGCCACCCATGGCGTCGACCGCGATCGGCAGCATCGTCGGCGACGGCTCAGTCGACGTCGAGGGCCTGGCGGCCGTGGTACCACCCGCAGTTGCCGCACACGACGTGGGGCTGGCGCACGGCGCCGCACCGGGGGCACACGCTGCGCGCCGGGGTCGAGAGGCGCCACGCGGAGGCTCGGCGGCTGCGGCTCTTCGCCTTGGAGGTCTTCTTCTTGGGGACGGCCATCGCTCGTTCGCTTCCTCTGGGTGCGGGCCTGGTGACGCGCGGGCGCCGGGTCGGCCCTGGCGCGAGGGGGAGAGCGTAGCGGGCGGGCGAAGGGGAAGCGAAGCGACGACCTCGGGAGAACCGGCCGCGAGCGGGTGACGAACGGCCGCTTCCCCTCCCTACCGACCGGACGGTAGGCTGCGGGGGTGACCCTGGTCGATCCCACCGCCACCGCCTCCACCGCTCGCGTCGACGCCCCAACGGACGCGTCCGACGATGCCGCCGAGCGGCCCCGGGAGGGCTCGCTCCTCCCCGTGATCAGGGAGATCCCGCCGGAGGCCTACGACAACCCGACCTGGCGTGGGCTCGCCTACTTCGCCCGCGACCTCGTCTTCTACGGGGTCGCCGTCATCGGGCTCCTGGCCTTCGACAACCCGCTGCTGGTCGTCCCGCTGTGGGTGCTGGCCGGGCTCTCGATCGCCGCCCTGTTCATCGTCGGCCACGACGCCGCCCACGATGCGCTGTTCAAGAGCAAGCGACTCAACTCGATCGTCGGCCACCTCGCCATGCTCCCCTCCTTCCACGTCTACGAGGGCTGGCTGCTCGGCCACAACCGCATCCACCACGGCTACACCGTCCGCCAGGGCTTCGACTTCGTGTGGCACCCGTACACCGCCGAGCAGTACCGCGACATGAGCCGCGTCCGCCGGCTGCGGCACCGCATCGAGTGGTCGTGGTTCGGAGCCGGCGCCTACTACACGCGTGAGGTCTGGTGGAACAAGATGATCTCGGGCAAGCCGCCGGCGCGTTGGGCGAAGGCCATCCGGCGTGACCGGTTCATCGTCCTCGCCTTCGTGGCGATCGCCGCGGTGGTGCTCTCCCTCTTCGGCTACGCCGACGGCGGCGGCGTGCTCGGCGCGGTGTGGACCGTGCTCAAGGTCCTCGTCATCCCGTTCCTCGCGTTCCAGTTCATCATCGGCTCGGTGGTGCACGTCCACCACATCCAGCCCGGCATCCGCTGGTGGGCACGTCGTGACTGGAACAAGTTCAAGGGCCAGATGGAGGGCACCACCATCCTGCGGGCGCCCAAGGGCCTCAACCTGTTCTTCCACTGGATCATGGTCCACGTCCCCCACCACGTGGACATGCGGATCCCGATGTACCGCCTCGAGCTGGCGGCGGAGCACATCAAGGCCGCCTACCCCGACGTCGTCCACGACGAGCCGCTGAGGTTCCGTGACTTCATCGCCAACACCCGCCAGTGCAAACTCTACGACTTCGAGCGGGGTCACTGGATGACCTACGCCGAGGCCGAGGCGAAGCTCGACGCCGGCGAGCCGGCCGCCGCCTAGCTCGACCCTCCCGGGGCCTCGGGCTCGTCGAAGCGCAGCTCGTCGAGCGCCGCCCATCGCGGGTCGGCCGGCGTGGCCACCTCTTCGTCGACGGGACCGGTCGGGAACGCCTCCGGTGCCGGGCCCAGGCAGTCGTCGGCGCACAGCGGGGTGAGCGGCAGGGCGAGGAGCGCGGCGTCGCGCACCATCGGCCCGAGGTCGAGCACCTCGTCGTCGAGCGGGTAGGTCTCCCCCTCGGTCGGGTGCACCTCGAAGATCTCCCGCACCGGCGTCTCGCACACCCCGTCGATCTGCGTCAGGCAGCGACGGCACTCCCCCACCCACGGCACGGTCACCGTGCCCTCGGCCACGACGCCGTTGGCGATGGCCTCGAGCTGCAGGTCGACCCCGACCTCGGCTCCGGCCGGCACCCGCGCCGTCGAGATGGCCAGGTCGTCGAACCGGGCCGAGCCCCGCCAGTGGCGCCGGGTGCCCGGATGGCGACGGAGGTCGGTCACCGCGACCTGCAGGTCGCGCCGCTCGGGCGTGTTCCCCGCTCCCCGCCGCTCGGGCGCGGTCACCCCTCTTCCTGGTCGTAGATCCCTTCGTCCACGGGGGCGTCGGGGGGTGGCGGCAGGGTGGCGTGCTCGAAGCGGCCGTCGACCTCGTCGGTCTCGGTCACGAGGGCCGCGCCCTGCAGCTTGGCCCGACCCGACGCGACGAGCTTCATGGTGCGCTCGAGCACGATCTCGAAGCTGGCCAGCTTCTGGTCGCAGAAGTCCTCGACCTCGTGGCGCAGCCGGCGGGCCTCGACCTCGGCGTTGTCGACGATCTGATAGGCGCGCTGCTCGGCCGCCTTCACCACCTCGGTGCGCTGCACCATCCGCTCGGCGCGCGCCCGGGCCTGCTCGAGCAGCTCGTCGCCCTCGTGACGCACCCGGGCGAGGTACTCCTCGCGCTCCTTGAGCAGCCACCGCGCGGCGCGGAGCTCCTCGGGCAGCCGGGCGATGGCCTCGTCGACGAGCTCGAGGACCTCCTCCTTGGAGATCATCGACGACGCCGACAACGGCACCGGGCGAGCGGCGTCGATGATCTCGCGGATCTGCAGCAGCACGTCCTCGGTGTACGCCGAGTGGTACTGCGAGCCGACCGGCGGCGGGGTGAGGTCGAGGTCGTCTTCGGGGCCGAAGTCGCTCATCGTCCGTACTTCTCCTGCAGCCGCTTGGCCACCGGTGCCGGCACCATGGCCGAGACGTCGCCGCCGAACCGGGCGATCTCCCGGATCAGTCGGGAGGCCAGGAACGAGTTGCCCGACGTCGACGGGATGAACAGCGTGTCGACCCCGGAGATCTTGTGGTTCATCTGGGCCATCTGGAGCTCGCTCTCGAAATCGGTGATCGCCCGGAGCCCCTTCACGATGAAGTCGGCGTCGAGGTCGCGGGCGAGATCGACGACCAGGCTCGAGAACATCGTGACCCGGGCCTGGTCGAGGTGGGCGACCGACTCCGCCAGCATCGCCTCGCGCTCGTCGAGCGGGAACAGCGGCTCGCCCTTCTGGGGGTTGCGCATGGCGGCCACGATGACCTCGTCGAACAACCGGGAGGCCGTCTCGATGATCTCGAGGTGGCCGTTGTGGATCGGGTCGAACGATCCGGGATACAGGACGCGGGTCACGGTTGCTCCGACGATGTGGTGGCCTGGGACGAAGACGGGCGCGCAAGCGGCGGTCGAGCGAGCACCACGAGCGTACCGCTGTAGCGCTTCTCCCTCTCGACACGCCACCCCGGCGGGAGCGGCACGGGCCGATCGGACTCCAGCACGGCGAGCCCGGCGAGCCGGGGGGCCAGCGCCTCGAGGAGCTCGGGCCAGGCGTCGTAGCGGTACGGGGGATCGAGGAGGGCGAGGTCGAAGCACTCGCCGGACGACGCCAGGTAGGCCTCGGCGGTGCCGGCCACGACCGTGGCCCGGTCGGTCAACGACGTCGTCTCGAGGTTGGCGACGACCGCCCGTCGGGCAGCGGCGTCCCGCTCGACGAGGACCGCCGACGCCGCGCCCCGCGACAGGGCCTCGATGGCGAGGGCCCCGGAGCCGGCGAACAGGTCGAGCACGCGCGCCCCCTCGACCGCGTCGAGGCTGCCGAGGGCGTTGAACACGGCCTCCCGCACGCGGTCGCTGGTGGGGCGGACGGCGTCACCCGGCGGCGCGCCGATCCGCCGCCCCCGGGCCGTCCCTGCCACCACGCGCACCGCCTGACCGTACCGACCCACCAGGGGGTGGGACGGCGACGGTCCGCCATGGGTCTACGGTGGGTGCCATGCAGGTCGCCGAGTCCATCCGCTGCGTCGACTGCCTCGGCACCGCCTTCCGGCTCTCCCACGAGCCGCACGAGGGGTGGGAGCCCGGCGACGTCGTCGCCTACCGCTGCCCCGAGTGCGGCGAGCGCTTCGACCTCGTCCTCGAGGACGACGACGAGGGCGACGGCGAGCCCGACTGACCCGAGCCCGACTGACCCGAGCGCGAGTCCAGCGGTGGCGGTCACTCAGCTCTTGAGCAGGAACTCGGCTTCGTCCTCGTCGAGGAGGAGGGTGAGCTCGTCGGCGAGTTGGGGGTGCTCGGCGAGCGAGGGGTCGTCGCCGATCAGCTCGAAGGCCACGTCGCGGGCCCGCTGCACCCACACGCGGTCGCGGCGGAGCGACGCCAGCTTGAGGTCGTTCCGGCCCTTCTGGCGCTCACCCATGATCGTGCCCTCGCCCCGCAGGTCGAGGTCGACCTCCGCCAGCTCGAAGCCGTCGGTCGTGCGCACCATCGCCTCGAGCCGGGCTCGGCCGTCGTCGGTGGTGGCCTCACCCACCAGGTAGCAGTACGACCGGGCCGCGCCACGACCCACCCGACCGCGGAGCTGGTGGAGCTGGGCGATGCCGAAGCGGGCGGCGTCGAGGATGACCATCACGGTGGCGTTGGGGACGTCGACGCCGACCTCGATGACGGTGGTGGCGACCAGCACGTCGAGCCGGCCTTCCCGGAACTGGTGCATCACCTCCTCCTTCTCGCGTGCGCCGACCCGGCCGTGGAGGAGCCCGACCCGCAGCCCGGCCAGCTCGTGGGCCGTGAGCCGGGCGTAGGTCTCCTCGGCCGAGGCCACCTCGAGCTTCTCCGACTCCTCGATGAGCGGGCACACGACGTAGGCCTGGCGCCCGTCGGCGACCTCGGCCCGCACCCGCTCCCACACCGCGGCCTCGGCCGTCGGGCCCTCGGCCCACGTGGTGGCGATCGGGGTGCGCCCCGGCGGGAGCTCGTCGAGCACGGACACGTCGAGGTCGCCGTAGACGGTCATGGCGGCCGTGCGCGGGATCGGGGTGGCCGTCATCACCAGGACGTCGGGCACGGCCTCGCCGGCGCTCTTGGCCCGGAGGGCCGCACGCTGCTCGACGCCGAAGCGGTGCTGCTCGTCGATCACGACCGTGCCGAGCGAGCGGAAGGTGACTCCTTCCTGGATGAGGGCGTGGGTGCCGATGAGCAGATCGACCGCTCCTCGTTCGAGGTCGGCGAGCAGGCGCTTGCGCTCGGCGGCGGTGGTGCGGTTGGTGAGCAGCTCGACCCGCAGCGGCCGGTCGACGCCCGAGCCCGAGAACAGGTCGTCACCGCCCCCCTGGTCGGGGATGGCGAACCCCTCGAGCAGGGCCGAGACCCCGAGGTGGTGCTGTTCGGCCAGCACCTCGGTCGGAGCCATGAGCGCGCCCTGGTGCCCGCCCTGGACCGCCACCAGCAGGGCGCTCACCGCGACCAGGGTCTTGCCGGCGCCGACGTCGCCCTGCAGCAGGCGGTGCATCGGATGGGGCCCGGCCAGGTCGGCGTCGATCTCGGTGAGGACCCGCCGCTGGGCCCCGGTCAGCTCGTAGGGCAACCGGTCGTGGAAGCGGCGGACGAGGTCGCCGGAGACGTCGTGGCGGATGCCGGTGGTCGTCCGCTCGAGCTCTCGCTTGCGCTGCACGAGCTTGAGCTGCACGCGCAGGAGCTCGTCGAACACGAGCCGTTCGCGCGCCGCCGAGCGCGGCCTTCATGGTCTCGGGCGTGTGGATGTCGGTGAAGGCGCGTGTGCGTCCGACGAGGCCGAAGCGCTCGCGCACCTCGACGGGCACGGGATCGGCGAACTCGCCCGCCCGACGGAGGACCTCCGCCATCCATCGGTCGACGTCCCACGTGTGCACGCCCGCCTTCTCGGACTGCGGGTAGATCGGCACGATCCGACCGGTCCGGTCGCCGACGAGGTCGACGACGGGGTTCGTCATCTGGCGTCGCCCCTGGTAGAGGTCGAGCTTCCCGAACAGCACGGCCGTGGTGCCCGGGGCGAGCTGGCGCTCGCGGAAGGGCTGGTTGAAGAACGTCACCCGCAGCCGGCCGGTGCCGTCGGTGACGTCGGCGACGACCATGCGGCGACGGTTCCGGGTGGTACGCGACGACACCGACTGCACCTTCACCAGCACCATCGCCTCCTCCCCCAGGTCGAGGTCCTCGATGCGGGCCTCGTTGGTGCGGTCGATGTAGCGGCGCGGGTAGTACGTGAGCAGGTCGAGGACCGTGCCCACGTCGATCTTGGCGAGCGCCTTGGCCTTGGCCGCGCCGACGCCCTTGAGCTCCTCGACGGGAACCTTGGCGAGTGACGTGAGCGTGCGGCTCATCGGCCGGCGTGCGGGCTACTCGATGCCGAACAGGTAGGGGTACAGCGGCTGGCCACCGTGGTGGACCTCGGTCGACGCGTCGGGCCGGTGCTCGTGCAGCCACACCTCGAGGTGGCGCGTCACCACGGGGGTGGCGCCCTCGCCCTCGATGATGGTGATGATCTCGTGGTCGTCGGTGACGGTCCGCTCGAGCAGGCGCTCGCAGACCTCCTCGAGCGACGGGGCCAGGGCCACGATCACGTCGCGGGCCAGCCCCATGTAGTCACCCTCCCGGATCGGACCGAGATCGCAGCTCGAGTCGCGCACCGCCCTCGTGACCTCGCCGGCGTCACGTTGTCGGCGGCGTCTCCCATGGCATCGGCGTTGGCCTCGCTCGACGACCGCGGGTCGTAGGACAGCAGCGAGGCGAAGCCCTCGGTGATGCTGCGGGTCGGGACCACCCGCACCCTCTTCGAGGTGTGGGCGTCGACCTGCTCGGCGACCGGGATGATGTTCTTGTTGTTGGGCAGGATCACGACCTCGTCGGCCGGAGCCCGCTCGACGGCCTCCAGCAGCTGCGCGGTCGACGGGTTCATCGTCTGGCCGCCCGTGACGATGCCCTGCACGCCGAGGGAGTAGAAGATCCGGCGGATGCCGTCACCGGTGGCCACCGCGACCACCGCACACGGCACCGGCTCGTGGGCGTGCGCCGGCTCGGTGGGCCCGGGCTCGGCCTCACGGACCCAGGCCTCCTCCTCGACCTGCTCGAGCAGGTCGGTGACCCGGATGGTGCGGGGACGGCCCGCCTCGATGCCCGCTTCGACCGCGGCACCGATGTCGTCGGTGTGGATGTGGCAGTTGAAGATGCCGTCGCCGCCGACCACCACGATCGAGTCGCCGATGGTCGCCCACAGGTCCTTGAAGCCGGGGATCGCGTCGTCGGGGGCCTCGAGGAAGTACATGACCTCGTAGCGGAGGGCACCGACGTCACCCTCCCCGGCGACGACCTGCCCTCCCTCGGCGGCGTGGGCGGCGAGCAACGCGTCCCGACCGGGCCCGCCGGGCAGCATCCCCTCGTCAGCCGTCGGCTCGGGCACCGCTCGCCCGTCGACCACGTTGAGCAGCACGTCGAGCAGGAGGAGGAAGCCGGCGCCGCCGGCGTCGACCACCCCCGCCTCGGCCAGCACGGGCAGCAGCTCGGGGGTGTGGTCGAGGGCGCGGCCACCCGCGGACCGGGCCTCGTCGAGCACCTCGACGAGCGGCGCCCGGCGCTTGGCCGCGTCGGTGGCGGCCTCCGACGACTCGCGCACCACGGTGAGGATGGTGCCCTCGACCGGACGCATCACCGCGCCGTAGGCGGCGTCGGACGCGGCCGCCAGCGCCGCGGCCACGAGCGCGCCGTCGGCGTCGTCACGGTCGCGGAAGGCCTCGGCCACCCCGCGGAGGATCTGGGAGAGGATGACCCCCGAGTTCCCGCGTGCACCCATCAGCGATCCGTGGCTGATCGCCTTGCACGTGCCGGCCATGTCGGAGGTGGCCCCGTCGAGCTCCTGCACCACCGACTCGAGCGTGAGCGCCATGTTGGTGCCGGTGTCGCCGTCGGGCACCGGGTAGACGTTGAGCCGGTTGATCGCCTCACGATGGGATCGCAGGGCCCTGGCGTAGCCGGCCATGACCGCGCGGAGGTCGTCGGCGGTCAACAGGTCGACGGGCGGCATCGGTGGGATCGTAGTGATCCCGGCCGGGCCTGACCGGCACGACGCCCTCGTCACGTCCCGGAGGCCGGTTCCCCTCCGACCGAGGAGGCGATTGTCCGGGCCCGGGCCCCCGCTGGTAGCGTGTCCCCGCTCTCCGCCGCCCGCCGGCGGCGGTCGAGCGGGACCGGAATCGCCTCCCCACCGCCGGTGGGACCGTCAGGAGCAGGAGCCCCATGGCCGCCGTCTGTCAGGTGTGTGGCAAGAAGCCGTCGTTCGGGATGGCCGTCAGCCACTCGCACCGGCGCACCAAGCGTCGCTGGAACCCCAACATCCAGCGGGTGCGCGCCATCGTGAACGGGTCCCCCAAGCGGATCGACGTCTGCACCTCCTGCCTCAAGGCCGGCAAGGTCGAAAAGGTCGCCCACTAGTCGTGCAGGGCGTCATCAAGGCCTACGACCCGTCCACCGAGGACGGCGTCGTGATCGCCGACCACGACCTGGCCGAGTACGAGCTCGCCTCCGGCGCCCTCGAGGGCTCGGTGTTCCGGATGGTGCGCCAGGGCCAGCGGGTCGTGTTCGACCTCGACGCCGGCGGCCTGGCCGTCCGGATCCGGCTCGGCTCCGAGGTCGACATGGGCACTCCCGGGTTCCCGGTCGCCCATCCGGACGACCCGCAGCACCCCCAGGACGGGCCCGACCAGGTTCCCCTGCCCGAGTCCTGACGAGGTCACCCGGCCGTCATCTCCGTACGGGCTTCCGACCTTGTTCTCGGGTCCGTTCGGCCCGTTTGCCCTTCATCGGCTGGCTTCACCCCCCCGGGGGGTCAGTAGGATGAGGCCTCAACTCGACGAGCCCGCCCCCGCGGGCCCGACCCGCTCCGGCGGGGCGACGACGGCGTCGGAGGTCCGGTTCATGACGGCAGAGACCAGCAACCAGAGGCTGCTCGACTGGGTCGAGGAGTGGGTCGAGGTCCTCAAGCCCGACGCCGTCCACTGGTGTGACGGGAGCCCCGAGGAAGCGACCTGGCTGCGCGAGCAGCTGGTCGAGACCGGCACGTTCCACCCCCTCACCGAGGACCGGCCGTCGAGCTACCTGGCGCTCTCCGACCCCGGCGACGTGGCCCGGGTCGAGGACCGCACCTTCATCTGCTCCGAGCGGGAGATCGACGCCGGCCCCACCAACAACTGGCGGGAGCCGAGCGAGATGCGAGCCGAGCTGCTCGCCCTCTACGACGGCGCCATGCGGGGGCGCACCCTGTTCGTGATCCCGTTCAGCATGGGCCCGCTCGGATCGCCCATCGCCCACATCGGCGTGGAGCTGTCCGACTCGGCCTACGTCGCCGTGAACATGGGGATCATGACCCGGATGGGCCGTCCCGCCCTCGACGTGCTCGGCCCCGACGGCGAGTTCGTGCCGTGCGTGCACTCGGTCGGCGCCCCGCTCGAGCCCGGTGAGGCCGACGTGCCGTGGCCCTGCGACCCCGACAACAAGTACATCGTCCACTTCCCCGAGACCCGCGAGATCTGGTCGTACGGCTCCGGCTACGGCGGCAACGCCCTGCTCGGCAAGAAGTGCTTCGCGCTGCGCATCGCCTCGGCCATGGCCCGCGACGAGGGATGGCTGGCCGAGCACATGCTGATCCTCGGGGTCACGCCCCCGGGCGGCGAGAAGACCTACATCGCCGCCGCCTTCCCGTCCGCCTGCGGCAAGACCAACATGGCCATGATGATCCCCACCATCCCCGGGTGGAAGATCGAGACGATCGGCGACGACATCGCGTGGATGAAGTGGGACGACGACGACCGTCTCCATGCCATCAACCCCGAGGCCGGGTTCTTCGGCGTGGCGCCGGGAACGTCCGAGAAGACGAACCACAACGCCCTCGCCAGCCTCCATCGCGACGTGGTGTTCACGAACTGCGCGCTGACCGACGAGGGTGACATCTGGTGGGAGGGGCTCACCGACGAGCCGCCGGCCCACCTGATCGACTGGCGCGGCCAGGACTGGACCCCGGACTCGGGCGCTCCTGCCGCCCATCCCAATGCCCGCTTCACCGCCCCCGCCGCCGCCTGCCCCTCGATCGCCCCCGAGTGGGAGGATCCGAAGGGCGTGCCCATCTCGGCCATCCTGTTCGGCGGCCGTCGCGCCACCAACGTGCCGCTGGTGACCGAATCGTTCGACTGGCGCCACGGTGTGTTCCTCGGTTCGATCATGTCCTCGGAGAAGACCGCCGCCGCCGCCGGCACGGTGGGCGAGCTGCGGTTCGACCCCTTCGCCATGCTCCCCTTCTGCGGCTACAACATGGGCGACTACTTCGCCCACTGGCTCGAGATGGGCCGCGGGCACGAGGGTGACCACCTCCCCCGCCTGTTCTGGGTGAACTGGTTCCGCAAGGGCGAGGACGGCTCGTTCCTCTGGCCCGGCTTCGGTGACAACAGCCGGGTGGTCAAGTGGATCGTCGAGCGCCTGGCCGGCGAGGCCGAGGCCGTCGACACGCCGATCGGGCGGGTGCCCGCCGACGGGGCGATCGACACGTCGGGCCTCGACCTCGACGCCACCACCATGGCCGCCATCCTCCACGTCGACCCCGAGGCCTGGCGACACGAGATCCCCCAGATCGAGGCCCACTTCGAGGAGCTCGGCGAGCGCCTCCCCGAGGACCTGAAGGACGAGCTCCGCAAGCTCGAGAAGCGCCTCGCCGACTAGTTGGCGATGTCGAGCACCGATCGTACGATTCCTGGGAGGAACCGATACTCCCCAGGAGGTGCACGAGATGCTCGTCCGCTTCGATCCGTTCCGCGACCTGGACCGCCTGAGCGAGGAGCTCTGGGGCCAGATCCCCGCCGGCGGCGCTCCGGCCCGCATGGCCATGGACGCCATCCGTCGCGGTGACCGCGTCGAGCTCACCTTCGAGCTCCCCGGCATCGACGCCGACTCCATCGACGTCGAGGTCGAGAAGCACGTGCTCACCGTCAGCGCCGAGCGCCACGTCGAGACCGAGCGCCGCGAGGGCGAGGAGATCATCGTCCGAGAGCGACGCCACGGCCGTTTCGTCCGCCAGGTGAGCCTCGGCGACAACCTCGACACCGACCGCCTCGAGGCCACCTACCACGACGGCGTGCTCACGGTGACGGTCCCGGTGGCCGAGCAGGCCAAGCCGCGCAAGGTGGCCGTCGGTTCGGGACCAGCCTCGACCGAGGGCGGCGGCGACCAGGCGATCGACGTGCGATCCGAGCGACACGACGAACCTCCCGCCTGACCCGCTACCGGCGTTCGGCGCCCGACCCGGGCGGCCGACCGCTCGGCACGCACTACGCTCCAACCAGTCCCGCCGAGGAGGGTCCCATGGCCGTCAGCGCGTACGTCCTCATCCAGACCGAGGTCGGCAAGGCCGCCCTGGTGGCCACGGAGGTGCGGGGCCTCGACGGGGTGATCGCCGCCGACGACGTCACCGGGCCCTACGACGTGATCGCCCGGGCCGAGGCCGAGTCGGTCGACGAGCTCGGACGCATGGTGGTGAGCCACATCCAGCGCATCGACGGCATCACCCGCACGATCACCTGCCCGGTGGTGAACCTCTAGCCAAGGAGCTCGCCCCCTGCAGGCCGGAGGCCTGCAGCACCGCCGGTGACGCCGATGGCGAAGCGCTCCGCCGGAGGCGGAGCCAGTCAGGACAGGTCGAGCCCGATGGTCATGGCCCGGATGCCGAGGCCCATGATGAACAGGCCGCCGAACCCGTAGAGCAGGTAGCGGTACTTCTCCATCTGGGGTCGGTAGCTGTAGATGATCCCCACCGCGATGATGGCGACGAACCCATAGAACATGTGGAACTGCGGGTCCTCGTAGTCGTTCCGGCCGAGCAGCGCCACGCCGATGGCGGCCTGCACGAAGATCGCCACCTCGGCCACGCCGGTGACCCACCAGAGGGCCTTGACCTGCAGTGCCCCGAGCCAGTTGGCCGCCAGCGCCCACGCGCCGGCCGCGCCGTTGCCGATCACGATCACCCAGGCGACGACGTCGTGGGCGGTGAGCAGGGCGTCGCTCACCCCTGGGCGCCGCCGGCGCCCAACACCACCTCGTACGACCAGAGCTCGCTGCTGGTGCTCACGGGCCCGCCGGGATGGCCGGGCTGCCCCTCCCGCTCCCCGCCGCTCGGGCGTGCGGCAGCGCCCTGGTGGCCGTGCCCGAACGCCGGCGAGGCGACCCACGCCTGGAAGGCGTCCTCGTCCCGCCAGCGGGTCACCACGAGCCAGGTCGTGCGGTCGTCGGTGGGCTTGAGCAGCTCGAAGCCCTCGAAGCCGTCCTGGCCGTCGACCGCCCCCGCCCGGGCGGCGAAGCGGTGGGCCAGCTCGTCGCCGGCTTCGGCGGGAACGGTGATGGCGTTGATCTTGATGATGCTCATTGCCCCGATCGTGGCCCGATGGGGCCCGGGCCCGCCAGTCCCGGGCGGCAGCCGTACACTCGACGCGGTGCTCAAGTCGAACGACCCGTGCTGGTGCGGGAGCGGCAAGAAGTTCAAGCGGTGCCACAAGGCGTCCGAGGAGCGCGTCCGCGCCGGGCGCCTCAGCCCCCTCCGCCCGGTGCCCGACTCGATCCCCCGCCCCGACTACGCCGAGTCCGGCGAGCCCCTCCGTGTGACCGAGCCCCGCACGAAGAGCCCCGACGTGATCGCCCGCATGCGTCGCGCCGGCCGGGCCGCCGCCGAGATCCTGGCCGCCGCCGGCGAGCTGGTCGCCCCCGGGGTCACCACCGACGAGCTCGACGCCTTCGTCCACCAGGCCTCCATCGACGCCGGCGGCTACCCGAGCCCGCTCAACTACCGGGGCTTCCCCAAGTCGCTGTGCACCTCGGTCAACGAGGTCATCTGCCACGGCATCCCCGACGATCGGGCGCTGCGCGACGGCGACATCGTCAACCTCGACGTCACCATCTACCTCGACGGCGTCCACGGCGACACCAACGCCACGTTCCTCGTGGGCGAGGTCGACCCCGAGTCCCGCCGCCTGGTGCGGGTGACCCGCGAGTGCCTGGAGCGGGGCATCGACGCCGTGCAGCCGGGCCGGCCCATCTCCGACATCGGACAGGCCATCGAGGCCCACGCCGAGGCCGCCGGGTTCCAGGTGGTGCGGGCCTTCGTGGGGCACGGCATCGGCGAGCAGTTCCACACCGACCTGCAGGTCCCCCACTACTTCGAGCCTCGGCTCACCACCCCGATCGAGCCGGGCATGACCTTCACCATCGAGCCGATGATCGCCATCGGCACGTGGCAGCACCGCATCTGGGACGACGGGTGGACGGCGGTCACCGCCGACGGCAGCCGCACGGCCCAGTTCGAGCACACGCTGCTCGTCACCGACGACGGGGCCGAGGTCCTCACCCGGCTCGACGCCCCGCTCGACGCCGACACCCACGACACCTCCAGCGTGCCCGTCACCCCGTGAGGCACGCCCGCTTCACCATCGCCGACCTGCGTGTCGACGACATCCACGTCGCCCTCCAGTTCGGCGACCTCGTGGTGGCCCGCCACGACAACGCCGAGGGTGACCTCGAGTGGGAGTGCGTCGCCGCGTCGCGGGCGCCGATGATCTACGAGCGGGGCCCCCACCACCTGCGCATGATCACCACCGAGGGTCGAGAGCTGGTCGGCGACGTCGTGCTGGTCCGCTCGCACGACCGCGGCCACGTGTTCCGCGGCGTGGGTACGCTCCACGGGCTCGCCGACGACGAGCTCGTCGGCTGACCCGACGACCGCGAGGGGGAGGGTCGCAACGACGATGGGCGCGCGCCACCAGGTGATCCGCACCGAGCACCTGACGAAGGTGTACCCGGGCGACGTCCTCGCCGTCGACGACCTCGACCTCGAGGTGCAAGAGGGTGAGATCTTCGGTCTCCTCGGTCCCAACGGCGCCGGCAAGACCACCACGGCGGGCATGCTCACCACGCGGGTGCGCCCCACGAGGGGGCGGGCCTTCGTCGGTGGCGTCGACGTCTGGGCTCGCCAGGCCGACGCCAAGCGCATGATCGGCGTGGTCCCCCAGACCAACACCCTCGACCGGGCGCTCGACGTGCGCGAGAACCTCTCCTTCCACGGGCGGTTCTTCGGCATGAGGGCCCGCACCGCGCACGCCGAGGCCGACCGGCTGCTCGAGCAGTTCCGCCTCACCGAGCGGGCGGGATCGCCGGTGGTGGCCCTGTCCGGGGGCATGGCCCAGCGGCTCATGGTGGCCCGGGCGGTCATGCACCGGCCGTCGGTGCTGTTCCTCGACGAGCCCACCGCCGGGCTCGACCCGCAGAGCCGCATCGCGCTCTGGGAGATCCTCGGCGAGCTGCACACCGGCGGGCAGACGATCCTCCTCACCACCCACTACATGGAGGAGGCCGACCAGCTCTGCGACCGGGTGGCCATCATCGACCGCGGCCGGGTCATGGCCCTCGACACCCCGGCCGCCCTCAAGGCCGGCGTCGGCGTCGACACCGTCGTCACCATCGAGGCCGACGGCGACCTCGACGCCCTGTCCGAGGTGCTGTGCGCCGGCGTGCACGGCTCGACCCGCACCCAGATCGTCGACGGGGCCCTGCAGCTCGGCGTCAAGGGCGCCGACGGTGTGCTGCCCACCATCGTGAACCTGGCCGACGACGCCGGCATCGCCGTGCGCGACCTGCGCATCAGCGAGCCCACCCTCGAGACCGTCTTCATCCAGCTCACCGGGAAGGACCTGCGGGAATGACCACCACCGACGCCGCGCTCGCCCCCGGGTCCATCGCCAGCTCCCGGAGCATGGGCAGCGCGTTCGGCGCCCTGCTGCTCCGCGACCTCACCGTGCTGCGCAAGAACCTCAAGGAGTTCCTCCCCCGCACGGTGCTGCAGCCGCTCCTGCTGGTCTTCGTGTTCACCTACGTGTTCCCGAAGATCGGCCAGGGGGTGGGCGGCGGCGAGGCCGGCGCCGAGGCGTTCTCGACGGTGCTGGTGGCCGGGGTGATCGGCACCGCGGTCCTGTTCCAGGGCATCCAGTCGGTCGCCCTGCCCCTCGTGCAGGAGTTCGGCTACACGCGCGAGATCGAGGACCGGGTGCTGGCGCCGCTGCCGGTCGCCCTCGTCGCCGTGGAGAAGATCGTCGCCGGGGCGGTCCAGTGCCTGCTGGCCGCCCTCATCGTGTTCCCCATCGCCGCCGTCGTCCCGGCCACCCCCGTGAACCTCCAGGTGCAGTGGCTCGAGCTGGTCACGCTGCTGCCGCTCGCCTGCCTCATGGCCGGGTCGCTCGGGCTGTTCTTCGGCACGCTGTTCGACCCCCGCACCGTGCCGTTGCTGTTCGGCGTGATCATCGTGCCGATCACGTTCCTCGGCTGCGTCTACTACTCCTGGGACTCGCTCGAGCCGATCCGCTGGCTGCAGATCGCCGTGCTGGTCAACCCGCTCGTCTACATCTGCGAGGGCCTGCGGGCGGCGCTCACCGACGTGGGCCACCTGTCGCTGTGGGTCGTCTACCCCGTGCTGATCGGGTTCACCGCGCTGTTCGCCGGGCTCGGCATCCGCTTCTTCACCAGGCGCGTCATCGCCTGACGCCGACCTCGGGTGGGGGGGTCAGGCGGGATCGGCCGGGGCGGCGCCGTCGTCGCCTTCGGCCAGTTGCGTGCTCGGCGTCCACTCGAGGTCGCCGTCGGCCCGCAGCTCGTGCACGGCCGGCACCGGCGTGGGGTCGGTGAAGAGCACCTCGGTGTCGCCGAAGTCGGCCGGACGCCCGGTGGGGTCGACGACCCAGCACGACGCCTCGAGGGCGATGCCGTTGGGGTCGGTGAAGTAGATCGAGCGGATGAAGCCGTGGTCGACCACGTCGGTGACCTCGACGAGGAACTGCGTGAGCCGGTCCTGCAGCGAGCGGAGGGCGGCCTCGTCGGGGAGGTTGAACGAGAGGTGGTCGAACTGGGTGGCGAAGTCCGGGGGCACGCCGGCGGGCTTGGAGAGCTCGCCCACGTCGGTGCCGTCCCACTCGAAGAAGGCGAGGGTGTTCTGGATGCCGATCTCGAAGAAGTAGTGCTTCATCGGGCCGGCCTCGAGCGTGGCGACGAGGGGCATGCCGAGCACCCCGTGGTAGAAGCGCACCGTCGCGTCCATGTCGTTGGTGACGAGGGCCAGGTGGTTGATGCCGCGCCAACGGGGCCGCTCGTCCGGCACCACCGCCTCGTCGTCGTACCCGTCGATCATCTCGGCCATACTCCCGGACGCTAGCCACCCATGAGCGCGACGAACACTCCCCCATCCGACGAGCGGGCACCCGTGCTCGCCCTGTTCGACATCGACGGCACCCTCATCCGGGCCGGCGATGCCGACCACCGCGCCGCGTTCGACCACGCCCTCGCCACCGTGTACGGGGTGCCGGCCACCCTCGACGGCGTGCCCCTCGGTGGGATGCTCGACCGCCAGATCGCCCGCCTCGCCCTCGACGGCCACGGACTCGATCCGACCACCACCGAGGCCCGGCTGGACGCGCTGGTCGACGCCATGGCCGACCACTACGAGGCGGCCGTCGCCCGCGGCGACCGCCTCGACCACCTGCTCCCGGGGGTGACCGAGGCGGCCGAGGCGCTGTCTGCCGCCGGCGTCGGGCTGGGGGTGGTCACCGGCACCGCCCGTCGGGTGGCGCGGGCCAAGCTGCACGCCGCCCACCTCGACGACCTGCTGCCGGTCGGGGCGTACGGCGACGAGGCCGACGATCGGGCTCACCTGGTGAGCATCGCCGTCGAGCGAGCGAGCGAGCACTACGGCCGGTCGTTCACCACCGCGGCGACGGTGGTGATCGGCGACACCCCGCTCGACGTGGCCGCCGCGCGCGTCGCCGGGGCCCGGGTGGTGGCCGTCGCCACCGGCAAGGTGTCCCGTGACTCGTTGGCCGCCGAACGACCCGACGCCGTGCTCGACGACCTGGCCGATCCGGCGGCGGTGGTGGCCGCCGTGCTCGCAGCGGGCAGGGCGGCGGGCTAGAGCCCTGTCATGCGACATCAGACCGATCCCTGAGGGACCACCCACTCGTGCGCCGCACCGCCAACAGCGGCGATCCGCTCGAAGTCAGCGTCGTAGTGCAACACGACGAGGTTCGCCTTCAGCGCTGCGGCCGAGATGATCAGATCCGGGATCGGAACGCGGTGCTGGCCAAGTCGAGCGAGTTCGTGTTGCAGCTCGACCGCGGCGGCCATCACCTCCGGTGTGATCGGCGCGGCGTCGAGACTCCTGCGTTCATCGAGGATCTCCTCGTAATCGCCGAGGTTCCGGCTGCTGTAGAGCACTTCGAGGTCGACGATGGCGCAGGTCGCAATGTCGCCATCCTCGAGCAATGGGCGAAGCCGCTCGTTGACCGCCGGCACCGGGAATCGAGCGAGAGCGCTCTTGTCGGCCAGGTAGCGCGCGCTCAGCGCCACGCGCCCGCCATCACCTCGGGCTCATCGAGATCGAGATCGCGCATCGTGCTCAGTCGCTCGGCGTGCCGGCGACGACGGGCAGCCAACACAACCTCCTCGAGCGATCGATTCACCGCCTCCTTCATCGTCGACGCGCCGAGGACCTCGGTCGCCTCGTCGAGGAGCTCATCGTCGATGTCCACCAGTCGCTTGCTCATGGAAGAAGTATATACAAGTCCATGTGCCGGGATATACGTCACCGACCGCCGGCGAGGAGGGGCGAATCTCGGGTGGCCCGTTCCCATCACCTCCGTGGTACAGAGAGTCCATGGTGATCGAGGTCCGGCCGGCCACGGTGTTCGAGGACGTCTGCACCATGGTCGGTCCGAAGCGGCCGGACGCGAACGTGTGCTGGTGCTTGAGCTACCGGATCCCGTCCAAGGAGAACCGGTCGCTGGTCGGCCCGGCCCGCGGCGAGCGGATGCGGGAACTGGCGGCGCAGGGTCCACCTGGCGTGCTGGCCTACGACGGCGAGGACGTCGTGGGGTGGGCGGCCGTCGCCCCGCGCGCCGCCACGACCTTCGCCCGCAATCGGAAGATCCCCCACGTGGACGACCTCGACGTGTGGTCGGTGTGGTGCATCCGGGTCCGCCCCGGTCACCGACGCTCGGGGATATCACACCACCTGCTGCGCGGCGCGGTCGACTTCGCCCGCGCCAGCGGGGCGCCGGCGGTCGAGGGCTACCCAGTCGACAACCGGGGGGAGAAGGTGGACCTCACGATGGCCTACGTCGGCACGCGGGCGCTGTTCGAGCAGGCGGGCTTCGTGAAGGCCGCCGACACCGACTCGGTGCTCGACGGCTACCCGCGCGTGCTCATGCGCCTCTCCCTGCCCTGATCACCCCTGTGCCCGAACGCCGGGGGTAGGCGCTTCCGGCACTGCACCCCGGCAGGTGTTCGGGGCTGCTGGGGAAGGCGACCGCGACCACGCCGCGCTCGCCGGCCGCTCGGACTGAGAACGGGCTCCGCGTCAGCGAGGCGTGCGCGACCAGCGTCGAGGACCCGGGCTTCGAGCGAGGCCACCGCACGGGTCACCGACGCGGTGGCGTCGAACCGGTCGTCCCGGTCGGCCGCCTCATGGGCGCTCGACCCCACCGCGGCGGAGGTGTCACCTGTCGCCGGGTCGGAGTCACCGGAACGGACCGCTCGAACGGTGCCTGGCTCGGAGGCTAGAACGCCGCCTCGAGCACCCGGCGGGCGTCGTCCTCGCTCACCGGGCGGGGGTTGGCCTGCACGTTCCCGTTGCTCTGCGACAGGCGGGCGACCACGTCGAGGTCGTCCTCGTCGACGCCGCACGCCGACAGGCGGGTGGGCAGGCCGAGCCGGGCGACGAGGGCCTCGACGGCGCCGGCCGGGTCGTCGGGGGCGCCGATGGCCACGCCGATGCGGTCCACCGCGTCGGGCACCGCCTCGGCGTTGTAGCGGATGGCGTGCGGCAGGATCACCGCGTTGGCCAGCCCGTGGGGGATGCCGGTGCGGCCGCCGACGAGCTGGCTGAGGCCGTGGTGGATGCCCATGCGGCCGTTCTGCAGGCAGCGCCCGCCCAGCACGGCGCCTTCGAACATGCGGGTGCGGGCGTCGAGGTCGCCGGGTTGGTCGACGACGCGCGGGAGGGCGTCGACGATGCGGCCGGCGCCGGCGAGGGCGACGGCCTCGGCCTCGGGCGTGGTGGCGATCGACCACACGACCTCGACGCAGTGGGCCAGGGCGTTCATGCCGGTCTCGGCGCTCACCGTGGCGGGCGTGGCGAGGGTGAGCTCGGGGTCGTAGATCGCCGCGATCGGGGCGCAGGTCGGTCCCCCGCCGCCGCCCTTCTGGCGGGTGTGGGGGTCGGTCATGCCGAAGAACGGGGTGAGCTCGGCGCCCGAGTAGGTGGTGGGCACGGCGACGTGGGGCAGGGCGGGGCGATCGGCCCACACCGAGCCGGGCGTGCCGGCCTCCTGCTCGACGAAGAAGTTGACCGCCTTGCCGGCGTCGGCGCACGAGCCACCACCGAACGACACGATGCCGTCGACGGCGTCACGGCGGGCCTGGAGGACGGCGGCCTGCACCACGTCCGCCGGGACGTGCGACCGGACCTCGGCGAAGGTCGACGCCAGCGCCGCCCCGAGGGCGCGCACCAGACCCTGGCCCTCGTCGCTGGCCGCACGCCCCTCGGTGGTGACGAGCAGCACGCGACGCAGGCCGAGGGCACGAACGACCTCGGTGATGCGGCGGACGGAGCCGGCGCCGAAGGTGATCTGCTGGGCGAAGCCGGTGTGCACCCACTCGTCGGCCACGTCAGCCCGCCCCGGTGAGCAGGTCGGGAGCGAAGGGTGCTCCCTCGGCGCGGGTGGTGCCCGGCTCGATGAACCACTCGGTGCCGAAGGCGCGGGCGAAGGCCTCGGGGGGCATCTTCAGGAAGAAGGTCTCGGGCCCGATCTGGCTGGCGTGGGCCTCCATCGCCCGGCGCTTCTGGTCGACGAACGCCGACACGTCGACGGCGTGGGTGATGATCGCCTCGGGCGAGCCGAAGGTGTCCTCCTGGGCGGCGGCCTCCTGGGAGCCCACCTCCTCGGCCTCGCCCGCCTCGAACTCCTCCCGCACTTCGGGTGGAACCTCGGCCATCATGCGACGGATGGCGTCGCGGTTCATCGTCGACTCGTACACGCGGGTGACGCCGGCGAGCTCGGCGGCGCGGTGGCCGACCCGGTGCACCTGGATGTGGTCGGGGTGGCCGTAGCCGCCGTGGTCGTCGTAGACCGTGAGCACGTCGGCGTCGACGTCGCGGAGGATGGCGGCCAGCCGCTCGGCCGCCTCGTCGACGTCGGCCTGCCAGAAGCAGGCGGGGTCGTCGTTGGTCGGCTCACCCATCATCCCCGAGTCCACGTAGCCGAGGAAGTCGACGCGGTCGGCACCGAGGATCTCGGCGGAGCGGTGGGTCTCGAACACCCGCCGCTGCCAGAGGGCCTCGCCTGCGTCGAGCACGCCGGGCTGTGGCTCGCCGTGCTCGCCCCGGGTGCCGACGACGAGCACCACGCGATGGCCCTCGGCGGCGGCCTTGGCCATCACGCCGGCGGTGGCGATGCTCTCGTCGTCGGGGTGGGCGTGGAAGCAGACGAGGGTGGCCATCGGCGGCAGCCTATTGGCGGCCGCTCGATCGGCGTCGCCGATCTGGACGGTCCTAGGCGACGGCGCCGGTCTCGCGCAGCTTGGCGATGCGGTCGGAGGCGAAGCCCCAGTCGGCCAGCACCTCGTCGGTGTGCTGGCCGGGGAACGACGGGGGCCGCTGGATCTCGGGCTCGGTGCGCGAGAAGCGGGGGGCCGGGGCCGGCTGCACGACGCCGTTGCGCTCGACGAAGGTGCCGCGGTGCACGTTGTGGGGGTGCTCGGGCGCCTCGGTGAGCGAGAGCACGGGAGCGACGCAGGCGTCGGTGCCGTCGAAGATCTCGGCCCACTCGTCGCGGGTCCTGGTGCGGAAGATGGCGGCGAAGCGCTCCTTCAGCGCCGGCCACTGCGCCTTGTCGTGCTGGCGGGGCATCGACGGGTCGTCGGTGAGGCCGAGCTTGTCGAGCAGGGCGGCGTAGAACTGCGGTTCGAGCGAGCCCACCGAGACGTACTTGCCGTCGGCGGTCCCGTACACCTCGTAGAAGTAGGCGCCGGTGTCGAGCAGGTTCGTGCCCCGCTCGTCGGCCCACACGCCCATGGCCCGGAAGGCGTGGAACATGGTCATGAGCACGGCGGCGCCGTCGACCATGGCGGCGTCCACGACCTGGCCCTGGCCCGACCGACCCGACTCGACGAGGGCGCAGGCCACACCGAAGGCGAGCAGCATGCCGCCGCCCCCGAAGTCCCCCACGAGGTTGAGCGGCGGCAGCGGGGCCTGACCGGCCCGGCCGATCGGCTCGAGGGCGCCGGCGAGGGCGATGTAGTTGATGTCGTGGCCGGCCATCTGGGCGTAGGGCCCGTCCTGGCCCCAGCCGGTCATGCGGCCGAACACGAGCTTCGGGTTGCGCTCGAGGCACACGTCGGGGCCGAAGCCGAGCCGCTCGGCCACGCCGGGGCGGAAGCCCTCGACGAGGGCGTCGGCCTTCTCGACCAGCGCGAGCAGGGTCTCGATGCCGTCGGGGTGCTTGAGGTCGAGGGCGACCGAACGCCGACCCCGGTTCAACACGTCGGCCGGTGGGCTGGCCGGGTCGCCGCCCATGGCGTGCTGGGCCCGGTCGACGCGGATCACGTCGGCGCCCATGTCGGCGAGCATCATGGCGGCGAACGGGCCGGGCCCGATGCCGGCGATCTCGATGATCTTCACGCCCGAGAGCGGTCCCATCGGTGGCTTCCTCCGTGTGGTGCCGGCGGCCGTCGGCCGGCGGCGGGTGTGGTCAGGCGGACGTGGCGGCCCGCGAGGCGAGGGCGGTGACGGCCTCGACGATGCGGGCCCAGAAGTAGGGCGGCAGGTCGTGGCCCATGCCCTCGAGGATCAGCAGCTCGGAGCCCCGCAGGCACTCGGCGGTGCGCTCCCCGCCGCTCACCGTCACCAGCGGGTCCTCCGAGCCGTGGATGACGAGCGCGGGCACGTCGAGCTCGCGCAGCGCGTCGCTGCGACTGCCCGAGGCCATGGCCGCGATCAACTGGTGGGCGCCGCCCGGCGGGTAGTAGCAGCGGTCGAACGCCTCGGTGTGACGCTCGCGGGCGCGGTCCTCGTCGAAGTGCTCGGGGCTGCCGATGAGGCGGGTGCCCTCGACGCTGTGCTCGATGAACGCCTCCCGCTCGGCCGGGGCCCGGTCGAGCAGCGTGCCGACCACCTCGGGCCGGGGCTCACCGACGTCGGGGTCGCCGGTGGTCGACATGATCGACGTGAGCGACCACACCCGCTCGGGGTGCTGGATCGCCATCGTCTGCACGATCATCCCGCCCATCGACATGCCCGCCAGGTGGGCCCGCTCGATGCCCAGCGCGTCGAGCAGGCCCCACGCGTCGTCGGCCATGTCCGACAGCAGGTAGGGCGGGTCGATCGGGTGCCCGCTCATCGCCGCGGTGATGGTGGCGATCACGTCGAGGTCGCCCACGTCGACCTTGGTCGACCGGCCGACGTCACGGTTGTCGAACCGGATGACCGAGAACCCGCGGTCGACGAACGCCTCGCACAGGTCGGTCGGGAAGGCGTTCATCTGGGCACCCAGGCCCGAGACGAGCAGCAGGGTGGGATCGTCGGGGTCACCGAAGCGCTCGTACTCCAGCTCGATCCCGTTGGTGGCGGCGCGCGGCATCTGCCAATCCTATGTCGGCCCGCGACCGTCGATTCCCGGTACCGTGCCCGCTCGATGGGGACCGAACCCGTGGTGCGCGACAAGCGCTTCGACGAGCTCACGCCGGGCGAGCTGTACGAGATCCTCCGCCTGCGGGTCGACGTGTTCGTGGTCGAGCAGGCCTGTGCCTTCGGCGACCTCGACGGGCGCGACACCGAGCCGACGGCCCGCCACCTGTGGCTCGACGAGGACGGCCGGGTCGTCGCCTACGCCCGCATCCTCGACGGTGTCGACGGGACCACCCACATCGGCCGGATCGTCACGCCGCTCGACCGGCGCGACGCGGGCTACGGCGCGCGCATCTTCCGCGAGGCCCTCGCCCGGACGACCGGGCCGGTGACGATCGGCGCCCAGTCGCGCCTGCACGACTGGTACGCCCACTTCGGGTTCGCGGTGTGCGGCGACGAGTACGTCGAGGACGACATCCCCCACCTCCCCATGCGGCTCGACCGATGAGCGGCCCCTTGGGCGACGCGCCCCCCGACGAGCCCGACGGGCGCCGCTACCGGGTCGACCCGCTCACCGGCGACCTCGTCTACGTCGTCGCCGAGCGCCAGGCCCGACCCAACCTGCCGGCCACCGGCTGCCCCTTCTGCCCCGGTGGGCTCGAGGCTCCGGGCCACTACGACGTGTTCTCGTTCGTCAACCGGTGGCCCGCCTTCCCCGACGACCGCTGCGAGATGGTGCTCTACACGCCGAAGCACGACGCCGCCTTCTGGGAGCTGAGCCCCGCCGAGGCCCGCAAGGTCGTCGACCTGTGGGCGAACCGCACCGCCGAGCTCGGCGCCCGCGACGACATCGACTACGTGCTCGTGTTCGAGAACCGCGGCCCCGAGGTGGGTGCCACCATCGCCCACCCCCACGGCCAGATCTACGCCTTCGACCAGGTGCCGCCGCGGGCGAGGGTCGAGCTCGAGCGCGCCGAGCTCGACCGGTCCGGCCCCGACGCCTTCGGCGACGTGGCCGTGGGTGACCGGCTCGTGGCATCGGCGCCGGGCTGGCGGGCGTGGGTGCCGTGGGCGGCCAACTGGCCCTTCGAGCTGCTGCTGGCCCCCGCCGACCCCGTGCCCGACCTGCCGAGCCTCTCCGACGGCGGGCGCGACGGGCTGGCGGTGCTGCTGCTCGACGTGCTGGCCCGGCTCGACCGCCTCTTCGACGGGCCCATGCCCTACATGATGTGGTTCCACCAGCGGCCCACCGACGGCGGCGACTGGCCGACGGCCCGGCTGCACCTGCACATCGCCCCGCTGTACCGGTCGGCCGGCACCCAGCGCTACGTCGCCGCCGGCGAGCTCGGCAGCCACGTCTACTTCAACCCGGTCGACCCGGCCGACGCCGCCGCCCGGCTGCGCGAGGCCTAGCCGTGGCGAGCCCCACCGTGCGCGCCTACGCGCCGGGCCGTGTCAACCTCATCGGCGACCACACCGACTACGCCGGCGGCCTGGCCCTGCCCATGGCCATCGACCGCGGCACCACCGTCGAGGGCACGCTCGGCGGCGACGCGGTGGTGCTCGCCTCCGGCGCCGAGAGCGAGCCCGCCCACGTCCCCCTCGACGTGGCCGACCCGGCGGCCGTCGCGCCGTCGTGGGCCCGCTACGTCGCCGGGGTGGTGGCCGAGCTGCGGCCGCGGCTCGGTCTCACGGGGCGAGTGTCGACGACGCTGCCCATCGGCGGCGGCCTGTCGTCCAGCGCGGCGCTGGAGGTGGCCGTGGCCCTGGCCCTCGGCTTCGTCGGCGAGCCGACCGAGCTGGCCGCCCTGTGCCAGCGGGCCGAGCACCGGTCGTCGGGGGTGCCGTCGGGGATCATGGACCAGCTCGCCTCGGCTGCCGGCGAGGACGGCATGGCCATGCTCATCGACTTCACGTCGCTCGAGATCACCTGGGTGCCGGTGCCCGACGACGCCGCCGTCGTGGTCATCGACTCGGGCCAGAGCCGCGAGCTGGCCGGCTCGGCCTACGGCCGGCGCCGCGACGAGGTCGAGCGGGCGTCCGACGTGGTCGGCCTGCTGCGGGGGGTGCCCCTCGCCGAGCTCGACCGCATCGGGAGCTCGGTCGTGCGGCGGCGGGCCCGACACGTGCTCACCGAGAACGAGCGGGTGCGGTCGTTCGCCGACGCACTGTCGGCCGGCGACCTCGCCGGCGCCGGCAGGCTGATGGTCGAGAGCCACGAGAGCCTCCGCGACGACTTCGAGGTGTCGACCCACGTGCTCGACGCCCTGGTCGAGCGGCTGGTCGTCACCCCGGGGGTGTACGGGGCTCGGCTGACCGGGGCGGGGTTCGGCGGCTGCGTGGTGGCGCTCACCGAGCCGGGGGCGCTCGGCGACGAGGGCTGGACGGTGCGGGCCAGCGCCGGCGCCCGCCTGCTCGACTGAGGCCGCTACGGCAGACCGGTGACCGCGGCCAGGGCGGCGTCGAGGCGGGTGAGGGCGGCCGGGGTGCGGGTCCCCCACCAGAACAGGTCCTGGCCGTCGACGAGCACCACCGGGGCCACGCCCTCGAGCTCGGCCCGGTGGCGCTCGCCGAACGGGTAGGGCTCCGACGGGGCGATCACCACGTCGGGGTCGGCGGCGGCCGCCTGCTCGAGGGTGACCTCGGGATACCGGACGTCGACCCCGGCGAACACGTTGGCGATGCCGAGGTGGGCCAGCACCGACGAGCCGTACGTGTCGGCGCCGAGGCTCATCCACGGACGCCGCCAGATCGGGACGAAGGCGCGGGCCCGCTCGGGTTGCGGCGGCGGCAGGTCGATGGGCTCGATGGAGACGCCGACGGCGTCGGCCAACGCCGCGAGCTGCGGGGGAACGTCGGCCACCGCCTCGATGCGGATCACGTGCACGGCGAGGCCGGCGGCCACGAGGGCGTCGTGGTCCTCGCGGCGGTTCTCCTCGTCGTTCATCACCACGAGGTCGGGGGCCATGGCGACGACGGCGGTGAGGTCGGGGTCCTTGGTGCCACCCAACGCGGGCAGCGACGACTGCTCGCAGAACCGGGTGACGGCCACAGGGACGACGCCCCAGGCGAGCAGGGTCTCGGTGGCGGAGGGAACCAGGCTGACGACGCGCACCGCGTCACCCGGACGATCCGGCGACTACATGCGTCCGAGGAGCTCGGTCTTCTTCGCCTCGTACTCCTCGGGCGTGATGGCCCCCCGCTCGCGGAGCGCGTGCAGCTTCTCGAGCTGCTCCGGCACCGAGGCGGCGGGGTCGGGTGGCGGTGCCGGCGCAGCAGCCGCCGCGGCCACGGCCGCCGCGCTGCCGGTGTCGAACGCCCGCTGCGAGCTGGCCTCCTTCTGCCGGTAGATCTCGTTCTGCACCAGGTCGGGCTTGCGGATGTCGTCGAACACCGAGACACCGGCGATGCTGGCCGAGTCGATGCGGAGGTCACCGAGGCCGAGGAGCCGCTCGAGCACGCCCTGCTCGAAGTGGATGGCGTTGATGCTGCCGAGCGGGATCTCGATGCCGGACTTGGCGATGATCCCGGACCGGTAGATCACCCGGCTGGACGTGAGCACGAAGTGGGTGCTGACCCAGCGGAGGAACCGCTCGCCGAACCACACCAGCGTCGCGATCACGAAGAGGGCGGCGAGGAACTTGACCGGGTCGGGCCAGTCCTGGACGAGCACCACCAGACCGAACACCACGGCGACGACCAGCGCGGCCGACGACTTCACCATGTACCACCAGTGCGGGTGGAGGTGGAGGACGAGCTCCTCGTCGGGGTGCAGGTAGTCCTCGGGGTACGGCACGGACGCGAGCGTAGCCCTGGGTCTGTGCTCCGTGAGGGAGCGGGACGGCCGGACCTAGCCCCAGCCGAGGTCGTGGAGCCGGGCGTCGTCGATGCCGAAGTGGTGACCGACCTCGTGGATCACGGTGATGCGCACCTGGCGCACGACGTCGTCCTCGGTGCGGCACATGCGCAGGATCGGCCGACGGAAGATGGTGATGCGGTCGGGCAGCACCATGCCGGCGCCGTAGTCGCGGCGTTCGGTGAGCGGGATGCCCTCGTAGAGCCCGAGCAGGTGGGGGCGGTCGGCGCCGTCGGCCACCACGACGGCCACGTTGTCCATGCGCTCGGCCAGCTCGGCCGGGATGCCGTCGAGCGCCTCGGCCACCAGCTCCTCGAACCGCTCCTCGGACACCTCGACCACGACGAGCAGGCTAAAGGGCCGCCGCGCCACCACACACCGTTCTGGTGTGAGATGGCGCTGCCAGAGCAGCGCCATCTCACACCAGAACCAGTGGGTGCGGTCGGCGTGGTGCGCCTGAGCTGACGGTGGGGATCGGTAAGGTCGGCCCGATGGACGCCGGCGCCCTCCTCCAGGGTCTCAACGAGGCCCAACGGCGGGCGGTCACCACCCCGTCGGCGCCGCTGCGCATCCTCGCCGGGGCGGGCTCGGGCAAGACCCGGGTGCTGACCCGCCGCATCGCCCACCGGGTGGTGCGGGGCGACATCGACCCCGAGCACGTGCTCGCCCTCACCTTCACCCGCAAGGCGGCGGGCGAGCTCAGCCAGCGTCTGCGGGCCCTCGGCCTGCGCGACTCGCTCGCCGCCGGCACCTTCCACGCCATCGCCTACGCCCAGCTGCGCCAGCGCTGGGCCGACCGGGGCATCCGCCCGCCCACGCTGCTCGACCGCAAGGTCGGCTTCGTGGCCCGCCTGCTGCCCCGCAACCTGTCCGGCGGCACCGCCGCCCTCGACGTGGTCGGCGAGATCGAGTGGGCCAAGGCCCGCATGGTCACCCCCGACCGCTACCCCGCCGCCGCCGCCGAGGTGAAGCGCAAGCCGCCGCTCGAGCCGGCCGTCGTCGCCGCCGCCTTCGAGCGCTACGAGCAGGAGAAGCAGTCGCGCCGGATGGTCGACTTCGACGACCTGTTGCGACTGGCCCGCCGCGACCTCGACGACGCCGAGTTCGCCGCCGCCCGGCGCTGGCGGTTCCGCCACCTGTTCGTCGACGAGTTCCAGGACGTCAACCCGCTCCAGCACGCCCTGCTGCGGGCCTGGCTCGGCGACCGGTCCGACCTGTGCGTCGTGGGCGACCCCAACCAGGCCATCTACGCCTGGAACGGCGCCGACGCCCGCTACCTCGAACGCTTCGACGACTTCCATCCGGGCGGGGAGACGGTGGCGCTGGTCGACAACTACCGGTCGAGCCCCCAGATCCTGGCTGTCGCCAACGCCGTGCTGGCCACCGGTCGCGGGACCCGGCCCGACGCCCTCGTGCCCAACCGACCCGACGGGCCGATCCCCACCGTCCGGGCCCTCGACGACGACAAGGCCGAGGCCCGCGCCGTCGCCCGGGCCGTCCGCGACGCCCACCGTCCCGGCGGCCGGTGGAACGACCAGGCGGTGCTGGCCCGCACCAACGCCCAGCTCGTCGTGGTCGAAGAGGCGCTGCGGACCGCCGACGTCCCCTACCGCATCCGCGGCGGCGGCAACCTGCTCGACCAGCCCGAGGTGGCCCAGGCCCTGCGCGACCTGCGCCGTCGGGCCGAGGCCGCCCAGCGCGGCGAGGGAGGCGGCGGCCCCACCGGTGCCGGCGCCGACCTGCGGGCCGGCCTGGCCGATCTCGAGGCCACCGCCCGCCACCTCGAGGTCGACGGCGGCGACCAGGGCGACGAGCGGGCCGCCAACCTCGAGGCGCTGGTGCGGCTCGGGCGCGACTACCAGGCCGTCGACCCCGAGGGCTCGGTCACGGGGTTCCTCACCTGGCTCAACACCACCGCCCGGGGCGACCAGCCCGACGGGCGTGACGACGCCGTCGACCTCACCACCTTCCACGCCGCCAAGGGCCTCGAGTGGGGCGTCGTGCACCTCATCGGGCTCGAGCAGGGGCTGGTGCCCATCACCCACGCCAAGACGTCGGCCGCCATCGACGAGGAGCGACGGCTCCTCTACGTCGCCGTCACCCGGGCCGAGCGCGAGCTCCGCCTGAGTTGGGCGCGCCAACGCACCTTCGGCACCCGCACCGCCACCCGTGAGCCGTCGCTCTGGCTCGAGGCCATCGACGACGCCCGGGGCCGGCTCGAGGGTCGCGAGCCGCCGGCCCGGCCCACCCGCCCACCCGAGCTCGTGCGGTCCAAGGGCCGACGCTCGCCCACGACGGTCGGGGTCGACCTCGACGACGAGGGCCGCCGCGTGTTCGAGGCGCTCAAGACCTGGCGCGCCGGGGTGGCCAAGGCGGCGGCAGTGCCCGCCTACGTCGTCGCCCACGACCGCACCCTCGAAGCGGTGGCCGCCGCCCGACCCCGGTCGCGCGACGACCTGCTCGAGGTGCCCGGCATGGGGCCGGTGAAGGTCAGCCGCTACGGCGACGACCTGCTCGCGCTTGTCGCCGGCGCGAGCGAGGGATAGGCACTGCCCCGTGAGGTTCTCCATCGAGCAGCGCTACGACGCCCCGCCCGACGCGGTCATGGCCGCCTACACCGACCCCGACCTGTACGGCACGTTCCACGACCTGTCCAAGGTCGCGGTCCCCGAGGTGCTGTCGTGCGAGCGCGACGGCGACCACGTGCACCTAAGGCTGCAGATGCAGTTCATCGCCGAGCTCTCCTCGGCGGCCCGCCGGGTCGTCGACCCCAGCCGCATCCGCTGGGTGCAGGACGAGCGCTACGACCTCGCCCGTGGGACGGCCGCGGTCGTGTTCCGGCCCGACGACTACGCCGACCGGTTCTCGTGCTCGGGCGGCTACACGTTCACCGCCACCGACGACGGCGGCCGGTGCCTGCGCACCACGGCCGGCGACCTGCGCATCCGGGTGCCCCTCGTCGGCGGGCAGGTCGAGCGGGCCATGGTGTCGGGCCTGCGCGAGCACTTCGCCGAGGAGCAGCCCCTCGTCGCCGCCTGGCTGCAGCGCGCCGGCTGATCAGGCCCCGGTCTCCTCGGCCACCCCGAGGCGGGCGTTCTCGGCGGCGTCGCGCAGGCTCTTCAGCGCCTGGAAGCGACCCGGTTCCATCGAGATGAACAGCCCGTCGGCCTCCGCGCACAGCCGTTCGCCGGCGAACAGCTCGGCGTGGGTGTAGATCTTGCGGCCCTCGACCCGCTGCAGCTCGCTGACGAAGTCGAGCGCGGTGTGCAGCGGCGTCGGGCTGCGGTACTTCACCGTGAGGGTGCCGGTCATCCCGGGGTTGCCCGACAGGGTCTGGGTGGCCCCGAGCACCTCGTCGAAGGCACCGGCGATGTACCCGCCGTGCACGCAGCCCGGCGGCCCCTCGTAGGCGGAGCCGAACACCACGGTGCCCCGCACCTTGCCGTCCTCCTCGCGGAGGCGGATGGGGGGCGAGAGCGGGTTGGCCAGGCCGATGAACGGGCTGTGCTCGAAGCTGGCGTGCGGGTCGCCGCCGGCGAGCGTCGCCTCGTTGAAGCCCTCGTAGATCGTGCCCGACGACTGCAGCTGCTCGAACACGAGGGCGACCTTCGACAACCGGTCGGCGGCCTCGACGATCTCCTCGGTCGGCGCGGCGGTGCCGACCAGCCGTTCCATGATGATCCGCATCGAGTCGGCCAGGCGGCGCATCTCCACCTGCCGGGTGGTGAGGGCGGAGATCGGCGGCTCCTGCCAGCGGCTCCACAGCGGGGAGCGCACCACCTCGTCGGGGTCGGGCCGGTCGGCCCCTCCTGTCGGAGGGACGCGAGGGGGGACGGGCGTCGGGTCGTTCACATGTTCCATGGTGGCACTCCCCGGCCGGAGCGGACGAGAGCGGGACCGCGACCCAGGGAATCAGGTCAGGTCGACGATGACGGGAGCGTGGTCGCTCGGGCCCTTGCCCTTGCGGGCGTTGCGGTCGATGAGCACGGCAGCCGCGCGGTCGGCGACCGGGCGGGTGGCCAGCACGAGGTCGATGCGCATGCCCTTGCCCTTGTGGAAGTTGCCCGCCCGGTAGTCCCACCACGAGAACAACCCGGGCGCGTCGTAGGCCTCACGGAACACGTCGACGAGCCCCCACGCGGCGAGGTCGCGCACGACCTGCCGCTCCGGCTGGCTCACGTGCGTCGCGCCCACGAACTGGGCGGGATCCCAGACGTCGCGGTCGTCGGGGGCGATGTTCCAGTCCCCGCACAGCACGAGCGGGTCGTCGGGGGCGTGGCGAGCCTCGACCACGGCGGCGAGGCGGGCGAGCCACCGCAGCTTGTAGTCGTACTGCTCGTGGCCGACCTCACGGCCGTTGGGCACGTACACGCTGGCCACGCGGATGCCCCCGCAGGTCGCCCACACGAGCCGGGCCTCGGGATCCTCGTCGTCCCCGTCGTCGAAGCCGGCGACCACGTCGTCGAGGCCGACCCGACTGAGGATGGCCACCCCGTTCCACTGCCCCTGGCCGACGTGGGCGGCGTCGTAGCCGAGGGCCTGGAACGTCATCAGGGGGAAGGCGGCATCGGCGAGCTTGGTCTCCTGCAGGCAGAGCACGTCGGGCTGCACCTGGCCGAGCCACTCCTCCACCCGGCCGAGTCGCGCCTTGAGGGAGTTGACGTTCCAGGTGGCCAGCCGCACGAGCGACCAGCCAACCACGGTACGGTCGCAGCGTGCGAGCCGAGCCGGACGGTCACCCGGGGCGCCAGGCGGCCGGCGCGCCGGTGCTCGAGGCCCGCTACTGGCGCGACTACCTCTGCCCGTGGTGCTACGTCGGGCGCGACCGCACCGCGCTCATCGAGTCGTTGGGCGTGGCGGTGACCCCTCTTCCCTACGAGCTCCACCCCGAGATCGGCGACGAGGGCCGAGTGCATCGGCCCGGTGGCCGCTACGACCGGGTGCTCGACGCCATCGAGGCCGAGTGCGAAGCGGTCGGGCTGCCGTTCACCCGACCCACCCACAGCCCCAACACCCGACGGGTGCTCGAGCTCACCGAGCTGGTGCGGTTGCACGAGCCCGAGGCGTTCGAGGCCGTCGACGACGCGTGCTGGCGGCGGCACTGGGTCGACGGCGGCGACCTCGGCGACCCCGCCCAGGTGCGGGAGATCCTGGTCGGAGCGGGTGTCGACGTCGACCTGGTCGACGCCCTCGGCGCCGACGGCGCGGGTCGTGCCGCCCTCGAGGCGTCGATGACCGAGGCCCGCTCCCGAGGGGTGACGTCGACGCCCACCTGGGTCATCGGCGAGCTGGCCATCCCCGGTGCCCAACCCCGGGCGACCATCGAGCGATGGGTCGGGCGCCTGGTGGCCCGAGCCGGCGCCAGCCCGCCGGCGCCCGCCCCTTAGGGACTTTGGTCCGTTCCCCACCCCCGCTGGGCGGGGCTAGCGTGACGCAGTTCACTCGCACTGGGGGGAAGTCGGTGGCAGACAACACAGCGCACCGCACGCGGGGGCAGCGCTTCTGGTCGTGGCTCGCAGTCAACCTCGGCAAGCGGATCGGGATCGTGTCTCTGATCGGCCTGCTCATCACGCTGGTGCTCGGCTACGGCCTCACCAGGCTCCAGTTCGCCACCGGCCAGGACAGCTACCTCAACACCGACGACGAGGTCTACATCGACAACGTCGCCTACCAGGACCTGTTCGGTGGCCAGGCGATGCTCGTCATGGTCCGGGCCGAGGAGGGCACCACCATCGGCGAGGCGATGACCTCGGCGAACCTGGCTGAGTTCGACCGCATCGCCGAGACGCTGAAATCCAAGCCAGAGCTCGTGCTCTCGGTCGTGAGCCCCACCACCGCGCTCCGTTGGAGCGAGAACCTCCTGTCGAAGCAGCCGAACGGCGAACCGGCGGCCAACCCCCTGCTGAGCGCTGCCGGCGCCGCCACCGCCCACGCTCTCGAGGTCGATCCCTCCGAGGAGGGCAAGGCGCTGCGACAGGCCGACGCCGTCGAGACCCTGGCGCGCTTCGACGCCGTTCCCGCCGACCAGCGCTCGCTCGACGCCACCGACAACCGGGCCTGGGTCGACCTGCTGCTGTACGACAACGAGGGCGAGATCCGGCGCGCCCAGCAGGCGGTGTTCACCGACGACCAGCACGCTTTCATCGTCGTCCGACTCGTCGGCAACGCCTCGATCGAGGTGGAAGGTGAGGGCAGCGTCCTCGTCCAGGACGTCGTCGAGGACAGCGTCGAGAGCGGGGCTCTCGAAGGCGTCGAGGTCGTGGTGACGGGAGCGCCGATCCTTCTGAAGGACATCAACGACTACCTGCGAGGCGGGATGCTCCAGCTCGGCGGCATCGCTCTCGTGATCATGGCGATCATCCTCCTCGTGCTGTTCGACGTGCGCTGGCGTCTCCTGCCCTTGGGTGTGATCCTCGTGGGGGTCATCTGGGCCTTCGGCCTGGCCGGCTATCTCGGCATCCCCTTGTCCCTGGTCACCATCGCCGGCCTGCCGATCCTGCTCGGCATCGGCATCGACTACGCCATCCAGATGCACGCGCGCGTCGAGGAGGAAGTCGTCGTCGACCGCGACCCCCACCCGATCCAGGAGACGGCCCGGAGCTTGGGGCCGGCGCTGGTCGCCGTCGCCGTCGCCGGCGTGGTCGCCATGGCCGCGCTCTCCTTCGCCGCGGTGCCCATGATCCGCGCCTTCGGCCTGCTCCTCGCCGTCGGCCTGGCCGTCGTCTGCCTGGCGAGCATCATCCTCCCCCTCGGCATCCTCGGCGCCCGCGAGTACCGCTCCCCGACCCAACGGAAGGACTACCGCGAGGGCTGGATATCCCGCTTCGTCGTCTGGCTCGGCTCCCTGCCCACTCTGTTCGGGCCAGCCTTCGTCCTCCTCAGCATCTTCGTGTTCGCCGGCGGCCTGATCGTCGAGGAGAAGCTCGAGCTGCAGACCGACGTACTCGAGTGGGTCGACCAGGACTCCAAGGGCATCACCGATTTCCGGACCGTCGAACGGGAGACCGGTTCCAGCTCGGAGCTCGGCATCTTCATCTACAGCCCGCCATTGGACGAGCGCCCTCCGACCACCACCACGTCGACCGCCGAGTACGACGTGTTCTCACAGGAGATGGTGACCTTCACCTGGGACTACGCCGAGGAGCTGAGACAGCAACACCCGGAGGCGCTGCTCACCGCCTCCAGCCTCGTGACCACGATCGGCTACGCCGCCGAGGTGCCCGGAGCCACCCCGCTCGCGCCGCGCGCCGAGGACGTCGTGGCCGGCTACGACCTCGCCCCCGAGGACATCAAGCTCTCCACCATCGCACCACCGAGCGACGAGGTCCCGAACGGGGCGGCCAACCTCATCTACCGGTACGCACCGAGCACGCTCGAGGAGCGCAAGGACGTCGTCAACGAGATCCGGCTCGAGACCGCCGAGTTCGACGAGGTCGCCTCGGGCGCGATCCGCGCGGTCCCGTCGGGCCTCGCCATCGTCGGCGTCGGGCTCCTCGAGAACCTGAAGGCGAACCGCATCCTGCTCACCTACCTGGCGATCGGCTTCGTGGGTATCTTCCTGACCATCCGCCTCAAGAGCATCGTGCGCTCGTTGCTCGCCCTGGTGCCAGTCCTCATCGCCGTCGGCGGCACCTCGATCGTCGCCTACGTGTTCGGCCTGACGCTCAGCCCAATGACCGCCGTCAGCGGTCCCCTCGTCACCGCAGCGTGCACCGAGTTCACGTCCCTGATGCTCTTCCGGTACCTCGAGGAGCGTCGGCGCGGGCTCTGGCCGCGCCAGGCGAGCGACGTGGCCTCGGCCCGCACGGGCCGAGCATTCGTGGTCTCCGCTCTCACCACGATGACGGGTGTCGCCGTCATCGCCACGTCGAGCCTGCCGCTCCTCCGCGACTTCGGCATCGTCGTGGCGATGAACGTGACCGTCGCGCTGCTCGCGGCGCTCGTGGTGCTCCCGCCCTTGCTGGTGTGGGCCGACAACCGGGGATGGGTGTCCCGGGGCGAGATCCCGAAGCACGTGATGGCCTCGACCACGCCCAAGTTCGCTGGACGCACGGAGGCCGAGGCCCTGGCCGAGCAGGAACGGGTCCCCACCGGGGCCTGAGGCCGACCGGGAGGCCATCGGCGACGGCGTGGCCGCCCCTCCATCGGGGAGGGGCCGCTGGGTAGGATCGGCGGCGTGGCCGACGAGCTGACCTCCCCCACCGCCGTCGCCGCCGGGCCCAACGCCTGGCTGGTCGACGAGATGTACGAGCAGTACCTCGCCGACCCCTCGTCGGTCAGCGGGAGCTGGCGGGAGTTCTTCACCGACTACCGACCTGGCGGGGTGACGGCCCGCACCATTGCCGAGCCCGCGCCGCCCGCCATCCCCGCGGTGGCCCCGTCAACTCCGACGGCTCCAGCCGCCCCGCCCGCCGAGGTCGAGGGCGAGCCGATCCGGGGGGCGGCCGCCCGCATCGTGGCCAACATGGAGGCGAGCCTCGAGGTCCCCACCGCCACCAGCTTCCGCGAGGTGCCGGCCCGGCTGCTCGAGGTCAACCGATCGGTGGTCAACGGCTACCTCGGCCGCAAGCAGGCGGGGAAGGTGTCGTTCACCCACCTCATCGGCTACGCCGTGGTGCGGGCCATCACCACCACCATGCCGGTCATGAACTCCACCTTCGTGGGGGGGCTCGACGGCAAGCCTCGGGTCGTGCGGCGGGAGCACATCGGGCTCGGCATCGCCGTCGACGTCGAGAAGTCCGACGGATCGCGGTCGCTGCTCGTCCCCTGCATCCGCGACGCCGACACCCTCGACTTCCGGGGGTTCTGGCTCGCCTACGAAGAGCTCATCCGCAAGGTCCGGGGCAACAAGCTCTCGCCCGACGACTTCACCGGGGTGACGGTGAGCCTCACCAACCCGGGCACCATCGGCACCGTCCAGTCCGTGCCGCGGCTGATGCCCGGCCAGGGCGTCATCGTCGGCGTCGGCACCCTCGACTACCCGGCCGAGTACCAGGGCGCCGATCCGGCGACGCTGGCCGACCTCGGCGTGTCCAAGATCCTCACCCTCACCTCCACCTACGACCACCGCATCATCCAGGGCGCCGAGTCGGGGATGTTCCTCAAGCGGGTGCACGAGCTGCTGCTCGGCGCCGACGGCTTCTACGACGAGGTCTTCCGTGCCCTCGGCGTGCCCTACGAGGCCGTGCAGTGGCGGCGCGACGTCAACCCCGTCGATCGCGAGCACTCGCAGCTCGAGAAGCAGATGCGGGTGCAGACGCTCGTCAACATGCACCGCGTGCGGGGCCACCTCATCGCCGACCTCGACCCGCTGGCGTCCGAAGAGCCCCACATGCACGCCGAGCTCGACCCGGCCACCTACGGGCTCACGATCTGGGACCTCGACCGCGAGTTCCTCACCGGCGGCATCGCCGGCCGGGCCCGCATGCGGCTCGGCGACATCCTCCACGTGCTGCGCGACGCCTACTGCCGCTCGATCGGCATCGAGTACATGCACATCTCCGAACCGGCCGAGAAGCGCTGGATCCAGGAGCACGTCGAAGGGGTCTCGATCGACGTCTCGGCCGACGAGAAGCGGCACATCCTCGAACGCCTGAACGCCGCCGAGGCGCTCGAGAAGTTCCTCGCCACCAAGTACCTGGGCCAGAAGCGGTTCGGCATCGACGGCGCCGAGAGCACCATCCCGCTGCTCGACGCCATCCTCAGCGAGGCCGCCGACCGCCACCTCGACTCGGCGATGATGGGCATGGCCCACCGCGGCCGGCTCAACGTGCTCGTCAACATCGTCGGCAAGAGCTACGAGCAGCTGTTCGGCGAGTTCGAGGGCAACGTCGACCCCGAGTCGATCCAGGGCTCCGGCGACGTCAAGTACCACCTCGGCCAGACCGGCAAGTTCGTCAGCCTGGCCGGGAACGAGATCCAGGTCGAGTTGGCGGCCAACCCGTCGCACCTCGAGGCCGTCGATCCGGTCGTCGTCGGCATGGCCAGGGCGCGGATGGACGGCATCGAGCCGCCGGGCGACTACCCCGTGCTCCCGGTCCTCATCCACGGCGACGCCGCCTTCGCCGGCCAGGGCGTGGTGGCCGAGACGCTCAACCTGTCGCAGATCCGTGGCTACCGCGTGGGCGGCACGATCCACCTGATCATCAACAACCAGCTCGGCTTCACCACCCCGCCCGAAGCGGCCCGCTCGTCCGAGTACGCCACCGACGTGGCCAAGATGGTGCAGGCCCCGATCTTCCACGTGAACGGCGACGATCCCGAGGCGTGCGTGCGGGTCGCCGGGCTGGCGTTCGCCTACCGGCAGGCGTTCCACAAGGACGTCGTGATCGACATGCTCTGCTACCGGCGGCACGGCCACAACGAGGCCGACGACCCGAGCTACACCCAGCCCCTGATGTACAAGCGCATCGATGCCCGACGTTCGGTCCGCAAGCTCTACACCGAGGCGCTCGTGAAGCGAGGCGACATCTCCCTCGAGGAGGCCGAGGCCGCCCTCGACGACTTCCAGCAGCGGCTCCAGGCCGCCCTCGACGAGACCCGCTCGCACGCCCCGACGGGCCCGGTGCGGGCCAAGCCCATGCCGCCGCTGCTCGGCGTGCTGCCCCACGTCGACACCGGCGTCGACCGGTCGGTCCTGGACGAGGTGTTCGCCGCGCTCGACTCGGTACCCGAGGGCTTCCACCTCCATCCGAAGCTGGCCAAGCAGTTCGACACCCGCCGCACGATGTTCCGTGAGCAGCACGAGGTCGACTGGGCCCTCGGCGAGGCGCTCGCCATCGGCACCCTCCTGCACGAGGGTACGTCGGTGCGCCTGGCCGGCGAGGACACGAGGAGGGGCACCTTCTCCCACCGACACGGGGTGCTCGTCGACTACGAGACCGGTGAGGAGTTCGTGCCGCTCGGCAAGGTGGCGCGCGACGACGCCCGGTTCTGGCTGTACGACTCGCTGCTGTCCGAGTTCGCCGCTCTCGGGTTCGAGTACGGGTACTCGGTGGTCAACAAGGACGCCCTCGTCGTCTGGGAGGCCCAGTTCGGCGACTTCATGAACGGCGCGCAGGTCGTCATCGACCAGTTCGTCGTCGCCGCCGAGGACAAGTGGGACCAGACCTCCGGGCTGGTGATGCTCCTCCCCCACGGCTACGAGGGCCAGGGGCCCGAGCACTCGTCGGCCCGCATCGAGCGGTTCCTCACCCTGGCCGCCGAGGACAACATCCAGATCTGCAACCCCACGACCTCGGCCCAGCTCTTCCACCTGCTGCGGCGACAGGTACGGCGGGACATCCGCAAGCCGCTCGTGGTGTTCACCCCCAAGTCGCTGCTGCGGGCCAAGGCCTCGCGCTCGCCGCTCGAAGCGCTCACGCGCGGCTCGTTCGAAGAGGTGGTCGACGATCCCGGCGTCACCGACGACGCCGCCGTCCGGCGCGTCGTGCTGGCATCGGGGAAGGTGGCGGTGGAGGCGCAGGCGGCCCGTGACAAGGCCGGGGCCCCGGTGGCCATCGCCCGGGTGGAGCAGCTCTACCCGTGGCCCTTCGACGCCGTGGCCGAGCTCCTGGCCCGCTACCCGAACGCCACGGAGCTGTTCTGGCTCCAGGAGGAGCCCGAGAACATGGGTCCGTGGAACGGGGTCAAGGGCCGCCTCTACGAGGCCCACGACGACACCCACCGCATCGTGCGGGTCAGCCGCGACGAGTCAGGCAGCCCGGCGACCGGCGTGCTGGCGATCCACCAGCAGGAGCAGGAGGCGATCCTCGCTCGCATCGTCGAGGACCTCCCCTAGCCCCGTCTCTCACCGCCTCTGTCGCCTCCATCATCGTCCTAGGCCCAGACTGGCATCGTGGTCGGCTACTCCCTCGCCGTCGTCGTCGGGCTCCTGGTGCTCATCAAGACGGGTGACCGCCTGGTGGGCGGGGCCGCCACGATGGCCGCCGCGATCGGGGTCCCGCCCGTGCTGGTCGGGGCTCTGGTGATCGGCTTCGGCACGAGCCTGCCCGAGCTGGCGGTGTCGACCTCCGCCGCCGCCAACGGCGACCTCGACCTCGGTGTCGGCAACGTCGTGGGATCCAACCTGGCCAACCTGTCGCTCGTCCTCGCCGTGGCCGCCCTGCTGACCCCCATGGACATCGACACGGATTCGCTGAGGCGCGAGGCGCCCCTCGCAATGGCGGCGACGGTCGTGTTCGCTGCCCTCGCCTGGAACGGGCTCTCCCGCGTCGAAGGCTTCGTCCTCGTCGGGCTGCTGGCCGCCGCGATCGGGTGGGTCGTGCGCGACACCAGGCGGGCCGTCGAGCCCGAGCTGACCGAGGAGCTGGGCGAGTTCATCACCGAGTTCGAGGAGGAGCTGGCAGCCGAGGTCGAGGAGTTCGAGGAGATCCGGGACCGGGTCGAGGATCTCTTCGACGGCGACGACCTCGAGGACCTCGTCGAGCCCACCGCCGTGTCCACCGCATGGCTCGTCATCCTCACCCTGCTGGCCCTCGCTGGCACCCTCATCGGGGCCCAGCTGCTGGTCTGGGGGGCGATCGGGTTGGCGGACGGGCTCGGCGTCGCCCAGGGCTTCATCGGCCTGACCCTGGTCGCGGTAGGCACCTCACTACCCGAGCTGGCCACCGCCGTGATCGCCGCCCGACGGGCGGAGGAAGAGCTCGTGGTCGGCAACCTCCTCGGCTCCAACCTGTTCAACAGCCTGGCAGTGGGCGGGACGATGGCGTTGGTCGGACCCGGCCCGTTGACGGATCCGGTCCTGATCCGGCGGGGAATCCTCATGATGATCGGCGTGGTGTTGGCAGCGTGGTGGTTCATGACCACTGATCACCGGGTCAGCCGGGCCGAGGCGGGAACCCTGCTCGGCGCCTACGTCGCCACCGTCCTGCTGATGCGCGGTTGATCGGTCGTCGGTTCCCCGACGACCGGCGGATGATCGAGCGGAGGTGTACGAGCCGTTCTTCGCCCTCAGCCGAGGGGAAAGCCGACCACGGACTCGAGGTCGCGGATGGCCTGGTCGGCGTCGACGACCTTGATCGTTCGCATGCCCATGGCCCGGGCGGGCCTGAGGTTGACCCCGAGGTCGTCGAGGAACACCGCCTCGGCCGGATCGATCGACAAGGCCTCGCAGGCGATCTCGTAGAACCGGGGATCGGGCTTGCGGACACCGACCTTCGACGACTCGATCACCACGTCGAACAGGGCCATGACCTCGGCCATCTCCCCCTCGCGGTCGATGTGGCCGCCGACGACGAAGTTGTTGGTGAGCAGTCCGGTGGCCAGCCGCTCACCGCACCGCCTCACGGCCTCGACCATGGCCGGGCGCAGCCGTCCGGCCAACAGGCCGATCACCGCCCGGGCGTCGAGATCGTGCCCGAGGGCCCGAGCCTCGGCCTCGAACAGCTCGCAGAAGCCGTCGACGTCGACCTCCGATCGCTCGAGCCGGGCCCAGGCGTTGGTGTCGGGGTTGGTGGCGTTGACCGTGCGGATGATGCCGTCGGGCAGTCCCTGCTCCCGCTCGTAGTCGGCGAACGCCTCGAACGGCGACGACAGGATCACGCCCCCGAAGTCGAAGAGCGCGGCCTTGATGTCGTTCACTCGTGGTGCTCGAGCAGGTCCTTGGCCACTGCGTCCCACAGCGCGGTCGACAGGGCCAGCGAGTCGACGTCGACCCGCTCGTCGTCGCCATGGAACATGACGCCGTAGTCCTCGAAGGTGAGGTTCCGGCTGAACAGGCCGTAGCCGTACGCCGTCGAGCCCTCCCGTCGGAAGAACCGGGCGTCGGTGGCGCCGACGGTGAGGAAGGGCACCGTCTCGGCGTCGGCGTAGAACGCCTTGCTGGTACGGGCGAGCGTGTCCCACAGCGGCGTGTCGGTGGGCGACGCGCTGGAGGCGTCGTACTTCACCGTCTCGATCTGCACCTCGCCCGACAGATCGCCGAGGGCCTCGTCGAGGATGGCCCGCACGTCCTCCTCGGTCTGGCCCGGGAGCGTGCGGATGTCGAGCTCGACCTCGACCTCGTGCGGGATCACGTTGATCTTGCTGCCGCCGTGCACGATGGTCGGAGCGATCGTCGTGTGGGTGCAGGCGTGGAACTGCCGGGCCATGCCGGTGGGCAGGGCCTCGAGGCTGTCGAACAAGTCGTCGGTCGACAGCAGCGGGCCGGTGATCTCGTCGGGATAGCCCATGCTCTCGATGAACCGCCGCCAGACCTCGTGGATCTGGGTCTCGGGCCGGAAGCGGTCCAGCCGGCGCACGACCTCGGCCGCCTTCACCAACGCGTTGTCGGTGTGCAGCGGCTGCGAGCCGTGGCCCGGCGTGCCGCCGATGCGGAGACGGGTCCAGCAGGTGCCCTTCTCCCCCACGATCACCGGCAGCTTCAGCCCCGCCGGGCTCGGCAGCGGGATGCCGCCGGACTCGGTGATCACGTAGTCGGCCACCACCGCGTCGCGCTCGTGCTCGACGAGGTGGGCGGCGCCGTAGGTGCCGAGCGCCTCCTCGTCGGCGACCGCGAGGTAGACGAGGGTGCCGTCGGGCCGGAACCCCTGGTCGGCCAACCGTCGGAACGCCACCGCCATCGACGCGGTGAGGTTGAGCATGTCGACCGCGCCCCGGCCCCAGACCTCACCGTCGATCAGCTCCCCGCCGAACGGGTCGTGACGCCAACCCTCCGGGCGCACGGGCACCACGTCGGTGTGGCCCATGAGGAGCAGGGTCGGGGCGTCGGCCCGCCGCCCCTCGATGCGAGCCACGAGGTTGCGTCGACCGGGTGCGGCGTCATAGGTCTCGAGATCGAGCCCCGTGCCCTCGAGGTAGGTCTCGAGCACGTCGGCGCTGCGCACCTCCTGGCCCGATTCGACGCTGCCGTCGTTGACGCAGGCGTTCCGGATCAGCTGCTGGAGGAGCTCGACGACCTCGCCGTCGACGGCATCGTCGGAGGTGGTGGTCGCGTCGGACATGAGGAGCAGCGTAGGCTGCAGTCGACATTCGTCGCTGTGCGGCCGCCGCTCGCGGTCCTGACACCATCGGCCCTCCGGGGCGCGAGGACGTCGGACCGGGTCGGGGCCGCCTCCACCCAACACGGAAGACCCCCGAACATCACATGACCATTCGCAAGCACGTCGTCGTCGACGGCTCCAACATCGCGACCGAAGGCAGGGAGCGACCGAGCCTCAAGCAGCTCGACGAGGCGGTGCGGTCCTTCCTCGCGGAGCACCCCACCGAGCTCGTCACCGTCGTGGTCGACGCCACGTTCGGCCACCGGATCGACGAATCCGAGCGTCCCGAGTACGAAGAAGCCGTCCTGGCCGGCGAGCTGGTGGCTCCGCCTGCCGGCGTCATCGGCCGCGGGGACGCCTTCGTCCTCCAGATCGCCGGCCGGGCCGACGCCACCATCCTCTCCAACGACTCCTTCCAGGAGTTCCACGCCCAGTACCCCTGGCTCTTCGACGACGGTCGCCTGATCGGCGGCAAGCCGGTGCACGGGGTCGGCTGGGTCTTCATGCTCCGCACCCCCGTCCGGGGAGCCATGAGCCGCAAGGTCACCCGCGAGGCCCGATCCGGCGAGAAGGGCCGGCGCCGCGGTCGCAAGGACCGCGAGCCGGTGGCCGACAAGGCGCCCAGGAAGCGGACCGAGAAGTCGGCGGCACCGGCGCTCAAGGCGGCACCGGCCACCCGGAACCGGCCGAAGGAGCCGGTCAACGAGCCGCTTCCCTTCCTCGACTTCGTGGGAAGGCACCCGGTGAACACGATGGTCGAGGCCGAGGTGGCGTCGTTCTCGTCGCACGGTGCCTACGTGACGATCGACGGCGTCCGCTGCTACGTGCCACTCAAGCTGATGGGTGACCCGATGCCGCGCTCGGCGCGCTCGGTGCTGAGCACCGGCGAGGTGCGTCGCTTCGTCGTGTTCGCCATCGACGGACCATCGCGAAGCATCGATCTGGCCCTCGTCGCCGACGCCGGATCGCGCCCCGAGACACCCGCCGACGAGGCGGTGTCCAACCATGAGCCGACCAAGGGTCGCACGACGCGTGCGAGATCGCGTAAACATGTAGGCGCGACAGAGGCGGAACGTGTCAACCAGAAGGGTGAAGCCGAGTCGCAAGTAGCCGGCGAAGAAGACGAGGATGCCAACATCCACCTCGCTTCGCTTGCTACAACATCAGGTGCAGACACACACGCCGAGGAGGCGCCGGTGACACCCGTCAAGAAGACCGTCAAGAAGGCGGCAAAGAAGTCCGCTCCGAAGCGGGCGGCCAAGAAGGCCGTTCGCAAGACGACTGCGAAGAAGGCCGCGCGCAAGACGACGGCGCGGAAGGCAGTGAAGCGACCCGCCAAGAAGACCGCCAAGCGGACCACCAAGAAGGCCGCCAAGCGGCCCGCCAAGAAGACCGCCAAGCGGACCACCAAGAAGGCCGCCAAGCGTCCCGCCAAGAAGACCGCCAAGCGGACCACCAAGAAGGCCGCCAAGCGTCCCGCCAAGAAGACCGCCAAGCGGACCACCAAGAAGACCGCCCGCCGCCGCTGATCATCGGCACGGCAGCTCCTTCACGGCCCCGCCACCCGGCGGGGCCGTGTCGCGTCCGGGCCCCAGCCACCGGCTCGGACGGTGAGGAGGCCGGCGCCGGCGACGACGCCGCACTCGCCTAGCGTGGGCACCCATGAGCGCCCAGTTCATCTTCACGATGCACAAGGTGAGCCGCTTCTACCCCCCTGATCGGGAGGTCCTGAAGGACATCACCCTCGCCTTCTACCCGGGGGCCAAGATCGGGGTGATCGGCGCCAACGGCTCCGGCAAGTCGTCGCTCCTGAAGATCATGGCCGGGGTCGACGACGGCTTCACCGGTGAGGCCCGGCTCACGCCCGGCTTCACGGTGGGGCTCCTCGAGCAGGAGCCCCACCTCGACGAGCACAAGGACGTGCTCGGCAACGTCATGGACGGCGTGGGCGAGACGGCCACCCTGCTCGAGCGCTACGACGCCGTGCTGGCCAACTGGTCCGACCCGGACGCGGACTACGAGAAGCTGGGCGAGGAGCAGGCCTCGCTCGAGAAGCAGATCGAGGCCGCGGGCGCGTGGGACCTCAAGCGCACGATCGACATCGCCATGGACGCGCTGCGCCTCCCTCCCCCTGACGCCGAGGTGGCCACGCTGTCCGGTGGCGAGCGCCGAAGGGTCGCTCTCTGCCGGCTGCTGCTGGCCCGACCCGACCTGCTGCTCCTCGACGAGCCCACCAACCACCTCGACGCCGAGTCGGTGGCGTGGCTCGAGCGCTTCCTCCGCGACTACCACGGCACCGTCGTGGCCATCACCCACGACCGCTACTTCCTCGACAACGTGGCCGGCTGGATCCTCGAGCTCGACCGCGGAAGGGGCATTCCCTTCGAGGGCAACTACAGCTCATGGCTCGCTCAGAAGGAGGAGCGCTACCGCCGCGAGGAGAAGGCCGACGCCCGTCGCGTGCGCACGCTCGAGCGCGAGCTCGAGTGGGTGCGGATGGCCCCGAAGGCGCGCCAGGCGAAGGGCAAGGCCCGCCTGAGCGCCTACGAGCAGTTGCTGGCCGACGCCAACGCGGCCGCCGGCCAGACCTCCGACCTGGAGATCTCGATCCCCTCGGGCGACCGGCTCGGCGATCTCGTCATCGAGGCCGAGCACCTGCAGAAGGGCTACGGCGACCGCTTGCTCATCGAGGACCTCACCTTCTCGCTCCCCCGCGCCGGCATCGTCGGCGTGATCGGCCCCAACGGTGCCGGCAAGACCACGCTGTTCCGGATGATCACCGGGTCCGAGGCCCCCGACGGCGGAACCCTCGTCGTGGGCCCCACCGTGCAGCTCGCCTACGTCGACCAGTCCCGGGACGTGCTCGACGCCGACAAGACCGTCTACGAGGAGATCACCGACGGCCAGGACCTGATCAAGGTCGGGACCCGGGAGGTCAACGGCCGCGCCTACGTCGCCTCGTTCAACTTCAAGGGCTCCGACCAGCAGAAGCAGGTCGGCGTGCTGTCGGGCGGTGAGCGCAACCGCGTGCACCTGGCCAAGGTGCTGAAGGCGGGCGGCAACGTGCTGCTCCTCGACGAGCCGACCAACGACCTCGACGTGGACACCCTCCGCGCCCTCGAGGAGGCGCTCGAGGCCTACGCCGGCTGCGCCGTGATCATCAGCCACGACCGGTGGTTCCTCGACCGGGTGGCCACCCACATGCTGGCCTTCGAGGGCGACTCGGTCGTTCGCTGGTTCGAGGGCAACTTCAGCGAGTACGAGGCGTACCGCCGCAAGGAGCTGGGGGCCGAGGCCGACCAGCCCCACCGCATCCGCTACAAGCCGCTCGTCCGCGGCTGATCGAGCCGGGCGACGGCGTCGGCGACCAGCGCCGCCTGGGCGTCGGCGTCGCCGTCGTCGGGCCGCAGCACGAGGTCCGGCGCGAGGGGTGATTCATAGGGGTCGTCGATGCCGGTGAACCCGGTGAGCTCACCGGCGCGTGCCTTGGCGTAGAGGCCCTTCGGGTCACGGCGCTCGCATTCGGCCAGCGGCGTGTCGACGAACACCTCGAGGAACGGCAACCCTGACGCCGCGTGCACCGCCCGCGCCCGGTCGCGGTCGGCCCGGAACGGGCTGATGAGCGGCACGAGGGCCACGAGGCCGGCATCGGCGAACAGGCGGGCGACCTCGGCGGCGCGACGGACGTTCTCGGTGCGGTCGTCGGCGCTGAACCCCAGATCGCCGTTGAGGCCGTGGCGGAGGTTGTCTCCGTCGAGCAGGTACGCGGCGCGACCTCCGGCGAGCAGCCGACGCTCGACGGCGACGGCCACGGTGGACTTCCCCGAGCCCGACAGTCCGGTGAACCACACGGTGGCCCCGCCCAACCGACACGCCGACCACCGTTCGTCACGGGCCACGGCCCCCTCGTGCCACACGACGTTGGCACTGACGGGTCGCTGCGCCGCCCCCCGCCGCTCCGGCGAGGACGTCACTGGCTCGGGCCGAGGATCATGCCCGCGGCCACGGTGTTGTGGGTGGCCTCGTCGATGAGGATGAAGCTGCCGGTGTCGCGGTTGCGGCGATAGTCGTCGTAGAACAACGGCACGGTCGTGCGCAGGCTCACGCGACCGATCTCGTTGAGGGCCAGCCCGGGCGCCTCGTGGTCACGGTGGAGCGTGTTCACGTCGAGCCGGTAGTGCAGGTCCTTGACCAGGGCCCGCGCCGACCGGGTGGTGTGCTTGATCCCCAGCTTGGCGCCGGGGGTCAGCGACTTCGACTCGGTCATCCAGCACACCATCGCGTCGATGTCCTGGCCGATGTGGGGTTGGTTGTGGGGCCGGCAGATGAGGTCACCGCGAGAGATGTCGATCTCGTCGGTGAGGGTGACCGTGACCGACATGGGGGCGAACGCCTCGGCGACGGGACCGTCGGCGGTGTCGATCGACCGGACGATGGAGGTGAAACCAGAGGGGAGGACGAGCACCTCGTCGCCCTGCTTCAGCACCCCGCCGGCGACGGTGCCGGCGTAGCCGCGGTAGTCGTGGTGCTCCTCGCTCATCGGCCGGACCACGTACTGGACGGGGAACCGGGCGTCGATGAGGTTGCGGTCGGAGGCGATGAAGACCTCTTCGAGGTGGTGCAGGAGCGACGTGCCCTCGTACCAGGGCATGTTCGCGGAGCGGTGCACGACGTTGTCGCCGACGAGGGCCGAGATCGGGATGAAGGTGAGATCCGTGATGTCGAGCTTGGTGGCGAAGGCGCGGAACTCGTCCTTGATGCGGTCGAAGACGGCTTGGTCGTAGTCGACGAGGTCCATCTTGTTGACGCACACGACGAGATGCGGCACCCGGAGCAGCGACGCCAGGAAGGCGTGACGCCGCGACTGCTCGACGATGCCCTTGCGGGCGTCGACCAGCACGAGGGTGAGGTCGGCCGTCGAGCAGCCCGTCACCATGTTGCGGGTGTACTGGGTGTGACCCGGCGTGTCGGCGATGATGAACTTCCGCTTGGGCGTGGCGAAGTAGCGGTAGGCCACGTCGATCGTGATGCCCTGCTCGCGCTCGGCGCGGAGCCCGTCGGTGAGCAGCGCCAGGTTGGTGTACTCGTCGCCCCGGTCGCGGCTGGTGCGCTCGACCGCCTCGAGCTGGTCCTCGAAGATGGCCTTCGAGTCGTAGAGCAGGCGTCCGATGAGGGTCGACTTCCCGTCGTCGACCGACCCCGCGGTGGCGAACCGCAGCAGCTCGGCCATCAGAAGTAGCCCTCCTTCTTCCTGTCTTCCATCGCGGCCTCCGATGTGCGGTCGTCGGCCCGGGTGGCGCCCCGCTCGGTGATGCGGGTGGCCGCCACCTCGGCGATCACGGCGCCGACGTCTGCCGCGCTCGACTCGACGGCCCCGGTGCAGCTGGCGTCGCCGACCGTGCGGTAGCGGACGAGCGCCTCGAAGGGCTCCTCGTCGTCCATGAGGCTGACGAAGGGGCTGACGGCGAGCAGCATGCCGTCGCGCCGGAACACCTCGCGGCGATGGGCGAAGTAGATCGAAGGCAACGGGATCTGCTCCTCGGCGATGTACTGCCAGATGTCGAGCTCGGTCCAGTTGGACAGCGGGAACACCCGGATGTGCTCACCGGGCTTGTGGCGGCCGTTGTAGAGCGACCAGACCTCCGGTCGCTGGTTCTTCGGGTCCCACTGCCCGAACTCGTCGCGGAACGAGTAGACCCGCTCCTTGGCCCGGGCCTTCTCCTCGTCGCGGCGGCCACCCCCGAAGACCGCATCGAAGCGGTGCTCGCCGATCGCGTCGAGCAGGGTGGTGGTCTGCAGGCGGTTGCGGCTGGCGCGCGGCCCGGTCTCGTCGACCACCCGACCCTGGCGGATCGACTCCTCGACGGAGGCGACCACGAGCCGGGTCCCGGTCTCGTCGACCACGCGGTCGCGGTACTCGAGCACCTCGGGGAAGTTGTGCCCGGTGTCGACGTGCATGATCGGGAAGGGCAGCCGGGCCGGCCAGAACGCCTTGCGGGCCACGTGGAGCATCACCACGGAGTCCTTGCCACCCGAGAACAGCAGCACGGGCCGCTCGAACTCGGCGGCGACCTCCCGCATGATGTGGATCGACTCCGCCTCGAGGGTTCGGAGGTGCGACAACTCGTAGTCCATGAGGTCCCCGAGCGTAGGCTGCGCGCGACCCCCGAGGATAATCCCGACCACTAAGGTAAGGAATCGTGCCCTCCCACCCGGCCGACCCCGAGCCCACCGGCGACGACCATCGCCTCGCCGTCGACCTGGCCGCCCGTGCCGGCGACCTGCTGCGGGGGCTGCGCGACCGGCTCGACCGCGGTGAGGACCCCGATGCCGTCCGCGACATCGGCGACCGGCGCTCGCACGACCTGCTGGTGGCCGCCCTCGCCGAGGCCCGCCCCGACGACGCCGTGCTGTCCGAGGAGGGCGTCGACGATCGGGCCCGGCTCCACGCCCGACGGGTCTGGATCGTCGACCCGCTCGACGGCACCCGCGAGTTCGGGGAGGCAGGCCGCTGGGACTGGGCCGTCCACGTCGCCCTGGCGATCGACGGGAAGCCCGTCGTCGGCGCGGTCGCCATGCCCGCCCTCGGCGTCGTGGTCGGCACCGGCGAGCCGCCCGCCGTGCCCGCCGCCGTCGACGGCCCGCCGCGACTCGTGGTCAGCCGCACCCGCCCGCCGGCCGCCGCCACCCACGTGGCCGAGGCGCTCGGGGGCGTGCTCGTGCCCATGGGCTCGGCCGGCGCCAAGGCCATGGCGGTGGTGCGGGGCGAGGCCGACGTGTACGTGCACTCGGGCGGCCAGTACGAGTGGGACTCCTGCGCGCCGGTGGCCGTCGCCCTCGCCGCCGGGCTCCACGCCAGCCGCATCGACGGGTCCGCGCTCTCGTACAACCACGAGGACCCGTCGCTGCCCGACCTGCTGATCTGCCGGCCGGAGCTGGCGGCGCCCACGCTCGACGCGCTGGCGGGCTTCGCTCCCTGACCGGGCGCCTCTACTGGGCGAGCCAGACCTGGTGCATGCGGGTGACCAGGCTGAAGCTCCCCGGGCCTCCCATCGGGATCGACGCGCCACCGTCGGGCAGGGTCGTCTGCAGCACCCCTCGCACGTCGTTCTGGGCGACCTTCACCGGCGTCGGGTAGTCGAGGAAGATGTAGGGCAGGTTCTCGGCGAAGATCTCCTGCACCTCCCGATAGGCCTCGCGGCGCGTCTCGAGGTCGTCGGTGCTACGGGCCTTGGCGAGCGCCTCGTCGAGGCGAGGGTCCTCGTGGCGGGGGAAGTTCAGCCCGAGCTGGCCGAGGGGCGAGATGCTCGCCCGCTGCCACCACACCTGCTCGTAGTCGGGATCCGGCGAACCGAACTGGCCCCAGAGCTTGGCCTGGAAGTCGCCGAGCACCCCGTCGAGGATGACCTGGGTGGCGTCGGCCTGGTTGACCTCGACCTGCATGCCGGCCTCCTCCCACATCTCCTTCAGGAACTCGCCCTGCTGACGGGCCTCGGGCGTCGATCCGGTCTTGAAGGTGAACTCGAGCGGCCCGTTGGCCGCCTCGTAGGCCTCGACCTCGGCCTGGGCGGCGGCCAGGTCGTGGTCCGGATAGGCGGTGTCGACGTACCACGGCGAGGCCGGCCGGAACACGCTGTCGGCCGGCTCGGTCTCACCCTGGGCGATGACGTCGACCCAGGCCTGGGTGTCGGTGGCGAGGGCCAGGGCCTTGCGGGCCTGGGGGTCGTCGAACGGCTCGGACACCACGTTCAGCATCACGAACGTGACCTCGGTGTTGCCCCGCTGCTGGAAGTACTGCAGGTCGCCGCTCGACGCCAGCTCGCGGAACTGCTTGATGGCGGGCACGTCGACGGTGTGGGTCACGTCGAAGTCACCGCTGCGGATGCCGTTGACGCGCGATGCGGGATCGGGCGCGGGACGGAACTCGATGCGGTCGAGGTAGGGCAGCTGGTTGCCGGCGTCGTCCTTCAGCCAGTAGTCGGGGTTGCGCTCGACGACGAGGCGGTTGTCGGGCACCCACTCGACGAACCTGAACGGCCCGGTGCCGACCGGCTTCGACGTCGAGTCGGGGCTGTCGAGCTGGCTCGGCGCCGGCACGACGCCGGCCTGCCCGGTGAGGGCGACCGGGAACGCGGCCCACGGGCTGGTCATCTTCACCACGGCGGTGAGGTCGTCGGTGGTCTCGATGCTGTCGATCAACACGAGCGAGGGCTTGGTGAGCGCGGCGGTGCGGATGGCGTCGAGGCTGCGCTTGACCGCCGCCGAGGTGAGCGGCGTGCCGTCGTGGAACGTGATGTCGGGGCGCAGCGTGATCGTCCACTCGGTGAAGTCGGCGTTCGGCTCCAAGGACTCGGCCAGGAACGGGGCCACGCTGCCGTCCTCGGCGTACGCGGTCAGCGGGTCGTAGAAGCTGAGCGCGGCCTGGGTGCCGTCGGTCGCCCACCGGTTGGACGTCGGGTCCCAGCCGTCGGACTCGCTGGCCAGCGCGTAGACCAGCGTCCCGCCGGTCTGCGGCTCGCCGCCCTCGTCGACCGCGACGTCGGCGAAGCCGGTGTCGTCGGTCGAGTCCCCGTCGCCGGAGCCCGAATCGTCGGAGCCACCACAGGCGGCGGCGAGCAGGACGGCGGCCAGCACGAGCGCGACCAGGCGCGCTCCACGAGCAGTACGCATGTTGTTCCCCCTTGCTGACGGTGGAGTCAAGCAGAACCAAACGACCCGTGCACGCCACGGCGCCCGCGACACCGGTCAGCCCGCGGCACTAGACAGGGCGAGTGGAGCTGAAGACGATCCGCTACGACGTCGACGACCGCGTCGCGACCATCACCCTCGCTCGCCCGCACCGGCTGAACGCATGGACCGGCCGCATGCACACCGAGTACCGCTGGGCGGTGGCCGAGGCCGATGCCGACCCCGACGTGCGCGTCGTCGTGGTCACCGGTGAGGGCCGAGGCTTCTGCGCCGGCGCCGACGCCTCGGCGCTCGAGGGCCACGTCGACAAGGGCGGCTACGACCCCGGCACCGGCGACGACCTGGCCGAGCCCGGCTACGGCGTGCGGCCCGAGTTCGACCACGACTACGCCTTCCACTTCGGGCTGCGGGTGCCGGTCATCGCGGCCATCAACGGGCCGGCCGCCGGTGTCGGCCTCGTGCTCGCCTGCTTCTGCGACCTCCGCTTCGCCGCCGAGGGGGCCAAGCTCACCACCGCCCACGGCCGGCTCAACCTCCCCGCCGAGTACGGCCTGTCGTGGGTGCTCCCCCGCCTCATCGGCGTCGGACGTGCGCTCGACCTGCTGCTGTCCAGCCGGGTGGTGCTGGCCGAGGAGGCACTGGGGTTCGGGCTGGTCAACCGGGTGTGGCCGGCCGACGAGCTGCTCCCCCACACCTACGACTACGCCCGCGACCTGGCCCACCGGGTCGCGCCACGGTCGCTGGCCGAGACCAAGCGCCAGGTGTGGACCGACCTCCACCGCGACGTCGGCACCTCGGTCGACGAGGCAACGGCGCTGCTCGAGGCGATGATGCGCGAGGACGACTTCGGTGAGGGCGTCCGGGCCCTCACCGACAAGCGCCCGCCCGCGTTCTGACCGTCAGCCGCCGCCGGGCTGCACCTCGGCGACGAGCTCGTCGGTGTGCTCGCCGAGCCCCGGCACCGGCCCGATCGGCGGCAGCTCGGTGCCGTGGAACCGCACGGGCGTGGCCACCGCCCGATGAGCGGGCGCCCCCTCCCCCTCCGGCACGTCGACGAAGGCCCCGGCGGCGACGGCCTGCGGGTCGTCGACCACCTCGGCGGGCGTGAGCGCCGGTGCCCACCACACGCCGTGCTCGTCGAAGGCGGTGACCCACTCGTCACGGGTGCGTTCGGCGAAGACCTCGTCGAGCACGGCCACGAGCTCGACCGAGTGGTGCCGCCGACCTCGCCCGTCGGCGAACCGCTCGTCGTCGATCAGGTCGTCCCGCCCGATGGCCCGACACAGGCTCGGGAAGTGTCGCTGCCCCTCCACCCCGAGCAACCAGAACCACCGCCCGTCGCCGGCCCGGTAGCAGTTCACCATCGGGTTCGGCTCACGGGCGCGGTCGACCGGCGGGTTGAGCTTGCCGAACCGCAGCTGGATGCTGAGGTCCCACCCCAGGCAGTAGATGCCGGTGCGGAGCAGCGACGTCTCGACCAGCTGACCCCTGCCGGTGCGCTCCCGCTCGAGCAGGGCACCGAGGATCCCGGAGAGGGTGGCCAGACCGGTGGTGTGGTCGCCGAAGCCACCCCGGATGTTGGGTGGGGCCTGGCCCTCGGGGCTGAGCGTGGTGGCGATGCCGGTGCGGGCCCAGAACCCACCCACGTCGTAGCCGGGCCGGCCGGCGTCGGGCCCGTCGATGCCGTAGCCGGTGACGAGGGCGTAGACGAGGTGGGGGTTCTCGGCGAGCAGCACCTCGTGGCCGAGCCCGAGGCGCTCGAGGGCGTCGACCCGGAGGTTGGTGAGGAACACGTCGGCGGTGCGGATCAGCTCGTGCAGGTGCCGGGCATCGTCGGGCTGCTTGAGGTCGAGCACGACGCTGCGCTTGCCGCGGTTGTCGAGGTCGAACGGTGGCGACTGGGTCTGGCCGTGCCCGGCGATCACCTGGAACACCCGCCGCATCGGGTCGCCGTCGGGCGGCTCGACCTTGACGACGTCGGCCCCCCAGTCGGCGAGCATCCCGCCCGCCGACGGGCCCGCCACCCACACGCCCAGCTCGACCACCCGGTAGTTCTCCAGCATGGGCCGAGGCTACGTCGTCCCGGTGCCACGGATGGGGGGCGGCTGGAGCCCGCCCGTACACTCGGCGGCGACATGACCGCCACGGACCCGTCCTCCACCGCCGCCCCTGCCGACCTCGTGCTCGGTTCGTTCAGCGACGAGCCGCCGTGGCTCGTCGAGCCCGAGCGCATGCCCTGGCGCAAGGCGGTGCCGTCGGTGCGGTGGGCGGTCCGCCGGGAGCTGCCGACCCTCACCCGGCCGCGCCGCCTGCCCGAGAGCACCCGGGCCCTGAAGGTCGTGTGGCACCTCGGGCGCCAGCTCGGCCTCTGGTACGTCGGCGGCCGCCGCGCCGGCGGCACCGCCTCGCGCCGCGACCTCTCCCGCCGCCTCCGCCTGGCCGCCGAGAAGCTCGGCCCCACCTACATCAAGCTCGGCCAGATCATCTCCTCCGGCGAGGGCCTGTTCCCCGAGGAGCTGGTGAGGGAGTTCCAGAAGCTGCGCGACCAGGTGCCGGCCGAGGACTTCGCCGCCGTGCGCGACGTCGTCGAGTCCGAGCTCGGCCGGCGGCTCGAGGACGTCTTCGCCACCTTCGAGCGCACCCCGTTGGCCGCTGCCTCCATCGCCCAGGTGCATGCCGCCACGCTGCACACCGGCGAGCGGGTCGTGGTGAAGGTCCAGCGCCCGTCGGTCGCCAGGCTCGTCCACGCCGACATCGAGGTCATGGCCTGGCTCGCCCCCGCGCTCGTGGGCCGCATCCCCGTCGCCGCCCTCGCCAACCCACCCGCACTCGTCGAGCTGTTCACCGAGACCATCACCGAGGAGCTCGACTTCCGGCTCGAGGCCGAGAACATGCTCGACGTGGCCCGCTCGTTCGCCGAGCTGGGCCAGCGGGGCTACGTGATCCCCCGGCCCCACCCCGAGCTGGTCACGCCCCGCGTCCTCGTCATGGAACGCCTCGACGGCTTCCCCTTCTACGAGGTCGAGCGCATCCGAGAGGCCGGTGTCGACACCGAGGAGGTCGTGCGCACCGGGATGGTCGGGTTCATGGAGGGCGCCATGATCCATGGCATCTTCCACGGCGACCTCCACGGCGGGAACCTGTTCGTGCTGCCCGACGGGCGCACCGCCCTGCTCGACTTCGGCATCACCGCCCGGATGGACGACGCCCGCCGCCTCGCCTTCCTACGCCTGATGGTGGGCGCCACGATGAACGACGTGAAGGCCCAGCTCGCCGCCCTGCGAGACCTCGGTGCCCTCCCTCCCGACACCGACCTCGACGCCGTGATCGTCGATCTCGGCCTCGACGGCCCGCCGATCGACCCGACGACGCTCACCGCCGACGAGATGATCCACGAGATCCAGTCGATCGTGAAGAAGTTGCTCGGCTACGGCGCGCGGATGCCGAAGGTGCTGATGCTGTACGTGAAGAACCTGGTGTTCCTCGACGGCGCCATCGCCACCATGGCCCCCGACCTCGACATCTTCGCCGAGATCGCCAACGTGTCGATGTACTTCGCCCAGACCCACGGCGAGCGCATCGCCGCCGAGATCGGCATCGACCCCCGCTCCTACGAGGTCGACCTCACCGGCGTGAAGGGCAGCTTCGGCGTCGACCCCGCCACCGAGTCGCTCACCTACCGAGACCTGCAGGAGCGCCGCGAGCTCATCAGGAGCCGCTTCGCCGCCCGCCAGATCTCCTGACGACCGATCGTCCCCGGCCGGGGTAGAACCGGTGGATGACCTTCGCCGAAGACCTCCGTCTGCTGCCCGCCGAACCGATCGGATCGCTCGCCGACTACGAGTCGCGCGGCGGGGGCGAGGCCATCGCCCGACTCCACGACCTCGGGGCCGAGTGGGCCCTCGAGCAGATCGACGTCGCCGGCCTGCGGGGACGGGGCGGCGGTGGCTTCCCCACGGCCGCCAAGTGGCGGTCGGTCCGCAGCGGCGGCGACGAGGTCGGCGAGCGCTTCGTGGTCGCCAACGGGGCCGAAGGCGAGCCCGGCACGTTCAAGGATCGACCGCTGCTGCGGCGCAACCCCTACCAGGTGCTCGAGGGGATCGTCGTCGCCGCCCGCGTCGTCGGCGCCCGCCGCGCCTACGTGGCGGTGAAGGCGAGCTTCGCCCCGGAGATCACCGCCCTCGAACGGGCCCTCGGGGAGATGGCCGCCGCCGGCTGGATGGCCGAGCTCGAGGTGGCGATCGTCGGCGGCCCCGACGAGTACCTCTTCGGGGAGGAGAAGGCCATGCTGGAGGTGATCGAGGGCGAGGATCCCCTGCCTCGCCTCCTGCCGCCCTACCTCTACGGTCTGTTCTCGGTGCAGCCCCAGATGGGCTGGTCGGCGGCACCCTCCGGATCGACGGGCACGGCCGTGGCCGTCTCCAACCCCACGCTCGTCAACAACGTCGAGACGCTGGCCAACGTGGCCCCGATCCTGGCGCGCGGACCCGTGTGGTTCCGATCCGTGGGCACCGACGAGTCGCCGGGCACGATCATCTGCACGGTCAGCGGTGACACGGCGCGGGCCGGTTTCGCCGAGATCCCGATGGGCACTCCCCTGTCGACCGCCATCGACCTGATCGGGGGCGGGATGCCCGACGGCCGACGGGTCAAGGCGGTCCTCTCCGGCGTGGCCAACCCCGTCGTCTCCGCCGACCAGATCGACACGCCCCTCACCTACGAGGCGATGGCCGCCATCGGCACCGGGCTCGGCGCCGCCGGGTTCCTCGTGTTCGACGACCGCCGCGACATGGTGCGCGTCGCGCATGCCGTCTCGCGGTTCCTCTACGTCGAGTCGTGCGGACAGTGCCCGGCCTGCAAGTTCGGCACCGGCGAGGTGACCGCCCGCCTCGAGCAGCTCATCCTCGACGGCGGCGACGAGGGGGACGTGGAGACCATCGCGGCGCGCCTCCGGCAGGTCACCGACGCCAACCGGTGCTACCTCGGCACCGAGGAGCAGCGCACCGTCGGCAGCATCCTGGCCGCCTTCCCGGAGGACGTGGCCCTCGCCCTCACCGGGGTGCACACCGAGCCGGTCGATGCCGTGTCGAAGATCGTCGAGGTCGTCGACGACCGCGCCGTGATGGACGAGCGCCAAGCCCGCAAGCGCCCCGACTGGACCTACGGCGACACCGTCCCGGAGGTGTTCGTGCAACCGCGCCGGTCATGATCGTGCGGTGCCAGCGGGGATCTGGACCCTCGTGCTGCTCGGCGGGGTCGGCCTCGTGGTCTGGGGCTCGGAGACCTTCGCCGAACACCTGAGCGAACCAGCCACGCGTCGATGGCGATGCGCCCGGCGAGGCTGAACGGTGAGGCGTCGGCCGGCGAGTGGCGCGGGACCGGCTCGACGTCGTCGTCGAGGTGTGGCCTGGCGCGAGCAGTGGTGGCGTCCGTGGGATCGAGGACGTCGGCCACGGGGGAGGCCCGTGTCACCGTCGCTCGACCCGGCGGTCGCCCCTCCCCTCCGTCCACGACTCGATCACCAGGTGGTCGGTCGCCGGCCGGAGGAGCACGAGGTCGGTGACGTCGGCACGGAAGAGCTCCATCGGGCCCGGCGGCGGTGGCGTCCCCGTCGCCCGCTCGAACGCGTCGATGAACCGCCGCTTGCCGGCCTCGTCGACGACCTCGTCGGCCCGGCCCGAGATGCGGGCGTCACCCTCGGTGACCTGCTTGTCGACGGTGGCGCTGTGGAGGGCGAACCGGGGGTCGCGCCGCAGGTCGCGGGCCTTGAGCGAGCCCGGCATCATGCCCAGCCACAGCTCCCCCTCGGCGAACAGCGGCTCGATCCCGTTGATCCGGGGACCGCCGTCGGGGCGGATCGTGGCGAGGAGGGCGAGGCCGTGGGCGTCGAAGCGGGCCTGCACCCGCTCGGCCAGGTCGGGGGTCGCGGTGCGCACGTCGTTCCAGGATGGCATGACGTCATCTTCCCAACCGCCGCCGCCACCGCGCCGGCCGGACGTCACGCCGGCCGCGCCCGGGACGCCGCGTAGGCTCGGGAGATGCGCCTCGTCGTGGCCCGCTGCTCGGTCGACTACGTCGGTCGGCTGTCGGCCCACCTGCCCTCGGCCGTGCGCCTGATCATGGTCAAGGCCGACGGCTGCGTCGCCATCCACGCCGACGGCGGCGCCTACAAGCCCCTCAACTGGATGGTCGCCCCGTGCACGCTCGCCGAGGGTGAGGGCGAGTGGGTCGTGCGCAACCCCAAGGGCGAGGTGCTCACCATCACCATCGAGGAGGTGATCGCCGACGTCGACCACGACCTCGGGCCCGACCCGGGTCTCCAGAAGGACGGCGTCGAGGCCCACCTCCAAGCACTCCTGGCCGCCAGCCCACAAGCCGTCGAGGACGGGCTCGTGCTCGTCCGGCGCGAGTTCCCCACCGACATCGGCCCGGTCGACCTGCTGTGCCGCGACGCCGACGGGGCGGCGGTGGCGATCGAGATCAAGCGGCGCGGCGAGATCGACGGCGTCGAGCAGCTCGCCCGCTACCTCGAGCGGCTCGAGCGCGACCCCCGCCTCCGCCCGGTGCGGGGCGTGTTCGTCGCCCAGGAGATCAAGCCCCAGGCCAAGGTGCTGGCCGCCGACCGTGGCATCTCCTGCGTCGAGGTCGACTACGACGCCCTCCGCGGCCTCGCCGACGACGAGCTCACCCTCTTCTGAACGCTGAACTCCCTCGTTCTGGCTGGTGAGGAACGGGTCAGCTGTCGGGGTGGGGTAGGCCCATGGGGTTGGGGAAGGGCACCACGTCCGCGGTGAGCACCGCCCTCGTGGCGGGGGCCAGCACCTCGACCAGGCGATCGCGCTCGTCCTCGCGCAGCTCGCCGTAGGGCACCACCGCCAACTCGTCGGTGCGGCGCTCGATGTGCTCGTGCAGGGCCGCGCCACGCTCGGTCAGCCGGTCGCCGTCCAGCACGCCGACCGACCGCCAGAACACGGTGGCCTCCAGCCACTCGGCCTCGCTCCAGCCCCGGTTGTCCCGCAGCACCTCGGGCGGGGTGCCGGTCGCGGCCGCGGCCAGCACGTGGGCCTCGCATCCGCCGATCCCCTCGGCGGTGAGCACGGCCACATGACCGTCACCGCGGTGCTCGCGGAGGGCGGTGACCGCCTGCCAGAGCTGACCGATCTCGTCATCGGGGTCGTCGAGCTCGCGGTTGGCCGAGAACAGCGGCCGCCCGCCCCCCTCGGCCTCGTCGATCACCGGCCACAGCAGGGTCAGGGCCTGGTCGGCGAGAGGATCGGGATCCGGGACCACACGGCGCAGCGCGGCGGCGGCCGCCGACCGACGGGTCTCGACGGCCACCCGGGGTGGGGCCAGCGCCCACGCCTCGGGGATCGCCCGCTCGACCATCTCGGGGTGGAAGTTGAAGAAGGTGGCGCTGACGACACCGGCCGAGACACCCCCCATGGGTGCGGCCCGATTGGCGAAGTACCCCATCCAGAACCCGCGGTATCCGGCGTCGCGCGCCGCCTCCGTCGCCTCCGGCGCGAAGTAGGTGACGGCGTGCAGGGGCTCGATGAGCCGCCAGACGGCGCGGGCGAACGACGGATCCACGGCGATCGGGTGGCGGCCGACGGTGCCGGTCAGGCCACCTCGGCGCGGCCGGCGTCGAGCACCACGCGCCCGTCCTCTCCCAGCGTCTGGAACACGGCGGTGTCGCCGTCGACCCACATCCGCACGGTCAACGCTTCGCCCGGGAACACCGGCGACGAGAACCGTCCCTCCATCGCCTTGAAGCGCGCCGGGTCGCTCCCGGCCAGGGTGTGGAGGAGGGCCCGGCCGGTGAAGCCGTAGGTGCACAAGCCGTGGAGGATGGGCCGGTCGAAGCCGCCCATCGCCGCGAACGACGGGTCGGAGTGCAAGGGGTTGCGATCACCCGACAACCGGTAGACGAGAGCCTGATCCTCACGGGTCCGGTAGGTGACCTCGTGGTCGGGGGCTCGGTCCGGCGGCACGTTCCGGGGACCGGACGGGCCTCGGTCGCCGCCCCAGCCGCCCTCGCCCCGGATGAAGATCGACGACGTCGACGTGAAGAGGGGCTCGCCGGTGCTGGTGTCGGTCGACGTCGACTCGGTCACGATGACGGCGCCCTTGCCCTTGTCGTAGATGCCGGTGATCTCCCCGACGGTGCTGACCTCGCCCGAGGTCGGGATCTCGCCGTGCAGGCGGATGCCCTGCTCGCCGTGCACGAGCATCGCCGGGTTGAACGTGCCGATGCTGGCCATGGCACCGGCGCCCCCGAACCCGATCACGACGGCCATGGTGGGCAGCACCCGGAGCGGCGTGTCGGCGGTGTTCTCGGTGGTGAACTGCAGCTCGCCGGTGCCGGCGCCCACGCCGAGGGCGTAGAGCATGGCGTCCTTGTCGGTCCACGCGTGCAGGTGGGGCTCGCCGCGGCTGCCGACGGCCTCGGGGTTGATGGGCATGAAGATCTCCTCGTGGTACGGGGCGAACGGTGGTACGGGGCGAACGGTGGTCCGGGGCGAAGTGCGGGGCGAAGCGTGGTGCGACGGGCAGGTCAGGCCTTGCGGTCGGCGCCGGACATGTCGGCGTCGGGCCGGGCGGAGGCGAGCAGCTCCTCGACGAGCGGGCCGATGCGGGTGGGGTCGTCGAGCGGGGCCTGGGCCGGGCCGATGTGCCAGCCCTCGGCCACGCCGAGGCGACGCCCCGACACGTCGAACACGCGGCCGGTGACGCCACGGGCCTCCGCGGACGCCAGCCACGTGACGATCGGGGCGATCCACCGGGGGCCCATCTGCTCCTTGGCCTCCTCCGACGCCTGACCCATGCCGAGGTTCTCGGTCATGCGGGTGAGCGCCGCCGGGGCGATGGCGTTGACGGTCACCCCGTAGCGCTCGAGCTCGAGGGCGGCGATCACGGTGAAGGCGGCGATGCCGGCCTTGGCCGCGCCGTAGTTGGTCTGCCCGGGGTTGCCGTAGATGCCGGAAGGTGAGCTCGTGTTGATGATGCGGGCGTCGAGCTCCTCGCCCGCCTTCGAGCGGTCGCGCCAGTGCGCGGCCGCCCAGTGCGAGGGCCCGGCGGTGCCCTTCAGGTGCACCTTGATGACCGCGTCCCACTCGGCCTCGCTCATGTTCACGAGCATGCGGTCGCGCAGGATGCCGGCGTTGTTGACCAGCACGTCGAGCCGGCCGAAGGCCTCGACCGCCTGGTCCACCAGCCGGCGGGCGCCCTCCCAGTCGGAGATGTCGTCGACGTTGGCCACGGCCTCGCCGCCGGCCGCCACGATCTCGTCGACGACCTCCTGGGCCGGACCGGTCGACGCTCCCTCGCCGTCCATCGTGCCGCCGAGGTCGTTCACCACGACCTTGGCACCGTGCTCGGCGAGCATCAGCGAGTGCTCCCGCCCGATGCCGCGACCCGCGCCGGTGACGATGCAGACCCGTCCTTCGCACAACTTCGCCATCGGGAGCTCCCCCTCACGTCCTGGTGCCCACCGCCCCCGGGTGGGGCCGGACGGGATCATGGCACGACCCGCAGCGCGCCGCGGCGGTCCCCGGGGTGACCCCCACCACGTGCGGGCGCATGCCAACCTAGGAGCCGTATGGCGTCCAGGACCCGTCGGTGGGCACTCATCGTCGCGGGCACCCTCGGGGGCCTGCTCGTCCTGTTCGTCGGCGCTTGGGCGGTCGACACCGCCCTCCACTCCGGCCAGGTGGTGCGCAACGTCGAGCTCGACGGCCAGGCCGTGGGTGGGATGACCGAGACCGAGCTGCGGGCCGCCGTCGCCGCCACCGCCGACGCCTACGGCCCCACCGTCGTGGCGCTCACCACACCGGCCGGCACCTCCGAGCTGACCGCCGCCGACATCGGCCTCATCGTCGACCAGGAGGCCACCGTGCAGGCCGCGCTCGACGCCGGCCGCGGCGGCTCGGTGCTCGGCCGGCCGTTCGGCTGGCTCGCCAACCTGGTCGGCGTCCACGACGTCGAGGTCGTGCACACCGTCGACCAGACCGCGGCGGCCGCCGCCCTCGCCCCGGCCGAGGCGGCCGTCCGCGTCGAGCCGGTCGAGCCCACCATCGTCCTGGCCGAGGGCACCATCGGCGCCGTACCGGGCGTCCCGGGCACCACCCTCGACCTGCCGGCGGCGAGCGCCGCCCTCGTCGACGCGGCCGCGGGCGGCGCCGACCCCGTGGTCGTCGAGCTCGCCACGGTGCCCCTCGCCCCCACCTTCGCCGATGCCGAGGCCGAGGCGGTGGCCGCCGAGGCGACCGAGCTCTCGTCGGAGCCGCTCGTCGTCGTCGTCGACGGACGGTCGACCACGGTGCAGCCGGCCACCCTCCAGACCTGGATGACGGCGGCACCGAGCGCCGACGGCTCGACGCTCGAGCTGCAGCTCGACGTGGCCAAGGTCGAGACCGACGTGACCGCGGCCGTCGGTGCCGTCGGCACCCCAGCGGTCGAGCTCTCCTGGAACGTGTCCGACGGCGGCGTCTCCTACACCGAGGGCAGCCCGGGCACCAGGTGCTGCGCCCCCGACAGCGTGCAGAGGGTCGTCGACACCGTCGCCGCCGGTGGCGACCGGGTCGAGCTGACCCTCACCACCGCGCCGCCCGAGCACGACGCGGCGTGGGCCCAGTCGATGCGGATCATCGAGCCCGTGGCCTCGTTCACGACCCCACACGCCTGCTGCGAGCCCCGGGTGGAGAACATCCACCGCATCGCCGACCTGGTGCGGGGCGCGGTGATCGAACCGGGTGAGACCTTCTCGCTCAACGGGCACGTCGGCCCCCGCACCCAGGACAAGGGCTTCGTCGAGGCCGGGGTCATCTACCAGGGCAAGTTCACCAAGGACTACGGCGGCGGCGTCTCGCAGTTCACGACGACGCTGTTCAACGCCGCGTTCTTCGCCGGGCTCGACATCCCCACCTACCAGGCCCACACGATCTACATCTCCCGCTACCCCTACGGCCGGGAGGCGACCCTGTCGTACCCCGCCCCCGACCTGCAGATCCGCAACAACACGCCCTACGGCGTGCTGCTGTGGCCCACCTACGACGGCACGTCGATCACCGTGACCATGTACTCCACCAGGTACATCCAGGCCGACCAGACCGCCCAGCGCACCCAGTCGGCCGGGGCCTGCACCCGGGTCTTCACCGACCGGACCCGCACCTGGATCAGCGACGGGCGCTCCGAAGTCGATACCTTTGGCGCCATCTACCAGCCCGCGGAGGGCGTGCTCTGCTGAGGGGGCCGCGCCCGCCCTGGACGAGGGGGCCTGCGTGAGCGACCAGACGAGCGAGACGGCCGACGCGATCACCTTCGAGCCGCGCATGAGCGACAGCGACGCGCTCATGTGGAGCATCGAGAAGGACCCGCTCCTGCGGTCCACGATCACCTCGGTCTTCGTGCTCGACCAGGCGCCCGACCGCGAGCGGTTCCGGCGCCGCATGGACCGCCTGAGCCGCGTCGTCCCACGCCTCCGCCAGCGGGTGCTCGGCCACCCCTACTCCGTCGCCCCGCCCCGCTGGGAGGTCGACCCCAACTTCGACCTCAACTACCACCTGCGGTGGATGCGCACCGTCGGCGGGAACGGGCGCGATGCCGGCACCCTCCGCGAGGTCTTCGACATCGCCGAGCCCATCGCCATGCAGGGCTTCGACCGGGCGCGCCCGCTGTGGGAGTTCGTCGTCGTCGAGGGCCTCGAGGACGATGGGGCGGCGGTCATCGCCAAGATCCACCACTCCATCACCGACGGGGTGGGTGGCGTGAAGCTGATGATGGAGCTGCTCGATCTCGAGCGGGACCCCACCGGCATCGACGAGCTGCCACCGGCACCCGAGCCCGAACCGCTCTCCGAGACCCAGCGGATGGCCGACGCGTTCGTCTACGAGGCCCGGCGCGGGCTCGGTGGGCTGCGTTCGCTGGCCGGCGACCTGGTCGACGGCGCGAGCCGCGTCCTGCAGGACCCGGTCGGCGTGGGCATGGGCGCGGCAGCCACGACGGGCTCGCTCGTCCGGCTCCTCAGCCCTGCCACCGAGCCCCTCAGCCCGCTCATGCGGCGGCGGTCGCTGTCGGTGCGGTTCGACCTGCTCCAGGTCGAGCTCCGACCGCTCAAGCAGGCCTCGAAGCTGGTGGCCGGCAAGCTCAACGACGCCTTCGTCGCCGGGGTCGCCGGTGGGCTGCGGCGCTACCACGAGCACCACGGCCACGACGTCGGCCTGCTCCGCATGACGATGCCGATCAACGTGCGCACCGAGCAGACGCTCAACCGGGCCGGCAACCAGTTCGTGCCCGCCCGCTTCCCCGTGCCGGTCGGCATCGTGGACCCCATCAAGCGGATGAACGCCGTGCGCGAGCTGGTCGAGCAGCAGCGGGCCGAGCCGGCCTTGTCGATGAGCGACGGCCTGGCGAGCGTGCTCAACCGGCTGCCCGTGACCGCCACCACCGGTCTGTTCGGGTCGATGCTCAAGGGCGTGGACTTCATCACCAGCAACGTGCCGGGGGCACCGGTGCCCGTCTACCTCGGCGGTGGACGGGTCGAGGCCCATCTGGCCTTCGGCCCCATGACCGGGGCGGCCGCGAACCTCACGCTCCTGTCGTACCTCGACCACTGCAACATCGGCATCAACACCGACCCGGCGGCGGTGCCCGATCCCGAGGTGCTGGTGGCGTGCCTGCGCGACGGCTTCGAGGAGCTCTCGAAGCTGGTGTAGTCACCCTGCCCCAGCTCTGCAGGCAGCCGTCGGCATCCGGGTGTCGCCGAGCGGGCTGCGGCCGCTGGCCGCGGCGTGACCGTCCCGTTAGGGTCCGGCGCTGTGACGCCGACCAGTTCCATCGCCGGGTACGACCCGTTCGCTCCCGACGTCCTCGACGACCCGTACCCGTCCTACGCCTGGCTGCGAGCCGAGGCCCCCGCGTACCACGTCGAGGAGCACGACGTCTGGGTGCTGTCCCGCTACGCCGACGTGGTCGGCGCCCTGCGCGACCCGGCCACGTTCTCGTCGAACGAAGGGGTGAGCTTCGAGCGCCGACCCGTGCCGATGCTCATCGCCATGGACCCGCCCGACCACACCCGGCTGCGGCGCCTGGTGGCCCGCACCTTCACGCCCCGGGCCATCACCTCCTGGGCGCCACGGATCGACCGGCTGGTCGACGAGATCCTCGACCGGGCCTTCGAGGCCGGGGACGTCGACTTCGTGACCGCGGTGTCCGAGCCGCTGCCGGTCACCGTCATCGCCGAGATGATGGGCGTGCCGATCGAACGGCAGGCCGACTTCCGCCGCTGGTCCGACGCCACCATCGAGACCACCGGTGGCGTCATCTCAGAGGAGAACGAGCGGCTCATCATGGAGCTGGCCACGTTCTTCAACGAGCTGATCGCCGAGCGCCGGGCCGCCGGCGACGCCGACACCCGCGACGACCTCATCTCGGTGCTGTTCGGCGAGACCCCAGAGGGCGACCGACTGAGCGACGGCGAGATCCTGGCGTTCTGCGTGCTGCTGCTCGTGGCCGGCAACGAGACCACGACCAACCTGATCTCCAACGCCGTGCACGAGCTGCTCGACCGGCCCGACCAGTGGCAGGCGGTCGTCGACCGGCCCGAGCTGATCCCGAGCCTGGTCGAGGAGTCGCTCCGATGGGTCTCGCCGGTGCAGGGCCTCTACCGCAACACCCTCGTCGATGCCGTGGTCGCCGGGTCCACCATCCCGGCCGGGGCCAAGGTGCTGGTGCTGTACGCGTCGGCCAACCGCGACACCGACCACTGGCCCGACGCCGACCGGTTCCGCGCCGACCGCTACCCCACCGGGATGCACGGCGCCGACCACCTCGCCTTCGGGAACGGCATCCACCTGTGCCTGGGCTCGCACCTGGCCCGGCTGGAGGCCACGCTGCTCGCCGAGAAGCTCGTCGCCCGCCTGGCCCGGCTCGAGCGCACCGGTGACGTGGTCCGGGGTCGGAACCCGTCGATCCGGGCCGTGAAGCACCTTCCGGTGACGATGACGGCCCGCTGAACCGGCACCGGCGCGACGCGAACCGGCAGCGGCGCTGAGGCAAGCTGGGTCCATGCCCGCCCGCCGGCGACGACCCCGCCCTGCCGTCGCGCTCGTCGTCGTCGCCCTCGTCGTGGTCGTCACGGCATGTTCCTCGGCCGACGACACCCGCCCCCGACCGAGCTCGACCACCACGACCGAGCCCGGATCGACCCCGACCTCCCCCGGCACCACCGCGCCGGGGGAGCCGGCGGTCACGATCGTGCTCGGTCCGGCGGGCGGCGGGCTCGACGCCTACGAGGCCGAGCCACCCTTCCGCTCGGTGGCCCTGCTCCCACGGGGCGAGGACGCCGACCCGGTCGTGAACGGGCAGGTGTGCCTCTTCCCCGACGGCACCCGGCGGTTCGTCGCCGGCGCCCGGGACCCGGCCGGCGGACCGGACGCGACGGGCTGGGGCGTCTTCCAGCTCGAGGGCACCACGCTCGACGACCTCACCGTCGAGGAGCGGAGCCGGCTGGTCCCGAGCTACCAGCCCGGCATCGATCCCGGCACCCCCGCCGGCTGCGGCTTCCTCTCCGACGGCCGGCTGGTGACGACCGACATCGGCAACCGGGCCGACGGCGAGCCGACGGGCCAGCTCACCATCTGGCTTCCCCCGTACGACGGCCAGGACGTCGCCTCCTGCAAGCTCGACACCACGATCGGCACCGCCCTGTCGCTCTGGGTCGACGACCAGGACCGCATCTACGTCACGTCGGCCCGCGGGCCCGGGGCCGGCGTGTGGCGGTACAGCGGTCCCTATCCGACGGCCGCCGACGCCGCCGGTGGGTGCGGTGGTACCGACGCCACCGGCGCACCGAGCGCCGACCGCACCCGCAAGGAGCGGTTCATCGCCCCCGACGCGCTGGCCGCCACGCCGTCGGGCATCACCGGCGGTCCGGGCGGCTCCCTGTTCGTGTCGAGCGCGACGACGGGCGCGATCAACGAGTACGACGCCAACGGCACCTTCGTGCGCACCGTGCTGCAGCCACCGGCCGGGACCACCCTCGGGGCCAGCCCGCTGCCGACCGGCACACCACTCGGCCTCGCCTTCGACCCGGCCGGCGCACTCTTCTACGCCGACGTCGGACTGACGGTCACCACGCCCGGCGCGCCCCCCACGGCGACCGCGGGGGCGGGCTCGGTGCGGCGCATCGTGTTCCAGGACGGCACGGCACTACCACCCGAGATCGTCGGACGCGGACTCGACGCTCCGGACGGCCTGGGCCTGCTGGTGCCGAACCCCGAGGGCGGCGCGGCATCCCGGGTCTGACCGCCGTCAGGCGTCGCTGCCGTCGTCGTCGTCGTCCTCGGCCGGCGGTGGCCCCTCGGGCCCCCAGTCGTAGCCCAGCTCGCGGAGCCAGTCGGGCACGTCGGGCACCCGGAACGACGCGGTGACGTCGCCGTGCTCGGGGTCGGTGTAGGCGACCTCGATCATCGACTTCATCCGGGACCGGGGGTCGCCGGGCGTGTCGACGCCGGTGATGACCGAGCGATCGAGCCGGAACTCCTTCTGTCGGGAGGTCGTGACGAAGAGGAGCACCTCGTCGTTGACCGCCAGGCATCCCTGGCCCCGCAGACCCCCGGCCTCCTCGGGGTCGGTGGCGAAGCCGACCGCTCGTGGCTCGATCACCTTGATGGTGTCGCGACCGAGCTCGGACCAGCACCGCTGGATCGCCCGGTCGTTGGCTTTGCGCACGATCGGGTTGAGCACGAGCGCGGCGACGACCACCACGACGGCCACCACGATCAGCACGATCAGCGCGGTGTTCATGGGCCGGACCGTAGCAACCAGATCGCGGCGCGCCGGTGATGGCCCGCCGAACGGCGCGAAGCTGGACTGGTGGACGAGGATCCCGGGCTCCCGATCAAGCTGGGACCGTGCTCGAACGGCGAGTTCGTGCCGGCACTCCCGTCGGCGCTCACCCGGGAGGTCGCCCGGCGCAGTCGGGACGCCATCGACCGCAACGCCCGCCGGGTGGGCATGAGCCGGCGGCGGTTCCTGCTCTCGTCGATGGCATCGGCCACGATGCTGTCGGTGCTGGCCGCCTGCAGCGGAGAGTCCTCCCAGGGGCCCCCGGGTGGCACCTTCGTCGTCGACCCCGACGCCGGGCTCGACCCTGACGCCGCCCGTGACGCGGTGGGCGGCGACGAGTTCGTGTTCGACGTCCAGGGCCACTTCCTCGACTACAGCCACGACTACGCCGGCCCGGTGCCCGACTTCCCCCAGGCGAGTTGCGGCACCGACCCGAAGGAGTGCTTCTCGGTCGAGACCTTCCTCGACCTGATCTTCGCCAAGTCCGACACGGACATGATCGTGCTCTCGGCCCTCCCCTTCGCCGGCAACCCGCTGAGCCCGGAGGTCATGGCCGAGACCATCGACCTCGCCGAGCGGGTCTGCGGCGATCGCCGGGTGCTCATGCAGGGGGAGGCCCACCCGAGCGACGGGCCGCTGGAGCGGGCGCTGGCCCAGATGGCCGACCTCGGCGGCCGCTTCGGGATCGGCGCGTGGAAGGTGTACACCCACGCCGGTGGACCCGGCTGGTACCTCGACGACCACGACCCGAACGCGGCGCTGGTCGGCAACGCCTTCCTGTCCGAGGTCACCGCGCTCGGGCCGCCGATCGTGGCCGTGCACAAGGGGTTCTCGGCGGGCAGCCGCTTCGCCAGCCCGGTCGACGTGGGCCCGGCGGCGGCCACCCACCCCGACCTCACCTTCGTCGTCTACCACTCGGGCTACGAGCCCGGCGTCGCCGAAGGGCCCTACGACCCCGACGTCGACGAAGGGGTGAACCGGCTGATCACCTCGGCCCGGGCCGCCGGCATCGGACGCGGCGGCAACGTCGTCGCCGAGCTCGGGTCGACCTGGCGGGCGCTGATGGGCAGGCCGTCCGAGGCGGCCCACGTGCTCGGCAAGCTCCTCGCCGAGTTCGGCGAGGACAACGTGGTGTGGGGCACCGACTCCATCTGGTACGGCTCCCCCCAGGACCAGATCCAGGCGTTCCGCGCCTTCGAGATCTCCTCCGAGCTCCAGGAGCGGTACGGCTACCCGGCGCTCACCCCCGAGGTGAAGGCCAAGGTGCTGGGGCTGACCTCCGCCCGCCTCTACGGCGTCGAGCCCGTCCGCACGGCCTGCGAGGTCGACCGGGCCGAGATCGAGGAGGCCCGGCAGACGTCGACCGACGCCAACCGCGTCTTCGGCCCCACCACCGCGGCGGGCGCCGTCCCCCTCATCACCTCCCACCGCATCGCCCGCTGAAGGCCCCCGATCTGCCCGGGGGTGACGTCAGGCGAGGGCGCGGTCGGGGATCCAGTTGCCGTGGAAGCCGGCCGGCACCCGCACCGGCAGGTGCACCGTGCCCACCGGTGCACCGCCGAAGTCGTGGGCGTCGAGGATCACGAGATCGCTCGCACCTCGAGCGCCGTCGTACACATAGCCGACCAGCCAGCCTTCGTCCTCACCGGCGTCGTCGGCCGCGGGCACGAACACGAACTCGCCGCCGACGCGCCCGGCTCCGAGCTCGTGCACCTCGGTGGTGCCGGCCCGCAGGTCGTGCTTGAGCACCCGGTTGCCCGCGGGGTCTCCACCGAGCCGGCCGAGCTCGGTGCCGAGCACGTAGCCGAACCGGTGGGGGCGGGTGGCGAGTCGCTCGTCGGCCCGGGGGAACTCCTGGGGGCGGTCGTCGAGGCGTTGCGTGCGCACGCTGCCGACGGCGAGGTCGACGGTCCAGCGGTCGAGCGTGCCGAGCGTGTCGCCCGGACCGAGCCGGTCGTCGGCGAAGATCCGGTCGTAGCGGACCAGATCGATCACGAGGGTGTGGTCGTCGAGGTCGTAGGCGTTGAGCGGGTGGAACACGTAGCAGGGGTCGACGTCGATCCAGACCGTGTCGGCGGCGGCGCCGGCCCGGGGCATCACGCCGATCCGGGCCCGGTAGTCGGGGTCCCACGCGTAGGGGAGGCGGACGCCGGCCGCGGCCGCCTCGAGGTCGAACACCACGGGCAGGTCGTAGGCGACGACCTGGCTCTCGGTCAGGCTCATGTCGTGCACCATGACGGGGCCGCCGACGGCGAGCTCCTCGGTGCGCACCACCCGGCCGGCGCCGTCGACCACGTGGTACCGCAGGTACGGCGGCGCGAAGTGGTACGCCATCACGTGCATCTCGCCGGTGGCCGGGTCGAACTTCGGGTGGGCGGTCATGCCGGCCGACGACAACCCACCGAGGTCGGTGCGGGCCACCGTGTCGAGCTCCGGGGACAGCAGGTACGGATCGGACAGCTCGTTGATCGCCAGGATCTGGCCGGCGTGGTGGACGACGTTGGTGTTGCCGGAGCCCTCGATGTCACCCAGGGGTCCCCCGACGGGGAGCACGCCCTTCACCGGAGCGCTCACCGAGGTGGTCACCCACCGGTTCCGGTACCACTCGGCCCGGCCGTCGCGCAGGCGCACGCCGTGCACCATGCCGTCACCGACGAACCAGTGCTGGTCGGGCGTCGGGTCGATGGGGTTCGGGCCCGAGCGCACGTAGCGGCCGTCGAGCACCGGCGGGATGGCACCGTCGACCTCGAGGTCGACGACCGTCACCTCTTCGGCGACCGGAGCGAAGTTGCCCCGGAGGTACGGGTTCCCCTCGATGGTGGTCACGCGGCTCCCCCAAGTGGCTCGGTCCTCCGGTCGACCATAACCCCGTTATCGACTCGAGGGAAGGGTGACGGAGGGCTCACTTCCTGCGGTGCTTCCTGGCGGGGAGCTCGTGCTCGGCCCGGAGGGCGGCACCCACGATCCCCGCCTGGTTGAGCAACCGGGCGGGGACGACCTCGGTGCGGGTGTCGAGGAAGCTCAGGTAGCGGTCGGCCTTCTTGCTGACCCCGCCCCCGAGGATGAACAGATGGGGCCAGAACAGCTCCTCCACCATGCGCAGGTACTCACCCACCCGTGACCCCCAGTCCTGCCACGAGAGGCTCTCGTGCTCCCGGACCGACTCGGCGGCGTAGTCCTCGGCGTCGCCGCCGTGCAGCGGGAGGTGTCCGAGCTCGCTGTTGGGCACGAGGTGCCCGTCGACCAGCAACGCGCTGCCGATGCCGGTGCCCAGGGTGACGAGCACGATCACGCCGTCCCGACCCTCGGCGGCGCCGAACGCGACCTCGGCCACGCCGGCGGCATCGGCGTCGTTGAGGACGTGGACCGGGCAGCCGGTGGCCTCGGCGAACAGGGCGTGGCTGTCGACCCCGATCCAGTCGGGCGTGAGGTTGGCGGCGGTCTCGATGGTGCCGTCCCGCACCACGCCCGGGAAGGTGCACCCGACCGGTCCGTCCCAGTCGAAGTGCCCGGTCAGGGTGCGGACCACCCCGGCGACGGCGTCGGGCGTCGGGCTCTCGGGCGTCAGCAGGCGCAGGCGATCGCTCTTGAGCACGCCGCGCTTGGTGTCGACCACCGCGCCCTTGATGCCGGTGCCGCCGATGTCGATGCCGAGGACCTTCACGCGCGCTCCGTGGGTGAGAGCCCGTGGGCCACGGGCGCCGGGCGCCAGTCTCCCACGGCACGGGGGGGCCGAAGACGGGACCGAAGGCCCGGTGACACCCCGGGCGGGCGGTCCTAGCCTGGACGGCGATGGCTGAGGTGATCTCGCTCGACGATCCCTTCACGGTGCCGACCCGCTACTGGCACCGCATCGAGGACGGCCGCATCCAGTGCGACGTGTGCCCACGGGCCTGCAAGCTGCGCGAAGGCCAGCGGGGCGTCTGCTTCGTACGGGGCCGGATCGATGACCAGGTCGTGCTCACGAGCTACGGGCTCTCGAGCGGCTACTGCATCGACCCGATCGAGAAGAAGCCCCTCAACCACTTCCTCCCCGGCACGTCGGTGCTGTCGTTCGGCACCGCCGGCTGCAACCTGGCCTGCCGCTTCTGCCAGAACTGGGACATCTCGAAGTCGAAGGAGGTCGCCCGGCTCTCCGACGCCGCCTTCCCCGACGCCGTGGCCCAGGCCGCCCTCGACCTCGGCGCCAAGAGCGTCGCCTTCACCTACAACGACCCGATCATCTTCCTCGAGTACGCCATCGACGTGGCCGACGCCTGCCACGCCGTGGGGGTGAAGGCGGTGGCCGTGTCGGCCGGCTACGCCTGCCCCGAGGCCGGCCACGAGCTGTACCGGGTCGTCGACGCCGCCAACATCGACCTCAAGGCGTTCACCGAGGACTTCTACCGGCACGTCGCCATGGGCGAGCTGGCACCCGTGCTCGACACGCTCGAGTTCATCGCCCACGAGACCGACACCTGGCTGGAGATCACGACCCTGCTCATCCCGGGACACAACGACGGCGACGACGAGCTCGACCGCATGACCCGCTGGATCGCCGAGCGCCTCGGACCGGACGTGCCCCTGCACTTCTCGGCCTTCCACCCCGACTTCAAGATGCTCGACGTGCCCTCCACGCCACCCTCCACGCTCAGCCGGGCCCGCCGCATCGCCATGGCCAACGGGCTGCGGTACGTCTACACGGGCAACGTGCACGACGCCGAGGGCGACAGCACGGCCTGTCCGTCGTGCGGCGAGGTGGTCGTCGAGCGCGACTGGTACGACCTGCGCTCCTACCGCCTCGACGGCGAGGGCCACTGCCGAACCTGCGGCGCGCCCGTGGCGGGCGTGTTCGACGGCCCGCCAGGCGAGTGGGGGCGACGCCGGGTGCCGGTCGAGCTCAAGCACGGCAAGGCCCGGCGGCGGTGAGCCGGCATCGGGTGACCGCCGACGGTCCGAGGCTCCGCCGCTCCCGCCGTGGCCGGCTCCTTCTACCCGGGCGAGCCCGGCGACCTGGCCGCCACCGTCGACGCGTCGCTCGTCGCCGGCGTCGCCACGCTCGGCGAGCGTGCCCGGCCGGCGCCCAAGGCGCTCGTGGTCCCCCACGCCGGGTACCGCTACTCGGGCGACGTGGCCGGCACCGCCTACGCGACCCTCGTGGGCGTGGAGGGCGTTCGCCGGGTGGTGCTCCTCGGCCCGGCCCACCGTGTGGCGGTCCGGGGCCTGGCCGTCCCGACCGTCGACGCCTTCCTCACCCCGCTCGGCCCGGTCCCGATCGACGCCGAAGGGCGACGAGCCGTGCTGGCCGCCAGTCGGGCCGTCGAAGCCGACGACCGCCCGCACGCCGCCGAGCACTCGCTCGAGGTGCACCTCCCCTTCCTGCAGCGCGTCCTCGGTCCCGCCGTGGCGCGGGCTGGCGGCCACGACCACGACGAGGGCGGGACCCGGTGGACGCTGCTCCCCCTCGTCGTCGGGCGGGCCCCTGCCGCGGTGGTCGCCGAGGTGCTCGAGGCGGTGTGGGGTGGCGACGAGACGCTGATCGTCATCAGCAGCGACCTCAGCCACTACCACGACGACGCCACCGCCAAACGCCTCGATGCCGCCACCGCCGCCCGCATCGTGGCCGGCGACGGCGCCGCCCTCACCGGCGAGGACGCCTGTGGGGCCCATCCCCTCAAGGGTCTGCTCGAGGTCGCTCGCCGCCGCGACCTCGACGTCGAGCTGCTCGATCTGCGCACGTCGGGCGACACGTCCGGCGAGCGCGACCGCGTGGTCGGCTACGGATCGTTCGCGGTGACCGAACGACGCGATCCCGGCGCATCCACGGCGACGCGGTCGCGATCGATCTCGCCCGAGCGACCGGGAGCCCGACCGCCGCTCGACGACGCCGAGCGCGCCGCGCTGGTGGGGCTGGCCCACCGGGTCGTCGCCCACGGCACGGCCGGGCGGGACCCCGAGCCGGTCGATCTCGCCGGGCTCCCCCCGGCGCTCGCCGAGCCGGGCGCCTGCTTCGTCACGCTCCGCCGTCGTGGACGCCTCCTCGGCTGCATCGGGTCGATGGAGCCCCGACGCCCGCTCGCCGAGGACGTCGCCCACAACGCGTGGTCGGCCGCCTTCGCCGACCCGAGGCTGCCCGCCGTGGCCCCCGACGACCTCCCCGAGCTCGGCGTCAAGATCTCGGTGCTCGGTCCGCTCCGCCCGATGGACGTCTCGTCACGCGACGAGTTGGCCGGCGAGCTGCGTCCCGGCATCGACGGCGTCCTGATCGAGGCGCGGGGGCACCGGGGCACGTTCCTGCCGTCGGTGTGGGAGCAGGTCGGGTCGGTCGACGCGTTCCTGGACCACCTGTGGCGCAAGGCCGGGTTGCGGACCGGGCGCTGGCCCCACGATCTGGTCGTCTGGCGCTACGAGACCGTCGAGTTCGGCGACTGACCGCCCCCGGCCCGAAGGCCGCGGTAGCGCCGGATCAGGGCGTTGGTCGAACCGTCGTGGCCGAGCTCGGGCTCGCGCGCCGCGACGAGCTCGGGGATGATCGCCTGGGCCAGCTCCTTGCCCAGCTCGACCCCCCACTGGTCGAAGCTGTTGATGTTCCACACCGCGCCCTGCGTGAACGTCTTGTGCTCGTAGAGGGCGACGAGCTGGCCGATGGTGAACGGCGTGAGCTCGTCGACGAGGATCGACGTGCTCGGATGGTTGCCGGCGAAGGTCCGGGCCGACACCAGGTCGGGGGCCACGCCTTCGGCGGCGACCTCCTCTGCCGTCTTCCCGAACGCCAGCGCCTCGGGCTGGGCGAAGAAGTTGGCCATGAACACGTCCTGGTGGTCGCCGAGGTCGTGACGGGGACGGGCGAAGCCGATGAAGTCGCACGGGACGAGCTTCGTGCCCTGGTGGATCAGCTGGTAGAAGGCATGCTGGCCGTTGGTGCCGGGCTGGCCCCAGACGATCTCGCCGGTCTGCACGTCGACCGGTGCGCCCTGACGGTCGACCGACTTGCCGTTGCTCTCCATCGCCAGCTGCTGCAGGTACGGGGTGAGCCGACCGAGGTAGTGGCTGTACGGCAGCACGGCCAGGGTCTCGGCACCGAAGAAGTTGTTGTACCAGACACCCAGCAGGCCGAGGATCATCGGCACGTTCCGTTGGATCGGGGCGGTGCGGAAGTGGTCGTCGACCACCCGGAAGCCCCGCAGCATGTCGTCGAAGTGGTCGGGCCCGATGGCGATCATCAGCGACAGGCCGATGGCCGAGTCGACCGAGTACCGACCGCCGACCCAGTCCCAGAACTCGAACATGTTGTCGGTGTCGATCCCGAACTCGCGCACCGCCTCGGCGTTGGTCGACACCGCCACGAAGTGCCGGGCCACGGCCGCCTCGTCGCCGCCCAGGCCGCGCAGCGACCACTCCCGTGCCGACCGGGCGTTGGTCATCGTCTCGAGGGTCGTGAACGTCTTGGAGGAGATGACGAACAGCGTCTCCTCGGGGTCGAGGTCGTGGGTGGCCTCCCAGAACTCGTTGCCGTCGACGTTGGAGACGAAACGGGCCCCGATCGATCGGTCGCTGAAGTCGAGCAGGGCGTCGTAGGCCATGTGGGGACCGAGGTCGCTGCCGCCGATGCCGATGTTGACGACGGTGCGGATGCGCTTGCCCGTGTGCCCGGTCCAGTCCCCGCCGCGCACCCGGTCGGCGAAGGCCCGCATGCGACCGAGCACGGTGTGCACCTGCGGCACCACGTCCACCCCGTCGACGACGATGCGCTCCTCGGCCGGCGCCCGGAGGGCGACGTGGAGCACCGAGCGATGCTCGGTGACGTTGATCGTCTCGCCCCGGAACATGGCGTCGCGCAGCTCCTCGACGCCGGCGACGCGAGCGAGGGCGAACAGCAGCCCGAGGGTCTCGGCCGTCACCCGGTGCTTCGAGTAGTCGACGTAGAGGTGACCGCACTCGAGGGCCATGGTCTCGCCCCGAGTCGGGTCGGCGGCGAACAGCTCGCGGAGGTGCAGGTCACGGGCCTGGTGGTGGTGGGCGGCCAGGGCCCGCCACTCGGCGCTGTCGGTGATCGACATGGACCGGTTCTACCAGCTCGCGGTGATCCGGAAGGTGGCCGTGAACGTGGACCCCGGGGCGACGGTGGGGTGCTCGCCGGTCACGAGGGCGTTGGTGGGGGCGGTCATCGGTTCCAGGGCCGCGAAGGCCTTGCCCCTGGGGGCGTACACCTGGCCGAAGCCGTAGCCCGGGCCCAGCTCGACCCGAACCGAGCGGCCGCCGCCCTCGAGGCCGAAACCGGTGCCGCGCCGGACCACGTAGGCGTCGTCGAAGGTCCTGCCGGCGAGGGCGACGACCTCGGCCCGCTCCCGCCGGGCCGAGGTCGTGGGGATGCCCCGATCGTCGAGGATCAGGTGGCGGCGGGCCGGCAACGCCACCGCCAGCCGATCCCGGTGCACCCCGGGCAGTCGGAGGTAGGGGTGCCAGCCGAACGACACCGGCACCGCCCGGCGTCCGGTGGGCCGCACCGACGTGGTGACCTCGAGACCGGTCCCGTCCACGACGGCGGTGATCCCGACCTCGTGGGGGAAGGGAAACGACGCCAACAGCTCGTCGTGGTCACCGAACGGGAAGGTGGCGACGACGCGGGCCCGGTCGTCGTCGGCGTCGATCTCGACCACCTCCCACGCTCGGGGCCCGACCATCGTGCCGTGGATCGCCAGCCCGTTGCCGTCCCGGTGCAGGGCCGGGGCCCGGGACAGGTCGACCCTCGTGCGCCCGACGGCGTAGCGGTCGCCGTCCAGGCGGTTGGCCCACGGGTGCAGGAGCGGGAGGCCGAGGGTGTGCCCGGCGAGCACGGCATCGAGGCCGCCATGGCGGCTGAGCACCTCGGCACCGCCGAACCGCAGCGACACGCCGACCATGCCGAGCGTCGGCAGGAACGTGGCCCGCACGGCGCCCGCGCCGAGGACGACCGCGGGCCACCCCTCGAAGGTGCCGGGACGGGCGGTTGTTCTCCCGCTCCCCGCCGCTCGGGCGAGTGGTCTCCCGCTCCCCGCCGCTCGGGCGAGTGGCACGCCGCCTAGCCCTTCGCCTTCTCGTCGTGGCCGCCGAACTCCTTGCGCATCGCCGACAGGACCCGGTTGGCGAACTCGTCCTCCCCCCTCGACTGGAACCGGTCGAACACCGCCGCCGACAGCACGTGGGCGGGGGCACCGACGTCGATGGCCGCCTGCGTCGTCCAGCGGCCCTCCCCCGAATCGGACACACGTCCCTCGAAGGTGTCGAGGTCGGGGTCGTCGTGGAGGGCGATGGCGGTGAGGTCGAGCAGCCACGAGGCGATGACGCTGCCCCGCCGCCACACCTCGGCGACCTCGGCCGTGTCGATCTCGTACCGGTAGTACTGGGGCTCGCGCAGCGGCGTGGTCTCGGCGTCCGCCTCACGCTGGTGCAGGCCGGCGTCGGCGTGCCTCAAGACGTTCAGGCCCTCGGCGTAGGACGCCATGATCCCGTACTCGATGCCGTTGTGGACCATCTTCACGAAGTGGCCCGCCCCGGCCGGGCCGCAGTGGAGGTAGCCCATCTCCGACGGTGACGGGGCGCCGGACCGGCCCGGGGTGCGGTCGGCTTCGGCGACGCCGGGGGCGATCGACCGGAACAGCGGGTCGAGGTGGGCCACGATGTCGTCCTCCCCCCCGATCATCAGGCAGAACCCGCGGTCGAGACCCCACACGCCGCCGCTCGTGCCCACGTCGACGTAGTGGATGCCGTCCGGCTGGAGCTGCAGGGCCCGGTCGACGTCGTCGCGGTAGAAGGTGTTGCCGCCGTCGATGACGATGTCGCCCTGCTCCATGAGCCCGGCCAGGCTCTGCACCGTGTCGCCCGCGAACGCCGCCGGCACCATCACCCAGGCGGCGCGCGGCGGGGTGAGGGCCCGCACGAAGTCGTCGAGCGACGTCGTGCCGGTGATGGCGTCGCCCTCGGCGGCGAGGCTCGTGACCGCCTCCGCGCTCACGTCGTACACGACGCACTCGTGCCCGTCGCGCACGAGGCGACGCACGAGGTTCGCGCCCATCCGACCGAGCCCCACCATCCCGAGCTGCATGTGATCCCTCTCCTCCGCTGGTCGTGGCCGAACGGCGTCACGCCGGGGCGCGCCGACATCCTCGCCCATCGGGGGCGGCCTCGGGGGACCGGGCCGTCAGGCCCTGACCGCGCTGCCCGCGTACATCGCGCTCAGCACCTTCGGTCCGACGATGGTGAAGGTGCTCAGGCCCTCGAGCTCGAGCGGCGAGTCGACCAGGAGCCGGCCGATGTCCCGGTTCATGTTGCAGCCGCCGGCGATCCGGCGCTGCGCGCCGTTCCACCGGTCCTGTCGCCGGGACACCTCGGGGTCGGCCGATCGACCGTGCTCGAGGAAGGAGAACCGGCCGCCGGGACGCAGCACCCGGGCGACCTCGCGCACGGCCTGGTCGGCGTCGGGGATCGTGCACAGCGTCCAGGTCGACACGGCATGGTCGACCGAGTCGTCGGCCAGGGCGAGGTGCTCGCCGTCGATGCCCACGAACTCGACCGTGATGGGGCTCCGGGCCATGCGGCGTGCCGCCAGCTTGCGGCCCGTCGCCGACGGGTCGACGGCAAGGACGCGCGTCACCCCGGGCGGGTAGGCGGGCAGGTTGGTGCCCGACCCGAACCCGAGCTCGAGCACGGTGCCGCTCGCCTCGGCGACCGCCCGCCGGCGCAACGGGAGCATCCGTCGGTTGCCGAGCGTGAGGTCGATCACCCGGGGAAGGACCTGCTGCTCGTACACACCCATCCCCCGAGCGTAGGGCCATGGCCGAGGGGCACGGTTCGCTAGCCTCGGCCCGGCGGGGCGTGCCGGACAGGAAGGTCACGCGATGGATCCCTTCGACGTGCTGGGCGTGCCCGCCACGGCGACGCGCGACGAGATCGAGAGCGCCTACCGGGCCGCGCTCCGCCGCTCGCACCCCGACCTGCACCAGGCTGCAGGCGGCGAGGCGGTGGCCCGGGCCGAGATCGAGACCCGCCGCCTCAACGAGGCCATCGCCCTGCTCCGGGCGGGGTGGCTCCCCCCTGCGTCGACGGCGGGCGCCGGGGCGACGGGCGCCACGGGGTCGAGCGGGTCGAGCGGCCCCACCTCGGGCCCCGGTGGGAACGAGGACCGCTTCGGGTTCCACGCCGGTCCCGACACCGACTGGTTCGGCAACCCGATCGACACCCGCATCCGCGCCGAGCGGGTCGAATGCCCCTTCTGCCGGCTCACGTTCACCGATCCGGTCGTGTACCGCTCGCACCTGGCCAGCGACCACGGCTACGGAGAGCCGGTGGTCGGTCCCCGGCGGGCACCGGCCGAGGCCAGGCCGCTGATCGACCGGCTGGTGTGGCTGGGGTGGATCCCGGCCGCGTGGCTGTGGTTCCTGCTGGTCCTCGTCGCCTACTGGGTCGCGGTGATCACCCTGATCGGCGACTCGATCGTGGCCAGCGTGCTGGTGTGGCTCGGGGTGGCGGGCTACGTCGCGGCCCTGGCCCTGCACCACCGCTTCCGCCGCCGCTCGTCCTAGACCCCACCCATCGTCGCCCGTGCCCCCCGGGCGACCCCACCCATCGTCGCCCGTGCCCCCCGGGCGACCCCACCCATCGTCGCCCGTGCCCCCCGGGCGACCCTCGCGTAGGGTGCCCGCCGTGGGTCACGATCCCGGCTACGACGAGTTCGGCCTCCTCCACGAGAACGCCTCCGAGGCGGGCCTGGAGTTCTCCTCTCCGCCCCCCGTCGAGCGGGTGTTCCTCGAGCTCCCGGACGGGCGTGAGGTCAGTGCCATCGTGTGGGGCGACGATGATCCCGAGCTGGTGCTGCTCCACGGAGGCGCCCAGAACGCCCACACCTGGGACACCCTCGCCCTGGCGATCCGACGTCCGCTCGTCGCCGTGGACCTCCCGGGCCACGGCCACTCGAGCTGGCGCGACGACAAGGACTACCGGCCGGCCTCCCTCGCCGCCGACGTGGCGCCCGTCATCGAGCAGCTGGCGCCGAACGCCTCGACGCTGGTGGGCATGTCGCTCGGCGGGCTCACCGCGCTCGCTGCGCTCGCGGCCTCGCCGCCGCTGGCCGAGCGCCTGGTGCTGGTCGACATCACCCCTGGGGTGAACCAGGAGAAGGCCGAACCCATCCTGTCGTTCATCACCGGGCCCGAGGAGTTCGAGAGCTTCGACGCCATCCTCGAACGGACGCTCGCCTACAACCCCACGCGGTCGCGATCCTCGCTGGCGCGGGGCGTGCGCCACAACGCGCGCCAGCGCGAGGACGGCGCCTGGGTGTGGCGGTACGACCTGCCCCACGGACGCGTCGCCGCCGACGACGGAGCGGATGCCCTGGCCGAGCGCCTGGGGGACCTCTGGGCCGCCGTGGACGCCCTCGCCACCCCCCTCCTGCTGGTGGTCGGTGGACTGTCGACGGTCGTGGACGACGAGGACGTCGCCGAGCTGGGCCGCCGCCAGCCGGCCGCCGAGGTGATCGTCGTCGAGGATGCGGGCCACAGCGTCCAGGGCGACCGACCGGTGGAGCTGGCGGCCATCGTCGAGCGGTTCCACGTCGCCGCCTAGCGGCCGCCCACCGTCGGTTCCTCGGCACCCGCCGCTCGGGCGTCACCCCTCCTGGGTGCCGCCGTCGCCCAGACCGGGCTCCGACTGCGGCGCACCCGGCGCGCCGTCGGCGGCATCGGCCTGGGTCGTGCAACCCGGGATGCCGAGCGCCTCGGCGGTGGCGTCCACCTGCTGGTTGGCGACGTTCACCGCCGCCCCCGCCGGGCCGCTCGCTGCCGTCGGGTCGTCGAGGACGAGCGCGGCCAGCTCGTCGAGGGCGCTCGACTGCAGGTCGAGGGCATCGAGGTAGTCGTCGGCCTCACCAGCCAGGCCCTCGGGGGTGCCGAGGTCCTCGGTCTCGTCGCGTTGGGTCTTGGCCCGCTCGGCCGCGGCCCGCAGCGGGCCGGCGGGCGTGGTGTAGCCGGTCGCCGGCCGCAGGGCGTCGGCCTCGGCCCGCGCCTGCACGCAGACCTGCTCGGCTTCGGCCCGCCACTGCTCGACCGGCACACCGGCCTCTTCGCCGCACGCGGCGACGAGCGCGGCCAGCACGACGAGCACCGCCGTCCCGGCTCCCCGGCGGCGCACGCTCATCGGGGCCCACCGGCCTCGGCGTCGGCGAGGAAGCGGGCGAAGCGCTCGTCGGCGGCCGCCGCCCACACCGGGTCGGGCTGGATCCGGTGGCCGACGCGGGCCCAGCGCGAGGCGGCCTCGGCTCCCCGCTCGAGCCCGGCCACGACCCGCGCCAGGAACGCGGCGCCGAGGGCGGCCCCCTCCGGCACCGCCACCACGTCGACCGGGAGGCCCGTGGCGTCGGCCAGCGCGGCGACGCGTCGATCGTCCCGGGCCCCACCGCCACTCGCCACGATCCGGCGGGCGGGCAGCCCGGAGCGCTCGATCACGTGGCGCACGACGAAGCCGCTCGCCTCGTGGGCGGCGCGCCGCACCGCCGTCGGACCGTGCCCCGGGTCGAGGCCGGCGAGCGAGGCCCGCCGGCCGGGGTCGTGCAGCGGCGTGCGCTCCCCCCGAAGGTAGGGCGCCCACCGGGGGATGCGGTCCGGGTCGAGCTCGATGGCATCGTCGGCCCCCAGCAACCGTTCGACCCAGTCCACGAACAGCCCGCCGGCGTCGCTCGCTCCGCCCACCAGCGTGCGGCCGGGCGCGCTGTGGGGCACGGTCCACAGGCCGGCGACCTCGGGCCAGCCATCGGTCACCACCCACACGACGAGGGTCGCACCCAGGATCACCAGCACGTCGCCGGGTTCGTCGGCACCGGCCACGAGCTGCTCGGCGAAGCCGTCCACCGTGCCCGGGCCGTAGGCGATGCCGTCGAGCACCGCCACCGCCTGGTCGCCCGGCACCACGACGGGGAGCTGCTCGACGCGGGCGCCGGTGGCCGCCACGGCGGCGGCGTCCCACCGGCCGTCACGATGGAGGGGGTGAGCGGTCACCGCCGTGATCGTGTCGATCGCACCGATGCCGCACAGCGCGGCGTTGGCGACCGCCTGGGCCGGCCAGTACCCGGCCGCGTCGGGCGCGGCCGATGCGGCCCAACCCAGCAAGCCGGCCAGCTCGCCGCTCTCGGCGGGGCTGGCGTCGCCGACGGCGCCGCCGCGGCGGTCGCCGTAGAGGACGCCGGGGGTGAGCGGATCCCCCTCGGCGTCGACGGCGCAGAGGGACGGGACCATGGCGGCCACGTCGACGGCCCGCACCACCAGCCCCTCGCGCACCGCGGCGTAGGCGGCCAGCACGTCGTCGTGCCAGGCGCGCGCCGCGTCGTGCTCGAGGGTCGATGCATCGGGCGATCGGACCGGGTGGGCGACGCGGGTCCGGGCCAGCACCGTGCCGTGGGCGTCGACGGCGACGGCTTTGACCGCGGTCGTGCCGATGTCGATGCCGATGGTCACCTCGACGTGGCCCACCGACAGATCGGGTCAGCCGACGGCACCCGAGACCATGCGGATGCTGATGGGGTATCGGTACCACTCACCCCGGTTGGCCGCGACGGTCGCCATGATCGACAGGGCGATGGCGGCGATCCAGACGACGAAGAAGGTGACGAAGCCGATGAGCACCAGCATCAGCACGAACGACACCACGTAGGCGATCAGCACGGTGAGCTGGAAGTTGAGCGACTCGGCGGCGTGGTGCTTCACGAACGGATCCTTGTCACCGTTGATCACGTAGATGATGAGCGGGCCGATGAAGCCGGTGAGCAGCCCGAGGAGCTGGGCGAGCATGGCCATCGTCTTCGGGTCGGTGCCGCCGCCGGCGTTCGCCGGTTGGGTCTGGGGCACCTGCCCCTGCACCTCTCCCCACTGCTGGCCGTCCCACCACCGGAGCGCTCCGTTGGGATCGGGGTACCAGCCCGGAGGGGGGCTGCCGTCGGTGCCGCTCGGGGTGCCGGTCTCCATGCCGCGGAGCGTACGCCATCCGAGCCGTCCGGGCGGGGTGCTCGCCGGGCCCTCAGAACAGCTCGAGGTCGCCGAGGGCCAGGGCCCACCGCGACGGCGGGCTCGGGTCGCGGTCGGCCAACCGGCGCCAGGTGAGCACCGGGCCCTGACCGGGCAGGGGCAGGAACCCGCCGCGACCGGCTCGGTGTCCGACGAGGAGGGCGTAGTCGGCCCGGGTGCGGGCCGCCGCGTCGGCGGCGAGGCGGACCGCCGCCCGGTGATCGCCTCCCGGCACCACCACGTCGGCGATGGTGCACTCGATGGCGTCGCCCCGCGCCCGGAGCCGGAACACGGCGAACCCGGCGGCGATCGAGTCGCCGGCGGGCAGCACCCGGTAGGCGAGGGGCTCGAAGCCGTACCGCCAGCGCAGGAAGCCGACCGACCGCACGGTGGCGAGGCCCCTGGGTGGCGGTTGGCCCGCCAGGAGGGCGTCGAGCGCGGTGCCGTCGGCGAACGCGTCGGCGGGATGCTCCCCCACCCGGGACGGCAGCGACCACTTGGCCGCCGGGACCCGCGCCCTCGCGGTGCGCGCGAGACCGCCCGGGCCCGACGGGCGCACCGTGACGGGCACGCGCCCCACGACCTGCCAGCCCATCTTCAGGTAGCCGGGCCGGCTCCGGTCGTTCGGCGTGTTGAAGACGAAGTCGACCCCCTCCTCCCGGAGCTCGTCGACGGCGGTGGTGGTGAGCCGGGTGAAGACCCCCCTTCCCTGCGCCGCGGGATGGGTGGCGGTGTCGACCGCCCGAACCGCGGCGGCGACCCCGCCCTCGGGCCGGCGGAACGCCCAACGCAGGAACGCTCGGACGCCGACCAGCTCACCGTCGGCCTCGGCGACCCAGACGGGTGACGCCCCGAAGGGGTTGTCGTCGTGCTTCCAGGCGAACAGGTCGGCGTCCCGATCGCCGTCGCGCCATCCGAGCGCGGCGGCGGCCAGCGCGACCACGGCGTCGCGCTCGTCGGGGCGCGCCCGGCGGACGACGACCTCGTCGCTCACCTCGGGTCGTGCCCGGCCGCCAGCGGGGACCGCGGCGACCGCGTCACAGCATGCCCTCGGCATCGACCGCCGACTGCGGCTTGGCGAACAGGTAGCCCTGGGCGAGGGTGCAGCCGAGCTCGCGCAGCACGCGGAGCTGCGTCTCGCTCTCGACGCCCTCGGCCACGGCTTCGAGCCCGAGGGTGCGGGCCATGTTCACGATCATGGTGACCACCGACGAGTCGCGGTCGTCGATGCCCAGCTGGCTCACGAAGCTGCGATCGATCTTCACGACGTCGATGGGGAACCGCGTGAGGTAGCTGAGCGACGAGTAGCCGGTGCCGAAGTCGTCGAGACTCAGCTTCACGCCGGTGCGGCGCAGGTGCTGGAGCCGGCGCACGGCGGCGTCGACGTCGCGCAGGAGCACGGTCTCGGTCAGCTCGATGTGCAGCCCGGATGGCGTCGCGCCGGCCCGAGCCAGGCAGCGCTCGACCACATCGACCAGATCGGGTTGGGCGAGCTGACGACCGGACAGGTTGACCGACACGAAGAGGTCGGGGTGGCGCTCCTGCCACGCCGCCAGCCGGTCACAGGCCTCGGCGAGCAGCAGCTCGCCGAGCTGCAGGATCAGCCCGCTGTCCTCGGCCACCGGGATGAACTCGTTCGGGGGGAGCTGGCCGAGCAACGGGTGGTTCCACCGCACCAGCGCCTCGAACCCGACGATGCGGCCGTGCTCCAGCGCCACGATGGGCTGGTAGGCGAGCTCGAACTCGTCGCGGTCGATGCCGTGGCGCAGCGCGATCTCGAGCCTGCGGCGGGAGTCGACGCGCGCCCGCATCTCGGCGTCGAAGACCTCGAAGCGAGGTGAGCCCCGCTCCTTGGCCCGGTACATGGCCACGTCGGCGTTGCTGATGAGGGTCTCCGCGCTGCTCAGGCCGAGCACGGCGAAGGCGATGCCGATGCTGGCGCTGAGGAACGCCTCCTCCGCCCCGACGCGGAACGGGCGGTCGATCGCATTGAGGACGAGGCGGGCGCAGTCGACGGCCTGGGAGACGTCGTCGACCTCGTCGCAGTAGACGACGAACCGTTCGCCGGCGAAGCGGGTCACGGTGCCTCGATCGCCGACCGCCCGCTCGAGGCGGCGGGCGGCCTCGACGATCAGCTCGTCGCCGGCACGGTGACCGAGGGTGTCGGTCACGATCTTCACCCGGTCGAGCTCGACGAAGAGCACGCCGACCGAGGAGCGATGGCGGTTGGCCCGACGGAGGGCGTCCTCGAGCTGGGCCGTGAGCAGCGCCCGGTTGGGCAGGCCGGTGAGGGCGTCGTGGGTGGCCTGGTGCTCGAGCTCGAGCTGGAAGGCGCGCCGCTCGGACACGTCGTGCACGACCGCCGTGTAGAAGCGGCCGAGCGAGGTGGTGACGGCGGCCGCGCTCAGCTCGACGGGGATCGTCGTCCCGTCCCGTCGGAGGGCGTGGACCTCGCGGGGAGGCTCGTCGGCGCCGCGTGCGTCGGGCCCGCCCAGCCGGTCGACGAACCACTCCATCACCAGGTCGCGCTGGTCGGGGGCGATGAGGTCCCGGGCCTCGGTGCCGACCACCGAGGCGGCGTCGTAGCCGAGCATCCGCTCGGCGGCGGCGTTGAAGTCGACCACACGAGCGTCGGCGTCGCAGGTGATGATCCCGTCGGCGGCGGCATCGAGGATGGCACGGGTGCGGTCGTGGCTCTCCCTGAGCCGCTCGGCGGCGTCGCGGCGGCCGGTGGCGTCGACCGACACGGCGACGACGACGCCATCGGGCTGGGGCACGAGCACGGCGGTGAAGGTGCGGCGGTCGTGACCGGCGCGGACCTCGACGTCGACGACGGCCGGCTCGCCACCGGCCAGGTCGAGCGACACCGCCCGCTCGGCGATGGGGACGGTGTGGCCCACCAGCTCGTCGTCGGCGAGCCCCACCCGGGCGAGCGCACCACCGAAGCTGGCGACGAACACGCCCTCGGCATCGATCCGGGCCAGGTGGACGGGCAGGTCGCTCACCAACTCGCGCAGCCGCCGCTCGGCGGCCCCCGTCGCGTCGGCCGCGGCATCGGCGACGAAGGCGGCCAGCGCCCGGGCGAAGGCGACCTCGACGTCGTCGTCGTGGGCCGCGGGGTCGTTGCCCCTTCCCACCACTCGCTCGATCTGGACGCCGATGTGCACGTGTCCTCCGTCGCCTTCCCTCGGACGAGGGACGGGGCGCCCCCGGGGGTCCCGAACGAGGGTAACCCCGGGGGGGTGGGTCACTCGCGGTTCCCTCCCCGGCCGCCGAGGGCCACCGCCGCCGTCGGTCAGGTGCGGAGGCGGCGGACGTAGGGGGGGAGCGAGGGCTCCACCGGATGCACCCGGACCTTGGCGTCGACCACCTCGACGCCGTGGGGCGTGACGATGACCGGGTTGAGGTCGAGCTCCACCACCTCGGGGCATGCGCCGGCGAGCACCCCGACGCGGACGAGCACCTCCTCGAGGGGTTCGACGGCGACGTCGGGGGCGCCCCGGTAGCCGAACAGGAGCGGACTCCCCCGCAGCCCCCGCACCAGCTCGTGGGCATCGACGTCGGTGAGCGGCACCACCCGGAAGGCCCGGTCGGCGAGGAGCTCGGTCGCCACCCCACCCATCCCGAACATCACGAGCGGCCCGAAGGCCGGGTCCTGCACCAACCCGACGATCGTCTCGACGCCGGGTCGGGCCATGCGCTGCACGACGATCCCGTCGAGCGCGCCTCCGAGCCCGGCCTCCATGGCCACGAAGGCGTCGCGCACCTGCTGGGCGGTGCGCAGGTCGAGGCGCAGCCCGCCGACGTCGCTCTTGTGCACCATGGCCCCCGACGCCGCCTTCAGGGCGACCGGGTAGCCGAACGCCTCGGCCACGTCGACGGCGACGTCGGGATCGGCGGCCCTGCGCACCTCGACGGCGGTGATGCCGAAGGCGCCGAGCAGGGCGGTGGCCTCGTCGGCGTCGAGCCAGCGACCCTCCGGGGCGTCGCGCAGCACGGCCGCGACCAGCCCGGCCCCCCGCTCGCGGTGGACGTCGGCGAGGTCGGGGACCCGACCTGGATCGCGACGACGCCAGGCCGCGTACTCGACCACCCGCCCCAGGGCGATGGCGGCGGGCTCGGGCGCGGCGAACATGGGGATGCGCCGCCGGCCGCCTTCGCCCTCGAACCCGGACGGTGCGTCACGAGCGGCCAGCACCGCAGCGAGGATCGGCTTGCCGCTGGTGTCGTCGGGGGGGCTGGCCACGTCGGCGACGGCCTCGGCGACCTCGTCGAGGCGGGTGACGAGCGGCGGCGTGAAGATCACGATCACCGCGTCGACCCGGTCGTCGGCGAGCACCAGCTCGAGCGCCCGGCGGTACTCGGTGGCGCCGGCCGAGGCGATCATGTCGACCGGGTTGGCCACGGCGGCGTTGGGGCCGAGCAGCTCCCGGAGTGCGCGCTGGGTGGCGGGGGCCAGCTCGACCACGTCGAGCCCGGCACCGACGGCGGCGTCGGCGGCGAGGATGCCGGGGCCACCCGAGTTGCCGACGATGGCGACCCGGTCGCCGCCGGGCAGCGGCTGGGACGACAGCACCTGGGCGAGGTCGAACAGCTCCTCGAGGGTGTCGACCCGCACCACCCCGGTCTGGCGGAAGAGGGCGCCGACGGCCACGTCGGAGGTGGCGACCGCCGCGGTGTGCGACGACGCGGCGCGGTGGCCGGCGGGGGTGCGCCCCGACTTCACCGCCACGATCGGCTTGCGCTGGCTGACCCGACGGGCGATCCGGCTGAACTTGTGGGGGTTCCCGAACGACTCGAGGTACAGCAGGATCACGTCGGTTCCGGGGTCGTCCTCCCAGTACTGCAGGAGGTCGTTGCCGCTGACGTCGGCCTTGTTCCCGACCGACACGAACGACGAGATGCCGATGCCGAGCCGGGCGGTCCACTCGAGCAGGGCGATGCCGAGGGCGCCGGACTGCGACTGGAACGCGACCCGTCCGGGCCGGGGCGGGGTCGGGGCGAAGGTGGCGTCCAGGCCGATGGCGGTGTTGGCCACACCGAGGCAGTTCGGTCCGACCAGGCGCATGCCCCCGCGACGAGCCCGTTCGAGCACGTCGCGCTCGAGGGCGGCACCTTCGGGCCCCGTCTCCCCGAAGCCGGCGCTGACCACGACCAGGGCGCCGACGCCCTTGGCCGCGCACTGGTCGACCACCTCGGGCACGAGCGGGGCCCGCACCGCGATCACCGCCAGGTCGACGTCACCGTCGACGTCGAGGATCGACGCGACCGCCGGGACCCCAGCGACCTCGGTGGCGTTGGGGTTCACGGCGTGGATCGGACCCTGGAAGCCCCCGTCGAGCAGGTTCCGGAACAGGTGGTAGCCGATGGTGCCGTGCCGCCGGCTCGCCCCGACCACGGCCACCGAGCGCGGCTGCAGGATGCGACCGATCGAGCGCGACTCGGCGTGGTGCTCCCGGGACTCCATCACCGCGAGCGAGGCGTCGGTGGGCTCGATGGGGAACTCGACACGGATGTAGCCGTCGGTGAAGGCGTCGGCGGTTCGATAGCCGGCGTCGTGGAACACGCGCAGCATGCGTTGGTTGTCGGGCAGCACCTCGGCCGTGAACCGCTCGATGCCGGCGTCTCGGGCGGCGACGGCCAGGAGCTCGAGCATCATCGATCCGATGCCACGCCCCTGGTGTTCGTCGTCGATGACGAAGGCGACCTCGGCCTCGGGGGGTGCGTCGGGATCGTCGTCGGGCGGACGCAGACGGTCGTACCTGGCGACGGCGATCATGCGGTCGCCGGTGAGGGCGACCAGCGCCATGCGGTCGCGGTAGTCGACGGTGGTGAAGTAGGCGACCTCGGCGTCGGTCAGCTCCTGCTTCGGGGAGAAGAACCGGTAGTAGCGGGTCTCGGGCGACAGCCGCCCGAAGAGGGCCCGGTGCCCGGGGGCGTCGTCGGGCCGGATGGGCCGGATCCGCACCGTGCCGCCGTCGGCGAGCACCACGTCGAACTCCCAGTGCGCGGGGTAGGCCTCGTCCACGGGAGCAGTCTGGCCCGCCAGGGTTACGCCAAAGCGTCGAGGAGGTGTCCGACCTCGTCGACCGAGGTCGAGGTGGGCACCAGCAGCAGCTCGTCGCAGCCGGCGTCCTCGATGCGGGCCACGGCGTCGCGCAGGCGCACGGCGTCGTGGGCCGAGCACGACTCGGCCATGGCCGTGGCCAGCCGGTCCCCGAAGATGCCGAGGTAGCGTCGGGCGTAGGCCTTGAGCCGGTCCTCACCGCCCGCACCGAGGGCGTACCAGAAGCTGGTGACGTGCCGGGGCGGCTCGGCCCGCCCGGCGTCGTTCCATGCCGCCTCGATCGATCGGAACGTGCCGTCGACGTCCTCACCCAGGGGATCGAGCAGGAACCCGCTGATGCCCGCCGCCCAGTGCGCCGACCGGGCGATCGACTTCGGGCCCAGGGCCCCCGAGTAGATCGGTGGCCCGCCGACCTGCACCGGTGGCGGCCCCACCGGCGCGAGCCCGGGGAAGGGCGGCTCACCGGCCCACACCCGGCGGATCAGGGCGACCTGTTCGTCCATGCGGGCGTGGCGTCGGCCGAACGGCGCCTCGAGGCTGCGGTAGTCCTCGTCACGACCGCCCACCCCGACCCCGAGCACGAACCGACCGCCCGACAGCACGTCGAGGGTGGCCGACTTCTTGGCCACGTCGACCGCCGAGTGCATCGGGAGGATCACCACCGTGGACATGACCCGCACCCGGTCGGTGAGGGCGGCGGCGGCGCTGAGGGTGACGAACAGCTCCTGGTTGGGATACGCGATGCGCTCGCCGATGGCGAGGGTCGAGAACGGTCCTTCGTCGATCGCCCGGCACCACCCGACGGTGGTGTCCCGGTCGACGCCGGCGATCATCGTCGGCAGGGTGAGCCCGATCTCCATCACGGGGCCTTCCAGACGCGGGCGAGCTGCGGTGAGGTCGAGAGCTCCATCGGGGTCCCGTCCGGGAACGTGGGATCGGCGAACCCGAAGACCTGGTCGTCGAACGCCGCCACCGTTCGCTGGTAGACGAGGAAGACGAGGTTGAGGTTCTGGGCCATGCGCTGTTGCACCGTGGCCCAGTCGTCGGCCTGCTCGTCGAGGTCGGCGGTGCTGCGGATGTCATCGAGCGCCTGCTGGAGCTGCGGGTCGGCGAGGCGGGTGAAGTTCAGGGAGATCTGCCCGACCGGACGGACGGTGGTGGAGGCGATGAACACCTGGTCGCGGTTGGGGTCGCCGAAGGTGGCGAAGCCGGTGGCCTCGTAGTCGCCGGTGAGGGCGCGCACGATGAGCTGGGTCTGCTCGATCTCGTCGACGGTGATCTCGATGCCGAACTCGGCCGCCTGCGCCTGCGCCAGCTGGGCGACCTCGCGGTACTGGTTCTGCGGCGGGATGTTCACCGAGAAGCGCAGCGGGCCGCCGGTGCGGGCCTCGTACGCCTCGACCAGTCCGGGCAACGCGGCAGGGTCGTGGGCCGGGTAGCCGGCGTCGGCGTCGTAGAACGGCGAGGTGGGGGGGAACAGGCTGTCGGCGGGCGGGAAGATGTTCGAGAAGAGCGACTGTGACAGGGCCTCGGTGTCCAATGCGGTGGCGACGATGCGGCGGGCGTCGGGATCGTCGAAGGGCGGCTCCGCCGTGTTGAGGCCGACGAAGATGACCGAGGCATCGTCGTCGTCGGCGTTGCTGTAGAGCTGGATGGCGCCGTCGACGGCCTGGTCCTGCAGCCTGCCGATCTGCTCGTCGTCGTTCGACTCGAGGGCGTCGACGTCACCCGCGCCGAGCGACGACGTCCGGGAGGCCGGGTCGCCGATCACCCGGAACTCGATGCCGTCGAGGTAGGGCTCGCCGTCCCGCCAGTACGAGTCGTTCCGGGTGACGACCAGACGGTTGTCGGGGATCCACTCGTCGAACTCGAAGGGCCCGGTGCCGACCGGGTTCCGCTCGCCGTCGGGGTCGTCGAGCATCGACGGCGCGGCGATGGCCCCGGCCTGGCTCGTCATGGCCGAGGGGAAGGTCGACCACGGCTGGCTCGTCGTGATCCGTACGGTCAGGGGGTCGGCGGCGGTGATGGCGGTGACCGTGGCGAACGCCGGGCCGAGCAGCAGCGAGGCCCGCACCCGCTCGAGGTTTCGCACCACCGCGGTGGCGTCGAGGGCGGTGCCGTCGTGGAAGGTGACGTCGGGCCGTAGCCCGATCGTCCACTCGGTGAAGTCGGCGTTCGACTCGATCGACTCGGCGAGGAACGGCTTCGGCTGGCCGTCCGGGTCGTTCATGGCCAGCCGATCGAAGATGGCGTAGCTCACGGTCGTGCCGGAGCCGGCCCACTGGCTGTTGGCCGGGTCCCAACCGTCGGTCTCGGCGGCGAGGGCGAAGCGGAGGGTGCCCCCGGCCTGCGGCTCACCGGGCGGGGGCACGGTGACGATGGCGCTCACGGTGTCGGTCGTGCCGTCGGCGCTTCCCTCGCCGTCGCCGCCGTTGCCGCCGCACGCGGCGGCGACGAGCACGAGGGTCAGGGCGACGCCGAGGGTGGCCGCGCGCGTCCATGGGCCGTGGTGCCGCATGCGGTCATCATGCACCAGCGACCGGGGCCACGTCGGCGTCGATGGCGGCCACCAGCGCGGGCACCACCTCGCGCCAGTCGCCGACGATCCCCACGTCGGCGAACGAGAACACGGGCGCCTCCGGATCGGGGTTCACGGCGAGGATCGTGCCGGCGCTGCGCACCCCGACCGTGTGGTTGAACTTCCCGCTGGTGCCGAGGGCGACGTAGAGGCGCGGCGAGACGGCGTGGCCCGTGATGCCGATCTGGCGGGCGTGGGGCATCCACCCCTGGTCGGTGACCTTGCGGGTGGCGGCCAGCTCGGCGCCGAGCAGCCGCCGCAGGGGCTCGAGCTCGTCGTAGTGCGTCGGGTCGACGCCCTGGCCGACCCCGATGACCACGTCGGCGTTGGCCAGCACGTCGAGGTCGTCCTCGCGGGTGCGGCGATGGACCACGACCCGGCCGCGGGCGGGCGCGGCGCGACGCTCGACGGGCGGGGGCCCGTGGAGCGCCCGGGGGGCGAGCAGGGGCAGGACGCCGGGGCGGACGGTGGCGAGCTGCACCGGCGAGGCGGCCCGCACGGCGGCCACGACGGTCCCGCCGAACGCCGGCTTCCACGCGACCAGTCGCCGCTCCCCGTCGACCGCGCGGGCGTCGATGGCCAGACCCACGGCGTCGCCGGTGAGCCCCGAACCGGTGGCGGCGGCCACACGGCTCGCGACCTCGCGGCCCCAGGCCGTGCTCGGCGCCAGCACGATCGACGGCGTCGACCCGACGACCCAATCGGCGACGACGGGGGCCACGTCGTCACCGACGGTGCTGCCCTCGAGGACGACCACCGAGTCGGCCCCCCACCGGGCCAGGTCGTCGACCCCGAGGTCGGGATCGTCGGGGGCCACGGCCGCCGTGGCCCGCCCGAGCTCGGCGGCGAGTCGGGCGGCAGCCCCCAGGAGCTCGCGGGCGAGGCGAGGGCGACCGGGCTCGACCAGCACGGCCACGCGGCCCGCGCCGTGGCCCCCCGTGACCGGCACCGGATCGGGGCCGGCGTCGGCGTCGTCGTCGCGCCGGTGGAGCAGCCCCCGGTCGGCCAGGTAGGCGACGGCTGCGCCGACCTGCTCGTCGAACGATCCGCCCAGCACGATGCGGTCCCGCCGGACCACCTCCTCGCGGGTCTCGCCGACCCAGGTCGGGCTGCCGGCCTGGCCCCACGGGCCGGGGCCGAGGTCGGCGGCGGCGAGACGTCGGATCCGCTCGGCGGCGACGGTGGCCCACACCGCCGGGTCCTTGATCTTGCAGGGGTCGATCAGACGCTCGGCGGTGCTGAGCACGGCGGGCAACGAGACCGTGGCCTCCACCCACTCGTCGTCGAGCTCCAGGCCGACGTCGACCGAGATCGTCGCGACGCCGTCGCCCCCCCGCAGGGTCAGCTCCTTGACGCCGGTGGCGAACGGCAGGCCGAGGAGCTCGGCCAGCTCGGGCCCGACCTGGCCGGTGTCGGCGTCGACGGAGCTGCGCCCGACCAGCACCAGGTCGAACGGGCCGACCACGTCGACGGCGGCGGCCAGGGCCCGGGCGGTGGCGAGCGTGTCGCTGCCGGCGAGGACCGGGTCGGTGACCAGCACGCCGTCGTCGGCACCGAAGGCGACGGCCTCGCGCAGCACGTCCTCGGCGCTCGGCGGCCCGAGGGTGATCACCGTGCAGCTGCCACCGGTCGCGGCGGCGAGGGCGACGCCCTGGGCCACGGCCCGGCGGCAGTAGGCGCTCATCTCCAGGGGCAGACCGTCCCGGACGAGCCGTCCGTCGGGGCCGAGGTGCATCTCTTCGAACACGGGGATCTGCTTGACGAGGGCGGCGACGCGCATCGGCCCGAGTCTCGCACGCACGCGTGCCAACCTGGTGTGGTGAGCCGCCCGCCGTTCACCGCCGTCGACGAGGTGCTCGACGCACTGGCGTCGCTCGAGGGCCGCCCGAGCGAGGACGTGGTGCCCGCCCTCCCGCACCTGCTCCAGACGGCCGAGCTCCTCGCCGTCGCCCATCCAGGCGACGACGAGCTGATCGTCGCCGGGCTGCTGCACGATCTGGCCAGCGGCCTCGACCCCGGCTGCGCCGACCATCCCGCCGAGGGCGCCCGCCTGGTCGAGCCGCTCCTGGGCCCGCGGGTGGCGGCGCTGATCGCCGGGCACGCCGAGGCCAAGCGCTACCTGGTCACCGTGGAGCCCGCCTACGCCGACGGTCTCAGTGAGAACAGCTCCGTCACGTTGGTGGGCCAGGGCGGACCCATGACCGGCGACGAGGCACGACGCTTCGAGAGCGGTCCCCACGCTGCCGCCCTCGTCGTCCTGCGCCGAGCCGACGACGCCGCCAAGGTGCCCGACAGGACGACCCCGCCACCGACGCGTTGGCGGTCCCACCTCGAGAGGATCGCGACGGCGTCGTGATCGCTCGCGCCCGGCGCGAGGTCGGCCGGCGGGAGGTCGGCCGGCGCGAGGTCGGCCGGCGCGAGGTCGGCCGGCGCGAGGTCCGGCGAGGCGAGGTCCGACGAGGCGAGGTTCGGAGTCAGCGACGGAGCCGGCGTTACGCTCCGGCGGTGACCACCGGCCCGGGCGCGCTCCGCGTCTACGCGACCGCCCCGCTGCGGGGACCGGGGCTCGAGGTGCTCCGGGCGCTCGGCCCGCTGGTGCTCGACCCGTGGCTGGACCCGCCCGGGGGCGGGTTCCGCATCTACGACGCCGACGCCATGGCCGAGCGGTTGGCCGCCGAGGACGCCGACGTGGTGATCGCCGAGGCCGACACCTGCACCGGCCCCGTGCTCGACCTCCCGCTGCGGGCGGTGTGCTCGACGCGAGGCGACCCCACCAACGTCGACGTGGCCACGGCGACCGAGCGGGGCATCCCCGTGCTCCACGCGCCCGGCCGCAACGCCGACGCCGTGGCCGAGCTCACCATCGCCCTCGCGCTCGCCGTGCTGCGCCGCATCGTGCCCGCCGACCGCGACGTGCGGGTCGGCGAGGTGTTCCGGGACGGCACCCTCCCCTACCAGCGCTTCCGGGGCGGCCACCTCGCCGGACGAACGGTCGCGCTCATCGGGCTCGGCGCCGTCGGCCGGGCCACCCGCTGGCGCTTCGAGGCGCTGGGCGCGACGGTGCGAACCTACGACCCGTTCGTCGAGGAGGCCACCGACGACGACCTCCACCGCCTGCTCGGGGCGGTCGACATCGTGTCGATGCACGCCGCCCCCACCGCCGAGACACTCGGCCTCATGGGTGCCGATCGCTTCGCGGCGATGCGCCCGGGGGCGATCTACCTCAACGCCGCCCGCGCCGGCCTGCACGACCTCGACGCGCTGGTGGCCGCTCTGGAGTCGGGTCACCTCGGCGGGGCCGCGCTCGATCACTTCGCCGGCGAAGTGCTTCCTGATGACCACCCCCTGATCCACCGGGACGACGTCGTCCTCACCCCCCACATCGGTGGTGCCACGATCGAGACCGAGGTCAACCACACCGCCCTGGTGGCCGAGGGGCTGACCGACCTGCTGGCCGGCCGGGTCCCCCGGCACTGCGTGAACCCGGAGGTGCTGCGGTGACCGACGTGCGGGCCGAGGTGCTCCACACCGCCCAGGCGATGCACGCCACCGGACTGGTGGTGGGCACCGCAGGCAACGTCTCGGGTCGGGTGCCCGCGCTCGCCGACCGCGTGTGCCTCACCCCGTCGTCGCTGGCCTACGAGTCGATGACCGGCGACGACCTCGTCCTCGTCGACCTCGACGGCGAGCGGATCGAGGGCGAGCGCTCACCATCGTCCGAGCTGGCCCTCCACCTCGAGTGCTACCGGCGGTTCCCCGAGATCGGCGGGGTGGTCCACTCCCACGCGCCCCACGCCTCGATGTTCGCGGTGGCCCACGAGCCGGTGCCCGCCATCATCGAGGAGGCGGTGGTGTACCTCGGCGGCGAGATCCCCCTCTGCCCGTACACGGTGACCGGCACCGACGACCTGGCCCGGGTCGTGGCCGACCACCTCGCCGACCGGGGCGCGGTGCTGCTGGCCAACCACGGCCTCGTGGCCGTCGGGCGGTCCCCCGCCGACGCCCTCCACGTCAGCCTGGTCGCCGAGCGCACGGCGCACATCGCCTGGGGGGCCCGGGCCCTCGGCCGGGTCGTGTCCCTGCCCGACGAGCAGGTCGCGAACTTCGCCGGCGTCTACCGGTTCGTCCGTGACATGCCCGCCTGACGTCATCCCGAAACCGCCTATCGTGCGGTCGTGGGCAGCGAGGGGCCGGACGAGGTCGTCGTCACCGTCAAGGTCCGCGAGCACGGGCCCTACAAGGTCACCGGGCCGATCCGGCTGGTCGACCACGACGGCGAGCCGATCGACGTGCCCGTGGGCGACGCCGTGGTCCTGTGCCGGTGCGGGGCGTCGAAGACCAAGCCGTTCTGCGACCGCTCGCACCGCGAGATCGCCTTCGAGGGGTAGGTCGGCGAGCGAGGTGCACGACCCTCACGGTGCCTGCTGCCGCCACGTCGAGCTGACCATCGACGGCGAACCGGACGGCCCTCTGGCCGGGCTCACCTTCGCGGCCAAGGACGTGTTCGACGTGGTCGGCCACACCTGTTGCGCCGGCAACCCCGAGTGGCTCCGCACCCACGAGCCGGCGGTGGCGACCGCCCCGGCGGTCACCCGCATGCTCGACGCCGGTGCCACCCTGGTCGCCAAGACGCTCTCCGACGAGTTCGCCTACTCGATCCTCGGTCGCAACCACTGGTACGGCACGCCCCGCAACCCGGCGGCGCCGGACCGGCTGTCGGGCGGGTCGTCGTGCGGGTCGGCGGTGGCGGTCGCGTCCGGGCTGGTCGACTGCAGCCTCGGCACCGACACCGGCGGCTCGGTGCGGGTGCCGGCGACGTGGTGCGGGATCCTCGGCATGCGACCGACGCACGGCGCCATCGACCTACGCGACACGTTCCCCCTCGCCCCGACGATCGACACCGCCGGCTGGTTCGCCGCCGACTACGACACGTTCCGGGCGGTGGGCGAGGTGCTGCTGCCGCCCGACGCCCCCGACCGGTCCGGTGACGCACCACCGATGGTGCTCGGCGCGGCCGACGCCCTCGCCGTCACCGATCCCGAGATCGTGAGCCGACTCACGCCGGTGCTCCGTCAACTCCCGTGGGCGCCGCCCGAGCCGGTCACGATCTCCGAGGAGCCGTTGGCCGCGCTCGCCGACGCCTTCCGGGTGATCCAAGCGGTCGAGCTGCGGGAGGCCCACGGTCGCTGGATCCGCGACGTCGAGCCGGCCGTCGGCCCGGACGTCCAGGAGCGGTGGGACGCCATCTGGACCATCGCCGAGGACGAGCTCCGTGACGCCCGCCGTCGTCGGGCCGCCCACGCCGACCGGATGCGGGAGCTGCTCACCCCCGGGGCGGTGCTCGTGCTGCCGACGTCCCCGGTGGCGGCACCGCTGCTCACCGCCTCGTCCGAGGAGCTGGCGCAGGTCCGCCCGACGGTCATCCAGCTCACGGCCATCGCCTCGCTGGCCGGCCTCCCGCAGGTGACGGTGCCCGTGCCCGCCGACCCGCCGGTCGGCCTGTCGCTCGTCGGGGCGCCGGGTGAGGACCGCCACCTCCTGCGCCTCGCCGGACTGGTGGCCGAGGCCGCGGCTCGAGCCTGACGCCGACCCGCTCAGGCCCCCCACCGGGCGAGGTGGTCGTCGCAGATCTCGACCAGTCGGTCGCGACCGAAGCTCGGCTCGTGGCCACCGTGGACCGCGGCGACCGGCAGCTCCCGCAACCGTTCCATCGTCGACACGTAGGAGGCGATGTCCGACTCGGGCAGCTCGTCGAGCAAGGGGCCGTCGTAGACGGCGTCACCCGAGAACAGCACCCCGGTCGACGTGTCCCAGAGGCCGATGCACCCGGGCGAGTGACCGGGCAGGTGGAGCACCTCGAAGGCCCGGTCACCGAGGTCGACCACGTCGCCGTCGTGCAGCAGCCGGGTGGCGGGGGCCGGCGCCACCTCGAGGACCAGGGACTCCAGACCGCCCGCCGGCACGGCGTCGACCATGACTGCGGGGATCGAGTAGCCGGCTCGCCGGTACGGCCCGAGGACGTTCTCCGGGTACAGGGCGGTGTCGAGCACCGCCAGCCCCGCCTCGGTGACGAGCGGGGCCTCGTCGACGTGGATCGCCCGCTCGTCGAACTCCCAGATTCCGCCCACGTGGTCGCCGTGGGCGTGGGTGGCCACCGCCAGCAACCCCCCGGCCAGCTCCCGCTCGACGAGGTGCCGCATCGGCCGCAGGCCGAGTGACGTGTCGATCACCAGGTCGGTGTCGCGCCCTCGGACGTGCCACACGTTGCAACGCAGCAGCGGGTGGACGTGGGGCTCGGTGACCAGCGTGATCGAGTCGTCGACCCGCTCCCGCACGAACCAGGGGTCCGCGACCGGCAGCCCGTCGAGCGCCGCGGCCGCCACGCTCACGACGACAGCGTGCGGCGGAGGAAGTCGGCGGTGACGCCCCAGGCCTGCTCGGCGGCCTCCGGGTTGTGGAACAGCGGCGCAGGGTTGTCGAAGGCGTGACCGGCATCGAAGACGTGCAGCTCGAGGTCGGCCCGGCCCTCGATCGCCGTCCGCACCCGTTCGATCTGCTCGACGGGGATGTAGGGGTCGTCGCCACCGAAGTGGAACAGCACCGGGCAGTCGACGGCCGCCAGCGCGTCGGGGGCGCTGATGGCGTCGGGCACCCCCGACCCGTAGTAGGAGACCACCGCGTCGGGCTCGGACCGCTGGGCGACGAGGAAGGCGATGGTGCCACCGAGGCAGAACCCGACCACCGCCACCGGACCATCGACCTCGGGGAGGCCGGTGAGGTGGGCCAGCGCGGCATCGGCGTCGCGCACGGCCGTCGGCACGTCGAGGCGGCCCACCCGCTCGAGGGCGGCCTCCAGGCCCACCTCGTCGAACCCGATCGGGTTGTCGGGGTCGATGCGCCAGAACAGGTCGGGGGCGAGCGCGACGTAGCCGAGGTCGGCCAGGCGCCGGCCGACATGGGCGATGTAGTCGTTGACCCCGCCGATCTCGTGGATCACCAGCACACCCGGACCGCGGCCGGCCTCGGGCAGGGTGAGCAGGGCCGGGCAGGTGGCCCCGCCCTCGTCGCCGACCGGCACGGCCTCGGTGCGGGTGTCGAAGTCGCTCACGACGCCGCCCGCTCGGCGCCGGCCTCGATGGTGACGTCGTCGACGTCGAGCGCGTCGTCGACCTCGACGGCCGCGAGCGGCATCGCCGGCTCGCGCCCCGCCGGTTCGGCCGGGTGCCGCCCCTCGAGGTAGCGGGCATGGCTCACGGTGAGGAACCGGTGGGTGGCCCGCACGACCCGCCGGGTACGGATCGAGGTGAACACGTCGAAGGCGTGCTGGGCGCCGGGCAGTTCGAGGTAGAACACCGGGCTCTCGGAGGCCTCGGCGAGCATCCGGGCGAACTCCCGCGCATCGTCGACGGGGGCGAGGGTGTCGCGCGAACCGTGCACGATCAGGAACGGCGGGGCGTCGGGCCGCGTGAGGTCCATGGGCGAGGCCTTGCGGAACGACTCGGGGTCGTCGGCGAAGTAGCGCTTCATGACGATCGGCTCGAGGATCCAGTCGCGCATCTCGGCCGGCGAGTTCCCGAACCGGTTGGTGAAGTCGTAGATGCCGTAGAACGGCACCGCGGCCTGTAGCGACGTGTCGACGTCCTCGAAGCCGGGCTGGTACTCGGGCTCGTTGCCGGTGAGGGCCATCATGGCGGTCAGGTGGCCACCGGCCGAGCCGCCGGTGACGGCGATGAAGTCGGGGTCGACGTCGTAGTCGTCCGCGTGCTCGCGGATCCAGCGCACTGCCTGCTTGAGGTCGAGCAGGTGGTCGGGCCACGTGGCCCCCGGGCTCAGGCGGTAGTTGGCGTTGAACGTGACCCACCCGCGGGCGGCGAGGTACTTGAGGAGGGGCAGGCCCTGCTCGCGCTTGTCACCGATGATCCAGGCGCCGCCGTGGATCTGCAGGATCGCCGGCCGGCGCGCCCCGTCGGGCAGCGACGTCGCCGGCCGGATGACGTCGAGCTTGATCCGGCGGCCGCCAGCCCGGGTGTAGGGGATGTCCTTCTGCTTGACCGTGCGGTTCCGGGGCGGCTCCTCCTCGTCGCCGCCGAGGTCGGCGAGGGCCTCGTCCGCGAGCTTCGATGACCGGCGGGCGGCGACGGTGATGATCACCAGCGCGATCCAGTTGACGACGAAGATGGCGAGCGCCACCCACCCGATCCACGAGTCGAGGGCACCGAAGCGGATGAACAGGGCGGCGGCCACGACCTCCCAGATGAGGTGCCACCACGACAGCTCGATGGTCAGCCACGACGCGAAGAAGCTCGGCAGGAAGAAGATCTTGTTCCGTCGGACGGGGATGAAGGCGTTGAGCGAGAAGAAGGCGACGAAGCAACTCATCGCCAGGAAGAGCCAGGGCGCCACGGGACCAGTCTGCCCCGAAACCCCGACCACGGCACGTCCTGGCCCGACCGCGGCAAGACGTGGCGCCGCGTCGACCCGCGAGGCCCGTCAGCGCCCAGGCCACCGCACGGGGTGCCTCAGATCACCTCACACGGGTGATGGAATCCCGTCGCCTCCGTGCGAGACTGGCCGGGCATGCAGCCGCTGTCCGGGCTCGACGCCTTCTTCCTCTACATCGAGACCCCGGCCATGCACACCCACGTGGCCCTGGCCGCGGTGCTCGACCCGTCGACCATGCCCGACGGCTACTCGTTCGGCCGCATCCGCGACCACATCGCCTCCCGCGTGCACCTGGTGCCGCCGTTCCGGCGCCGGGCGGTCGACGCGCCCCTGCGGCTCCACCACCCGGTGTGGGTCGACGATCCGGACTTCCGCATCGAGCGCCACGTCAAGCGGGCCGCCCTCCCCTCCCCCGGCGGGCTGCACGAGTTCGCCGACCACATGGGCCACATCGCCTCCACGCCCCTCGACCGGACCCGGCCGCTGTGGGAGATGTGGGTGGTCGAGGGCCTCGAGGGTGGGCGCATCGGCCTGATCGCCAAGGTGCACCACTCGGCCATGGACGGCGCGTCGGCGGCCGACTTCATGCCCGCCTTCTTCGACCTCGAGCGCGACGCCGAGCCGACCGTGCCCCCCGAGTGGGAGCCCGAGCGCATGCCCGGCGACTGGGAGCTGCTCGGCTACGCCGGCGCCGAGCGCCTGCGCACCCTCGGTGGCCTGCCGTCCCTCGTCCGCCGCACCGGAGGGGCCATCACCACCATCCGCCGAGCCCGGCAGGCCTCCGACGAGCCCGCCGGCGGCACGCCGCTCACCGCGCCCCGCACCCCGTTCAACGGCCCGCTCACCCCCGACCGCAGCGTGGCCTTCGCCCGCATCCCGTTCGACGAGGTCAAACACGTCAAGCAGGCGCTCGGCGGCACCGTCAACGACGTGCTCCTGGCGACCTCGGCGCTGGCCGTGCGCCGCTACCTCGACGCCATCGGTGCGCTGCCCGACGTGCCGCTCGTCGCCGCCTGCCCGGTGTCGGTGCGGGCCGACGACGAGCGGGGCCAGGCCGGCAACCGGCTCTCGGTGCTGTTCACCCCGCTGCACTCCGAGCTGAACGACCCGGCCGAGGTGTACGCCACGACTCGGGGCACCGCCGGTGCCGCCAAGCGCGAGCACGAGGTGCTCGGCTCGTCGACGCTGTCGGCCTGGGCCGAGCTGGTCGACCCGTCGACCAGCACCCTGATGAGCGAGCTCTACCGGCGGAGCCGGCTGAGCGGGGTCCACCCGCCCGCGCTCAGCTTCATCCTGTCCAACATCCCCGGGCCCCCGTTCCCCGTCTACCTGGCCGGCGCCGAGATGGAGCGGGCGTTCCCGATGGGGCCGATCGTCGAGGGCGCCGGGCTCAACGTGACCGCCCTGTCCTACCGCGACCACGTCGACTTCGGCTTCATGGCCGCCACCGAGCTGGTGCCCGACGTGTGGGCCCTGGCCGACGCCGTCGCCCCCGCCTTCGCCGACCTCCTGGCCGTGGCCCGGGACGTCGACGGCGCCGCCACCCACGCCACCCACGCCACCGCGGCCGCCGCCGGCCCCACCGTCGACCGCGCCTGAGCACTCCTCGGCCACCGACGAACTGGCTGCGGGATCCGTGGGTGCACGTCCCTCTTCTCGCAACCGGTTCCGGTGTGGTCGCACGTGTTGATGGGGTTTTGGGAACGTGTTCTACTACCGCCCATGCCGTTCAACTGGGCCGACATGTTCGAGCACTCGGTCGACGTGGTGCCCGATCGCATCGCCCTCGTGTGCGGGCCCGACCGGCGCACCTACGCCGAGCTCGACGAGCGGGCCAACCGCCTCGCCCACCACCTGATCGGCGGTGGGGTGTCGCCCGGTGACCACGTGGGCATCTACGGGGTCAACAGCATCCAGTGGGTCGAGGCGCTCCTCGCCGTGCTGAAGGCCCGGGCGGTGCCGGTGAACATCAACTACCGGTACGTCGAGGAAGAGCTCCGCTACCTGTTCGACAACGCCGACCTGGTCGGCCTCGTCTACAGCGAGGAGTACGGCCCGCGGGTGGCCACCGTGCGGGGCGAGCTGCCGTTGCTCGAGACGCTCGTGATGATCGAGGACGGCACCGGCGCCGACCAGGGCGGCCTCGACGCCGTCCCGTTCGAGCAGGCCATGGCCGCCGGCTCGCCCGAGCGCGACTTCGGCGAGCGGTCCGGCGACGACCAGGTGATCATCTACACCGGCGGCACCACCGGCATGCCGAAGGGCGTGATGTGGCGCAGCGAGGACATCTTCTTCTCGCTCGCCGGAGGGACCGACCCCTTCACCCGCGAGAAGGTGGCCGACGAGCACCAGCACGCCCGCACGGCCGCGGCGTCGGACGGCCAGCTCGTGATGATGAACACGCCGCCGCTCATGCACGGCGCCGCCTTCGTCGGCACGATGATGCAGCTGTTCATGGGCAACCGGAACGTGCTCATCCCCAAGTTCGAGGCCAAGGAGGTCTGGCGCACGATGGCCCGCGAGGGGGTCAACTCGGTGCTCATCGTCGGCGACGCCATGGGCCGTCCCCTGATCGAGGCCCTCGAGGAGATGGAGGCCGACGGCGAGGAGGTCGACCTGTCCGCCTTCATCGCCCTCAGCTCGAGCGCCGCCGTGTTCTCGCCCACGGTCAAGGACCGCTTCCTCGCCCGGTTCCCGAACCTGATCATCACCGACTCGATCGGGGCCACCGAGAGCGGGTTCAACGGCATCGTCACCGTGGGGAAGGACAACACCGCCATGAAGGGGGGCGGGCCCACGGTGAGCCCGGGCGCCGACACCGTCGTGCTCGACGACGAGTTGAGGCCCGTCGAGCCCGGGTCGGGCGTCATCGGCCGGGTCGCCCGGGGCGGCAACATCCCGCTCGGCTACTACAAGGACGAGGTCAAGACCGCCCAGGTGTTCGTCACCGGCGCCGACGGAAGGCGCTACTCGATGCCCGGCGACTTCGCCACGGTCGAGGCCGACGGCACCATCACCCTCCTCGGCCGGGGGTCGGTGTGCATCAACACCGGTGGTGAGAAGGTCTTCCCCGAAGAGGTCGAGCAGGTGTTGAAGGCCCACCCCGCGGTGTTCGACGCCATGGTCGTCGGCGTGCCCGACGAGCGGTGGGGCCAACGGGTCGCCGCCATCGTGCAGGCCCGCGACGGCGTCACACCCCGGTTCGACGAGCTCGACCGCCACTGCCGTGAGCACATCGCCAGCTACAAGGTGCCCAAGGAGCTCCACCTCGTCGGCCAGATCGTCCGCTCGCCGAGCGGCAAGCCCGACTACCCGTGGGCCAAGCAGCTGGCCGAGGCCGGCAGCAACCGCACCGACTGACCGTTTCCATCTGCCATCGACCGCGGCGGCCGCTGCGGTCCGCCAACTCACCCTGGGGGTACCCGTGCAGGCGTACGACAAGTTCTTCATCGGCGGCAAGTGGGTCGAGCCGTCCGGCTCGGGTGTCCTCGAGGTCGTCTCCCCCGCCACCCTGGACGTCGTCGGACGGGTGCCCGAGTCGACCACCGCCGACGTCGACAAGGCCGTCGCCGCCGCCCGCGAGGCGTTCGACCTCGGCCCGTGGCCACGAATGAGCCCGGCCGAGCGGGCCGAGGTCATGGGCGCCATCTCCGGTGCCATCCAGGCCCGCATGGACGAGTTCGCCACCATCATCTCCAACGAGAACGGCGCCCCGTTCGTGTTCTCGCAGATGGGTCAGGTCTTCGCCGCCACGGCGGTGCTCGACTACTACACCGGCCTCACCCGCGAGTACGCCTTCGAGGAGTGGCGCTCGGGGATGATGGGCCCGGTGCTCGTGCGCCGCGAGCCGGTGGGCGTGGTCGCCGGGATCATCCCGTGGAACGTGCCCCTGTTCATCACCATGCTGAAGCTCGGCCCGGCCCTTGCCGCCGGGGCGACCATGGTGATCAAGCCGGCGCCCGAGACTCCGCTCGACTCGTTCGCCCTGGCCGAGATCATCGAGGAGTCGGGCCTTCCGTCCGGTGTCGTCAACATCGTCCCCGCCGACCGAGAGGTGGGTGAGCACCTCGTGCGCCACCCCGACGTCGACAAGGTCGCCTTCACCGGCAGCACCGCGGCGGGCCGCAAGATCGGCGCCATCTGCGGCGAGCAGCTCAAGCGGGTCACCCTCGAGCTCGGGGGCAAGTCGGCGGCCATCATCCTCGACGACGCCGACCTCGACGCCACCCTGCCCACGCTCATGCCCTTCGCGCTCATGAACAACGGGCAGGCCTGCGTGGCCCAGACCCGCATCCTCGCCCCGCGCTCCCGCTACGCCGAGGTGCGCGACGCCCTCGCCGAGGCGGTGGGCAACTTCAAGGTGGGCGACCCGCTCGACCCCACCACCGAGTGCGGGCCGCTGGTGGCCGAGCGCCAGCGCGACCGCGTCGAGGGCTACATCGCCAGGGGCCGCGACGAGGGCGCCACCGTCGTCGTCGGTGGCGGTCGCCCCGCCGGTCTCGACCGCGGCTGGTACGTCGAGCCGACGCTGTTCGCCGATGTCGACAACTCGATGACCATCGCCCAGGAGGAGATCTTCGGGCCGGTGCTGTCGCTCATCCCCTACGAGGGGGAGGACGAGGCCGTCGCCATCGCCAACGACAGCGACTACGGCCTGTCGGGCTCGGTCTACACCGGCGACCCCGCCCGTGGCCTCGAGATCGCCAAGCGGGTGCGCACCGGCACCTACGCGGTCAACAACATCGGCATGGACTTCGGCGCCCCGTTCGGCGGCTTCAAGTCGTCGGGCGTCGGCCGCGAGCTCGGACCAGAGGGCCTGCACGCCTACCTCGAGGACAAGGCGATCCTGCTGCCGGGCGACTTCACCCCGCCGGCTTGACCGGGGGGCCGTGCGACTCCCGGCCTCCCGGGCGGGTCACTCGTAGTCGCTCAGCCGCAGCCGGACCTTGTTGAGCAGGTAGGTGCGCTGCTTCTGCTCGTCAGCCTCGTCGTCGTCGGCACCGCCGGCCTCGCCGGCCCGGAGCTGGGCCCGCTCGCTGGCGGCGAGGATGGCGGCGTCATCGGTGACCGCCTCGTCGTCGACCGGGACGAGCGGCCCGTCGACGGCGGCGGCGCTCGACGGTGGCGGCGGCTCGAGCTCGGCCTCGGCCCGCTGACGCGCCGCCTGGCGCCGCCGCTCCTGCTTGCGGGCCCGGACGCGCTCGGCCTCGGCCTCGGCCTCAGCCTCGGCCCGTTCCTGCTCGACGGCCAGGGCCCGCGCCGCGGCCTCGGCCCGCTTGCGGTCCTCGACGACCCGGCGCCGCTCGGCCGCCTCCGCCTCGGCGTCGGCTTCCGCCTTGGCCTTGACCTCGGCGTCGAGCCGACGCCGCACCTCGTCGGCCTTGGCCTTGGCCGCCGCCTCGACCCTGGCCCGCTCCTCGGCCGCGGCCCTGGCCGCCGCCTTCTCCTCGTCCCGCTTGGCCCGGGCTGCCGCCTTCTCCTCGTCGCGCTTGGCCCGGGCGGCGGCCTTGTCCTGATCGCGCTTGGCCTTCGCCTCCCGAGCGAGGCGCGCCCGCTCCTCGCGCTCGGCCGCCCGGGCCTCGGCCTCGCGCCGTCGGCGCTCCAGCTCGGCCTGCTGGTCGGCGCGCTCCTTCTCGGAGAGGGGCGGCGGGGGGAGGGTCGGTGGGGCCGGCGAGCGAAGAGACGGCCTGCGCGGGCCCCTCGGGTGGGTCAGCCGCAGCACCGCGACCGTCGCCGCCAGGCCCACGACCAGCGTGAGGATGGCGATGGGCACCGACCACACCAGCGCGAACAGCACGGACACGGCGACGACCGAGCCGAATGCGGCCAGCGCCTTCTCCTCGCGCGTCATGCGCGCTCCCCGGCGGGCATGACGCCACGTTACGCCTCCGCCCCGCCCGAGGGCGGCTCATCCGACCCCGTCAGCGCCCGACGTAGTGCGGCGCCCGCTTCTCGGCGAAGGCCCTCGGGCCCTCCTGGGCGTCCTCGGTGAGGAACACCGGCTGGCCGACCTCGAGCTCGTAGGCGAGGCCGAGCTTCTCGGGCATCTCCCGGGTGGCCCGCAGCGACTTGAGCACCGCCTGGACGGCGACCGGGCCGTTGGCGGCGATCTGGTCGGCGATCTCGGTGGCCCGGGCCAACGCCTCGCCGTCGGGGACGACGTGGCCGATGAGGCCGACCGCCTTGGCCTCGCCGGCGGGCACGAACCGCCCGGTGAGCAACAGCTCGGCGGCGATCGTGTACGGGATCTGGCGGGACAGCCGGACCGTCGAACCGCCGAGCGGGAACAGGCCCCGCCGCACCTCGGCCACCCCGAACTGGGCGCTCGCGCCTGCAACCCGGATGTCGAACGCCTGGAGGATCTCCGTGCCCCCGGCGACGGCGTAGCCCTCGACGGCGGCGATCATCGGCTTGCCCGGCACGAAATGGCGCAGGAGCGCTTTCCAGTGCAGGTCGCGGTCCTGGGCGAAGCGCTTGGTGTACTCGTCGTCGGGGTGGCCGGCGGCCATCGCCTTGAGGTCGGCACCCGAGCAGAAGTTGCCGCCGGCGCCGGTGACGACGGCGACGCGGATGTCGGGGTTCGAGTCGATCTCGAGCCACGCGTCGTGCATGCGCACGAGCATCTCGCTGCTGAGGGCGTTCTTCTTCTCCGGGCGGTTCAGCGTGACGATGGCCGTGTGGCCGTCGCGCTCGAACAACAGGTGTGGCGCTTCGTCGGGCATGGTCCCCCTCGGGCGATGGTGGCGGGCGGGCGCACGTGGGCGCCTCGTGTCGCCGACGTCAGGTCTGGTCGGGTCGCATCAAGGCGTCGGTCCCACCGTCGGCGAACAGGATGCTGCCGTGGACGTAGGCGGCGTCCGGGCCGACGAGGAACGCCACGACCCCGGCGATCTCGTCGGGGTCGGAGCGACGGCCGAGCGGCACCGGCAGCGCGTCGACCAGCGGGCCCAGCTCCGGGTCGTCGATCGACCCCTGGAGCAGCGGCGTCATGATCGGCCCCGGTGCGACGGCGTTCAGGCGGATGCCGTCGGCGCCCCACGCCTCGGCCCGGCGGCGCACGGCGAGGGCGAGGGCTCGCTTGGTCAGCCCGTAGACGACGGCGGGGTGGCACTCGTCGCCCAGCCGACGCGCCTCGACCTCGTCGCCGTCGAGCATGGCGTCGATGAACGCCTGCGGGTCGGGGGGCACGAGGCCGATCGAGTTGGACGAGATGGCGATGGCGGCGGGGCCGCCGGCCCCCGCGGTCCCCGCGCCACCGGCTCGGGCCAGGGCCGGCCGCAGGCCCTCGAGCACCTGGACGGCGCCGAAGTAGTTGACCGAGACGATGGTCGACAGCGGCCGGACGTGGGGCCCGAGCCCGGCGCAGGCGACGGCCACGTCGACCCGGCCGTCGGCGGCGTCGACCGCGGCACCCACCGCGGCTTCGCGGCCGTCGTGGGTGCCGAGGTCGGCGTCGATCTCCTGACCGCGCAGGTCGATGCCGATGACACGGTCGCCCCCCGCCTCGAGGCGGCGGCGGATGGCCGCGCCGAGTCCCGAACCGGATCCTGTGATGACAGTGGTGCGCACGGCGCCGGAGTGTAACGAGTCCACGTGTGCCCCAGTGGCACGAGTTCTAAGGTGACGACATGGGTGTGCTCACGATCCCGGGTTCGACGACCGTCGAGGTGGACGGCCACGAGGTCGCCATCCCGGTCGAGGTGCGGTCGGCGAAGATGGTCGCCGCCCAGTTCCTGGTCCCCGCCGACGCCGCGCAGCGCGTCATCGACCCGAGCGGGCTCGAGATCGCTCGGCTGCCCGGCGGGCGGGCCGGCCTCGCCCTGTCGGCGGTGCAGTACGCCGACAACGACCTCGGGCCCTACCACGAGATCGCCGTCGCCTTCGGGGTGCGGCCGCACGATGCACCCCCCGGCTGGAAGCCCTCGGCCACCGCGCCCGTCACCTTCATCCACCGTCTGCCGGTCAACCAGGAGTACACGTGCACCGTCGGCCGGGGCCTGTGGGGCTTCCCCAAGTGGGTGGCCGACATCTCCTACGAGGAACGCGGGGGCGTCACCCGCAGCGTGCTGATCGACGACGGGCGGTTCGCCCTCGGGCTCGAGGTCAAGCGGGGGCCGGCGCCGCTCCCGTCCGGTGAGACGGCGATGACGTGCTACTCGTGTGCCGACGGCGTGCTGCGCCGCACCCCGTGGACCACCCACAACCACCGCGTGCGGGCTCGACCCGGTGGTGCCACCGTCGCCCTCGGCGTCGACCACGAGCTGGCCGACGACCTCCGCTCGCTCGGCCTGCCCCGGCGGTCGGCCATGAGCGTCACCACCGGCCTGATGACGGCGACCTTCGGCGCGCCCGAGGTCGTCGGCTAGGCCTGCTCCTCGATGGCGTCGATGCGGCGCCAGAGCAGGCCGGGCGCGAAGCGGCGGAGTCGCCAGATGGTCGGGGTGCCCCGCCCGGGGAAGGTCAGCACCCGGCCGCGCACGAGGGCGTCCTCAAGGTCGTCCAGCACGACCTCGGGGCGCAGCAGCGGTCGGTCGGTGATCCCGCTCGGTCCGTCGTCGGTGACCTGGTCGATCATCGGGGTGTCGACCGGCGGCGGGCAGGTGCACACGATGCGCAGCGAGGTCGACCGCAGCTCGTGGGCCAGCGTCTCGGCGAACGAGACCACCGCCGCCTTGCTGGCGCTGTAGGCCGACAGCCGCCGGCTCGGGAGCCAGCCGGCCAACGAGCCGAACACCACGATGTCGCCCCGGTCGCGCTCGAGCATGGGGTCGAGCACGGCCGTCACCACGGTGACGAGGCCGGCGTAGTTGACCTCCATCACCCGCAGCGCGTCGGCGAGGGGTTGGTCGACGATGGCACCCGCCGGGGCGACGGCGGCGGCGGCCACCAGCCGGTCGATGGGCCCGACGCTCGCCTCGGTCTCGGCCACGAGGGCGGCGACGCCGGCGGCGTCACGCACGTCGAGCACCGTGGGGATGAGCTGGGGCACGTGGCGCGCCGCCCGGCCGAGGGCGACCTCGTCGACGTCCACCGCGACCACCGTGACGTCGTCGGCGGCGAGCCGCCAGGCCGCCAGCCGGCCCATGCCGCTCCCGGCGCCGGTGACGAGGGCGACGCGCCCAGGGGTCGACACGATCAGGACTCGGCGCGGCCGCTGTCGGACGCGATCTCGCCCGCGCCCGGGGGCGCCGGCGCCAGCAACGCCTCGATGCGCTCGAGCGCCTCGACCTCGCGGTCGACCTGGGCCCGCTCCTCGTAGACCATGCGGATGAGCCAGAAGCGCAGGTAGCGCGAGAGCGAGTAGCGCACGAACAGGGCGGCACCGATCACCACGAGGGCGATGCCGAGGACACCCCCCGACACGACGTAGGGCAGCTGCTCGGCGGGGTAGGCGGTGCCCGACGCCCCCCACCACCCGAGGACGATCGCCACGAGGCCCAGCACCGGGAGCACGACGCCGGCGATGAGCCACCACCGGTCGCCGGCGTCCTCGGGTGTGTGCACCCGCATCTCCTGGATCTCCTGCTTGAACTGGTCGATGCGCTGCGGGTTGGTTTCCATGGGGCTCCGTGGGTCAGGCGCCGAGGTAGTCCGAGGTCAGTTCGTCGCCGAGCTCCTCGGGCCGCCCCAAGCGGACGACGCGGCCGCCGACCATGATGGCAGCGAGGTCGGCCACGCCGAGGACGGTACGGGCGAACTGCTCGACGATCAGGATCGACACGCCCTCGGCGGCGATCTGGGCGACGATGGCGTACAGCTCCTCGACGACGAGGGGGGCCAGGCCCATCGACAGCTCGTCGAGCAGCAGCAGGGCGGGGCTCGTGGCCAGGCCCCGCGCGAGGGCGAGCATCTGCTGCTCGCCCCCCGAGAGGGTGCCGGCGAGCTGTGTACGGCGCTCGCGCAGGCGAGGGAAGCGCGCGTAGGCCCGTTCCTCGACGTCGGACAACGATGAGCCGGCGAAGGTCATCATCGAGAGGTTCTCGCGCACGGTGAGGTTGGGGAAGACGCCACGGCCCTCGGGGACGGTGCACAGCCCGGCGCGGGCAAGTCGGTCGGGTGAGACGCCGTTCATCCGGCGGCCGGCCACCACCAACGACCCGCGGGTGGGGGTGATCAGGCCGGCGCAGACCGAGATGGTGGTCGTCTTCCCGGCGCCGTTGGGGCCGAGCAGGGCGACCACCGACCCCTCGGGCACCGCCAGATCGACGCCGTGCAGCACCTCGATTCGACCGTAGGCCGCCCGCACGCCGCGGAGCTCCAGGAGCGGCGGGGCCAGGGTGGCGGCCGCGTCCATCAGCCGACCTCCACCGCTTCGGGCCCGAGATAGGCCTCGACCACACGGGGGTCGGACCGGATGACCGCCGGCGGGCCGGTCGCGATGACCACCCCGAAGTCGAGCACCGAGATGGGGTCGCAGGTGCGCATCACGAGGCTGACGTCGTGCTCGACGAGCAGCAGGCCCATCCCGTCGTCGCCGAGGTCGCGGACGAGGCGGGCGAAGCGGCCGGACTCCTCCTCGTCGAGTCCGGCCGCCGGCTCGTCGAGGAGCAGCACCCGGGGCTCCGTGACGAGGGCTCGCGCCACCTCGAGCAGGCGGGCCTGGCCGGTGGTGAGTTGGTCGGCCCGCGTCGTGGCGAACGCGGCGATGCCGACCTGGTCGATCACGTCGTCGATCCGCCGGTCGCGGCGGCCCTTGCGCTCGCGGCCACGCCGCCCGGACGCGCCGAGGGGGGTGGCCCGGGCCTCGGCGGCGACCTCCAGGTTCTCCCGGGCCGTGAGCGACCCGAACAGCTCGAGGCGCTGGAACGTGCGGGCCAGCCCGAGCCGTGAACGCTCGTGGGGCGCGAGGCCGTCGACGTCCTTCCCGTCGAGACGGATGGTGCCGGCGTCGGGCTGGAGCAGCCCGGTGATCACGTTGAACAGCGTGGTCTTGCCGGCGCCGTTGGGGCCGATGAGACCGGTGACACGGCCGGCCTCGACGACCAGGTCGACCTCGTCGAGGGCGCTCTGTCCCCCGAAGCGCACCGTGACGTGCTCGACCTCGAGCAGAGCGGTCATCTCGTCGACCCGGACTCGGCGGACCGGACCGGGACCCGCTCCTCACCCGCTCGGGCGCCGTGCCCCCCGCTCCCCGCCGCTCGGGCGCGGGGATCGAGCTCGCCGTCGAGGGCCAGCGCAGCGTCGACGCGGGTGAGGTCGAGGTCGGCCAGGGGCTGGTCGATCCCGAGGCGCTCGGCGTCGAGCACGGGTTCGATGAGGCGGGGGCGATCCTCGCCCCGGGCAGGAGCCGCCCCGCGCGCCTCGCCGTCGCCCCGGACCCGGGCCTGCAGCTTGCGGCCGGCGGCGGCGAACTCGCTGGCGATGCCGTTCGGATTGCGCCCGAGGCTGATGCCGATCAGGCCGGGGGCCACCTTGAGCAGGTTGGCGAGCGACGGGATGGCGTCGGCGACGATCGGGAACGAGGCGTAGAGGAAGCCGCCGCAGAGGGCACCGCTCACCATGCCGATGCCCCCGGCCACCGCCATCAGCAGGATGGGGAGGCTCTGGAGGGTGTCGAAGGTCGAGACGGTCGCCGTGTTCTGCAGCCCGGCCAACAGGGCGCCGCCGATGCCGGCGATGCCGGCCGACAGCGCGAAGACCTGCAGCTTGGCGACCGTGAGGTTCACGCCCAGGGTCGCACAGGCGGCCGGGCTGTCCTTCATGGCCATCAGCCGGCGGCCGAACGGGCCGAGCCGCAACCAGGCGACGCAGATGCCGACCAGTCCGAACACGATCGCCATGAGGATCATGTACGAGCGGGCCGTCGTGAACTCGATGCCGAAGAACGCCGGACGGTCGACCGGGCGCGAGCCTCCCGGGAACATGCGATCCTGGACGAACACCACGCGGTCCATGAACACGGCGAAGGCCAGGGTCGACAGGGCGAGGTAGATGCCGCGCAGCCGCAAGGCCGGGAGTGCCACCAGGGCCCCGACCGCCGCCGCCAGCAGGAAGGCGGCCACCAACCCGAGCGGGTTGCCGCCGTCGCCCCAGATGCCGATGGCGAAGGCCCCCAGGCCGGCGAAGCTCATCTGGGCGAGCGAGATCTGACCGCCGTAGCCGGTGAGCGGCACCAGGGAGAGCATGACCAGCCCGAAGGCGAAGCCCTTGCTCCACGACACGATCGAGGCGTTCGAGAGGAAGCCCGACACCACCACGGTGGCGAGCACCAGCCCGACGGCCCCGCCGACGGCCAGCGGCATGGCGGGTCGGCCCACGCGCTCGCGCGACCGCACCAGCCCGTGGGCCCGCAGCGGCGCCTGCGGGAGCAGCAGCAGGACGATGAACAGCATGATGACCGGGATGGCGAGCCGCAGGGTGGTGGTGAGGTCGACCCCCTCCGGGAGCCAGGTCGGGTTCGAGGGCAGGTAGCCGACGGCGTACGACTGCGCCAGCCCGAGGACGATCGCGCCGACGAACGTCCACGACAGGCTCGTGAGTCGCCCCACGATGGCGGCGGCGTAGGCGTTCACCACCAGCAGCGTGAGCGTGAACACCTCGAGGCCGAGCTTCTCGGCGACGAGGATGCCGGCCAGGGCGGCGAGCGAGCACCCGAGGGCCCAGCTGTTGGCCGAGGCCCATCCCGGTCGGCCGCCGTTGAGCTGCACGAGCGACCGGTCGGCGACGACGGCCCGCATGGCGACACCGCTGCGGGTGCCGTACAGGAACAGCCGCAGCCCGACGGCCACGAGCACGGCGACACCGATGACGACGAGCTGGTGCCCCGAGACGGCGACCGAGCCGACGTCGACGGTGTCGCCGGTGAAGAAGGGGTCGACGACGCGGTTGACCCGTGGCGGCCAGATGATCGGCGCCAGGGCGAGCAGGCCGAACAGGATGCCGACGGGCACCACCGTCTTGGTGACCTCGGAGCAGCCCTCGAGGCCCCGCATGATGACCCGGTCGACGAACAGGCCGAACAGCGGCGCCGCCACCAGGAGCACGACGAGCACGCTCGGCACCACCGGCAGCCCCCAGTTCTCGTGGAGCTGCCAGTAGGTGAACGCACCCATCATCCCGATGGCGCCGTGGGCGAAGTTGAAGATGCCCGACGTCGTGTAGGTGACGACGAGGCCGCTGGCGCCGATGGCGTACACCGCCGCGGTCACCAGACCGAGCACGGTGAACGACAGGAACGCCTCCACGCCTAGCCCCCGCGCCCGTCGTGGCCAGCGCCGTCACCGGCACGTTGTTGTCGGGAGAGCACGAGAAGCCCTTCCCGGCCTCGTACACCTCGGCGTCGCGGTCGGGCAGGGGGAAGGCCCGCACGAAGCCGCCGTCGACCACCTGCATCACGAGGACGCAGTCGCTCGGGACCTGCTCGGCCGGGTTGGTCTCGCCGTGGAGGCCGCCACCGTCCCAGCTGGTGATCCTGCGGAGCTCGTCGACGAGGGTCTGCCGCGTCAGGTTGGAGCCCGCGTTCTTCGCCGCCGTCGCCCACAACAGGGCCGCCGACCACCCCTGTACCGCGAGCTCCTCGGGTTGGCCCTCGGGCACGGCCGCCTCGAGCGCCCGCAGGTACTCGGCCATCGCCGGGTTCTGGTCGGCCTCCTCGAACGGCCAGACCGTGAGGTCGATGTAGGTGCCGTCGGCCACCGCCCCGGCCTGCTGCGGGTACTTGGCGTTGTAGAAGTTGACGTTGAGCTCGACGACCTCGGGGTCGAACCCCTGGAGGGCCATCTCCTTCTGCAGGGGGATGATCTCCTCGTACGACGACGTCAGCGTGACGTACTCGACGCCCTTCTCCTTCATGTTGAGCACGAAGGGCGCCCAGTTGGTCTCACCGATCGCCGAGGCATCGACGTAGGTGAAGTTGAACCCGATGCCCGTGAGGGCCTCGATCATCCGGTCGCTCTGGGTCTCGGTGATCGCCAGCTTGGTGCGGAGGGCGGCGGCGCTCTTGATCGCCTCGGGGTACTGCGAGGCCGTCCACCGCTGACCGCCCACCTGGAAGCGGTCCTGCGGGTTGGGCAGGGGCTGGTAGGTGTTGGGTGCCACCACCTGCTCGGCCGACACGGCGGCGGCGGGCACGTTGGGGATGCCGCAGTCGATCTGGGTGGGGACGCCGGTCTGGTCGAGCACGGCGATGCCGCCGACGAGGGCGAGGGCGTCGTCGCACGCGCTGGCGACGACGGCCTGGTACTCGGTCAGCTTGGCGTCGGCGATCACCACCTCGAGCGATCGACCGTTGATGCCGCCCTGCTCGTTGCACCACTCGCCGAAGGCCTTCATCGAGTCGTGGACGCCCTGGTTGAGGCCGGGGCTCGGGCCGCCCGGGTCGGCCACGGCGACGATGGTGATGGCGTCGTCGGTCACGCCGACGTCGGTCGCTCCCGACGCGTCGCCCGGCCCGCACGGCGACGGGAGGGTCCCGAACATCACCTGCTCGCCGTCGCCGGCGGTGGTGGCGTCGGTCGTCACTCCCGAACCGGTGGCCGGCGCACCGCCGCCTCCGGCCGCCGCCTTGATCTCGTCCTCGGGCACCCGCGATCCACATGCCGCACACAGCAGCAACCCGACGACGAGCACGCTGATGGCTCGGCCCCGCATCGTTCCCCCTCGTTCGCGGCCTGGACGGCGTGGAGGGCTCATCATGCCACCGCACCCGACGCTCTGAGACTCGCGACCTCGTCGTCGCCGAGCCCGGCGTCGCGCAGCACCTCGTCGGTGTCGTGACCGGCGGGGGCGGGTGGTCGGTCGAGCGTGGCCGGCGTCCGCGAGAAGCGCGGCGCCGGGGCCGGCTGCACCACCCCGTCGACCTCGACGTAGGTGCCGCGGGCGACGAGGTGCGGGTGGCTCGGTGCCTCGGCGAAGCGGAGCACCGGGGCGACGCACGCGTCGACCTCCCCGAAGACGTCCTCCCATCCGGCGCGCGTGCGGGTGCGGAACACCGCGGCGAACCGCTCGTGGAGGGCCGGCCAACCCTCCTGGTCCTCCTGGTCGGGCAGCTCCTCGTCGGCCACGCCGAGGCCTTCGAGCAGCCGGGCGTAGAACTGGGGCTCGATGGCGCCCACCGCCACGTACTCGCCATCGGCGGTCTCGTAGACGTCGTAGTAGGGCGCGCCGGAGTCGAGCATGTTCGTTCCCCGCTCGGCGTGGAACCAGCCGCCGGTGTAGGCGGGCACGATCGCCGCCGACAGGAGGGCGACGCCGTCGACCATGGCGGCGTCGATCACCTGGCCCTCGCCGCTGCGGGCCCGCTCGACGAGCGCCGCGCACACGCCGAGGGCGAGCAGCATGCCGCCCCCACCGAAGTCGGCGATCAGGTTGAGCGGCGGCGTCGGCGGCTGGCCCCGGCGCCCGATGTGGGCGAGCGGCCCGGCGAGGGCGAGGTAGGTGAGGTCGTGCCCGGCACGAGCGGCGAGGGGGCCCTCCTGGCCCCAGCCGGTCATGCGGGCGTACACGAGGCCTCGGTTTCGCGCCCGCAGGTGGTCGGGGCCGATGCCGAGGCGCTCGGCGACCCCGGGACGGAAGCCCTCGACGAACACGTCGGCCGTCGCGGCGAGGCGGCCGACGACCTCGGCCCCGCCGGGGTGCTTGAGGTCGACGGCGACCGACCGCCGGCCGCGTCCGTAGACGTTGGCCCGGGCGGTCTCGAGCGGTGCGCCGTCGGCGCGGTCGAGGCGATCGACGCACACGACGTCGGCGCCGAGGTCGGCGAGCACCATGGCCCCGAACGGCGCCGGCCCCAACCCCGCGACCTCCACGACACGCACGCCGTCCAGCGGTCCTGCCACCAACCCCTCCCCTCGGCTCGGTGGGTCGGCCGCACCTCGCCGCCGTCCCGGCCGGGAGCGTAGATCAGCGACCGTGAAACGTGTTCTACTTCGGCGGTGCGGATCGACACCCAGCTCACGGCCCCCCTCGGCGAGGTCGCCGAGCAGGCTCGCCACCTCCAAGAGCTCGGCTACGACGGGGCCTTCACCTTCGAGGGCCCGCGCGACGTCTTCTTCCCCCTCGTGGAGGCGGCCGGTGGCAGCGAGCTGTTCCTCTACACCAACGTCGCCATCGCCTTCCCCCGCAGCCCGTACCACCTCGCCCAGCACGCCTGGGACCTGCAGCGGCTGTCCGAGGGCCGCTTCGCCCTCGGCATCGGGAGCCAGGTCCGGGCCCACGTCGAGCGCCGCTTCGGGGCCGACTTCGGGCCGCCGGTGCCCCGCATGCGCGAATGGATCCGAGCCATCAAGGCGCTGTTCCGCTGCTGGCAGGACGGCGAGCCGCTCGACTTCCAGGGCGAGTACACGACCCACACGTTGATGCCGCCGACGTTCCACCCGGGCCCGCTCGCCTCGGGCCCACCACCGGTGTGGGTCGGCGCCGTCGGCCCCCGCATGACCCGGATGGTCGCCGAGGAGGCCGACGGGCTCCTCGTCCACCCGTTCCACACCGAGCGCTTCCTCCACGAGGTGATGCTCCCCACCGTCGACGCCGCGCTGGACGAAGGGGGTCGCTCGCGGGCGGGGTTCACCCTGGGTGTGGACGTCATCGTCTGCTGCGGCCGCACCGACGAGGAGATGGCCGAGGCCGAGGCGGGCTGTCGCACCATGCTCGCCTTCTACGGATCGACCCCCGCCTACCGACCCGTGCTCGACGTGCACGGTTGGGGCGACCTGCAGGCCGAGCTGAACGTGCTGGCCAGGGCCGGGCGCTGGGCGGACATGCCGGCGCTCGTCGGCGACGCGCAGCTCGAGGCGTTGACCGTGCGGGGCGACCCCGAGGTGGTGGCCGAGCGCCTGGTCACCCGCTACGGCGACGTGGCCGACCGGGCCGGCTTCTACCTGCCCTACGGTGCCGACCCGCGCCACGTCGCCGACATCATCACCGCTGTCCGGAGCCGCAGTTGAGCCATCCCTCGGCGTCGGCGCGGGACCGCCGTCGGTTCGGGAAACTAGAGTCACTGATCCTTCGTGCGACGTCGCCGGCCGAAGGGCAACGCCGACAGGGGGAGTGATCACCGTGGAGCTGCAGGACGTCGATCTCCTCGACCCGGACGTGTTCAAGGAGGGACGCCACCACGCGGTGTTCCAGCTCCTCCGTCGGGAGGACCCGGTGCACTGGCACGACGAGCCCGACGGGCCCGGCTTCTGGAACGTCACCCGCCACGCCGACCTCATCACCGTCAACCGCGACCACGAGGTGTTCTCCTCGGCCGAGAAGGGCATCTCGATCCCCGACATCGAGGGGGACGGCGAGATGGTGCGGGAGATGATGCTGTACATGGACCCGCCGCGGCACACGCGGTACCGGCTCCTCGTCAACAAGGGCTTCACCCCCCGGATGATCGGGCTGCTCGAGACCGGGCTGCGCACCAAGGCCCGGATGATCGTCGACCAGGTGGCCGACCGCGGCGAGTGCGACTTCGTCATCGACATCGCCTCCGAGCTGCCGCTGCAGGCGATCGCCGAGCTGATGGGCGTCCCCCAGGAGGACCGCCACAAGCTCTTCGACTGGACGAACAGGATGATCGGCATCGACGACCCCGAGTTCGAGGGCGACCGCGACACCGCGTTCATCGCCGCCACCGAGCTCTACATGTACGCCAACGCCCTCGCCGCCGAGAAGCGGGAGGACCCGCGCGACGACATCATCAGTCGGCTGCTCGGAGCCGAGATCGAGGGCGACCGGCTGAGCGAGACCGAGTTCGACATGTTCTTCATGCTGCTCTCGGTGGCCGGCAACGAGACCACCCGCAACGCCACGGCCCACGGCATGAAGGCACTGCTCGACAACCCCGACCAGTTCGAGAAGCTGAAGGCGAACCGCGAGCTGCTGCCCTCCGCGATCGAGGAGATCCTCCGTTGGGCCACGCCGGTGCTGCACTTCCGACGCACGGCCCTGCGCGACTACGAGCTCGGCGGCAGGGCGATCAAGCGGGGTGACAAGGTCGTCATCTGGCACATCTCGGCCAACCGGGACGAGGCCGTGTTCGACGAGCCGTTCCGGTTCGACATCGAACGGTCGCCCAACGAGCACATCGCCTTCGGCGGGGGCGGCCCGCACTTCTGCCTGGGCGCCAACCTGGCCCGCATGGAGCTGGCCCTGATCTTCACCGAGATCCTCGACCGGCTCCCCGACATCCAGGCCGCCGGCCCGACCGAGTACCTCCGCTCGAACTTCATCGGCGGCATCAAGCACATGCCGGTGCGCTTCACCCCCACCGCCGTCCCCGCCCCCGCCTGACCCCGCACGTCCGTGCCGGCCGGGAATCCTCGTCGCCGATGACGAGGCCCTCCCAGCCAGAAGGGGGGGAAAGGGCGGGTCAGCGGGGCTCGATGCGGAACACCGGGTAGTCGGCGGCGACCGCCTCGAAGGCCTCCACCGGCTCGCGCCGGTCGACCGGGATGTGCGGACGACCGCCGGGGGCCACCTCGACGTAGCGCTTGATGAGCGGCGCCCGCTCGGCGACCGGCACCTCCACCAGGCGGACCGGCTCGACGCGGCCGTGGCGGAGCACCGCCCGCTGGCCGTCGGCCCGGAGGTTCTTCACCCAGTTCACGTCCTCGCCGAGCATCGAGACGAGGAAGCGATCGCCGTCGACGACGGCGATGACGACGGGGAACGTGATCGGCTTGCCGCTGGCGCGGCCCTTGATCTCGAGCGCCGCCGCCCGGGACGGCCACAGGCCCCGAGAGAAGAGGCAGGCCGAGAGGTCGTTCTGCACCCTGGCCCACCAGTTCGGCCGGCCGCTGCGGTACAGGTAGCGCAGGTAGTCGTCGTATCGCGCGACCGGGTTCAGGTTCGGCAGGCGCACGGGCGGGCTCCCTTCGGCGGAAGAGGTCCCTGCCACCCTCGCGCCGCCCCGACCGGAGCGACAGAGCCGACCGACCGAGCCGGAGGTCCCGGCTCAGCCGGCGGGAGCCGAGCCGCCGCGGGCCGACACCTCGAGGCAGGCGCCGAGCAGCGGATCGGCGAAGGCCTCGGTGGTGCACGAGACGTGACCGTCGTCGAACCGGTGGATCGACGCGCCGGGGATGGCGAAGGCCAGCTTGGCCTGCTGGGTCGGCACGAGGGCCCGGTCGCGGGTGGTGATGAGCACCGCGGTGGGCACGTCGACCTCGCCGATCCACTTGCGGGCGTCGTAGTGGCCGATGGCGTGGCCGGCCTCGAGCACGTGACGCCAGTCGTGACGACGGAACTCACCGGCCGCCCACCGCTGCAGGGAGTCCGGGCGTCCCTTGGTGCTGATGGGCATGACCTGGCGCAACACCGACGTGGGCACCGAGGCCACCAGGCCGCCCACGCGGGTCGTGCCGGCGGCGGCGGCCATCATCGAGGTGAACACGAACCGCTCCCGCACCCCCGGCACGAACGAGTGGCTCGTCGCACACAGCACGAGGCCGTCGACCCGGGAGGGATGGCGCCTCCACATCAGCTGGGCGACCGGCCCGCCCATCGAGTAGCCGGCCACGACGGCGGACTCGACGTGCAGCTCGTCCATGAGGGCGGCGACGTCGTCGGCGCAGTCGGCCAGTCGGAACCGCCTCCGGGAGCGCAGCCCGCGACCGTGGCCCCGCAGGTCGGGGGCGATCACCCGGAAGTGCCGGCTGGCGGGCTCGAACACCTGGTACCAGTTCAGCCCGCCGCTGGCCATCCACCCGTGGAGCAGGATCAGCGTCGGCGCGCCGGGCGGCCCCTCGACATCCCTGACGAAGGTCCTGCCCCGGCCGGGCAGCTCGACCCGGCGCCCGAGCGGCACGATGAAGCCCGCGGGTTGCTCGGTCGGGACGGCGGCGAGGCCGCCACGACCCCCGGTGGCGGCGTCGGCGTTCATGCGTCGTCCAGCTCGTCGGCCGCCTTGACCAACTCGGCCAGGGCGAGGTCGATGCCCTCGGCGAGCGACCAGGGGTCGGTGACCACCTCGCGGCAGACCATGAAACCGAAGTCGATCGAGTCGCGGTAGCTGAACACGGTGACGTTGATGCCGGTGCCGTAGAGGAGCGGGCCCATCGGGTACATGGCCTGGATCTCGGCGCCGCCGACGTAGAGCGGGAACGGGGGGCCGGGCACGTTGGAGATGATCAGGTTCATGATCGGCGGCGTGCGCTTGTCGAGCTGGGCGGCGGTGTACATGCGAGCGGCGAGGGAGATCAGCGCGGGCGGGGCCGTCTCGGTGATCCCCATGATCTTGTCGGCGGCCAGGGCCCGCTGCATCTCCTTGGCGCTCTTGGTGCTGTCGTGGATCGACAGCAGCCGCAGCACCGGGTCGTCGACGTCGGTGGCGAGCGACGCGAACATCGCCCCGACCTTGGTGCCGACCTCCTTGTCGTCGTCGTTTCGCATCGACACCGGCACCTGGGCGATGAGCGGGGTCTCGGGGAGCTCGCCACCGGCCTCGAGGTAGCGCCGAAGGGAACCGGCGCACAGGGCCAGCACGACGTCGTTGAGCTTGACGTCGTAGGCCCGCCGGATCTTCTTGACCTGGTCGAGCGAGACGCTCGTGTAGGCGAACCGTCGGTGGGGCGTGAGCTCGGTGTTGAACGAGGTGCGGGGCGCCTGGAACGGAATGGGCGGCGGCCCGCCGTCACGGGCGAAGCCGAGGAAGCTCAGCCCCTGGCGGACGCTCTGGCCGGCGAAGCGGACCAGCCGCCACGGCGTGACCATCGAACCGGCGAGCCCGCGGAAGAACAGCTCGAACGGGTTGGGCACCGGTTCGATCGTCCGGGGACCGTCCTCGGGTGGGATGTCGGTGCCCTCCGGAGAGAGGTCGAACAGCACCGAGGCGAGCTCGCTGCCCGTGATGCCGTCGACGATCGAGTGGTGGACCTTGGCCAGCACCGCGACCCGCCCACCCTCGAGGCCCTCGATCACCCAGAACTCCCAGAGGGGCTGGCGCCGGTCGAGCTTGATGCTGACCAGGTCGCCGATGAGGTTGCCGAGCTGCTCGGGCCCACCGGGCGGCGGGATGCCGATGCGGCGGACGTGGAGGTCGATGTCGAAGTCGGGGTCCTCGATGAACACCGGCCGGTCCACGCCGAAGGGCACCTCGACCAGCCGCCAACGGAACTGCGGGGCCAGATGGAGCCGCTCCTCGATCTGGCCCTTCAGGCGTTCGACGGTGAAGCCACCGGGGGCCGTGCCGGGGTCGGCGATGAGCACGGCCGAGACGTGCATGTGCCACGACGGCGTCTCTCCGTAGAGGAAGGCGGCGTCGACACCACTGACCCGCTTCATCGACCTCGCCTCCTCTCCGCGCCCCGACGGGCGCCGGCACCGACGGTACTCCCCGGCGGTGGCGGTCTCCGCCGCGCCCTACGCAGAGCGCGCGGTCGCCACGGTCTTGGCCCACCGGTAGTCGGCCTTCCCGGCCGGAGAGCGCTCGACGGTGGGCACCACCACCAGGTCCCTCGGCAGCTTGTAGCCGGCGAGGTGATGGCGGGCGTGGGCGACCAGGTCGTCGAGGGTCGGTTCCGCTCCGGCGACCGGCTGCACCACGGCGACGACCCGCTGGCCCCAGCGATCGTCGTCGACGCCGACCACGACGGCGTCGTAGACCGCCTCGTGGGCCTTGAGGACGGCCTCGACCTCCTCGGGGAAGACCTTCTCGCCGCCGGTGTTGATGCAGCCGCTGCCCCGCCCGAGCAGCGTGATGGTGCCGTCGGCGTCGACGGTGGCCATGTCGCCGGTGAGCACCCAACGGTCGCCGTCGACCTCGACGAACGTCTCGGCCGTCTTGGCCGGGTCGTTGTAGTAGCCCTGCGGGATACGTCCCTTCAGCCCGACCCGGCCGATGACCCCCGACCCGGGCTCCACCCGCTGTCGGGTGGCCTCGTCGAGCACCGCAGTGCGGTCGCCGTAGGGCTGGAAGCGAGTGGCACCGCCACCCGACTCCCCCGCCTCGAGCCGCTGCGAGCCCTGGGCACCAGTCTCCGACGAGCCGAACCCGTCGACCACACCGACGTTCGGCAGCAACGTCATGAGACGCTCCTTCAGCGATGGCGTGAGCGGCGCGCCACCCGAACCGATCGAGAAGAGCGACGACACGTCGTAGGGCCCGCTGCGCTCCCACTCGTCGACCAACGGCCGCACGACCGGATCCCCCACGACCGTGAGCAGGTTCACCTTCTCGTCGGCCACCGTCTGCCACACCCGCTGCGGATCGAGCGACCCCGGCAGCAGGACGATCTTGCCGCCGCCGTACAACCACGACAGCACCGTCCACTGACCGGCGGCGTGCATGAGCGGGGCGACGGGGAGGTAGACGAAGGTACCGTCGACGATGCGGTCGAACACCTGAGCCGGCTCATCGACCGGGCCGAGCAGACGCATGGGGTCGCCGCCGCCGATGCAGGCGAAGAAGGCATCCTCCTGACGCCACACCACGCCCTTGGGCATGCCCGTGGTGCCGCCGGTGTAGATGACGTAGGGGTCCTCACCGCTGCGGGGCCCGAAGTCACGCTCGACCGACGACGCCGCCAGGGCGTCCTCGTAGCGCACCGACCCGAGTGCGGTGAGGTCGTCCGCGACCCCACCCGAGCCGTCCTGTCCGCTCTCAGCTGCTCGGGCGGTGTCGTCGACGGCCAGGTACCACCCGATGCCGGGCAGGCTGTCGCGCACGGCGACGATGCGCGGGGCGAACGAGGCGTGGTGGACGACCCCGACCAGGTCGGCGTTGTCGAACAGGTACCGCAGCTCGTCCTCGACGTACCGGAAGTTGACGTTGATGGGGACGGCCCGGATCTTGTAGGCGGCCAGCATGGCCTCGACGTACTCGGTGCCGTTCTGCAGGTGGACCCCGACGTGCTGGCCGGGCTGCACGCCCCGGCCGAGCAGCCAGTGCGCAAGGCGATTGGCCCGCTGCTCGAGCTCCGCGTAGGTGAGGCGCCGCCCGTCGCACACGAGGGCCTCGCGGTCGGCGACGCGGTCGCTCACCGCCTCCCACACGTCGGCCAGGTTGAAGGTGTCGAGCTCGGCCATGGTCCCCCTCCGGTGCGGCCGCCGAACGGTAACAGGTTCTCGTTTTCGTCCCCGGGTCGGAGCCGGGCGCGACGAGGGCTCGCCGCGTCGTGTGCGTAGCCACCCACCCGTGCCGTGGCCGACTACGCACGCGACGAGGGCTCGCCGCGTCGTTCACGCGCCGCCGCCCCAGGCCACGACCGGGCCGGCCACCTCCACCAGCACCCGGGTCTGGGCGAAGTCGACCGGCACCTCGACGAGCGAGGGCTCGGGGGTCGCCAGGGCCGCGGACAGGGCCGCCCGATGGGCGTCGGCACTCGACAGGGTGACGTCGGCCCCCCAGACGGCCAGGGTGAGCGGCACCCGCCACCGCACGCTCTTCTCGACGAGGGCCAGGGTGGCCGGATCGGGCGGGTCGGTGACCACGGCGATGGCCGGGCGGCCGGCCATGGCGGCGGCGATGGCGGCGGCCACGGCGAAGCCCTTCACCGGCAGGGACGGCACGACGACGCTGCCCGGCTCGGTGGTGGGGAAGGCCCGGGCGATCCAGAGCCCGGCCGCGCCCGGATCGGCGACCACCAGGCCACCCGGCGGTCGGACGGCGGCCAGGTCGGCGGCGGCCCGGGCCGGGGTCAGCGGCACGGCCTCGCTCGGGTAGAGCGGCCCGATGGCGGCGGCCAGCTCGGTGTAGAGGCGGGGTCGGTCGACGGGGGCGGGACGCGTCGGCCAGCGCCAGGCGAGCGCGGCGAGCTGCCACGGCTCGACCTCGAGCAGCTGGCGACCGCGCCACCCGTCCCCCACCAGCTCGGCCGGGTCGAGCCCGGCGGCGATCACCAGCTCGGCGTCGGCCAACCCGGCGAGCGCGAAGTCGTCCCGCTGGAGCCCGGCGGTGCCGAAGTGGTGGGGGTCGTCCCACTCGAACACCCCCTTGGCCCCCCAGGTGTTGACCACCCCGAGCCCGGCGTCGGCCGCGAAGGTCGCCAGCGCGGCCACCTGCCCGGATCGGACGATCCCGGGACCGCCGAGCACGACGGTCGAGAGGTCGGCCAGGGTGGGTGAGAGGGTGAGCACCTCCCCCGCCTCCGGGTCGAGCCGCAGGGGCTCGAGTCCGTCGGGCACGGGGGCGTCGAGGTCGAGGTCGAGCTGGTACTCGACGCTCGGCAGGGCGCCGTAGAGCGGCCAGGTGGCGAGCACGCTGGGCAGGTCGGCGGCGTCGGTGACGGGGACGACGTCGGCCAGGGCGCCCGGCTGGGCGCTGACCCGGAGGCGGCCGTCGGGCAGGAGGGCGGCACCCGCCCCCGCACCGATGCGGCCCTCGGCGTCGGCCAGCAGCACGGCCAGCTCGGGCTCGTCGACCACGACCTCGTCGATGCCCGGCCACCCGGGCAGGGTCGCCGGCCGGGCGACGAAGACCCGGCGCACGCCGAGGTCGCGCAGGCCGCGCGCGAGGAGCTCGCCGATGGTGCTCAGTAGCGCAGACCCGGGGCGCGGGAACGGAAGATGTCGGCGTTCACCAGCGCGGTCAGCTCTGCGGCCTCCCAGCGCTTGCCCGACTTGCTGATCGACGGGCCGTTGCTCCAGGGCTGCATCAAGACGATGTCGTCCTTGACGGCGCGGATGACCTGGCCGGTGACGTGGGCGGCCTTGTCGCTGGCGAGCCAGGCGACGAGCGGCGACGAGAGCGACGGGTCCATCGGGTCCCATTCGGTGAACTCGTCGGGCTCGCGGGCGACGATGCCGGCGCCGGGGATGGAGGCGGCCATGCGCGTGGCGCCGGCAGGGCCGATGGCGTTGACGGTCACGCCCATCTTGAACACCTCGAGGCTCACGGTCATGGTGAAGGCGGCGATGCCGGCCTTGGCCGTCGTGTAGTTGGCCTGCCCGAAGTTGCCGGTGAGCCCGGCCCCCGACGTGGTGTTGATGACGCGGCCGGTGCTCACGTCGTCGCCGGCCTGGCTGCGCTCCCGCCAGTGGCGCACGGCGTGGTGGGTCGGGGCGAAGGTGCCCTTGAGGTGGACGCGGAGCACCTTGTCCCAATCGTCCTCGGTCATCTTCCAGATCGTGGCGTCACGGGAGATGCCGGCGTTGTTGACCAGGATGTCGAGGCGGCCGAAGTCGTCGACGGCCTGGGCGATCATCCGGGCGGCCCCGTCGTAGTCGGCGACGTCCTCGTAGTTGCCGACGGCCTCGCCGCCGCGCTCGCGGATCAGGTCGACCGTGAGGTCGGCGTCCTTCCCCGTGCCCTCGCCCTCGAGGGTGGTGCCGAGGTCGTTGACCACGACCTTGGCCCCCTCCTTGGCCAGCTCCAGGGCGTGACCCCGGCCGATGCCGTGGCCGGCCCCCGTGACGATGGCGACGCGGCCGTCGAGCAGTCCCATGCCGTTGTCTCCCCTGTACGCGTTCCTGATGAGGCGTCAGATCGTAGCGAGGGGCCGGGGAACGACGGAAATGCGGGCCGGCACCGGTCGCGGCCCTCCCCGGGGCCGGAGGTCGCCCGCCTTGCCGTGGCATCGGTCACGATGGGAACCTGTGGGCGCGGGGGCCGCCCCGCGACCGAGGGGGAACGTCCGACGATGACCGCCACGCTCGACCCTGCTGCGGAGCCCCGCGCCGACCAGCCCGGACCGGCGATGGCCGCCCGGGCGCTGCTCGCCTCGCTCTCGCTCGCCGCCGGCATCATCCACCTGGTCATGGTGCCGGTGCACGCCGAGAACACCACCGACGCCATCGGCTTCGCCATCGTCGGCTGGCTCCAGGTCCTCGTGGCCGTCGGGCTGCTCGTCCGGCCCAGCCGGTTCATGCTCCAGTCTGCCGTCGCCATCAACGCCGTCGTGCTCGGCCTGTGGGTGTGGAGCCGCACCGCCGGCCTGCCGTTCGGCGGCGGCTCCGGGGTGGCCGAGGACGTCGGCCTCATCGATGGGCTCGCCGCCCTCTTCGCCGGCGGCGTCGTCGTGGGCGCGGTCCTGCTGCTCGCCCGTCCCACGATCGCCGATCGCATCTCCGAGCCCTTGCTGATCATCGGCTCGCTCATCCCCGTCGCTGCGCTGATCGCCACGTCGGTCGCCCTGAGCGACCCGACCGTGGTCCAGCACGACCACGGCGGTGCCGGCGCCGGCGCCGGCGAGGTGGCCTCCGAGCACCTGCACGAGGGCTCGACCATGGACACCCAGATGGCGTCGATCGCAGCGGCCCGCTGCGACCTCGACATCAACCCGGCGGCCTACTGGGCCGAGACCACGGTCGCCGGCGTCGACACGATCATGGGCGGCAGCCACGCCACCGACGACGACGGCCACGACCACGCCACCACCTCGGCGGCGTCGTCCGAGCCGGGCACCCCCGAGCTCGACGCCCTCATCGCCGCCACCGCCAAGGAGGGCGGCGAGCTGAAGGACGCCGAGGTCGTCGTCGCCCTCTCGCAGGCGAGCGACGAGACCTACGATCGGTGGCTGCAGTGGCTGCCGACCTACATGGCCGCCCACGGCCACGGCTCCGCCGCCGCCCCCGACGACAACGGCGGCCACGGGGGCCACATCGGTCCCCAGCCATGGGTGGCGATGACCGACCCGGCCGAGTGCGAGCAGCTCAGGTCCGAGCTGGCCACCGCCCGAGAGGTCGCCCTGCGCTTCCCCACCGCCGCCGACGCCACCGCCGGCGGGTGGACCCGGGTCACCGGCTACGTGCCCGGCATCGCCGCCCACTACATGAAGTTCTCCTCGGTCGACGGGACGTTCGACCTGTCCGAGCCGGAGATGCTGCTCTACGACGGCGACGGCCCCGACGCCAGCATGGTCGGCCTCTCGTACTACCTGATCCACAACAGCGACACCGAGCCGACGCAGGGCTTCACGGGGCCGAACGACCACTTCCACCGCCACGTCGGCCTGTGCATCGGCGCCGGCGGGGTGATCGGCGACAGCACGATGTCGGCCGAGGACTGCGCCGCCATCGGCGGCCGCAAGGCGGCCGGCTCGGGCGGCTGGATGAACCACGTCTGGATCGTCCCCGGCTGCGAGAGCCCGTGGGGGATGTTCTCGGGGGCGAGCCCGCTGCTCGACCGCACGCTCTCGCTGAACTCGGGTTCCGACGGCGGGGCGTGCGCCGGAAGCGGGGTGCGCGACCGGTACGACCTCAACCCGGGTGACGCCACCAACACCCCCACCACGGTGCGCGGCGTCACCGAAGCCGCCGCCGGCAACTGATCCGGCCGGCTCCAGCCAACCCCCCCTCTCGAACTGGTTGCGCAGTCGTCGGTTGCGGACCGCGTTTCGCGCAACCGGTTTCGGCGTGAAGGGGGCCGGTTCCGGGGCTCAGGCCCGGCGCGTGGGCTCGCTGTCCTGGTAGCGGGCCTGCAGGTCGCGCTTGAGGATCTTGCCCGACGGGTTGCGGGGGATGACCTCGACCAGCTCGAGCTGCTCGGGGACCTTCTGCACCATCAGGCCCTCGGCCTTCAGGTAGTCGGCCATCTCGGCGAAGCCGATCGGCTCCTGGCCCTCGGCGGTGGTCACCACCGCGCAGACCCGTTCGCCGCTGTCGGGGTCGGGCAGGCCGATCACGGCGACGTCGGCGACCTTGGGGTGCCGGTAGAGGTGGTCCTCGACCTCCTTGGCCGACACGTTCTCGCCCTTGCGGATGATGATGTCCTTGAGCCGGCCGGTGATGGTGAGCATCCCGCGCTCGTCGAGCACGCCGAGGTCGCCAGTGCGGAAGTAGCCCTCGTCGTCGAAGGCCTCGGCGTCGAGCGACGAGTCGAGGTAGCCGAGCATGAGTTGGGGGGCCTTGGCCCGCACCTCGCCTTCCTGGCCGACGGCGGCCACGGCACCTTCGGTGGTGACCAGCTTGAGCTCGACGCCGGGCATGGCCGTGCCCTCGGTGTTGGCCAGGTCCTCGTCGCCGTCGTGCATGCCGGCCATGGTGAGGATCGGTGCCTCGGTGAGGCCGTAGCCCGAGTAGATGCCGACGCCGAACGCCTCGATCATCTCGTAGTGCAGCGCGGGCGGCTTCGGGGCGCCGCCGCCGGGGAAGCCCCGCACGTTCGGGAAGATCGGCGCCGAGGCGTTGCGTTGGGCGGCCAGGTACACCTGGTGGAACACGGTGCCCGAGCCGGCGAGGGTGACGCCCTCACGGCTCAGCACCTCGACCACCTGATCGGGCACGAACGCCTGGAACAGGATGTTCTGGCACCCGGTCTGCAGGCCGGTGACCAACCAGGTGATGCCGCCGATGTGCGGGAACGGGAAGGCGAGGGCGTTTCGGTCGGCCTCGGTGACCTCGAGCCGCCCGGCCATGCCCTTGGCGACGGCGTGGATGGTGGCGTCGCTGTGCTGGGCGCCCTTCGGGTCGGCGGTGGTGCCCGACGTGTAGAAGAGCCAGCGCACGGCCTCGCCGTCGGTCGGCGGGGGCGGCAGGTTCGCCGGGTCGGCCTCGGGGAGGTCGCGATCGCACCGCAGCACCTCGAGGCCGTCGACTCCGGCGGCGATGTCGTCGGCCATGGCGCCGAAGTCGAAGCCGGCGAACGACGACGGCACCACGAGGAGCTTGGCCCCGGCCTGGCGGACGCAGAAGCCGACCTCACGCTCGCGGTAGATGTGCAGGATCGGGTTCTGCGTGGCGCCCAGACGAGCGAGGGCCGCCACCAGCACCATCGACTCGAACCACGTGGGCAGCTGCCAGGTGACCACGTCACCGGGGCCGATGCCGCGCTCGAGCAAGGCGGCCGCCACCCGCTCGGAGCGACCGCGGAACTGGCCGAAGGTCATCTCCCGCCCGCTCTCGTCGACCGCCATGCGGTCGTCCGGCGTGGCCGCAGCCCGTGCCTCGACCAGCTCCCACAACGTCCGCCCCTCGAGCATCCGCGCCTCCCCCGACGACCCACGCCGCTCCCGGAGAGCGGACCTGACGGGGCGTCAGCTTAGGCGCGGGCCGGCGGTGAGCGGTCAGCCCTCCTGCACCGGTTCGTCGTGCGGCCGAACTGGCTGGGCGCGTGGGACACTGGGCCCGGGAACCGAGGAGGTCGAGCCCGGGAGGTCGAGCATGGACGAGCAGGTGGCCGTCGGGCCGGCGCGGATGCCGAGCCGGGCGGCGTCGTTCGGGATCGTGGTCCTCGCCTATGCCGTCGCGCTGGCGGTGGCCGCGGCGGTCGCGGTCGTGATGGGCGACGAACGCCCGCTCGTCACCGTCCTCGTGGCCGACCTGGCGGCGACGCTCGTGATCTTCGTCAGCAGCCGCCTGGTGAACAACTCGAGCATGTACGACGCCTACTGGAGCGTGGCGCCGCCGGTCATCGTCGTCTACTTCCTCGCCGTGGCCGAGCCGGGCGCCGACGGGCTCCGCCAGGCGCTCGTCGTGATCCTCGTATGGGCATGGGCGATCCGGCTGACGGCCAACTGGGCACGAGGGTGGCCCGGCCTCGACCACGAGGACTGGCGTTACGTCGACATCCGCACCAACGGTCGGCCGTACTGGATCCAGAGCTTGTTCGGCCTGCACCTCTTCCCCACCATCCAGGTGTACCTGGGGTGCCTGGCGCTGTACCCGGCGGTGAGCGTCGGCTCCGACGGCTTCGGCGTCCTCGACGTGCTGGCCGTCGTCGTCACCGGCGGGGCCGTCCTCATCGAGCTCATCGCCGACGAGCAGCTCCGCGCCTTCAACCGCACCAAGCAGCCGGGCGACATCTGCCGGGTGGGCCTGTGGGCGTGGTCGCGCCACCCGAACTACTTCGGCGAGCTGTCGTTCTGGTGGGGACTGTGGCTGTTCGCGCTGGCCGCCGACCCCTCGTGGTGGTGGACGATCATCGGCCCGTTGGCCATGACCGCCATGTTCGTCTTCGCCAGCATCCCGATGATCGACAAGCGAGGTGTCGAGCGCCGCCCCGGCTACGAGGAGCACATGCGGCAGACGTCGACGATCGTGCCGTTGCCGCCACGCCGAGCCCGCTGACCGGCGCTACTCCAGCACCCAGCGGTAGCGCGTCCATCCGTCGACCGGGCGGGCACCGAGCGAGCGGTAGAAGCCGATGGCCGTCTCGTTCCAGTCGAGCACGGCCCACTCCACCCGGCCGTCGGTCATGGCGCGCAGCGTCTCGAGCAGGGCCCGCCCGTGGCCGCCGCCCCGGTGCTCGGTCCGCACGAACAGGTCCTCGAGCCAGATCCCCTCGCGGCCGAGGAACGTCGAGAACGTGCGGAACCAGAGGGCGAAGCCGGCGACCCTCCCGTCGTCGGCCTCGGCCACGAGCACGTGGGCGGCGGGATCGTCGCCGAACAGGGCCGCCCCCAGCTCGTGCTCCCGCCACTCGACCTCGTGCGCCAGGCGCTCGTAGTCCGCCAGCTCACGGATGAGGGCGGCGATCTCGGCCAGGTCGGTCGTGACGGCGGGACGGATGGTCACGGCCGTGCCCGAGCGGCGGGAAGCGGGACCACGTCCCTAGGCCCCCGGCTCCCAGCCCTCGGGCGCGAGCTCGAAGCCGTCCCACACGAACCCGGGCGTCACCGTGCAGGTGACCAGGCTGAAGTCGCCCATGGAGCGGGCCCGCTGCCAGGCGCCCGCCGGCACCACGACCCGTCGGAGGCCGGCCGCGTCGATGCCGATCACGTGCCGAACCACGCCCCCGGCGTCGGACACGATCGACACCTCCAGCGGGCCGCCGAGCTCGTGCTCCCACATCTCGACGCCGTCGACGCGGTGCCAACGCGAGGTGACGCCGTGGGGCAGCAGGTAGGTGATGGCGCTGGCCAACGGCCGACCGTCCTCACCGTGCTCGTCGTGCTGCCACACCCGTCGGTAGTGGCCGCCCTCGGGGTGGGGGTGCAGCTCGAGCCGTTCGATGAGCTGTTCCGCGTCCATCGGTCGGCAGGCCTCAGAGCACCGCCACCGGGTTGACCGGGGCGCTGCACCCACCGTTGACCGGCTCGGGGGCGGCCGAGAGCAGGAAGGTGTGCCGTCCCTCGTCGGCGCATGCCGCCGCCAGCGCCTCGAGGTCGGCGTTCTGGGCCTGGATCTGCCCCATGTCGCGGAGGTGGATCATGTGCACGGCCATGATCGCCGACCAGTCCTCGGGTGGCCACACCTCGAACACGTAGGTGTCGGTGAACACCACGCCGGGCTCGTTGCGGTGCACCCACTCGATCGACTGCAACGACAGGCCGGGTGTCTCGTGGTTGTAGGCCCAGGTGTCGTCGGCGTGCCAGTGCTGCATCTGGCCGGTGCGCACCAGCACGGCGTCGCCCGCTTCGAGCGTCACGGCGGCGTGCTCGACGGCGGCGTCGAGGTCGTCGCCGGTGATGGCGTAGCCGGGCTCGAGCCGCTCGACGCCCTTGACCGCCGGCAGGTCGAGCAACACGCCCCGGGTCACCACCGGTCGCAGGGTCTCGGCCCCACAGCGCGTCGCCCCCTCCTCGGCGGTGACGACGTCGGCCGGATAGCCGTTCCACATCAGCCCGTCGTAGGTGACGTGGGCGAGGGAGTCGAGGTGGGTGCCGGCCGACAGCGGCAGCACCACCATGTCGTCGTTGAACGCCGCCTCCCCGGCCCCGGGGACGTAGGTGGAGTTCAGCGACAGCATCGAGTGGACGGGGTTGAACCGGCGGGGCGCGCCGCCCTCCTGGGGCGATCCCTTCCGGCGGCCGGGCGTGCCGATGGGCAGTCCGAGGGCGATGGCCCGACCGGTGCTCGACGCGGCGACACCGCGTCGGGTCGCGGCGGCGTCGACCAGGTTGAGCGAGCCCACCTCGTCGTCGTCGCCCCACCGTCCCCACCGACGGACCCGATCGGCGAGCTCGGCCAACTCCCCCGTGATCGCCATCGCCGTCCGCCCCCGATCCGCCGCTCAGAAGGTGAGGACGCCGCGGGCGAGGTCACCGTCGTGCATGTCGACGATGGTCTGCTCCACGTCCTCGAGCGGATAGGTGCGGGTGACGAGGTCGTCGAGGTTGAGCCGCCCGGCCAGGTAGAGGTCGACGAACAGCGGGATGTCCTTGTGCGGTCGGCCGGCCCCGTAGCGGCAGCCCATGATCGTCTTGTCGTTGTAGAGCGTGCTCACCTGGAAGGCGGCCTCGGTGCCGAACCTGGGCACCCCGAGGATGACGCAGGTGCCGCCCCAGTCGAGCAGGTCGATCGACTGGCGGACGAGGGCGGGGTGGCCGACGCACTCGAACGACACGTCGACGCCGTTCGGCACGATCTCCCTGACCGCCTCGGCGGTGTCGACCTGGGAGGCGTCGATGAAGTGGGTGGCGCCGAACTGCCGGGCCAGTGCCTCCTTCTTCGGGTTGGTGTCGACGGCGATGATCGGCAGCGCGTCGGCGAGCGCCGCGCCCTGGATCACGTTGAGGCCGATGCCCCCCACCCCGATGACGAGCACGCTCTGGCCGTGGGTGACCCTGGCCCGGTTGAACACGGCACCCACGCCGGTGATGACGCCGCAGCCGAGCAGCGAGGCCACCGGGAAGGGGACCTCCTTGCTGATGGGGACGCACTGGCGGCCCTTGACGATGGTCTCCTCGGTGAAGGCGCCGATGTTGGCGAACTGGAGCACCTTGCGGTCGCCCTGGCGGAACGGGGCCGACATCTTGCCGATCGACTCGCGGCAGTGCGTGGGCCGTCCCGTCTCGCAGGCGGCGCAGGCCCCGCAGTTCGAGAGGGTGGAGATCACCACGTGGTCGCCGAGGACCAGGCCGGTGACGCCCTCCCCCAGCTCGGTGACGACCCCCGCTCCCTCGTGGCCGAGCACGACCGGCGTGGGGAACGGGATGGTGCCGTCGATCACGCTGACGTCGCTGTGGCACACGCCCGCGGCCTGGATGGCGACCCGCACCTCACCGGCCCGCAGGTCGCGCAGCGTCAGGTCGGTGACGACGCCCAGTCCGCCCTCGTCGAACACCACTCCGCGATGTGCCATGGCTCTCCCCTGCTCGTGTCCGGCGTCTCGCCTCGAAGGCTCGGCCTACCCGGGCCAGACGATCGACTGCAACTCGCTGTAGGCGTGGAACCCGAACCGGCCGCCGTCGCGACCGACCCCGCTCAGCTTGAACCCGCCGAACGGGGTCTCGTGGTTGCGCTGCACCGTGTTGATGCCGACGTTGCCGGTGCGCAACTGCCGGGCGGTGTCGTAGGCCTTGGCCGAGTCCGTCGAGAAGACGTAGTCGTAGAGCCCGAAGTCGCCACCGTTGGCGATGGCCACGGCCTCGTCGGCGTCGTCGAAGGGCACCACCACGATGACCGGACCGAAGATCTCCTCGTCGACCACCCGCATGCCCGGACGGCAGTCGGCGATCAGGGTGGGGGCCACGTAGTAGCCGGCGTCGACGTCGGGGCGCTCGCCGCCCGTGACGACGGTGCCACCCTCGTCACGGCCCGACGCGATGTAGCCCTCGACGCGGTCGCGATGCACGCCGGTGATCACCGGGCCGAGCACGGTGTCGCGCTCGAGCGGGTCGCCCACCTTCAGGTGGCCGGCGGCCGCCGACAACCCGGCGACGAGCTGGTCGTAGATGCCCCGCTGGGCGATCACCCGGGTGGGGGCCGTGCAGATCTGACCGGAGTGGAACGCCCACACGGATGTGATCCCGGTGATGGCCGTCTTGAGGTCGGCGTCGTCGTAGACGATGCATGCGCCCTTGCCGCCCAACTCGAGCAGCAGTCGCTTCATGTCGTGGCCGGCCACGGTGCCGATGCGCTGGCCGACGCCGGTGGAGCCGGTGAAGCTGACCATGTCGGTGTGGGGCGACGCCACGAGCGCCTCGGCCGGAGCCGGCCCTTCGCTGGTGATCACGTTGACCACGCCCGGCGGGAAGCCGGCCTCGTCGAACACCTCGCCCATGGCGACCACGCCGAGTGGGTCCTGGGGGGCGGGCTTGATGATGATGGTGTTGCCCATCGCCAGCGCAGGCCCGACCTTCCCGCTCATGTTGGTGAGCGGGAAGTTGTAGGACGTGATGCACACCACGACCCCGGCCGGGGCGCGGCGGGCGAGGCCACCGATGATGCCGCCGGGGGCGAGCGCGCTGGCGCCCACGACGTTGGGCGGGAGCGGGATCTCGAGCTCCTCGCGGATGCCCCGGGCGTAGCGACGCAGCCGCACCGCAGCCATCGGCACCTGCATCTGCTTGGTGACCCGCAGCGTGGCGCCGGTCTCGGCCTGCACCAGGGGGATCAGCTCCGCGTAGCGCTTCTCGAGCAGGTCGGCGGCCCGGTTCAACAGCTCGGCCCGATGCTCGGGTTCGGTGCGCGACCACGCCGGGAAGGCGGCGGCGGCGGCCGCGGCCGCCGCCTCGGCGTCGGCGACCGAGGCGTTGGGTGCGTGGCCGACCACCTGCTCGGTGGCGGGGTTGACGATGTCGTAGGTGCCGTCGCCCGCCTCGACGCGCTCGCCGCCGATGAGCAGGCGGTAGGGCGCGTCGACGTCGATGGCCGGTGCGTCGCTCATGGTTCTCCCCCGCTCCGTCTACGGCTGGAAGTCGAGCTGCAGGAGCTCGATGGCGTTGCCCCGCACCAGCTTCCGGATGGTCTCCTCGGGTAGGCCGCCCATCAGCTTCTGGGCGACCTCCTTGGTGTGGGGCCAGGTGCTGTCGGAGTGCGGGTAGTCGGTCTCGAACAGGGCGTTGCTCGGGCCGATCCGCTCGAGGGCGCCGGGCGTCAGGCCGAACTCGTCGTCGAAGAAGCAGGCGTACATCTGCCGGTAGTAGTAGGTGCTCGGCGGCTCGGGCACGAGGTCGGCGACACCGCCCCAACCACGGTTGTGCTCCCACACCTTGTCGGCCCGCTCGAGGATGTAGGGGATCCAGCCGAGCTGGCCCTCGGCGTAGGCCAGCTTCAGGTTGGGGAAGCGGGGCAGGACGCCGGAGAGCATGAAGTCGACCATCGACATCATGCAGTTGGTGAAGGTCATGGTCGACCCCACCATGGCCGGGGCGTCGGGCGAGGTCGACGGCATCTTCGACGACGAACCGATGTGCATGTTGACGACCATCGAGGTCTCGTCACAGGCGGAGAAGAACGGGTCCCAGTAGCCGGAGTGGATCGAGGGCAGCTCGAGGAACGGCGGGATCTCGGTGAAGCAGGTGGCGGTGACGCCCCGGGCGGCCATGCGCCGCACCTCGTCGGCGGCCAGCTCGGCATCCCACAGCGGGACGATGATGAGCGGGATGAGCCGACCGTCGGTGCCGCCGCACCACTCGTCGACCATCCAGTCGTTGTAGGCCTGCACGCAGAGCAGGCCGAGCTCGCGGTCCTGCATCTCGAGGAAGGTCTGGCCGCAGAACCGGGGCATGGTCGGGAAGCACATCTGGGCCTCGGTGTGGTTCACGTCCATGTCGTCGAGGCGGGCCTGCTGCTCGTAGCAGCCGGTGCGCATGTCCTGGTAGGTGATGGGCGTGACCGTGACCTCTTCGCGCGGCACGCCGACGGCGGCGGCCAGGCGGGTGTGGGGGATGGCCTTGTCCTCGAACATCCACCAGTCGGCGAGGGGTCCATCGCCCTCCTCGCCCATGCGGTAGGCGAACTTGCCCCCGACGAAGCTCATCTCGGCCACCGGGTGGCGCTCGATCCGGGGGCCGACCTCCCGGTACTTGGCCGGCAGGCGGTCCTGCCAGACGTTCGGCGGCTCGATGACGTGGTCATCGACGGAGATGAACTTCGGGAAGTCCTCCATGGCGGCGAGCCTACCACCGCCAACTGAAACAGGTTCTAGTGCGGCACTAGGGTTCGGGCCCATGGACTACCCCGCCATCGAGCACGAGGCGATCCGGCCCGGAGCCGCCCTCGTCACCCTCGTCGAGCCCCACCGAGGCCACGAGGTCGCCTACAACCGCTGGTACGAGCGCGACCACTTCTACGCCGGGTGCCTGATCGGGCCCATGTGGTTCACGGGCCGGCGGTTCGTGGCCACCCGAGCCCTCAAGGACCTTCGCTTCCCGGCCGCCACGGTGGCCCTCCCGGACGCCGACGCCGGCTCCTACCTGGCCGTCTACTGGATCCTCAAGGGCCAGGAGGCCGACGCCATCGGGTGGGGCAGCACCCAGGTCAAGTGGCTGCACGACAACGACCGGATGTTCGAACACCGCGACCACGTCCACACGCTCATGTACGTCCACCGCTGGGAAGCAGGCCGCGACGACGACGGAGTGCCCGCCGCCCTCGCCCTCGACCACCCCTACGAAGGGCTGGTGATGCTGATGGTCGACCCGGCCGAGGGCGTGGCCCCGAAGGAGCTGTCGAACTGGCTTCGGGACGAGGCGGTGCCGGCGGCCATGACCGGCACGCCGTGGGCGCTCACCAGCGCGCTCACCCCGATCCCTCTCCCGCCCGATGCCCCGGTCAGCCAGGCACCGGCGCCGGGACAGGACACCCGGCTGCTGCTGCTCGCCCAGGTCGAGGCCGACCCGTGCCAGTGCTGGGACGAGGTGTTCGTGCCGTTCGCCGAGCGGGTGGCCGCCGGCGGGCAGGGCACGGTGGCCCTGGCCGCCCCGTTCGTCCCGACCCGACCGGGCACCGACACCTACACCGACGAGCTCTGGTAGCCGGCCGGCCCCGGCTCAGCCGGTGAAGCGGGGCGTCACCGTGGCCGCGGCAGCGGCCGCCGCTGCGGACGTGGTCGGCGCCACGGTCGTGGAGGTGGTGGTGGTCGCCTCGGTCGTGGGCGTCGTCGGGGGCAGCGCGGAGTCCCCCGCGACGAAGCCGGCGCCACCGCCGCCGCCCTCGATGTTCATGTCCCCGATCAGCGTCACCCCACCCGTGAGGGTGATCGAGTAGACGCTGTCGTCCTCGTTGATGGCGTACAGGAGCGCGGCGTTGGGGTCGAAGGCCAGGCCCACCGAGTCCCAGGAGAGGTCGAGCGACATCGGGATCGTGGACCAGCCGTCGGCGACGGGGTCGTAGACGTACAGGGGGCTGTTCGACTCGCCGGCGACCCCGTACACGAGACCGGTCGAGGCGTCCGCCGCCAGGCCCTCGATGTCGGCGCCGGGCTGGGAGAGGTCCTCGGTGATTCGCAGCCCGGTGACCGGGTCGACGGTGAAGAACTCGCCGTTGATGGAACCGTACAGGATCCCACTCCCGGCCTCGTAGGCGAGCGCCTCCGCCCGGAAGTCGGTGGGCAGCACGTTGGCGCCGCTCCCGTCGGCGTTGATGATCGTGAAGTCGGTCCAGGTCGACCCCCAGAGCACGTTCGGGTCGTTCGACTCCGTCAGGCCGACGGTTCCCGACGTCACGCCGGTCGCTCCGGTCCCGACGAGCGTCGCCGCGCCGGTGGCGACGTCGACCGAGTACAGCCCGTTCTCGTTGCTGTCCTGCGAGTAGTAGAGCGTGCCCGGCTGGCACTCCTGGGCGGTGACCGGTGCGGCGGCGCCGGGCAGCACGATCGCGGTCGCGGCGAGGGCGACGGACGCGACGACGGGGAAGGGACGCACAGCAAGCCTCCGATCGAGGGTGATGTCGGCTGGAAGGGTAGTCGGTCCCGCCCGCCCGGGACAGGATTCGCTCAGCCGACGAAGCGGTTGACCGTGAACCGGCCGATCATGCGGTAGCCGATCCAGATGCCGAGCCCGGCGACGACGAGGCCGGCGGGGATCCGAACCCACCTCGGGAACCGCCCGGCGAACGAGCCGTACACCGGATAGATGACCCAGGTCGCCAGCACGAAGCGGTTGAAGCTGGCGAGCACGCTCGACGACAGCGGCAGGGCGATCATGGCCACGCCGAGCATCCACGTCTCCATCGGGAACCGGTCCTTCCGGCTGAGGGCGGCGTAGGCGAGGGGCAGGACGACGATCGGCACGCACCACAGGTCGAGGTTGCGGGCCACGAGCGCGGGGACCATCACCGTGCGCGGCTTCGGGTGCAGGTTCTCGAAGCCCTGGATGACCGACGCCCAGGGCGGCGCGACCTCGCGACCCCAGTCGTCCTGCACGCTGAGCCAGGCGAACGGGTCGCCCACCTGGTGCCACATGACGAGCAGCACCGCACCGAGCCCCACCGCACCGGCCGCCGTGTAGATCACCGACCACTTGTCGATGCGACGCTGCCGGATGACGCGGGCCAGCACCAGCACCAGCGGGATCAGGATGCCGATGCTGCGGGTGGTCGCGACCCCGACCAGGCAGGCCGCGGCGATCCCCTTCTTCCCCTCGCGGTCGGCCCACACCGCGCCGGCGCCGAGGGCGATGAACAGCCCTTCCGAGTAGAAGGCCCACAGGAACAGCGTCGACGGGAAGACGGCGAACAACAGCACCGCCCGACGGGCCACCTGCTCGCTCCGCCAGACCTTCGACGCCCCCCACACGCCGACGAAGGCGCCCAGCCCGGTGACGGTGGCGGTCACGTGCACGGTCCACAGGTCCGAGCCGGTCAGCCGGAAGACCGGCTCGGCCAGCCACGACACGCCGGGGAAGAAGGCGTGGGCCGGCATCATCGGTCGAGGGTTCCAGTAGCCGTAGTGCAGGATGCGGAGGTAGTGCTCGCCGTCGTAGTTGTACGCGGTCTCCGCGTCGCCGCCGAGGCGAAGGGTGACGAGCAGCGACACGACCCGCCAGATCGCGAACACGCCGACCGGGAACCAGACGCCGGGCAGGATGCGGTGGCCCCGGGACCTCCATGCCTCGACCGGGCGCCACCACGGGGCGGGCGGCTCGACGGGGCTGCGGTCGCCGACCGAACCCGAGCCCGGGGGCGTCGGTTCGGCCCGCGGCGCGTCGACGGTGGTGCTCACGAGGGACCGATGCTAGGGACGCACGCCCACCCGGCGCGGGTCACCCCGGTGGTTCGCCCAGTAGCTCGAGCAGCAGGTGGTCGGTCTGCGCACTGGGCAGGAGGCTACCGCCGTCGACGAGCAGGTTCTGACCGGTGACGTAGCGCGCCAGCCGCGACGACAGGAACACGACGACGTCGGCCACGTCGTCGGCCGTGCCCACCCGGCGCAGCGGGGTGCGGGCCTCGAGCGGCTCGACCCACGCCGGGTTCGAGAAGGCGAACTCGGTGAGGTCGGTGCGGATGAACCCCGGCGACACGCAGTTGACCCGGATGTCGTCGGGCCCGTACTCGAGGGCGGCGCTGCGGGTGAGGGCGATCACGCCGGCCTTGGCGGCGGCGTAGGGGCTCTCACCACGGGTCGGGTAGACGCCGCTCACCGACGCCATGGTGACGATGCTCCCCCCGCCGGCGGCCCGCAGGTGGGGCACCACGGCGCGCAGGCCGTTCCAGGTGCCCTTCAGGTTGACGTCGACGAGGAGGTCCCACTCCTTCTCGGTGTAGGTGTGCAGCGGCTTGAGGTTGCCGATGCCGGCGTTGAGGAACACGGTGGTGAGCCCGCCCATGGTCGACGCCGCCTCGTCCACGGCGGCAGCCATGGCCTCGGTGCCGGCCACGTCGACCACGACGGCGTGGCCGCCGACCGCGTCGGCGGCCCGGGCGGCGCCGTCGGCGTCACGGTCGAGCACGGTGACCACCGCGCCCTCCTCGGCCAGCCGGCGGGCGGCGGCCAGCCCGATGCCCGACGCGCCCCCGGTGACGACCGCCCTCGCGCCCTCGACCAGCCCCATCGCGTCCCTCCCGTTCCCCTGGTCCGTCAGGTCGCCAGCACGCCGCCGTCGACCGCCATGGCGTGGCCGGTCACGAACGAGGCGTCGTCCGAGCACAGCCACACGATGGCGGCCGCGACCTCGTCGGCGGTGCCGAGGCGGCCGACGGGCTGGCCCTTCCCCATGCCCTGGAGCACCTGCTCGTCGCCGCCGGCGAAGCCCTCGAGCATCGGGGTGCGGATGCTGCCCGGGCACACCGCGTTGACCCGGACCCCGGCTCGGGCGTACTCCAGGGCCACGCTCTTGGTGAGCCCGACCACCCCGTGCTTGCTGGCCACGTAGGCGGGCAGGTTGGCGAAGCCCATGAGCCCGGCCGCCGAGGCCACGTTGACCACCGCCCCGCCACCGCCGGCGACGATCGCCGGGACCTCGCGCTGCAGGCAGAGGAAGGTGCCGGTGAGGTTGACCGCCAGCGTCTGGTTCCACGCCTCGAGCCGCTGGTCGGGCAGGGCGGCGTAGGTGCCGGCCGTGCCGGCGCTGTTCACGGCCAGGTGCAGGCCGCCGAAGCCGTCGACGGCCGCCGCCACCGCGTCGTCGACGGCGGCCGGGTCGGTGACGTCGGCGCGCACGAAGCGGACCTCACCGGTGGACGGTCCCGCGGCCAGACGCCCGACGAGGGCCTCTCCGGTGTCGACATCGCGGTCGGCCACGATCACCGACGCGCCGGCGGCGACGAGCCGCTCGACGGTGGCGCCGCCGATGCCCGACGCACCACCGGTGACGAGGGCGACCTTCCCGGCGAACGGGAGCGCGTCGGTCACGACGTAGGCCCGTCGATGGCGATGGTCGGCACCTCGGTGATCATCCACACCAGGGCCGAGGTGTCGAGGAACGCCGCCTCGTCGGGGGCGATCGTCGTGGCGTACTCCGGGGCGTTGATGAACGCCTCGACGTCGGCGGTGGAGTCGAACCACTGGATCGTGATGCCGTCGTAGCCCGGCGTGCCCATCCACCCGGGCTCGGCGACGCGGCGGTGCTGCTCGTACCGCTTGACCAGGGTGGCGAAGGGCTCGGTCGAAGCGATGAGGGGCGCGTGGCGGTCGAACCAGTGGTCGTAGAACTCCTCGAGGGAGAGGCCCTCCTTGCGCTTCAGGAAGCAGACGAGCTTGACCATCAACCCCTCCCCCGATGCGTCGGCGTCACAACCTATTCCTCGTGTGGAAGCTCGTGTCACCGAGCAGGTCGACGTGCATGACCCGGCTGGCGAAGCGCCACGTGCCGTCGGCGTCGCGCCGGTAGCGGTCCTCGTAGCGACCGACCAGCACCGGCTGGAGCGGGAAGGCGGGCCGGTCGTCGGCGGCCGGTACCTGCTGGAGGACGGTGATCCTCGCCCGGCCCGACGCCGTCTCCCCGCTCGGATCGACCTCGATCGCCAGGTTCGACACCTGGTGGAGGGTCCGGGGCGAGCCGTCGTGGGTGAGCATCCCCCGCTCGATCACCTCCCGGAAGGCGGCCCCGCCCTCCCGCGGGGTGCCCCCGGCCATGGTGAAGGTGGCGTCGCCGAAGAGCGCTTCGATGCGGTCCCCGTCGGCGTCGTCCACCGCCTCGGCCAGGGCGTGCACCAGGTTGGCGATGGACCGTTCGGGCGACGGGGCCATCACGTGGGTTCCCGGGCCATCAGTGGAGCCACGCCCCGCCGTTCACCGAGAGGCTCTGCCCGGTGATCGGCTTCGACAGCGGCGAGGCGAAGAACACCACCGCACCGGCGATCTCGGCCGACGACGGGATGTAGCCGAGGCAGGTCTGGTCGGCGACGCGGGCGTACTCCTCGTCGAAGCTGGTGCCGTTCTCCTCGGCGAGGTGGTTCAGGTACCACTCGACCGACTTGCCCCAGATGTAGCCGGGGTGGATGCCGTTGACCCGCACGCCGTCGCGGCCGAGCTCGGTGGCGAGCGTCTTGGTGGCGGTGGCGAGGGCGGCCTTGGAGGCGGCGTAGGCACCGAAGGTGGGCTCGATGTCCTGCACCGACATCGTGTTGATCATGATGATGCGGCTGTCGTCCTGCTCCTTCAGGTAGGGCAGCGCCGCCTTGGTGAGCTGCAGGGTCCCCCAGAAGTTCACGTCGAACGTGTTCCGCCACTCGGCCAGGTCGCTGTCCTCGAAGCTCTTGGCGTTGCCACCCTCGAACGCGTTGTTCACCAGGATGTCGACGCGACCGAACGTGTCCTTGGCGGTGCGGGCCAGCCGCTCGCAGTCCTCGGTGCGCGTGATGTCGGTGGGGACGCCGATCGCCCGGCGGCCGAGCGCTTCGATCTCCTCCCCCACCTTGGCCATCCGCTTGTCGCGGCGGGCGGCCATCACGATGTCGGCCCCGTGCTCGGCCAACGCCACCGAGATGTCCCGGCCCATGCCCGGGCCGAGCCCGGACACGATGGCCACCTTCCCGTCGAGCAACATCGGCTTCCCGTCGAGCAACATCGGATCCCCCTGGTGTGTGCGTTGGCGTGGCCGGCCGGAGGCCGACGTGGAGCGGTCAGGTGTCCAGCAGCGGGCCGATGTCGCGGCCGAAGGTCTCGATCTGGTCGCACAGGTCGTCGACCGAGCGGGAGGTGAAGCTCACCTGCAGCTGGTCGACCCCGATGCCGGCGTAGCGACGGAGCCCGGCGGCGATCTCCTCGGGGTCGCCGCTCACGTCGATCGGACCGGTGTTGACCCCGATGTCGATCGGGCGCTGCCCCACCGTCGCCGCCCGGTGCTCCCTGATGAAGGCGATGGCCTTCTTCATCCCCATCTCCGGTGGGCCCTGCGGCAGCCAGCCGTCGCCGCGCTCGGCGGCCCGGCGCAGCGCCGGCCGGGACGAGCCGCCGACCCAGATCGGGGGTCCACCGGGCCGGGCCGGGCGGGGCCTGAGCCCCGCGTCGCGCACCGGCCAGGTGGGACCGTCGGCGCTCGGGTACTCGTCGGTGAAGGCGGCCCGCACCACGTCGATGCCCTCGTCGAGCTGTCTGCCGCGGGCGGCGAAGTCGGCCCCCAGCAGGTCGAACTCGGCCTCCACGTGGCCGGCGCCCACCCCGAGGATGGCCCGGCCCTTCGACGCCGCGTCGAGCGTGGCCCAGGCCTTGGCCGCCACCAGCGGGTGCCGGTAGGGCAGCACGTAGACGTGGCTGAGCAGGTGGGTGTGGTCGGTGACGGCGGCGAGGTAGCCGAGCGTGGTCATGGTGTCCCACCACGTCGTGCTCATGGCCTCGTCGTAGGGCTTCGGGATGGCGACGTGGTCGCACACGCCGACGTAGAAGAAGCCGGCCCGGTCGCACGCCCTGGCCACCGCGGCCAGCTCGTCGATGCCGGCCTCGGCCTCCCACGCCTGCGCGTAGCGGGTGCTCTGGGACTGGATCGGGAGCTGCATCCCGTAGACGAGCCGTCCCTCCGGGATGATCGCCGCCATGGACCCCGTCTCCCCCTCGTCGAGCCACCGGAACGAGAACACGTTCTCGTTCGCATGCTGGCAGGTTTCCCCGACCCCCGCCAACGCTCCCCGCCTGCCGCCCGCCGCCCGCCGCATCGCGTGCCCGCCGCATCGCGTGCCCGCCGCATCGTGTGCGTACCTACCCACCTCACCGGTGGGCAGGCACGCACACGTCGAGGTGCACCGCCTTCGGTTGCGTAGTCGCCCACATCAGCCGTGGCCGCGTACGCACGCGTTGGCTGCGCCCGTGGGGCGGTGGGACGGGGACGAGGTGGCTGGGGCACACTCGTGCGATGCGCAGGGTCCGGGCCGGGGCGGTGGTCGCGATCTCGGCGGCCGTGCTCGGCGTCGTGGCCCCGGAGCCGGCCGGGGCGGATTGCGCCGGCTGGCCGTCGGTCGAGGCCTCGCTCGAGGCCGCCGACGTGGTCGCGGTGGGGACGGTGGTCGAGCTCGAGAACCGCGACACGTGGGCGACGGTCGCCGTGTCCGAGGTGTGGAAGGGCGACGCCGCGCTCGACGACCGTGGTGAGGTGCGGGTCTACGGCGGTCCCGCGCCCGTGGAGGGCGGGGAGACCTTCGTCGCCACGTCGGTGGATCGCGCCTTCGTGCTCGGGGAGACGTACCTGTTCGCCGTGTCGGTCGAGCCGCTCCCGGGCGCGAGCATGCCCGAGGACGGGCTCTACGACACGACCTGCTCCGGGACCGCGGTCTGGTCGGACGGGCTCGAGCGCTACCGGCCCGCCGCCGCCGAGCCCGTCGAACGGTCCGGGCCCGTCGAGGTCCGGGAGACGACCGACGAGGCGCCGGCCACCACCGATGACGACCCGCCCTACGTGCTCATCGTCGCCGGCGTGGTCGGCATCGCCGGTGCCTGCCTGTACCTGCTGTTCCGCCGGGGATCGATCGCCGACCGCGCCCGCAGCTAGGCGAGCGGGACCCGCTCGACGAAGTCGTCCATCTGGGACCGGACCTCGTCGAGATCGCCCGAGCGCGTGGACAGCACCATGCGGTGGGCGCCCTGGGCGGCAGCCGTCTCCACCTGCTCGGGGCCGGTGGCGTCGAGCAGGCCGCCGAGGGAGAGCTCGATGGCATCGGGGTCGCGGCCGGCCTCCGCGGCCGCCGTCCGCATCAAGGCCACGCGATCGACGAGAGCGGCCTCGTCGAGGCCCAGGGGCTGGAACCCGTCACCGATGCGGCCGGCCCGGCGGGCGGCGGCCGGGGCATGGCCGCCGATGTGGATCGGGACACCACCGGCCCGCACCGGTCGGGGCCGGCTGATGATCCGTTCGAACGAGAAGAACTCCCCGTGGAAGTCGGCCTCGTCGTTCGTCCACACCGCCCGCATGGCCTCGATGACCTCGTCCGTGCGCCGACCTCGGCTCGGGAAGTCGACGCCGAGCGCCTCGAGCTCCTCGCGCATCCACCCGACGCCCACGCCGAGCCGCATCCGCCCGCCCGACAGGACGTCGACGGTCGCCAGTCGCTTGGCGAGCTGGAGGGGATGGTGCTCCGGGGCGACGAGGATGCCGGTGCCGAGCACGATCCGCTCGGTGCCGCCGGCGAGGAAGGCCAGCAGGTCGAGCGGGTCGGGGATGGGGCAGTCGTCGGGCAGCGGCATGCGCCCGGTGGGCGAGTACGGGTAGCGCTCGTCGTAGCCGGCCTGCACGACCACGTGCTCGACGACGTAGAGCGACTCGAAGCCGAGGCCCTCGGCGTGACGGGCGAAGCCGAGCATCCACGCCGGGTCGGCGCAGACGCCGGCGCGGTACGGCGGGAGGATGCCGAAGTGCACGGGTCCGACCGGCCTAGGCGTCGGGGGGCGGCTTCTGCCCCGTGACGGTCGTGAACACGATGCGGGCCATGCTGCGCTCGAGGTCGTCGCTGCGGATGCCCCAGAACTCGAAGCCGTACCGGTGGGCGGCGACGTGGGCGAGCATCGACACCAGCACCCCTGCGGTCGCCATCGGGTCGAGGTCGGCCGGTTGGCGCCCGGCCTTGCGGAACCCGTCGACCACCTCGGCGAGCGCGTTGGTGAGCTCGTTCAGCAGCCCGACGCGGACGCGACGGAAGCGGGGGTCGCCCTCCTCGGTCGCCAGGTCGACGACGCGGATCAGCGAGCGGTGCTCCTCCCAGAAGCCCATGAACCCCTCGACCACCCCGAGCGAGGTGGGCCACGCCGACTTGCCCTTCCACGGATGCTCGCGCACGAGGGCCGACAGGCGGGCGGCGCCCGACTGGGCCATCTCCTCGGCGATCACGAGGATGGCGGCCTCGACGTCGGGGAAGTACTGGTAGAAGGTCGCCGGCGACGTGCCCGCCCCCCGGGCGATGTCGACCACCTTGAGCTCGCGGTACGAGGTCGAGGTGAGCATCTCGGCGGTGTGCTCGAGCAGTCGCTGGCGGGTGGCCCTCCCGCGCCGACCCGGCACCCGGCCATCGGCGGCCCGCAGGGCGTCGTCGTCGGCGTCGGCCTGCGCAGCGGGCACGACCTCGGGCCGGAAGCTCACGGGCGGTCACGTTACCCGCGAGGCCGGACCTGCTCGCCGGTCACCTAACGTCTCGCCGGTCGGGCGCAGACGAAGGCCAGACCGAGAAGGCCAGACCGAGAAGGGAAGTGACGTGGGCAGGCGGACGGCAGCGGTCTCGGCGGGCATGGTCGTGGTGCTGGGCCTGGGCCTCGGCCTCCTCGCCGGCTGCGCCGACAGCGACGACGGCGCCACCGCGCCGACGACCACGAACGTCGCGGGGGATGCGACGAGCACGACACGCCGCTCCCCCGACCTCACGGCCGTCCCCGGCACCACTGCGCCGCCGCGGCCGACGGAGGTCACCGCCGCGCCAAGCGACCTCGGCCAGATCCTGGTCGACGGTGACGGCCGGACCCTGTACGTGCTGCTGACCGGCAGCTGCACCGACGCCTGCCTCGACGCCTGGCCACCCGTGACCGCACCCACCGGCCTCGAGGCGGGGACGGCGCTCGACGGCACCGCGCTGGTGATGGCCCCGGGTCCGTCGGGCATGCCGCAGGTCACCTATCGAGGTCGTCCCCTGTACCGCTTCGGCGGCGATGTCGAGCCGGGCGACGTCACCGGCCAGGGCGTCAACGGCGTGTGGTTCGTGGTCGCCCCCACCGGCGACCCGATCACCACCAGCCTGCGCGACTGAGGGCGGCGAGCGGGGCGCTCGCCCTCAGGCCCGGACCGTGATCGCGACGAGCGTCGCCCCCCACCGACGGGCCCGCCCCCGCTCGTCGGCGACGAGCCGGTTCTCGTGGTCGACGAGGAAGCTCTCGGGATCGCCGACCACGTGGTAGCCGTGGTGGCGCAGGCGCCGGGCGATGCCCTTCGACGCGCGACCGGTGAACGTGGGCGGCCCGTCGAAGCGGGTGTCGAAGGCCGCCGCCAGGGCCCCGTCGCCGGGGGCGAGGTCGTGGAACCAGTCGCGGAGCCCGGGTCCTTCGGCATCCGGGTCGAGCACCACCGCCGGGTCCTTCCTAGCGGCGTCGACCGCCATCCGCCGGCTGGTCCGGGAGGTCATCCCGTGCGCGTGCGTCGGCCCGCCGACGACGAGCAGGTCGCAGCCCCGCACCTGGTCGGTGGTCGCCGCGTCGGCGGTGACCAGGGTCACCTCGAACGCCTCCTGCAGACCCTCGCCGATCTGCTCGGCGATCTCGTGCGTGTTGCCGTACATCGACTCGTACACGACCAGCGCTCGCATGGGTCCTCCGGTGCCGGGACGGGACTCGGATGCCGGCCCGCACCCTGATCGTCCTCGCTCGACGGTGACCGATCGAGGGCCGAACGTCCCGACGACGGCGCCGGGTGGTGGCCGGGGACGCGACGTCGAGGCCTCAGGTGGCGGGCGACGACCCGCCGTCGACCAGGTCGGTCAGCTCGTCGACACCACCGGCCCGGTAGGCGATCCAGCCGCCGCCGAGCTCGCGACGGCGGGCGTCGTCGAGCCGGCTGGTCCAGGCGGCGAGGGCAGCGGCCGCCTGGGCGGCCTGGGCGGCGCCGCGGCGGACCCCCCGGCGGACCTCGAGTACCGCCGCCAGGCGCCCCTCCAGGTACTTGGGGCCGTCGACCGCCTCACCCCGCTTCGACACCACGCACAGCGATGCCCCGCCGGTCGTCGCCGCCAGCTCGGCCTCGATGGCGGCGAGCCGCCCCTCGAGCAGGTCGAGGTCCTGATCCACGGGCCCCATCATGCCGCGCTCGGTCAGCCCTCCCAGACGGCGAGGACGTCGTCGGTCGAGGGCAGCGTGCACACGAGCGACAGCGTGTTGTCGAGGACGGCCTCCGCGTACGCGACGGGGATGCCCGCCACCGCGTCGCGGGGGATCACCATCTGGTAGCCGGCGTTCACGGCGTCGAAGGCGAAGTCGAGCATGCCGACGTTCACCGACACCCCCACCCCGACGATGGTGGTGATGCCCAGGTTGCGCAGGACGGCGTCGAGCTCGGTGCCGCCCATGGGCCCGAGACCGTGGAGCCGGCTCATCACCACGTCGCCGTCCTCGACACCGATCTCGGGCACGACCTCGACGGCCGGCGTGCCCGGCGTGAGCGGCACCGGGGTCTTGAGCATCCCCTGGAACAGGCGGGCGTTGTGGTTGGAGCCCTTGCCGTCGGGACGGCGCTCGGCGACGCAGTGCACGACGGTGACCCCCGCCACCCGGGCGGCGGCGGCCAGGCGGGCGCAGTTCGGCAACATCGTCTCGCGGGCGATGGCGGCGAGCTGCGGGAGGGCGGCCTGCTCGCCGATCACGCCGCCCTGGCACTCCTGGGTGACGAACGCGGTGTGGGCCGGGTCGACGAGGTCGGCGAGATCGACGGGCATCGGGGTCTCCTGGATCAGGCGAGGAAGCGGTCGGCGAAGCGGGTGAGGCCGTCGACGGCGTCGCGGGAGCGGCGCCACGGCACGACGATGAGGCGGTCGACGCCGGCCTCGGCGAAGCGCTCGACATCGGATCGGTGCGCGACGGTGCCCATCACGGTCACCTCGACGGGACGGTCGGCCCGCCCGACCTCGTCCTCGAAGTCGCGCAGGCGCGCGACCTGGGCGGCGGCGGTCTCGGGCGTGTGGCTCATGCCGATCCAGCCGTCGCCGACGCGCGCCGCTCGGCGCAGGGCCCGCTCGCTCTCGCCGCCGACCACGATCGGCGGGTGGGGTCGCTGCACGGGCTTGGGCTCGAACATGACCGGACCGAAGTCGTAGAACTCGCCGTGGTGCTCGATGACCTCCTCGGTCCAGAGGCGGCGGCACACCTCGACCGCCTCGTCGAGTCGGCGGCCCCGGGTGCGGGGGTCGAGCCCCGCCGCCTCCCACTCGGTGACGAGCCAGCCGGCGCCGATGCCGACCTCGGCCCTCCCGCCGGAGACCACGTCGAGGGTGGCGAAGGCGCGGGCCCCCACGAAGGGGTGGCGCAGCCCGAGGAGGTAGACGAAGGTGCCGAGCCGGATCTGCTCGGTGCGGCCGGCCACGTAGGCGAGGTAGGCGGCGGCGTCGAACACGGGGGTGCTGGCCGGCACCGGCGGGTGCTCCTCCCCCGGCACCAGCTGGCCCCGCATGTCGACCGGGAGCACGAGGTGCTCGGGCAGCCACGCCGACTCGAAGCCGAGTCGGTCGGCCGCTTCGACGGCGTCACCGAAGAACGCCGGGTTCAGCTGCCCGAAGGTGAAGGCGAACTTCACGGGCGACGCGGGCTCAGCCGCCGGCCTTGATGCGAGGCAGGACCTTGTCCGCGTACAGCTCGAGGCTCGCCCAGGCCAGCTCGGGGGGGACCCCTCCGCACAGCGGGTGGTGGGTGAGACCGCCGGACGGGCCGAGGCGGCCGGCCAGCTCGATGGCCTCGTCGGGGGTGACGATGCGATAGAGGTTCTCGGCCCGCAGCTCGTCGACGGTGCCGGCGTGCGAGTTGACCGACGAGCGGATGTCGGCCGTCTGCCACGAGTGGTACGTGATGGCGTCGTGGAGCAGGTACGGGCCGAGCTCGCTCCACGCCCGGTCGGGGTCCTCGGCGACGAACAGCGTGGCCGGCTGGTCGGGATGGGGGGCGGCCACCATGCCGGGCGTCGTGCCGAGGCGCTCGCACTCGGCGTGGTAGGTGGCCACGAGCTCGTCGTCGGCGATCGGGGGGAAGAAGCCGAACCCGAACCGGGCCGCCCGCTTGGCCGCCCTCGGTCCCGATCCGCCGATCATCACCATCGGATGGGGCTGCTGCAGCGGTCGGGGCGTGACCCGCACGGTGCGGCCCTCGTAGGTGAACTCCTCGCCCGTCCACGCCGCGACGAGGGCTTCCAGGCACTCGTCGAGGAGCTTGCCGCGGCGGGTCCAGTCCCTGTCGAACATCTCGTACTCGACCGGCCGGTAGCCGAGGCCGGCGACGATGGACACCCGCCCGTTCGACAGCTGGTCGAGCACCGCGATGTCCTCGGCCAGGCGCAGCGGGTCGTGCAGGCACACGAGCAGGGCGGCGACGTTGAGCGGGATGCGGGTCGTCGCACCGGCGATGGCCGCCGCCATCACGAGCGGCGAAGGGAGGTAGCCGTCGTCGGTGCCGTGGTGCTCGGACAGCACGACGAGGTCGAACCCCTTGTCCTCGGCCCACACCGACATCTCGAGGGCGGCGCCGTAGAGCCGGTTGGCCTCGACGGGATCGAGCCCCGGGGCCCGCATGTCGAATCGGATGATGGACAGCGTCATGCCCTGCTCCTGGTCCCCCGGCGGATGGGCTCGCGCCCGCTCCTGATGAGAACGTGTTCTAGCCGCGTCACCGGGGTGCGGCCAGCCCGCCTTTGGGGAGCGAGGGGCTCCCCGGCTAGAAAGGACGGCACGCTCGACCCGTCCCAGGGGGATCCACATGCCCGAAGCCGTCATCGTCTCCACCGCCCGCACGCCCATCGGCCGGGCCATGAAGGGGTCGCTCGTCAACAGCCGGCCCGACGACCTCGCCGCCTTCATCATCAAGGACGTCCTGGGCAAGGTCCCCGAGCTCGACCCCGCCGAGGTCGAGGACGTGATCATGGGCTGCGGCCAGCCCGCCGGCGAGGCCGGCTACAACGTCGGCCGCGTCGCCGCCGTGCTGGCCGGGCTCGACGACGTACCGGGCGTGACCGTCAACCGCTACTGCTCGTCGTCGCTGCAGACGATCCGCATGGCCGCCCACGCCATCCGCGCCGGCGAGGGCGACTGCTTCGTCGCCGCCGGCGTCGAGACGGTGAGCCGGTTCCCGATCGGCATGTCCGACGGCGCCCCGGGCTCCACCAACGGCCTGTTCGACGACGCCATGGCCCGCACCCACGCACGCACCGAGGGCGGCCAGCCGTCCTGGACGCCGGCCGAGGGCCTGCCCGACGTCTACATCGCCATGGGCCAGACCGCCGAGAACGTGGCCGAGTACGAGAACGTCTCGCGTGAGGAGATGGACGAGTTCGCCGCCCTCTCCCAGCAGCGGGCCACCCGGTCGCTCGAGAACGGCTTCTGGGAGCACGAGATCACGCCGGTCACCACCACCGATGCCGACGGCAACGAGGTCGTCGTCACCCAGGACGACGGCATCCGGGCCGGCACCACCGCCGAGGGACTGGCCAAGCTGAAGCCCGTGTTCCGCCCCGACGGCCGGGTCACGGCCGGCAACGCCTGCCCGCTCAACGACGGCGCCGCCGCCGTGGTCGTCATGAGCGACACCCGCGCCGCCGAGCTGGGTCTCACCCCGCTGGCCCGCGTCGTGTCGAGCGGCGTGTCCGGGCTCAACCCCGAGATCATGGGCCTCGGCCCGGTCGAGGCCGTCCGCCAGGCCCTCGCGCGGGCGGGCATGACCATCGACGACATCGACCTGGTCGAGATCAACGAGGCGTTCGCCGCCCAGGTGATCCCGTCGGCCCGCCACCTCGGCATCGAGTGGGACAAGCTCAACGTCAACGGAGGGGCCATCGCCGTCGGCCACCCCTTCGGCATGACCGGCGCCCGCATCATGACCACCCTGATCCACGGCCTCCAGGACGCCGACAAGACGTTCGGCCTCGAGACCATGTGCGTCGGTGGTGGCCAGGGCATGGCCATGGTCGTCGAGCGCCTCAGCTGATCAGTCCCCGTCGACGCGGGCCCGTGGTTCGTCGTCGGGCTCGTGGTCCAGGAAGCGAGCACCGAGGCTGGCCGCCTGCCACCGCGCGAACGGCACGAGCTGGGTGCTGTCCAGCCAGGTGCCACGCAAGGTCGCCCGGCCGGTCACGTCGTCGAGGATCGAGCCCGTGAGGCGCGCCTCCGAGACGTCCGCCCGGTCGAGTGACGCCCGGGTGAGGTCGCAGTCGATCACCCTCGCACCGGTGAGGACCGCCTCGTAGAGGTCGGCGTCGACGAGAGAGCAGTCCTCGAGCTCGACGCGGGTGCCACGCACCATCCGCAGGCTGGCGTCGTCGAGGCGGCACGCCTCGAACCGCACGTCCTCCAGTCGGGCACCGGCCAGGACGGCGCCGCGCATGCGGCAACCCCGGAAGAGCACCCGACGCAGCGACGCCTCCGGGAGGAGGGCGCCGGACAGATCGCAGGCGTCGAACACCACGTCGTCGGCCCGGAGCCGTTCGATCTCGGCCCCGGTCAGCACGACGCCGTCGAGCCGGCTGCGCCGGAGGTGGAGCCCGTCGACGACGGTGCCGGCGAGATCGCCGGTCACCAGCGCGTCGACCCACTCGTCGTCGTCGTCGACCGCGTCGACCGCAACGGGTCCGAGCTCATCGCCGAGACGGGGATGGGCGGCCACCGACCCATCCTGGCCGACCTCGGCACCTCAGCGCCGATGGGCCTCCAGCGCCTCGATCGGGCCAGGGGGCCCCGACCGGGTGAACCACTCGTAGCCGTAGGTCGCGGCGAACACGTCGTCGGCGAGCTGCAGCGACGGCGAGACCTCGGGCAGCTGGCTGGCGTGGGCGGCCATGGCGGCGCGCTTGGCGCCGATGGCACCGCGCACGTCGACGGTGGCGTCGACGAGCACGGTCGGGAGTCCCGGGCGGGCGACCGTGCCCCCGCCCGACCGCCCGAGCGCGGGGAAGACATCGCCCACGGCGTCGCGAAGGGCGACGGCGGCCTCCGCCACCAGGTGGGTCTCCACGAAGTGGAGGTACTCGTGGTCGACGGTGACCTCGTAGCGCACGGGGACGGCCGCCCGCTCCCCGGCCTCGTGGGCGACGAGGTGGGTGGCCACGTGGTCGGGGTGGCCGTACACGCCGGCGGCGTCGTAGGTGACCACCGCGGCGGCCCCGTCGAGCAACGGCGCGAGCCGCTCGGCCGCCTCGTGCACCGACGCGGCGGCGAAGGCGTCGTGGGCGGCCATGCCGGTCAGACCCGAATCGGTGTAGCCGAGGAACTCGACCCGCTCGACGCCCAGCAACGCCGCCGCCCGCCGCGTCTCGGCCTCCCTCACGTCGGCGAGGTGCACGTCACCGCCGGGATGGGTGCCGCCCTCGCCCCGGGTGGCCACCACCAGCACGACCTGGTGGCCGGCGTCGGCCAGCAACCGCATGGTGCCGCCGGTGAAGATGGCCTCGTCATCGGGGTGGGCGTGCACGAACACCACGCTGCTGGCGGACATCGTGGGCAATGGTGCCCGACCAGGGCCGGGGCGGCGAACGTGCCGGTGTGGGCAGCTCGGCGGGGACCGTCCGGATCGTGCGGACGGCACTTCGGCTCGTTCAGCCTGTCGTGACCGTCAAGTGACCGGCCAGGTGATCCTCGTCTGCCAGTTCGCTGGATCGGGCTCGACCTGGGGGTCGGACAGGTAGCTCTCCCACATCCCCACTGCTGGCACGAGGCCCCGTTCGGTCATCCATGACTGAAGGGCCTCGTAGGTCGTCTCCATCGTCTCGTACGGACCGACGTGCATCACCTGTACCGCCCGACCGCCGGGCAAGACGAAGCGGTGGGCGCTGCCATGGACGTCGGCCGGGGCTGCCACCGGGAAGCCAGCCTCCACCACGACGGTCTCGGTCGGCATCTCGGGATAGAAGCCGAACGCCGGACCGACGATGTCAGCACCAGAGGCGCTCGCTGCCTCGGCCGCTTCGTGGAACGCTCGCTGGAAGAACTCCGGAAGGTCGGCGATCGCAACATCGCCCCGTACGGCGATCGCCTCCTGGGGTTGGAGCTCGATGATCTCCGGGGACCGCGCAGCCATGGGATGAAGCTATCCGCCTTCGTGGTGCCAGCAGAGTCGAAGGTCCCGACACCCCCGAGCCCGCCCGATCGAGCCCATGCCCGCAACTCGACCCGGATCGTCCCTGAACGCCGGGTCAGCCGGCTGATGGCCTGGGCCGGGGCCCGACCGAGCCCTCGGCCAAGCGGGCCGAGAGCTCGAACCATGCCTCGAGGGACGGCGTGCCGCCGACCAGGTCGACGTACAGCTCGGCGTCGGGGCCGACCAGGTGGTGCAGGGGGGCGGCCGGGTCGTCGGCGATCTCGACGATGCGGGCGGCCACGTCGGCCGGGTCACCGGGTGGCACCCCGCCGTGGTGGAGGTAGTGCGCCGTCATCCACGCCTGGTCGGCGGCGTAGGGATCGTCGTCGTCGACCTCGCCCCAACCGCCGTTGTCGAACACGTCGGTGGCGTACGTGCCCGGCTCCACCAGGGCGAGGCGCACGCCGAACGGCTCGAGCTCCATCACCATCGCTTCGGTGAGGGCGGCCAGCGCCTGCTTGCTCGCGCCGTAGAAGCCGTTGTAGGCCGAGCCCGGGACGCGGGCGGCGGTGGAGGTGACGTTCACGATGACGCCGCTCCCCCGCTTCCGCATGGCCGGCAGGACCGACCGCATGGTGCGCACCGGACCCCACAGGTTGGTCTCCACGAGGGTGCGGGCTCGATCCAGGTCGATGGTCTCGACCGGGCCGGTGAAGGCCACGCCGGCGTTGTTCACGAGGACGTCGACCGGGCCGTGGCGTGCTTCGACGTCGTCGACGGCCGCGGTCACCGAGTCGTCGTCGGTCACGTCGAGGGCGACGACGTCGACCTCGAGCCCGTCGGCGGCGGCCCGCTCCTGCAGCGGCCGGGCCCTGGCCAGGTTCCGCATCGTCGCCACGACCCGGTCGCCGTGGCGGGCGAAGGCCAGCGCCGTCTCCAACCCGATGCCGCTGCTGCACCCGGTGACGAGGACGACGGCCACGACCTCAGCCGGCGCCGTACACCGGCGCCGGGGCCGGCGCCTCCCGCAGCAGGTCGGCGACGACCGCCCCGACCTCGGACGGCTCCCAGCGGGCGCCCTTGTCGAACTCGGGGCCGTGCTGCCAGCCGTCGGCCACGCTGATCCTGCCGCCCTCGACCTCGAACACCCGACCGGTGACGTCCCGGCTCTCGGGGCTCCCCAGCCACACGACCAGCGGGGACACGTTGTCGGGAGCCATGGCGTCGAACTCGCCCTCCCCGGGCGCGGCCATGGTCTGGGCGAAGACCTCCTCGGTCATGCGGGTGCGGGCGGCCGGGGCGATGGCGTTGACGGTCACGCCGTAGCGCGCCCACTCGGCCGCCTCGACGAGGGTGAGCCCGGCGATGCCGGCCTTGGCCGCGGAGTAGTTGCCCTGGCCGACGCTGCCCATCAACCCGGCACCCGAGCTGGTGTTGATGACCCGGGCGTCGACCGGCTCACCGGCCTTGGTGCGGTCCCGCCAGTGGGCGACGGCGAACCGCGTCGGGGCGAAGTGGCCCTTGAGGTGGACCCGGATGACGGCGTCCCACTCCTCCTCGGACGTGTTGGCCAGCATGCGGTCCCGCAGGAAGCCGGCGTTGTTGACGACCACGTCGAGCCGGCCGAACGCCTCGACGGCCTGGGCCACCATGGCCTCGGCCTGGCCCCAGTCGGCCACGTCGGCCCCGTTGGCCACCGCCTCACCCCCCCGGCTGCGGATCTCGTCGACCACGTCACCGGCCGGCCCGGTCGACCCGCCGGTGCCGTCGATCTCGGCCCCGAGGTCGTTCACCACGACCTTGGCCCCCTCGGCGGCGAAGGCCAGGGCGTGGGCGCGCCCGAGCCCCCGTCCCGCGCCGGTCACGATCACGACCCGTCCGTCACAGATGCCAGCCATGGCTCGATCCTGTCGCGGGACCTGACGGGCCGTCACATCCGCCCGGCCGGTCCGCCTAGGCTCGCCGCCGATGCGCTTCGGGGTCACCATGTTCGCCACCGACCGCTCGATGGACGTGGTCGAGCTCGCTCGCGAGGCCGAGGCCCGCGACTTCCACTCGCTGTACCTCCCCGAGCACACCCACATCCCGGTGAGCCGACGCACCCCGCCGCCCACCGGCGATGCCGAGCTGCCCGAGGAGTACCGCCGCACCCTCGACCCGTTCGTCGCCCTGGCGGCGGCCGCCTCGGTGACCGAGCGGATCGTGCTCGGCACCGGCATCGCCCTCCCCGCCCAGCGCGACCCCATCGTCACCGCCAAGGCCGTCGCCACCCTCGACCTGCTGTCACGGGGCCGCGTGGTCGTCGGTGTCGGCTTCGGCTGGAACGAGGACGAGCTCGAGGACCACGGGGTGTCGATGAAGGACCGGCGCGCCGTCGTGCGGGAGCGGATGCTGGCCATGCGGTCGCTGTGGACCGACGACGAGGCCTCGTTCGACGGGGAGTTCGTGCACCTGCCGCCTACGTGGTCGTGGCCCAAGCCGGTGCAGGAGCCGCACCCGCCGATCCTGATCGGTGGCGGCGCCGGGCCCAAGCTGTTCGCCCAGGTCGCCGAGTACGCCGACGGCTGGATCCCGATCGGCGGCGCCGGGCTGAGCCGGTCGATCCCCGAGCTGCGGCGAGTGGTCGAGGAGGCGGGCCGCGACCCGTCGACGCTCGAGATCGTCCCGTTCGGCTCGATCCCCGACCCCGGCAAGCTCGAGCACTTCGCCTCGATCGGCGTCACCGAGTGCGTCTTCCGCCTCCCGTCGGCCCCGCGCGACGACGTGCTGCGGGTCCTCGACGAGCAGACCTCGTTCGTCGGCGCCTGAACCGGTCAGCCGGCTGATGGCCCGCAAGCGCCGTCCCCGCCCACCGTTGCCCGACTCGTTGTCGTGGATGCTCGACGACGTCGAGGCGTCGGTGTGGCTCGACGAGCTCTCGGGCCTGCTCGACCGTTGCGCGCGACGGTGGCGGCTCGAGCTGGGTGACCCGTACGAGGGGTCCCACGTCTCGCTGGTCGTGCCGGCGACCACGGCTCGGGGTGTCGACGTCGTGCTGAAGCTGCAGTACCCCCACCCCGAGAGCGAGCACGAGGCCGGGGCGCTCCGGCGGTGGGACGGGGACGGCGCGGTGCGGCTGCTCGACGAGGAGCCCGGTTGGCACGCCCTGCTGCTGGAGCGGTGCACGCCCGGGACGCACCTCGTGACGCTCGGCGGTGAGGCGGCGGTCGACGTGCTGGTGGGGTTGCTGCCCCGGCTGTGGATGCCGGTCGACGAGCCGTTCCGTCGGCTGGCCGACGAGGCGCGCCTGTGGGCCCGGGCCCTGCCGGCACGGTGGGCCCGGGCCGGGCGCCCGTTCGAGGAGGAGCTGGTCGCCGCCGGGGTCGCCGTGCTCGGCGAGCTGTTCGAGGGCGCCGACGGCGAGCGGGTGCTGCTCCACCAGGACCTCCACGCCGACAACGTGCTGGCCGCCGAGCGGGAGCCGTGGCTCGTGATCGACCCCAAGCCGCTCGTCGGGGAGCAGGCGTTCTCGGTGGCCCCGATCGTGCGGGCCGCCGAGCTCGGCCACACGCGCGAGGCCGTCGTCGGCCGGTTGGACCGGCTCTGCTCCGAGCTGGCGCTCGACCGGGAGCGGGCCCGGGGATGGGCGTTCGCCCAAACCCTGGCCTGGGCCTTCGACGGTGACCGGGCGCTCGCCCGCCACGTGCAGACCGCCCGGTGGCTGCACGAGTCGGCCTGACGGCAACGAGGTCCGCTCACGGATCGTCGTTGCGTTCGTCGTTGCGTTCGTCGTTGCGTTCGTCGTTGACAGAGCGAACTGGTGTTCGCTACGATGGTCGGCATGGAGTTGGGGACCCTCCGAGACGGCTTGCAGGCCGCGGTGGCCGGGTTCGAGCCGGGGTGCCTGACCGGGGCCCAGGCGGTCGAGGCGGTCGAGAGCTGTTCGCCGAGATGAAGCGGCTGGCCGAGACCGGGCAGGCCTTGGCCGCTCGCCGGGTGGAGGAGGCCAACGCCTGGCAGGCGTCGGGCTCTCGGTCGGTGCGGGAGTTCCTGGCCACCAGGACCGGGGAGTCACCGGGCGGTGTCGGCAAGCTGGTCGACACCGCCCGCAAGCTCGAGTCGCTGGGTCCGACGGGTGACGCGGTGCGCGCCGGTGCGGTGTCGATCGACCAGGCGGCGGCGATCGCCCGGGCGGCCGAGGTCGACCCGGCGTCGCGAGCGCGACCTGTTGGCGACACGGCGAAGCGGGCCGATCTCGGGCAGCTCAAGAAGGCCGCGGCCGAGGCGAGGGCGGCCGGGGACCCCGACGAGCAGCGCCGCTACGCCCGGCAACGCCACGACCGGGAGCTGAGGACCTTCGTCGACGACGAGGGCATGGGCAACGTCCACTGGCGCACCACCCTCGACGAATACAGCGAGTTCCTGTCCCTTGCACCAACGCCACCGCGAGCACGCCTTCAAGGAGGCGTACCGGGCCGGGCGACGCGACCCCGACCGGCACCTGGCTTCGGACGCCATGGTGCGCCTCATCCGGGCGTCATCGGGTGGTGACGGATCCACACCGGTCCGAGAGCCGCGGGTGTACATCCACGTCACCGACACCGCCGTCCTCCGCGGCCGCACCCAACCGGGTGAGACCTGCGAGATCGCCGGCATCGGCCCCGTCCCCGTCCCCGTCGCCCGCCAGATGTGGGGCACCAACCCGTTCGTGTCGCTCGTCGAGACCGACGGCACCGACGTCCACCGCGTCGTCCGCCTCGGCCGCCGCCGGCCCCCCGAGATCGACGACGCCCTCCTCGTCCGCGACCGCTGCTGTGTCGTGCCCGGCTGTGCCAGCACCCGCCGGCTCGAGGTCCACCACACCGTCCCGTTCGCCGACACCGGCCGCACCACGTTGGACGAGCTGGCCACCGTGTGCGCCCACCACCACCACCTCATCACCCACCGCGGCCACGACCTGCGCGGCGGCCCCGGATCCTGGACCTGGCACCCACCCCCCGAGCATCGATCAACGAGCGACCCACGCGCCGGCCCCGACCCACCCGACCCACCGGGCCAGCTCGGGTTCGAGGCCGCCTGACGCCGTTTCGAGGCGAGGCGTCAGCCCGGCGCACTGCCGAGGGCGAGGAAGCCGGCGTCGTCGCCCACGGTGGTGACGCCGACCAGACCCACCGCGGTGAGCTCGGCCTCGAGCTGGGCGCGGGTCCACCACAACAGCCGATGACGGCGGACGAAGGTGGTGACGAGGGTGCCGTCGGCGGCCCAGACCTCGTGGCGGTTGAGCACGTGCTGGAGCTGGCTCTCGTGATCGAGTTTCACGGCCTCGTGCACCATGAAGGTGACGCCGTCGGATTCGCGGGTGGCGCTCCGGCGCACCCGCCACGTCCAATCCGCCTCCGGGTCGGGCGCCGGGACGCCGGCCGCGACGATCAACCTCCCGCCGGGCTGGAGGTGGCTGACCCAGGCCACCAGCGCCGCCCGCGCCAGCCCGGCGTCGTCGATGAGCACGAACGAGCCCGCCGGGTTGTAGATGGTGGCGTACCGCCTGCGCAGCGACAGCGTCACCCAGTCGGCGAGGTGGGTGGTGACGGCGACCCCCCGGGCCTCGGCGTTGGTCCGGCAGATCGCCAGCATGTCGGCGGACGAGTCGACACCTTCGACCTCGAGGCCGTCGGCGACGTACCCGATCAGCAGCCGGCCGTTGCCGCAGCCGAGCTCGAGCGCGGGGCCGCGACCCTCCCGGATCGCCTGCTCGTACCAGGGAGGGTCCTCGTAGCGGCCGCCCACCGGCAGCCACACGTCGTAGGCCTCGGCCACCAATCCGTCGTAGGGCTGGTTGACCGGGATGGCGTCGCGGATGCGGTCGTCGAGGTCCACCGCCGGTCAGCCTCGCACCGACGGGAGACCCGCCGCTCGCCGGATTCCGCCTACAGCCGCTCGATGATGGTGACGTTGGCCTGGCCGCCGCCCTCGCACATGGTCTGCATGCCGTAGCGGCCGCCGGTGCGCTCGAGCTCGGCGAGGAGCGTGGTCATGAGCCGGGCACCGGTCGCGCCGAGGGGATGGCCGAGGGCGATGGCCCCGCCGTTGACGTTGACCTTGTCGAGGTCGGCGCCCGTCTCCTTGGCCCAGGCCAGCACCACCGAGGCGAAGGCCTCGTTGATCTCGATGAGGTCGATGTCGTCGTAGGACATCCCCGTCTTCTCGAAGGCGTAGGCCGTGGCCGGGATGGGAGCGGTGAGCATCCACACCGGGTCGTCACCGCGCACCGAGAGGTGGTGGATGCGAGCCCGCGGGGTGAGGCCGTGGTCGGCCACGGCCTGCTCGGAGGCGATCAGCAACGCAGCCGAGGCATCGGAGATCTGGCTGGCCACCGCGGCGGTGACCCGGCCCCCCTCCAGGAGCACCGGGAGGCTCTGCATCTTGGCGATGTCGGGCTCACGGCGAGGCCCCTCGTCGACCGACACTCCGTCGAGGGGGACGATCTGGGTCTCGAACCGACCCTCGTCGATCGCCTGCACCGCCCGGCGGTGGCTCTCGAGGGCGAACGCCTCCATGTCCTCCCGGGACACGTCCCAACGCTCGGCGATCATGTCGGCCGAACGGAACTGGCTGATCTCCTGGGTGCCGTAGCGCTCGACCCAGCCCTTCGACCCCGAGAACGGGTCGGTGAACCCGAACTTCTCGCCGACGAGCATGGCCGACGAGATCGGGATCTGGCTCATGTTCTGCACGCCGCCGGCGACGACCAGGTCGGAGGTGCCCGACAGCACGGCCTGGGCGGCGAAGTGGACGGCCTGCTGCGACGAACCGCACTGACGGTCGACGGTCGTGCCCGGCACCTCCTCGGGGAGCCCGGCGGCCAGCCAGCAGGTGCGGGCGATGTCGCCGGCCTGCGGCCCGATGGTGTCGACGCAGCCGAACACCACGTCCTCGACGGCGGCCGGGTCGACGCCGGTGCGATCGATCAGGGCCTTGATGCTGTGGGCGCCGAGGTCGGCCGGGTGCACGTGCGACAGCCCACCTCCCCGACGACCGACGGGTGTGCGGACGGCGTCGACGATGTAGGCCTCAGCCACGGGTTCCTCCTCGGGGAGCGGTCGAGGTCGAGCGAGTCGAAGGGGTCGAAGGAGTCGAGGGACCGGAGGGATCGGTGCCGAGCACGGCGGTGGCCACCCGCGCCCGGTGGTGGGCGGTGTCACCCCACGCCGGCGACAGGGCCCACACCCGCTTCAGCCACAGGTGCAGGTCGTACTCGACCGTGTAGCCGATGGCGCCGTGGCACTGCAGGGCGGTGCGGGCGGCCCGCTCGGCGGCGTCGCCGGCGAAGCACTTGGCCATCGACACGTCCCTCGATGCCGTGTCGGCCCCGTTGGCCATGGCGTAGGCGGCGTGGTGCACGACCGGCTCGGCGAAGGCGAGCTGCAGGGCGGCGTCGGCCAGGTGGTGCTTGATGGCCTGGAAGCTACCCACCGGCACCCCGAACTGCTCGCGCTGCTTCACGTAGTCGACGGTGACCTCGAGCAGCTGCTGGGCCACGCCGACCAGTTGGGCGGCGGTGGCGAGGGCGCCCCGGTCGAGGGCACGGGCGACCGTCGCCTCGGCGTCGGCGCCGTCGGCGACCACCACCTCGGCGCTCGCGTCCCAGCTCACCGCCCCGAGTCGGCGGGCGCCGTCGACCGAGGGCTGCGCGACGACGGCGGCGTCGGTCCGGCGCACGGCGACGACCCGCCCGTCTCGCTCGGCCAGGAACAGATCGGCGTACTCACCACCGGCGAAGAAGGGCGCTCCGCCGAGGGCCACCGAGACGATGAGGTCGCCGGCCGCGAGGCGGGGCAGCCACGCGGCGACCGCGGGCGGCGCGGCGTCGGCGGCCTCGGCGAGGAGCGGCGCGGCGACGGCGGTGGTCTCCACGATCGGCTCGGGCAGGGCGGCCCGACCGGTCTCCTGCAACAACAGGACGAGATCGAGCTCGCCGAGGCCGAGACCCCCATGGTCCTCGGGGACGGTGAGGCCGACCACGCCCATCTCGGCGAGGGCCCGCCACACGTCGGGGTTGTGGCCGTCGTCGTCGACCCAGGCGTAGCGCACCGCCTCCGGCGGGCACTCCTTCTGCAGCAGGTCCTGCACGGCATCGCGGAACAGCAGCTGGTCGTCGGTGAAGGCGAAGCGCACGCCGCTACTTCCTCGGGAGGCCGAGCACGCGCTCGGCGACGATGTTGCGCTGGATCTCGTTGGTCCCCGCGTAGATCGGGCCCGAAAGCGAGAACTGCCAACCCTTCATCCACGCCCCGCCGTCGACGGCGGCCGGGGCGTCGCCGGTGAGCTCGCCGTGGGGGCCGAGCAGCCGCAACGCCGTCTCGTGCAGGTGCACGTCCATCTCCGACCACCACAGCTTGCTGAAGCTCGACTTGGCTCCGGGTGGGCGACCCTCGGCGATGTCGGTGACGTCGCGCAGCGTCGCCAGCCGGTAGGCCTCGGCCTCCATCCAGCCCTGCACGACGTCGTCGCGCACGGCGGGATCCGGGAACCGGTGGTACAGGTCGACCAGGCGGTCGGCGGTGGCGGTGAACCGACCCGGGCTGCGCAGCGTGAGCCCGCGCTCGGACGAGGTGGTGGCCATGGCCACACCCCAGCCCTGGTCGACGCCGCCGAGCACGCAGTCGTCGGGGACGAACACGTCCTCGAAGAAGACCTCGGCGAAGCCCTCGTCGCCGTCGAGGCGACCGACGCCGCGCACGGTGACGCCCTCGGCGTCGAGGGGCACCAGCAGGTAGGTCATCCCCCGGTGGCGCTCGGCCTCGGGGTCGGTGCGGAACAGCCCGAACAGCCAGTTGCAGAACGCGCCACGCGTCGTCCACGTCTTCTGACCGGTGATCAGCCAGCCGCCTCGCTCGTCGTCGCGGGCGGCCCGGCTGGAGATGCCGGCCAGGTCGCTGCCCGCATCGGGCTCGCTCCACCCCTGACACCACAGGTCGTCCGCCGCCGCCATGCGGGGCAGGAACCGGTCCTGCTGGTCGGGGGTGCCGAAGTCGAACAGGGTCGGCGCCAACAGGAAGATGCCGTTCTGGGTGACGCGCTGGGGCGCCCCCGCCCGGTAGTACTCCTCCTCGAAGATCAGCCACTCCCACAGCGAGGCGTCGCGCCCTCCGTAGGCCTCGGGCCACGACACCACCGACCACCGGGCCTCGAAGAGCAGCTTCTCCCACGCGAGGTGCAGGCCGAACCCCTCCCGGGTGTCACCGGAGGGCAGCGGCTCGGAGGGGACGTGCTCCTCGAGCCACGTGCGGCACTCGTCGCGGAAGTCGCGCTCGGCCGCGCTCCAGGTGAGGTCCACGGGCAGAGCCTGACGCGCCGTCAGATGGGACGGCAAACCGGGCCGGCGCGGTCAGGGGATGCCGTCACCGCCGCCCGGAGGGGCCGCGACCGGACCGTCGGCAGAATCTGACGGTCCGTCAGATTCGTCGCTAGGATTCCCCTCACCGCCGAGGCCGATGGCGGCCCGGACCCGTGGGAGGACCCCCGTGACCATCACCGCCCCCGACCCGACCCCGACGGGCCAGCGCCGTGAGCTGCCGAAGATCGTCAGCGTCGACGACCACGTCATCGAGCCGCCCGACGTGTGGCAGAACCGGCTGCCGGCGAAGTACCGCGAGGTCGGCCCCCGCATCGAGCGCAAGCGGGTCAAGAACCTGCAGTTCAACGGCACCACCTACACCTTCGACCTCGACCCCGAGGGTCGCGAGGCCGACTTCTGGGTGTACGAGGACCTGATCGTCCCCCACCGGCGCATCATCGCCGCCGTCGGCTATCCCAAGGACGAGGTCACGCTGACGCCCATCACCTACGACGAGATGCGGCCCGGCTGCTACGACCAGGCGGCCCGCCTGGAGGACATGGACGTCAACTGGGTCGAGGCCTCGCTCTCGTTCCCGACCTTCCCCCGCTTCTGCGGCCAGACCTTCCTCGAGGCCAAGGATCGTGAGCTCGCCATGCTGTGCGTGCGGGCCTACAACGACTGGATGATCGAGGAGTGGTCGGGCGGCACCGGCGGCCGCCTCGTGCCGCTCACGATCGTGCCCCTGTGGGACGCCCAGCTCGCCGCCGACGAGGTGCGCCGCAGCGCCGAGCGCGGGGTGCACGCGGTGTGCTTCAGCGAGATCCCGTACCACCTCGGCCTGCCGAGCGTGCACGACAAGGACCACTACTGGGACCCGTTCTTCCAGGCGTGCGCCGAAACCGACACCGTCGTGTGCATGCACATCGGTTCGTCGTCGAAGATGCCGGCCACCTCGCCCGACGCCCCGGCCTCGGTCCAGGCGACCCTCAGCTTCAACAACGCCATGGGCTCGCTGTCGGACTTCCTCTTCTCCGGGGTGCTGGTGCGCCACCCCGACCTCAAGCTGGCCTACAGCGAGGGCCAGATCGGCTGGCTGCCCTACATCCTCGAACGGGCCGACGACGTGTGGAACCAGTTCCGGGGCTGGGCCTTCGACCGGTCGCTGGTGCCCGACCCGCCATCCACCTACTACCGCCGCCAGGTCTACGGCTGCTTCTTCCGGGACAGCCACGGCATCAAGTCCCTCGACGACATCGGGGTCGACAACGTCACCTTCGAGACCGACTACCCCCACTCCGACTCGACGTGGCCCGACACCAAGGAGATCGCCGAGGAGATGTTCGCCGGCCTCGACGACGAGACCGTCTACAAGATCGTGCGGGGCAACGCCATCCGCATGCTCAGCCTCGACCTCGACTGATCACCCAACCCTCGTTCTGGTGTGAGAAGTGGTCGCTGAAGCGACCATTTCTCACACCAGAAGCCGATCGCGGGGCGTCGGACCGCCGTGTGGTGGACTGCGTCCCATGAGCTTCGGCGACGAGATCCACGCCTTCCGCCTCCTGGTCGACCAGCAGGTCATCCGCGATCTCCTGCTCCAGTACTTCGTGCACGTCGACCGCCGGGAGTGGGCGCCGGTGAAGGCCGTGTTCGTGCCCGGCACTCTGGTCGACTACAGCGCCCTGATGCCGATCGGCGACGCGGTGCCGGCCGAGGAGGTCGTCGAACGCATCGCCCAGGCCATCGAGCTCTACTCGGTGACCGTCCACCAGATGGGCAACTGCGAGGTGCACGTCCGCGGCGACGAGGCCCGCAGCGAGACCTGGATCACCGCCCACCACGTCTACGCCGACCCCACCCGGAACGACGGCCGGCTCCCGATCGCCGGCCTCCGCTACCAGGACGGGTGGGTCCGCACCGACGACGGCTGGCGCATCCGCTCCCGCACGGCGTTCACCGACTGGCGCGCCTGGTGGGACCCCCGCACCCCCACCTACGTCGACGGCAAGCACCAGTGAGCACCCGTGCGTGTCCGCCCACGTCACGTGTGGGCGGATACGCACGCGACGTCGGGGCCGGGGACGCGTGCGGAACGGGCGACACGCGAGGTCGGTGGATACGCACGCGACGGGGCGGACGGGCCGTCAGGCGCCGAGGCGCTTGAGGGTCTGCTCGGCCTCGTCGACGATGCGGGCCAGCAGATCGGCCACCGTCGGCAGGTCGTCGATGACCCCGATGCCCTGCCCGGTCGGCAGGATGCCCACCTCGGGACGGCCGTCGACCATCGTCGCCTTGATGAGCATCGGGGCGTTGGCGGCCATGGCCAGCTGGCTCCAGGTGAGGTCCTGGTTGCGCTTCATGGCCAGGCCCTCGGTGACCAGGTCCTTGTAGGAGGTGCCGGTGAGCTTGCGGAACTCGAGGGCGTTCTTGAGCGCCTTGGGGAACCGGGTGAGCGCCGACGCCCTCTCGATCTCGTCGACCACCTCGGTGCGGATGACCCGCTGCGGGTACCCATCGATGGCCTTGGTGACGACGGTGTCGTTGACCGACTTGCCGAGGTAGATCTCCTTGACCGCGTCGGGCACCGTCGAGTCGCGGGTGAGCAGGAAGCGGGTGCCCATGGCCACGCCCTCGGCCCCCCAGGCGAGGGCGGCGACGAGGCCCCGCCCGTCGGTGAACCCGCCGGCGCCGAGCACCGGGATGTCGACGGTCTCGACGACCTGCGGGAGCAGCAGGGACGTGGGCACCGACCCGGTGTGTCCGCCGCCCTCGGCGCCCTGGGCGATGACGGCGTCCACGCCCCACTCGGCGACCTTCTCGGCGTGGCGGCGAGCCCCGACGGTCGGCATGGTCACGACGCCGGCGTCCTTGAGCCGGCTGATGGTGTCGCGCGACGGGGCCTGGGCGAAGCTCGCCACCCGCACGCCCTCGCGGATGAGGAGGGTCAGCCGGTCGTCGATGTCGGGCTGGTCGGCGCGGAGGTTGACGCCGAACGGCTTGTCGGTGCGGTCCTTGACCTCGGCGATGGCCCGCCGCAGCTCGTCGTAGGTCATCGTCGCCGAGGCGATGATGCCCAGGCCGCCGGCGCTGCTCGTGGCCGCGGTCAGGCGGGCCCCGGCCACCCAGCCCATGCCGGTCTGCACGATCGGGTAGTCGACCCCGAACAGGTCGCAGGCCCGGGTGTGGAGGGCGGGGTGCACGGTCAGTTCCTGACCTCTGCGGAGCGGGCGCCCGTTCGGGTCGATGACCTCGCGGATGAGGTGCAGCTCCTCGGCGGTGGGCAGCCGGGACTCGTCGACGTCGTCGGGGACGACCAGCTCGAAGCCGGTCGCCTCGACCACCTCGTCGATCGGTGACGCCGGGGTGCACCGACCGCACCCGCATGCGGTGATCGGGGGTCTCGAAGTCGAACACGCCGAGGTTGCTCACCACCCGGCGGATCTCGTGGAACCGCGAGCGCCTCGGGCCCGAGCTCGGCGGCCCGGTCGTAGCCGACGCCGCTCACCACGTCGACGGCCTCGACGAACGACTTGGGCGTGTGGTTCGGCACCCAGTAGCTGGTCGTGTGGTTGATGGTGTTCCCCGGCGCCCCGCGGAAGCCGAGCAGCTGGGCCTTGGGCCGGTGCCAGTCACCGATGCAGGCGATGTTCTGGTTGCCGTACCGGTCGACCTGGCTGGCGCCCATCATCACGTGACGTCGGCCGTTCCAGAGCACGGTGAACATCTGCGGGTACGGGTTCCAGGTCTCGACCACGCAGTCGATCTCGAGCCGTCCCTCGTCGGAGCGGTACGGGTTGACGCCGGGGGCGAGGGTCGACGCGGTGAACGTGGCGAAGCCATCGGTCATCACCAGGTCGGGCTCGAAGGTCTCGCGGGCCAGGCGGCCACCGATCATCGGGATCGTGCCGATGGGGTTGCACAGCCGCTCGCCGTCCCCGCGGAACGCCTCGGCCACGGCGACCACGCACACCTCGGCTCGCGTCACGTCGCTCATCCCTGTTCCCCCTGCCACTGCTCGACCGCGGTCCGGTAGGCGCCCTCGTCGCCGTCGAGGAACCGGGTGCGGAACTCGTCCCACGCCTCCGGCGACGATGCGGTCGCGGCGTAGAGCTTCTGGAACGCCTCGTCGCGGCCGTAGTCGGGCGGGCACTCGGTGAAGTGGGCGCCGCCGGGCGCCTCGATCACGCCGGTCACGTGCATCCGGCTGATCCGCTGGGTGGTGACGGGGCCGTGCTCGGGGAAGTCCTCGGTGGGGATCACCTGCTCGCACGACACGAAGGTGCGCTCGGCGGCCAGGGCGAACCAGTCGTCCATGTAGAGGTCGGGGCCGAGGAACTGGGCGTTGCCGGCCCGGTCGGCCCGGTTCTGGTGGACGAACGCCACGTCGAGGGGCAGCGCCGGCATGGCCACGACCTCTTCGGGAGCCGACCCGTCGGGCCCGGGATACGGCGACACCACCGTGCGGATCTCGGGCATCACCCGGAGCAGATCGGAGCCGAGACCGGCCCGGGTGGGCAGGAACGGCACCCGCCACGCCGCCGCCATCAGCCCGAGCATCAGCATCCCCTCGTCGAGCTCCATGGCCTCGACGGCCCCGTTCTGGCGGGCGGCCCGGAAGTGGGGTTCGAGCGGGATCGAGTCGAGGGACACGAAGCCGTACACCGCCTTGCGGACCTTCCCCGCGGCGCACAACAGACCCACGTCGGGGCCGCCGTAGGAGACGACGGTCAGATCCTTCACCGGCGAACGGAGGATGGCCCGCACGACCGACATGGGCTTGCGGCGCGACCCCCAGCCGCCGATGCCGACGGTCATGCCGTCGCGAAGCTCGGCGACGGCTTCGTCCTCGGTCGTGCGCTTGTCCGGTACCGACGGCACCTTCGCTCCCCTCTCCGTGTCGCGTCGGACGCGACTACTCGTCGAACTCGGCGTCGCGCTTCTCGACGAAGGCGTCGCGTGCCTCGTCGGCCACACCGGCGAGGTTGAGCTCGAAGGTGAACCCCTGCTCGAAGCGGTAGCTGCGCTTCACGTCCCAGAGGTCGATGCCGTTGAGCGACTCCTTGGCCGCCCGGATGACCGTGCCGCTCTTGTTGGCGATCTCGCGGGCCACCTCCAGCGCCGCCGGTCGCAGCTCGTCGCGGGGCACGACCTTCAGCACCGAGCCGTAGTGGTGCAGCTCGTCGGCCGTGGCCACGGCCGCCGTGTAGACCATCGCCCGCATCTTGTGCTGCGGCACCAGGCGGGCCAGGTGGGTGGCGGCGCCGAGGGCACCGCGGTCGACCTCGGGCAGGCCGAAGGTCGCGTCGTCGGAGGCGACGATGATGTCGGCGTTGCCGACGAGCCCGATGCCGCCGCCCAGGCAGAAGCCGTTGACCGCGGCGATCACCGGCACGGCGCACTCGTAGACGGCGGCGAAGGCCGCGTAGCACCCGCGGTTGGCGCCGATGAGGGCGTCGAAGCCCTCGGACGCCTGCATCTCCTTGATGTCGACGCCGGCGTTGAATCCCCGGCCCTCGGCCCGGAGGATGGCGGCGCGCACCGACCGATCGTCGCCGACCTCGCGCAGGACGTCGGCCAGCTCGAACCAGCCGGCGACCGTCAGCGCGTTGACCGGCGGGTTGTCCATGACGACCTCGGCGATGCCGTCCTGGATCATGGCGGTGATGCCCATCGAGCCCCGCGTCCCCCGTCTCTGGGTGCCCCGCGCTCCGCCGCTCGGGCGGGGTGAGGCGTCAGCTCCGGTGTGGCAAGGTAGGCGATCCCACCACCCCGTGCGAATCCCGCCCCTCCCCGGACCACCCACGCCCGATGACCTCGCCACCCGCCGCCCAACTCGATCTCACCGGCACGGTGACCCTCGTCACCGGAGGCAGCAAGGGCATCGGCCGCGGGATCGCCGCCCGGTTCCTCGAAGCGGGCGCCGACGTGGTCATCACGGCCCGCAACGAGCCCGACGAACCGGTCGCCGCCGCCGGGCGCAGCGCCGAGTTCACCGCTGCCGACGTGCGGGACCCCGAGCAGGCCGCCGCCGTCGTCGCGTTCGCGGTCGGGCGCTTCGGGCGGCTCGACAGCGTCGTGAACAACGCCGGCGGCGCGCCGGCCGCCGATGCCGCCACCGCGTCGCCCCGGTTCAGCGAGGCCATCATCCGGCTCAACCTGCTGGCGCCGTTGCACGTCGCCCAGGCGGCCAACGCGGTCATGCAGCGCCAGCCCGACGGTGGCTCGATCGTGAACATCGCCAGCGTCGAGCGCGCTGCGTCCCTCGCCGGGCACCGCCGCCTACGGGGCGGCCAAGGCCGGCCTGGTCGGCCTCACGACCACGCTGGCCGTCGAGTGGGCGCCGAAGGTCCGGGTCAACGCGGTCAGTGCGGGCTACATCGAGACCGAGCAGTCCGAGCTGCACTACGGAGACGCCGAGGGTGTGGCCGCGGTCGCCGCCACCATCCCGCTGCTGCGCATGGGCACGCCGACCGACGTGGGGGACGCCTGCGTCTTCCTCGCTTCACCCCTCGCCGGCTACGTGAGCGGGGCCAACCTCGTCGTGCACGGCGGTGGCGAGCGGCCGGCGTTCCTGCGGGCCGCCACCGGGAAGCACTGAGCGGCGGAGCGCGGACGACACGCGAACGGTCGACCGTCGCGCTACACAGGTCCCATGGCCATGGGCCTCCTCCCACCTCGTGCCTACCTGCGCTTCCGCGCCGCCGCCGGTCGCGGCGACCACCGCAACGTGCTCGCCACCGGCGAGCCGCTGCTGGCCACCGTGGCCGGCGACCCGGCCACCGCAGGGTGGGCCCCGGCCGTCGCCCTCGCCGTCGCCCGATCACTGGTGCAGGTCGAGCGCTACCCGGCGGCGATCGGCTGGCTCGAGTACGGCCTCGCCGCGCTCCCCGGAACCCCGTCGGCCCGCGAGCTGCGCGATGGCCACCACGAGCACCGCCTGCTCGCCGACCTCTACCTCCTCGTCGGGCGCTGGGACCGTGCCGCCGAGTACCTCTCGTGGCTCGCCCGGCCCGACCAGCCCCTCGACAGCCGGCTCGCCGCGACCCGCGGGCAGGTCGCGCTGGCCGCCGCCGGCGGTGACTTCGACGCCGCCCAGTGGCTGCTCAACGCGGCGGCCGACCTCGGGCGACGAGCGCGCAGTCAGGTGATCGACGCCGTCGTGGCCGCTGACCGGGCCGTGGTGCTGGCCGCCCAGGGCCGCCTGCGCGAGGCGGTGGCGCTGGCCGACGAGGTGCTGCCCTCGCTCGGCGCACCCGGCGAGGGCCCGGCCCAGGTGTGGGCCAACGGCCAGGCCGTCGCCGTCGCCACCACCATCGCCCGGCTGAGCGCCCAGGCCGGCGACACCGCCACCGCGGAGCGCCACCTGCTCGACGCCACCGCGCCGGCCATGGCCTCGCGCCGCACCTACGCCACCGCCCACCTCGACCTGGCCCGGGCGACGGTGTGGCGGGTGGAGGGCGAGCTCGACCGGGCCGAGCCCGCCGGGCTCGCTGCCCTCGAGCAGTTCGACGTGCTCGGCGCCTTGCCCGCCGCCGGACTGGCCGCCCTCGAAGCCGGCCGGCTGGCCGAGGTGCGGGGCCACCTGCAGACCGCCCGGGCCCGCTACGACCGGGCCGCGGTCGACCTCGCTGCCGTCGGCTTGCGCCGCGACGGGGCCGTCGCCGAGGAGCGCCGACGCGCCCTCGCCGTCCTGCCCGGCTGAGCCGGCTGGCCCCCACCCACCAGCGGGGTCAGGCGCGGGTGGCCGCCGCCCAGCGGGCGATGGTCGGCGCGAGGGCCTCGCCGAGGGTGGGGTGACCGGCGTCGCCCAGCTCGTAGGTGGCGTGGCGCACCGGATGGCCGAGATCGCCCAGGTGGGCGAGGTCGATCGGCGTGCCGGTGACCACCACGTCGCAGTCGGCCAACCGCACGGTGGCGATGAGCTCGGCGAGCTGCTCGGGCGAGTAGCCCATGGCCGGCAGCACCACGCCGAGGTGGGGGAAGCGGCGGAAGGTGTCGGCGATCGAGCCCACCGCGAACGGCCGCGGGTCGACGAAGTGGCGGGCGCCGGCGGCCCGGGCGGCGACGGTGCCGGCCCCGAAGGGCATGCCCCCGTGGGTGACGGTGGGTCCGTCCTCGACCACGAGCACCCGGGCGTCGACCAGGGACGGCCCGGGGGCGAGGGTGACGGGGGACGACGCCCGCACCAGCACGGCCGACGGGTTCGCCTCGACCACGCTGCGCTCGACCATGTCGACGCTGCGGGCCGGCGCGCTGTCGACCTTGGCGACCACCACGATGTCGGCGAGCCGGAGGTTGACCTCCCCCGGATGGAAGCCGAGCTCGTGACCGGGCCGCATCGGGTCGACGAGGGTCACGAGCAGGTCGGGCCGGAAGAAGGGGAGGTCGTTGTTGCCGCCGTCCCACACGATGACGTCGGCCTCGGCCTGCGCCGCGTCGAGGATGGCCTCGTAGTCGACCCCCGAGTAGACGACGATGCCGGCCTCGACCGGCGCCTCGTACTCCTCTCGCTCCTCGATCGTCGGGTTGGCCGCGTCGACGTCGTCGAGGCTGGCGAAGCGCTGCACGCGCATGGCCTCGAGGTCGCCGTAGGACATGGGGTGCCGCACCAGCACCGTCCGCAGCCCGGCCTCCTGCAGGAGCCCGCACACGGCCCGGCTGGTCTGGCTCTTGCCCACACCGGTGCGCACCGCGCACACGGCGAGGACGGGGACCGACGCCTCGAGCATCGTGGACTTGGGGCCGAGGAGGCGCACGTCGGCACCGGCCGCCATGATCGTCGACGCCTTGTGCATGACCTCCGGGTGGGACAGGTCGGAGTAGGCGATCGCGACCTCGTCGACGTCGAGCTTGCCGATCAGGTCGACCAGCTCGTCCTCGGGCCAGATGGGGATCCCGTCGGGGTAGCGGGGGCCGGCCAGCGACGCCGGGAACACCCGGTCGTCGATGCCGGGGATCTGTGCGGCGGTGAACGCCACCACCTCGACGTCGGGGTCGTCGCGGTACACGGTGGCGAAGTCGTGGAAGTCCCGACCACCGGCACCCATGATCACCACCCGTCGCACGCGCCGAACGCTAGCCAAGCTGGACCCCGGCCGGGCCGGCGGCGGTCCTGACACATCGTCAGGAACGGCGCCAGCGGCTACCGTGCTGGCCGTGATCGACAAGGCCACCCTCCCCGCGATCGACGGCTGGTTCACCACCGATCCCGACCGCCCCGCCCTCCTCGGCAGTCGGTGCGGCTCGTGCGGCACCATCGCCTTCCCCCGCGAGGCCACCTTCTGCCGCAACCCCGGTTGCCGGGGCCGCGAGTTCGAGGAGGTCGAGCTGAGCCGCCGGGGCACGGTGTGGTCGTTCACCGACGCCGGCTACCAACCGCCGCCGCCGTACGTGCCGGTCACCGACCCGTTCGAGCCGTTCACCATCGCCGCCGTCGAGCTGGCCGCCGAGAAGATGGTGGTGCTCGGCCAGATGGTCGACGGCATCGGGGTGGACGACCTCCACGCCGGCATGGAGGTCGAGCTGACCCTCGGCACGCTCTACGAGGACGACGAGCACCGCTACCTCATGTGGAAGTGGCGTCCGGTGGCCGAACCCGCCACCCCGGAGGGGACCCGATGAGCAACGACGTCGCCGTCCTCGGGGTCGGCATGCACCCGTGGGGCAAGTGGGGCAACAGCTTCGTGGAGTACGGGGTGGTCGCCGCGGAGGCCGCCCTGGCCGACGCCGGCATCGGCTGGACCGACGTCGACTTCGTCGCCGGCGCCGACACCATCCGCAACGGCTACCCCGGCTACATCGCCGGGGCCACCTTCAGCCAGGCGCTCGGCTGGAAGGGCAACCGGGTGGCCAGCTGCTACGCCGCCTGCGCCTCGGGCGCCCAGGCCCTGAACGTGGCCCGGGCCCAGATCCTCGCCGGGCTGTCCGACGTCGCCCTCGTGGTCGGCGCCGACACCACGCCGAAGGGCTTCTTCGCCCCCGTCGGTGGCGACCGGCCCGACGACCCCGACTGGCTTCGGTTCCGCCTGCTCGGCGCCACCAACCCCACCTACTTCGGGCTCTACGCCCGACGGCGCATGGAGCGCTACGGCGCCACCGAGCGCGACTTCGCCCTCGTGCGGGAGAAGAACGGCCGCCACGGGCTGGCCAACGAGAACGCCCGGTACCGCAAGGCGTTCTCGGTGGAGGAGATCCTCGAGTCGCCCATGGTGGCGTCGCCGCTGCGGCTGCTGGAGATCTGCGCCACCTCCGACGGGGGCGCGGCGGTGGTGCTCACGAGCACGGACCACGCCCGCCGCCACGCCACCGACCCGGTGCGGGTCGCCGCCATCTCCACGGTCACACCCTCGTACCCCGAGTCGGTCATCGAGATGCCCAACTTCGCCACCGACTCGGCCGCCGTCGTCGCCCCGCCCGAGCGGCCGTTCCGCGACGCCATCGCCGCCGCCGCCTACGCCGAGGCCGGCATCGGACCGGACGACGTCGACCTGGCCGAGGTGTACGACCTGTCGTCCGCCCTCGAGCTCGACTGGTACGAGAACATCGGGCTCTGCCCGGAGGGTGAGGCCGAGAAGCTCCTCCACGACGGCGACACCGCCCTCGGTGGTCGAGTCCCGGTCAACCCGAGCGGCGGCCTGTCGTGCTTCGGTGAGGCCATCCCCGCCCAGGCCCTCGCCCAGGTGTGCGAGATCACCTGGCAGCTCCGGGGTCAGGCCACCGGCCGTCAGGTCGACGGGGCAAGGGTCGGCATCACGGTGAACCAGGGCCTCTTCGGCCACGGCAGCAGCGTCTTGTTGGTCAGATAGCCCCCGGCCACCCCGACACACCGCCGTTCTGGTGTGACTTCCGGTCGTGGCGACAGCCGGCTCTCACACCAGAACGGATGCGTGGGCTGGCCTCAGGGGTGCTGGCTGCTGACCGAGACGACCTCGCCGGTCATGTACGACGAGTAGTCGCTGGCGAGGAACACCATGACGTTGGCGACCTCCCACGGCTCGGCGCCGCGGCCGAAGGCCTCTCGTTCGGCCAGCTCGGCCAGCAGCTCCTCGGTCGTGACCTTGGCCAGGAAGGGGTGCAGGGCCAGGCTCGGGGCCACCGCGTTCACCCGCACTCCGGCCGACGCCGCCTCGATCGCCGCGCACCGCGTCAGCGCCATCACCCCGGCCTTGGCCGCGGCGTAGTGGGCCTGGCCCTCCTGGGCCCGCCAGCCGATCACCGACGCGTTGTTGACGATGACCCCGCTCCCCCGCGGCACCATGTGTCGCAGCGCGGCACGGGTCATGCGCATCGTGCCCGTGAGGGTGACCTCGAGCACCGACGACCACTGCTCGTCGGTCATCTCCACGAGCAGGGCCGTGCCGCCGAGGCCGGCGTTGTTCATGACCACGTCGACGTGGCCGAGCTCGGCGACCGCGGTGGCGAAGAGCTGCTGGACGTCCTCCTCGGCGGTCACGTTGCACCGCACCGAGGCCGCCTGCACCCCGGTCTCGTCGGCCAGTCGCTCGACCGCCTCGCCGAGCCGACGCTCGTGGATGTCGCTGATGACGAGGCGGGCGCCCTCCTCGGCGCACCGTCTGGCCACGGCGAAGCCGATGCCGGTCCCGGCAGCGGCGGTGACCACCACGTTGCGTCCGGCCAGCAGTCCGTGACCGTCCACGTACTCGGGCACGGGAGCGGCCATCAGCTCGCCACCTTCGGCTCGGGCGGCAGGCCGAGGGCCCGCTCGCCGATGATGTTGCGCTGGATCTGGTTGGACCCGCCGTAGATCGTGTCGGCCCTCGTGTAGAGGAAGAGCCGTTGGGCGGCGCCGAGCTCGTAGGGCGCGCCGTCGGTGATGCCGCCGTCGGCGCCGAGCACGTCGAGGGCCAGCTCGCCGAGATCGCGGTGCAGCGTCGCCCAGTACAGCTTGGAGATGTAGGCCGGGCCCGACAGCTCGGGCCGGTCGGCGGTGGTGAGCATGCGGAGGGTGTTCCACCGCATGATCTCGAGCCGGGTCCAGGCGTCGCTCAGCCGCTGACGAAGGATCGGGTCATCGGTGCGGCGGTCACGGCGGGCCGCCTCGAGCAGCTCCTCGAACTCCCGCAGGAACCCGAACTGCTGGCCGAGGGTCGACGCCCCCCGCTCGTAGGCGAGCAGCCCCATGGCCACCCTCCACCCCTGGTTCACCCCCCCGACGACGAGGTCGGCCGGCGTCGGGGTGTCGGAGAAGAAGACCTCGTTGAACTCCGACGTGCCGGTGATCTGCACGATGGGTCGGATCTCGATGCCCGGTGCGTCCATGCGCACGAGCAGGAACGAGATGCCCTTGTGCTTGGGGGCGTCGCGATCGGTGCGGGCCAGCACGAAGCACCAGTCGCTCCAGTGGGCGTTCGACGTCCACACCTTCTGTCCGTTGATGACCCACCGATCGCCGTCGAGGTCGGCGCGGGCCTGGATGTTGGCCAGGTCGCTGCCCGCGTTGGGCTCGCTGTAGCCCTGGCACCACAGCTCGTCGCCGCGCAGGATCGCGGGCAGGAACCGCTGCTGCTGCTCGGCCGACCCGAAGTGGATGAGGGTCGGCCCGATCAGCCCCTCGCCGATGTGGCCCACCCGACCGGGGCCGCCGGCCCGGGCGTACTCCTCGTAGAAGATCACCTGCATGTCGAGGGCCAGCCCGCGGCCGCCGAACTCGGTGGGCCAGCCCGCGCCCACCCAGCCGTCGGCACCGAGGCGACGCTCCCAGGCCAGCCGTTCGTCGAAGCACGAGTGCTCGTCGCCCGGCCCGCCCCGGCCCCGGATGGCGGCGAACTCGCCGGCGAGCAGGTCGTCGAGGTAGGTGCGGACCTCCTTGCGGAAGGCCTCCTGCTCGGGCGTGAAGCTCAGATCCATGACGACGGCGAGGGTACACCTGACGATGCGTCAGATCCCAAGGGCGACCCGCCGGGGGGATCAGGCCAGGAAGCGGCTGATGGACTCGATCACGCAGGCCGGCTTGGTGCCGCCCTCGATCTCGACGGTGACCACCATGGTGGTCTGCACCCCGCCGGGGATCTCGGTGACCGCCGCCAACTCGGCCCCGCCCCGCACCCGCGATCCGACCGGCACGGGAGCCGGGAACCGCACCTTGTCGGCGCCGTAGTTGACCCCCATGGACACGCCCCGCACCTCGACGATCTGGGGCAGGAACAGGTTCGACAGCGACAGCGTCAGGTAGCCGTGGGCGATGGTGGTGCCGAACGGCCCGTCCTTGGCCCGCTCGGGGTCGACGTGGATCCACTGGTGGTCACCGGTCGCTTCGGCGAAGAGGTCGATGCGCTCCTGGGTGATCTCCAACCAGTCGCTGTAGCCGAGGTGGCGCCCGACGGCGGCCTGCACGGCGTCGAGGTCTTCGAAGACGGTCTGGGCCATGCCAGGATCATGGCATGGGCGATGAACGGGTCCTGGACGTGGCCGAGCGGATGTTCCGGGCGATCGAGCAGGCCGACCTGGTCGCGCTGCGGGCGTGCTACGCCCCGGGGGTGCGGGTGTGGACCAACTTCGACGACCGCACGATCGGGGTCGACGACGCCCTCCGCACCGTCGACTGGCTCACCGAGCGGCTCGTCGACCGCCGCTACGAGGTGAAGCGCCGCGAGCCGATCGAGGGAGGGTTCCTGCAGGAGCACGTGCTGCGGGGCACGGCCCCCGACGGCACCGAGATCGCCCTGCCCGCCTGCATCGTGGCCACGGTCGAGGGCGACCACATCACCGTGATCCACGAGTACCTCGACCCCTCCGGGGCCGCCGCCCTCGCTCGATAGCCGGCTACAGGGCTCGACCCACCCGGTGGCCGTCGAAGACGGCCCGGTCGACCCACCGCACGGCCACGGCGTCACCGACCCGCACGACCTCGGGTCCACCCGCCATCTCGCCGGCTCGCTCGAGGAGCTGGTGGTAGAGCCCGTCCCGCGGCCGGCCGTGGGTCCGGACCACCAGCCAGTCGGCCGGCAGCACCTCCGACTCCCGTGAGTAGGTGTCGAACACCGTCACCTCGTGGGCGCCGACGCCCCTGTCGCCGGCCGACCGGTCGGCGGCGAATCCGGCGACCGTGTTCGGCCGCCACCGGACGCCCTTGCGAGCGGCGCGCCCGAGGGCCTTCACCATGGTCTCCGCGTCGGCCAGCATCGGCTGGGCCAGCGGCATGACCACGGTGACCTCGGCCCCGCCGTCGCGGAGGCGCTCGGCGATGGCGATGCCGTCGATGAAGCCGACCGCGTCGACCAGCACGACCCGGGCCGGGCCCGAGCGGCCGGGAGCGGGGGAGACGATCTCGTCGGCCCGCGCCAGCGCCGCCTCGTGGTCGAGCACCCAGTCGCCCTCGGCGCCGGGGATCGGGAAGGGGTGCCACTTGCTCTTGGCGTCGACGGTGGCGTCGCCACCGGTGGCCACGACCACGGCGTCGGGGTGGAGCCCGAGCACGGTGTCGACGTCGGCCTCGACGCCGAGCCTCACGTCGACGCCCTGCCGGGCGCACTCGGCGATCCGCCAGTCGACGAAGCCGATCATCTCGTCGCGGCCGGGCAGGCTGGCCGCCGACGGGATCTTCCCGCCCAATCGGTCGCCCCGCTCGAGCAGGGTGACGTCGTGGCCCCGCGCCGCGGCGACCCAGGCCGCCTCGAGGCCGGCCGGTCCGCCACCGACGACGACCACCCGCCGCCGCTCGACCGCCGGCGGCAGCGGGCCACCCAGCTCGGCCTCGCGCCCGACCACCGGGTTGGTGGAGCAGGTGACCGGCAGCGACGCGGTGAGGTTGCCGTAGCAGCCCTGGTTGCACCCGGTGCACGGCCGGATCCGCTCCTCGTCGCCGACCAGGGCCTTGTTCGTCCACTCGGGATCGGCGATGAGGGCCCGCACGACGGTGACGGCGTCGGCCTGGCCCTCGGCCAGGATCGCCTCGGCCTCCCCGGGCGTGAGGATGCGGTGCACGGCGAACACGGGGAGGTCGGGCACCGCCGCCTTGATGGTGCCGGTGGTCGCCGCCGCGAACGCGTGGGGCACGTACATCGGGCGCACCATGCCGATGCCCGAGGTGCCGACGCTGACGTTCAGGAAGTCGACCAGGCCCAGCTCGGCGAACCGGGCGGCGATCTCGGCCACCGCCTCGGGCCCGAGCCCGCTGCCGTCCCAGTGCTCCTCGTCCCCCACCAGCCGGACCCCGACGGCGACCCCGTCGCCGACCCGGTCTCGCACCTCGGACAGCACCTCGACGGCGAACCGCATGCGGTTGTCGAGCGAGCCGCCGTACTCGTCGGTGCGCAGGTTGGAGGTGGGCGACAGGAACTCGTGGATCAGGTACCCGTGGGCGGCGTGGACCTCGATGCCGTCGAACCCACCGGCGGCGGCGTTGGCCGCCGACCGGGCGAAGTGGTCGACCAGCTCGCGGATCTCGGGCTTGTCGAGCGGCTTCGGCGGCTCGTTGTAGTTGGCCACCGCCGACGGCGCCCACACCGGCAGCTTCGACCACGACCCGTCGTTGACGCCCCCGTTGTGCGAGAGCTGGATGAAGGCCAGGGCCCCGTGCTCGTGCACCGGCGCCGTGACCGCCTCGAAGCCGGCCACCGCCTCGGGCCTCCACGCGGCGGCGTTGTTGGGCATCTGGTACGCCGTCGTCGGGTGCACCGCCGCCTGCCCGGCGATCACCACCGCGGTGCCGCCGGCGGCCCGCTCACCGAGGTACCGACCCAGCCGGGCCCCGTAGAGCCCGGGCTCGCCGGCCACCGCGTTCGGTTCGGTGAACCGGGTGAAGTGGGCTCCGAACACGACGCGGTTGCGGGCGGTGTGGGGGCCGATGCGGAGCGGGGAGCCGAGCAGGGGGAAGGGCATCGGTCGGCCACGGTACGCTCCGCCCCCGCAGCCCGCACGCCGCCCGCCCGCCCCACGGCGCGGCCATCCCTCCCGGAGGCCCCGTTGCCCGACGACCCCACCGCCGACTTCACGACGATCCGGTTCGACAAGGGCGACGGCATCGGCTGGGTCACCCTCGACCGCCCCGAGCGCTACAACGCCTTCGACGAGACCATGCGCCAGGAGCTGCCGGCGCTGTGGCGGCGGATCCGGGCCGACGACGAGGTCCGCTGCGTCGTGCTCGGGGCGAGCGGCGACAAGGCGTTCTGCACCGGCATCGACCGGGAGGGCATCCCCACCGACGAGGACTTCGCCTTCGACCCGCTCGACTACGACGACGTCGGCATGGAGCTCGGCCCCAAGGCCAACGGCTGCTGGAAGCCGGTGATCGCGGCGGTGAACGGCATCGCCTGCGGCGGCGCCTTCTACCTGCTCGGCGAGGTCGAGTTCATCATCGCCGCCGACCACGCCACCTTCTTCGACCCCCACGTCACCTACGGGATGACGGCGGTCTACGAGCCCACGCTCATGCTCCACCGCATGCCGTTCGGCGAGCTGGCCCGCCTGACCCTGCTCGGCAACCACGAGCGCATGACCGCCCGACGGGCGCACGAGATCGGGCTGGTGTCCGAGGTCGTGCCGAGCGCCGAGCTCGACGAGGCCGCCCGGTGGGCCGCCGGCGCCATCGCCTCGCAGCCGCCCCGCCCGGTGCAGGCGACCGTCCGCACCCTGTGGGCGGCGCGCGAGCTCTCCCGCCGGCAGGCCATCGACCTCGGCGCCGCCTTCCTGCAGCTCGGCATCAACGCCGCCGACCTGGCCGAGGGCCAGGCCGCGTTCGCGTCGGGCAGCCGCATCGAGTGGCGCGCCCGCTGAGCGCCCGGGCGAGCGACCGGGTGACCGCGCGCTGATGCTGCCCGAGACCGTCGCCGAGGCGGCGCGCCGGTTCGGCGACACCCCGGCGTTCGTCGCCGCCGGCGGGTGGGCCGTCACCTACGCCGAGCTGCGCCGCCTCTCCGACGAGGTGGCTGCCGGCCTGGCCGCCCGCGGGGTCGGCGAAGGCGACGTGGTCGCCCTCGCGCTGCCGTCGACCCCCGACTACGTGATCGCCTACCTGGCCGCCGCCAAGGTGGGCGCGGCCACGGCCGGGGTGAACCCGCGCCTCACCCCGACCGAGCGGGCCGCCGTGCTCGCCGTCGCCGACCCGAAGCTCGTGATCACCACCGATGCGCTGGCCGATGGCGTCCCCGATGGCGTCGACCACGTCGTGGTGGAGCCGGCACGCACGCCCGACACCCTCCTCACCCCCCTGCAGGGCGGCACCGCCGCCCCGCCGCGTCTGGCCGACGACCTCGACCGCCTGGTGGCCATCGTGTTCACCTCGGGCACCACCGGTACCCCCCGCGGGGCGATGTTCACCAACCGGGAGCTCGAGGCGATCGTCGCCGCCGACGTCGGCGACACCTGGGGTGGCGGTGGGCCGATGCTGGCCAGCACCCAGTTCGCCCACGTGGGGTTCATGACCAAGCTGCCCTGGTACCTGCGGCTCGGCACCACCACGTACCTGCTCGACCGGTGGCGGGCGGGTGACGTGCTCCGCCTCGTCGCCGACCAGGGCATCACCAGCGTCGGAGCCGTCGCGCCCCAGCTCGCGCTCATGCTCCGCGACCCTGCGTTCGACGAGGTCGACCTCTCCCACGTGCGCACGATCATCGCCGGGGGGGCCTTCTCGCCTCCCGAGCTCGTCCGCGAGGCCCGCCGTCGCTTCGGCGCCGCCTACTCGATCCGCTACTCGTCGACCGAGTCGGGTGGGGTCGGCGTCGGCACCGCCTTCGACGCCGACGACGACGAGGCCCTCCACACCGTGGGCCGACCCCGCCCCGGGGTCGAGCTCGGGATCCGGGGCGACGACGACCGGGCGGTCCCCGACGGCGAGGTCGGCGAGATCGTGCTGCGGTCCCCCTGCATGATGCGGGGCTACTGGCGTGACCCCGAGGCCACTGCGGAGACCCTGCGGGGCGGCTGGCTGCACACGGGCGACCTGGGCTGGATCGACGCCGCCGGCTGCCTCCACCTCGCCGGTCGCCGCAAGGAGATGTACGTCCGAGGCGGCTACAACGTCTACCCCGTCGAGGTCGAGGCCGTGCTCGGCGAGCACCCGGCAGTGGCCGAGGTGGTCGTCGTCCCCCGCGCCGATCCGGTGATGGGGGAGGTCGGCGTGGCGTGCGTGGTACCCGCCGAGGACCTCGGGCCACCCGACCTCGAATCACTCCGATCATTCGCCGCCGAACGATTGGCCCACCACAAGCTGCCGGAGGCGGTGGTGGTGATCGACGAGGTGCCGCTCACGTCGATGCAGAAGATCGACCGTCGTTCCCTCGCCGCCCGCGTCGCCGAGGGCTGAGCGCGTCAGGCGGCGAGGTGCCGGCGCAGGGCCTCCATCTCGCCGAAGAGCCTGATGGCGTCCACGGGCGTGTCCCACGGGAGGCCGTCGAGCTCTCGGTAGGCCCGGTCGACCTGGAAGACCAGCCGCTCGGGCTCGGTCCACCCGGCGTAGGGGCCCAGCTCGATGCGCTCGGCCGCCTCGAGCACGGTGCGGCCGACGTCGTGGTGGTGACGGGCCTCGTCGCGGACGTAGGTGAGGTACTCGCGCATCCCCCGGAGCCCGTCGACGTCGGCAAGGGGGCCGTGGCCGGGCACCACCACCGCCGGTTCGAGCGCCTCGAGACGGGCGAGGGCGGCGATCCAGTTGTCGAAGGTGCCCTCCCAGCCGAGGGGCGTGCACTGGTGGAACAGGATGTCGCCGGTCACCACCACCCCGTGCTCGGGCACGTGGACGACCACGTCACCGGCGGTGTGGGCGGGACCGACCGACAGCAGCCGCACCTCCAGGCCGTCGAGGTCGAGGTCGACGTCGTCGTCGATGAGGGTGGTGGGTGGGGTGAGGGTGATGTCGTGGAAGTCGAACTGGCGGAGGGCGTCGACGAACCCCTCCATGCCCGGCGGGGCCGCGTCGGACTCGGCCAGCGCGACGAACAGCTCGGGCGTCGCCTCCCTGGTGAAGTACTCGGCGCAGCGCCGGTGACCGATGAGCTCAGCCCCGAGCTCGGCGAAGACCTGGTTTCCCCAGCAGTGGTCGCCGTTGTGGTGGGTGTTCACCAGGCGCGCCGGTGGCCCGGGGGCGACGCCGGCGTAGAGGTCGCGCAGGCGCCGGGTGCGGGGCAGGTCGTAGAACGAGTCGACCACCAGCCCGCCGCCGCGGGCGATGAGCGCGCTGTTGCTGGCGCCGAGGCCCGTGTCGGGCTGCAGGCAGGCGTGGACGTCGGGGGCGACGGCGACGAGCTCCATGGCGGCGAGCGTAGACCCGAGGTGCGCCCGAGGAGCCGGAAGGACGGGTGCGGTCAGCCGGTGACGATCCAGAGGGGGAAGCGCAGCAGCGTGACGAAACCGAGCCGCTCGTAGACCGGGCGGCCGAGATCGCTGGCCACGAGGACGGCGGGAAGGCCCGGCTCGGCGACGGTCGCCGGCCAGGTCACCGCGGCGCCGAGCCCCCGGCCCCGGGCCGCGGCGGCGACGGCCACGAAGTTCAGCACCTGCATCCCTTCGCCGACGAAGGTCGCCGAGGTCCCGAGGGGGGTCCCGTCCGGGTCCTGTGCCAGCCAGAACCGCCAGCCCGTCCCGCCCAACAGCTCGGGCCCGAGCACCGAGCCGCTCGGCGCGTCGGCCAGGCCGGGCGTCGGGTAGTGGTCGATGAGGGCCCGTTCCCACTCGACCATCGTGTCCGCGTCGGTCACCTCGATGACCGCCACGCCGTCGGGGCGGGGTGGGGCCTCGCCCCCGGGCGGGCGGAACATCAACGGCGGGAAGCCCACGGGGGCGTGGCCGCGGGGCCGCAGGTCAGGGGTCCCCCACGGGCAGAACACGAGGAGCGGGATGCCGGGATGGTGGGCGACGAACGCCTCCAACGCCTCGAGGCCAGCGGCGCCGACGGGCGTGTCGAGCGGGGCCGACAGGACGGCGAGGTTGGCGAACGGGTCGGGCAGGCCCGACACGGCGGCGACGGCGCCCGGCTCGTCGAGCAGGTCGTAGGGGCCGGTCGTGCCGAGCGTGCGCACCTGGCCTTCGTGGTTCCGTGCCGCGGCGAGCAGGAGCGAGTCCGACGACGCCACGTCGGACTCCCACCCCTGGGTGAGGTACTCGTCCGGGTCGGCGGCCAGCGCCGCGGTGGTGTCGTCACCATCGGTCATGGACGTCCCTGCCTCCCCGTGCCCGCGATCGACCCTACCCCGGTCCCGGCTAGCGTCACCGGCCGTGGACCTCGGCATCACCGGACGGCGGGCAGCGGTGGCCGGCGCCTCGTCGGGCCTCGGGTTGGCCGCCGCCCGCGCCCTCGCCGCCGAGGGCGTGCAGGTCGCCGTCGGCAGCCGTGTCCGGGCCCGCATCGACGCCGCCGCGGCGTCGATCGGGGGCGACGCCGTCCCGCTCGTCGCCGACGTGTCGCATCCCGACGGGGCCACCGCGTTCGTGGAGTCGGCCATCGACGCGCTCGGCGGCGTCGACATCCTCGTCACCAACGCCGGCGGCCCGCCCCCGGGCACCTTCGCCTCGACGCCGCTCGACGCCTACCCCGCCGCCCTCGACCTCAACCTGCTGTCGGTCGTGGCCATGTGCAAGGCGGCCGTGCCACCCATGCAGGCCCGGGGTTGGGGGCGGGTGGTCGCCATCACCTCGGTGGCCGTGCGACAGCCCATTCCGACCCTCATCCTGTCGAACACGGCGCGCGCCGGGACCACCGGGTTCCTCAAGACCCTCGCCCTCGAGGTGGCGGGCGACGGGGTCACCGTGAACTCGGTGCTGCCGGGCCTCCACGACACCGACCGCCTGCGGGACCTCCACGGGGGTGACACCACCGGCGCCGCCGAGGGGATCCCCGCCGGCGTGATCGGCCGTCCCGAGGACTTCGGCGCCGTCGTCACGTTCCTGTGCGGGGACCCGGCCCGCTTCATCACCGGCGCTGCGCTCCCCGTCGAGGGTGGGGCCTACCGGGCCCTGTTGTAGGAGGACGATCCCGTGCTTCGCCACGTCGTGCTGTTCCGCTGGCGGGAGGGCACCACCGACGACGACGTCGCCGCCCTCGCCGAGGGCCTGGCCGCCCTCCCCGACCAGGTCCCCGCCCTGCGGCGCTACCGCTTCGGTCCCGACCTGCGCGTCTCCGACGGCACGTGGGACTTCGCGGTCGTCGCCGACGTCGACGACGTCGACGGCTTCGTCTCCTACCGGAACCACCCGGCCCACCAGGCGGTCCTCCGTGACCGGATCGAGCCGCTCCTCGGCGAGCGCATCGCCGTGCAGTTCGCGCTGGAGGACGAGGCCGGGTGACGCGGCGCGGTGGGCGTCGGTCACTCGGGCCGACCGTCGCCCTCGCCCTGATGGGGCTCGTGGCCCTGCTCGTGACGGTGACGGCGTGCACGTCCGACGACGGCACCGCGACACCGGAGCCCGAGCCCCGACCGCCGGGCGAGGAGGTGCCACCCGCACCGTCCCGCGCCGGTGGCCGTCTGGTGTACGGACTGGCGCGCGAGACCGAGGGGTGGAACCCGGGGACGAGCACCTGGTCGCCGTCGGGGGAGGAGGTCGCCCGGGCCGTGTTCGACACCCTGGCCGCCTACGACCTCGACCTCGGGGTGCAGCCCGACCTGGCCGAGGCCATCACCTCGGACCCGACCGCCACGGTGTGGACGATCCGACTCCGGCCGGGGGTCGTCCTCCAGAACGGCCGCCCGGTCGATGCCCGCGTCGTGGCCGACGGCCTGGACGTGCTGCGCACCGCCCCGCAGACGGCGGCCGTGCTCGAGCCCGTCGTCGAGGTGACCACCACCGACGACCTGACCGTCGTCGTCACCATGCGCCGGCCGTGGTCCACCTTCCCGAACGTGCTCACCGGACGGGCGGGTATGGTCGCCGATCCCGACTGGCTGCGCAGCGGCGCCGCCGACGGTCCGATCGGCACCGGGCCGTTCCGAGTCGGGTCGTGGGAGCCGGGCAACCGACTCCTCGCGGTGCGCAACCCCGACTACTGGCGGGTCGACGACGGCGGCACCCGGCTCCCGTACCTCGACGAGGTCGAGTTCCGACCGATCCCCGACCCCGAGGTCCGCGAGGCATCCCTCAGAGCCGGGACGATCGACGTCATGCAGACCACCTCGTCGGGTCAGATCGACGCCTTCACCGCCCTCGACGAGGACGGTGAGCTGCAGTTCTTCACCGATCCCGACGACGAGCCGGCCGAAGCGGCCATCGCCCTCGACACCGCTGTGGCCCCGTTCGACGACCCCGAGGCCCGACGGGCCCTCGCCCTCGCCACCGACGCCGAGGCCTTCGCCGACACCGTCGAGAGCGGCGCCTTCGAGCCGGCCGACGGCCCCTACCCCGAGGCGTCCCCGTGGTACGCGACCACCGACTACCCGGCCCCCGACGCCGATGCCGCCACCGCCCTCGTCGAGCGGGTGAAGGCCCGCAACGGCGGGACCTTCGCCTTCACGGTGCTCGCACCGGTCGACGCCCATGTGCTCGCCGGGCTGCAGTACCTCGTCGACCGCTGGACGACGGTGGGCATCGTCGCCACCATCGAGCCGCTCCCGCCCGGCGAGGTCGACCGACGGCTCGCGCTCGGCGCCTTCCAGGCCGCCTTCGTCGAGGCCTTCGACGGCGCCCACCCCGTCGACGACGCCGTCGAGTGGCACCCGCGGGCCGTCGCCCCGGTCGGTGGGCCCGCCCTCAACGTGACCCGCTTCGCCGACGAGCGGCTCGGCGCCGCCCTCGACGATGCCGAGCAGACCACCGACGTTGGCCGCCAGCGCGAGCACTACCAGGAGGCCCAGCGACGCCTGGCCGAGGGACTCCCCTACGTGTGGCTCCACCACGGGCAGGCGGGCGTCGCCGCCGCCGACGACCTCGTCGACGTGGTCACCTGGACCCTTCCCGACGGCACCACGGGCCGGCCCCTGGTCGGCGGCACCCACCCCGTGTGGCAGATCTGGCGCTCGTCCTGATCCGGCCCGTCCCGACACCGTGATCCGCGTCACCGTCGCCATCCTCGTGGTCGCCCTCGCCGGCACCGTCGTCGTCGGCCTCGTCGGCGCCGGAGTCGGCCGCCTGCGGATGGCCCGCACCCGCCGACGAGTCGACGACGTGCTCGGCGCCACCCGGGTTCGCCGGCTCGACGACGCCGACGTGGTGGAGGTGCGCTCGCTCGGGCGCGGCGGCGGGGCGGGGCACGGCGGGATGGCGCTCACCACGGCGCACCTGGTGTTCGTGCCCGACCTGGCCACCGCCTCGGTGGTGTGGATCCCACTCGACGCCATCGCCGCCGTGGAGGTGCCCCGGCACCACCGCCGGGTGATCGGGTGGACCCGGATGCTGCGCGTCACCTATCGGGACGACGCAGGGGAGGACCAGGCCGTGTGGCGCGTCGACGACGCCGACGGTTGGGCACGCGACCTGACCGGACGACGGCGACCCTGACCGCCGCGGTCAGGCCGTTCCGACGGCGTGGTCGAACGCGGCCCGCAGGTGGCGCCCGATCCCCTCACCGCGGTGGTCGGGGTGGACGACCACCCGACCGAGCTGGGTGTGCTCGCCGTCGGTCCACCCACGGGCGACCCCGACGACGCGGCCGTCCCGTCGGGCGGTCACCACGACCGGGCGGCCGGCCGACGGCGGCGAGGCGGGGGTCGCCGACCCGTCGTCGTCGCCCTCGGCCCGACGGGCCAGATCGAGGGCCTCGGGGTCGGCCATGGTCGACACGGTGAGCTCCACGGGGAGGCCGCCCCGACCGACGACGGCGGGGCGGGCCATGGGCGCGTCGGCGATCGGCATCCACCGGCGGTGGGGATCGCCGTGGCGTTCCTCCTGGAGCACGTGCACGCGGTCGAAGACCACCGCGATCCGGTACGCGTCGAGCGCGGCGATGGTCTGGGGGATGCGCTCGGGTCGCGCGTCGTCGACCAGGGTGACGTGGGGGACGAACGGGAGGTCGACCCGACGTTCGAGGGGCGGACGGAAGACGGCGGAACGAAGGCGGTGGAGGGCGGCCACCTGCTCGTCGCCGCCGCCGACGGCGAGGTGCAGGGTGGGCGTCGTCGGGAGGAACGTAGTGGGCGGTCCGAGCACGAGGTGCAGCGGACGGCAGGCGGCCGCCGCCTCCCGCACGACCCGCAGGGCATCGGCCAGCGCGTCCTCCCGCACGTTGACCGGCGGCACCAGCGTGAGGTGGGGCGGCACGCGGTCGAGCGCGGTCTCCCCGCACGCCCGCCGCAGCCCGTCGATCTCCCGGTCGAACGGCGCCGGCACCAGCAGCACCACCCCGATCCGCACCCGAGCCACACCCAGACGCTAGTGAAGCGCGGGCACGATCTCGCCGATCACGCACGTCTTCAAGTGGCCTACCCGGAACCGAGCAAGGACCTGGCGCAGATCTCGATCGACTGACCGGCGTTCGCCCCGGGCTCGCTACTGGGGCTCGCCCACGGCGCGGAGCCGGGCGTGGGCCCGCTTGAGCGCGGCGTCGGCCTCGACGTCCTGCTCGCGCCGCGCCGCCTCCTCGGCCCGCTCGACGGCCCGCCGGGCCCGGTCGGCGTCGATGTGGTACGCCAGCTCGGCGAGGTCGGACAGGATCTTCACCCGGTCGTGGCTGACCTCGATGAACCCGCCGTGCACGGCGGCCACCTCGTCACGGCCGTCGGTGAGGGTGATCTTGACCGGCCAGGTGTCGAGGGCGGCGATGAACGGGGCGTGCCCGGGCAGGAAGGCGATGTCGCCCCCACCGAGGGTGCGGGCCTGCACCATGGTCGCCTCGGCGGACAGGAGCGTGCGCTCGGGCGAGACGAGGTCGACCTGCAGCGGCATCAGGCGCCCTGCTCGAGCTCGCGGGCCTTGGCCCGGGCCGACTCGGCGTCCCCGACGTTGAGGAACGCCTGCTCGGGCAGGTCGTCGAGGTCGCCGTCGATGAGCTGCTCGAAGGACTCCACGGTGGTCTCGACCGGGACCGTGACGCCCTTGAGACCGGTGAACACCTCGCCCACGTTGAACGGCTGGGACAGGAACCGCTGGATCTTGCGGGCCCGGTCGACGGTGACCCGGTCCTCCTCGGAGAGCTCGTCGAGGCCGAGGATGGCGATGATGTCCTGGAGCTCCTTGTAGCGCTGCAGGATCTCCTTGGTGCGGTTGGCCACGTCGTAGTGGCGCTGCCCGACGACCTCGGGGGCGAGGATCGACGAGGTCGACGCCAGCGGGTCGACCGCCGGGTAGATGCCGAGCGACGCGATCTGGCGCGAGAGCTCGGTGGTGGCGTCGAGGTGGGTGAACGTGGTGAACGGCGCCGGGTCGGTGTAGTCGTCGGCGGGCACGTACACCGCCTGCAGCGAGGTGATGGCCCGGCCGCGGGTGGAGGTGATCCGCTCCTGCAGCTCGCCCATCTCGTCGGCGAGGGTGGGCTGGTAGCCCACCGCCGAGGGCATGCGGCCGAGGAGCGTCGACACCTCGGAGCCGGCCTGGACGAACCGGAAGATGTTGTCGACGAACAGCAGCACGTCCTGGCCCTGCACGTCCCGGAAGTACTCGGCCATGGTCAGCGCCGACAGGGCGACCCGCAGGCGCACGCCCGGCGGCTCGTCCATCTGGCCGTAGACGAGGGCGGCCTTCTCGATGACGCCGGACTCCTGCATCTCGATCCACAGGTCGGTGCCCTCACGGGTGCGCTCGCCGACCCCGGCGAACACCGACACACCACCGTGCTGGGTGGCGACGCGGTTGATCATCTCCTGGATGAGCACGGTCTTGCCCACGCCGGCGCCGCCGAACAGGCCGATCTTGCCGCCCTGCACGTAGGGGGTGAGCAGGTCGATGACCTTGATGCCGGTCTGGAACACGAGCGCCTTCGGCTCGAGCGAGTCGAACGACGGGGCCTCGCGGTGGATGTCCCAGCGCTCGTCGAGGCCGCCGAGGTCCGGGGTGTCGAGGGGCTGGCCGAGCACGTTGAACACGTGGCCGAGGACCGGGTCGCCGACCGGCACCGAGATGCCACGGCCGGTGTTGCGCACCGGCGTGCCCCGGGTGAGGCCGTCGGTCGGCTGCATGCAGACCACCCGCACCCGGCTGTCGCCGATCTGCTGGGCGACCTCGGAGGTGATCACGACGTCCTTGCCGCCGATGTTCACGGTCATCTCGAGCGCGGTGTTGATCTCGGGGAGGGCCCCACGCGGGAACTCGACGTCGGCCACGGGGCCGGCGATGGCGATCACCCGGCCTTCCTTCAGCTCGGTCGCCGGTGCGTTCTCGGTGACGGTCATCTGTCGCTCCTCGTCTGCGGCGTGGATCAGTGGCGCGTGCGCGCCGGATCGGTCGGGTCGAGCTGCTGCTCGAAGAGATGGCGGGGGACGAGCATCTCGGGCATGAGCGCCTCGTCCGAGTCGGCGTCCTTCTTGAGCGCCTCGGCCCCACCGACGATCTCCATGATCTCGGTCGTGATGGCGTCCTGGCGGGCCCGGTTCATCACCCGGGTGAGGGAGGTCTTGAGCTCCTCGGCGTTGTCGGTGGCCGCCTTCATGGCCTTCTGGCGGGCGGCGTGCTCGGACGCCGAGGCGTCGAGCAGGGCCGAGTAGACCCGGGACTCGACGTAGCGGGGCAGGAGCTCCTCGAGGATCACCGTGGGGTTCGGCTCGTACTCGAGGTCGGCGCCCGGCCCCGAAGCCGGGGTCCCTGCGGTGCTCTCCTCGACCTGGAGGGGCAGGAACCGGCGGATCACCGGCTGCTGCACGCCGGCGGACCGGAACCTCCAGTAGCAGAGGTTCACCTCGCTCAGCTCGCCGGCCTCGAAGCGGGCGCGCACCGCGGTGGCGATCTCGCGGGCCTGGTCGTAGCCGGGCTGGTCGGTGACGCCGAGGAAGGAGTCCTCGATGTCGTAGCCGCGGAACCGGAAGTAGGTCAGCGCCTTCTTGCCGATGAGGAACAGCTTGTAGCCCTGCCCGGCGGCCTGGCGGTTGGCGATCTCCCGCTCGGCGTTGCGGATGATGGTGCTGTTGTACGCACCGCACAGCCCCCGGTCGGACGTGATCACGACGAACGCGGCGGTGTTGGCTTCGTCATGGGACTGGAGCAGCACGCTGTCACGGGCGGCACCGGCCGACACGAGGTCGAGGATGACGGAGGTGATCTCCTCCGCGTACGGCCGCGCCGCGGCCGCCCGCTCCTGGGCCTTGACCACCCGGGTGGCGGCGATCAGCTCCATGGCGCGCGTGATCTTCTTCGTGGACTCGACGCTCTTGATGCGCCGACGAAGGATGCGCTCCTGGCCACCGGCCATCGATCAGGCCTCTTCTTCCTCGCGGGTGAGCTCGGTCTCGGGCAGCGTCGCCTCGGCCCGGCCGCCTGCGGCCCGAGCGGCGGCGGCACCGGGATCGTCGACATCGGCGGCGACGCCCGCTCCCTCGCTCGGCAGGAACTCCTGCTTGAACGCCGCCACCGCGTCGGCGAGCCCGTCGGGCAGGGTGCCCTTCGTGCGGATCTCGTCGAGGATCTCGGGGTGGCGGCCCCGCACGTAGTCGAGCAGGTCGGCCTCGAAGCGCTTCACGTCGGCCACGGGGATGTCGTCGGCGTAGCCGTTGGTGCCGGCGAAGATCACCACCACCTGCTCCTCGACCGACATCGGCGAGTTCAGGCCCTGCTTCAGCAGCTCGGTGAGGCGATAGCCGCGCTCGAGCTGGGCGGCCGACACCTTGTCGAGCTCGGAGCCGAAGGTCGCGAACGCCTCGAGCTCGCGGAACTGGGCGAGGTCGAGCTTGAGGGTGCCCGACACCGACTTCATGGCCTTGATCTGGGCGGCTCCGCCGACGCGGGACACCGAGATGCCCACGTCGACCGCGGGCCGGACACCGGACTTGAACAGGTCGTCCTGCAGGTACACCTGGCCGTCGGTGATCGAGATCACGTTGGTCGGGATGTAGGCCGACACGTCACCGGCCTTGGTCTCGATGACCGGCAGCGCGGTCAGCGAGCCGGCGCCGAGGTCGTCGGAGAGCTTGGCGGCCCGCTCGAGCAGGCGGCTGTGCAGGTAGAACACGTCGCCGGGGTACGCCTCGCGGCCGGGAGGCCGCCGGAGCAGCAGGGACAGCTGGCGGTAGGCCTCGGCCTGCTTGGAGAGGTCGTCGTAGACGATGAGCGAGTGCTCGCCGTTCTCCATCCAGTGCTGGCCCATGGCGCAGCCGCCGTAGGGGGCGAGGTACTTGAACGGCGCCGGATCGGAGGCGGGCGCCACCACCACGACCGTGTAGTCGAGGGCGCCGTACTCCCGAAGGGTGTTCACCGTCTGGGCGACCGTCGAGGCCTTCTGACCGATGGCCACGTAGATGCACTTCACGCCCTGACCCTTCTGGTTCAGGATCGTGTCGATGCAGACCGTGGTCTTGCCGGTCTTGCGGTCGCCGATGATGAGCTCCCGCTGGCCGCGGCCGATCGGGGTCATGGCGTCGATCGACTTGATGCCGGTCTGCAGCGGCTCGTGCACCGGCTTGCGACCGGTGATGCCGGGCGCCTGGATCTCCATCCGGCGCATCTCGGCGCCGGTGATCGGACCGAGGCCGTCGATCGGGGCGCCCAGGGCGTTGACGACCCGGCCGAGCAGGGCGTCGCCCACCGGCACCGAGAGGATTCGGCCCGTCGCTCGCACCGGCGCGCCTTCGTCGATGGCGGCCGCCGATTCGCCGTCGGCCAGCACCACCGCGCCGATCGACTCCTCGTCGAGGTTCAGGGCCAGCCCGAGGGTGCCGCCCTCGAACTCGAGCAGCTCGTTCACCGACGCATCGGGCAGGCCCGAGACGCGGGCGATGCCGTCGCCGACCTCGAGCACCCGGCCGACCTGCTTGGTCTCGAGCTCGGGCTTGAAGTCGGCGAGGTTCTTCTGGAGGGCGGCGGTGATGTCGCCGGTGTTGATCGTGAGTTCGGCCATGTCGGTCCTTTGGCGTGTCGATCGGGGCGGGGTCGATCCGGGGTGGCGATCGAGCGGGGTGGACGGCTAGAGGGCTTCGCGGAGTTGGGACAGGCGCTGGCGCACGGACCCGTCGATGACGGTGTCGCCGATCTGGGTCACGATGCCGCCCAGCACCGACGGGTCGACGACGACGACCACGTCGACGTCCTTGCCGGTGGCGGCCTTCAGCGAGGCGGCCAGGCGTGACTTCTGGTCGTCGGTGAGCTCGACGGCCGACCGCACCTCGGCCACCACCCGGTTGCCCGAGCGGGCGGTGAGCGTCAGCAGGCGGTCGACGATGTCGGGCAGGTCGCGGACGTGACCGGTGCCGGTCACGAGCGAGACCAGCGACACCGTGGTCGGTGAGGCCTTGCCGCCGAGGAGGTCCTCGACGACCTGTCGCCGACGGTCGACCGGGATGTGCGGGTCGACCAGGGCCTGGCGCAGTTCGTCGTTGCCCTCGAGCACCCGGGCGAAGCGGAACAGCTCGTCCTGGACCTCGTTGACGTTGCCCTCGGCGGTGATGACGGCGAGGAAGGCATCGGCGTAGAGCTCGGCTCGGGTGCTCATCAGTTGGACCCCACCGTCTGGATGTAGTTCTCGATCAACTGCTTCTGGGTGTCGGGATCGAGGTTGCGGGTGACCACGGCCTCGGCGGCGCCGAGGGCGATCGTGCCGATCTCGGCGCGCAGGTCGGCCTCGGCCTGGGCCTTGGCCGACACGGCGTCCGCCGCCGCCCGATCGTGGAGGGCGGCGACGTCGGCGGTGGTGCGGGCCTCGAGCTGCTCGGCGAGGTTGGCCGCCGTCTGGCCGGCCTCGGCGCGGATGCGGTCCCGCTCCTGGTCGGCGTCGGCGATCCGTCCCTGCACGTCGGTGAGCTGCGACTCGGCCTCGGCGCGGGCCGTGGCCGCGTCGTCGAGCTCACCGGCGATGCGCTCGATGCGGCCGTTCCATGCCTTCTTGATCGCCGGGCCGCCCTTCCAGACGAGCAGCGCCATGACGACGATGAACGCCGACGTCGCCCACCACACCTCGTTGATGTCACCGGGGAGGATCGTCTGGTTCGGCTCTTCGGAGGCGAACACGCCGCCCACGGCGAGGATCACGTCGTTCATGTGCGTCCCCTAGCTCTGCGATCCGGCACGGTTGACGAACTCCTCGATCACGGGCGCCTCGGCGGCGCGATCGAGCGGCTTCTGCACGACGGCCTCGGCGGCGCCGATGGCCACCGAGGCGATGCTGCCCTGGAGCTCGGCGCGGGCGGCGGACTTGGCCTCGGCGATCTCCTGGGCCGTCTGGGCCTTGGCCGCCGACACCTGTTCCTCGGCCTGGGCGAGGGCCGCCTTGCGGCGACCGTCGGCGGTGGCCCGGGCGTCCTCGATGACGCGCACGGCCTCGACCCGGGCCCCGGCGAGGGTGGCCTCGTAGTCGGCCAGCGCCCCGGCGCGGGCGCGCGACGCCTGCTCTGCGGCGTCGAGGTCCTCCCGGACCTTGGCCTCGCGCGCCTCCATGGTGCGCAGCACCGGCGGCAGCAGCACCCACTTCATGAGCGCCCAGAGCGCGAAGAAGCAGATGGCGGCCCAGAACAGCTCGTTCCCGACCGGGAGGATCGGGTTGGCGATCTCCTCCTCGGCCGCCGCTTCGGCAGCGTCGGCCGCGAACAACTGGATCGTCGCCAGATCGACCACGCGGGTCTCCTTCGTTGCTGGGCGGCCGGGCTCTCGCCCGGCCGGCGACGGATCAGACGAACTTGAGCAGGATGAAGACGACGAAGCCGATGAGGGCGAGCGCCTCGGTGAAGGCGATGCCGAGGAACATCGTGGTGCGCACCATGCCGGCGGCCTCGGGCTGGCGGGCCATGGCGGTGACCGACTGGCCGACCAGGTAGCCGATGCCGATGCCCGGGCCGATGGCGGCGAGGCCGTAGGCCAGGCCGGCGCCGCTGGCCGCGGAGGCCGCCTTGATGTCGTCGGCCGTCTGGGCGACGACCTCGCCTTCCTGGGCGAGCGTGGCGATCGTCGAGAGAACGCTCATGGTGGTTGGTTTTCTCCTCGTGATGGACGGGTTGGAGATCGTCGGGGACGGGTCAGTGCTCGGGATGGAGCGAGCCACCGATGTAGACGGCGGCGAGGATCGTGAAGATGTAGGCCTGCAGGAAGGCCACACCGAGCTCGAAGCCGGTGAGGGCCACGAGCATGAAGTACGAGAACGGCAGGGCCAGCACCAGCGCGCTGAGGGTCCAGAGGGTGATGCAGAGCACGCTGAAGGTCACCAGCAGGATGTGGCCGGCGAGCATGTTGGCGAAGAGACGGACGGCCAGGCTGAAGGGCCGCACGATGAACGTCGAGATGAACTCGATCGGCGTCACCAACAGGTAGAGCGCCTTCGGCACGCCCGGCGGGAAGAGGGAGTTCTTCAGGTAGTGGCCGGGTCCCTGGTGGCGGAAGCCGACGGCGATGAACATCACCCAGGTGATGATGGCGAGCAGCGCCGGTCCGGCCATGCGGGCGTTGGCCGGCATGTGGAAGAACGGGATGATCTCGAACAGGTTCCCGATGAGGATGAAGAAGAACAGGCTGGCCAGGAAGGGCAGGTAGCGCATCCCGTCGGTACCGATCGTCTGCATGATGATCCCGTTCTTGAAGAAGTCGACGCTGACCTCGGCGAGGTTCTGGGCGCCCTTCGGGACCATCGAGCCCTTGCGGGCCAGCAGGAAGAGGGTGGACGTGGCGACCACGGCGATCACGTTGATCAGCGCGATCTTGTTGAAGGCGTACCACTCGTCGCCGCCGAAGAACGACGGCCACTCGACGAGGTTCTCGAAGGGCGGGAACTGGACCCCTCCCCCACCTTCGGCGGCGATGACGACGCTGAGGATGCTCACTGCGGGACCGACTCCTTGGGTGAGGCGCCCGGGCGGGGCTTGAGCCCGGGATGGGCGAGCGAGACGGAGACGTACCTCATCTCCCAGAACAGCAACCCGAGGTGGGTCACGATGATGGTGATGCCGAGGGGCACGAGCTCGACCCACCAGGCATCACGGACGACCATGACGGCGAGGAAGATGAGCCCGAGCCTCAGCAGGAAGCCGAACAGGGCGGCACCGCCCATGGCCGCCGGGCCCATCTTCGACGTCCACGTCATGAGCGCGGCGGCGAGCACGAAGTTCAGCACCACGAGCCCGACGGCGTAGGCGGTCGACAGGGCGCCGGGGACCCCCCAGATCAGCCCGAAGACCAGGATCAGGATCGGTGCGCCGACGAGGGCCTTCTTGGCCATGTCGCGCACGAGGTCGCGTTCGACGGTCCCACCGACGACGGGGCCACCCATCGGGTTGGCCGTCGGATCGGTGGTGGGGCCTACGACTTCGCCCACGGCCGCCCCCTGTCGTGCTCGTCCATGTCCTGCTTGTAGCCGTAGTACAGCTTCACGCAGGCCCCGAGGAAGGCGACGGTGGCGAAGACCACCGTGAGGAGCGGCAGCGTGCCGAACCAGCGGTCGAGGAGGTAGCCGACGAGACCGAGGAGCACGGGGCTGAGCACCAGCTCGTACGAGCCGGCGCTCCGGTACATCGTCTGGCTCAGCTCGCGACGGTCGCTCGCGTCCACATCACACCCTTCGGCGTCCAGGTGCCGGGCCGCCGGCCCACACGGGTGGGGCTCCGGCTCGGCTTGTGAAGCTATTCGCAAACTACGCGCGACCCTTGGTGCGTGCAAATCCACGTCGCGGCCCTCCGAAACCGTGAACCCACGAGGTCGGCAACCCGACCGGGGCGCCCTGCGACGACCGGACGCTAGCCCCGCACGGACGGGTCGCGCTCGCCCGCCGGTGCCCCGTCGGCCACCTCGCCCTCCCCCTCGCCCTGCCCCTCGGCGTCCACGTCGACCCGCCCCCTCCGCAGGGTCGGGTGCAGCACCGTGTAGAGCACCAGGCCGAGGGCGGCGATGCCGATGGGCACCAGGGCGTTGCCCTTGCCCGTGTACGTCGGGTACAGCACGAAGCCCGACAGCAGTGCCGTCCACGCCCACAGGATGAGCACGCTGCGCCAGTGGCCGTGACCGAGGCGCATCAGGCGATGGTGGAGGTGGTCCTTGTCGGCGGTGGCGACGCCCTTGCGGCGGGTGGCGCGCCGCACGATGGCGAAGAGGGTGTCGAGGATCGGCACCCCGAGGATCACGAGCGGGATGAACAGCGGGGCGAAGAAGAAGAACGACTGGCCGGAGAAGGGCTGGTCGGTGCGACCGCCCACGACCATCGTCGACGCCGCGAGGAGCAGCCCCAAGGTGAGGGCGCCGCCGTCTCCCATGAAGATGCGGGCCGGGTGCACGTTGAACGGCAGGAACCCGAGGCACATCCCGAGGACGATGACGGCGAGGAGCGGACCGATGTTGCCCGCGGCCAACAGGCCTTCGTCGACCAGGCGCAGCGAGTAGAGGAAGAACGCCCCCGAGGCGATCGACACGATGCCCGCGGCCAGCCCGTCGAGGCCGTCGATCAGGTTGATGGCGTTGGCCATCCCGACGACCCAGATGACCGAGAGGAGGTAGGACCAGTCCGACGACAGCAGGAACGTGCCCTGGAACGGGATGCGCAGCACCAGGATGCTCACACCCGACAGCACGAGCACGCTCGCCGGGATGACGATGCCGGCCATCTTGGCGGGGGCCGACACCTCGCGGAGGTCGTCGATGACGCCCACCGTCACCATCATCACCGCCGCGATCACGACCCCGAGCGGCTCGGTGTTCCCCGAGAACACCGCCTCGAAGGCGTCGAGCCGCCAGGCGACGAGCATCCCGACCAGGAGACCGCCGACCATGGCGATGCCGCCGAGGGTCGGCGTCGGGCGCTCGTGGACGCGGCGCTCGTCGGGAGCGACGACCGCGCCGACGCGGACGGCCAACCGGCGTACGACCGGGGTGAGGCCGAGGGTCGACAGCGCGGTCACGACCAGGACGACCACGTAGGAGGAGACGGGGATCACGATCGCGACCCCGCGTGCGGCGTCACGGGTACGGCGTGAACTTCGAGCACAGGGTCACGACGTCGTCGCGCACGGCGGCGATCTCGGTGGCGTCGGCCCGGGACCGCAGGGCCCGTGCGATGAGCGCGGCGATCTCGCCCATCTCCGGCTCGGTCATCCCCTGCGTGGTGACCGCCGGCGTGCCGATGCGCACGCCGCTCGTGACGAACGGCGAGCGGGGGTCGTCGGGGATGGTGTTCTTGTTGAGCGTGATGCCGGCGTCGTCGAGCACGGCCTGGGCCTCCTTGCCGGTGAGCTCGCCGTCGAAGGCGCGGAGATCGACGAGCAGGAGGTGGTTGTCGGTGCCGCCCGACACCAGGCGGAACCCCTCGCCGGCCAGCGCCTCGGCCAACGCCCGGGCGTTGGCCACGATCTGGCGGGCGTAGGCCGAGAACGACGGGTCGGCCGCCTCTCGGAACGCCACCGCCTTGGCCGCCACCGCGTGCTCGAGCGGGCCACCCTGGAGCCCAGGGAAGACCGCCTTGTCGATGGCGGGCCCGAGGTCGGCACGGGTCAGGATGCAGCCGCCGCGCGGGCCCCGCAGCGTCTTGTGGGTGGTGAAGGTGACCACGTCGGCGTAGGGCACCGGGTTGGGATGGGCGCCTCCGGCGATCAGCCCGGCGATGTGGGCGGCGTCGAACATGAGGAGGGCGCCGACCTCGTCGGCGATCTCGCGCAGCGGCGCAGGGTCGATCGTGCGGGGATAGGCGGTGGCCCCGGCGATGATCATCTTGGGGCGCTCGGCCCGGGCCAGGTCGGCCATGGCGCCGTGGTCGAGGCGCTCGTCGCTCGGCGTCACCCCGTAGGCGACGAAGTCGTAGAAGCGACCGCTGATGTTGACCGGCGACCCGTGGGTGAGGTGGCCCCCGTGGTCGAGGCTCATGCCCATGACCTTGTCGCCCGGGTCGAGCAGCGCCAGGTACACCGCCATGTTGGCGTTGGCGCCCGAGTGCGGCTGGACGTTGGCGTGCTCGGCGCCGAACAGCTCCTTCACCCGCGTGCGGGCCAGCTCCTCGATGTCGTCGACCACGACGTTGCCGCCGTAGTAGCGCTTGCCCGGATAGCCCTCCGAGTACTTGTTGGTGAGCACCGAGCCCGTGGCCTCCATGACCGCCGGCGAGGTGAAGTTCTCGGAGGCGATGAGCTGGAGCGTCGTGTTCTGGCGCTCGAGCTCCCGGTCGACGAGGTCGAACAACTCGGTGTCGCGGTCGGCAGGCCAGGGCATCGGCGGTCTCCTGTCAGTGGACGAGCCGGTCGGAGGACGGGCTCGGGGCGGCCGGGGCGCCCGCGGGCACGATCGGCCGAGGGTCGGGCGACACGGGGAACGCGAGGTCGACGAGGGCGTCGACGAGCGCGGTCAGCTCCTCGGCGGTGCGCTCGTAGACCGCCGCCCGGCGACCGATCGGGTCGGCCACGTCGTCGATGTCCGCACTCCCCACGTGATCGAGCGGACCACGGGTCGCGTCGATCCGGCGCAGCCAGGCGGGAAGCGGCTCGTCGGCACGGCGGGGCCCGACCTCGCCACCTCGGCGCACGAGCTCTTTCAGCGTGAACGTGCGAGCCAGCACGGCTGGGTCGAGCAGCACGGCGTCGCGGACGTGCTCGCGGGCCATGGCCACGACGAGGTCGCTGCCCCCCAGCAGCTCGGCGGTGGTGCGGCGACTGCGATGCGCGGACAGGTCGAGGCCGGCCTCGGCCATCACGTCGACGGCGCTGGCGGTGGCCGGCTGGCCCTCGGCGCTCCGCCCCGCGGACGCGACCCGGGCGGCAACCCCGCGGGCGTCGAGGCGCCGGCGCAGCAGCGCCTCGGCCATCGGGGAGCGGCAGACGTTGCCGGTGCAGATCACGAGGACGTCGATGGGCGGATTGTAGTGAGGTGGGGGCCCACCACTACCGTTGGCCGACCGGAACCGGGACCTACGGGCCGATGGAGGGACGAAGGGGGACGAGGTCGATGGTGGCAGGGGTCGATCCGAGGACGCCCGTGCTCGTCGGCGTCGGGCAGTTCAGCAACCGGGTGGACCGGGGCGCCGAGGTGCTCGAGCCGGCCGACCTGATGGCCGTCGCCCTGCGACGGGCCGAGGTCGACACGGGTGTGGCCTCCGTGCTGCGGGGCGCCGACTCGGTGCGGGTCATCAACGAGCTCTCGTGGCGCTACGGCGACCCCGCGGCGGTGGTGGCGTCGCGGGTGGGTGCCGAACCGGCCGAGACGCTCGTGACCGTCATGGGCGGCAACTACGTCCAGAGCCTGGTCAACCAGACCTGCCTCGACATCGCCGCCGGCCGACGAGACCTGGTGCTGCTCTGCGGCGGCGAGGCGTGGCGCACCCGGACCCGCGCTCGTCGCGACGAGGTCGCGCTCGGCTGGACCACGCAGCCGGACGGCACCGCCCCCACCGTGGTGTTCGGCGACGACCACCCCCTCAACCACGAGGCCGAGATCGCCCGGGGCGTCTACCTGCCGGTGCACGTCTACCCGATGTTCGACGTGGCGCTGCGCGCCCACGACGGGCTCACGATCGACGAGCACCGGGCCCGCATCTCGGGCCTCTGGTCGCGGTTCTCCGAGGTGGCGGCGCACAACCCCAACGCATGGATCCAGCAGGCGTTCACGCCCGAGGAGATCGCGACCCCGTCGCCCGACAACCGGATGGTCGGGTTCCCGTACACGAAGCGGCTGAACTCCAACAACGACGTGGAGCAGGGCGCGGCGCTGATCCTGTGCTCGGTCGAGCGAGCCGAGGCCCTCGGCATCCCGACCGACCGGTGGGTGTTCCCGCACGCCGGCGCCGACGCCCACGACGCCCGGTTCGTGTCGCTCCGGGGCGATCTCCACTCCTCGCCGGCGATCCGGGCCGCCGGGCGCGCCGCCCTCGACCTCGCCGGCATCGGCGTCGACGACCTGGCCCACGTCGACCTCTACTCCTGCTTCCCGTCGGCGGTGCAGGTCGCCGCGCGCGAGCTCGGCCTGGGCCTCGATCGACCGCTCACCGTCACCGGTGGCATGAGCTTCGCCGGCGGCCCGTGGAACAACTACGTCATGCACGGCATCGCCACGATGGCCGACGTCCTCCGCGAGGACCCCGATGCGTTCGGCCTGTGCACCGCCAACGGCGGCTACCTGACCAAGCACGCGTTCGGGGTGTACCGGGCCACGCCGCCGGCGGGCGGCGGCTTCCGCCACACCGAGCCCCAGGCCGAGGTCGACGCCTCACCACGGCGGGAGCTGGCGGACCGTCACGTCGGCGCCGTGGAGATCGAGAGCTACGTCGTCGAGCACGGGCGCGACGGCGGTCCCGAGCAGGCGCTGCTCGCCCTGCTCACGCCCGAGGGCGGTCGCACCTGGGGGCGCACCGACGACGACGCCGCCATGGCGGCGATGGTGACCACCGAGCTGGTGGGCACGTCGGCGTCGATCGACGCCGACGGCCGCGTGACGCTGGGCTGAGCAGGCGCTCGCGCCAGGCCGCTGCCGCAGGAGGGTCAGCGCTGCAGGGTCAGCGCTGCAGGTTCCGCAGCCTCGCGGCGAGCGTCTCCATCACCCGGTCGTGGGCGAGGGGCATCTCCTCGAGCAGCTGCTTGAAGTGCTTGGTGTCGAAGGCCAGCAGCCGCAGGGGCGTGTCGGCCACCACCGAGGCGTTGCGGGGCTTGTGCTCGAGCAGCGCCATCTCCCCCACCATCGACCCCGGGCCGAGCGTGGCGACGTGCTCGTCGCCCATGTAGACGCTGGCCTGGCCGTCGAGGATCACGAAGCACTCCTGACCCACGCGGCCCTGGTCGATGAGCACGGCGCCGGTCTCGGCGTCGACGTCGTCGGCGAGGGCGGCGACCCTCGCCAGCTCGTCGTCGTCGAACCCCTCGAAGAAGGAGACCCCTCGCAGCTTGTCGACGCCGTCGATGGCCTTCTTCCGGTTGCCGAACATCGCGCTCCCCCTGTCGTCGGACGCGGTGCATGCTAGGCGAGTGCGAGCGGGCCGCGCAGGCCCGTTCCGGATGGGCGTTGCCTGACGCCGCACGACCGTCGAGGTACGGCTCGCGATCGTCACAGGAGGTTGCCATGGCGTCGGGTCCCGGCAGTGCGGGGAGTGCGGTGCTCGTGCACGGTGGCTGGTCGAGCCCGGCCGATTGGCGCTTCGTGGAGGAGCTGTTGACCCCTGCGGGGGTGGTGGTGCGCTCACCGGACCTGCCGTCGCACCGGGGTCCGGGGGGATCTCGGGCCGATGACGTCGCCGAGGTGGAGGCGGCCATCGACGCCGTCGCGTCGCCGGTGGTGGTCGTCGGGTGGTCCTACGGGGGCATGGTGGTGAGCGACCTCGACCTGCGCGGTCGCGGCGTGGTGCGTCTGGTGTACGTGGCGACCGTCCCACTGCCGACCCCGGACGCGGGGGACTCGACGCCGCCGGTCGAGCTCGACCTGACCCACGTCACCTTCGGCGACGACGGCACCTGGTGCCTGGACAACGACTGGTGGCTGACCGAAGGGGAGGTCACGTCGTGTTCCCCGTCCGTGCTCGACCACCTTCGTGCGCATCCCCGCCGCCCTCAGGCGCTCGACGCGCTGGCGGCGCCGCCGTCGCGCACCGCCTGGCGGGAGGTGCCCACGACCGTGCTGTTGGGCCGTGACGACTGGATGTACCCCGAAGCGGCCCGGGCCTGGGCGGCCGAGCGCTTCGACGACGTACGTCTCGTCGACAGCGACCACTTCGTCCCGTTCCGGGCCCCTGAGGTGATCGCCGAAGTGGTCCGTGAGGCCCTGCCCTGACCGATCACAGGCCGTGAACCGGCGACCCGCCGGTGCCGCGCTCGGCCTCACCCGCGCCTGCGGGATCGCTCATGATCCGGGGCGAGGTGCCGATGAGTCTGGGGATGGCCACGTACCGGTGTCCGATCTGCGGCGCGTCACACAAGGAGCAGCCGGCGCACTGCCGGCTCTGTGGGCAGGACATGCGCGACCAGGCGCTGGTCCCGCAGACCAGCAAGGGTGCCCGAGCCGCCACCAAGACGAGGAAGGGCACCGCCCGCATCGCCATGATCGGCGTGCTCGGCGTGCTGGCCGTGCTCGCCGTGGCCGTGATCTTCGGCTTCAGCGGCGACGACACGTTCATCAACAACATCCGGGAGCGCATCCCCGGGCTCTCGTCCACCGAGGACGAGGGCTGGAGCCGGCTGACCGACGACGGTGCCGGCTACTCCGTCGAGCTCCCCGACACCCGCACCGAGGCGTTCGCCCCGTTCGGCCCGTCGACGACCGGCCGGGTCGAGCAGTGGGTCGCGCCGATCGGCGCCGAGACCGACGTGTCGACCTCCTACGCCACCGTCGCCCTGCCCGCCGGTCAGGACGACACCGTGGCCGTCGGGGAACTGGCCGACAGCTGGGCGGCGTCGCTCGGCGGTGAGGTCGACCGGCGCGACGAGGTCGACTTCTCCGGGTACCCCGGCCAGATCATCACGGTCGACGGGCTGCGCCTCGACGGCGAGACGGCATCGGTGCAGGCGCTGGTCGTGCTGCGCGACGACCGCTTCTACGTGGTGCAGTCGTTCTCGATCTATCCCGACCACCCCCAGTGGAGCCGGGTGGCCAACAGCTTCGCCTTCCTCTGATCCCGGCCCTCAGCCGCGGCACCCGACCAGCACCCGCCGACGGCCGGCGAGGTCGCGCTCGACCCGCACCGCGCTGAACCCCCGCGCCCCGGCCCTCGCCGCCAGGGTGTCGGCCTGCTCGGGCGCCAGCTCGAACACGATGGCCCCGCCGGCGGACAGCCAACCGGGCGCCTCGTCGATCAGCTGCTCGAGCGCCTCGCGACCGGTGGGACCGGCCACCAGCGCCCCCGTCGGCTCCCACGCCGAGACCTCCAGCGGGAGGGCCTCGGCGGTGCCGATGTAGGGCGGGTTGGCCACCACCACGTCGACCCGGCCGGCCAACTCGACCGGGAGGGCGTCGAACCACGAGCCCTCCACCAGTCGGACCCGGGTGCCGGCCCGGCCGGTGCCGGCCAGGTTGGCGCGAGCCACGTCGAGGGCGTCGCCGGAGACGTCGGTGGCCCAGACCTCGAGGCCGCGCCGCTCGACGGCCAGGCTGAGGGCGATGGCCCCCGACCCGGTGCCGAGGTCGACGGCGACGAGGGCGGACGCATCGTCGCCGCGGGCCGCCCGGATGCGATCGAGCTCGGCCAGGGCGTGGTCCACCACGACCTCGGTCTCGGGTCTGGGGATCAGGACCCGCCGGTCGACGAGCAGGTCGAGGCGCCGGAACGACCAGCGGCCGAGGACGTACTGCAGGGGCTCCCCGGCCAGCCGGCGCTCGATCATGACGTCGAACCGGGCCACCCCCCGGTCGGTGGCGGGGCGGCCGAGCCCGGCGGCCAGCTCGGCGCCCTCGTAGCCGGACGCCTCCTCGACGAGCCAGCGGGCCTCGGCCGCGGGCGAGGCGACGCCGGCGTCACCCAGTCGCCGTTCGGCCTCGGCCAACAACGCCGACCACGGCACTGCGTCGTCAGTCGGTGCCATCGCGCAGCTGGGCGGACCGTTCGTCGGCCACGAGGGCGTCGACCACGTCGTCGAGCTCGCCGGCGAGCACCTTGTCCAGCTTGTAGAGCGTCAGCCCGATGCGGTGGTCGGTGACCCGGTTCTCCTTGAAGTTGTAGGTGCGGATCTTCTCCGACCGCCCGCCGCCGCCGATCTGGCCCTTGCGGGCGCTCGACTGCTCGGCCTGCTGGCGCTCCTGCTCACGGCGGAGGAGCCGGGCCCGCAGCACGACCAGCGCCTTGGCCCGGTTCTGCAGCTGGCTCTTCTCGTCCTGCATGGCCACGACGATGCCAGTGGGCGCGTGGGTGATCCGCACCGCCGAGTCGGTGGTGTTGACCGACTGCCCGCCCGGGCCCGACGAGCGGTACACGTCGATCTGCAGGTCGTTGGGGTCGATCGCGACCTCGACCTCGTCGGCCGCGGGCAGCACGGTCACGGTCGCCGACGACGTGTGGATGCGGCCCTGGGACTCGGTGACCGGCACGCGCTGCACCCGATGGGGACCCCCCTCGTGCTTCATGCGAGTCCACACCCCGTCGCCCTTCAACACGAAGGTGATGTCGGCGTAGCCGCCCAGGTCGGACGGCTGGGAGCCGAGGATCTCGAGCTTCCAGCCTTGCCGGGACGCGTACTGGCGGTACATCTCGAACAGGTCGCGGGCGAACAGGTTGGCCTCCTCGCCCCCCTCGGCGCCTCGGATCTCGACGATGACGTCCTTGGCGTCGTTCGGGTCGCGGGGCAACAGCAACGCCTTGATCTCGTCCTCGAGTCGGGCGATGTCGCCCTCGGCCGTCTCGATCTCGGCTCGCAGCACCTCGCGGTCTTCGGCGTCGGCGTCGGCGTACATCTCCCTGGCCGCGGCCAGGTCGCCCCGGGCCGCCCGCAGGCTCCGAGCCCGCACGACGAGCTCCTCGAGCTCCTTGTAGCGCCGGGCCGTCTCGGCGTAGCGCTGCTGGTCGGCGATGACCGTGGGGTCGGCGAGGCGCGCCTCGACGTCGGCGTACTCGTCTTCGAGGTCCGCCAGGCGTTCGAGCATGACGGCTCAGGGTAGAGGGAGGGCGGCCCGCCAGTCGTCGGGCACGGCCACGACGTGGGCGGGGACCACCAGGGCGGACGCCAGGCGGGCCGTCACGGGGTGGGCATCGCGCTCGGGCACGACGAGCACCAGCCGGGCGTCGGGGGCCAGCGCCAGGCGGGCATCGGCCGCCGACGGCACCAGGTCGAGATCGACCCCCACCGACGCGGCCACCACGACGGGCGCCCCGGTGGCGTCACGGCCGACGGCCATGGCGGGCGTCGGCTCCTTGACCGACGTGCGCTCGACGGTGCCCTCCGTCGGGGCCAGCACGGCGGCGCCGACCAGACCAGGATCGGCGACGACCGCCGCCCGCAGCCACCGCTCGGCGGCCAGACGGCCGAGGGGGTGGGCGGGGGCCTCGGGCCGACGGTGGCGACGCACGTCGTCGAACACCCGCGCCAAGGCCTCGGCGGGGGGCACACCACCGTGGATGATGGCGAAGGCCTCACGGTCGTGACGTCCGACGCCGACCTCGACCCTGGCGCCTTCGTCGTCGACCACCACGCGGGCGATCTCGAGCCCGCGCAGCTCACCGAGCACGTGGCCGTGCTCGACCACGATCTCCACGCCGGCGTCGGCGAGGAGGGGCACGAGGTCGAGGGCGTCGGCCGAGGGCTCCACGGCGAGGTGGGGCGGGGCCGGCTCGGCCGGTCGGACCTCGCGCCCGTCGACCCACCAGACGCGTGGCGGGTCACGGAACTGCGTCGCCCGGCGGGCGAGGACGTCGGCGGCGGCCTCGGCCAGCACGTGCAGCGTGCCGGCACCCCGGCTCTCGGCCCAGGCCATCGCGGCGCCGAGACCGCGGGTGGGCTGCTCGTCGAGCAGGACCCACGCCATCGGCGCGGCGGTGCCCGCCGAGTGCTCCGACGGGGTCAGGAGGAAGGCGGCTCCGCCGGGGAAGACGGCCGGCGTGCCGGCCTCCACGTCGACGGCGAAGCCGTCGCGCACGAGGGCGCGGAGCTTTGCCGCGAGGAGTCGCGACCGCTGCTCGGGGTCGAGGGGAACGGGTGGCTCCGAGGGGACGCTAGGACTGCTGGGCCTTGCGGCGCTTGCCGTAGCGCTTCTCGAACTTCTCGATGCGCCCGCCGGTGTCGACCAGCTTCTGCTTGCCCGTGTAGAAGGGGTGGCACTCGCTGCAGAGCTCGACGTGCAGGTCGGACTTGGTCGACCGGGTCGTGAAGCTGTTGCCGCACGAGCAGCGCACCGTCGTGAGCTCGTAGTCGGGGTGGATGCCGGCCTTCATCGTGTGCTCCGTGGGGTTCGGGGGACGGTCCAGTCTGCCGAGCGGCGGGGCCCGGGGCAACCTCGGGCCCGGCCACCCGCTCCCGGCCGCTCGGGCCTGGCCACCCGCTCGGACCTAGGCGCCCACCGAAGGCGCCTTGGCCACCTCGGCCAGGAACTCGTCGTTGCTGGCGAAGGTCGAGAGCCGGTCGATCAGCATCTCGAGGCCGGCGCCGCCGCCGCCCTCGCCGAGGCCGGACAGCACCCGGCGCAGCTTCCACACCATCTGCAGCTGCTTGCGGTCGAAGAGCAGCTCCTCGTGCCGGGTCGAGGACCCGTCGACGTCGATCGCCGGGTAGATCCGGCGTTCGGCGAGCTTGCGGTCGAGGCGGAGCTCCATGTTGCCGGTGCCCTTGAACTCCTCGAAGATCACCTCGTCCATCTTCGAGCCCGTCTCGATCAGGGCGGTGGCGAGGATGGTGAGCGAGCCGCCCTCTTCGATGTTGCGGGCGGCGCCGAAGAACTTCTTCGGCGGGTACAGGGCGCCGGTGTCGATGCCACCGGACATGATGCGGCCGGTGGCCGGCGCGGCGAGGTTGTAGGCCCGGGCCAGCCGGGTGATGCCGTCGAGGATCACCACGACGTCACGACCTTCCTCGACCATGCGCTTGGCCCGGTCGATCACGAGCTCGGCCACGGTGGTGTGCTCGTCGGACGGACGGTCGAAGGTGGACGCCGCCACCTCGCCGCGAACCCAACGGCGCATGTCGGTGACCTCCTCGGGCCGCTCGTCGACGAGCAGCACGATGAGGTGGACCTCCGGGTTGTTCGTCTCGATCGACCGGGCGATCTGCTTCATCACCGTGGTCTTGCCCGCCTTGGGCGGCGACACGATGAGGCCACGCTGGCCCTTCCCGATGGGCGAGATCAGGTCGATGATCCGCGCCGTCATGTTGGTCGTGTCGCCCGGCGTCTCGAGCTTGAGCTTCTCGTCCGGGAACAGCGGGGTCAGGTCCTCGAACCGCGGCCGGGCCTTGGCCTGCTCGGGATCGACGCCGTTCACCAGGTCGATGCGGAGCAGCGCCGGGTTCTTCTCGTTGCGGCTGGCCGGGCGGCCGGCGCCCTTGATGTGGTCGCCCTTGCGGAGCGAGAACTGCCGGACCTGCTTCACCGAGACGTAGACGTCGTCCTTGCTCGGCAGGTAGCCCTTGAGTCGAAGGAAGCCGTAGCCCTCGTCCCGCAGGTCGAGCAGGCCCTCGACGTCGACCGGCTCGCCCTGGAACGGCTGGTCCTCGGGCTGGCGGTCACGGTCGCGGTCACGGTCGCGGTCACGTCCCCGGCGGCGACGGCGGCGGTTGCCGGGCTCGGCGTCGTCGCGGTTGCCCTGGTTCTCGCCACGCTGGCCGCCCTGGCCCTGGCCGCCCTGGCCCTGGCCCTGGTTCTCGCCACGCTGGCCCTGGCCGCCCTGGTTCTCGCCACGCTGGCGGGTTCGGCCCTCACCGCGATCGCGCCGGGCGTCGTCGCCGCCGGCCCGCCGTCGCCTCGGCCTCGGCACCGGCCTCGGCACCGGCCTCGGCCTCGGCCGTCGCGGCCCCGTTGCCGGCGCTCGACTCGTCGTCGCCGCCGGCGGACCCGGCCTCGTCGGCGGTGGACGCCGAACCGCGGCGCGAGCGCTTCGGCTTGGCCGGAGCCTCGACCTCGGTGGCGGCCGGTGCGTCATCGGACGTCACGCCGGCCAGTTGGAGGATGAGGTCGACGATCTCGGCCTTCTTCGCTCGTGAGCCGGGCTTGCCGCCCAGCGCCGTCGCGATGGTCTGGAGCTCGTCGCGGTCCTTGCGCTCGAGCGCCGAACGCTCGAGTTGCTGGGACTCCACGCTCATCGGCACCTCGTTTCTACGGTCCTGCGATGGCAGGGGTGGGGTGATCGGTTTGGGGGGGGTCGCACCGCCGGGCCCGTCGCTGGTCGGCCGGTTCGGCGTGCGGGGAAAGGGAGAAAGGGTCACGTCAAGGAGCAGGGGCACCGCCCAGATGCACCGGCTGTCCTGCCTCGTCCGCAGAGTTGCGGTGCAGGACGGACCTCGCGCCGCTATCGCTCGAAAGGAGTGGGCGCTCGGAGAGAGTGCGGTGGCGTCGTGACCGTCCCCAGTGTGGGGCAGCCCCCGTACGACGTCGCCCCTCACTGTAGCCACGACGAGCGAACCGCGGCAACCATGCCGGAAATCGGATGGCGCAGGTGGGCGCTCGGGGGAGACTGGCGACCGTGGGGGAGATCCTGGAGGCGCGGGGCCTGCGCAAGGCCTTCAAGGGCACGGCCGCCGTGCAGGGCGTCGACCTCGACGTCGGCGCCGGTGAGCGCGTCGGGTTGCTCGGCCCCAACGGCGCGGGGAAGACCACGACGCTGCTCATGCTGCTCGGCGCCATCACGCCCGACGCCGGCACCGTGACCGTCGCCGGTCACTCGCTCCCCCACGGCCGCAGCGCGGCGATGGCCGAGGTCGGGTTCGCCGCCGGCTACCTCCCGCTGCCCGACCGGCTCCGGGTGACCGAGGTCCTCGACCTGTTCGCCCGGCTCTACGGCCTCCGGGATCCCGGGCCGGCGATCGACTGGGCCCTCGAACGCTTCGGCGTCGCCCACCTCGCCGACCGCATGTGCGTCGAGCTGTCCTCGGGTCAGCGCACCCTCGTCGGCATCGCCAAGGCCGTCCTCCACCACCCGCGCCTGCTGGTGCTCGACGAGCCCACCGCCTCGCTCGACCCCGACGTGGCCCTGCGCGTCCGCCGCGGCCTCGCCGCCCTGTCGTCCGAGGAGGGCATCGCCCTGCTGGTCACGAGCCACGACATGGTCGAGGTCGAGCGGCTCTGCGAGCGCGTCGTGTTCATCGCCGCCGGCCGGGTGGTCGCCGACGGCACCCCCGCCGACATCGCCGACGCCTTCGGCCACGGCACCCTCGAGGACGTCTTCCTCGAGCTGGCGGCGACCCACCGGGCCGGCGCCGACTCCACCCTCGGGGAGGACCCGTCCGTCGAGGAGCACTCGCCGTGAGCTCCACCGTCGCCGACGGGGTCGGGCTGCGCATCATGGCCATCGCCCGCCGCCACTGGTTCGTGCTGCGCCGCAGCCCGCACCGCTGGTTCGACGTGCTCGTGTGGCCGCTGGTGGACGCCCTGCTCTTCGGGTCGCTCGGCGTCTACATCGCTCGCTCCGACGGCACTGGCTCCGACGCCGCCGTCGGCTACCTGCTCGCCGGCATCCTGCTGTTCCACGTCATCTACCAGTCGCAGATCGCGGTCTCGACCGGCTTCCTCGAGGAGACGTGGTCGCGCAACCTGCTCAACCTCATGACCACCCCGCTGCGAGAGGTCGAGTACGCCGCCGGGGTCGCCCTGTTCGGCATGGTGAAGCTGGGCATCGGGCTCGGCGTGGTCGCCCTGGCCGCCATCGGCTTCTACTCGTTCAACATCCTCGACGTCGGCTGGGGGCTGCTGCCCATCGGCGCGCTGCTGTTGGTGTGCGGCTGGGCGATCTCGCTCTACGTCATCGGCCTGGTGCTGCGCTACGGGCAGAGCGCAGAGGTGCTGGCGTGGGGGATCCTGTTCGTGGTCATGCCGCTGTCGGGCGTCTTCTACCCGGTCGACGCACTGCCGACGGTGCTCCAGCCGATCGCCTGGGCCCTGCCCACGACCCACCTGTTCATCGCCGCCCGCGAGCTGCTCGACGGCCAGCCCATGCCCTGGGACCAGTTGGCCATCGCCTTCGCGGGGTGCGTCGTGGCCGCCGGGCTGGGCATCGCCTACCTCACGTGGATGTTGCGCGTGTTCCGCCGCAAGGGCCTGGTGACGCGGTTCAGCTGAGCTGTCGTTGACCGGCGAGGAGCCGGCCCATCAGCTCGTGACCGGGCACCAACGGCCGCGAGGCGACGAACGCCTCGGTGTACTCGCCGCCGTCACCGTCGAGGTGCGAGTCGACCAACAGGTAGGGCACCGGGTCGGGCGTGTGCGTCTTGCGGGCCAGCGGGGTGGCGTGGTCGGGGAGCAGCAGGAGCCGCCACGGCCCGAGCTTGTCGAGGCCGCTCACGAGGTCGGTGAGGATGAGACGGTCCCAGGCCTCGAGGGCGCGGACCTTCTCGTCGACGTCACCGGCGTGGCCGGCCTCGTCGGTGGCCTCGACGTGGATCACGAACAGGTCGGCCCCGTCGGCCAGCGAGTCGAGGGCGCAGTCGCGCTGAGCGGCGTAGTCGGTGTCGTAGCCGGCGGTCATGCCCTCGACGTCGACGACCTCGATGCCGGTGAGCACCCCGAGGCCGCGCACCAGGTCGACGGCACTGTTGAGGGCGGCGTCGAGGCCGTGCACCTCGTGGAACGACGGCATCTCCGGTTGCGAGCCCTGGCCCCAGAGCCACACCTGGTTGGCCGCCAGGTCGAAGCGCGACAGCACCGCGCGGGACGCGTCCATCAGCGCCTGGAGCTGCGGGGCGGACGACCCCGTGGGCCACACCGCCGGACGGTCGCTCAGGTCGTGGGGCGGGGTGCACTCGGCGTCGGCCCAATCGGCGGGGGTGACGAGGATGTGCCGGTACTCGACGCCCGGGTGGAACGACAGGCCCTCGGCGCCGAGCTCGTCGTCGAGGGCCTCGATGACCTTGCGGGCGTCGTCGGTGGTCGGGTGGCCGCCGGCGAAGTCGACCATCGTGCCGTCGTCGCCGATGGTGACGAGGTTGCAGCGGTAGGCGACCTGGTCGGGGCGGAGCCGCAGCCCCAGGGCGGCGGCCTCGATCGGTGCCCGTCCGGTGTGGAACCGGGCCGGGTCGTAGCCGAGGATCGACATGTTGCCCACGTCGCTGCCCGGCGGCATGCCGTCGGGGATGACCCCGGCCCGGCCGACCTCGGCGCGCGCCGCCAATCCAGCCAGGGTGGGCAACGACGCCGCCTCGAGGGGGGTCCGGCCGTCGAGGGCCGCCACCGGTTCGTCGGCGCAGCCGTCGGGGACGCAGACCACGTACTTCATCGCGGCATCATGCCAGGAAAGCCGCCCGCGATCCCCTTCGACCAACGACCCGGACTGGTTGCGGAACACCCCCCGAGGACACGCCGATCCGACAGCCAGTTCGAACCGGCCGAGCGAACTGGTTGCGATGTCCGCCCTCCTCAGGCGGTGATGTCGCAACCAGTTCGGGAGGTGGAAGGGGTGTCAGGCGAGGGCGGTGTCGATGTGGTCGCGGACGGCGGCGGTGGAGGCCGGGAGGCGCACGTAGCGCTCGGGACGCTCGTAGAGGTCGGCGAGGTGGGCGGGCAGCGGCGGGCGGACCCCGGTGGCGTCCTCGACGGCGTCGGGGAACTTGGCGGGATGGGCGGTGGCCAGCACCGCCATCGGCGACGTGGGGTCGCGGCGGGCCCGTCGGGCGGCGGCCAGGCCGACGGCCGTGTGGGGGTCGATCAGCACCCCGTGGCCCTCGTAGGTCTCCCGGATCGTGGTCAGCGTCTCGGCGTCGTCGAGCCGGACGCCGGTCCACTCCCGCCCCAGCATCGCCATCGTCTCGGCCGGCAGCTCGACCGAGCCGGCCCGGCGGAAGTCGGCCATGAGCCGAGCGATCCGGTCGCCGTTGCGACCGTGGAGCTCGAACAGGAGCCGCTCGAGGTTGCTCGACACCTGGATGTCCATGCTCGGGCTGAGGGTCGGGTGGACCTCGGTGATCTCCATCCGCCCGGTGGCGAGGAAGCGCGTGAGGATGTCGTTGCGGTTGCTGGCCACCACGAACTGCTCGACCGGGACACCCATCCGCATCGCGGCGTAGCCGGCGAACACGTTGCCGAAGTTGCCCGTGGGCACCGAGAAGGCCATCGGCCGGGCCCCGCCGGTGAGCCGGGCCGAGGCCACGGCGTAGTAGACGATCTGGGCCATCACCCGCGCCCAGTTGATCGAGTTGACGGCGGACAGGTGTCGGCGGGTGCGGAACCCTTCGTCGGCGAAGAGCTCCTTCACGATGTCCTGGCAGTCGTCGAAGGTGCCCTCGACCGCCAGGTTGTGCACGTTGGCGGCGGCGACGGTGGTCATCTGGCGCCGCTGGACCTCGGACACCCGGCCCTCGGGGTGCAGGATGAAGATGTCGATGGCATCACGGTCACGACACGCCTCGATGGCCGCCGAGCCGGTATCGCCCGACGTGGCCGCCACGATGGTGACCCGCGTGCCCCGCCGGGTGAGCTCGTGGTCGAACAGGCGGCCGACCACCTGGAGCGCGATGTCCTTGAACGCGAGCGTGGGGCCGTGGAACAGCTCGAGCAACGACAGGCCCCCACCGAGCGACCGCAGCGGTGTGACGTCGGGGTCGTCGAAGGTCGCGTAGCTCGCCGCCACGATCTCGTCGAACACCTCGCGGTCGACGGTGCCCTCGACGTAGGGCCACATCACCTCGACGGCGACATCCCCGTACGGGGCGTCGGCGAACCGGGCGAGCGCATCCGGTGCGAGCGCCGGCCAGGACGCGGGCAGGTACAGCCCCCCGTCGTTGGCCAGACCGGCGAGGAGCACCTCGTCGAAGGTGAGCACCGGCGCGTGCCCGCGTGTGCTGACGTAGTCCACGACGAGGCCTAGCCCCCCTCGGGGAGCAGGCGGATCAGGCTGCCGACCCGCCGCACCGCGTCGAGCTCGCGCAGCTCCCGCAACGTGGCCTGCAGGTCGCGCTCGCACGCCCGATGGGTCACGAACACGATGCGGGCCTCGCCGGGGTCTCCGCCGCCCACGCCGGGGGCACCCCGATCCTCCTGCTGCATCGAGGCGATCGACACGCCGTGGGCACCGAACACACCGGCCACGGCGGCCAGCACGCCGGGCCGGTCGGTGACGTCGAGGCGGAGGTAGTACTCGGTCTCGAGCTCGTCGATCGGGCGGATCAGCGCGGGACCGAGGACGCCGATGCTGGCGTGGGCGCCCTTCCGCAGGTTGAGCGCGGCGTCGATCAGGTCGCCGAGCACGGCACTCGCCGTCGGGTTGCCACCGGCGCCCCGCCCGTAGAACATGAGCTCCCCCACGGCGGAGCCCCGCACGAACACGGCGTTGAAGCTCTCGCGCACGGCCGCCAACGGGTGGGTCCGGGGCAGCATCACGGGGTGGACCCGCACGCCGATCGATGGCGGGTCGCCCTCGATCCGTTCGGCGATGGCCAGCAGCTTCACCACCATGTCCTTGCTCGCGGCGAAGGCGATGTCGTCGGCGGTCAGACCCGAGATCCCCTCGTGGTACACGTCGTCGGCGACGACCTTGGCCCCGAAGGCGATGCTGGCCAGGATGGCGATCTTGGCGCCGGCGTCGTAGCCCTCGACGTCGGCGGTGGGGTCGGCCTCGGCGAAGCCGAGCGCCTGGGCGTCGGCCAGGGCGTCGGCGTAGGACTCACCCCCCTCGGACATGCGGGTGAGGATGTAGTTGGTGGTGCCGTTGACGATGCCGAGCACCTGGTCGACCGGCTCGCCGAGCAGCGACTCGCGGAGCGGACGCACGAGCGGGATCCCTCCGGCCACCGCCGCCTCGAACAGCACGTCGACGCCCGCGGCCTCGGCGGCGGCGAAGATGTCGGCACCGACCTGGGCGAGCAGCTCCTTGTTGGCGGTGACCACCGGCTTGCCCGCCTTGATGGCGTCGAGGACGAGGTCTCGGGCGGGGTCGACCCCGCCGATGACCTCGATGACGACGTCGACGTCGGGATCGGTGGCCACGCCGGCGGCGTCGGTGGTGAACACCTCGGCCGGCAGCCCGAGCCCGCGATCCCGGGAGGCGTCGCGCACCGCGATGCGGGTGACCTCGAACCGGATGCCGGTGCGCGAGGCGATGGCGTCGCCCTGCGCCTGGAGCAGCTCCACGAGGGCGCCGCCCACCGTTCCGCAGCCGAGGAGGCCGACCCTGATCGGGGATCCGTGCACGGACCGAGGCTAGCCGGGGGTGTGGCCGGCGCCGTCCGGGATCGGGGTCGCCGCCCCCGCTCGGGGAGCCGGATCACCTCGCCGGCGTGGTGCGCGCCAGCGTGGCCGGGTCGTCCGACGCGTCGAAGGGACGCAGCCGCCAGCTCCACCGGTGGCGACCGGGTCGGACGAGGTGGTCGGGCGTCGTGTCCGGCCCGCAGCTGAGCGTGCCGAGCCCGCGATGGGCGACGTCGACGTGCACGGTCACCTCGGGCCGCGGCGTCAGGTCGGTGAGGTCGGCTGCCGCGTACAGGTCGGCGGCGGTGTGATGGGACGCCGAGAAGGCGAAGGCCGTCGGGTCCTCGGCCACGACGAGCAGCCCACCGAAGCCCAGCGCGGCGCCGCCGTGCAGCGCGAACCAGCGGGTGTCGACGTGCAGACCGTGCTCCTGCGGCACGAGGTAGGGCACGAACTGGCCGCCCACCGACGACCGGTGCCGCAACCGCACGGCCGCCGCCCGCCGGTCCGGGTAGCACTCGTCGGGCCCGCCGCCGTACCACTCCAGCTCACCCAGACCGGCGGGCACCGTGAACGACACCCCGACCCGGGGGAGGTCGTCCCAGGCCTCGGGGATCTCGACCTCGTCGTCGATGACGACGTCGCCCCCGGGGTGGACGGTGAGGTGCTGGCGGTGCGTGGCGACGATCGACGGGTCGGTGCCCCACAGCTTCTCGCGGCGGCTCAGCACCACCGTGCGACCCTCGGACCGCACCGAGCCGCCGACGGGGGTGCGGTGGAGGTGGTCGAGGCCCCAACCGAGCCAGCGCCCCAGCGGCTTGCCGCGCTCGTCGGTCCACACGTCGCGCCGATCGAGGAAGGCCTTGATGCCGTCGTTGTCGGTCGGGGCCCGCCACAGGTCGAGCCCGGGTGGACGCACCAGCAGGTCCTCGCCGTCCCATCGCAGGGCGTGGACCTCGCCGGTGGCGTCGTCGGCTTCGAGGGCCAGAGCCCCCGTGGTGACGTCGACCCGACCCGTTCCCGGGTCGCGCAGGTGGGCGACCGAGCCCGTGACCCGAGCCACCGGGCGGGGGCGGGCACGCGCCGGCAGCGCCAACTGGGCGTGGGCCACCTCGTGCCCGGCGTCGGCCCACGGGGTGGCGGACGCCTGCGTCACCCGGACGACCACGTGGGCCTCCTGCCCGCCGGCGAGGCGCACCCGGCTCCACGGCACCGCCACGGTGGCGTCCTGACGAGGACCGAGATCGGGCAGGGCGAGCGGCCCGGACTCGACCTCTCGACCGTCGACGGTGACCGCCCACGTGGCCCGCAGATCGGACAGGTCGGTGAACCACCGGCGGTTGTGGATGCGCAGTCGCCGGCGGCGGAGCTCGGCGTCGGTGGCGGTGACCCGCACCGGGGCGGCCAGGTGGGCGAACTCCCGGAGGGCGGGATGGGGGTCGACCGTCGGGCCGACGATCCCGTCGGCCACGAAGTTGGCGTCGTTCGGTTCGTCGCCGAACTGCCCGCCGTACGCGAACCGCTCCCGGCCGTCGGGCAGCCGTTGCCGCAGCCCATGGTCCTTCCACTCCCAGACGAAGCCGCCCTGGAGTCCGTCGTGGGCCTCGAACGCGGCCACGTAGTCGGCCAGACCCCCGTTGGAGTTGCCCATGGCGTGGGAGTACTCGCACAGGATCAGCGGACGGCGCGGATCCTTGGCCTCGGTGGCCCACGCGACGATCGCTTCGACCGACGCGTACATGGGGCAGACGACATCGGTGACGGGCGCCTCGGCATCGAGGTCCCACCCGACGGCGCCCTCGTAGTGGAGCGGGCGACCGGGGTCGTAGCGACGCACCCACGCGGCGGCGGCGTCGTGGGCGGCGCCGTAGCCGCTCTCGTTGCCGAGCGACCAGAGGATCACCGACGGGTGGTTCTTGTCGCGCTCCACCATCCGGCTCACCCGCTCGACGAGCGCAGCCCGGTAGCGCGGATCGTGACACAGGCTCGTGATCCACGCGTGGCTCTCGAAGTCGGCCTCGTCGACGACGTAGAGGCCGAGCTCGTCGCAGAGGTCGAGGAGGCGGTGGTCGTTGGGATAGTGGGCGGTGCGGACGGCGTTGACGTGGTGGGCCTTCATGGCCAGCAGGTCGGCGCGCATGTCGTCGACGGTGACCGCCGGTCCGCGGTCGGGATGGTGGTCGTGGCGGTTCATCCCCATGATCAGCACCGGCCGACCGTTGATCAGCAGCTGACGGTCGCGGACCTCGACCCGCCGGAAGCCGACCCGCTCGGCCACGACCTCGCGGACCGCACCGTCGGGGTCGACCAGGCGCACCACGAGCCGGTAGAGCGTGGGCCGCTCGGCGCTCCACGGCTCGATGCCGGGCACGTCCAGGTGCAGGCGCACGACGTGGCCGTCGAACAGGTACGGCAACGTCGTGTGCGGCACCGGGCCCGCCACCGGGTCGTCGCGTCGAGCCTTGCCGCGGATCGTCTCGACCACGGCATCGACCGACCACCCAGGGCCGACGTCGCGGGCGAGGTCGAAGCCGACGGTGACCTCGAGGTCGACGGTGCCCGTGGTGTCGTCGTCGGCCAGTCCGGTGATCGCCTTCACGTCGGCGACGTGGGTACGGCCGGTCGCGTAGAGGTACACCTCCCGGTGCAGCCCCGCGTGCCACCACTGGTCCTGGTCCTCGACGTAGGAGGCGTCGCTCCAGCGCACGACGACGCAGGTGAGCGCGTTCACCCCCGGCTCGAGGTGGTCGGTGACGTCGAACTCCGAGGGCAGACGGCTGTCCTTGGCCATGCCCACCGGTCGGCCGTTCACGTACACGTACAGCACGCTGATGGCCCCACCGAGATGGAGCACGACCCGGCGTCCCCGCCACTCGGCCGGCACCCGGAAGGTGGTGCGGTGGACACCCGTCGGGTTCTCGTCGGGCACCTCGGGTGGACGGCCACGGAACGGCATGCGGACGTTCGTGTAGATCGGCGGGTCGAGCGGGGCGCCGCCGTCCTTGCCGACGGTCCACACACCGGGCACCACCGTCTCGCCCCACTCGGTCTCGTCGACCTCCGCCGCCACCAGGTCGTCGGTGACGTCCTCCGGTCGGGAGAGGAGCAGGAAGCGCCACGTGCCGTCGAGCGGGCGGAACCACGGCGACGAGGTCCGATCGAGGGAACGGGCCGACGCCACGTCGGGGAAGGGGACGAGCGGGCTCCGCATCGGGAGTCGTCCGACACCGGTGATCTCGGGCGCGACCCATGTGCGCTCTCCCGCAGCACCGATGCCAACCATCCGGTCCCCTCCCTGCTCGACGTCGACCCGGTCGTCCGGGGTCGGATCGTAGGTGCCCCGTCAGACGTCGAGGCGGAGGAGGTCGTCGTCGGACTCCCGCCGCACGACCAGTCGAGCATCGCCTTCGCCCACGAACACGACCGCCGGCCGGGGCACCTTGTTGTAGTTGGAGCCCATCGAATGGCCGTACGCGCCGGTGACCGGGGTCGCCAGCACGTCGCCCACCCGGACGTCGGGGGGCACCGACCCGTCGAGCACCAGCCGGTCACCCGACTCGCAGTGCTTGCCCACCACGGTGACCGCTCGGGTGCGGTCGGCCGCCACCGACCGGGGGAGGAAGGTCTCGTAGCCGCTGCCGTAGAGCACCGGACGCGGGTTGTCGCTCATGCCCCCGTCGACGGCCAGGTAGGTGCGGATGCCGGGGAGCTCCTTGAGCGTGCCGACGGTGTAGAGCGTGACGGCGGCCTGGGCGACGATCGCCCGTCCGGGCTCGGCGGTGACCGAGGCGGTGATGCCGTGCTCGGCGCAGGCCCGGTGGACGGCGTCGGCCCACTCGGTGATGGTGGGCGCGTGCTCGCCCTCGACGTAGGCGACCCCGAGCCCGCCGCCGATCGACAGCTCGGGAAGCCCGTGGTCGTTGACGAAGCCGGCGACCGCCTCGATGGCCAGGGCGAAGAACTGGGCCTCGAACACCTGGCTCCCGATGTGGGCGTGGATCCCGAGGAGGTCGACCGCCGACGAGCCGGCCGCTCGGGTCAGCGCCGCCTCGGCGTCGCCCGAGTACACCGGGAACCCGAACTTCGAGTCGTCCTGGCCGGTGCGGATGAACTCGTGGGTGTGGGCCTCGACGCCGGGGGTGATGCGCAGCAGCACGCGGGGGACGGGCAACCCCTCCTTGACGAGGGCCTCGATGCGATCGAGCTCGTCGAACGAGTCGACGACGATCCTGCCGACGTCGTCCTGCATCGCCCTGGTCAGCTCGGCCGTGGACTTGTTGTTGCCGTGGAGCACCAGAGCCGAGGGCGCCACGCCCGCGGCTCGGGCGACGTGGTACTCGCCGCCGGTGGACACGTCGAGGTGCATGCCCTCCTCCACGGCGAGGGCGGCCATGGCCTTGCAGAGGAACGCCTTGGTCGCGTAGTTCACCCCGGGCCCGAAACCGGCCACGGCCTCGCGGCAACGGTCGCGCAGATGGGCCTCGTCGTACACGAACAGCGGCGTGCCGAACCGCTCCGCCAGCTCCAGCAGATCGCAGCCGCCGACGAGCAGGTGACCCTCGGCGTCGACCTCGTGGTGGGACGGGAGGAGCGATCGGGGCAGGACGCTCACATCGCCTCCGGGGCCGACACCCCGAGCAGGTCGAGCCCGATGGCCAGCCCGGTCGCCGCCGACTCGACGAGCCACAGACGGGCCTGGGTGAGCTCGGGCGGCACGCCCTCCCCCAGCACGTAGCAGTCGTGGTAGAAGCCGTGCAGGGCGCCGGCCAGCTCGCGCACCCAGGTGGTGATGCGGTGCGGAGCCCGGTCGTGGGCGGCGACGGCCAAGGTGTCGGGCAGCTCCGACAGCGAGCGCAGCACCTCCAGCTCGCGCTCGTGGGTGAGCAGCGCGAGGTCGACCCCGTCGAGCGGCGCCCGCACCACGCCGCGTTCACCGGCGACCCGCTCGATGGAGCGGATGCGGGCGTAGGCCATCTGCACGTAGAACACCGGGTTGTCCATGGCCTGGCTCTTGACCACGTCGAAGTCGAAGGTCAGCGGCGAGTCGATCGACTGGAGCAGGTAGGTGAGCCTGGCGGCGTCGGGACCGACCTCGTCGAGCACGTCGCGCAGCTCGATGATGTCGCCGGCGCGCTTCGACAGGCGCACCGGCTCGCCCCCCTGCACGAGGTTCACAAGCTGGGTGATGGCCACCTCGAACTGCTCGACGGGGTGGCCCAGGGCCTCGATGGCGGCTCGCATCCGGGGCACGTAGCCGTGGTGATCGGCGCCCCACACGTCGATCAGCAGGGCGAAGCCGCGCCCGAACTTGTCGCGGTGGTAGGCGATGTCGGGGAGGAGGTAGGTGAACTCGCCGTCGCCCTTGATGAGGACGCGGTCCTTGTCGTCGCCGAACGAGGTGGACCGCAACCAGGTGGCGCCGTCCTGCTCGAAGGCGACGCCTCGCGCCGTCAGGTCGGCCAGGGTCTGGGTGATCGCCCCCGACTCGATCATCGAGCGCTCGCTGAACCACGTGTCGAAGTGCACGTTCATGCGCTGGAGGGTCTCGCGGTGGTCCTCGACGGCGCGGGCCTCGCCCCACTCGAGGACGTCGACCCCCTCGGGGATCTCGGCCGCCCACTCGCCGATGTAGTCGCCCTGGTAGCCGCCCGCGGGCACGTCCTCGCCCCGCTGCCGGGCGGCCAGCGACGCGGCGAACAGCTGCATCTGGGTGCCCCGGTCGTTGAGGTAGTTCTCGCGGTGCACGGCGTAGCCACACCGCTCGAGCACCCGGGCGAGGGAGTCGCCATAGGCGGCACCGCGCCCGTGGCCGGCGTGCAGGGGCCCGGTGGGGTTGGCACTCACGAACTCCACGTTGACGCGGGTGCCGCCGCCGAGGTCGGGCCGGGCGTAGCCGTCGACACCCTCCGTCACGACCGTGGTGAGCACGTCGTGGAGCCAGGAATCGGCCAGGTGGAAGTTCACGAAGCCCGGCCCGGCCACCTCGACGTGGCGCACGTGGACCGGGGGGGCGGCGTCGAGCCGCTGGGCGAGGGCCACGGCGAGGTCGCGTGGCTTCCATCCCGCCTGCTTGGCGGTGACCATGGCGACGTTGCTCGACCAGTCCCCGTGCTCACGGCGAGCGGGACGCTCGAGGTGGATCGTCTCGGGGAGGGGATCGACTTCGAGGGTCGCCAGCGCGGCACGCACGGCCTCGGCGAGCTGGTCGCGGATCACAACGCTCCTTGACGGATCGGGGGTCGGGTCAGGCTAGCGAACGCTCACCCGGGACCCGGCACCGGTTCGGGGACCGGCAGGGGGTCGCGCTACGCTCGGCGGTCCCGCCCTCGTAGCTCAGGGGATAGAGCATCGGCCTCCGGAGCCGTGTGCGCAGGTTCGAATCCTGCCGAGGGCGCCCAGGAGGGTTCTGGTGTGAAGGTCGGTCGCCCTGGCGACCTGAAGTCACACCAGAACCGGGATCTTCAGGCGGGGGCTCGGGCTCAGGGACCGGGCTCAGGGACCGGGCTGCCGGCTGCGCAGCACGCAGAACTCGTTGCCCTCGGGGTCGGCGAGGACCACCCACGACTCGTCGCCCTGGCCGACGTCGGCTCGGGTCGCCCCGAGGGCCAGGAGCCGTTCGACCTCGGCCGCCTGGTCGTCGGGACGCAGGTCGACGTGCAGTCGGTTCTTGCCCACCTTGGCCTCGGGCACGGCGGCGAACAGCAGGCCCGGGAGCCGGTCGGGCCTCGGCCGGATCTCGTAGTCGCCCGGGTCCGTGGGGATCGACACCCAACCGAGCGCCACCTCCCACCAACGGCCCAGGCCGACGGGGTCACGGGCGTCGACGACGGTCTGCTCCCACTCCAGGCTCACGGGCCGAGCCTAGGAGCCGGTCGACTCAGCCGCAGCTGACGCCCGGGGGCGGCTCACCTGGGGTCACGCCGACAGGCGCGGCGTAGGGGTTGGTGGTGGTGGTCGTCCCGTCGCCGTTCCCGCCGCCCGTCCCACCGGTCCCGTCGGGGTCCCCGTCCCCGTCGTCCGTGGGGTCGGTGGCCGAGACCCCGGTGCCCGAGCTGCCGGCCGGCACCCCCGTCACGGTGGTGAAGTTGCGGCCGGTGACCACCACCACCTCGCCCGCGTCGAGGGTGGCGTCCTCTTCGAAGGTCACCCCGGTGAGGTGGCTGGCGACGGCCTCGGCCACCTCGCGCTGGCCGGCGGCGTAGCGCACGATCGTCGACCGGGCCGGCTCGTCGGCGTTGCCGGTCGCGGCGACCACGAAGCCCAGGTCCTCGAAGGCGGCCTCGGCCTCGGAGGCCTGGCCGCCGATGCCGCTGCCGTTCTCGATGGTGAGGGTGACCGTCGACGGGTCGATCATCGGCACGGTGGCCGGGTCCTGGCCCCGGAAGACGGCGAGCACGCGGTCGGCGGCGGGCTGGTCGAGCTTCAGCACCGATGCGCCCCCCGCCGTCCGGTCGTCGATCACCGGCAGGTTGTGGGTCACCAGCTGATCGCCGGTGAACTCCCGGAACTGCTGGCCGAGGGTCCACAGGTCGTCGATGCCCATGTCGTCGTCGATGCTCAGGTTCTGGACGGTGGCGGTCATCAACGAGTTGGCCGAGCGGAAGTCGAGGCTCACGGCCTTGTCGGTGGCCCGGTCGAGCACCTCGCGGACGAACACCTGCTGCCGGGTCACCCGGCCGAGGTCGCCGGTGCCGTCGTAGTCCCAGCCGTCGTCCTCGGTCCAGGTCTCGAGGTGGCGGGCCCGGGCGAAGGCGAGGGCCTGATCGCCGTCGAGGGTGACGCAGCCGGGCTCGTCGACGTACAGGCCGGAGTTGCGGTCGCGCATGGGCTGGTCGAAGTACATCGGCACGCCGTCGATCGCCCCGACGATGTCCTTGAAGCTGCGGAAGTCGATCTCCACGTAGTGGTTGATGTCGATCCCGAAGTCGTCCTTGATCGTGTCGACGAGCTGCTGTGCGCCACCGATGGCGTAGGCGGTGTTGATGCGCTCGTTGCCGTCGGTGCCAGAGATCGGGATCCAGAGGTCGCGCGGGAACGAGACCAGGTCGATCGTCCGGGCCTCGGCGTCCACCCGGGCGATCATGATGGTGTCGCTGCGCCGTCCGCTGGTGTCCTCGGCCTCGAGGAACGCCGAGGCGTTGGGATCGTCTTCGGCGACGACCTCCCGCGAGTCGGAGCCGACGATCAGGTAGTTGACCGGTTCGTCGAGGCCGGCCTCCCGGAGGTCGAGGGCCTGGCGGTCGATCTGGCTGTACCGCCACCACGAGTAGCCGGCGCCGGCGGCGACGGCGACCACGGCGACCACGGCGACCACCCCGAGACCGAGCAGGACGCGCTGGCGCCAGGTGCGGCGAGCGCGGGGGTTCGCCGGCGTGGCACCGTCCGTCGGTGGCGTGGGGTCGGGCGCGGCCGGGGACGGGGACGGGGGGTTCGGGCCGGACGACATGACCCGTCGAGGCTACCGAGGCGAACGGGTCTTCACGGGTCACCCCCTCCCCGTGTGACCCATGGCTCGTCATCTGCCTCGAGGGTGGGGAACGCTACGTCGCCGACCACCACTGCCAGCGGACGAGCTCCACCACGATGGCCGGGCCGACGGGGCGGCGCTCCCGGTACTGCGGGTACTTGGCCACCAGCGCGTCGATGGCGGTCGCGTGTCGAGGCCCGCCCTCGACCACCTCGGCCACGCCCCGGAGACGCACCCACCACAGGGCCGACCAGTCGCGGTCGTCGTACTGGTCGACGAGCACGCTCACCTCGGGTCGGGCCCGCACGTTGTCGAGCCGGCGCAGGTGGGTGGTCGTCTTGGGCTTGTGGTCGACGGCGGTGACGAGGCGCCCGTCCACGACGGCGAAGGTGATCGGCACCAGGTCGAGCCGGCCGGTGGCGGTGAGGGTGCCGAGCCGGGCGACCCGGGCCGCCTCGACGAGGGCCCGGGCCCGCACCTCGTCCATGCCGACGGGACCGGCGCTACTTGGCGCCGACGTCGACCGGCTTCGGCTCCTTGGGCAGGCCGAGCACCCGTTCGCCGACGATGTTGCGCTGGATCTGCGAGGTGCCACCCCAGATCGTCTCCGACCGGGAGAAGAAGAACGACGACTGCAGCACCGAGGCCGGGTAGCGATCGTTGGTGCGCCGGGCGCCGTAGCCCGGCACCGACTCCTCGACCGACGGGTCACCGGTCAGGACCTGGCTCTCCAGGCCGAGGATGTCCATGGCGAGGTTCATGACGTCCTGGTGGTACTCGCTCCAGAACATCTTGTTGGTGGCGCCGAGGGCGGCCACCCCGAAGTCCTTCTTGTGCTGCACCACCGAGGTGAGGGTGCGGAGCCCGTTGATGCGCATGATCTGCACCTTCGACCAGGCCTTGGCCAGTCGCTGACGGATGAGCGGATCGTCGATGGCACCGTTCTTCCTGGCCTTGTCGATGATGACCTCGAGCTCCTTCTCGAAGCGGCGGTGGCCGGTGGTGGCCGACGAGCCCCGCTCGAAGCCGAGGGTGGTCATGGCCACGTTCCACCCGTTGTTCACCCCGCCGACCACGTTCTCCTTCGGGCAGCGGGCGTTGGTGAAGAACACCTCGCAGAACTCGGCCGACCCGTCGACCTGCTCGATGGGTCGCACCTCGACGCCCTCCTGCTTCATGGGGCACAGGAGGTAGGAGATGCCCTTGTGCTTGGAGGCCTCCTTGTCGGTGCGGCAGAGGATGAAGATGTAGTCGGCGACGAAGCCCTGGGTCGTCCAGATCTTCTGGCCGTTGACGACCCACTCGTCGCCGTCGAGCTCGGCCGTCGTCTTGAGCGACGCCAGGTCGGAACCGGCGTCGGGCTCGGAGAAGCCCTGGCACCAGGCGATCTGCCCGGAGAGGATCTTGGGCAGGAACTCCTTCTTCTGCTCCTCGGTGCCCCACTGCAGGATCGTCGGGCCGACGAGGGTGTCGCCGAAGAAGTCGGCCCGCAGCGGCGCGTTGGCCCGATGGAACTCCTCGGCCAGCACCACCGACTCCATGGTGGTGAGCCCCTTGCCGCCGTACTCGGCCGGCCACGAGGCGCAGATCCACCCGCCCTCGAACAGCTTGGTCGTCCACTCCTGCTGGAAGCGGAGCTTCGCCTCGCCCTCGAGGACGAACCCGGGCTCGAACCACCCGGCCGGGAGGTTGTCCTCCAGCCAGGCCCGGATCTCCTTGCGGAAGGTCTCGGCTTCAGGGGGATAGGTCAGATCCATGTCCCCATCTTGACCGGCCGGTCAAGGCCTGGCCAACCCCGGTTCTGGTGTGGGATCCGGTCGTGGGAACGACCGGATCCCACACCAGAACGGGCAGGGGCGGGCAGGGGCGGGCAGGGGGCGGCAGGGGCGGGCAGGGGGCGGCAGGGGCGGGCAGGCGGGTCAGGAGTCGGGGCGAGGGAGGCGGGTGCCCGGGCTGGCCGACGGGGGGAGGGTGGCGCGGTCGAGACCCTCGTCGGCGAACGACGCCGGGTCCTCGAGGGGCTCGATGTGGGTGTCGACGGTCACCCCGGGGACCGCCTCGCGCAGGTCGCGCTCGACCCGCTCGCACAGGTCGTGGCCCTGCTGCACCGACCACGCCCCCGGCACGAGCACGTGGAGCGACACGAACCGTCGCTGGCCGGACTGACGCGACCGCACGGCGTGGAACTCGCAGTCGTGGGCCCGGTACCGGTCGAGCACCGTGTCGACGGCGGCCAGGTCCTCGCCGGCCAGCGAGGAGTCCATGAGGCCCGAGGCCGAGCGGCGGATGAGGATCCAGCCGGCGATCAGGATGTTGACGGCGACGCCGATGGCCACCAGGGGGTCGAGGCGCTCCCACCCGGTCAGGGCGACCAGTCCGACACCGACGAGCACGCCGCCCGAGGTCCACACGTCGGTCATCAGGTGCTTGCCGTCGGCCTCGAGCGTGATGGAGCGGTACCGCCGGCCGACCCGCGTCAGCACGAGCGACACCACGAGGTTCACGCCGGCGGCGGCGGTCGACACGAGGAGGCCGATGCCGACCCGTTCGAGCTCGACCGGGTGGAGGAGCCGATCGACGGCCGTGTAGATGATCGCGCCGGCGGCGACGAGGATCATGGCCCCTTCGACCCCGGCGCTGAAGTACTCGGCCTTGCCGTGGCCGTAGGCGTGGCGCTCGTCGGCCGGCTGGGCGGCGATGTGCAGGGCGGCGAGGGCGACGAGGGCAGCGACCAGGTTGACGCTCGACTCGAGGGCGTCGGACAGCAGTCCGACCGAACCGGTCAGCAGGTAGGCGACCGTCTTCATGCCCATCGTCGTGATGGCAGCAGCGATCGAGAGCCACGCGAAACGGGTGAGGGGTGGCGGCGAGCTGGTCATGGGCGGTGGGGCCGTGGGGAGGGGGGACCGACCTCGACGTTAGCCAACCCGCCGGCCGCCCCGTCAGGGCCGTAGGAGGCGGAAGCCGATGGAGCCCGGCGTCGTGCGCAACCGCTGATGCTCGACCGGATCGACGAGCGGTAGCCTCGCGGCCATGTCGACCGCGGAGGCCGCTCCCAAGAAGGAGCGGTGGACGTACCAGTGGAAAGAGCTCCACGACGAGGTGATCGGCACCGGGCTGTGCACCGGGTGCGCCGGGTGCGTCATCTCCTGTCCGCACGACGTGATCGGCTACCACCACTCCGAGGGCGAGTACAAGCCGTTCCACCTCGAGGACGAGCTCGGTCCCACCGACTGCGGCCACGGTCAGAAGGGCTGCACCAGCTGCACCCGGGCCTGTCCCCGCTTCCGGGCCTGGGAGCCCGAGGCCAACGAGCACCTCTTCGACCGGGACCGCGCCGACGACGAGGTCGCCGGCATCTACTCCGACATCCTCCTCACCCGCGCCAGCGACGACATGGTGCACCGCATGGGCCAGGACGGCGGCCTGGTCTCGGCCATCCTGATCTGGGCCCTCGACGAGGGCTACATCGACGGCGCGCTCACCTCGTTCCTCGACGGAGCCGCCGGCGACTGGCGGGCCAAGCCGGGCGTCGCCGCCAACCGCGACGAGGTGCTCGCCTCCGCCGGCAGTCGCTACACCTACTCGGCCAACACCCTCGCCATCGACGAGGCCACCGAGCGCGGTCTGTCCAAGCTGGCGCTCGTCGGCATGAGCTGCCAGTCGTCGGTGCCGCCCGTCATGTGGCACCGCAAGGTCGGCAAGATCAGCAAGCCGATCGTGTTCAACATCGGGCTGCTGTGCTCGAAGACCTTCGACGACGCCATCTTCGAGGAGCTGTTCGAGGCCAAGTACGGCCTCGACAAGCAGGAGATGGTGAAGATGAACATCAAGGGCGTCTTCCAGATCTGGATGCGCGACGGCAGCTACCACGAGATCAACCTCAAGGAGTGCCACGCCTGGACCCGTGAGGGCTGCACCCACTGTCCCGACTTCGCCGCCGAGCACGCCGACATCTCCTGTGGCGGCATCGGCAAGTACAGCGACTGGACGCTCACCATCGTCCGCACCGAGCTCGGCCGCGAGATCATCCAGCGGATGGTCGCCGACGGCTCGATCGAGGCGAAGCCGGGCGACAGCGACCCGGGTGCCATCGAGCTCATGCGCAAGCTCGCGGTGAAGAGCCGGGAGCGGTGGCCGTCGTGGGCCAGCGAGGTGGTGCGCGTGGGCCTGCCCGAGCCGAAGGTCAAGGGCAAGGCGGCGGCCGCCGCCGGCTGAATCCGGCCGACCCGATCAGGAGGCCGTGGGCGCCGCGGCCGCCACGCAGCCGTCGACGATGGCGCTCACGTCGTCCGGCAGCGTCAGATCGCCCGACTGCTGGGCCAGCTGCTCGTCGACCTCCTCGAAGCGGTCGTACGGCACCGTGGCCACCATCTCGTCGTAGATGCACTCACACGTCGGTCGAACCGGGTCCCCGCCGTCCGCGGTGCACGCGGCCAGGAAGTCGTCACGGGTCTGGTCGTCGTAGCCGCCCTGGTCGCGGGTCGCGAGCACGGCGACCACGACACCGACGATCACCAGCGCCCCGACCCCGGCGGCGACGAGCCACGGCAGGCGCCGCCGGGACCGGCGGGGGCCCTCGGCGACCACCTGGGCGATCGGGTCGTCATCGGTGGGCGGGCCGGCCGGCGGGTTGGGCTCCATCGCCGGGCGAGGCTACTGGGCCAGGCTCGTGCCGGTCGCCGCCGTCGTCGTCGGGCCACCGGTGTCGGGCCCGGGCGCCGCGCTGGTGCCGCAGGCGGCGGCGATGTCCTGCTCGATGGCGTCGGGCATGGCGTCGTCGGCCTTCGTCAGGTCCTCGTTGACCTGCTTGAAGTTGGGCTGCTCCGGCAGGCCCGCTTCCTTGGCGGCGTCGGCGTCGAAGGGCACGTTGTCCACGAAGTACTGGTAGGCGCACTGGCAGTAGTCGGCGCTGGCCACCGTGGTGTCGGTGCTCTCACCGGTGCAGCCCTGCAGGAAGTTCGCCTGCGTCGTGTCGTCGTACGCAGTGGGCTCGTTGCTCTGGTTGCACCCGGCGAGGAGGAGGCCGGCGACGGCGATCACGGCGAAGATCGGGGCGCGCCGGCGGCGGAGGTTGGGGGTTCGCACGGAGGGGCACGGTAGTCGCCTCCCCGCCGGGGGCACCATCGCGCCGGCCCGCCCCGCGGGTCGGGGCGACGCTCAGGCGCCGAGTCGGGCCGACCGCCGGGCCCGGTAGGCCTCGAGGTCGACGACGTCGTCGCCGAAGAGGGGACCGTCATCGGCCGGCTCCGGCGGCTGGAACGAGGGGTGCAGCGGAGAGGGGTGGCCCGCGGCGGGGTGACCCGCCATCCCGCCGCGGACCCGAGCCAGGTACCCGAGGTGGGGGCGCTCGGTGCACTGGTTCGTCTGGTCGAGCGCCTCGCCGGGCACCACCGCGTCGGTGTCGTCCACCGCGGTGGCGAGGGCCTGCCACAGACCGGCTCTGCCTCGGGGCGCTGCGCTCATGCCCTAGACATCGTCCACCGCCGCCGTTCCGACCTGAGCCGATCGACTCAAATCAGCCCTCAATGATCCGTGCGCCCCACCCCGATCGGGACTCCCGGCCCACGCCCGGCTCTCGTCCCACCCGCGGCCCGCCTCCGGCGGACGACGACACCGGCTCGGCCTGCGGCCGACGACGACACCGGCTCGGCCTGCGGCCGACGACGTCACCGGGAGAGCTCGCGTGCTCTGGCGAACACGGCGTCGAGCATGGCGGGGGTGAGACGACCGGTGAAGGTGTTCTGCTGGCTCACGTGGTACGAGCACAGGATCCAGCGCGCACCCGGGCCGTCGAGCCCGACCTCGAGGGCGTGGGCGAACTTCGGACGGGGACGCACACCGAGCTCGTGGGCGACGACCTCGTAGGCGAACGCGCCGAGGGGCACCACGACCCGCACCGCGCTCGAGCAGTGCGAGCTCGCGCCGCAGGTAGGGGCGACACCGGTCGCGCTCCTCGGGGGTCGGGCGGTTGGCCGGTGGTGCGCAACGCACGGGCGCGGTGATGTACGCCCCCGCGAGCGACAGACCGTCCCCCCGATGGGTGCTCGTGGCCTGGTTGGCGTACCCGGCGCGGTGCAGCGCGGCGTAGAGCACGTCACCACTGCGGTCGCCGGTGAACATGCGGCCGGTGCGGTTCGCGCCGTGGGCGGCCGGCGCCAGGCCGACGATCAGCACCTCTGCGTCCGGATCCCCGAAGCCGGGGACGGGTCGGCCCCAGTACTCCTCGTCCCGGAAGGCGGCGCGCTTGTCGCGGGCCACCTGCTCCCGCCAGGCGACGAGGCGCGGACACGCCCGGCAGTCGACGATCTCGTCGTGCAACCGCTCGAAGGAGTCCACGGGCGAGGAGGCTAGGTTGTCCCCACCCATGGCCCGGAAACCCGCTGCTCCGCCACCGACGACCGTGCTGCTCGTCCGCCACGGCCAGACGCCGACGACGGGCGCCACCCTGCCGGGACGGGCGCCGGGGCTCCACCTGGCCGACACCGGGAAGGCCCAGGCGGAGGCGGTGGCCGGGCGCATCGCCGCGCTGGTCGCCCCCCGGGACGCGGGCGACGGCACGACGACCCCGGCCGCGCCGGTGAAGACCCGCGCCAAGGCCAGGGCCGCACCCCGGCCGCCGACGATCGGTGCCGTCTACGCCTCGCCCCTCGAACGGACCCGCGAGACCGCCGCCCCGATCGCCAAGGCCCTCCGCCTGCCCGTGCGTCGCGAACGAGGGCTGATCGAGTGCGACTTCGGCGACTGGACCGGCGCCGAGCTGAAGGAGCTGCGCAAGCTCCCCGAGTGGGACACGGTGCAGCGCTACCCGAGCGGGTTCCGCTTCCCGGGCGGCGAGTCGTTCACCGAGATGCAGGGACGCGTCACCGACACCATCGCCCGCCTCGTGGCCGCCCACCCCGGCGAGACGGTGGTGGCCGTCTCGCACGCCGACCCCATCAAGGCGGCGGTCGCCCAGGCGCTCGGCACCCACCTCGACCTGTTCCAACGCATCGTCATCTCGCCGTGCTCGGTCACCGCCATCTGGTACGGGCCGGCGGGGCCGGCGGTGCTCACCACCAACTCCACGGGCGACGACCTCGGGCGGCTGGTGCTGTCATGAGCTCGTCGTTCGACCTGCACCCCGACCACTTCGTGCCCGGCACGGTGGGCGAGCCCGGTCAGCGGGTCTTCTACGTCCAGGCCGTCTCGGCCGACCAGGTCGTGACCCTGCGGCTCGAGAAGCAGCAGGTCGCCGCCCTGGCCGAGTACCTGGCCGGGATCCTCGCCGACCTGCCCGAGATCACCGAGGTCCTCCCGCCCGAGCGCGACCTCGTGGAGCCGATCCTCGCCGAATGGGTGGTCGGCTCGCTCGGCGTGGCCTACGACGAGGGCGAGGACCGCATCCTCATCGTGGCCGAGGAGCTCGTCCCCGAGCCGGAGGACGACGAGGTGGTGGCCCCCGACGACCTCCCGGAGTCCGCGACGGCGCGGTTCCACCTCACCCGGCCCCAGGTCGCGGCGTTCATCCGCGACGGCGCCCAGCTGGTGGTGGCCGGCCGTCCGGCATGCCCGATCTGTGGACGTCCCATGGACCCCGAGGGCCACGTGTGCCCCCGCAGCAACGGCCACGGTCGCAGCTGACCCCGTCGACGGCGCCCAACCCCGTTCCGAGCCGGTAGAAACGGACGATGGCGCCGACCGCTCGAGACGTCCTGACCCGGGGCGAGATCGAGGTGCAGGGCCGGATGCCGTGGAGCTCGAACGGCACCTTCCTCGTCGAGGTCTGCCTCGACGAGGTCGTCGAGTCGGCCGTCTACAAGCCCCGACGGGGTGAACGGCCACTGTGGGACTTCCCCGACGGGCTCTACAAGCGGGAGGTCGCCGCCTACGAGCTCTCCGAGGCGCTCGGTTGGGACATCGTGCCGCTGACGGTCGCCCGGGACGACGGGCCGCTCGGCGAGGGGTCGGTGCAGCAGTTCGTCCCCGCCGACTTCTCCGAGCACTACTTCACCCTCTACGAGGACCAGCGGTGGCACGACGAGCTCCGTCGCATCTGCGTGTTCGACCTGCTGGCCAACAACACCGACCGCAAGGGTGGCCACTGCCTGCTCGGCGAGGACGGCCGGCTCCACGCCATCGACAACGGCCTCGCCTTCCACGCCGAGTTCAAGCTGCGCACCGTGATCTGGGAGTTCGCCGGCGAACCGGTGCCCGAGGACCTCCTCACCGACGTCGCCCGCCTCGTCCACGAGGGCCTCCCCGCCCCCCTCGCCGGGTTGCTGTCCGTCCTCGAGCGCGACGCCCTCCTCACCCGGGCCCAGACGATCCTGCGGGAGCGCACCTTCCCGTTCGACCACAGCGGCCATCGCTACCCCTGGCCCCTCGTGTGAACCGTGTCCCGCCCTCGTAGCGCCGACCTGGTCGAGCTCGGCGACCTCGACGAGCTCGTCCGCCACATCGACCGCCTGGTCGACGGGCGCGACTGGTCCGGCCTGGTCGAGCTGCGCGATCTCTGCCGCGCCGCGCTCGAGCGCGGCAAGCAGCTGTGGCCGGCGGCATCGCTCGCCGAGTACCGCCTCGCCCTCGATGCGCCCGCTGCCGTCGCCGCGTCGGTGATCGTCCCCGGCGCCGGGCACCTCGCCCTCGGGCCCCTGCCCGAGGTGGCGGCATCGACCCACACCTGGGGCGAGCTGGCCGGCTCCGTCCCCGACGGGCCGCTGGTCACCATCACCGCCCACGAGCGCGTGGTCCGTGGCGACGACCTGCGCCACGACGAGCGCGTCGACCGACGGGTCGTCGACCTGCCGCCCGTGCTCCAGCCGTGGGAGCCCGACTACGCCCTCGCCGAGTACCTGGCCGCCGAGGCGCGCTTCCTCCCCCACCGCGACCCGAGCTCCGACCGGTCGACCTCCCCGTCGCCGGGGTCCGCCTCGACGATCCCGATGCGGGTGCCGCGCTCCTCGCGCTCACCCGGGCGTGGACGGCCGAGTCCAACGGGCGGGCCGAGGTCGTGGCCGTCGAGGGCGACGCCCTGGCCGCGGTGGCCGCGCTCGGGCCGCCCCGGGCCCGGGCGGCGGCGCTGACACCGGCCGAGGCCCTGGCGTGGATGGCCTGGGCGGCGGCCAGCGGCGGGGCCCACGGACGCCGTCGGGGCGCGGCGGCGGGGCGGTTCGACGCCTGGTGGGCACTGGCCGCCCTCGTCGGGCTCGTCGACGACTGGCCCGTGCCCCCCGACGAGCTGGGCGAGGCGGCCGCCGAGCTGCGCTGGTGGGCGTGGGACGCCTGGGAGCCCGACACCGGCTGGCGCCTCCACCTGGCCGTCGACGACCCCGCTGAGGGGCTGGCGTGGGCGGTGGCGGCGACCGACGCCGCCTGAGCCAGGGACGGGGCTGGGGTGAGGCGGGCGCGAACCGTCAGGCCACCGGGCCGAGCAGCCGCTCGACGTAGGGCGTGGTGAACACGCCCGTCGGGTCCATGCGGGAGCGCACCTTCTGGGCGTCGTCCCACCGCGGGTAGCGCGACGCCAGCGTCTCGGCCGACTGGAAGTGCAGCTTCCCCCAGTGGGGTCGCCCGTCGTAGTCGTCCATGATCCGTTCCACGCCGACGAAGTAGTCGGCGTACGGCGTGCCCTTGGCGACGTGCACGGCGACGTAGGCGGTGTCGCGCCCGTGCGCGGTCGACAACGGGATGTCGTCACCGGCCACGAAGCGGACCTCCACCGGGAAGCTGATCTGCATCCCGAGGGCGCGAACGTGGGCCCGCACGCGGTCGAGCGCCTCGCGGAGCGCCTCCCGAGGGATGGCGTACTCCATCTCGACGAAGCGCACGAGACGAGAGCTGGCGAACACCTTGTAGCTCTCGTCGACGTAGTCGACCGGCCCCTTGGAGGGCAAGCGCTTGGCGATGGCCGGGATGAGGTCGTTGCGGCGCCGACCGATGGCGCACGCCAGCCCGAACAGCACGTTGTCGTAGAGCACCTCGTCCCGCCAGGCGCGCCAGGCCGGCAGCGGCCGCAACGGTTCGTCGGTGCGTCGGTTGCGCTTGGTGAGGGCCCACCCGGTGTTGGGGATCCAGAAGAACTCGAAGTGGTCGTTGCCGTCGACCTCGTCGTCGAGCCGGTCGAGCAGCTCGTCGACCCGCTCGGGCCGTTCGACGGCGTGCAGGTTGAAGGCCGGCACGCACCGCACGGTGACCTCGGACAGAAGGCCGAGAGCCCCGATGCCCACCCGCGCCGCGTCGAGCACGTCGGCGTTCGTCTCCCGCGATGCGCTGCCCGGGCGGGGGTCGGGCCCGGCCTCGACGATCGAGCCGTCGCCGGCGACGAGGCGCAGGCCGACGATGCCGCTCGACAGGTTGCGGAACCGCGCCCCGTGCCGTGCGTCGCCGTCTGCGTCGCGCCGGCGATCGACTGGTAGGCGATGTCGCCGAGGTTCTCCAGGGCGAGGCCGTGGGAGGCGAGCACCTCGTTCAGCCGGTGGAGGGGGATGCCGGCCTGCACGGTCGCCAATCCCGCCGCCCGGTCGACCCGGACCACGCCGGCGTAGTCGCGCAGGTCGACGAGATACCCGTCGGTGACCACGAGCGGCGTGAACGAGTGGCCGGCGCCGACGACCCGGACGGTACGGCCCTCCTCGGCGGCCCTCGCCACCAGGGCACGGAGCTCGCCCTCGGTGCGCGGGCGCACGACGGCGACGGGTTCACAGGTCTGGTTGCCGGCCCAGTTCGTCCAGCGGGACATGCACCGGATGCTAGGGGGCCGGCCGGCGACGGTTCCCCCCGAGGATCAGTCCCCGTCCTCGCGCTCGACCTCGACGCCCTCCCCCTCCTCGCCGCCCCCCTCGCGTTCGCCGCCGTCCTGCACCTCCTGCCAGGTGGCCTTGGCCCCGCTGTGGCCGACGAGGGCGACCTGCCAGGTGGCGGCAACCGACGCGACGACGGTCAGCACGGCGAGCACGACGGTGGCCGGCCGCACCCACGGCGGCGACGCCGGGCCCGAGGCCTCGTCGGCACTCGCGGTGACGGCCGAACCCCCGGCCGTTCGCCGCCCGACGACGTCGACGGCGACCAGCCCGCCGGAGAACACCAGGAGACCGAAGGCGAAGAGGGGCATGACATCGCCCAGCTCGGCGTGCTCCTCGACCAGGTCGGTCTCGTCGACCTTCTCCTCGAGGGACTCACCGCTCTCCTTGGCGAAGAACGTGAAGACGAAGGCCGCGAGGGCCAGACCGACGACGATCACCCCGATGCGGCGGCGAAGCGACGGCGAGATCGAGATGGCGACGGCCCCCAACGCCGTCAGCGGCACCAGCACGACGGCGGCGTGCACCAGCAACGGATGGGCGGGGAGTCCGAAGAGAGAGTCCATCCCGGGACTGTCCACCCCGGGATCCGTGCTGGGGAGGGCCGTCGGTCCTTCTTGGCCGCGATCTTGCCCGATGATGGCCGGGACCTGGGAATCGCCACGGACGGCGGCGCCGACGCGGAGGAGCCCCGCCGTCGGCGGGGCTCCTCGTGCGGCGTGTGCTCCCGACTCGCGCTATCTCGCCTTGAGCGCGTCGATGAGCTGGGGCAGGACCTTGTGGACGTCACCCACGATGCCGAGATCGGAGATCGAGAAGATCGGGGCCTCGGCGTCCTTGTTGATGGCGATGATGTTCTTCGAACCCTTCATGCCCACCATGTGCTGGGTGGCGCCCGAGATGCCGGCGGCGATGTAGACCGTCGGCTTCACGACCTTCCCGGTCTGGCCCACCTGGTACGAGTAGGGCACCCAGCCGGCATCGACGATGGCGCGCGAGGCGCCCGGCGCGGCGTGCAGGATCTTGGCCAGCTCCTCGACCATGCCGTACTTCTCGGCCTCACCGAGGCCGCGACCGCCGGACACCACGATGTCGGCGTCATCGAGGGCCGGGCCCTGGCGCTCCTCGACGTGGCGGTTCAGCACCTTGGCCGGCGTGACGTCGGTGGCGGGAACGGCCAGCGACTCGACGGCGGCGGCGGCACCACCACTCGGTTCGGCGGCGAAGGACTTCGGCCGCACGAGGACGAGGTAGGGGCCGCCACCCGTGAACTTGGTCTTCACGTTGGTGTTGCCACCGAACACCTGCTCGGTGCAGACGAGGGCATCCCCGTCGAGCTCGACGTCGACGTTGTTGGTGATCACGGTGCGGTCGAGGGCGACCGACAGGCGGCCGGCCACGTCGCGACCCTCGTAGCTGGTGGCGAACAGGATGGCATCGGGAGCGGTGCCGCCCTCGATGGCGGCGGCGAGGGCGGCGGCCACCGGCACGCCCGGGAGGGCACCGCCGAGATCGCCGGTCGCCCGAACCGTCGCCACGCCGTACTGGCCGAGCTCGGCGGCGACGGCCTCGCCGTCGGCGCCGGCGTAGACGGCCTCGACGGTGCCGGCCAGCTCGCGGGCCTTGGTCAGCAGTTCGAGGGTGGTCGCGCTCACCTTGCCGTCGGAGGCCTCGGCGTACACCCAGATCGTGGACAGAGTCATGGTTTCCGCAGCCTTCCTCAGATGACCTTCAGGTTCTCGAGGTAGGCGACGACCTTCTGGAAGCCGTCGCCGTCGTCCTCGATGATCTCGCCGGCCTCGCGCTCGGGCGCGGCCTCGATGCTCACGATCTCCTGGCCGCCGCCGGCCCAGCCCACCTGGCCGGCCTCGAGGCCCAGGTCGGCGACCGTGACCTCGTCGACGGGCTTGGACTTGGCCGCCATGATCCCCTTGAACGACGGGTAGCGGGGCTCGACCACGCCGGCGGTCACCGACACGACGGCGGGCAGCGAGGCCTCGACGTCGTCGTAGCCGTCATCGGTCTGGCGCTGCACCTTCACGGTGCCGTCGGCGATCTCGACCTGCTTGGCGAAGGTGATCGAGGGCACGCCGAGGACGGCGGCGAGCTGCTCGGGCACGGTGCCCGTGTAGCCGTCGCTCGACTCGGTGGCGGTGAGCACCAGGTCGGCGCTCTCGACCCGCCCGACCGCGGCGGCGAGCACCTTGGCCGTGCCCAGCGCGTCGGTGCCGGCCAGAGCCGGGTCGCTGACGAGGACGGCCTTGGCGGCACCCATGGCGAGCGCGGTGCGGAGCCCGCCGACCTCGTTGTTCGGGGCCATGGACACCAGGGTCACCTCGCCGCCACCGGCGGCGTCGACGAGCTGCAGCGCCATCTCGACCCCGTACGAGTCCGACTCGTCGAGGATGAGCTTGGAGTCCCGCTTCAGCGTTTTCGTTTCCGGATCCAGCGCACCCGGGTCGGCCGGGTCCGGGATCTGCTTCACGCAGACGACGACGTTCATGGGCACCAGTCTGTGCACCGGCGATGCCGTCGGCCAAATCCACCCCCTCGCACCCCGGTGCTACGGTCCCGCCCCGGTGGCCCGGCCGACGCGGAGCGTCCTCCTCCTCGTGAACTCCTCGGCGTCGTCGGTCACGGCGCGCACGAGGGTCGTCATCCAGAAGGCGCTGTCGGCCGACCACGACGTGACGGTCGCCGAGACCAGCCGCCGGGGCCACGCGACCCGCCTGGCGCAGGGCGCGGCGGCCGAGGGGGTCGACGTGGTCGTCGTGCTCGGCGGCGACGGCACCCTCAACGAGGCGGCCAACGGACTGGCCGGCTCGCGCACGGCGCTGGCCGCCCTCCCCGGCGGCTCGACCAACGTGTTCGCCCGGACCATCGGGCTGCCCGACGATCCCGTCGAGGCGACCGGCGCGACGATCGACGCCCTCGACCGCGGCGCGATCCGATCGGTGGGCCTCGGCTCGGTGAACGGGCGCTACTTCCTGTTCCACGTGGGAATGGGGTTCGACGCCGCGGTGGTCGCCGAGGTCGAGAAGCGGTCGACCCTGAAGCGCTGGGCCAGCCACGCGTGGTTCGCCTGGTGCGCGGTCGACACGTGGCTCCGCCACTACGACCGGTCGCGTCCCCGCTTCGCGGTCCACTACCCCGATGGCCACCTCGTGGACGACGCCACGTTCGCCGTCTGCCTCAACACGAGCCCCTACACCTACGTGGGGCGGCGGCCGTTCGACGTCGCGCCCGAGGCGACGCTCGACCGCGGCCTGGTGGTGCTCAGCTTCCGCACGCTCGCCCTGGTGCCGTTCGTCGGCCTGGCCGCATCGGCGCTCGGCTCGGGCACCCGGCTCCGCCACAGCCGCCACACCGACTACCGCACCGACGTGACCGAGGTGCGCGTCACCGGCTTCGGGCCGTTCCCGTACCAGGTCGACGGCGACTACCTTGGCGAGACCGACGAGCTCCGGTTCCGCCACGAGCCCGACGCCCTCGACCTGGTGATGCCATGACCCGCGCCCACCTCCGCCCCACCATCGTCGGACTCGCGCTCGCCGCGCTCCTCCCGCTGGCGGCGTGCTCGTCCGACGACGACGGCGGCGCCTCGTCCCCCGACACCGTGGTCGGGTCGTCGTCCACGCCCGGCACACTGCCGCCGTGCGTGAGCCTGACGCCCGGCGTCGTGGTCCCCGAGGCCGAGGCGCTGGTTCGCTTCACGCCCGAGGGGGTGTGTCCGGGGTACGTCACCGTGCAGACCGGCACCACCGTCTCGTGGGAGAACGACGACGACGTGGCCCACGACGTCGTGGTCGCCCAGGCGGGCGCGGCGATCGTGACCCAGACGGTCGGGCCCGGCGAGGTGTGGGGCTACGAGTTCACCGATCCCGGGATGTTCGACTACACCACCGACGCGCTCCCCGACTTCCGGGGCGTCGTCGAGGTGCAGGCGCTCGGCGTGTGACCGCGGCACCACCGGTGCGCAGCGGGGGGCGGTCGCTACCCGTCGGCCCCGCGTCCGACGACCTCGCGCAGCACGTCGGGGTGGTCGCTGATGATGCCCGCCACGCCGAGCTCGACGAGCTCGGCCATCCGAACCGGGTCGTTGACGGTCCACACGTGCAGGTCGAGGCCGGCATCAGAGGCGAGGGCGACGAGGGCGGGCGTCACGAACGGGTCCCACGGGTTGAGCGTGCGGTGCCCCCCGTCGGCCGCCGCCCGCACCACCGGTGCGGGGTCGTCGAGGTGGAACGACAGGAAGCCCGTCGGCAGCCCGGGTGCCAACTCGTGGACGCGCCCGACCGTGCCGAGCTCGAAGCACGTCACCAGCAGCGACTCGGGGTCGCGTCCGGCGAGCTGGCGCACGGTCTCGTCGGCGATCCACCGGGTCTCGTCCCAGTCGGGGTCGACGGGGGCGTTCTTGATCTCGACGTTGACGCCCATGCCCTCACACGCCTCCAAGGCGTCGGACAGGAGCGGCACCGCAGGAGGCAGGGAGTCGGCGGGCACGTCGACGATCCGGCGTCCGTCGGCCAGCTCGGCATCGTGGTGGACGGCGAGGGCGCCGTCGGCGGTGCGACGGACGTCGAGCTCGACCCAGTCGGCGCCGAGGGCCCGAGCCGTGCGGAAGGCGTCGAGCGTGTTGCCGGGTGGCCGGGCGGCCGAGGCCCCGCGGTGGGCGATGACGAGTGGGTGCGGTGACACGGGGCACAGCATAGGGAAACGGGATTTTGACCCCTTGAAAACACCCGGTGTCGTGGGTAGTTTGAGTGAGTCCCAGCCGCACGCCCTTGTCCCGCCGGGCGGTGGCATGTGAACAGCTTCACGATGGTGATGGGCGCCATCGAGGAGCCCGATGACGCGGAGGCACCGTGGCCCTCACTTCCGTTCGTTCCCTGTCGTTGTCCGTGGCTCCCGACGCCTGGCGTCCGGAGGCCGCGTGCCGTGACACCAACCCTGATCTGTTCTTTCCCGTGGGGACGACCGGCCCGGCCATCGACCAGATCGCCGAGGCCAAGGCCGTGTGCCGCGAGTGCGAGGTGCGCGAGCCGTGCCTCGAGTTCGCCCTGAGCACCAACCAGGACTCAGGCATCTGGGGTGGCACCTCGGAGGAGGAGCGCCGAAAGCTCCGCCGCCAGTGGATGGCCTCCCGCCGTCGCTCGGCCTGAGGCGCCCCCGCGCCCCGGGGGCGCCTCCCGACGACCTCCCTCCGCGGGAGGTCGTTCGCGCGTCGGCCGGTCGACCGCTCCGCCGAGGCGCGCCGCTGACCGCCGCAGGCGGGCAGCACCCGGCCCGACACCCGGATGGCGAAGCCGCTCCGCCGGAGGCGGAGCCGATCAGATCGGCACGCGGAGGTCGACCACCGTGCCCGGACGCCCCGCCGGGCCGCGGCCGTCGTACATCTGGATGGTGCCGCCGAGCTCGGTGGTGATCAGCGTCCGCACGATCGACAGGCCGAGGCCGGTGGTGGCCTCCAGCGCGAAGCCGGCGGGGAGCCCGACACCGTCGTCGGTGACGCGCACCCCGAGGGCGACGCCGTCGTTGTCGAGCTCGACGGTCACGTGGCCCTCGTCGATGCGGGCCTCGGGCGGGTAGGCGTGGTCGACGACGTTCTGCAACGTCTCGGTGAGCACCACGGCGAGGGGGGTGGCCACGGTGGCCGGGAGCTTGCCGGCGTCGCCGTCGACGCGGAACCACACCGGGCGCTCGGGCGAGATGAGGCCCTCCTCCACCATGCGCACCAGCGGCCGGACGATCTCGTTGAACTCCACGTCGTCGCCGGCCTCGTGGGAGAGCGTCTCGTGGACGAGGGCGATCGAGCGGATGCGCCGCACCGACTCCTCGATGGCCGCCTTGGCCTCGGCCGACGCCAGCCGCCGCCCCTGCAGGCGCAGCAGCGACGAGATCGTCTGCAGGTTGTTCTTCACCCGGTGGTGGATCTCGCGGATCGTCGCGTCCTTGGACAGGAGCAGGCGGTCGCGGCGGCGCAGCTCGGAGATGTCGCGCAGCAGCACGACGGCGCCGGTGACCTCGTCCTTGTCGATCAGGGGCAGGCACCGGACGAGCACGGTGACCTCGGGTCCCCGCTCGATCTCCTCGGTGGCCGGGCGGCGGTTCGAGAACGCCGTGCGCACCGGGCCCTCCTGGAGGCCGAGGTCGGCGAAGCGCATGCCTTCGGTGTTGGCGTGGATGCCGATCCGGTGCAGGGCCGACACCGCGTTCGGTGACGTGTAGGCCACCCGCATCGACGAGTCGAGGAGGATCACGCCGTCGCCGACGCGCGGCGCCTCCTCGGTGGGGCCGGCCTCGGCGGCGAACGGGAAGAGGCCGGTGGCGATCATTCGGGCGAACCGGTTGAACACCTCGACGTAGGTGCGCTCGAGCTCACCTGGCTGGCGGCCGACCGTCGGCGCCGACTCGCGGGTGAGGACCCCGACCGTCGTGCCTCCGTGCTTGACGGGGATGCACAGCTCGCGCACCGGCTCGCGCAGCGTCTCGTTGCGGAGCTCGCCGTCGATGATCTCGCCGAGGCCTGCGCAACGACCCACCAACGGACGGTCGTCGACCTCGAGGACCCGCCCGACCCAGTCGCTGCGATAGAGGGTCTGGCTGGTGGTGGGGCGCACCTGGCCGAGCACGACGAGGCGGCCGGGCTCGGCAGCGCCGTTCCCACCCGGCTCGACGTCGCGGTCGACCACGGCGAACAGCATGAGGTCGGCGAAGCAGAGGTCGGCCAGCAGACCCCACGAGGCCACCAGCCGCTGGAGGTGATCGATGTCGGTGGACCGCAACCGGGTGTGGAACCGGGTGAGCTCGGCGAGCGACGCCATGGGGAGGTCGTAGCAGCGACGACGGCGGCGTCAGGAGACGCTGGACTGCGGTCGCCGCCGCGCCCGCCAGGAGGCCCGGATCTGGTCGGCGGTGATCTCGAACCGGAATCGGCACGTCGGGCACCGCAGGCGCATCACCTGCCGGTCGACGTCGGCTTCGTCGATCAGGGCCATGTCGAGGCACCGCGGGCACCGCATGGGCACGCCCCACCGCAGCGGGCCGGGCGGCAACGGGTCGCGCAGCTCGACGAAGACGTCGTCGGCGGCCGGTCGCCACTGCGACCGGCGATCGGGTGCCCCTCCCATGGGGGTCAACCTAACCTCTCAGCGCCAGATCCGCTCCCCCAACCGCAACAGGCCGGCGAGGTCGTAGATGTCGGTGTCGAAGAAGGGGGCACTGGCGACGATGTCGGGGGCTCGACCCAGCTCCTTCTGCTGCTCGGCCTCACGGGTGGCGATGACCCGGTAGTTGAGGAAGCTCTCGCCCACCTCGCGCAGGACCCGCTCGACGTCGTCGGCGCCGTTCGCCTCGCCGACCACGCCGAGACCGGCATCGGCGGCGAGCTCGGCGGCGACGGGGACGGCCTTGCGCACCAGAGCCTCGGCGGCGGCGGCGGCCTCGTCGTCGAGGAAGTAGGCGGGGAGCACCTTGTTGAGCACGAGCGCACCGAGGTGGAAGTCGCGCTCGTGGAGGGCGTCGATGAAGAACTCGGCCTCGCGGACCGGTGCCTCCTCCAGGGTGCTCACCACCACGAAGGTGGTGCGACGGTCGGACAGGGTGCGCTCCACGGCCCGGGCCCGTTCGACGAACCCGTCGTACATGGTCTGGAAGAGGATGAAGAACTGGGCGATGTCCTCGAGGAACTGGGAGCCGAGGATGCGGTCGGCGATGCTGTAGAAGGGCTTCGAGGCCGCGTTCACGAGCCGGGAGCGGTAGGGCGTGATCAGCCACCGGAGCAGCCGGCTGGAGAAGAAGTCGGCCATCCGCTCGGGCGCCTCGAGGAAGTCGATGGCGTTCCGCGTGGGAGGCGTGTCGACGATGATCAGGTCGTAGCGGCCCGAGGTGTGGATCTCGTAGAGCCGCTCCATCGCGATGTAGTCGTGGCTCTGGACGAACTTCCCGGTGATGTTCTGGTAGAGCGGGTTGGCGAGGATCTCGTCTCGGGTCTGTGGGTCGGGCGCGTGGGTGCGCACGAGGTCGTCCCACGACTCCTTGGTGTCGAGCATGGCCGCCCACAGCTCGCCGCGGGGCTCGACACCGGCGGCGCTGAACAGCTCCACCGGCACCTGGGACTCGATGTTGCCGAACTGCTCGAGGCCGAGCGCGTTGGCGAGGCGCTTGGCCGGGTCGACGGTGAGGACGAGGACCTTGCCGCCGATCTGGGCGGCGGCCATGGCCCCGAGCGCGGCGGCCGTCGTCGTCTTCCCCACGCCTCCCGAGCCGCAGGAGATGACGATCTCCTTGACCGAGAGGAGCTGCTCGATCGACCCGGCGGGGCCGTCGGCCGGTGCGCGCCGCGACCGGGCCATCAGTAGCCGAGCTCCGCGCCGAGGGCCTCGGCCAAGTTGTTGGTGGCCCGCACGCCGTGGGTGCGGGTGAACAGATAGGGCACGTACAGCAGGTCGAGGTCGCGGGGCAGGTTCTCCCGCAACCGGGTGATGTGCCCGGCCCGGGTGCGCCGGAGGGTGACCGCCAGCTCGGCCGCCTCGAGGACCTCGTCGACGGCGGCGGCCGGCGCACCCGTGGACCGGGCCAGCGCGGCGACGGGCTCGGGGGCCCGCAGACGGTCGAACACCTCCTCCTCACCTCGGCCGAAGAGCGCGGGCAGGACCTTGTTCACGATGACCGCAGCCAACTCGACGGTGGTCTCCCCCCGGATGCGCGCCACGAGCTCGAGGGTCTCGGTGACCGGCATCTCCTCGGGCGTGGCGACGACGACCGCCGCCGTCGTGGCCGGGTCGGACAGCAGCTCGACCATCCAGCGCGTCTGCTCCTGCACCCGACCGACCTTCACGAGGTCGTTGATCGCCTCCGGTGCGGCGAGCTGGCCGACGACGTGCCCGGTGGCCGGGGCGTCGACGACGACGAGGTCGTAGTGCCGCTCTCGCACCTCCCAGCACAGCTTCCCGACGGTGAGGATCTCCTTGACGCCGGGGGCGGCGTTGGCGACGAAGTCGAGGCTGCGGGCCAGGGGCCCGATGCGGGCGAGGAGCGGCACCTTCAGCTGGAGCTTCAGGTACTCCTTGAGTGACTCCTCGGTGTTCATCGCCATCGAGGACAGGCCCGGGCTCAGCTCCTGGGGCTGGAATCGGTTGGGCGGCGCCTCGAAGACGTCGGCCAGGTTGCCCTTGGCGTCGACCTCGCACACGAGGACGCGCTGGCCCCGGCTGGCGGCGAGCAGGGCGAGCGCGGCGGCGACGCTCGTCTTGCCGACGCCGCCCTTGCCGGTGACGAACAGCAGTCGGCGGTCGAGCAGGTCGCGGTCGCCGGGCACGGGAAGGTCGGGAGTCGGGGCGTCGGTCAGGTGGCGGCGAAGCCGATGCGCCGCTCGCTGTCGGGCGAGCCGACCTCGATGTAGGCGATGCGGTCGGAGGGGACCGCGAACTGCCGGCCGTGACGGTCGGTGAGCCAGAGCACGCCGTCGTCGTCGCTCAGCGCGGCGTCGATGGCCGCGCGGACCTGGTCGACGTCGATGTCGGGGCCCATCTCGATGTCGATCTCCTTGACGGTGTGCAAGACACCGATGCGAACGTCCACGTGTCCTCCTCGCGCTCCCCGCTCCCGGCCGCTCGGGCGGGAGGCGGGCACCCCGCATCGCGGAGCCCGGCTCATGGTAGGGGCCGGCCGCCCCCACCCGACAACCGTCCGATGGGCCCCGACGATCGTCAGATCAGCTTGAGCTCCGGGTGGAAGCGCCGGGTGGGCGCCAGCTCGACGGCGATGCGCTCGGCGACGGCCCTGATGGCAAGCGAGGCCTCGCCGTCGGGCTCGACCGCCACGATGGGCCGCCCACGGTCGGCGCCGTCGCGCAACAACGGCACGAGGGGGACCTGCCCGAGCAGAGGCACCTCGAGGCGGTCGGCCAGGGCCTGACCGCCGCCGGCACCGAACAGCTCGTAGCGCTTGCCGTCGTCGCCGGTGAACCACGACATGTTCTCGATGACGCCCTTGACCTCGAGCTGCACCTTCTCGGCCATGAAGCCGACGCGCTGGGCCACCCGCTGGGCGGCCGGCTGGGGCGTGGTGACGACGTACACCTCGGCCCGGGGCAGGAACTGGGCCAGTGAGATGGCGATGTCGCCGGTGCCGGGCGGCAGGTCGACGAGGAGGAAGTCCGGCTCGTCCCAGTACACGTCGGTGAGGAACTGCTCGAGCGCCTTGTGGAGCATGGGGCCGCGCCAGATGACGGGCTGGTCCTCCTCGACGAAGAAGCCCATCGAGATGCAGCGGACGCCGTAGGCCTCCGGCGGCACCAGCATCTGGTCGATGACCACCGGAGGACGGTCGACCCCGAGCATGCGGGGGATGGAGAAGCCCCAGACGTCGGCGTCGACCACGGCGACCGAGTGGCCCTGCTGGGCGAGGGCGACGGCCAGGTTGGTGGTGACCGACGACTTGCCGACGCCGCCCTTGCCGGAGGCGACGAGCAGCACCCTGGTGGAGCTCGCCGGGTCGGCGAAGGGGATGGCCCGGCCCTCGGCGTGGCCGTGGGCCAGCTGGCTGCCGGCGGTGGCGGCGGGGTCGCCGTGCAGGCGCTGGCGCAGCCGGGCCCGCTCGTCGTCGGTCATCACGGTGAAGTCGAGGGCGACGCGATCGACGCCGTCGAGGGCCTCGACCGCCCCCGTGACCCGCGACTGGATCTCGTTGCGCAGTGGGCAGCCGGCCACGGTGAGGGCCACCTGGACGGCGACGTCACCGCCGTCGATGCGCACGCTGCGGACCATCTCGAGGTCGACGATGCTGCGGTGCAGCTCGGGGTCCTCGACGGGCCGGAGGGCTTCGATGACGTCGGCTTCGGCGACCGGCATGGGCTCGCGGGCTCCTCGTGGTGTGGGAATTTCCCCTATCGGCGTAGGTAGAATACCGGCGTGACCGCCGCACCCCTCTCGCCCACCGACTTCTCGTCGGCGGTCACCGCCATCACGTCGGCGTTCGGCGATCCCACCCGCCGCGAGATCTACCTGTTCGCCCGGGAGCATCCCGAGGGCGTCACCGCCACCGAGGTCGCCGCCCGCTTCGACCTCCACCCGAACGTGGCCCGGCACCACCTCGACAAGCTCGCCGGCGGCGGGTACGTCGGGGTCACGACCGCCCGACCCGGCGGTGGCGGGGCCGGTCGGCCCTCCAAGCGCTACCTGGCCACCGCCGATCGGCCCATCGAGATCCCGGTGCGCCACGACGACCTGCTCGTGAGCCTGCTCGGACGGGCGCTCGCCCTGCTCCCCGCCGACCAGGCCGAGGCCATGGCCGAGGAGGTCGGCCGCGAGCACGGGCGCCTGTTGGCCCGCACGGTGAGCGAGGGCCAGGACCAGCAGAAGTCCTTCCGGGCCGCGCTGGCGTCGGTGGCCGACGCCCTCACCGCCCACGGCTTCGCCGCCCACGCCGAGAAGCGCAACGACGAGCTGCGCATCGTGTCCGAGCACTGCCCCTTCGGCGACGCCGTCCGCGAGAACCCGGTGATCTGCGCCGTCGACCGCGGGCTCGTGAAGGGGATGCTGAGCGAGCTGTACGGCGAGGCCAACGCCGAACTCGAGGCCACCCGAGCCGGCGGCGACGCGGTCTGCGTCACCGCCGTCGAGGCCTGAGCGGCCCGCCTCGGCGAGGTCCATGGCCCGGCACTACCTCGACCACGCGTCGACCTCACCCACCCGGCCGGCGGCCGTCGCCGCGGTGGCCGAGTGGCTGGCCACCCCCCACGGCGACCCGAGTCGCATCCACGAGGAGGGCATGGCGGCGCGCGTGGCCGTCGAGGAGGCGCGCGAGCGCGTGGCCGCGTGGGTCGGGGCGCGCAGTCGCGAGGTCGTGTTCACCAGCGGGGCCACCGAGGCCATCGTCGCCGCCTGTTGGGGCGCCGCCGAGCGGGGCGGCCACATGGTCGTGCCCGCGGTCGAGCACTCGGCGGTGCGGGCCGCCGCCGAGCGCCACGGCGAGGTGACCGCCGTCGGGGTCGACCACCTCGGGCGCGTCGACCCCGATGCCGTCGCCGACGCCATCGGTCCCGACACCGCGCTGGTGCACGTGCAGTGGGCCAACCACGAGGTCGGCACGATCCAGCCGGTGGCCGACGTGGTGGCCGTGGCCCGCGACCGTGGCGTGCTGGTGCACGTCGACGCCGCCCAGGCCATCGGCCACGTCCCCGCCGACCTCCGGGCCCTCGGCGCCGACCTCGTCTCGGTGAGCGGGCACAAGTTCGGTGCACCACCCGGCACCGGCGCCCTCGTCGTGCGGCGGGGGCTGCGGCTCCGCCCCCTGCTCGTGGGCGGTGACCAGGAGCGGGCCCGGCGCGCCGGGTTCGAGAACGTGCCCGCCCTCGTCGGGCTCGGGGTCACCGCCGCCACCGTCGACGTGGCCGCCGAGGAGGAGGCCGCCCGCCGGCTCACCGGTCGCATCCTCGACCAGGTCGCGGACCTCGACGGCGTGCACGTCTACGGCGACCCGGTCGCGCGCGCCCCCCACGTCGTGTGCCTCGGCATCGACGGCATCGAGCCCCAGGCGGTGCTGCTCGGGCTCGACCGGGCCGGCATCGCCGCCCACTCCGGCAGCGCCTGCTCGTCCGAAGCGCTCGAGCCGTCGCCGGTGCTCGAGGCGATGGGCGTCGACGCCCATCGCTCGCTCCGGCTGTCGGTCGGCTGGTCGAGCACCGACGCCGACGTCGACGCCCTGCTCGACGCCCTGCCCGAGGTGCTCGCCGGGCTCCGGGCGCTGCGCTGACCGGTCAACCGTCGGGTGGGGCGTCGAGGTGGTGGGCCACCGCGAACTCGTCCCACGCCGACCACCCCACGTCGTCACGCTCCCAGCGCGCCCGCCCGTCGTCGCGCCGGGTGAGGGGCAGGTCGGTCCGGGTGACGTCGATGCCGGCGGCCGTGGACGGGCCGAGCGCGTCGGCGATCCGCTCGGCCACCACGTCGCCGAGCACCATGGACTGCCCGAGGTACGAGGGCCACAGCGCGTACAACCCTTCGAGCCCGAGCGTCTCGAGGCGCGAGGGCAACGGCCGCGCCGCCCGCCCCGTGCCCTCGGTGACGACGGCCGGGTGGATGGCGTCGCGCGTGCCGTAGGTGGCCCACGCCAACCGGTCGATCTCGCCGACGAGGGACGGGGCGGCGGCCAGCAGCGCGCCGACCACCTCGGCGACGTGGCGCGGCGACGGACGGGGATCGAAGCGGAGGTCGACCGGTCCGAGGGTCGTGCGATCGTGGTCGGGGCGGGTGACGTGCCACACGACGTCGTCGCCGTCCGGGTGGGAGACGACGGTCAGCTCGCCGAAGCGGCCGCGCAGGCGCGGCAGGGTGCCGCCACGCACGACGACGACGGTGGTGTGGCGCACGGCCTGGCTCTCGCGGGCCTGCTCCTGGGCGGCACGGCGCCGCTCGCGATCCACGAGTCGCTTGGCGATGGTCGACAGCAGCGAGGCGTTGCCGGCGCCGGCGGCGACCACGACGGCGCGCGCGGCGACGGCCAGGAGGCGGTCCCCGACCTGCACCTCCACGCGGTCGACGGCGATATCGCCCACCAGGCCCACGTCGGCGACGCGCCCCCCAGGCAGACGGCCTCGAGGCCGCTGCGCAGCTCGGCGAGCAGGTGCCCGGGGTGGACGACCACGTCGAGCTCGGCGAGGTACGCATCGCCGTCGGCGACCGACCCGCCCTCGAGGATCGGCGGCAACGCCGTGGCGCAGTGGGCGAGGGTGGCGTCGTCCCACACGTGGGGACGGCCGGCCCGCTCATCGGGGCCCACGACGTAGACCGGGGGCTCGGTGTCGTCCAACAGCCCGTTGGCCTCGGCCCAGAGCTTCCAGTAGCCCGCGGCTCGTCGGGCCGGCTGGATGCGGGCGGCGTCGTCGCCGTCGTAGCCCGCCGAGATCAATCCACTTCCCGCCGCGGTCGCCGGCGGCAGGGTCGGATCGGACAGGACGCAGACGCGGTACTCGTCGGCGAGGCCGCGAGCGAGGTACAACCCCTGCGCGCCCGCGCCGATGATGGCCACGTCCACCTCGACCTCTTCGCCGCCGCCGCCGGCCATGCGCGGAGGTTAGCGGTCCCCTCCCCCGAGATCGGGGTGCCCCGCTCGGCCGCGCCGAGCCGGACGCGGGCGCCGGGGGTGGGAGGTGACGCCCGCTATCGTGCCGCCGTGACCGTCTACCTGGTCCGACACGCGCACGCCGGGTCACGTTCCGCATGGAAGGGCGACCACGACCGGCGACCCCTGAGCGCGAAGGGCCGGGGTCAGGCCGAGGCCATCGCCGGCCGGCTCGAGGGCGAGCCCGTGGCCCGCATCCTGTCGAGCCCCGCACGGCGCTGCGTCGAGACCGCCGAGCCGCTGGCCGAGGCGCTCGGCGTGGAGGTCGAGCAACTCGACGAGCTCCACGAGGGTGGCGACCCCGACGAGGTGATCGACCTGTTGTTCGGGCCCGTCGGGGACGACACCGTGGTCGTGAGCCACGGCGACATCATCCCGAAGGTCATCCGGCGGCTGGCCGCCGCGGGCATGCGGACCAAGGACGCCAACATCAGCCAGAAGGGCTCGGTGTGGGCCCTCGAGATCGTCGACGGCCGTTGCGTGCGGGGGAGGTACCACCCACCGGGGTGAGCACGCCGTCGGCGCCGCCTACCCGGTGGGCGCGGTCGTGCCCGCGGCGGCTTCGAGCCGGGTGCGCAGCCCGTCGACCATCGACTGCATGAACGGCGGCACCGCCGTCGGGTCGACGGCCCGGACGTCGGCGAGGGCGAGGTCGGTCTGGCCGAGGTCCTCGTGGAGCAGCGCCCGGAACACGCGGGCGTCGGCGTAGGTGGGGTCGGTGTCGACGGCCCGGGTGAGCCACTCGAGCGCCGATGCGTCGAGGTCGGCGGCCGCCGCCGTGCCGGCCGCCTGCAGCGCCAGGTTGTGCAGGAGCCAGCCGCGGTAGGTCATGGCCTCGACGTTGGCCGGCTGCAGCTCGAGCGCCTGGTCGTAGGCGTCGATGGCCCCCCGGTAGGCCTCGACGGCGGCCTGGCCGTCGCCCTCCTGCAGGGCGGTCTGGGCCTGACCGGTGAGCTGTTGGGCCCGCAGGATGAGGTCGCGGCTGCTCTCGTCGATGCCCCCGGTGGCCACGTCGCCCGGGGCCCGGCTGCCCGACGACCGGGCGACGAGCACGCCGGCGACGATGCCGAGCAGGGCGACGACGGCCACCGTGGCGGCGACGCGACCCCACGAGCGCGGGGGCCTCGCCGCCGACCGGCCCGCCCGCCGGCCGTCGATGGCGCGGATCACCGCGGCCGCCCGGGCCGTGTAGTCGTCCTTCAGCGCCGCGTAGTCGTCGTCGTCGACGTCGCCGGCGTCGTGCTCGCGCTCGAGGTCCTCGAGCGAGCGCAGCAGGAAGGCCCGCTGCTCCTCGAGGGCGGCGAGGGTGTCGGGATCGAGCTGGCGTCGGCGGCGGGCATCGTCGGCCGAGGCGGCACGGTCGTCGGGGGACGATGGCCGCGGGGTGGCGCGGGCCGGCGTCCCCGCGTCGGCCTCGGTCGGGGCCGACGTCGGTGGCGCGGCGATCGAACCCTGGCGGGCCGCCCGTCGGGCTCGGGTGCCGCCACCGGTCGACGAGGTCATGGCGAGCCCCCCGCGGCGCCGTCGTCGTCCTCGTCGAACCGGCGAAGGGCGTCGGCCACGAGGGCGCGGTCGGCGGCGGAGGCGTGGACGTCGGGACGGCGTCGCCAGCGGCGGAACACCAGCACCAGGCCGGTGACGGCACCGACGGCGAACAGCACGGGCAGCACCCAGATGAGGGCGGTCGGGCCGCTGGCGCTCGGGGTCAGGAGGATGGCCTCGCCGTAGCGACTGACGTAGAAGGCGCGGATCTCCTCGTCGGTCTGGCCCGCGGACACCCGCTCGGCGATGTCGCGGCGGATGGCCTTCGACACCTCGGCGTTGGAGTCGGCGACCGACTCGCCCTGACAGGTCGGGCACTTGATCGTGCGGGACACGTCGGTGACGCGGTCCTGGGCGGTGCGGTCGGCGACGGTGCCGACCGATCCGATGGCCAGGGCCGTGACCAGCACCGCGAGGAGCACACCCCAGAGGAGCTTCTCCCGGGCGGCCCGGTCGCGGCTCGGGGAGGCGTCGGGCCCGATCGGCTCGGCGGTCGCGGTCACGAGCCGCTCCCGGTGGCGCCCTCGGCGGCCACCGCCTCGTACTCGTCGATCACCTGGTCGAGGGCCTCGGCGGTGACCCCCTCGAACTTGGCCACGACCACCCCGCTCGGCGCGACCACGTAGGACTCGGGCACTCCCGTGACCCCGAAGTCGATGGCGGTGCGCCCGGTGTCGCCGACGACGACCGGCCAGTCACCGCCGTTGTCGGCGAAGAACTCCTGCAGCGCCTCGGGCGAGTCCTGGAAGGCGACGCTCACCACGCTGGCGTCGCCGGCGGCGGCGTGCTCCTCGCTGAAGCGCACCAGCTCGGGGTGCTCGACCAGGCACGGCGTGCACCAGGTGGCGAAGAAGTTGACGACCACCCACTCGCCGCGCCGGGTGTCGATGTCGTAGGTGCCGCCGTCGAGGGTCGGCCCCGTGACCGGCGGCACCGCCTTGCCGACCAGCTCGCCGGCGATGGGCCGCTCGTCGGCGCTCGGTCGGGTGGCCAGCACGATCACGAACACGACGAGCACCACGCCGACGCCGAGGGCGACCCAGCGGGCCACGTGGCGGCGGCGACCGCTGACGGCGGGGTCGTCGAGGGGCTCGACCGCGGTCATCCGCCCACCCCGGCCGGCTCGGCGGCGGGTTCGCCGACCTCGTCGGCGTCGGCGGTGGCACGGGGTCGGCGGCGGCGCTCGGGCACGGGTGCCGACACCGGGTCGGTGGGGTCACGCCGGCGACCGGGGAACACGGCCATGAGGGTGCCGAGGGCCATCACCCCGCCGCCGATCCACAGCCACATGATCAGCGGCTGGATGGTGGCGCGGATGGTGACCGCGTCGCCCTCGCCCTCGGGGAGGGCGAGCAGGGTGAGGGCGACGTCGTCGGTGGGGGTGGTGCGCACCGACGGGGTGCCGATGATCTGGTTGCCGAAGTCGAACTGGTTGAGCGCCGGCGCCCACGGCCCGGTGCCGTCGATCTCGACGAGGGCCTTGGTCACCGTCTTGTTCTCGAGCCGCTCGACCTGGGTGCCGACGAAGGTGAGCTCGTGGCCGGCGAACCGGGCCGACTCCCCGGGCGAGAGGGTGAACTCGCCCTGGCGGACGTAGCTCTGCGAAGCGGCGAACGCCACCGCGATCATGATCACGCCGAGGTGGACGACCATGCCCCCGTTGGCCCGCCCGACGAGGCCGCGCCATCCCTGGCGCCGGGTGGCCAGCACGAGCTGGCGGATGGCCGAGCCGGCGGCGAAGCCACCGAGGCCGTAGGCCAGCAGGGTGACGAAGCCCCGCGCCCCCACGAGCACGCCGATGACCACACAGATCGTGCCGAACCAGGCCGGCCACAGCAGGCGGTGGCGCAGCAGCTCGCCGCTCGCCTTCCGCCACGGCAGCACGGGGGCGATGGCCATGAGGAACAGCAGCGTCAGCCCGATGGGCATGGTCATCCGGTTGAAGTAGGGCACGCCGACCGAGACGCGCTCGTCGTTGACCGCCTCGATCAGCAACGGGAAGACGGTGCCGAGCAGCACGACGAAGGCGAAGGCGGCGAACACCACGTTGTTGGCGAGGAACGCGGCCTCGCGCGACAGGGGCGAGTCGATGCGACCGGGAGCGCGCAGCCGGTCGCCGCGCCAGGCGATGAGCCCGATGGTGACGGCGCAGATCAGCCCGAAGAACGTGAGGATCGACGGGCCGATGGCCGACTCGGTGAACGCGTGCACGGAGTCGAGCACCCCCGAGCGGGTGATGAACGTGCCGAGGATCGTGAGGGCGAAGGTGGCGCAGAGGAGCGAGAGGTTCCAGACCCGCAACATGCCGCGCCGCTCCTGCACCATCACCGAGTGCAGGTAGGCGGTGCCGGTGAGCCACGGCAGGAACGACGCGTTCTCGACCGGGTCCCACGCCCAGTAGCCGCCCCAGCCGAGCACCTCGTAGCTCCACCACGAGCCGAGGACGATGCCGACGGTGAGGAAGCCCCACGCGATGAGGGTCCACCGCCGGGTGGCGAGGAGCCAGCCCTCGCCGACGCGCCCGGTCACGAGGGCGGCGATGGCGAAGGCGAACGGCACCGTGAACCCCACGTAGCCGAGGTAGAGCATCGGCGGGTGGAAGGCCATGAGCGGGTGGTTCTGCAGCAGCGGGTTGGGGCCCGGTCCGTCGAAGCCGGGGGGTGGGTCGAACCGCACGAACGGGTTGGCCGGCCCGACCAGCAGGAAGAAGAAGAACACGCAGACGACGAACATCGTCAGCATCGCCCACCCCACGAGCGGGTCGGACAGCCGGTTGCGGAACTTCACGACCACGGCGGTCGTGTAGCCGCCGAGGATGACGCCCCACAGGATGATCGAGCCCTCCAGGGCGGCCCAGAGGGTGGCGACGTTGTAGAGCGGGGGGGTGCGGGTGCTGCCGTTGTCGGCCACGTACTGCACGGTGAAGTCGCGGGTGACGAGGGCCCGCTCCATGGCGACGACGGCGAGCACGCCGCCGAGCAGCACGAGCACCGCGTAGGGCGCGGCGAGCCACATGAGGTCGCGGCGCCGGCGCAGCAGGGCGTAGCCGAGGGTGAGCACCGCGCACAGCGCGGCGGCCAGCCCGAGCATGACGCCGGCCCGGCCGAGGACGAGGTTCACGCCGTCGCTCCGGTCATGGGCGCGGGGGTCACGGGACGACCGACGAGGTGGGGACCTGCCCGCCCTCGTCGGCCTCCCGCAGCCGGTCCTCGTTCTCGGCGTCGTACTGCTCGTCGTGCTTCACGAGCATGCGATCGCTGGTGAACACGTCGTCGTTCGGGTTCCAGTTGCCCTCCAGCACCACCGGCATGCCCGCCTGGAACAGCTCGGGCGGGTCGCCCTGGTGGGTCACCCGCACCTCGGTGCCGTTGAAGACCACCGCGAACTCGACGCCGTTGGGGATCTCCTCGATGGTGCCGTCCTCGACGGTGCCCTGGAGGCGGAAGCGGTCGGCGCCCAGCTCGTCGCGCTTCGCGACCGCCTCGTCGGCGTTGTAGAAGAACAGCGTGGCGTCGGACAGGGCCCGGCTGGCCACGAAGGCCACCGCCACCACGACCAGGCCGATGACGAGGAACGCCGGCCAGCGACGCTTCCCACGGGACGGCACGGCGCGGGGCGTGAGGTCGAGCTCGCGACTCCCGGGGGCGACCCGCCGTTCGGGCGGGACGTCACCGCCGGCGTCGGGCGTCGACATGGCGTCGGGCGCGCCGGGTGTCACAGCCATCGGCGCTGCTCCGGGGGCACTCGACGGCTGAGGGCCCGGCCCCGCACGATGATCACCGACGCGTAGACGACGAGGGCCACCACCGTGACCGCCCAGCCGAGGGTCACCCATCCCCACTGGCTCACCGGGCCCCCCCTTCGGCGCGCGGTGCGCCGCTCGGGCGACGGGCGCCCGCCCCACCACGACGCTCGGCGATGGCGAGGCCGAGGTCGAGCTCCTCGACGCGCTGCTCGAGCCACGCCACGCGGAAGCGGTGGACGGCCAGCCAGGCGAAGATCGCCGTGGCCACCGCGATGCCGAACACGAGGGTGAACAGCTGGAGGCCGTCGATCTTCGGGTCGAGGGTGATGAGCGTCGGGTCCTGGTGGAGCGACCGCCACCACTCGACGGAGCGGTTGACGATGAGCACGTTGGGCAGCAGGAGGAGGCCCACCACCGCCGAGCGCTTGGCTCGGGAGGCGGGGTCGTCGGTGGTGCGGCGCACGGCGAGGTAGCCGAGCATCAGCAGGAAGAGCATGGCCGTGGAGGTCAGGCGGGCGTCCCACACCCAGAACACACCCCAGGTCGGCCGCCCCCAGATCATCCCGGTGACGAGGGTGAGGGCGGTGAACACGGTGGCGACCTCGATGGCCGAGGCCGAGACGAGGTCCCACCACTCCGACTTCTTCCAGAGCACCACCACGCTGCCGAGGGTGGCCAGGACGATGCCGAGGTAGGCGGCGGTCACGACCGGCACGTGCACGTACATCAGGCGCACCGTCTCACCGAGCTCGGCGTCGGCCGGGGAGGCGACGAGGGCGAGGAAGGCGAGCAGTGCGATCCCCGCCAACGTCACCAGGCCGAGCACGCGCGTGCCGCCCGACCCGGTGCCGACCGGGCCGTCGGCCTCGGCCCGCTCGGGGCGCGCCCCCTCGGTGGAGGTGGCGGTCAGCTCTGTGGTCACGATTCCTCCAAGAGGGCGCCGAACCCGAGGAGCCCGGCGACGGTGTAGACGAGCGCGAAGACCCCGAGCAATCCGACCCACGGCCACCCGTCGGCGGGAGCGCCGTCGAGAGCCGCCTCGGTCGCTCGGGTCGAGGCGATCAGCACGGGGGCGAGCACCGGGAGCAGCAGGAGCGGGAGGAGCGTCTCCCGCACCCGGAGCCCGACCGCGAGCACGCCGTAGAGGGTACCGGCGGCGGCGATCCCCACGGTCGCGACCAACACCGTCGTGACGAGGAGGCCCCAGCCGCCGAGCCCGGCGTCGTAGAGGACGGCCACCCCGAGGCCCAGCAGGATCTCGAGGGCCAGCAGCTCGACGGCCACGGCGGCCGCCTTGCCGAGGTAGATGCCGGCGGGGTCGAGGCCGGTGAGACGCAGGGCGTCGCGGACGCCGTCGCCGGCCTCGACCGCGAAGGTGCGCTGGATGGCCAGGAGGGCGGCCAACAGCACGGCGACCCAGTACAGGCCCGGGGTCGCCCGCTCGAGGATGCCCCGGTCGGGGTCGAGGGCGAAGGCGAACAGCACGAGGATGAGCAGCGCGAGCGGGAGCACCTGGTTGACCCCGACGCGGGATCGGAGCTCGAGGCGCAGGTCCTTCGCGGCGACGAGGGCCGCGTCACGGAACACGGGGGGCCTCCAGGGCGAGGCCGCCGGTGGTGACGCCGCCCTCGACGGTGACGACCCGGGCGGCGAGGGGCTCGGCCCGGTCGAGCTCGTGGGAGGCCACGAGCACGGTGGCGCCGGCCGCCGCCGCGTCGCGGACGAGGGCGTCGACCACGTCGCGGGCCTCCTGGTCGAGCCCGGCGTGGGGCTCGTCGAGGAGCCAGAGCTCGGGGCGTCGGGCGACCAGCACCGCGAACGACACCCGTCGTCGCTGCCCCGCCGACAGCCGGGAGACGCGCACGTCCCGGAGCCGGCCCGACAGTCCGAGCCGCTCCATCGCCGCCGCCGAGTCGACGTCGGCAGCCCCGGCCGCACGGGTCCAGAAGCGCAGGTTGTCGGCGACCGTCAGCTCGTCGTAGAGGCCGGTCTGGTGGGCGAGCAGGCCGACCCGGCGCCGGACGCCCGTGCGGTCGCGGCGCAGGTCGCAGCCGAGCACGACGGCCTCGCCCGAGACCACCGGGAGGAGCCCGGCACAGGTGCGCAGGAGCGTGGTCTTGCCGGCCCCGTTGGCCCCACGGAGCAGCACGATCTCGCCGCGCGCCACCTCGAGGTCGGCGCCGGCGAGGGCGGGGAAGCGGCCGAGGAGCGCGACCGCGGCGCGGAGGTGGACGACGGGCTCCATGGCGACCACCCAACGGTACCGGCGGGGCCGGAGGGGGTCCAAGGTGGCGCGGCCGAACGTCGAGGCGGCAGCGGTATCGTCGCCCGGTGCGGGTGGCGAAGGTGATCGGCTGGACCGGGCGGATGATGATCCGTGCCGGCGTGCTCGTGCTGCTCTTCGTCGTCTACCAGCTGTGGGGTACGGCCATCCACACCGCCCAGGCCCAGGACGAGCTGGAGGAGGAGTTCCAGCAGCGCCTGGCCGAGGTCGCCGCGGCCACGACGACGACGGCCGACACCGTCTCACCGACGACGGCGCCGCCGGTCACCGCCGCCGCCGACATCCCGCCGCCGGCGCCCGGTGACCCCATCGGGCGCATCCTGATCCCGACGATCGGGGTCGACTTCTACTTCGTCCAGGGCGTCGACCTGGACTACCTCGAGGACGGGCCCGGCCACTTCCCCAACACCCCGTTGCCCGGCCAGCCCGGCAACGCTGCGTTGGCGGGCCACCGCACCACCTATGCCGCCCCGTTCCACCGCCTCGACGAGCTCGACCCCGGCGACCAGGTGACGGTCGAGACGTTCCAGGGCACGTTCACCTACGAGGTGCTCCCCCAGGAGGGGAACCCCGGTGAGCCCCCCAAGGGCCACTTCATCGTGGCGCCGACCCAGGTCGAGATCCTCGACGACGCCGGCGACGATCGGCTCACGCTGATGGCGTGCCATCCCAAGTACAGCGCCGCCCAACGGATCGTGGTGTCGGCCGAGCTCGTGGGGAACCCCGCGCCGCCGACACCGCTGCCACAGCAGGACGTGGTGGCCAACACCTTCGTCGGTGAGGATCTCGCGGGCGGCGACGACAGCGCCCGGCTGCCCGCCATCTCCTGGTCGCTCGCGATGGTGGCGGTCTGGGTCGGGGCCTGGCTCGTCGGGCGGCGCTGGCCGAGGGGCAGGTGGCTCGCCTACGCCGTCGCCTTCCCGGTGTGGCTGGTGTTCCTCTACGCCGCGTTCGAGAACATCAACCAACTGCTCCCCAACGCGTACTGACCCGTGATGCGACCGCTCCGCACCGAGACGCTCGCCGTCGGCCTCCTCGCCGCGCTGTTGGCCGTGGCGTCGTGCCGCGGTGACGACGGCGCCGGCGTCGCCACCACCACCGCGCCACCGGCCCCCGAGACGACCACCACCACCGAGCCGCCGCTGGAGGCGGGTGAGCAGGTCTTCGTCTACCAGCCGTCGGTGGGTGACTGCTTCGACCGCCGCAAGCTCGAGCCGGGGCCCGAGGAGCGGGGCCAGACCGACATCGTGCTGCTGCTCGACTGCGGCCTGCCCCACCAGAACGAGACCTTCGCCGTGCTCGACGTGCCGGGCGCGGGACGCGACTTCCCCGGCGAGGAGGCGCTCCAGGACTTCGCCCGGGCCAACTGCGTCGCCGACTTCGAGGCGTTCGTCGGCACCCCGTACGTCGTGTCGGCGCTCGAGATCGGGTACTACCTCCCGACCGAGACGGCCTGGGGCGCAGGGGCCCGCACCCTCGGCTGCTACGTCTACGACCTCGACGGGGCGAAGCTCGTCGGCACCATGCGCGACAGCGCCCGCTGACTCGCCCTGCGCCGCCCCGGCCGATCCTCACACCCCTCGGAAGCCCGGCGGGCGGCGCTCCCGGAAGGCGGCCATGCCCTCCTGCAGGTCGGCGCTGGCCCACGCCCGACGGAAGGCCTCGGCGTAGCGGTCGCTCGTGGGCGCGACGGCCTCGGCGTCGTTGAGCCCGATCTTGTGCCCGGCGATGGTGAGCGGCGCCAGCCCGGCGATGCGCTCGGCCCACGCCAGGGCGTCCTCGAGGTGCCCGATGCGCTGCACGAGCCCGAACCCGGCGCACTGCTCACCGGTGTAGGTCTCGGCGGCGAGGAGCATGGCCCGCGCCGGCCCCTCCCCCGCCATGCGCGCCACCCGCTGCACCGTCCAGTGGTCGACCATCAACCCGAGCTTCGCCGCCGGGATCCCGAAGGTGGCGTCGACGGCGGCCACGCGCAGGTCGCACGCCGTCGCCAGCTGGGTGCCGGCGCCGAGCGCGAAGCCCTCGACGGCGGCGATGGTCGGGAACGGCGCCTCGCGGAGACCGGCCAGCACCCCGTTGAGGGCCTGCACGAAGGCGGTGTCCTCGACGCCACCGAGGTCGGCGCCGGCGCAGAAGTGGCCGTGGGCCCCGGTGAGCACGAGGGCCCGCGACCCGGCGTCGGTGGCCGCCGCCGTCGCCGCCACCAGCCCGTCGAGCGCGTCGTGGTCGAGGGCGTTGCGCCGCTCGGGCCGATCGATGGTGACCAGCGCGACCGAGCCCCGCTGCTCGACGTGCACCGTCATCGTCCGCTCCAACGGGGCGGGCGCTTCTCCTGGAAGGCGGCGATGCCCTCGGCGGCGTCCTCGGTGGCGGCGGTGACCGTCAGCAGCGGGTGCAGGGCCCGCAGGGCCTCGGCCGCCGCCTGGTCCCACACCGCGTAGAACGCGTCCCGGCCGAGCCGCATCACCCCCGGCGGCTTGGCCGCCAGCTCGGCGGCCAGCGCGTCGACGGCACCGTCGAGCTCCACCGCCGGGACCACGCGGGTGACGAAGCCGATGCGCTCCGCCTCGGCGGCGTCGACCCGACGGCCGGTCATCATCAGCTCGAGGGCCCGCTTGGGTGGCATCGAGCGCACCAGGGGCACGGTGATCATGAACGGCCACAGCCCGACGTCGATCTCGGGCGTGCCGAACACGGCGTCGTCGGCGGCCACGACGAGGTCGCAGGCCAGCGCCAGGCCGAGGCCCCCGGCCAGGGCGTACCCTCGCACCTTGGCGATGGTCGGCTTGCCGAGCGCCCAGAGCTCCTGGAACAGCTCGGCCAGCTCGCCCCGGCTGTCGTGGAGGGCGAGGTGCCCGGCGCCCGCCTCCATCCCCGTGAGGTCGGCACCGGCGCAGAAGGCACGGTCGCCGGCGCCGGTGAGCACCACCACCCTGACGTCGCCGCGCCCCTTCAGCTCGGCGACGGTGGAGCGGAGGGTGCGCACGAGGGCCCACGACAGTGCGTTGCGCCGCTCGGGTCGGTTGAGCACCAGCGTGGCCACGCCGTCGGCCACGCCGACGAGCAGCTCCTCGGGATCGGCCTCGTCGGTCATCGCCGGCGACGTTAGCCCCGAGCGCTCCCACCGCCGGCCCCGCAGGCATCCACCGGCGAGACGGCGTGGTTGCCTACCGTTGCTCCCGATGGAAGCTGCGACGAGTCCGCTCGTGATCGGTGCCGCGCTGGCCGTGGTGGTCACCGTCCTCGTGGTGGCCGAGGTCCGCCACCGCCGCCGGGGAAGGGCAACGCGCGCGGCCGGTCTCCCCAAGGGGGCCGACGCCGCGCTGTGGTCGATCGTCGAGGCCGTGCCCGATCCCCGGAACCACCTCGCGCTCACCCGTGACCTCTCGGGTGAGGTGCGGCTCACCGAGCTCGACCGGCAGACCGCGGCCGCTGCCTACGCCGCTGCCGGCACCGCCCGCACCACCCGCCTGCGGGCCCGACGCGAGCCCGCCCCGGCCCCGGCCCCGGCCGTGACCTCGGTGCCGAACGCAGTGGCCGTCGCCGAACGGCCCGCCACGGTGGGCCACGCCGACGCCGAGCCGATCACCCCGCGCTCGACGCGGGCTCGGCGGGCCAGGCTCGAGGCGGGCGACGAGGACCACACCCTCAGCAGCCAGCTGTTCTTCGCCGGCGAGCCCGAGCTCAAGCCCTTCTAGGACGACGTGACGACGGCGGCGAGCGCCGCCCAGCCCTGCGGGGCAGCGCCGAGGGCCGTGCCGTCGTCGGGATCCCAGTACTCGGCGAAGCCCGACGCGACCGCACCCCGGACGAGTTGCTCGGCGAGGACGCGTGCGATCCCCTCCTCCCCGGCGCGGCGGGCCGCCACCCAGTGCAGGTAGGTGAGCTGGGGCCACGCCGGACCGCGCCAGTAGACGAGCGGATCGAAGGTCGGCTCACGACGGTCGACGCCAGCCGGGCCGCAGGCGCCACCCAGGGCGTCGGGCCGCAGCAGCTGCTCCCAGGCCATCGGTCCGTGCTGCGGGAGGACGAGGAGCGGCAGCATCGCGTCGAGCGTGCGGACGCGCCCGCTCGTCGTCGCGGCGGGGCCGGCGTCGACCCAGGTGCGGCGCCGACCGTCCCAGCGCTGCTCGAGGGCGGCGACGAGGTCGAGGGCGGCGTCGGCCAGCGCATCGTCGCCGGTGACCGCGGCCAGCTCGAGGGCGTTGAACGCCACCAGCGCGTTGAACCCCGCCGGCGCAGCTCCGAAGGCAGGGTTGGCGATCGGTGAGCCGTGCAACGGATCGAGCTCGATCGACCGCACCAGTGCGCCCTTGACCTCGTACCAGGTCGCCGGGTCGAACGAGTCGCCGCCGACCCCGTCCCCGTCCCCGTCCCCGGAACGACACCAGTGGTCCCAGCGCGGGCTGTCATCGGCGCCCGACTCCCATGGGTGCACGATCGTGATCAAGCCGCTCCCGGGGTCGCGGGCGCGGTGGTCGAACAGGAAGGCCAGGCCGCGACGCGCCCTGGTCCAGAGCTCGTCGGGCACGGCGATGCTGCGGCGGTGCAGCTCGGCGAGGGCGTGGCCGTACATCGGCGGCTGGGTGATCGCCGACGCGTCGCGACGCCCCCAGAACGCCTGGAGCGCGGTCGGTGCCACCTCGTAGTCGACGTGGGGCACGAAGCCGAGCGCGTCCTGGGTACGGAACACGTGAGCCAGCTCGGACAGCGCCCGCTCGGACTCACCCAGATCGGCCCACGCCACGGCGTGGAAGCACGAGTCCCAGAGCCACAGGAACGGATAGGTGCCGGGGTGCGGGGTCGTGTAGCCGGCGTCGACCCAGTTGGCGTCGAGCACGGCGCGGGCCCGGCGGGCCATGTCCGCCCGCCCCGGTAACGTGGCGCCGCCCGTCACCAGCGAACCCCTCTCGTCGTGCCGACCTGCGCCTTCCTCTCCTTCCGCCTCGGTGCCTCCGACGGGGTGTCCATCGTGGCCGACTCCTGGATCGGGTTGTTCCGCGCCTTCGGCTTCGACGTGGTCACCGTCGCCGGCGAGGAGCCCGCCGACCGGGTGGTGCCCGGCCTCGCGCTCGACGCGCCCGACCCGCCGCCGTCGGGCGAGGTGCGGGCCGTGCTGGCCGATGCCGACCTCGTGGTCGTCGAGAACCTGCTCACCATCCCCTTGAACCTCGCCGCCTCGCGGGTGGTCGCCGCCGAGCTCCGGGGGCGCCCCGCCATCCTCCACCACCACGATCCCCCGTGGCAGCGCGAGCGCTTCCGCGCCGTCGACGAGCTCCCGGTCGACGATCCCGCCTGGCGGCACGTCGTCATCAACCGGCTGACCGAGCGGGAGTTCACCACCCGCGGCTTCGACGCGGTGTGCATCTGGAACGGGTTCGACGTCCACGGCCACGAGGGGAGGCGGGACCAGACCCGAGGCGGCCTCGGGGTGGCCGACGACGAGCTGCTGGTGACCCACCCGGTCCGCGCCATCCCCCGCAAGGACGTGCCCGCCGCCGTCCGCCTCGCCGAGACCCTGCAGGGCACCTACTGGCTCACCGGTCCGGCCGAGGAGGGCTACGGCGACGAGCTGGCCGGCGTGCTCGATGCGGCCCGTTGCCGCGTCATCCACCGCGCCGTACCGGACCGTCGCGACATCTACGCGGCGGCCGACGTCATCGCCTTCCCCTCGACGTGGGAGGGCTTCGGCAACCCGCCGATCGAGGGCTCGATCCACCGCCGACCGGTGGCCATCGGGCCGTACCCCGTCGCCCGGGAGTTCGTGGAGCTCGGGTTCCGCTGGTTCGACGCCGCCGACCCCGAGCCGCTCCGTCGCTGGCTCGCCGACCCCGACGAGTCCCTCCTCGACCACAACCGGCGCGTCGCCGCCGAGCACCTGTCGCTCGAGGCCGTCGCCGAATCGTTGCGGGAGCTGCTCGGCGCGGCAGGCTGGATGCCGTGAGCGACGACCCCCGACCGAAGATCGATCCGGTCCGGGTCCGCCGCGCCCAGGTGGTGCGGTGGGCGAAGCTCGTCCAGCGGATCGGCTACGTCCTGTACCTGGTGGCCACCGTGGCCTTCTTCGTGGGGTTGGTGCGAGGGTTCGACACGGGTCTGGTCACCGTCATCGAGATCGGCCTCATCGGCGGGTCGGTCCTGCTGGCCCCGGCCATCCTCGTGGCCTACATGGCCAAGGCCGCCGAACGGGACGACCTCGAACACGGCCGCTGACCCTGGTTGGCGCACGGGTGTGGCCGGCGCGAGGATGCCGGGCACCACAAGCCACGAGTTCGGGGGATCCGCTCATGACCAAGGCTGCCGTCCTGACCGCCGTCGACACGCCGCTCGAGGTGCGCGACGACATCGAGCTGGCCCCCCCGGGGCCGGGTGAGGTCAAGGTCAAGGTGGGCGCCTCCGGCGTGTGCCACTCCGATCTCTCGGTGTCGAACGGCACCATCCCGCTCCCCACGCCGATCGTGCTCGGCCACGAGGGCGCCGGCACCGTGGTCGAGGTCGGCGAGGCCGTGAACGGGCTGGCCGTGGGCGACCACGTCGTGCTGTCGTTCGTCCCCAACTGCCGTGAGTGCTACTTCTGCCGGCGCGGCCAGGGCTACCTGTGCGAGCGCGGCGCCATGGCGGCCATGGGCGGCCTGCTCGACGGCACCACCCGCATCAGCTCGCACGGCGGCCCGCTGCACCAGATGGCCATGCTCGGCACGTTCGGCGAAGAGGCCATCGTGCCGGAGATCTCCTGCGTGAAGATCGACGACGACGTGCCGCTCAAGGTCGCCGCCCTCATCGGGTGCGGCGTCCTCACCGGGGTCGGCGCCGCCCTCAACACCGCCGACATCCACCTCGGCGACACCGTCGCCGTGATCGGGTGTGGTGGCGTCGGCCTCAACGTGATCCAGGGTGCCCGCATCGCCGGCGCCAGCGAGGTCATCGCCATCGACCGGTTCGACTCCAAGCTCGAGATGGCCAAGCAGTTCGGCGCGACCCGCACGGTGAAGGCCGGCGACCAGGATCCGGCCGCGGTGATCGCCGAGGCCGCCGAGGGCCGCCTCGCCGACGTCGTGTTCGAGGTGATCGGCCTCAAGGACACCATGCTCCAGGCGTTCCAGCTGGCTCGCCAGGGCGGCGAGGTGGTCTTCGTGGGCGTGCCCCGCATGGACACGATGCTCGAGCTGATGGCCGCCTTCGAGTTCCTCTACCTGGCCAAGACGGTCAAGGGCTGCTGGTACGGCTCGTCGAACGTGCACGAAGACGTGCCGAAGCTCCTCGAGCTCTACGCCCACGGTCAGCTCAAGCTCGACGAGCTGATCTCGGCCGAGATCGACGTGGCCGGGGTCAACGACGCCTTCCGGGCCATGGAGTCGGGCGAGGTCGCCCGCTCCGTGATCGTGTACGAGTGAGGGTGGACGAGAGCCGGTTCCCGTGACGACCCGGCTCCCCGCCGCCGACCGACGGCGTCAGCTCCTCGACATCGCCCTGCGGTGCTTCGGCGACCAGGGCTTCCACCACACGGCGATGAACGACATCGCCGAGGCGGCGGGCGTCACCAAGCCGGTGCTCTACCAGCACTTCTCGTCGAAGCGGGCCCTCTACCGCGAGGTGCTGCGCGACGTGGGAGGCCGTCTCCGCGAGGCCGTGGGGAAGGCCACGGCGTCGGCCAGCGGGCCCCGTGACCAGGTGGAGCGGGGCTTCCGCGCCTACTTCCAGTGGGTGGCCGACCGGCGTGACGGCTTCGACGTGCTGTTCGCCGGCGAGACCCGCCGCGATCCCGAGTTCGTGCGCGAGGCGATGGCCGTCGAGACCGACATCGCCGACGCCATCGCGCAGCTCATCGTGGTCGACGGGCTGTCGGCCGAGCACCGTCGCCTCCTGGCCTACGGCATCGTCGGCCTGGCCGAGACCACCTCTCGTCATTGGCTGGCCAACGATCTCGACCTCAGCGTCGACGATCTCGCCGCCCACGTGTCGGGGATGGCGTGGGCGGGCCTGCGGGGCCTCGGCCCGGGGGCCAACGACCGGACCGACCCGGCTCCCGCCTGAGTCCGCACGCGGGACTCGACCTCGGCGGGGCCCCCACCCCCGCCGCGACACGCGTGGACGGCCAGGGGGTCCGACCTCGTGGCGACCGAGTGTCTCGGCCTTTACGCGCCGGTGGTCGCGCCCCGGACAGTGACGACGGCGGACAGGGCGCATGCTCGGTCCGGACGCGGGTGGTGCCACATCGGTCTCCCTGGCACCGCCCCAGCGTGGGAACGGGCTGCCACATAGCCTCGCCGGTCCGTTCCTCGGCCGGGTCCGCCGGGACGCCGCACGGTGCGGCGTCCCGGTGGGCGGCCGTCCCCCCGAACCGGCCTGCCCTACCCGCTGGCGCAGACCGCGGCGATGTCGCTGATCACGATCGGGTCGGCAGCGGTGGTCTGGAAGAAGAGCTCGAGGAAGCTCGGCTCGGTGGCGGTGGGCGGGGCGGCGACGAAGAGCACCGGGCTCTGGGGCGCGACCCCACCGTTCCAGTCGGCCACGAAGGCGCTGTCGCCGCGGGTCGCCACGCTCAGATCGACCTGCCCCACATCCCCGCCCAGGAAGGCGACGGCGGCGCTGATCGACAGCATCGCCGGTCCACAGCCCGGGTCGTCGTAGGTGACGGCGAGGGCCAGGGTGCCGACGCCGTCACCCGCCAGCTCGTACACGCCCGGCGCCGGCGAGGTGTGGTTGCCGCCGACCGACCACCCCGTGACCTGCGGGCAGAGGGGACAGCCCGGAGCGGGGGTGCCGAAGGCGACGGCAGGGGCGGCGGCCAGCACGGGAACGGTCCACGCCACGGCGGCGCCCACCCCCATCTGCTGCAGGGCACGCCGGCGGGACGGCCGGGCGGGGTGTTCGTGGGTCACGAGGCTCTCCTCACGGAAGGGGAGCACGTGGCCGCGCTCCGAGGGGTGCCTCGCCCGACCATTGAGCCACAGGCGATGGGTCGACACAAGGACTCCTCCGGCGGCGGCGCGTAGGGTCCCGGGGTCATGGCCCACTTCACCGTCGCAGAGGCCCGGGCGCTGCTGCCCACCGTCCGAGGCATCGCCGAGCGCATCATCGAGGTGCGGGCCGACCTCGTGGTCGCGACCCGGGACGAACCCGTCGCGCCGCTGGCCGAGGCCAAGGCGCTCGAGGCGGCCCTCTCGGACCTGCTCGACCAGCTCGTCGGCCTGGGGCTCCAGGTGAAGGGGTGGGCGCCGCTCCTCGTCGACTTCCCGGCGACCCGCCGACGCCCCGACGGCACCGACCAGGAGATCCTCCTCTGCTGGCTGGAGGGCGAGGCCGACCTCGACTGGTACCACGACGCGGCCCACGGTTTCGCCGGCCGACGGCGCCTCCGGCAGGAGTGATCGTGACCGCCGACGACCTGCTCGCCCGCGGTCGCGACGCCGACGTGTTCACGGCCGGACCCGGACGCGTGCGCCGCCGCTCCCGCGGCGGGCGATCCCAGCGGGACGAGGCGGCGATCATGACGGCCGTGCGGGCCGAGGGCTACCCCGTGCCGGAGGTGTTCGCCGTGTCCGACGACGGGGTCGACCTGGTGATGGCCCGGGTGGACGGCCCGACCATGCTCGCCGACCTGGGCCGACGGCCGTGGCGCCTCCGATCCCACGCCGCCACGTTGGCGCGCCTGCACCGCGACCTGGGCCGGATCCCGGCGCCGGCCGGGCTGCGACCCGGCGCCTTCCCCGGTGATCGGGTCGTCCACCTCGACCTGCACCCGGGCAACGTGCTGCTGGGGCAGGACGGCCCGATCGTCATCGACTGGAGCAACGCCGGTGCCGGCGACCCGGCCTGCGACGTCGCCGTGACCTGGGCGCTGCTGGCCTGCGCCGAGAGCGACGCCACCGGCGTGGCCGCCGTCGTCGAGCAGGCCTTCCGGTCGAGGTTCGTCCGGGGGTTCCTGCGCGGCGTCGACCGGGACGCGGCGGCGGCCGTGCTCCCCACGGTCGTCGCCTGGAAGGTGGCAGACCGCAACCTCCGACCGGCCGAGGCGCAGGCCATGCGGGCCCTGGCCCTGGCCCCGCCACGGCGGCGGTGAGCCGCCCCCGACGCGTGCCCCGGCTCGGAACGGAGCCCTACGCCGCCTTCTCGAGGATGTGGACGCCGCACGCCGAGCCCAGGCCGATGACGTGGGCGAGACCGACCTTGGCCCCCTCGATCTGGCGGTCGCCGGCCTCACCGCGCAGGTGGTGGCAGACCTCCCAGATGTTGGCGATGCCGGTGGCGGCGATGGGATGGCCCTTCGACTCGAGCCCGCCGGAGACGTTCACCGGCTTCGCGCCGTCGCGCCACGTGGCGCCCGACTCGAAGAACGGCACCGCCTCGCCCGGTGCGCACAACATGAGGTTGTCGTAGTGGACCAGCTCGGCGGTGGCGAAGCAGTCGTGGAGCTCGACCAGGTCGAGGTCCTCGGGGCCGACGCCGGCCTGCTCGTAGGCCTGGGTGGCGGCGTTGCGGGTGAGCGTGTTGACGTCGGGGAGGATCTGGCAGCCATCCTGCCACGGGTCGGAGGTGAGCACCGATGCCGACACCTTGACCGCCCGCCGGCGCTGATCGGGGTCGAGGGTCTTGAGCTTGGCGTCGGTCACCACGACCGCGGCGGCGGCGCCGTCGCAGTTGGCCGAGCACATGGGCCGGGTGTTGGGGTAGGCGATCATCACGTCGCCCATGATCTGCTCGAGCGACATCCTCTTCGTGTAGGCGGCCAACGGGTTGAGCGTCGAGTGGGCGTGGTTCTTCTCGCTGATGCGGGCGAACAGCTCGAAGCTGGTGCCGCCGTAGCGGTGGCCGTACTCCATGCCGACCTGGGCGAACACGCCGGGCATCGTCTCGGTGCCGATCCGACCGTCGACCGAGGCCACCGCGCCGTAGCGGCCGCGCGGCGTCCACGTGTCGTCGTCGGACTTGCGCGACCCGCCGGCGAGCAGGCCGGCCCCGGCCAGCTTCTCGACGCCGACGGCCAGGCCGAAGTCGGCCTCGCCGGCCTTGAGGGCCATGATCGTGGTGCGCAGGGCCGTGGCGCCGGTGGCGCAGGCGTTGGCCACGTTGTAGACGGGCACGCCGGTCTGGCCGATCTGCTTCTGCAGCATCTGCCCCACCGGCATGGCGCCGCCCATGAGGTTGCCGGCGGCGACGATGCCGATGTCGGCGATCGAGACGCCGGCGTCCTTCATCGCCGCCAGGGCGGCCTCGGACGCCAGGTCGATGACGTCGGAATCGGGGTGCTTGCCGAACTTGGTCATGTGGATCCCGAGGATCCAGACGTCGTCAGCCATCACGCTGCTCCGTTCTCGAGGGGGGCGAACCCGAAGCCGATGGCCTCGGTGCCGGCGCTGTCGGTGCCGATGGGGTAGGTGGTCAGGCGGACCTTCATGCCGAGCTGCACGTGGTCGGGGTCGGCCTCGACGTCGACCACGTTGCCCCGCACCTTGGTGCCCCCGCAGTCGACGACGCCGGCCACGAACGGCACCGGCACGCCGGGCGCGGCGAAGGTGACGATGGTGAACGAGGTGAGCTCCCCCTCGGTCGGGACGTCGACGGCGGTGAACCCAGCGTCGCTGCCGCACGAGGCGCAGGCGTTGCGTCGGTCGAAGTAGCGGGCGCCGCAAGTGGTGCACTCGTGGGCCACGAGGTGAGGATCGTCGCCGAGCACCAGGTACTCGACGAGCGGGATCTGGTCGGTCATGCGCGACGACGCTAGCCGTGGGCCTCGGTGCCCTGCGCTTCCACCCGGGACGAGCGGGCCCGGGGCGCACGGATCAGGCCGCCGGGTCCTCTCGGTCCGTACAGTCGGCGGGATGCGCGATCCCGAGCCGGCCGAACTGCCCAACCCCGAGTACCTCCCCCACCAGACGGTCGCGGAGCGGATCGCCCTCGGCCTCAGCCTGCGGGACGAGGTGCCGCTCGATCGCCACGGCAGTTGGAAGCCGACGAAGGGACGGCCCGATCCCCTCGCCATCGTCGAGCGACAGGCGGCCCAACGGATCCCGGAGCTCGTGCCGCTCCGCTACGAGCGCATGGCCGCCTCTCCGTTCGCGTTCTACCGGGGCGGCGCCGCCATCATGGCTGCCGACCTCGCCGGCACGCCGGTCGCCGGGCTGCGGGCCCAGCTGTGCGGCGACGCCCACCTCGTGAACTTCGGGATCTTCGACACGCCGGAGCGATCGTTGCGGTTCGGGCTCAACGACTTCGACGAGACCCTGCCCGGGCCGGTGGAGTGGGACGTCAAGCGGCTGGCCGCCAGCGTCGAGGTCGCGGCCCGCGAGCTGGGCTTCGGCGCCGCCGAGCGGTCCAAGGCGCTCCTCGCCACCGTGCGCGGGTACCGCGAGGCCATCCTCGGGTTCGCCGAGCAGCGCAACCTCGACGTCTGGAACGCCCACCTGCCGGCCGACGAGCTGCGCGCTCGTCTCGTGGCGCTCGCCGACCGCCGCTCCGGGCAGGAAGCCGAGAAGCGGATCCGCCAGGCCCTCCACCGCGACCACCTGCACGCCTTCGAGCGGCTGGTCGAGCCGGTGGACGGCGGCATCCGGTTCGTGAGCCGACCACCGGTCCTCACCCCCGTCGAGGAGCTGCTCGACCTCGAACAGCGCGAGCGCTACCTCGAGGTCATCCAGTCGTTCCTCCGCCAGTACCGCGAGAGCCTGCCCCCCAACCTGCGGGTCCTGATGGAGTCGTACCGCTTCGAGCACATCGCCCGGAAGGTCGTCGGCGTCGGCAGCGTCGGCACCCGCGCCTGGGTGGTGCTCCTCGTCGGGCGCGACCACGACGACCCGGTGCTGCTCCAGATGAAGGAGGCCCAGCGATCCGTGCTGGCGCCCTACGCCGGCGAGACCTCGTGCCCAACCGAGGGCCAGCGGGTGGTCGAGGGCCAACGGCTCATGCAGGCGGCCGGCGACCCCCTGCTCGGCTGGTACCGGCTGCTGGGCTTCGACGGCGGCAGGCACGACTACTACGTGCGCCAGCTCTGGGACGGGAAGGCGTCGATCGAGGTCGCCCACCTCACGCCCAAGGGCCTACGGGTCTACGGGGAGAGCTGCGGCTGGACCCTGGCCCGCGGCCACGCCCGGTCGGGCGACCGCATCGCCCTGGCCGCCTACCTCGGCGAGGACGACACCTTCGACCACGCCGTCGCCGAGTTCGCCGCGGCCTACGCCGACGTCAACGCGGTCGACCATGCCCGGCTGGTCGAGGCCCGGGAGACGGCGGCGGCGGGCTGACGAGCGGCTCGACGGCCACCGACACCACGTGGGCGATGTCGGCCGACGACCGGCCGACGTGCAGGTCGTAGGGGCCGGGGTCGACGACCCAGCCCCGCTCCCCCGCACCGGCGGGGGGTCGGGTCCAGGCGACCTGGGCCTCGAGCCGGGCGGCCAGCTGGTCGAGGGCCGGGTCGGGGTCGGCCCACCGAGCGAACGACCGGTCGTCGAGCTCGAGCTCGACCTCGGTCGACTCCCCCGGTGCGAGCGCGACCTTGGCGAACGCCTTGAGCTCCTTCGGCGGTCGGAACGCCCTCGGGCGACCGGGGGCGACGTAGAGCTGCACCACCTCGGTGCCGGCCCGGTCGCCCACGTTGGTGACCGGCACCCGCACCCGCAGGGTCTCCCCCGGCTCCAACGAGTCGGCCGAGAGCACGGGCTCGCCGATCTCGAACCGGGTGTACGACAGGCCGTGGCCGAACGGGAACGACACGTCCAGGCCCCGCGACTCGTACCACCGGTAGCCGACCAGCACCCCCTCGCCGTAGCGGATGCGGCCACCCTCGGCCGGGAAGTTGCCCCAGGACGGGTTGTCCTCGAGCCGCACCGGGATGGTGGTGGGCAGCCGCCCGCCGGGGTCGACGGCGCCGAACAGCACGTCGACCAGACCATCGGCCATCTCCTGGCCGCCGAACCAGATCTGGACCAGGGCGCGGGCGGCGTCGGCCCAGGGTGCGGCCACCGGAGCACCGACGTTCAGCACCACGACGGCGTCGGGGGCGACGTCGAGCACACGGGCGACCAGCTCGTCCTGTTCGCCCGGCAGGTGCATCGAGGTGCGATCCGATCCCTCGCTCTCCCAGTCCGAGTCGGTGCCCACCACCACGACCACGGCATCGGCATCGGCGGCGAGGGCGACCGCCCGGTCGATGCCGTCGGCGGCGGGAGCGGGCCGGAGCCCGAGCTTGGCCCCCTTCACGAGGGCGCGGCCGCGCACGGCCGACTGCACCTCGACCCAGACGGGCCGGTCGGGGGACAGCTCGAGCACCGTCGTGAGCTCCCGCTTGGCCAAGCCCAGGAACTCGTGGCCCGGGGGCAGGTCGACGTCGTGTCCGTCGAGGACGACCTCGTCGTCGACGAGCACCCGGGCCGGCTCCGTCTGGGCGAGCGATAGCGTCCACCGACCGGCCGCCTCGACCTGCAACCGGGCCGAGGCCCGCCAGGCGAAGGTCCGGCCGGCCTCGGCCGGGGTGGCGCCGAACCACATGACCGACCCGGTCTCGGTACGGCTGGTGTGCACCAGTCGCCCGCCGAGGTCGTCGGGGGCGAAGTACTCGACGGTCATGCCCGACTCGCCCTCGGAGGTGAGCCACGCGCCGGGGATCTCGGGGGTGGTGAGGCCGATGTCGACCGCCGCCTCGTGGACCACCTCGACGTCGGGGCCGAGCCGGTCGCGGAGGGCGTCGAGCGGCGAGCGCAGGTAGTGGGCGGGGAGGTTCGCCGAGCCGCCGCCCATGATCTGGGCCCGGGCCGCATTGGGGCCGATGACCGCCACCCGCCGCAGCGGGGCCGGATCGAGGGGCAGCACGGCGCCGTCGTTGCTCAAGAGGACGGTGGCGGCGACGGCGGCCTCGCGGGCGAGGGCCCGGTGCTCGGGCCGGTCCTCCGAGGCCGGCTCGTCGGCCGCATCGTCGTCGAGGGCGCCGACCCTGTCGAACACCGACAGCAGCCGGAGGACGGCGGCGTCGACCAGCCGCTCGTCGACGCGGCCCTCCCGCACGGCGGTGGCGAGTGCGGGCCCGTAGGCCCGACCGGGGCCGGGCATCTCGAGGTCGAGGCCGGCGGCGATCGCCTGCTCGGTGTCGGCGAAGGCGAACCAGTCGCTGACGACGAAGCCGTCGAACCCCCACTCGTCGCGGAGGATGCCGACCAGCAGCGTCGTGCTGTCGGCGCAGTAGTCGCCGTTGAGCCGGTTGTAGGACGTCATGATCCCGAGGGCACCGCCCTCCCGAACGGCCAGCTCGAACGGCAGGAGGTGGACCTCGCGGAGCGCCCGCTCGTCGACGACGGTGTCGGCGATCATCCGATCGTCCTCCGACTCGTTGCCGGCGAAGTGCTTCACCGTGCAGGCCACCCCCTCGGACTGCGCGCCCCGCACGAAGGCGGCGGCGATGCGGCCGGCGAGGAGCGGGTCTTCCGAGTACGACTCGAAGTTGCGGCCTCCGAGCGGTGAGCGGTGCAGGTTGACGGTGGGGGCCAGCAGCACGCGGCACGCCTTGGTGCGGGTCTCCTGGCCGAGCATGGCCCCGACCCGCTCGAGCAGGGCGACGTCCCACGTCGCACCGAGGGCGGCGCCGCACGGCACGCAGACCGACGTGAGGGGCGCGGCACCGGCGAACGAGCCCGGGAGGTTGGGACCGCGGGCCCCGTTGGGGCCGTCGGTCACCCGCACCGACGGGATCCCGAGGCGGTCGACGGCGACGGTCGACCAGAGGTCGGCCCCGGCCAGCAGCGCGGCCTTCTCGTCCAGCTCGAGCTGGGACACGAGTGCGTGCAGGTCACGGCCCATGGGCGTCTCCGATCGGGTCGCGACGAGGTGGGTACGGTGGGCGGCGCCACAGCGTCCCAGAAACGCCGACGGGACGCCCAACGAGTCCGCCTGGAGCCACTGGCGCCCCGCACGCGAGCGGTCCCCGGCGATGACGACCGGGGACCGCACTCGATCACGCTCGGCCCGGGACCGGGCCTCGACGGCCTACTCGATGCGCAGGCCGGAGATGGCCCGGGCGATCACGAGCTGCTGGATCTGCTCGGTGCCCTCGAAGATGTCGTAGATCTTCGAGTCGCGGTGCCAGCGCTCGACCGGGTACTCCTTCACGTAGCCGTACCCGCCGAGGATCTGGATGGCCCGCTCGGTGATCCACACGGCGACGCGGCCGGCCTTGAGCTTGGACATCGAGCCCTCGGCGTTCTCGAACGTGCCGTTGCGGGACAGCCACGCGGCCCGCCACACCAGCAGGCGCGCGGCGTCGAGCTCGGTGGCCATGTCGGCCAGCATGAAGGCGATGCCCTGGTGCTGGATGATCGGCTTGCCGAACGCGGTGCGCTCCTTGGCGTAGTCGAGGGCGTACTCGTAGGCGGCCCGGGCGACGCCGAGGGCCTGGGCGCCCACGGCGGGACGGGTGGCCTCGAAGGTGGCCATGGCCGGCTGCTTGCCGCTGTGCACCTTGCCCGGGTTGGCCTTGGCCTCGCGGGCCCGGGCCAGCTTCTCGTCGAGGCGCTCCTTGCCGCCGAGCAGGCAGCTGCCGGGCACCCGCACGTCCTCCAGCACGACCTCGGCGGTGTGCGAGGCCCGGATGCCGAGCTTGGCGTACTTCTGCCCCATCGACAGGCCCGGGGTGTTGGGCGGGACGATGAACGAGGCCTGGCCCCGGCCGCGCAGCTCGGGGTCGACGGTGGCGACCACGACGTGGACGTCGGCGATGCCGCCGTTGGTGATCCACGCCTTCGTGCCGTTGAGCACCCACTCGTCGCTGGCCTCGTCGTACACGGCCTTGGTGCGCAGCGACGACACGTCGGAGCCGGCGTCGGGCTCGCTCACGCAGAACGCGCCGAGCTGCACCTTGTCGGGCGTGCCGTAGCACTGCGGCACCCACTCCATGACCTGCTCGGACGTGCCGTTGCCCATGATGCCGGCGGCGGCGAGGCCCGAGCCCATGATCGCCAGGCCGATGCCGGCGTCGCCCCAGAACAGCTCCTCCATCGCCACCGGCATCGACAGCCCCGTCGAGTCGCCCATCATCACCTGGGCCATGAAGTCCATGCCGTAGAGGCCGACCTTGGCCGCCTCTTCGACGACCGGCCACGGGAACTCCTCCCGCTCGTCCCACTCGGGAGCGGCCGGCCGGATGACGTCCTCGGCGAAGTCGTGGACCCACTTCTGCAGCTGCAGCTGGTCCTCGTTGAGGGCGAGGGAGAAGTCGGACATCGTCACGCTCCGATCGTGCACAGGGGGCGGTGGGTACGAAAGTTACCCCCGGGTAACTTCCACCGTACCCCCCGTGCAAAGGCCCCGCCAACCGGTCGAAGGTCCCGTCCCCCACCGTTCTGGTGTGAGTTCCGGCCCCCCAGGCGACGCGATCTCACACCAGAACGCGGGTTTCACCAGAACGCGGTTTGGGCTCGTGCGGGCGCCGGCGCCGGTGCGGGCGCGGTCAGGCGGGGCGGACCTCGGTGCCAGCCGGCGTGTCCTCGACCACGAAGCCGGCGGCGGTGATCTCGTCGCGTAGCGCGTCCGCGGCGGCCCAGTCCTTCGCCGCCCGGGCCTCGTCGCGTCGGCGGGCCAGGGCGCCGATCGCGTCGGGCACCTCCCCCGCCTCGCCGTGCAGCTCGAGGCCGACGGCACCGGCGATCTCGAGCACGGTGGCCGCCCACCGCGCCGCGGCCGCGTCGTCGCCGTCGTCGGCGGCCTGGTTGGCCCGGCCGGCCAGGGTGAACAGGAGGGCCACGGCGCGCGGGGTGTCGAGGTCGTCGTCCATCGCCGCCCGGAACTCGTCGAGCGCGGCGTCGTCGGGCGCCGACGCCGGCAGCGTCCGCGCCCGGCGGGCCAGCGCGTCGAGCCGCTCGAGGGCCCGGGACGCGTCCTCGGTCGTGTCCTTGTTGACCTCGACCGGCGTGCGGTAGTGCGAGCGCAGCACCAGCAGCCGGTAGGCCCGCGGATCGGTGGACTCGACGAGGTCGACCAGGTTCACGAAGTTGTGGAGCGACTTCGACATCTTCTCGCCGCCCACCTCGACGAAGCCGTTGTGCACCCAGTGGTTGGCGAACCGCTTGCCGTCGGCGACCGCCTGGGCCCGCTCGTTCTCGTGGTGGGGGAAGGCGAGGTCCTGGCCCCCACCGTGGATGTCGAACCCCTCGCCGAGCAGGTCGAGCGACATCACCACGCACTCGGTGTGCCATCCCGGCCGGCCGGGGCCCCACGGCGACGGCCACGCCGGCTCGCCGGGCTTGGCCTTCTTCCAGAGGGCGAAGTCGATGGGGCTGCGCTTCTCGTCGCCCACCTCGACCCGGGCACCGCTGCGCAGCGAGTCGATCGACTGGCGGGCCAGCAGCCCGTAGTCGGCGACGACCTCGGGGCTGAAGTACACGCCGTCGGAGGTCTCGTAGGCGTCACCCCGTTCAATGAGCCGGCTGATGAGATCGACCATCGGCTCGACGTAGGCGGTGGCGTGCGGATCGTGGGTGGGGCGCATGACGCCGATGGCGTCCATGGCCTCGTACCAGACCCGCTCGTACTCCTCGACGACCTCCTCGGTGGACCGCGCCTCCTCGGCGGCCCGGTTGATGATGTTGTCATCGATGTCGGTGATGTTCGACACGTAGCGGACGTCGTAGCCCGACCACAGCAGGTACCGGCGCAGCACGTCGAACACGAGCGAGAACCGGCCGTGGCCGAGGTGGGGCGGGCCGTACACCGTCGGTCCGCACACGTACATCGACACCTCGCCGGGGGTGCGCGGCTCGAAGGGCACGACGGCGCCCTGGGCGGTGTCGAACAGCCGGAGCATGGGCGCAGACGCTAGCGGTCGACGGTGGTGCCACCCGCGCCACTTCCGCTGCCGAGGACCCGGCTTCTCACTTCGGACCGCGAGAGGCCGCCGGGTAGCGTGGGCGCCGATGAGCGCCGAGACCCCCAGCCCCCGGACCGCGTGGTCCGTCCCCGACAAGCCCTCGCTCGACGGCCTGGAAGCCCGCTGGGACGAGGTGTGGGAGCGCGACGGCACCTACCGCTTCGCCGGGGACCGGCCCCGTGCCGACGTCTACGCCATCGACACCCCACCGCCCACGGTGAGCGGGTCGCTGCACGTCGGCCACGTCTTCTCGTACACGCACACCGACACCATCGCCCGCTACCACCGCATGCGGGGCCGCGACGTCTTCTACCCGATGGGCTGGGACGACAACGGCCTGCCCACCGAGCGCCGGGTGCAGAACTACTACGGCGTCCTGTGCGACCCGACGCTCCCCTACGACCCCGACCTCCAGGCCCCGGCCGAGCCCCTCGACCCTCCGCAGCACATCAGCCGCCGCAACTTCGTCGAGCTGTGCAACGGGCTCACCGCCGAGGACGAGCAGGTCTTCGAGGACCTGTGGCGCAAGCTCGGGCTCTCGGTCGACTGGACCCGCACCTACGCCACCATCGACGACCGGTCGCAGCGGGTCGCCCAGCGCGCGTTCCTGCGCAACCTGGCCCGGGGCGAGGCCTACCAGGCCGAGGCTCCCGTCCTCTGGGACGTCGACTACAGGACCGCCGTCGCCCAGGCCGAGCTCGAGGACCGCGAGAAGCCGGGCGCCTACCACCGCATCTCGTTCTGGAAGCGCGACGGCGAGCCGCTGTTCATCGAGACCACCCGGCCCGAGCTCATCCCCGCCTGCGTCGCCCTCGTCGCCCACCCCGACGACGAGCGCTACCGACCGCTGTTCGGCACCACCGTCCGCACGCCGCTCTTCGGCGTCGACGTCGAGGTGAGGCCCCACGAGCTGGCCGACCCCGAGAAGGGGTCGGGCATCGCCATGATCTGCACCTTCGGCGACGTCACCGACGTCGTGTGGTGGCGAGAGCTCGACCTGCCCACCCGCTCGGTCATGGGCGCTGACGGCCGGCTGGTGCCGGACGCCCCCGACGCCATCGTCGACGCCGGCAGCGCCGCCACCTACGCCGAGCTGGCCGGCAGGACCGCCAACCAGGCCCGCCGCCGCATCGTCGAGCTGCTCACCGAGTCGGGCGACCTCGACGGCGAGCCCCGCCCCATCACCCACCCGGTCAAGTACTACGAGAAGGGCGAACGGCCGCTCGAGATCATCACCAGCCGCCAGTGGTACATCCGCAACGGCGGCCGCGACACCGACCTGCGAGAGCTGCTGCTCCACCGGGGCAAGGAGCTGCACTGGCACCCGCCCCACATGCAGGTCCGCTACGAGAACTGGGTCGGCGGCCTCACCGGCGACTGGCTCATCTCCCGCCAGCGGTTCTTCGGGGTCGCCTTCCCGGTCTGGTACCCCATCGGCGACGACGGCGAGATCGACCACGACCACCCGATCGCCGCCGACGAGAGCCGGCTCCCGATCGACCCCACCAGCGCCGCCCCTCCCGGCTACGACGAGAGCCAGCGGGGGAAGCCGGGCGGGTTCGTCGGCGATCCCGACGTCATGGACACCTGGGCCACCTCGTCGCTCACCCCCCACATCGCGACCGGGTGGGAGGAGGACCCCGACCTGTTCGCCCGCACCTTCCCCATGGACCTGCGGCCCCAGGCCCACGAGATCATCCGCACGTGGCTGTTCTCCACCGTCGTGCGCAGCCACCTCGAGAACGACGCCCTGCCGTGGCGCAACGCCGCCATCTCCGGTTGGGTCCTCGACCCCGACCGCAAGAAGATGTCGAAGTCGAAGGGCAACGTCGTCACGCCGGTGCAGTACATCGAGCAGTTCGGCGCCGACGCCCTGCGCTACTGGGCGGCCAACGGGCGCCCGGGCACCGACACCGCCTTCGACGAGGGCCAGATGAAGATCGGGCGGCGGCTGGCCATGAAGCTGCTCAACGCCTCCCGCTTCGCTCTCGGCCTCGGCGGCGACGACCGCATCGCCCACGATCCGGGCACGGCGATCACCGAGCCGCTCGACCGGGCCCTGCTCGCCAACCTGGCCCAGCTCGTCGACGACGCCACCGCCGCCTTCGACGGCTACGACTACGCCCGCGCCCTCGAGCGCACCGAGACGTTCTTCTGGGGCTTCACCGACCAGTACCTCGAGCTGGTCAAGGGCCGGGCCTACGGGGCCATCGGCGCCGACGCCGCCGCGTCGGCCCAGGCCACCCTCCAGGTCGCCCTGTCCACCCTGCTCCGGCTGTTCGCCCCGTTCCTCCCCTACGTCACCGAGGAGGTCTGGTCGTGGTGGCAGCACGGCTCGGTGCACCGGGCCCTCTGGCCCGACGTCAGCGAGCTGCGCGAGCTGGCCGCCGACGGCCAGCCGCTCGTCCTCCAGGTCGCCGGCGACGTCCTCTCCGACGTCCGCAAGGCCAAGACCGAGGCCAAGCAGTCGCTGCGGGCCGAGGTCGCCTCGGTCACGGTCCACGACACCCCGCCCCGCCTCGAGGCGCTCCGCCTGGCCGCCGCCGACGTGCGGGAGGCGGGCAACGTGGCCACCGACCTCGAGCTGGTCGAGGCCCACGAGTCGCGCGTCGACGCCGTCCTCGCCCCCACCGGTTGACGCCTCAGCTCACGCTGCGGTCCTGGCCCTCCCAGTAGGGCTTGCGCAGCTCGCGCTTGAGCGGCTTCAAGGCGCCCGACAACGGCAGCGGCTCGTCCCGGAACTCGACCGACTTCGGCACCTTGAACCCGGCGATCACCCGACGGGCCCAGGCCCGGATCTCGTCCGGGGAGACGGTGATGCCGGCGCGGAGCACGACGATGGCGTGCACCTGCTCGCCCCAGACCTCGTGGGGGATGCCGATGACCGCGACCTGGTCGACCGCCGGATGGGTGGAGATCGCGTTCTCGACCTCGATGGAGTACACGTTCTCGCCCCCGGTGACGATCATGTCCTTCACCCGGTCGACGAGGTAGACGTAGCCCTCCCGGTCGACGTGGCCGGCATCGCCCGTGTGGTACCAGCCGTCACGGAACGCGTCGGCGGTGGCCTCGGGGTCGTGCCAGTACTCGGTCATGAAGTTGCCGGCCCGGGCGCACACCTCACCCTCCTCGAACGGAGCGAGCACGTTGCCGTCGGGGTCCTGGATCGAGATGACCACGCCCGGCATCGGCCGCCCGGCCGAGCGCAACACCGGTCCGTCGCGCCGGTGGTCGTCGGCGCTGAGCAGGGTGATCACCGACGACGCCTCGGTCATGCCGTAGCCCTGCCAGAGGTTCACCCACGGGAGCTGCTCGAGCACCCGACCGAGCAGGGCCTGCGGCATCGGCGACGCGCCGTAGACGAGCACGTCGAGGGAATCGAGGCGATGCGGCTCGAACCCCTCGGCGTCCAGCATCATGGCGATCATCGTCGGCACCATGACGGTCTCGTCGACGCCGTGGTCCTCGACGAGATCGACCACCCGCCCGGGGTCGAACATCCCGATGAACACGGAGCGCCCCCCGGTCGCGGGGATGCCGAGGACGCCGGCCATCGAGGCGGCGTGGAACATCGGCGTCTGGTGCAGGTAGACCCGGTGCTCGCCGTAGCCCAGGCTGAGACCGACGTGGTACACGTTCAGCATCTCGGCCCGCTGGTCGAGCAACACCCCCTTCGGCAGGCCGGTCGTGCCCCCCGTGTACATGAGCACCGCGGGATCGGCCTCGTCGGGCTCGGGCGGCGCCACCGGGTCGCCGGCGGCGATGAGGTCCTCGTACCGCAGGTCGTAGGAGAGGTCGTCGCCACCCTCGCCCACCAGCACGATCCGCAGGTCGCCGCGCAGGTCGCCGATGTTGAAGGCGAAGTGGTTGGCGAAGAACGCGTCGACGAACACGATCGTGGTACCGGAGTCGCGGATGATGTGCTGCAGCTCCCCGCCGGCGAGGCGGAGGTTGAGGGGGTTGATCACCCCCGCACCCATGAACCCGGCGTGGTACAGCTCGAGGTACTCGTGTGAGTTGAGCGCCATCACGGCGAACCGGTCGCCCTTGCCGAGGCCGAGCTCGCGACGCATGCCGTCGCCCAAGCGGAGGACCCGGTCGAGGTGCTGGGCGAAGGTGGCTTCGTACCCGCCGTCGTGGAAGGCAACCTTGTCGGCGAGCCGCTCGACCGAAGGGAGCAGCAGTCGCGGGTAGACGAGCTCCTTCACGATCGGAGCCTATGCCCGCCCCGTCAGGCTTCGCTGGGGTCGCCTCGGCGGGGGTGCTCGCCGGTGTCGGTGACCTCTGCCGGCGGGGGGGCCGGGCGGGTGGCGGGCGGTTCGCCCGAGCGGACCCACACCTCCTGGTAGTCACCGGCGAAGGTGATGCCGGCGTCGTCGAAGGCGTCCTTCAACCGGATGCGCAGCTCGCGCATCACGCCCCACTGCGACCCCGGCCTGGTCTTCACCACCAACCGGATGACGTAGCCCGACGAGGTGAAGTTCTCGATGCCCCAGATCTCGGGCGGGTCGAGGATCTCGGTCGCCCACGACGGTTCGCCGGCCAACTGTTCAGCGACATCGGTGATCACCACCTGGGCCCGCTCGTAGTCGACGTCGAGGTCGACCTCGATGTCGAGCAGGGCCCGGGCCCACTCCTGGCTCTTGTTCCCGGCGCGGAGGATCTGGCCGTTGGGCACGTGCCACACGGTGCCGTTGACGTCGCGCAGGCGCGTGGCCCGGAGCGTGATGCGCTCGACCGTGCCCTTGGCGTCGGGCCCGAGGTCGACGATGTCGCCCACGCCGAACTGGTCCTCGACCACGAGGAAGTAGCCGGCCAGCACGTCGCGCACCACGTTCTGGGCCCCGAAACCGAGGGCGACGCCGAGGATGCCGGCACCGGCGATCAGCGGGCCGAAGTCCAACTGGAGCACGTTCAGGATCCAGATCACCGCGACCGTCCAGACGACGATGCTGGCGACGCTCTGGAACACGGCGGTGAGCGTCTGGCGGCGGGCCTCGGCCCGCAGGTTCCAGGACTCGGTGGCCTGGAGGGCGCTCGGTGCCTTCGACGTCAGCCACGACAGCCGACCGGGCTCGGCCGGGTCGGCCCGCCGCCGCATCACCCGTCGCACGATCACCCTCGCCAGCCGCGACACGAGCAGTGCCCCGACGACGATGGCGAGGATGGCCAGCGGCTTGGCGACGAACCAGTCGACGAAGCCGGCCAGCGTCTGGTTGCCGGTCCAGTCGAACACCTGCTCGCACGCCCACGACGGCTCGTCGCCGCAGGCCTCGTCGAGGTTGGCGAGCCCCTCGACCAGCCCCTGGGCGGGGTTGGGGATGCTGGTGGGCGTCGTCGGCGGCCGGACCTGGGCGAACATGGGCGGGAGGGCGCGCCCGCTGGGGCGGCGCGGCGCGCCGACCCTACCGCGGGGCCTCGGTGCCCTCGGTGCCGACCGGCACCGCCGCCGCCTCGATGCGGTGACGGACGATGATCGGGTCATCGGCCTCGAGGTCGTCGATCACCGGGTCGGCGACCGGCACGTCGACGAAGCGGGTCTCGTCGGTCGGATCGACGAGGTAGCGGCCCTGGGCGTTGACGACCGCCCAGTACGGGAACGACGGGTCGGCGCCCCGGACGAGGAACCACACGCCGAGGTCGCCCTCGACCGAGCCGGGCACGCCGTCGACGGCGACCGGCGCACCGTCGGTGAGCCAGCCCGGCTCCTCGACCACGATCTCGGCCCCCGGGTCGACCCCGGCGAGCACCTCGTCGATCTCGAGCCGCACCAGCCGGGTCACGATGCCGCCGGTGCCCGACGGGTCGTCGCCGATCAGCCGCCCCCGTTCGGTGGCGGTGACCCGGCCGATGACGACGGTGTCGGACGCCGCCACCAGCGAGGGCAGGTCGGGGTGACGCACCTCGCCCGCCGACGAGACGACCACCGGCTCCATGCCCAGCTCGACGTCGGCGGCCGAGATCGTCGGCGGGGGCGACGACGAACCGTCGTCCCGGGCGAACGAGAGCGCCGCTCCCAGCAGGGCCAGGAGCGGGAGCAGGGCCAGGACGAACCACCACCGTCGGTCGCGCACGGTCAGAGGCTCCCGAGGAACGACAGCAGCGCGGCCCGGTCGGCCGCCGGCAGGAGCCGGTAGCGCTCCCGCGCCGGCTCGGCCTCGCCGCCGTGCCAACCGATGGCCTCGGCGAGGGTGCGGGCCCGGCCGTCGTGCAGGAAGCCGGCGTCGGGCGTGACCTGCTGGACGAGGCCGATGCCCCACAGGGGCGCCGTGCGCCACTCCCGCCCGTCGGCGGCGAACTCGGGGCGGCCGTCGGCCAGCCCGTCGCCCAGGTCGTGCAGCAGCAGGTCGGTGTAGGGCTCGATGACCCGGCCGGCGAGGGCCGGTTCGGGGTCGGCGCCGGTGGTCCAGGTCGGCCGGTGGCACGAGGCGCAGCCGAGATCGGTGAACACCGCGCTCCCCCGCCCCACCTCGTCGTCGTCGACCCCCCGCCGGGCGGGCACGGCCAGGGTGCGGGTGTAGAAGGTGAGGGTCTCGACGTCGTCGGCCGTGGCCTCGGTGGCGTCGGGCGCCGCCGCCCCCGACGGCGCCGACGCGCACTCCTCCTGCCGGGCCGGGCAGTTCTGGGTGGGGAGGTCGGGGCTCGTCAGCCCGAGGTCGGCGTGCAGCGCCGCCGTCGTCTGCTGGCGAACGGTCGGCTGGGCCGCCTTCCAGCCGAAGCGCCCGAGCACGGTGGTTCCGGCGGCGTCGTCCCACACCACGTTCGGGCGCCCCGAGATGCCGTCGCCGTCGGCGTCGTCGGGGTCGGCGCCGGCCACGACGGCGTCGGCGGGGATCGCCTCGAGCAGGCCCATGCCGATGACCGACGGCGCCACCCGGGGCGAGACCACGGTCGCCCCGTCGAGCGGGCCGAACTGCAGGTCGCCCACCGTGAAGGTCGGTCGCCGCAGCGAGTAGGCGCTGCCGTCGCCGAACGCGCCTTCCTCCTCGGCGTAGGTGACCAGCACCCGCCCCTCGTGGGGGGCCCACCCGGTGCCCCGGTCCTGCAGCTGGTCGCCGTAGGTGGGCTCGGGGACCGGTGCCCCCGTGGCCGTGGTGCCCGGGATGCTCAGCCGCAGCACCAGGCCCGGGCGGGTGTCCATCACGTCGGTGGGCACGACCCCCTTGCCGTGGGCCCGGTGGCAGGACACGCACGAGGTGGCGTTGGCGGTGGGCCCGAGGCCGTCGCGGTCGGGGTCGGTCTCGCTCGGCGCGACGACCCAGTCGTCGTCGAACAGGGCGGTGCCGTCCTCGAACCGGCTCGCGGCGTCGGCCGACAGCCCCTCGACGGGGAGCCCGAAGACGTCCCTCGCCGACCCGACGGTGGACGCCGACGAGGCCCCCGGGTCGTCCCCGTCGCCCGCGGTGCAGGCGGCGAGGAGCCCGAGGGCCCCGATCACGACGACGGCGATGGTGCGGTGCAGCTCGCCGAGCTCAGCGGAGGTTCTGGGCGACGAAGTCCCAGTTGACCAAGCTGTCGAAGAAGGTCTCGATGTACTTCGGCCGGGCGTTGCGGTAGTCGATGTAGTAGGCGTGCTCCCACACGTCGAGGGTGAGCAGCGCCTTGGCGCCGTGCTTCATCGGCAGGTCGGCGTTGGGGGTCTTCATCACGTCGAGCTTGCTGCCGTCGTCGACCAGCCAGGCCCAGCCCGAGCCGAACTGCGTCGTGGCCGCCTCGGTGAACTTGGCCCGGAAGTCGGCGTAGGACCCGAACGCGCCGTTGATCCTGTCGGCGACCTCACCGCTCGGCTCGCCGCCACCGCTCGGCGACAGGGAGCTCCAGTAGAAGGTGTGGTTCCAGACCTGGGCCGAGTTGTTGAACATGCCCCCCTCGGCCTTCATGATCACGTCCTCGAGCGACGAGTCGGCGAGGTCGGTGCCCTCGACCAGCTTGTTGAGGTTGGTGACGTAGGTCTGGTGGTGCTTGCCGTAGTGGTACTCGAGCGTCTCGGCGCTGATGTGCGGGGCCAGGGCGTCCATGGCGTAGGGCAGTGGGGGGAGCTCGAAGGCCATCTGCGATCCCTCTCTCGTCTCGTCGGCGATGTGCGGGGTCAAGCTACCGCAGCCCCGCTAGTTCTGACCCTCCCGGACGATGGCGGCGATGACCCGCAGGAGCAGCACCGTCGCCCCGAACAGGCCGACGTACCCCAGGAACTGGAACAGGGTGACGTCGCCGGCGAAGGCGGGCCCCGACTGGCTCACCAGCAGGAGCACGGCCACCAGGGCCACGGCCGCCCCGATGAAGGCCAGGGTGGCCCGGTTGACCATCTTGGCCACGAACCGGGTGTCGTCGTCCCGGCTGAACAGCGAGACCCGGGTGGTGACGTCGCCCTTCTCGAGCAGGCGCAGCACCCGGTCGGTGCGGCGAGGGAGATCCCGCAACGTGGGGAGCTGGGCGATCAGCTCCTGCTGGGCGAGGGCCTGCAGGTCGACCTCGCCGGCGTCCTCGTCGCCGCGGGCGGCGGTGACCCACTCGGTGGCGACCTCCTGGGCCGCCTCGCTGAACTGGTAGCCGGGGGCGAGCGTGCGCAGCGTGCCGTCGAGCACCACCAGGGCCCGGCCGAAGGTCGTGAACTCCATCGGCACCCGGATGCCGAAGGTGATGAGGAGCTGCATGAGGTCGGACACCGCGGTGGCGCTCACCGCCTGACCGGGTTGCACGTTGAGGGCGAGGAAGCGGGCGAGGGCCCGTTCGAGCGAGTCGTCGTCGACCTCCGACCCGATCTCGCACGTGTCGGCCACCGCCTGGCGGAGCATGCTCGCGTCGCGGAGCGCGGTGGCGATGAGCATCTGCTGCAGCGACGCCTGCTGGAGCGGGTCGAGGCGGCCGCAGGCACCGAAGTCGATGATGCCGAGCCGGGCCTGCACTCCCGACCCGAGCACGAGGACGTTGCCCGGGTGGAGGTCGGCGTGGAACCAGCCGTCGGTCATCATCTGCTTCAGCGCCGCCCGCAGCAGCACGTCGGCGAGAGCCCTTCGGTCGAGGCCGAGGTCGCGCAGCGCGCCGTCGTCACTGGCCTGGGGCCCGTCGAGGCGCTCCTGCACCAGCACCTTGGCCGTCGTGTAGTCGCCGAACACCTCGGGCACGGCCACGCCGGCGATGGATGCCATGTTGGCGCCGATGGCCTGGGCGTTGCGACCCTCCTGCCGGAAGTCGAGCTCGGTGCGGATGCCGTCGGCGAAGTCGGCGGCGATGGTCGACACGTGGTAGCCCTCGCCCCAGGGCGTGTTGCGCTCGATGGTGCCGGCGACCCGCAGCAGCACCTCGGTGTCGCGGCGAACGATCTCGGGGATCTCGGGCCGCTGCGCCTTCACGACCACCGGCTCGCCGGTGTGCAACGTGGCCCGGTAGACCTGGGCGATCGACGCCGTGCCGATGGGCTCCCAGTCGAAGGCGCTGAACACCTGCTCGACCGGGGCCCCGAGCTCGGCCTCGATCAGCGCCTTCATGGCCGCCGGGTCGGCCGGCGCCACGTCGCTCTGCAGCTTCGACAGCTCGTCGATGAACTCGGGTGGCAGCAGGTCGCTGCGCGTCGAGGCGATCTGCCCGAGCTTCACGAACATGCCTCCGCACTGCTCGAGGGCCTGGCGGGCCCGCACCGGCGCCGGGTCGCGGGCGAGCGCCGCCTCCTCCCGCCGTCGCCGGCTCCAGCCGAGCTGGGGGCCGAACCCGTTGCGGTGGAGGATCTCGACGATCTCCCGGCTCCGCCGCACCACGTCGAGGCGCTCCTCGACGTACTGCTTGGGGCGGGGCACCACGAACCGGCCGGCGGCGTCGCCCTGGCTGAGCGTGCCGGGCTTGGCCATCAGGTCGATGGCCACGGCCGTGGCCATGGTGGCGAGGAACCCGAGCAGGAAGGCGTTGCGGAGGAACTCGGCGTCGCGGATGGTGCCGCCCGACATGGCCAGGGCGATGCCGAGGCCGACGAGCCACCCGACCACCCCGGAGATCACGATCGCCACCCACGAGCGCCGGACCCCGAGCAGCCGTGAGCCGACGAACCCGAGCAGCACCACGACGGGCAGCGAGACCAGGAGCAGCACGAGGATGCGGAGAGTCTCGCCCATGGAGGTGGCATTCTGACCCACGTCCGGACGGGGTGGCACCATGGAGGGATGCCTGGCACCAGCACCGAGCCGACGATCGACACCACCCCAACCTCCGACCTGCAGATCGGCGACGGCGATCACGAGCGGTTCGCCCACTACGTGCGCAAGCAGGACCAGATGAAGGGCTACGTGCTGGGCGAGCCGGTCACCGCGCTGTGCGGCAAGACCTGGGTGCCGAGCCGGGATCCGAAGAGGTTCCCCGTCTGCCCCGACTGCGAGGCGATCCGCAAGCAGCTCGCGGGGGCCTGAGGTGAGCAAGAACCACGACGGCCACAAGCGTCACCCCGGCACCGACGGCGAGCGGTCGAAACCGGCCAAGTTGCCCAGGGACGTCTACGAGGCCGAGCTGCTCCGTCTGCAGACCGAGCTCGTGAAGATGAAGGAGTGGGTGGTCGCCAACGGCCTGCGGGTCGCCGTGGTGTTCGAGGGGCGGGACGCGGCCGGCAAGGGCGGCGTCATCAAGCGGATCACCGAGAAGCTCCCGCCCCGGGTCTGCCGGGTGGCCGCCCTTCCGGCGCCGACCGAGCGCCAGCAGACGGAGTGGTACTTCCAACGCTACGTCCCCCACCTGCCGGCCGGGGGCGAGATCGTCCTGTTCGACCGCAGCTGGTACAACCGAGCCGGCGTCGAGCGGGTCATGGGCTTCTGCACCACCGAGGAGTACCGCAAGTTCCTCCGCCAGTGCCCGATCTTCGAGCGGCTCCTCATCGGTGACGGGATGATCCTCGTCAAGTACTGGTTCTCGGTCAGCGACGAGGAGCAGGAGCGCCGGTTCCAGGCGCGCCTCGACGACCCGAGGAAGCGCTGGAAGCTCAGCCCGATGGACCTCGAGTCCCGGCGGCGCTACGTCGACTACTCGCGGGCCAAGGACGAGATGTTCGTGCAGACCGACCTGCCCGAGTCGCCGTGGAACGTGGTCGAGGCCGACGACAAGAAGCGGGCCCGGCTGAACTGCGTCGCCCACCTGCTGAGCGTCATCCCCTACCAGGAGATCCCGCAGGACATCCTCACGCTGCCGCCCCGCCAACCCGACGAGGGCTACATCCGCCCGGGCCGGGACACCATGACCTACGTCCCCGACCACGCGGCCACGCTGCTCAGCTGACGAGCAGGTCGGCGGCGGCGAGGCCCGAGAGGGCCGCACCCTCGACCCGGGCCGCCCGGAAGGCGTCCCCGCAGCAGACCGCCGGCGGCAGCTCCCCCAGCCGGAGAGCCGGCTCGGGGTGCAGCAGCGACGGCCGGGCGTAGCGCCAGCGCTGCACCTGGGCGTCGACCACCTCCGCCTCGGCGTCGAGCGGCACCGCGGCCAGGGCGTCGGCCACGATCTCGTCGTCGGGTCGGTCCCACGCGGTCGCACTGGCGAGCGGCCCGAGGTGCACGGTGACCGCGGGGACCGGCGAGATGCCCTTGCGCTGGTTGTCGGCGGCCCAGTCCACCGGCTCCCCTGCCGGACGGACGGCACCCGGCTCGGGCAACCCGGACGGCCGGTCGAGCACGGCCAGCACGGCGACGCACGGCTCGTAGCGGACCCGCCCCAGGGCGGCGGCGTCGACGGGGTCGAGGGCGACGTCGCCGGCGGCCAGCAGGTCGAGGGTCTGCGGCACCGGCGGCGTGAGCACGACGGCGTCGGCCGTCATCGCCACCCCGCCCTCGACCTCGGCCCGCCACCCGTCGCCGTCGACGGCGACGGCCGTGAGCCGGCAACCGACCCTGACGTCGGGGAGGGCCGCCGCCAGGTGCTTGGCGATCGCCGTCATCCCGGTCGCGCCCCGGTAGCGGGGATGGCCGTCGGGGACCACCGTGCCGTCGGGCTCGAGCCGGCTGCTGAACCACGGCTCGACCACGCCGGCGTCGCGCCAGCCCTCGACCCGCGCCGCGAACGATTGGTCGGGCGCGGTGAAGAACTGGGCCCCGTGGTCGAGGACGGCGCCGCCGATGCGGCGGGTGGCGAGGCGGCCGCCCACGCCCCGGCCCTTGTCGACCACCACGACGTCGTGGCCGTCGTCGACGAGGAGTCGGGCGGCGGTGAGGCCCCCCATCCCGGCCCCGACGACGAGCACCCGCACGGTCCGGCCGCTTCCCGCTGAGGTCGCTGCTCAGTCGGCCGTCGTGAGCCCGATCTCGCAGCTCACGCCGGTGCCGCCCAGGCCGCAGTAGCCGTTCGGGTTCTTCCCGAGGTACTGCTGGTGGTAGCCCTCGGCGTAGTAGAAGGGCCCGGCCTCGGCGATGTCGGTCGTGATCTCGCCGTAGCCCTTCTCGTCGAGCACGGCCTGGTACCTCGACCGCGACCGCTCGGCCGCCTCCCGCTGGGCCTCGGTCGTCCAGTAGACCGCCGACCGGTACTGCGTGCCGACGTCGTTGCCCTGGCGCATGCCCTGGGTCGGGTCGTGACCCTCCCAGAAGACCTTCAGCAGCTGCTCGTACGACACGACCTCCGGGTCGAACACCACGAGCACGGCCTCGGTGTGCCCGGTCCGTCCCGAGCAGACCTCCTCGTAGGTGGGGTTGGGGGTGAAGCCGCCGGCGTAGCCGACGGCGGTGGTGTGCACGCCGGGCGTCTGCCAGAAGAGCCGCTCGGCGCCCCAGAAGCAGCCGAGTCCGAACACCGCGGTCTCGAGGCCGTCCGGGAACGGCGGGACGATGGGGTTGCCGTTGACGAAGTGGGCGGCGGGCACCACCATCGCCACGTCTCGGCCGGGAAGGGCCTCGTCGGCGGTGGGCATGGTCAGCTTGTCCTTGCCGAACCACATGGGGATGCGCTCCTCAGGGGTGTGGGACGGGCGCCGGGGTGGGCGTCCACCCCCCTCAACCACCAGGCGGGGGAGATGGTTCCCGGGCGGCCGGAGGTTTCGAGATCGTTCAGGAACCGCCGGGCGGCACCGTGGGCGGGCCCCACGACGGGTCGGGCGGCGGAGGCGGCGCCGCGTCGGACCCAGGAGCCCGGTCGAGGGCGGCGAAGCGGGCCCGGTCCTGCTCGTAGGCCTGCTCCCGCACGAGGTGCTCGGCGATGCGGAGCACCTCGTCCTCCGACGGCGGTCGCAGCGGCAGCTTCAGGGCCTTGCGGACCCCGTTGCCGGCCATGCCGGCGCCGACCCCGATGCCCACGACGGGCACGAGGCTGCGGCTGAAGCGGCGGGCGGTGCGGGACATGAGCTGGCGCTCCATCCACGCCACCGCCTCGCGGGTCAGGTCGCGCGACGCCCGCCGGCCGACCGCGCTCTTCAGCCCGAGGGCCTCGGCCAGGTCGGCCACCACCACGTCGGGCGCCGGCGAGCGATGGGCCCGGCGGTACTGGTGGGTGCGACCCGACGCGGCCACGTAGGTCTCGAACACCTCGCCGAGGATCGCCGAGGTGACGGCGACGGTGGCGCCGACCCCCATCCCGCCGTAGACGGCGACCTCCTCGGCCGCCGCCGCCACGGCGCCACCCGCCGCCGCCGTCGCCACGTGCCGCCGCTCGCCCTCCGCCGGCAGCGGCCAGTGCACGGCGGTGACGATCAGGGCCCGCTCGGCCTGCTGCAGCCGGACCGCCACCCGGGCCAGCACCCGTTCGATCACGGCCCGGTTGAACATGCGGGTGCGACGAAGCCCAGCCACCTCGTCGTAGACGTCGGCGACGATGCCGTCCCACAGCGACTCGAGCTGGTCGCGCACCTCGAGGGGGATCGACTCGTTGCGCAGCCGCTTGGGGGCGGCCGCCGAGAAGCGCACCCGCTCGGCGACCGCCGGCGGGAGGTCGCCCAGCTCGAGGTGGCGGTCGAGCTCCCCGCCCCGCGCCGCCCGGGCGCTGGCGTCGAGCTCGCCGGCGGCCGACGCCGGGGCGGGCAGGTCGTCGCCATCCAGCGACGGGGGCACACCCGGGTCGGTCATGCCGTCAGGCTAGGCCCGGCCAGGGCCGCCCGACGCCGCTCAGCGCACCTCGGCGGCGCAGGCCCGCAGCTCGTCTCGGAACTGCGGGTGGGCGATGTCGGCGAGGGCGAGCGCCCGCTCCCGGACGGTGCGGCCACGGAGCTCGGCGGCGCCGTACTCGGTGATCACCACGTCGAGCTGGTGCCGAGGCGTGGTGATGATCCACCCTTCGGGCAGCGCCCCGACGATGCGCGAGACGGGCTCCCCGCCGGCGTTGGCGGTCGACGGCAGACAGACGAGCGAGCGGTCGTCGAGCTCGAGGCTCGGCGCCGACACGAAGTCCTCGTGGCCACCGATGCCCGAGTACTGGCGGGCCGCGATGGTGTCGGCCACGACCTGGCCGTGCAGGTCGACGCACAGCGCCCCGTTGATCGTGGTCATCTTCCGCTGGGCGGCGATGATGTGGGGCGAGTTGACCAGCTCGACCGGCAGGAACCTCACCTCGTCGTTGCCGTCGAGCCACTCGTAGAGCTCGAGGGTGCCGGCGGCGAAGGTCGTGGGCGAGAACCCGTCGTACGCGCCGCCCTTCCGGTTGGTCACCTTGCCGGCCCGGTGGAGGTGCATCAGGCCGGTCGTGAACATCTCGGAGTGCACGCCGTAGTCACCACCGGGCTGCTCGGACAGCAGCCGCACGATGGTGCTCGGGATGCCGCCGATGCCGGTCTGGATGGTGCAGCCGTCGGACACGTACGACCGGGCGTGCTCGGCGATGGCCACCTCGACGTCGGTGGGCGCGGCGTCCTCGAGCACGAACGGTTGGCGGTCGCCCTCGACCAGCACGTCGATCTCGTCGAGGTGGAGGCGGTGGTCGTGGTTGGGCGGCAGCCCGACCGTGCGCGGGAAGGCGGGGTTCATCTCGACGAGCAGCACTCGGGCGGGATCGGCCCCGCACCGGTGCAGCTCGGCGACGCTCGCCCCGGCGTGCAGCGACAGGCTCAGGTAGCCGTCGGCGTCGGGAGGGGTGGCGATGGTCGACATCACCCTGGGCGCCTGCTTCTGCAGGATGGGCGCGAACCGCCGGAAATCGGACGGCACGAACTCCACGTCGCCTCCGGCATCGATGAGGATGCGTTCGGCCGGCCCGAAGAACCCCGAGAGGTAGCGGACGTTCGGCTTCAGGAAGATCTCGTAGAGGTCGACGAGCAGGGCGCCGTAGATCGTGAGCGCCTCCCAGTCGTCGCGCTCGGCCAGGGCGTGGAGGAAGCCGGCGGGCTGGCCCGGGCCGAGAGGCACCCCGATCTCGTCGACCGCCCGGATGCGGGCGACGGCGTCCTCCATGGACGTGACGGTGAGCTCGGGCATGCGCTTCCCCTCGTTCGTGTCGAATGGCGCCGGACCGACGTGGCCCGGCGGGACCGCCCGCGCGGTCGGACGGAGGCGTTTCTAGTCGACGGCAGGGCAACGGCACACGGTCCACCGCCCGGCGCGGTCATCCGGGAGCCCGTCCGCCCGCCCCGACCGCCGCGGCGACACGGCCCCCCTTCCTCGGCCGACCGGGGGTGACTCGCCACGAAGGTGAACGGACGATAGCGTCTTGCTCCATGTTCGGTTACCTCGATGCGGGAACGGGAAGCATGATCGCTGCGGCCGTGGCGGGTGGGGCTGCCGGCGTCGCCGTGCTCGCCCGCATGTACGGCAACCGGATCCTCGGCATCTTCTCGAAGAAGCGCCGGGCCAAGGCCGACGCCGCCCGGGCCGCGCTCGTCGGCTCGTCCGACGACGACCACGTGTGACCCAGCCGCCGCCGTGAGCCTCGCGGCCGATCCGGGGTCGTTCCGCGACCCGCTGTCCACCGTCTTCGTGGGCCCGGAGGGCGTGTACCGGGGCCTGACCGAGCCCGGCCTCCGCGAGTTCGAGGCCGTGGCCGACACCGACTTCTTCGCCGACCTCCAGCGCCGTGGGCGGATCGTGGCGACCGAACGGCTGACCGACGACGAGGCCCCCATCGCCGGGGAGTGGGCGGCGGTGCTGCGCCACGAGCGGGTGCCGGTGATCACGCATCCCTACGAGTGGACCTTCGCCATGTTGCGCGATGCCGCGCTGCTCCAGCTCGAGGTGACCGAGCGCGCCGTCGCCGAGGGTTTCACCACCAAGGACGCCAGTTCGTACAACGTGCAGTTCATCGGCACCGATCCGGTGTTCATCGACGTCGGTTCGTTCGAGCGGCTGAGGCCTGGGGAACCGTGGCCGGGCTACCGCCAGTTCTGCGAGCTCTTCCTCAACCCGCTCGTCGCCCAGAGCGTCGCCGGCATCCCGTTCCAGCCCTGGCTCCGCGGGGCGGTCGACGGCATCTCGCCGGCCGACACGGCCAGGCTGATCCGGGGTCGGCACCGACTCGACCGGCGGCTCCTCGTCCACGTCCGGTTGCACGCCCGTGCCGAGCACCGCTATTCCGACAGCGACCGGGACGTGCGGGGCGAGATGCGTCAGGCCGGGTTCGGCCCGAAGGTGGTCGCCGCCCAGTTGGCGAACCTTCGTCGCGCCGTCGAGCACCTCCGCTGGGACGAGGGCCGATCGGAGTGGTCGGAGTACCGGGACCGGTCGCACTACACGGACGTGGACCTGGCCGCCAAGGAGTCGTTCGTGGCGCGGGCCGTCGAGGCGGCCCGGCCGGCGACGGTGCTCGACCTCGGCGCCAACGACGGACGGTTCTCGGTGCTCGCCGTCGATCGTGGCGCCACCCGGGCCATCGCCGTGGACGCCGACCATCTGGTGGTCGACCGTTTGTACCGTCGGCTTCGCAGCACCGGCGAGACGCGCGTCCTGCCCCTCGTGGTCGACCTCGCCGATCCCCCGCCGGCTCTCGGCTGGCGCTCCACGGAACGTCGGCCCTGGGCCGAACGCATGCAGCCGGACCTGCTCCTCGCGCTGGCGCTCGTCCACCACATGGCCCTCACCGACACCGTGCCGTTTGCCGAGATCGTGGCGTTCTTCGCCGACTTCGCCACCCCGCTCGTCGTGGAGTTCCCCCACCGGGACGACCCGATGGTCGAGCGCCTGCTCGGCCGCAAGCGAGCTGGGCTCTTCGACCACTACGGGATCGACGAGTGGGAGCAGACGCTCGAGGCGCGCTTCGACGTGCTCGAGCGCGAGGTGCTGCCGTCGGGGCGCCGGACGCTCTACCGCTGCCGTCCCCGGTGAGACCCACGTCACGGCCCGACCGGGGCGCCGGTCGCGGGCCCGCGACCGTCACGAGCACGACGCGCCCTAGCCTCGGCAACGCATGACCGCACCCCACGACGAGCGCCCGACCCCGACCTGGCGCGACCGCGTCCGGCCCCACGTCCGGGCCTTCGTGGAGCTGTTCGCGCTGTCGGGGTTCGCCATCGCCTACCCCCTGCTCGACCTCTACGGGCGGGCGCCGGAGCAGTTCGTGTTCCGGGGAGCCGGGACCCGCCAGATCGTCGGCTTCGCCGTCGTCGTCACCTTCGTCGTTCCCCTCGCGCTCTGGGCCGTCGAGACCGTCCCTGCCCTGATCTGGCCGCGCCTGCGGACGCCGATCCACGCCGTGCTGGTGGCGGCGCTGGTGGCCGCGTTCGCGGTGCAGGCCCTCCGACCGATCGTCACGGGCCTCCCGCTCCTCGTCCTCGGCGTGGGCCTCGGAGCCGTCGTCGCTGCGCTGGTCCTGCGGTCCCGGGGACTGCAGATGTGGCTGAGCTTCGCCGCCCTCGCGCCCCTGGTCTTCTTCGGGCTGTTCCTCACGACGTCGAAGACGTCCGCCCTGCTGACCTCCGACACCGTGGCCGCTGCCGACACGACGGTCGCCGAGCCGACGCCGGTCGTCCTGGTCGTCTTCGACGAGTTCCCCCTCGTCTCGCTCCTCGACGGCGACGGCACCATCGACGGCGACCTGTACCCCCACTTCCGCGCCCTCGCCGACGGATCGCACTGGTTCCGCAACGCGACCACCGTCAGCCCGTCGACGTGGCACGCGGTGCCCGCCATCGCGTCGGGTCGGTACCCCTCCGACGTCGGAGCCCCCCTCGCCGCCAACTACCCCGACACCGTGTTCACCCTGCTCGGCGCCGACTACGACCTCCGGGTGACCGAATCGATCACCCGTCTCTGCCCGACGAACCTCTGCGCAGCGGGCGATCTGGTGGCCGAGGGCGGGCTCCGCGCCCTGCTCGACGATGCCGTCGGCATCATGCAGGCTCGCTTGTCCCCTTCGGGCGACTGGACCGATCCCGCCGCGATGCTGGTCGACGAGCCCGGTGAGGACCCGACCGGAGGCACGCCGGCGGCCGAGGACGGCTGGGCCGACTTCGGCCTCAACCAGCCCACCCGGGTCCGGAGCTTCCTCGATGGCATCGATGCCGGGCGGCGCACGCTGCACTACCTCCACCTACTCCTCCCGCACGTCCCGTACCGCTACCTCCCCGACGGGGTGCAGTACCCGGCCCCGGACCTCGACCGGGAGGACGACGTGTGGACCGACGAGGCGTGGCCGGTCGATCTCGCCCGTCAACGGCACCTGCTCCAGGTTGCCTACGTCGACGCGATCATCGGCGAGCTCACCGCCACGCTTCGCGAGCAGGGGGTCTACGACGAGGCTCTGGTGATCGTCACCGCCGACCACGGCATCGGGTTCGAGCCCGGCACCAACGCCCGGGGCCTCGACGGTGCCGAACCGTCGGACGACCTGATGGCCCAGCTCGCCTACGTGCCCTTGTTCGTCAAGCTGCCGGGGCAGACGGAGGGCGTGACGAGCGACGCCAACGTGCTGACCGTCGACGTGCTCCCCACGATCGCCGACGTCCTCGGCATCGACGTGCCGTGGGACGTCGACGGCCGCTCGGTCTTCGGAGACCCCCGTCCCGACGGCACCAAGCCGTTCTTCATGAGCCTCGTGAACTCGTTCGGCGTCGACGCCGGCGATCGGGTCGAGCTCGACGGCGACGACCTCTCGAGCCGGATCCGACGGCTCGCCGCCGGCTCGTGGGTCGGGCCGCCCGGCGACGACCTCCGACTCTGGCGGTTGGGGCCCGCTCCGGACCTGGTCGGCGCGCGGGTCGACGACGTCGACTCGGTCGGGCTCACGCCGGTGGAGACCGTCCTCGACCACCCCGACGACTACGTCGCCGTCGATCCGGCGAGCGGCGAGGTCCCAGCGGTCATCATGGCCACCGTGACCGGTGTCGAGCCCGGCACACCGGTGGCGGTGGCGGTGAACGGCGTGATCGTGGCCACCGCGCCCACCTTCGACGGCGACCGGGTCGAGGTCGTGGCCGCCGACCGCTGGTTCCGCCCGGGCCCCAACGAGGTCACGGTCCTGCGCATCGGGGACTGACGGTCACCCGCGGCTGCGGCCGGTCGGCGCCTACGCTCCGCAGCGTGACCAACTCCTTCGGGCCGCTGCTGCCCGCCGACGAGGGCTTCACCCATCAGATCGTCGACACCTTCGCCACCGTCTCCCAGACCGACCCGTCCTGGACCGAGAAGGTCTGCGCCATGGCGGCCCGCCGGGACGGCTCGCTCCAGCTCGGGTTCGGGCTCGGCAAGTACCCGAACCGCAACGTGATGGACGGCTACGCGGGCGCGTCGCGGGGCCGGGAGCAGTGGACGGTGCGCGCCAGCCGGTCCCTGGCCCCCGACCCCGAGACCACCGTGATCGGCCCGGTCACCTACGAGGTGCTCCAGCCGATGCGGACGGTGCGGTTCCGGCTCGAGCCCAACGGCGTCCAGCCCCTGGCGTTCGACTGGACGTTCCACGCGACGGTTCCCCCGCAGCTCGAGGAGCGCACCCACCGCCGCTCCCCCACCGGCTACCGCGTCGACGCCGAGCTGGTGCGCTACCACCAGATCGGCGCCGCCTCGGGGTGGATCGAGCTGGACGGCGAGCGCCACGACGTCGACCCAGGCGAGTGGGTGTCGACCCGCGACCACTCCTGGGGCGTGCGCTACGACGTCGGGGCGCCGCCGGTCGACCGCGACCCCACCGATCCGCTGGCCGGCCTGTCGTTCCTCATGTTCTGGTGCCCGGTGGCGTTGGAGGCGGCCGACGGCTCGCCCTACGGCCTGTTCTTCCACCTGGTCGACGTGTCGGCGCCGGGCTTGTCCCACCAGCAGGCGATGGGCGGCTTCGAGTACCCCGACGGGCGCGTCGAGCCCATCGTGCGGATCACCCCCGAGGTCGGGTTCGACCGGGTGAACCGCCGGCTGCAGAGCGGCCGCATCCACTTCGGCATGGCCGACGGCTCGACCCGCACCATCGAGGTGGAGGTGCTGGGCGACACCGGCTTCCACCTCGGGGCCGGCCTCTACTTCGGGTTCAAGGGCCACCACCACGGCGAGTGGCGCGGGCCGCTGCACGTCGAGGGCGAGCACCTCGCCGACTGCACCGACCCGGCGGCGGCCCGCGAGCTGCACCAGATCCGCGACACCGTCATCCGGGTCACCGACCCGACCGGAGGTGGGGTCGGGTGGGGCAACTGCCAGCCCATCGCCGTGGGGGCCTTCCCCGAGCTCGGGCTCACCGAGGAGGACTCGTTCTGGTGAGCCGGCGGAGCTGATCGCCGTCTCCGGTCGTCAGAACGGCGCGCCGACGGCGCGATCCGGGGACCGGTCCGGTTCAGGCGAGCCGGGTCCGCAGGGCATCGACCAGCTCGGCGGCGCCCCCGGCATCGACGGCGCTGCCGAACACGTGGAAGTCGGGCCGCTGCAGGGCGGCCACGACCCCGTGGCCGGCGAACCACTCGCGGTAGGTGCCGTCGACGTCGACGCGCTCGGGCATGGCCACGATGCCGCCGCCGATCGACTCGAACCACGCGGCCGACTCGTCGTCGAGCACGACCTCGGCGCCGTCACCGACGACGAGGCGCCAGCCGGCGCCGTACCGGTCGTCGAAGCGCACCGCCGCGCCGCCGGCAGCAGCGGCGACCATCCCCTGGGGGAACAGCTCGCCGGCACCGACCGAGCCGTCTTCGACCACGCCCTCGGTGATGCCCGGGAGCGGCGGGATCTCGCTGTCGCCTCCGTCGGCCAGGGCCGCAGCCATCGTCTCGTCGCGCGCCGCCGCCTCGTCGGGGTCGGGCACGCAGATCACCTTCCCCAGCGCCATGGAGAAGTCGATCACGCGCTCCACGTGCGGCATGCGCTCGACCTCGTAGGTGTCGAGCAGCGAGTCGGCGGCGAGGCCGCGGAGCACGAGGTCGAGCTTCCAGGAGAGGTTGGCGACGTCACGGAGCCCGGAGCACAATCCTTGGCCGGCGAACGGAGGCATCTGGTGGGCGGCGTCGCCGGCCAACAGCACGCTGCCGGTGCGCCAGCGCTCGACCCAGCGGGCCTGGAACCGGTACACGGCCGACCGCTCCAACGTGGCGTTGTCGGGGGTCACGTCCCAGCGCTCGAGCATCCGCCACGGCGTGGCCTCGTCCTCGAGGTCGGTGAGGGGCTCGTCGGGGAGGCGCATGAACTCCCACCGCCGGCGCCCCGGCCCACCCGACACCAGGGTGGTGGGCCGCTCGGGGTCGCAGATCTGGATGTTGGGCGGGTCGAAGACGCGAGGCTCGTCGAGCAGCACGTCGACCACGAGCCAGTCGTAGAAGAAGCCGAGGTCGTGCACCGGGGCGCCCACGAGCGTGCGGACCGTGCTGTTGGCGCCGTCACATCCGACGACGTACCGCGCCCGCACGCTCGACCCGTCGGCGCACTCGATGGTGACGCCGTCGTCGTCCGGTTCCAGCCCCACGACCTCGACCCCGCGGCGCACGTCGACGTGGGGAACGGAGGCGAGCCGCTCGTCGAGCAGGTCCTCGAGCTGGGGTTGGTTGATCATGTTGGAAGCCGGCCAACCGCTCACGCCGGGTCGGTCGGCCCGGAACCGCAGCAACGGCAGGCCCTCGCCGTTGCGCCACTCGTACGCACCCGCCGGCTCGGCGATGGGCGGGATCCGGTCCCCGAGCCCGCAGCCCTGCAGGATGCGGACCGCCTCGTGGTCGAAGTGCACGGCGCGCGGCAACCGGTACGGCTCGGGGAACCGCTCCAGCACGACCACGCGGTGGCCGGCACGCGCCACGAGGATGGCGAGGGCGGCGCCGACCGGTCCCAACCCGACGACGGCGACGTCGGCGTCGCCCTCCTCGGGTCCTTCGCCGCTCACGGCCGCACCACCGGCTGGTGGCCCCAGAGGCTGATGCGGTCGTACCGACGGTCGTCGTCCCACGGCTCGACGACGGTGCGGGCGCCCTGGCCGAACTCGAGCTGGAAGCCGGCCGGCGTGACGACGTAGAAGCTGAGCATGCGGTCGTTGTCGTGACGGCCGAGCCCGTTGGCGATGGGCAGGCCCGAGGCGAACGCACGGTCGAAGGCAGCGCCGACGTCGTCGACGTCGTTGGCCTCGACCATCACGTGGTGCAGCCGCTGCGGCAGCTCGAACGGGGCCCGGGCGAGGGCGAGCGAGTGGTGTCGCTCGTTGCAGTGGTAGAAGCGCACCTCGAGCGGGATCCCCTCGGCGATCTCGGTCTCGAGCCAGTCGGACTGGCGCAGGCCCAGTCCGGCGGTGACGAAGTGGTGGGCCTCGTCGAAGGCGGTGGTGGCGAACACGACGTGGCCGAACCCCATCCCCTGGGTGAGGAACCCGCCGGGCACGAGGGGGACGCGAACGGCGCCGGCGCCCGCTCGAGGCCGGTGACGACCTCGACGTCGACGCCCCACGGGGCCTGGACCCGATCGAGGGTTCGCACCCGGCGGGCGTGGACCTCGTCGGCCGTGCCCTCCACGACGACGTAGCCGGCGTCGGCCAGGCGGGCGATGGTGGCCCGGCGAGCGGCGTCGTCGACGGCCTCGAAGCCGACGGCCGTGGCGTCGTTCGCCGGGCCCTCGGCGGCGAGGAGGCGGTGCACCCGGTCGTCGTCGCGCCACGCGACCAGCCCGTCGCTGGTGACCGACCCGGCGATCAGTCCGACGGTGTCGGTGAGGAAGGTGCCGAACGCGACGCGGTCGTCCACCTCCACGACGAGGTAGGCGACCTCGAGCTCGTGGTGCACGGGAGACTCCTTGGCTGGCTCAGGGCTTCGTCGGGCCGCGATCAGCGATCAGCGGTCGGCGACGAGGCGGGTGCGCATGGTGCCGATGCCCTCGATCCAGCTCTCGAGCACCTGGCCGGGCTGCAGGAAGCGCTGGGGCGAGCGAGCCACGCCGACCCCGGAGGGGGTGCCGGTGAAGATCAGATCGCCGGGCAGGAGGGTGACCACGGCCGACAGCTCGGCCACGAGGCGCGGCACCGGGAAGACCAGATCGCTGGTGCGCCCGTCCTGCACGGTCTCGCCGTCGATCGAGCAGCCGAGGGCGAGGTCGTCACGGTCGCGCACCTCGTCGGGCGTGACGATCCACGGGCCGGTCGGGGCGAAGCCGCGGTAGGACTTGCCCAGCGAGAACTGGAAGCCGGCGGCGTACTGCACGGTGCGTTCGCTCAGGTCCTGGCCGACGGTGAGCCCGGCCACGACGTCCCAACCGTCGGCCTCGGCCACGTGCTCGGCCCGGCGGCCGATCACGACGACCAGCTCGACCTCCCAGTCGACCCTGTCGCTCGGCAGGGCGACCTCGGCGAAGGGTCCGGTGAGCGACGTGGGGAACTTGGTGAACGTGGCCGGGATGGTGGGGAGCTCGGCGCCCGTCTCCTCGGCGTGGGACCGGTAGTTGAGGCCGATGCCGAACACCTGGCGGGGCTCGGGCACCGGCGGGCCGAGGCGGACGTCGTCGAGGGGAAGGGCGGCGACGCCGGCGACGGCGACGAGGGCGGACGCCCGGTCCACCACCTCGTCCCACCGCTCGAGGGCGTCGCCGAGGTCGGGCCCGAGGGCGCCGTCGGTGGCGGTGGCGAGGTCGATGCCCCCGGCCTCGGTCACGATCGTGGCGCGTCCGTCGACGTTGGCCAGCTTCACGGTGGATCCCCCTTCGCGCCGGCGCGCTCGCCCGGCACCCGCGCCATCCTATGACCGGCGATTACCTGTTGCAACAGCTAAGTGTGGCCTCGGGGACGCCTCACCGCAGCGGCGGCTCGGACCCCCACAGCGCCTTCAGCAGCAGCGCCGACAGCGTCTCGAGCTCCCCCTCGTCGAGCTCGGCCCATTGCGTGCGGTGATAGGCACGTAGGCGCCGGGTCATGGCCTCGAACCGCTCCCGGCCCGCCGGCGTGGCCCGCACCAGCACCCGACGACGGTCCTCGGGGTCGACCACCCGCTCGGCGAGCCCGGCCCGCTCCAGCCGGGCCACGAGACGTGTGGTGTCCGAGGCCCGGTTCAACAGCCCGTCGGCGATGGCCCCGACCGGGATCCCGTGGTCGGCGTCGCCGTCCAGGCAGAGCACCCAGAGGGCGACGTACTGGGCGTGCGACGAGCCCTCCTCGCGGCAGATCCGCTCTGCTTCGTCGGCGAAGCGGTTGGCGGCCAGCAGGACGTTGAGATGCGCCTCCCGGGCCACCCGATCAGCAGGACGTTCACGGGGCAACCGCTCGGCGTGGCGCACGGCGCGGGAGCGTACGGGGGCAACGACCCCCCGGCAACGGGCGCGATCAGTGCAGGTGACGGAAGGCGTCGCCGCCACGACGCAGGTCGCGCACCCGGCGCTCGAACGTGGCCCCGGCCCACACGCAGATCAGGCCCACGACGAGGATGACCGACCACCGTGGCAACCGGCCCACGACGGGACCGAGGGTGTCGACCGCTTCGACGAGCAGGGTGAGCCCGCCGATGACGAAGGGGGCCTGGAGCCGGGCGACCACGCCGACGGCAACGGCCGCGGCGGCCGCGAGCAGCAGGAGCAGCGGTCGTACCGCGCCCCCTCGCCCAGGACGAGCACCAGGCTCGGGCCGAACAGCAGCACGAGCCCGGGCCCGTAGGCGACCCACGAGTGCGATCCGGTCGCGGTGTGCCGCTGCGTCCAACCGGCGACGAGGGCGACGGCCGCGGCAGGCAGGGTGTAGGCCTCGACGTGGTCGACGCCGTAGGCGGCCAGCCAGAGCCACGTGGCCACGAGGGCGGCACCGAGCGAGCCGAACCGGGCGGCCATGGCCACCGCCCGAGGCGATGCCGGCGCGGCCCCGGCGAGGGCCAGGGCGGGCACGCCGACCGTGACGGCCACCGCCACGGCCCGCAGGGCGTCGTCCGGAGTGACGGCGACCAGGTAGATCCCGGCGAGCCAGCCGATGACGGCCACGCCCGCGACCGTCGTCCCGAGGTCCGGGAACCGGTCCAGGGCGAGGGGCCCGGCACCGAGGAGCACGGCGGCGGTGACGGCGAGGCTCATCCCGACGACGAGCCCACTGGCCTCGAGGGCGACCGGGACCACGACGGCCTCGACGAGGACACCCCCGGTGGCGAACAGGACGAGGGTGACCCGCTGCGGCTCGGGGGCCCGGCGGAGCGCGGCGAGCACGGCGGTGACGGCGAGGGCGACGGCGGCGGCGGTCGTCCACCACGCCGCGGTTCGGTGATCGACGTCGGTGAGCGCGACCAGGGGACCGAGCGCCAACCCGATCGACGCGATCCACACCAGCACCCGTCGCACGGCGGCATCGGTGACGACGACCACCGACGCAACGAGGGCGGCACCGGCCACGACGACGAGGGCGATGCCGATGATGAGGGCGGTCGCCATCGGCTCGTCCTGCGGCCCGCCGAAGACGGTGTGCTCGACGGCGAGCGGGACGAGGACGGCCTCGGCGAGCAGTGACGTGAGGGCGAGGCCGGCCAGCGTGGGTCGCACCGACGACGGCCGGCGCAGACCCAGGAGCGGCGCGACGACCACCACCGCGACGGACCCCACCGCCGTCCACCAGGCCGCGGCGACGTGGTCGGGATCGGCGAAGGCCAAGGCGACGCCAGCGCCGAGCCCGCACGCCGACGGTCCCGCCACCGCCCAGGCCACGTCCCGGTCGGACGCGGCGGCTGCGACCGCCAGCAGCGCGATCCCGGCGACGGCGGCGAGCGAGACGCCGCTCGCCACGAGGGGCGCGACGAGGGCGGCGGGCACGAGGGCGGCCTCGACGAGCACGCCGCTCGTGGCGCCGGCCAGGACGAGGGGACGCGAGGCGGGCCCGACCCGGCGGAGGGCGAGCAGCAGGGCGGCCACGGCGAAGGCCACCGCTCCGACGAGCGCCCACCGCCCGAGGGCGCGGTGCTCGAGATCGGTCATCGAGACCAGCGCGCCGAGCGCGAGGCCGGCGCCGCCGATCGACGCGAGCACGGCGGCCTGCTCGTCGTCGGTGACGAACGCGACGGATCCGAGCAGGGCCAGCCCGGACACCACGATCAACGAGATCCCCACCGCCACCGGCTGCGCCTCCAGGGCCACCGGCACCAGCACCGCCTCCACCAGCACCCCGGTCAGGGCGAAGCCGGCGAGGGTGGACCGCAGGGACGCCGGCACCCGGCGGTACCCGAGCACGAGCGCCACGACGGCCACCGCCACGGCGCCGACGAGCGCCCACCGCCCGATCGTGCGCTGGTCGACGTCGGCGATGGCGACGAGCGCACCGACGGCGAGGCCGACGCCGCCGATCGACGCGAGCACGACGGCCAGCTCGTCGTCGGCCACGACCACGAGCGTGGCCAGCAGGGCGACCCCGGACACGGCGATCAACGAGATCCCCACCGCCACCGGCTGCGCCTCCAGGGCCACCGGCACCAGCACCGCCTCCACCAGCACCCCGGTCAGGGCGAAGCCGGCGAGGGTGGACCGCAGGGACGCCGGCACCCGGCGGTACCCGAGCACGAGCGCCACGACGGCCACCGCCACGGCGCCGACGAGCGCCCACCGCCCGATCGTGCGCTGGTCGACGTCGGCGATGGCGACGAGCGCACCGACGGCGAGGCCGACGCCGCCGATCGACGCGAGCACGACGGCCAGCTCGTCGTCGGCCACGACCACGAGCGTGGCCAGCAGGGCGACCCCGGACACGGCGATCAACGAGATCCCCACCGCCACCGGCTGCGCCTCCAGGGCCACCGGCACCAGCACCGCCTCCACCAGCACCCCGGCGAGGGCAGAACCGGCGAGGGCCGACCGCCACTGCGGTCCGGCCCGCCGGAGGGCGAGCAGCAGGGTCGCGACCACCACCGCGACCGAGCCGACCGCCACCCAACGCCCGACGATCGGGTGATCGGGGTCGGCGAGGGCGACGACCGTGCCCACGACGAGCCCGGAGCCGGCGACCGAGGCGACCGAGGCCAGCAGGTCGTCGTGCTCGGCGAGGGCCACGACGGCGAGCAGGCCGGCGCCGGCCACGACGACGAGGGCGACGCCGGTGGCCGACGGTGAGGCATGCAGCGCGGCGGCCACGACGGCCGTGTCGATCAGGGCGACGGCCATGGCCCCGGCAGTGGCGCCGGCCCGGACCCCGTCGCGGGTGAGCACGGCGGCGGCCGACAGCCCGGCGAGGACCGCGGTGACCAGGGCGACGGTGGTCCACCGGTCGATGAGGGCCCAACCCACCGCCTGGGTGCCGACGGCACCGCCAACGATGGCGCAGGCGACGGTGACGGCCGGACGGCGGGCGACGAGGGCGACCACCACGGCGGCGAGCACCGTCGCGGTGGCCAGGGCGAGGGCGCCACCGGTGGTCAGGGCGAGCGCCGACGGCAGCACCACGAGGCTCGTCGCCAGGCCGCCGCCGATCAGCACACCCGTCCCGACCGGCGGAAGTCGGTACCCCGGTCCGCGGCCACGGACCTGGTCGAGGGCGGCCGCGGCCACGACGCAGGCACCGACGAGCGCGGTCGTGGACAACCAGGCGATGGTCAGGCCCCCGAGCTCTGCCGGGCCGGGCACGGTCAGCCCGAGCGAGTCCGACCACCAGGCCCCGGCTTCGCTGACGCTGCCCGCACCGACCGTCATCGCCACGGGGATGGCGGTGAGGACCGGCAACGTCAGGAGGAGCGCGCCACCCTCGGTCGCGCCGGCGGCCACCCGCCCGGGCACCACCCGTCCGATCGCCACCATCGCGGTGGCGACCAGGGCGAGGGCGACCAGTCGGTACGGGCCGTCCCACCACCGGGCGGCGAGCACGACGACCGAGCACCCGAGGCCCACGACCACGACCGCGCCGACCAGGCGGTCGAGCGCGGCCCGGGTGGCCACGGCCGGCACGGCGGCGCGGCACGCCACCGCCGGGAGGACGAGGAACGCCACGCCGAGCGCCGAGCCGACGGCGGCACCGGTCGTGTCGAGCTCGAGGTCGACCAGCACCAGGACGCCGGCGAGCATCCACACCGCGGCACCGAGGGACGCGGCGATGACCGCGCTGACCCGCCAGCCGGGCACCTCGCCCAGGTGGACGAGGCCGACGACGACGACGGCCACCACGACGGCGAGCGCCGCGCCGGCCGCGGCCATCCGCCAGTCGGGGGTGGCCACGGCCAGCACCACCGCCGCCCAGGCCAGGAGCGGCGCCGCGATCCGGCTGGAGACGTGGTCGAGGGCCACGCCGAGCGTGACGGCCAGCACCGCCACCAGCGCGGTCCCGATCGCCCACCACGCGGTGTCGGGCAACGAATCGGCCACCCCGCCACGCCGGAGCGCGTACCAGTCGACGAGGACCATGCCGAGCAGGAGCAGACCCATGGCCTGGCTGGTGGCCGGCAGGCGACGGCGCAGGAACAGCATGAGGGCGGCGACGAGGCCGGTGACGAGGAAGAGCACACCGACGCGCTGCAGGTCGGTCATGACCGACCACTGGGCGGCGGCGAAGATGGCGGCGGCGAGGGCGACGAGGGCCACGCCGAGGCCGAGCAGGAGCAGGCCGATGCTGCGCAGGCTCCACTCCGGGGCCCGCCGCACGGGGCGCGTCGGCGGGGCGGGGGGTGGCGGCGGGGCGGGAGGTGGCGGCGGCGGCAGCCCCCCAGGGGGGGGCAAGGGGCGCACGGCCGCAGGTGCGGCCGCGGCGGCGGCCGTCGGCACCACCGTCGGTGGCGGGGGTAGCGGCCGGCCGGTCGGCACCGCGACCGGAGGTGGGGGCAGGACCGAGGTCACGGCCGTCGGGAGGCGGGTGTGGAGGCGGTTGACGAAGACCCCCCGGTTCGCCCGCAGGGAAGCCTCGCGGGCTTCGGTCGACACGAGCTGCTTGCGCAACGACGCACGGCGCGCGTCGACGTCGGCCAACTCCTCGACGACGGCGTCGCGAACCGTGCGGAGCGCGGCAAGCTCGGCATCGAGCTGGGCGAGTCGGGCGACCTCGGGATCGGTCAAGTCGATCCCGCACGTCGGGCACGTCTCCCGGCCGGGGGCGACGGCCGTCCAGCACCAGGGGCAGATACCGGGGCGGCCATCGGTCGACCCGGGAGTCGGGGTCTCACCACCGGCCATGGGTCACCTCCCCGGTTCGAGTCACACGGACCGCTCGGGTCGATCGCCGTCATCGTCGCCGCCATCGGTCCCCGGCACAAGGGTCCCCGGTCACCTTTCAGGTTCGGACCCGGTGCCCCGACCGCCGTCCGCCCACCCTCGGCTGGAGGCCCGGGGCCAGCTCGGCCTCTAGGATCCGCCGGCATGCGCATCCTCGTCGTGGGCGCCGGCGGCGTCGGCTCCGCCATCGCTGCCATCGCCGCCCGCCGTTCCTACTTCGACCGGTTCGTCATCGCCGACCTCGACCTCGGCCGGGCCGAGCGGGCCGTCGCCTCGCTCGACGGCGATCCCCGGTTCCTGCCGGCCAAGGTCGACGCCTCCGACATCGACGACCTCGTCTCGGTGGCCCGGGTCGAGGAGGCCGACGTGATCGTGAACGCCTGCGACCCCCGCTTCAACCCACCGATCTTCGACGCCGCCTTCGAGGTCGGGGCCACCTACCTCGACATGGCCATGCACCTGTCACAGCCCCATCCCGAGCGGCCCTACGAGGAGCCGGGGGTGAAGCTCGGCGACGAGCAGTTCGCGGTGGCCGATCGATGGGCCGAGAAGGGCCAGCTGGCGCTGGTGGGCATCGGGGTCGAGCCGGGCTCGTCGGACGTGTTCGCCCGCTACGCCGCCGACCACCTCTTCTCCGAGATCGACGAGGTGGGCGTGCGCGACGGCGCCAACCTGGTGATCGACGGCTTCGACTTCGCGCCCACGTTCTCGATCTGGACGACCATCGAGGAGTGCCTCAACCCGCCGGTGATCTGGGAGAAGGACCGGGGTTGGTACACCACCGAGCCGTTCTCCGAGCCCGAGGTGTTCCACTTCCCCGAAGGGATCGGGCCGGTCGAGTGCGTCAACGTCGAGCACGAGGAGGTGCTCCTCATCCCCCGCTGGGTCGACTGCAAGCGGGTCACGTTCAAGTACGGGCTCGGCGACGAGTTCATCGACGTCCTCAAGACGCTGCGCAAGCTCGGCCTCGACCGCGCCGCACCGGTCACCGTCCGGGGCCAGGCGGTGTCGCCGCGCGACGTCGTGGCCGCCTGCCTGCCCAACCCGGCCGAGCTCGGCGACCGCATGCACGGCAAGACCTGCGCGGGCACGTGGATCACCGGCACCGGCAAGGACGGCCGGCCCCGCTCGACGTACCTGTACCACGTGGTCGACAACCAGGAGGTCATGGCCGAGTACGGCCACCAGGCCGTGGTGTGGCAGACCGCGATCAACCCGGTGATCGCCATGGAGCTGCTGGCGGACGGCACCTGGGACGGGGCCGGGGTGCTCGGCCCCGAGGCCTTCGACGCCGCGCCCTTCCTCGACAAGTTCGCCGAGTACGACAGCCCCTGGGGCCAGCTCGAGCTCGAGCCCTGATCGGGCCCGCCCACCGCCTCGTTCAGTCGCCTCGGTTCTGGTGTGAGAAGCGGTCGCCGGAACGACCAGAACTCACACCAGAAGCGCAGTGACGGGTCGGGTCAGGCGAGCTCGGTGCCGAAGATGCCGACGAAGCTCACCATCTCGCCCGGGTAGCCGCCGAGGTTGTGGGTGAGGGCCAGGTGGCGGTCGGTGGCAGTGGCGATCTGGCGCTCGGGCGGGGCCTCGCCCCGCAGCTGCAGCCAGCACTCGAACAGCATCCGCAGGCCGGAGGCGCCGACGGGGTGGCCGAACGACTTCAGGCCGCCGTCGGGGTTGACCGGGAGGTCGCCGTCGAGGTCGAACGCCCCGTCCAGGATCTCCTTCCAGGCCGTGCCCCGCTCGGAGAAGCCGAGGTCCTCCATGAGCACGAGCTCGGTCGGGGTGAAGCAGTCGTGCACCTCGGCCATGGCCAGCTGGTGGCGCGGGTCGGTGATGCCGGCCTGGGCGTAGGCGTCCTCGGCGGTGCGGACGATCTCGGGGAAGGTCGTGTAGTCGTAGTCGGGGTCGAGCAGGCCCGACCCGTTGCCGGCCACGAACGACAGCGCCTTGATGAAGAGCGGGTGGTCGGTGTAGCGGTGGGCGTCCTCGGCCCGCACGACGATGGCGGCGGCCGACCCGTCGGCCACGCCGGCGCAGTCGAAGATGCCGAGCATCCCGGCGACGGCCGGTGCGTTGCAGACCTGCTCGGGGCTGACCTCGCGACGGAACTGGGCGCGGGGGTTGCGGGCGCCGTTGAAGTGGTTCTTCGAGGCGATGTGGGCCAGGGCGTCGCGCAGCTCGCCCTCGTCGACGCCGAACTTGTGGGCGTAGGCGGGGGCGACCATCGAGAACATGGCGGCGGCGGTGAGGGTGCGGGAGGTGCCGTCGTTCGGGATGGGGAAGGCGTTGAGGCCCTGGTAGCCGGAGTCCTTCACCTTCTCGACGCCGACGGCCATGGCCACGTCGTAGGCGCCCGACGCCACGGCGTAGGCGGCCTGACGCAGCGCCTCGGAGCCGGTGGCGCAGTAGTTCTCCACCCGGGTGACGGGCTTGCCCTCGAGCTGCAGCGGGCGGGCCAGGGTGATGCCGCTCATGCCCGACTGGGCGGTGCCCAGCCAGTAGGCGTCGACGTCGTCCTTGGTGATGCCGGCGGCGGCGAAGGCGTCGCCCGTCGAGCCCAGCACGAGGTCGTCGAGGCCCGCCTCCCAGTGCTCGGTGAACGGGGTGCAGCCCACCCCGACGATCGCGACCTGGTCCTTGATGCCGTGGGAAGCCATGTCTCTCCTCGGGGCCGTGTCAGCTCAGGCGCCGACGGGCCGGGCCTTCCAGAAGTAGTTGTGGATGCCGTCGGCGGTGAACAGCCGGCGGAACGTCATCTCGACCCGGCCACCGATGGCGACCTCGTCGACGTCGACGTCGGTGAGCTCGACCGGGAGCCGGCCGCCGCCGTCGAAGTCGACCACTGCGAACACGACGGGCGGGCTCGGCGAGTAGGCGAGGCGGTCGACGGTGAACGTGGCGATGGTGCCCTCGACGTCGGCCATGGGCACCGGCTCCATGTCGTCGACGGCGCCGCCGACCATCGACACGCGGGACGGCGGGAGGTGGACGGCGCCGGAGGCCCGGTCGCGCGACCCGACGAAGCCGTACTTCCACTCGTCGGCCCGGGCGGCGGCCGACGACGAGGGCCGGGCCGGCTCCGGTCGCCGGGGCGGCTCGACGGTGAGCATGCCCCGCCAGACGAGGAACTTGCCGTAGGGCACCGACGCTCCCGCCGCCACCTGGCCGGCGAGTGGACGGGCCGAGGCCTGGACGCCGCCGGCGACGGTGACGCGGAAGAGCAGCACGTCGGCACCGTCGGCGAGCGACACCAGGGCGACGACGTCACCCGCGGTGGCGTCGTCGAGCACGCCGGAGAGCAGCAGGAACGGATGGGCGGCGCCGGTCCAGCCCACCGTCGAGGCCAGGTCGTCGACCAGCGCGCCGTCGGCCACGCCGAGACGGCGGGCGAGCCCCTTGGCGGCGCGGGGATGCGGGCCGGTGAGCACGACGCGGTCGACGGCGGCGGCGGTCAGCTCGGCCGCCTTCAACGCCTCGGTCCACGCCGACTCGCCCAGCGGGAGGTACTGCACCTCGCCGAACTTCTCCTCCCACAGGCGGGAGCGGGCCTCGCCCGGCACCCGCCACCGGTCGAGGAACTCGTCGGTGGCCGACGCCCCGCCGAGGTACTCGGCCAGCACCGGCGAGCCGTCGTCGCCGTCACCGATGACGAGGGCGGCGCCGGCATCGCCGCCGGAGGCCTCGTCGGCGCTGCCGGGCAGGCCGGTGCGGAGGTCGGCGGCGGTGAGCAGCACGGTGCCCGAGCCCTCGAGGGCGGTGCGGGCCACCGCGGCGCCGGCCCGAGCCGAGCCGATGGCGTCGGCGGCCATCACGTCGCCGTCGAGGCGCAGGGCGGCGTGGACGGTGGTGGCGTTGGTGCGGTCGAGGTAGGGCGGGGTGACGCTGGCCCACCACAGGGCGTCGATGCGGAGGTGATCACCGAGCCCGCGCCGGGCGGTGCGGGCCGCTTCCACGGCGAGGGTGACCGAGTCCTCGTCGTAGGACGCCACCGTGCGGGTGCCCCGCCCGCCGCCGGCGCCGAGGAACCGGGTGATCTCCGTGCGGTCGAGCCGCCGATGGGGCAGGTGGGTGCCGTGGCCGAGGATCCCCCGCATGGACGGCAGTCTAGGGGGATCTGACGACCCGTCAGACAGGCGGCGGCCATTGCGTAGGCTGCCGGCCATGCGTGTCGGAGACGTCGCCAACGCCGGGGCCGAGGGCCACGGGAAACCGCTCGACGGCATCCGGGTGCTGGCCGCCGAGCAGATGCAGGCCCTCCCCTACGCCACCCAGCTGCTGGCCCGGCTGGGTGCCGACGTGGTGAAGGTCGAACATCCTCGCACCGGCGAGTCGGGCCGGGGTGCGCTCCCGGCGATGACCGACCCCGACGGCCGTTCGGTCGGGGCCACGTTCCTGCGCAACAACCTGGGCAAGCGCAGCGTCGGGCTCGACCTGAAGGACCCCCGGGGCAAGGAGCTCTTCCTCCGGCTCGTCCCCCACTTCGACGTGGTGTGCGAGAACTTCAAGCCCGGGACGATGGACCGGCTCGGGCTCGGCTACGAGGCGTGCCGGGCGGTGCACCCGGGCGTCGTCTACCTGTCGGTGTCGGGGTTCGGGAACCCGGTGCACGAGGGGATGACCGGCTCTCCCTACGACTCGTGGCCGGCCTACGCGCCGATCGCCGAGGCCATGTCGGGGATCTACGAGTACAAGCGTCCGCCCGGGGGACCGCCGGTCGTCGCGCCGGTGGGCGCCCTCGGCGACATCGGCACCGCCCTCTTCGGCGTGATCGGGGTGCTGGCCGCCCTCCGCCACCGCGACCGCACCGGCCTCGGTGAGTACGTCGACGTGGCCATGTTCGACGCCATGGTGGCCATGACCGACATCGTCACCAACTTCTGGTCGATGGGCCTGCGTCCCGACCCGGCCGCCGAGGACGGCGCCACGCCCGGGCCGGCGCTGATCATGGACGGCTTCCGCGCCTCGGACGGCTGGTTCATCGTCCAGGTCGGGCGCGAGCACCAATTCGAGCGGCTGGCCGAGGTCGTGGGGCACCCCGAGTGGTTGTCCGACGAACGGTTCGCCACTCGGCAGGGATGGCGGGTGCACCTCGAGGACGTCATCCGCCCCGGCATCGAGGGCTGGGCGGCCGCCCGCACCCGCGTCGAGGCCTGCGAGGCGCTCTCGGCCGCCGGGGTCGCCGCCGGCCCGTGCTTCGCCGCCCCCGACGTGATCGCCGACCCCCACATCGCCGCCCGGCACATGCTGGTCGAGCTGGAGCGCACCGACGACGTCGACGAGCCGGTGCTGATCCCCGGCAACCCGATCAAGCTGTCGCGGATGGCCGAGGGCCCCGAGACGCGGGTCCCGTGGGTGGGCGAGCACACCGACGATGTGTTGCGCGACGAGCTCGGCCTGGCCGACGACGAGCTGGCGGCGCTGCGGGCCGACGGCGTGGTCGCCTGACCGGCCCTCGCCGCGACGCTCAGCGGCGGTGGCGGCGGATCCAGCCGGCGATGGCGGTCGTGGTCTGGCCGGTGGCGGCACCGAGCAGTCCGCCCGCCACCACGTCGAGCGGGAAGTGGACGCCGGTGTGGACGCGCGAGTAGCCGACCGCGCCCGCGGCCACCAACAGCGGGAGGGCCAACACCGGCAGGTCGCGTGACGCGCCGACGGCGAACGCGAACGCCGACGCCGTGTGCCCCGACGGGAACGACTGGGACGTCGGCATGTCGACGTGGCGCAGCAGGGGGACGTCGATGCGGACCCGGTCGGGGCGCTCCCGCTGGGCGACCGGCTTCACCACCAGGTTGGCCACGAGCGACGTGACCGCCACCGAGGCCAGTCCGTCGACGGCGGCACGACGACCTCGCCGACCGCCCACGAGCGCCACGGCGCCGGCGACCCCGACCCACAGCTTCGAGTGGTCGGCCAGGTCGGAGAGACGGCGGAGGTCGCGGTCGAGGTCGGGGGTCGGGGTGGCGGCCACGGCCGCGTAGATGGCGTGGTCGACCGACTCGACCTGCCCGATGAGCGAGTGGGCCTGGTCGCCGTAGGCCTCGGGCAGCACGCTCGCCACCCGGTCGGCCAGGCGACCGAACGTGTCCGGGACCGCGAGCTCGTCGTCCTCTGTTGGCGGGAGATCGGTCACCTGCCCACGTTTCCCCACCGACGCAGCCGGAGCAAACTCCTTCGCCACCCGCAGCCGTCGACCTCACTAGGCTCGGCGGCCATGGTCATGGGACGACGCCCGAACGTGCGGACGGCGTCGGCGCCGATCGCCGCCGTCACCGTGTTCGGTCTCGCCCCGAGCCTGGCCGCCGGCCTGATGAAGGTGCCGTTCCGGCGACCGTGGGCGGGCCAGCAGAGCCTCGCCGACAACATCGGCAAGGCCGTCACCCGCCAGGTCATGCGCACCTTCATGGGCTACTCCTCCACCCTGCCCACCGAGGAGTTCCGGTCGCTCGAGATCGTGCTCGACGACATCTGCTGGGCGGTGATGCCCCCCATCACCCGGGCCATGGACGTGGCGATGACCCGGGGTGAGGTCGCCGGCACCTCGGGCGAGTGGTACCGGCCCCGGGGCCACCCGCCGCGGGGCACGATCCTCTACCTGCACGGCGGCGGCTACATCGGCACCAGTCCGACCATGTACGCCGCCTTCAACGCCAACATGGCGCGCGAGAGCGGCTGCGAGGTGTTCTGTGCCGACTACCGGTTGGCGCCGGAGTTCCCGTTCCCGGCCGGGCTGCTCGACGCCATCGGGGTGGTGGAGGCCCTGCTCGACGGCGGCGTCCCGCCCGAGCGGCTCTTCGTCGCCGGCGACTCGGGCGGTGGCGGGCTGGCCACGTCGCTCCTGCTCGACGGCCGAGCCCACCACCTTCCCCGGCCTGCCGGTCTCATCCTCATCTCGCCCGAGGTCGACCTCAACCTCGACGAGCCGAGCATCACCGAGAACGCCGGGAACGACATCCTCCCGTGGAACATCCCGGTCACCCCCTACCTGCACGGGGTCGACCCCCACAACAAGTACGTGTCGGCCATCTACGCCGATCTGCACGGCTTCCCGCCGACGTTCGTGGCGTTCGGTGACGCCGAGATGTTCCGGGACCCGATCCGCGCGTTCATCGAACGGCTCCAGGACGATGACGTCGAGCTCGACGTCATCGAGGAGCCCGAGATGTTCCACGTCTACCCGTTCCTGATGCCGTGGGCCGACGCCAGTCGCCGGGTGTTCCGCCGGATCGGGCGCTTCGTCGACGGGCTGCTCCCCGCAGTCGACGACCGGGACGGCGCCGACAGCCGGCCCCTGGTTGCCGTCGACGACGACGCCGAGACCACCTGAGCGACGCACGGAGTCGACGATGACCACGACGCGACGCCTCGACCACGACCAGCTGGCCGCCTACGAGCAGGACGGGTTCGTGCCGCTCGGCCGCATCGCCGACGAGGACCAGGTCGCCGCCCTGCTCGCCACCGAGCACCGCTTCCGGCCGAGCGGCGGGTACGCCCTGCCCGGCACCGAGTCACGGTTGCTGGTGCGCGAGCAGCTCTGCGACCAGGCCGAGGCGGTGCGGACGATGTGCCTCGCCGGCGCCCACGTCGGCGTGCTGACGCAGTTGCTCGGGCCCGACGTGGCGTTCACCCACACGCAGTTCATCACCAAGCTCCCCGACGACACCGACGTCGAGAGCTGGATCCCCCTCCACCAGGACGACGGCTACGGCACGCTGGATCCCCCGCTCGACGTGACCGTGTGGATGGCCCTGGTCGACACCGACGAGCGCAACGGATGCCTGGTCGTCGTGCCCGGGTCGCACCGCGAGGGCCTGCGACGCCACCGATCGACCGACGTGAACCCGCTGCTGCTCGAGGCCGACGCCGACGGCGCCGTGGCGCTCCCGCTGGCCGCCGGCGAGGCGGTCGCCTTCAGCGGCCTGACCCTGCACGGCTCCGGGCCGAACCGCACCGATCAGCCGCGGGTGGGCATGCACATGCGGTACTGCCACCCCTCGGTGCGGATGCTGGTGGAGGGCGGCAAGCCCGTCCTCGAGGACAGGCACTCGTGGATGGTCGCCGGAGCGGCGCCGGCACCCGTGTAGCGGTCGCCGGAGCGGCGCCGGCACCCGTGTCGCGGTCGCCGGAGCGGCGCCGGCACCCGTGTAGCGGTCGCCGGAGCGGCGCCGGCCCGCCCGTCGTGTGCGGAACGAGCCACCACCCGTGTCGCCGGATACGCCGACGACGACGATCAGGGGCCGACGATCAGGGGACGGCGCAACGTGCCGCGGGCCGAGGCGTCGGGCACCCGGTGGGCCTCGTGGAGCGGGGCACCGGGCACGATCCGCTCGTCGACGTCGGGGCCGTGGGGTGACAGGCCCTGCTCGTCGGGCCACGCCTCGACGATGCCGACGAGGGCGGTGAGGGCGGCGTAGCCGTCACGCACGAGGCCCGAGTCGGAGTCGGGGTCGAACTCGTGCTCGGTGAGCTGGAGCTCCATCTGCAGCCGACGCTCGCCGTCCTCCGCAGCGATCGGCCTCGTCTCCATGGCCGCCCGCACCTCACCGAACGGGGCGAGGCGAGCCCACCGCACGCCGGCCACCTCGTCGTAGGGACGGTCGGGCACGTTGAGGTTGACGCCCGAGCGCTCGGGTGCCGACAGCACGAGGGGCAGCACGTCGACGGCCAGCGCGGCCGCGGTGTCCCAGCGCCAGGGCTCGCCCTCGGTCGGCGACTTCACGCTCACGGCGAGGCCGGACACCCCGAAGTTCTGGCCCGTGAGCACGGCCCCCACGGTGCCCGAGTGCAGGATGGCCCGGCCGGTGTTGAGCCCGGCGTTGATGCCGCTGACCACGAACCCGGGTGGCTCGCCGAACCCGCCGAGCCGGGCGGCGAGCACGCACATGGCCGGGGGCGCCTCGAGCGCCCACGCCTCCACGCCCGGGGCCTCGGGCAGCTCGACCGGACGGGTCGAGAGGTGGGTGTCGGGGTCGAACCCTCCGAGCGAGGCGGCGGTGCCGCTGCGGTCATCGGCAGGGGCCACGACGATCACGTCGTGTCCGGCGTCGGCGAGGGACCGGGCGAGGCGCTGGATCCCGATGCTGTCGACGCCGTCGTCGTTGGTCACGAGCAAGCGCACCGGGCGAGCCTACCGACCCCCGACGACGGTCCGTCCACGCCGAGGTGGCCGCCCGGGGACTCGACGGTGAACGCCGGGCGGCCCGGGAGTCGCCGTCGGGGTGGGCGTAGGCTGCGGCCATGCGAGGACGACTCGGCGCCATCCTCGTCGTGACGGCGCTCGTGCTCGCCGCGGCCGCCTGCTCCAGCGACGACGACGGAGGGGACGAGGCCGGCACGGCGGCGACGTCGGCCACCGACGAGCCCGCCACCTCCACCACCGCCGACTCGACCGACTGGCCGACCGAGGCCTCGACCAGCTCGACGGGACGAGGCACCCCCACCACGATCGAGGCACCGGAGCTGCTCGGCACACCGGTGGCCGACGGGCTCGAGTACCCGAACCCGACGACGTGCCGGGACGCCGAGGCCCTTTACCAGCGACTGCTCGCCAACGACGAGGCGAGCGTCAGCGGCGCCCTCTGGGGGAGGTCGGGCTACTGGCTCGCCGTCGACTCGACCTCGGTCTCGGCTGACGTGCTGATCCCCGAGGGCGCCCCCGAGCGGATCCTCGTCGAGTTCCGAGGCGGCGTCCTCGTCGGCGACGCCGGCGTGCCCGCCGACGGGGTCCCCGTCCTCACGCCACAGGTCGCCTACGCCTACGTGTCGGTGAGCGCCGACGGCACCTCCGTCACCTGCGAAGAGGGACAGGCCGTCGGCTGACCGCCTGTCGCTCACCGTCACCTGCGGGCCGGGCCTCGAGGGCCTGCTCGCGGCCGAGCTGACCTCGCTCGGCCTGCGCTCGGTCCGCGCCGGCCGGGCCGAGGTGACGGCCACGGGGTCGCCCCGCCAGCTCTACGCCGTCAACGTGCGGTCGCGGCTCGCCGAACGCGTGCTCGTCCACATCGGCTCGTTCACGGCCCGCACGTTCGTCGACCTCGAGCAGCAGGTCGGCGCCATCGACTGGGACACGTGGCGGCGTCCGGGCCGTCCGGTGTCCATCCGGGTGAGCTCCCGACGGTCCCGGCTGTACCACACGGCCGCCGTCGCCGAACGGCTCCACCGCGTCGCCGGGCCCCCACCGGCGGAGGACGCCGATGTCGCGGGAGAGGCGGTGCCGTTCGTGGTGCGCGTCGACCACGACCGGGTGACCGTGTACGCCGACAGCAGCGGCGAGTCGCTGCACCGGCGGGGTTGGCGGCGGGAGACGGCGAAGGCCCCGCTGCGCGAGACCCTGGCCGCCGCCCTGCTCGCCGCCGCCGGGTGGGACGGCCGCCAGCCGCTGGTCGACCCGTGCTGTGGGTCGGGCACCATCGCCATCGAGGCGGCGACGATCGCCCGCGACCTGGCCCCTGGACGGGCCCGCCGCTTCGCCTTCCAGCGGTGGCCGACCTTCGCACCCGGCACGTGGGCGAGCGTCACCGGCGAGCAGCGCGCGGCGGAACGCCCGCTCCTGCCGCCCGGCGTGGTGATCGCCGGCCACGACCGGGACGCCGGCGCGGTGGCCATCGCCGGGCGCAACGCCGAACGGGCCGGCGTGGCCGACGACATCACGTTCGACCGACGGTCCGTGTCCGACCTCCGGGCACCGGACGGCGCGGGGGACGGACCCGGCTGGGTGATCACCAACCCGCCCTACGGCGAGCGGGTGGGTGGCGGCGACCCCCGCGACCTGTTCGCCCGGCTGGGCGACGTCGTCCGCCGTGAGCTCCCCGGTTGGTCCCTCGGCGTGCTCGTCGCCGACCCCCGCGCCGCGGCCGCCGCCCGGCTCGGATGGCGGGAGGCGTTCCGCACGACGAACGGCGGCATCGACGTGCGGTTCCTCACCGCGGTGGTGCCTCCCGACCGGGGCTGACGCCCCTCACGCCGCGAGGGCGGCGCCCATGAGGTCGACGAAGTTGTCGCAGTAGAAGGCCTGCCGGACCGGCTCCGGCGCCTCGCCGAGCGAGGCCTCGAACCGCTCGACGGGCCGGCGACCACCTTCGACGTGGGGATAGTCCGACGAGAACAGCACCACCTCGGGGCCGGCCTGCTCGACGATCCAGCCGACGTCCTCGGTCGGGTACGGCGTCGCCCGCACCTGGCGGCACACGTACTCCGACGGACGCAGCGACAGCTGCTGCAGCCGCTGCTCGTGTCGGGCGAAGGCATCGAAGGCCGACTCCATCTGACGCATCCACGAGGGCAGCCAGATCGCGCCCTGCTCGATGACGCCGATGCGCAGGCGCGGGAACCGCTCGAGCACGCCGTCGAAGATCATCGTGGCCAGCGTCTGCATCGGCGGGTGGGGGATGCCCATGTAGTCGACGGAGCGGAAGTTCTCCTCGCCCCCGTGGAAGTCGGGCGGTACGGACAGGCCGTTGCGGAAGTAGGCCGGATCGATGAGGTCGCCGGTGCCGCCGACGTGGAAGACGACGGGGATCCGGGCCTCCTGCGCCCGGGCCCAGACCGGGTCGAGGCCGACGTGCGACGGCGAGTGGCCCGGCGGGCACCCCGACGCCACGAGCAGCGCCGACGCCCCCATGGTGATCGCCTCGTCGGCCATGGCCGCGGCGCGGTCGAGGTCGGCGAGGGGCACGTAGCAGGTGGGCAGCAGCCGGGAGTCGACCGAGCAGAACTCGACCATGCCGCGGTTGTGGGCCCGGGCGACGCCGTAGGCGAAGTCGACGTCGCCGTCGTGCTCCCAGTCGTGGAGGCGCCGGTTGTGGAACGTGTTGAACACGAGCTGGCTCGAGAACCCGAGGAGGTCGAGTGCCCGGGGGCGGTCCTCGGCGATGAACGAGCCGGTGGCGGCGAAGTTCTTGCGGAGCATGATCTCCGCCTCCTCCACGGACCGGTACTCGTCCGACGCGTGCTTCTCGGCGATCCGGTCGAAGGCGGCCACGAGGTCGCGCAGCTGCTCGTCGGGATCGCCGGTCTGGCGCAGCTCGTTCCCGCTCGTGTACTCGAGGGTCGGGATCCGGTCCCGGATGGACGGGTCGGCGTGGTCGCGCAGCCAGGTCGGCGTCTCCATGAGGTGGGCGTCGGCGTCGTGCACGACGCGCCCGCTGACGTACGGCATCTCGGCTTCCCCCTGCTCACGGCCCACGACGCAACTGCTTCTGGTGTGGGATCTGGTCGTCAAGGCCACCACATCCCACACCAGTACGCCCATCGACGACGGATCAGTGTGCCGACCTAGTCTGACGCCATGAGCCATCCCCGTGAAGAGGTCCAGGCCGCCGTCGACGCCTACGTCGCCATGCGGGAGACGATCGAAGCCGGTGGGGCCGACTGGTCGGCCATGGCCGAGCTGTTCACCGACGACGCCACCTACGTCGACCCCGCCTGGGGTCGCGTCGACGGCCTCGAGAGCATCCGTGCGTTCATGGCCGAGAGCATGGCCGGCCTCGAGGACTGGAGGTTCCCGATCGACTGGGTCGCCGTCGACGGCGACCACGTGGTCGTCAAGTGGACCCAGCTGCTCCCCGGCACTCGCACCGACGGCACCCCCTACGCCAACTCGGGCCTGTCGGACCTCACCTACGCCGGCGGCGGCAAGTTCTCGCGCTCGGAGGACTTCCTGAACATGCTGCACGTGTACGAGGTGATCGCCGAGTCGGGCTGGACCCCCGGCCCCGGCTTCCGGCCGCCCCCGCAGCACCCGCCCCGCATCTGATCGCGGCCCGCCCTCCTCGACCCGTTCTGGTGTGGGATCTGGTCGTCGGCACGACCCGATCCCACACCAGAAGCGAGGGGGTTGGGCGGTCAGCGCCCCTCGACGTACTGCTTGATGCCCTGGGCGGCGCCGGCCATGGTGCCGTCGAGGGCGGGGCCGAGCTCGTCGGGCTTCACGTCGACGCCGTAGACGAGCAGGCAGCCCTCACCGTCGTCGATCACGTCGATGGTGGCGAGGTGGTACTCGATGTCCATCGGGGCCTCGACGATCGAGTACTGGAAGCGGCGGAGGTCGTCGCGGTTGGTGACGATCTCCTCCTTGATCACGATGCCGCCCATGTCGACGGTGCGCACCGTGCCGTCGAACTCGACCGGGCCGAGCCCCGGGAAGATCTTGTCGACCGAGGTGGGGTCGGACACGACGGCCCACACCTCGTCGGGGGACGCGTCGATGCGGGCGTGGTGACGGATCGTGGCCATGGGGCCTGTCTACTCCAGGGTGGCGTAGCTGGTCGACCGGTCGTCGGCCCGGGTGCCGAGCACCTCCGCCACGCTGGCCTCGAGATCGCGCAGGTAGTCGTCGATCACCGGCGCGTTGCCGGCGCTCACCGTGGCGTGCAGGGTGTCGGGCGGGCCCTGGCGGTCGTGGAACCACCCCCGAGCGAGCAGGGCGTCGCCCACGGCGAACACGTCGACGCGGTCCTCCCAACCCGGCGCCGCCGAGATGGCGACGAGGTGGGCCTCGGGCTCGCCCAGCACGGTGACGCCGTCGATGGCCCGCACGCCGGCGACCATCCGCTCGCGGGTGTCGACCGTGAGCCTCGTCAACCGCAGGTAGCCGTCGAGCCCCAGGTGGTGGAGGGTCGCCCAGGCGAGCGCCATGGGCAGGCCGGGCCGCGTCCCCTGCATGTTGGGCGAGGCGTAGAAGCCGCCGAGCCAGCCGTCGAACACGAAGGTCTGGTAGCGACGGAGATCCTTGTCGCGGTGCATGATCACCGACGCGCCCTTGGGCACGTAGCCGAGCTTGTGGAGGTCGGCCGAGATGCTGGTCACGCCGGGGACGCGGAAGTCCCACGGCGGCACCTCGTAGCCGAGCTGCTCCATGAACGGCAGCACGAAGCCACCCATGCAGGCGTCGGTGTGGAAGTTGGCGCCCCGCTCGGCGGCCAGCGCGGCGAGGTCGGGGATCGGGTCGATCACGCCCTGGGGGTACTGGGGCGCGGAGCCGACCACCAGCACCGTGTCGTCGTCGACGGCGTCGGCGGTGGCGTCGACGTCGGCCCGCCAGTCGGGCCGCACCGGGATCTTCCGCATCTCCAGCCCGAAGTAGGAGGCGCCCTTGTGGAAGGCGGCGTGGGCGCTCTCGGGGGCGACGATGTTGGGGCGCTCGACACGGCGCTCCTTGCGGCCACGCTCACGGGCGGCCTTGACCGCCATGAGGATGGACTCGGTGCCGCCGGAGGTCATGAACCCGGCGGCGTCGGGCGCGCCGTGCAGCAGGTCGGCGACGATGCCGACGACGTCCTTCTGGATCTCGGCCAGGCTCGGGAAGGCGAGGGTGTTGAGGGCGTTGTCGTGGAGGAACAGCGGCGCGACCTCGTCGAGCAGCTCGTGGAGCGACTCGCCGCCGTCGTAGACCATCCCGAACGTGCGGCCGTCCTGCCACCGCACGTCGTGCTCGCGCTTGGCCAGGAGCGCGGCCACGACCTCGTCCTTGCCCATGCCCTGCTCGGGGAGTGCCATGGGCGGCGATGGTAGGGCGATGTCAGCCCGGGCGGCGCTGGTTCAGCTCGGCGACGTTGTCGTGGAGGATCCGGCGGCGGTCGTCGTCGCTGAACGCCTTCAGCTCGACCACGTAGTCGAGCGGGCTCGGCATCCCCTCGATGTGGGGCCAGTCCGACCCGAAGATCACCCGGTCGGCACCCATGCAGCCGACGACCTCGTGGACGTCGTCCTCCCAGAACGGGTTGATCCACACGTTGCGCTTGAACGTCTCGACCGGGTGCTCGGGGTACCAGCCCGGGATGCGTCGGTGCATGGAGTCCAGCTTCTTGAACAGGTCGGGGAGGAACTCGGCGCCGTTCTCGACCGACGCCAACCGCAGGTTCGGGAAGCGGACGAAGAGGTTGTCGAACATCGCCGACAACAGGAAGTCGAACGCCGCCCGCTCGATGGCGTACTGCTTGATCGACGGCTTCCAGGTCTGCCCGAACTGGGCGGCGAACCCGTCGGCCGCCCACCCGTTGGAGGCGTAGCCGCTGTCGCCGGCGTGGATGACGACGGTGATGCCGGCCTCGGCCACCCTGGCCCAGAACGGGTCGAACTCGGGCTCGAACGGGTTCTTCCGGCCGGTGGCGGTGGTGGGCACGGCCGGACGCATGACGATCGTGCGGGCGTCGTGGTCGAGGGCCCACTCGAGCTCGCCGATGGCCCAGTCGAGATCGGCCAGGGTGAGGTAGGGGCCGGCGAAGATGCGGTCGCGGTAGGCGAAGCCCCAGTCCTCCTCCAGCCACCGGTTGAACGCGCTGAACGTGAGGCACACGGCCTCGGGGTCGTCCTTCAACAGCTCCTCGTAGAGCATGCCGAGCGTGGGGAACAGCCAGATGGCCTCCAGGCCCTGGTCGTCCATGTCGGCGAGGCGGGCGTCGCGGTCTCGGTAGCCGGGGCGGATGGCCTCGCGCTCACGCAGGAACTCGAGCGGGTTGCGCCCGTCGGGGTTGCCGCGGAAGTAGTCCTTCATGGCGCCCGGCTTGGCGATCGGGTCGAAGGTGGGGTTGGTGACGGCCCGGCTCACCCGGCCGCCCACCACGTGGTAGCGGCGGCCGTCGATCTCGCACCACTGGACGCACCGCGGGCCGAGGGCGGGATCGAGGTGGCGGGTGAAGGCGTCGAGCGCCTCGTAGTAGTGGTTGTCGGCGTCGAACACCGGGTGGTCGAGATCGAACGTCACAACAGGCCCTCCCTGGTCGCGACCGCGACGGACGATGCAGCCTAGAACGGGTTCTCGTCGCGGGCCCACCGCGGCCCCGTCGGTTCACCCCATCGCGCCGTGGAAGACGATCGCCATCACCGTGCCGGTGGCGACGCCGATGCCGGCGCCACCCACGACGTCGAGGGGCAGGTGGGCCCCGACGTAGAGGCGCGCCGCCCCGATGCCGGTGGCGAGGAGGAGCGCCAGGACCTCGCCCCACGGCGGCAGCACCGGGGCCAGTGCCGTCGCCAGACCGAACGCCACCGCGGCGTGGCCCGACACGAAGCCGAGCCCGGAGGCCTGCTCTCGGCGCACCGAGTCCTCCAGGTAGGCCGAGGGTCGGCCCCGCCCCACCAGCGACTTCACCGCCTTGGCGACGAGCCAGGTGACCACGACGGTCGCCCCTGCCACCAGGGCGACGGCGAGCTCTCCGGTGAGCAGACCGGCCACGACGGCCACCCCGATGCCGCCGGCCAGGCTGCCCAGCTGCATCACGGGCCACACGACCTTGTAGAAGGCGTGGCTCTGGTCGTTGACGGCCCGGAACACCTGTCGCTCGCCGTCGGGCAGGCGCTCGCCGCGGGCGAGGTACCACGACACCGCGAGCACGCCGACGCCAACGGCCACGACGGCCCAGCGAACCACGGTGGGCAGGTCGGCGAGCAGGGTCACGCGGCGATCGCGGCCGGGCCGGTGCCCTCGACGTCGGCGCGCAGCTCGTCGAGCAGACCCTGCCGCTCCTTCATCGCCGCACGCGTCGCGCCGCTGAGGGCGTAGCCCCGCATGCGCGGCGCCGCGGTGCGCAGGACGTCGGGCCCGACGACGGCCAGGCCGGCGGCGACGGCCCGCTGCGGCCCGACCTGGAGGCTCATCGACGACAGCAGCTCGGCCACGTCGGTGGCCAGCAACAGGTCGGACGCCGCCAGCTCGCTGAAGCCGAAGTCGATCAGCCACGGGACCCCGTCGGCGGCGAGGAAGATGTTGGCGAGGCGCAGGTCGCGGTGGGCGATGCGTCGGGTGCGCAGCACCGCGACCTGGGCCCAGATGGCCTGGAGCACCTCGTCGGTGAGCTCCTCGGGCTCGACCCGGTCGAGGGATCGGCCCTCGATGGCCTCGTAGGCCAGCACGAACGAGGCCGGCGTCGTCTCGGCGAAGGCGAGGAACTCGGGGGTCCGGACCCCGATGTGGCGCGCCGCCAGGGCGACCAGCGCCTCGTGCTCGACGGTGCGCCGGAGGGACACGAACGGGCGGAGGTCGCCGAGGTTCCTCGGCAGCAGGAAGCGGAAGATCCGGAAGAGGAGGTCGGCGCTGCGTTCGTCCTTGCCCAGCACCTTGACGAACACCTGGTCCTCGTTGGTGCGCTGCCCGAACCAGGGGGTCGACCCGCGGGCGTCGACCTTGGCCTGCTCCAACCGCCGCAGCGGCAGCCCCACGGCGGCGAGGGAGGCGGCCACGTCGGAGCCGGCCGCCCGGTGGACGGGGCCGCCGAAGACGACCAGCACGAGGGAACCGACGAGCCATCCCGTCGCCAGCGAGGTCGGGGTGTCGAACGACAGCGGGGCGGTGAGGAAGCGACTGGAGGTCAGCACCAGCACGAGGAGCCAGCCGAGGCGTCGCCACAGGCGGCCGATCCACGGCGCGGCCACGGTGACGCCGGCGGTGAAGGCGGCGATGCCGCCCACGTTCGGGTACTCCTCGTCGGTCAGGTACCCGCCGATGTCGCGGATGTCGGTGACCGGCGGCGCCGAGTCGGTCAACCATGCGTCGAGCACGTTGGCGATCACCGCGGCCACCACGGCGCCGAGGATCACGAGCAGGAGGAGGCGGAGCCGCCGCCGGAACAGGGCGGCGACGAACGCCCCCAGCAGCAACAGCGTGGTGGCGACCCGGGCGACGACCAGGAACGCGGTCACCACGCCCTCGGGGAGCGACTGCAGCCCGGCGAACAGGTCGGAGGTGAACCCGACGATGGACGAGCCGAAGAAGCGCCCGAGGACGACGGCGATCAGCAGCAGGGTGGCGCCGACCACGGCCCGGAGCACGTCGACCGGCGAGCGGGCGGCGGTGGGTCGCGGGGCCTCGATGATCTCGACGTCGGTCATGGTGAGTGGGGCCGGGGCAGGGTCAGCTGCGGGGCACCTGCGACCAGGGGAGGTCCTTGTCGGCTCGCGGTTCGCCGGGGAGGCCGAGCACACGCTCGCCGATGATGTTGCGCTGGATCTCGGAGGTGCCGCCCTCGATGGAGTTGGCGCGCGACCGGAGGAACATCTTGCGCGAAGAACCCGGCGGGCCGACGAGGCCGAGCTGGTCCGACCGCTTCATCTCGTAGTCGTAGCCGACGAGGGCCTGGGCGCCGAGCAGCTCGACGCACAGCTCGTAGACGTCCTTGTTGACCTCGGCGAACATGAGCTTGGCGATCGACCCCTCCGGTCCGGGGTTGCCGAGCCGGCGGTTCTGGGCGGCGCGCAGGTTGGTGAGCCGGAGCACCTCCGACTCGACCCACAGCTGCATCAGGCGGTCCTTGAGCGGGCCCGACGGCTCGACCGTCTCCTCCCGCCAGATGCGCACGGCCTCGGCGATGGCCCCCGAGCCGCGCTGCGGGCGGCCCCGACCCACCGCCGATGGTGGTGCGCTCGTTCATGAGGGTCGTCATCGCCACCCGCCAGCCCTCGCCCACGTCGCCGATGCGGTCGCGGTCGGGGATGCGGACCTCGGTGAGGTACACCTCGTTGAACTCGGCCTCGCCGGTGATCTGCACCAGCGGCCGCACCTCGACGCCGGGGGCGTGCATGTCGACGCCGAAGTAGGTGAGGCCCTTGTGCTTGGGGGCCTCGGGATCGGTGCGGGCGACGAGCATGCCGCGGTCGGCGACGTGGGCGAGGGTGTTCCACACCTTCTGGCCGGTGACCACCCACTCGTCGCCGTCGCGGACCGCCTTGCAGGCGAGGCCGGCGAGGTCGGAGCCCGCGCCCGGCTCGCTGAACAGCTGGCACCACGCGTGCTCGCCCGTGAACATCGGCCGGAGGAACCGCTGGCGCAGCTCGTCGGCCCCGTGGGTCACGACGGTCGGACCGGCCATGGTGAGCCCGAAGAAGTGGCGGGCATCCACCGAGGGCTGGCCCGCCTGGCGGAGGCGTCGCTCGACGTCGCGCTGCAGGTTGGGGGCGACGCCGAGGCCGCCCCACCCCTCGGGGAAGTGGACCCAGGCGAGCCCCAGGTCGTACTGGCGACCCCGGAACTCGACGGGATCGGCGGTGGACGGGTCGAGCTCACCGAGCAGCTGGTCGATGCGCTCGTCGACGAGGGCGCGGGGATCGGTCACGTCGGGCATCGTACCCACCCCCTGACGGCCGGGCCGTCGGCCACCGCCCCGACGGACGGATGGTCAGCCGGGGGCCGTCGCCGGCTGCAACGGCAGGTCGGACAAGGTGACGAAACCGACGGTGAACGCCGCGATGTCGTCCGCGGGGTCGGTCGCGGTCGACGTGCAGTCGGACGTACCGACGTCACGGCCGGTGTTGTCCGTCGCCATGGGCACCTCGACCAAGCCACGCACCTCGCCCGTCGTGCACGAGGGGGCGTTCAGGTTCTCGAGCAGCGGATCGTCGCCGGACGCTTCCCCGGAGAGGATCTCGTCGCGGTGCTCGTCGAGCCAGACCAGCACGTAGCGGACACCGGTCGGGTAGTCGATGGGTTCGGCCAGCCCCTGGCTTGCCGCCAGGGCGGGGATTCCCCGGGCGGCGGCGGCCCGCGCCGCGCCGACCGTCCCGGAGATCTCGGTCGTCGCGCCGAGGTTCTGGACCGAGTTGATGCCCGAGATCACCACGTCGATCGGTCCCTCCACGCCCCCCTGGTCGACGGCCCAGATGATGGTGTCGGCCGGGAAGCCGGCGACCGCCTTGGCCGGGTAGCCGCTGGCGGTGGTGGCGTCGGTGACCGTGAGCTCGCCGGGGGTCGTGCTGCCGCCGGTGCCGCTCTGGCCGGCGGCGGGGGCCACCACGACGACCTCGACGTCGGGGAGTTGGCGCAGCCCCTCGACGACGGCATCGATGCCGGGCGCAGCGACGCCGTCGTCGTTGGTGACGAGGATCCGCAGCGGCCGGGCGACCGAGGCGGTGGTGCCGGTGGCCGCGTCGGGGCTGGCCGACGTCGTGGCGCCGCTCTCGGAGTCCGAGTCGTCGGAGCTGCACGCCCCCACGAGGACGAGCGTGCAGGCGAGGGCGAGGAGGGCGATGGCGCGCTTCATCGGTGCATCCTGCCGTTCAGTCGGCCTCGGCGTGGGTGACGGGCGCCTCGCCCATCCACGCGCGGAGCGTGTTCTTGAGCTTGGTCTGCTGGATGAAGATGTCGTGCTCGGGCCCGGCCGGTGACGAGGCCTGCGGTGACTTGAAGTAGAAGCCCATCCAGTCCTGCACACCGGTCTCGCCGACCCGGGCGGCCAGGTCGAGGAACAGGGCGAGGTCGAGGACGATGGGCGCGGCGAGGATGGAGTCTCGGCAGAGGAAGTCGATCTTGATCTGCATCGGATAGCCCATCCACCCGAAGATGTCGATGTTGTCCCAGCCCTCCTTGTTGTCCCCTCGGGGCGGGTAGTAGTTGATGCGCACGACGTGGTCGATGTTGCCGTACAGCTCGGGGTAGACGCCGGGCTGCAGGATGGTGTCGAGCACGCCGAGCTTCGACATCTCCTTGGTCTTGAAGTTCTCGGGGTCGTCGAGCACCTCGCCGTCGCGGTTGCCGAGGATGTTCGTCGAGTACCAGCCGCGCAGGCCGAGCATCCGCGACTTCAGGCCGGGGGCGATCATCGTCTTCATGAGCGTCTGGCCGGTCTTGAAGTCCTTGCCGCAGATCGGCACCTCGCGCTCGGACGCGAGCTGCAGCATGCAGGGCAGGTCGACCGAGAGGTTCGGGGCGCCGTTGGCGAACGGGACGCCCGAGACGAGCGCGGCGTAGGCGTAGATCTGGCTCGGCGAGATGTTGTCGTCGTCGGCCTGGAGACCGGCCTCGAACGCCTCGATCGTCTCGTGGACCGCCGACGGCTCCTGGTAGGCCTCGGTCGACCCGCACCACACCATCACGAGTCGGTCGCAGCCCTGCTCGGTGCGGAACCGCTCGATGTCGGCGACGAGCTGCTGGGCCAGGTCCCACTTGCTGGCCCCGGTCTTCACTCGGGTGCCGTCGAGCTTCTTGACCCAGCGCCGGTCGAACACCGCGTCCCAGGCGACGACGCCCTCGAGCTCGGCCGACACCGGGGCCAGGTCGCGCTCCTCGAGCACGCCGCACGTGCGGGCGGCGTCGAGGGCGTTGGCCGAGATCGGGTCCCAGCCGCCGAAGACGAGGTCGTCGAGGGCGGCGAGGGGCACGAACTCGCGGATGAGCGGGTTGCGGCCCTCCTCGCGGGCGCCCAGCCGGATGTGGGCGAGCTGGGTCAGCGAGCCCACCGGCACGGTGCGCCCCTGACGGGCCGACACCACGCCGGCGATGAAGGTGGACGACACCGCCCCCATGCCCGGGGTGAGGACCCCGAGCCGGCCGCGTGCGGGTGCGATCGAGCGTGCAGGCATGGGCTCACACTACGTCCCCCGGCCGCACCGCCACCGACCCCCGAACCGGTTGCGAGGACCCCCACCAGCAACGGCGAGACCCGCAACCAGTTCGAGAGGGGGTCGGGGCCCGGTCAGCCCGGTCAGCCCGGTCAGCCCTCGGCGGCGATGCAGAACTCGTTGCCGTCGGGGTCGGCCATGATCCGCCACCGGAACCCGGCGATCTCGTGGTCCTCGACGTGCGTGCCGCCCAGCTCCTCGATGCGGCGCTGGGCGGCGTCGAGGTCGGGGACGAACGAGTCGATGTGCACCCGGTTGCGCCCCACCTTCTCGTCGGCGACCACCTGGAGCGCCACGTTGACCTTGCTCCCCTCCTGGGGGGCGAGCCAGGCGAAGAAGGGCTCGACCTCGTGGTTGACGCCGACGCCGAGCACCTCGGTCCAGAAGGCCTTGGCCCGCTCGAGGTCGCGCACGTTCAACACGACCGAGCTCATCACGACCACCGGTTCGCTCATGGGTCGATGGTGCCACGGCGGGGCGACGCCCGGAAGAGGCGCGTGGCGCGGTCGCCGCCCGCGACCGTCTCGGCTCTCGTCGGTGTCGCTCCCCGAACCAGCCCTGGGCGAGGCCGCCGACCGGCTCGGCGCCCTGCTGGCGCGCGACGATGGGCGGCGATGGACCTCGGGACGGCCGTCGCCAGCTCCTGGTCGGCGGGCATCAGCCTCTACGCCGTCGTCGCCGTCCTCGGCATCGCCGGCCGCATGGACTGGATCGATGCGCCCGAGTTCGTCGAGCGGCCCTGGGTGATCGGGATCTCGCTGGCCCTGTTCGTCCTCGAGTTCGTCGTCGACAAGATCGCCCTGCTCGACACCGTGTGGGACGGCGTGAACACCGTGATCCGACCGGTCGGCGGGGCGCTCATCACCGCCGCGACCCCCGACCAGGAGCTCCCGGTGCCCCTGCTGCTGGTCGTGGGCGGGGCGCTGGCCCTGTCGAGCCACTCGGCCAAGGCGTCGGCGCGCGCCCTCGTCAACGCGTCACCGGAGCCGGTGTCGAACGTGGTCGTCAGCTTCGTCGAGGACGGCCTGGTCGCCGCGGTGATGGCCCTCGCCATCGCCTACCCGCGGGTCGCCTTCGTCGTCGCCGTCGTGTTGGCCATCGCCTCCGGCATCACCGCGATCATCCTCTTCCGCGCCAGCCGGGCCGTGTGGCGTCGGGTGGGGGCCCGCCTCCGGGGGGCGGGCGGCGAGCCGGCCGCTCGGCCCGATCCCTGATCGTCGCCGTCACCGCCGCGGCGTCGTGGCGAGCGACACCTCGTGGGGGACGGTGGAGGAGCCGAATCGGTACGCCCCGCCGCCTACTCGGCGTCGAGGTCGGCGCCGATGGCACGAAGTTTGCCGGCGAAGTCCTCGTAGCCTCGGTCGATGTGCTGGGCGTCGCCGATGACGGTCTCGCCCTGCGCCCGCAGCGCGGCGACGGCGAGGGCGGCACCGGCCCGGATGTCGTGGGCCCGCACCGGTGCGCCCGACAGCGCCTCCTGGCCCCGCACGACGGCGTGGTGGCCCTCGGTGCGCACGTCGGCACCCATGCGCACCAGCTCGTCGACGTACCGGAACCGCCCGGCGAACAGGTTCTCGGTGACGATGCCGACCCCGTCGGCGGTGGCGAGCATGGCGACCAGGAACGGCTTGTAGTCGGTGGCGAGGCCCGGATAGGGCAGCGTCGACACGTCGACCGACCGCAAGCGTGCGGACGCCATGGCCCACACCCCGTCGGGTGAGGGCGAGATGCGCATGCCCATCTCGGCCAGCTTGGCGATGAGCATGTCCATGTGGTCGGGACGGGCTCCGGCCAGGTTGACCTCACCGCCCGCCACACCCACCGCGGCGAGGTAGGTGGCGGCCTCGATGCGGTCGGGGATGACGGTGTGCTCGACGGAGGCGAGCTCGTCGACGCCTTCGATCTGGATGGTCGACGAGCCCGCGCCGACCACGCGGGCGCCCATGCGGTTCAAGAACGCGGCCAGGTCGGCGATCTCGGGCTCGCGGGCCGCGTTGTCGATGGTGGTCGTCCCCTTGGCCAGCACCGCCGCCATGAGGGCGTTCTCGGTGGCGCCGACGCTCGGGAACTCGAGGAGCAACCGGGTGCCGTGCAGCCGGTCGGCCCGCGCCTCGATGTTGCCGTGCCGTGACTCGAACGTGGCGCCCAGCTCCTCGAGGGCCTTGAGGTGCATGTCGATCGGCCGCGGGCCGAAGTCGTCGCCGCCCGGGAGGGCGACGGTGGCCCGCCCGTACCGGGCCAGCAGCGGCCCGAGCACGACGATCGACGCCCGCATCCGCTCGACCAGCTCGTAGGGGGCCACCGGCACGAGATCCGTCGGGTGCTCGACCCGCAGGTCGTTGGGCCCGACCCATCCGACCGTCATCCCCATCGCCGACAGCAGGTCGCCCATCCACTCGACGTCGAGGATGCGGGGGACGTTGCGCAGCACGTACTCGCCCTCGGCGAGCGTGGTGGCGGCGAGCAGCTTCAGCACCGAGTTCTTCGCCCCGCTGATGGGCACGGTGCCCTCGAGCCCCGCGCTGGGCCGAACGGTGAGGCGCTGCACCCGCTCAGTATGCTCCCCGGCGCGTGCCCGAGGTCGTCGTCACCCGAGACGCCACCCCGGACGAGGTGGCCGTGCTGCGCCGGCCCCGGGACGACGTCGTCCTCGAGCAGCCGGCGGGCGCCGACGCGTACGGGCTGCGCGAGGGCCCGTTCCGCACCTGGCAGCGCCGGATCGAGGTCGAGCCGGTCGACGACGGCCGGCTCCGCGTCACCGAGCGCACGACCTTCGCCCTGGCCATCCCCTTCTGGGGCTTCGTGTTCACGCCGTTGCTCGTGGGGATGCTGCGCCGCGGCCGCCGTGGGGTCACCCCCTGGTGGGCACCGCCGCAGCGACTGGGGGCCCGGTCGGCCACCGTGCTCGGCCTGCTCGCCAGCGTCTCCCTGGTCGCCGGCTACCTCGGCACCCTCCTCAGCCAGACCAACACGTTCTTCAAGACCGAGTTCGACGCCTCCGACACCGCCATCGGGGTCACCCTCGCCGGGGTGCGGGTGGGCGCGCTGCTCGCCCTGCTCGTCGTGGTCGCCGCCGACCGACGCGGTCGGCGGCGGGTGCTGATCGCCGCCAGCATCGCCGGCTGCGTGGTGACCGCCACCGGCGCGCTGGCCCCCGGCCTCGCCCTCCTCGGCGTGAGCCAGACGGTCGCCCGTGCCTTCTCGACGGCGATGGCGCTCATCGTGTCGATCGTCGCCGTCGAGGAGACCCCCCCTGGGTCGCGCGCCTTCTCGCTGTCGCTGCTGACCATGAGCGGTGCGCTCGGGGCCGGCGGCGCGGTCGCCCTGCTGTGGGTCGCCGAGCTGGGCGAGTCGGCGTGGCGGGTGCTGTACCTGGTGCCGCTGCTCGCCGTCGTGCCCATGTACCGGGTCGGACGTCGGCTGCCCGAGACGCACCGGTTCGAGGCGGCCGTCCCCGAGCCACGAGGGCACGGCGCCGACCGGCCCCGGCGGGTGCGGCCCGACCTCGGGCGGCTGGCCCTGCTCGGCGCGTCGGGCCTGTGCTTCTCGCTGTTCGTGTCGCCTGCCGCCGCGTTCCTCAACGAGTACCTGCGGTCCGACCGGGGCTTCGGCGCCACCGAGATCATCGCCTTCCAGCTGCTCACCAACACCCCCGGCGTGATCGGCATCGTCGTCGGCGGGCGCCTGGCCGACCGCCGGGGCCGTCGCGTCGTCGGCGCCGCCGGCCTGGCCGCCGGGGTGGCGTGCACGGTCGCCGTCTTCCTGGTCGCCGGCTGGTCGATCTGGCTGTGGTCGGTGCTCGGCACGGTGCTCGGGGCCATGGCGGTGCCCGCCCTGTCCGTGTACGGGCCCGAGCTGTTCCCGACCGCGGCCCGGGGCACCGCCAACGGGATCATCAACCTGTGCTCGGTGGTCGGGAGCGCGACCGGCCTGGCGGCCGCCGGGGCGCTCGCCGACGGGTTCGCCGGCGGGCTCGGTCCGGCCATGGCGATCCTCGCCGTCGGTCCGGTGGTCGTGGTCCTCCTCGTGCTCGTCTTGTACCCCGAGACGGCATCCCGGTCGCTCGAGGAGCTCAACCCCGAGGACAGCGCCCATCACGAGGGAGCTGCTGGCCCTCGACGGGCTCGATCCCGACATCGTCCCGGAGCGGTGGGTGCCGGTCGCCCGCCGTGACCGGCCGGAGGGCGGGCGCGATCAGGAGCCCGAGCCCCACGGGTAGCATCCGCAGCCGTGCATCGTGCTCCGACCACCTCCTCCCGCGCCTCCGTCGGCGCCCGCCTGCTCGCCGCCCTCGTCGCCGTGGTGCTGGTCGCCTCGGCGTGCTCGAGCGACGACACCCCGGCCCTCGTCGACACCGACGGACCGTCGCCGTCCGAGCAGGCGGCGGCCGAGGGCTGCGACGGCGACGTCGGCCCCATGGACCACCTCGTCGTCGAGGCGGCCACCGAGCCCGAGCTCGACGTCTACGACGCGCCGATGGCCACCACGCCGAGCACGGCGCTCGACAACCCCAAGCTCATCAACGACGACCCCGACGCGCCGGTGCCGCTCGTGATGCTCGTCAAGGACGCGCCGACGGCGAACGACTGCGACTGGATCGAGGTCTACCTGCCGATCCGCCCGAACGGCTCGACGGGATGGGTCAAGCGCGACGACGTGCAGGTCAGCAAGCACGACTACAAGCTGGTGATCGACCTCGACGACTTCAACCTCAAGGCCTACAAGGCCGACGAGGTCGTGCTCGACGCCGCCATCGCCGTCGCCCGGGACAACACGCCGACGCCCGGCGGCCTCTACTACACCACCGAGCTGATCCAACCCCCCGACCCCGACAGCGTCTACGGCGTGTACGCGTACGGCCTGTCGGGCTTCTCCGACGTCCTCGAGAGCTTCAACGGAGGACCCGGACAGCTCGGCATCCACGGCACCAACGAACCGGACAAGATCGGGACGAAGGTGTCGAGCGGCTGCATCCGACTGACCAACGAGGACATCACCGAGCTCGTCGAGGACATCGGCCTCCCGCTCGGCGTCCCCGTCGAGATCAACCAGGCATGACCAAGACACGAGCCGGGGAAGGGCCTCGGCGTCGGTGGGCGGCGACCGCCCTGGCCGCCGCGCTCGCCCTCGGCCCCACGCTCGGCGTCACCGCCTGCTCCGACGACTCGACGAGCTCGACGTCGACGACGGTGGCCTCGGGCGCCAACCCGCTGCTGCCGCCGGTCGACGGGGCCCAGGCACTCCCGCCCGACGACGTCACGACGCTGCGGCGGTTCTACGAGCCCGTGCTCGAGCCCTTCGGGCTCACCCTGACCCGCGCCGCCCTCATCGACCGCAGCCAAGGTGGCTACGAGCCGTCACCCACCGGCACCCACCTCGCGCTGTACGTCGAGCCCACCCGCACCTTCGGCGACGACGAGTTCGTGGCCAACCTCTGGGAGCTCACCGCGGCCGTCACCCCCGACGTGTTCGCCCGTTGGTCGGGTCTCGTGTCCTACGACATCTGCCAGGAGCCCAACCCGGGCGAGGACGACCGGCCGGAGCCGTTCCCGGTCACCCAGATCGACGTGACCCGGCAGGCCGCGGCCGAGGTCGACTGGCCCGCCGGCGACCTGGTCGACCTGCTGGTCGCCGCCCGCACCGTGCCGGACTTCGCCGTGCGGGTGAAGCGCACGCTCCGCGAGAACCCCACCTACCAGGAGGCCAGCCAGGCGGCCGACGCCGAGATCCTGGCCAGCGGGGCGACGACGGTGCCGGCGTTCACCACCGGGTCCCCCGGCGCCCCCGGCGGCTGAGCCGATCAGCGACCCACCCGGGTGAGGGTGCCGAGCCAGTCCCGCACCGCGCCGGCGACGGCGTCGTCCTGGCCGCGTGGGTCGTGGGCGCCGGGCACGACGACCAGCTCGACCGGCCCGGGGATGGCGCCGACCTCGTGGCGCAGCTCGTCGGGGGACCCGAAGGGGTCCCGGTCGCCGCTCACGAACAGGCACGGCACCGCCAGCGCGGGGAAGTGCGCGGTGCGCAGCCGGTCGGGCTTGCCCGGCGGGTGGAGGGGGTAGCTCAGGAGGACGAGCCCGGCGGCGGGGAGACCCTCGGCCACCGCCATCGAGCACATGCGCCCGCCGAACGAGCGACCACCGAGCACCAGGCGGTCGGGTCGGATGCGGGCCTCCGACACCAGGGCGGCCGCCTCGTCCCGGACGGCGGCGACGGCCACCGGTGCGCGGTCAGGTGACCGCCGGCCCGCCCGGCGGGACGGGAAGTCCATGCGGACGACCGGCAGCCGGCCGACGGCTCGCTCCACCGCCACGAGGGTGTGGTGGTTGCGATCGGCGCCCGCACCAGGGGCGAGGAGGAGGGCGCCGGGGCGGACGCGGACGGGAGCCACGAACGACGAACCTACGCCGACGGCGGCCAGGTGCGTCGGGCGGCGGGGCGGTCAGGCGGTGAGCAGGATGCGCCGTGCCTCGCGCAGGTCGGCGATGCGCTGGGCCGCGCCCTCGTTGGCGGCCCCGTGGTCGGGATGGGCCACCCGCAGGAGCTCGCGGAAGCGACGCTGCACCTCGGCCCGCGCCGGCATGACGACGGGCAGCGCCGACGTTCGTGGGGTCGCCGGCGCCGGGGCGCCGAAGCCGAGGGTCTCGAGCGCCCACGACACGGGGTTCTCGAACGCCGCCCGGGCGAAGGTGCCAGGACCCGTGCCGGTGAGCGCGGCGATGGCGTCGTCGCCGACCGGCCCCACCCACCGCATCGCCCGCCGGATGGTGGCCATGACCGAGTGGCGCACCGACGGGTCGAGCCGGCCGGCGGCGTAGACCGCGCCGAGCACGTACTGCGCGGGGGTGCCCTTCTCCTCGAACGAGAAGCGCAGCGCCTCGCCGTCGCCGAGGAGGCGCATCCGGCTCTTCAGCAGGCCGACGGTGTCGACCTGGAACCGGTACCGCAGCCGCGGCTGGGGCACGCGGTGGCCCTCCTCGAGCTGGGCGGTGAGCCGGAGCAGGTCGGGGAACAGATCGGGGTCGATGTCCTGGGCATGGGCGGCGACGACGCCCGCGAGCAACAGGCCCCCGAAGCCGGGGGGCGGGTCGACGGGGAGGTGGGCGTGGCCGAGGGCGACGCGCCGGGTGGGCGCGATCGGCCGCGAGTGGAGGATCTCGAGATCGGCCAGCACGCCCACGACCTCACGCTAACGGGCCGGGAACGCCAGGGATCAGTCGAGCGGCAGGCGGCACGGCTCCTGGATGGCCTCGCTCGGCCGGAGGCCGAGCCAGTTCACACGTAGTCGCGTAGGAGGGTCCGGAGCTGGGCGGCGTCGTCCTCGATGCCGTCGTCGTCACGGCCGTCGTCCTCCAGGGCGGTGCGGAGATCGGTCGCCCGGGTGACGATGTCGGTCCACACCGGCGGGGCGAACCCGAACGGCACGGGAAGCGCGGCGACGGCCTCGGCGGCGGCGACCAGGCCGAGCACGCCCTCGTGGTCGCGGGCGCTGTGGTGCAGCCGGTCGGCGGCGACGAACAGGTCGGACAGGGTGTCCTGGACCTCGAGCCCGGCTGGCTGGTCGACGTCGTCCCCCTCGCCACCGTCGACGGCAAGGGCATCGGGGAACTCGACGGCCTCGAGGACCGACTCGACGCGGTCCTCGTCCTCGGCCAGCACGACCAGGTTGCCCTCATCGTCGAACTCGTGGGGGATGCCGTTCTCGCCGAGCGCGTCGGTGAGCTGGCTCACCAGCTCGTCCTCCCAGTCGAACAGCTCGTAGACGAGGCGGTCGGCCTCGGGGTCGAGGACGGGCAACGTGGTGACGTCGACCTGGTCGACGAGCTCGTCGACGCGCTCCTCGAGGAAGAGCGGCACGACCAGGTCGGTGCCCTCCCACGCGTGAGGGATGCCCTCGCCGGTGAGGAGCTGGTCGAGCATCGAGCGAGACTCGGCCGCCCACTCGTGGAGCTCGTAGGCGACCTGGCCGGCCGGGTCGCCCTCGACGGCCGGATCGCGCTCGGGCGCGTCGCGCTCGATCAGCACGAGGTCGCAGTCGGGGCACCGCTCGACCGTCGCGATGAACGAGCTCCCGCACTGGCTGCACCACTTCGTCGCCACGGCCAGGAGCCTTGCACACCGTGCTGACCCATCCGGGCGTCAGGGAGCGGGCGGCCGAACTCGGCGTCGGGGCGGGTCGACCCGGACGAGGCAGACTCGCGATCCCGGCGAGGGTCGCCGGTCGGGATCGGGCCACTCGATGCGCATCCTCTTCACCTTCGTCGGCGGGCAGGGCCACTACGACCCGCTCGTCGCCCTGGCCCGGGCGGCGCACGCGGCGGGCCACGACGTGGCCTTCGCCTGTCGGGCGTCGATGGTCCCCGTCGTCGAGGGCGACGGGTTCCCGGCCCGGGCCGTGGGTCCCGACGTCGCCGATCCGTCCACGCCGGGGCCGCTCGCGCCCGAAGAGCCCGAGCGCGAGGAGCAGGTGCTGCGGGACGGGTTCGCCGGCATCAGCGCGCCCGTGCGGGCCGACGACCTGCTGGCCGCCTTCGGGGAGGACCGGCCCGACGCCGTCGTGGCCGACGAGGTCGACTTCGGCTCGGCCGTCGCCGCCGAACGGGCGGGGATCGCCCACGTGCGCGTGATCGTGCTGGCCGCCGGGGGTTTCGCCCGCCGGGAGCTGCTGGCCGAGCCGCTGTCCCGGCTCCGCGCCCACCACGGCCTCTCCCGGGACCCCGACCTCGCCATGCTCGACCGCGACCTCGTCCTCGCCCCCTTCCCTCCGAGCCTGCGCGACCCCGACCATCCGCTGCCGGCGGGTGCCCGCTTCGTGCGGCCGGCCGTCCTCGACGGCGGTGGGGACCCGACCCTCCCGCTTCCGCCCGACGACGGACGGCCGCTCGTCCACGTCACGTTCGGCACCGTCTTCGTGGCCGAATCGGGCGACCTGCTGCCGCGGGTCCTCGCCGGACTCGGTGCGCTGCCGGTGTCGGTGCTGGCGACCATCGGTCGGCACCTCGACCCGACGTCGCTCGGCGAGGTGCCCCCGAACGTGTCGGTCGCGTCGTTCGTGCCCCAGGCCGCCGTGCTGCGCCGGGCGGCCGTCGTGGTCTCCCACGCAGGGTCGGGCAGCGTGATCGGTGCGGCCGCCCACGGCGTCCCGTCGGTGCTGTTGCCGATGGGCGCCGACCAGCCGCACAACGCCCGACGGGTCGAGGCGCTGGGCGCAGGGGTGGCCATCGACCCGTGGACGGCCACGGCCGAGGACGTGGCGGCCGCGGTCACGCGGGTGCTCGACGAACCGGGGTACGCCAGCCGGGCGGCCGGGCTGCGGGCCGAGGCGGAAGCGCTGCCGACCGCCGCCGAGGCCCTCACCTGGGTTGAGGCCCTCGGCTCCCGCGACGACGGCCGTAGATGAAGCCCGGGGGCTCGCCGGGGACCTCGCACGACCCCATCCGCCGGAAGCCGGCGGCCTCGAGCGCCCGCCACGAGCGTCGGTTCCCCCGAGCCGGCGTGGCCACGCACCACTCGGCGTCGGGCACCAGCTCGAGCACGAACGCGGCGAACCGCGAGACGACCACCGCGCCCAGCCCGCGCCCGGCGTGGGCGGCGTCGATCAGGTAGTCGATGCCGACGGCGTCCGGGACGCCCACGGCCGCGTCGTGCTGCGGGTGGTCGGCGTGGCGGTAGTGCTGCGCCAGCCCGGCGGCCTCGCCGTCGACCTCGACCACCCACATCGTCGTGGTGGCCCGCCCTTCGATCCGCGGCCCGTACGTGGCCTCGAGCTCGCTGACCGACGTGCTGCCGTTCCACCACCGGGCGATCTCGGGCTCGCCGAACCACTGGGCGACGCGAGGGAGGTCCTCGTGGCGCAGGGGACGGAACGACACGGCCTCCGAGCCGGCCCCCGTCGGGTGCACGGACTCAGAGCCGAGGGGTCTCGACGTAGCGGCCGAACACGTCGGCCATCGCGTCCATGACCTCGCCCTCGGTGGCATGGGCCTCCACCGCGTCGATGAGGACGGGCACGAGGTTGACCTCGGGGTCGGCGGCGTCGTCGCGCACGCGTCCGAGCGCCGCTCGCACGGCGTCGTCGTCACGGTCGGCCTTCACCGCCTGCAGGCGCTTGATCTGGTGCTGCTCCTGCTCGGCGGTGACGCGGAGGATGTCGACCTCGTCGTCCTCGGCGCCGTCGGTGTACGCGTTGACGCCGACGACGACGCGCGTGCCGGACTGGACCTGCCGTTCGAAGGCATAGGCGGCGTCGGCGATCTCGCCCTGGAACCAGCCGTCGTCGACAGCGGCGTACACCCCCTCGAGCATCGAGCCGTCACCCCGGTCGAGGAGGTGGGCGAAGATCGCCTCGGCCTGGCTCTCGAGCTCGTCGGTGAGGGCTTCCACGAACCACGACCCGCCGAGCGGGTCGGCGACCGAGGCCACACCGGTCTCGTCGGCGATCACCTGCTGGGTGCGCAGGGCGATCCGCGCCGCCTTCTCGGTGGGCAGGGCGAGCGCCTCGTCCATGGAGTTGGTGTGCAGGCTCTGGGTGCCGCCGAGCACGCCGGCGAGGGCCTCGATGGCCGTGCGGGCGATGTTGACCTCGGGCTGCTGGGCGGTGAGCGAGACCCCGGCGGTCTGGGTGTGGAAGCGCAGCGCCTGCGAGCGGGGATCGGCGGCGCCGTAGCGGTCACGCATCCAGCGGGCCCAGATGCGTCGCGCGGCGCGGTACTTGGCGATCTCCTCGAAGAAGTCGATGTGGGCGTTGAAGAAGAAGCTCAGCCGGGGCGCGAAGGCGTCGACGGCGAGACCGGCGTCGCGGGCCAACTCGACGTAGGCGAAGCCGTTGGCGAGGGTGAAGGCGAGCTCCTGGGCCGCCGTCGAGCCCGCCTCGCGGATGTGGTACCCGGAGATCGAGATGGGGTGCCAGCGCGGCATCTCGGCGGCGCAGAACCGCACGGTGTCGCGCACCAGCCGCATCGACGGCCGAGGCGGGAACACGAACTCCTTCTGGGCCTGGTACTCCTTCAGGATGTCGTTCTGCAGGGTGCCGCCGAGGCGCGCCCGCGGCACGCTCTGGCGCTCGGCGACGGCGACGTACATGGCGAAGATCACCGCCGCCGGAGAGTTGATGGTCATCGACGTGGTGACGGCACCGAGGTCGATGCCGGCGAACAGGTCGTCCATGTCGGCGACGGTGTCGACCGCCACCCCGCACTTGCCGACCTCGCCCTCGCTCACCGGGTCGTCGGAGTCGCGGCCCATCAGGGTCGGCAGGTCGAAGGCGGTCGACAGCCCGGTGCCGCCGGCGGCGAGCAGCTCGTGGAAGCGGCGGTTGGTGTCCTCGGGGGTGCCGAAGCCGGCGAACATCCGCATCGTCCAGCGCTTCGACCGGTACATCGAGGCGTAGGGCCCGCGGGTGAAGGGGTACCGGCCCGGGAACTCGCCCTCGTCGGGCCCGTACACCGGCTCGAGCGGCACCCCGGACATCGTCGTGAGGGTCTCGTCGTCCACCCGGGCGGCGTCGAACGCCTCCTGCCACTGCTCACGACGCGTCGGCTCCATCCCGCCAGTATCGCGGGGGGACGTTCGGGGCGTCACCCGGAACGATGCCCCGGCGGCCCTCAACTAGGGTCACGGCCATGTCGAGCGCTCCCGATCGCAACACCGCCCTCGAGTTGGTCCGCGTCACCGAGGCCGCCGCCCTCGCCGCCTCGCGTTGGATGGGCCGGGGGGACAAGGAGGGCGCCGACGGCGCCGCCGTCGACGCCATGCGGCTCGTCCTCGGCACCGTGTCGATGGACGGCGTCGTCGTCATCGGCGAGGGCGAGAAGGACGAGGCGCCCATGCTCTACAACGGCGAACGCATCGGCGACGGCACACCGCCCCAGGTCGACATCGCCGTCGATCCCATCGATGGCACGACGCTCACCGCCAAGGGCCGTGGCAACGCGCTGGCGGTCATCGCCCTCTCCGAGAAGGGGACGATGTTCAACCCCGGCCCGTGCGTCTACATGGAGAAGATCGCCGTCGGCCCGCAGTGCCGCGGGGTCATCGACATCGAGGCGTCGGTCACCGACAACCTGAAGGCCGTGGCCAAGGCCAAGGGCGAGTCGGTCCGCGAGGTCACCGCCGTGATCCTCGAGCGCGACCGCCACGACGACCTCATCGCCGAGGTGCGCGACGCCGGGGCCCGCATCCGACTCATCCCCGACGGCGACGTGGCCGGCGCCATCTCCACCGCCTGGCCCGACTCGGGCGCCGACGTGCTGTTCGGCATCGGCGGCACGCCCGAGGGCGTCATCTCCGCCGCCGCCCTGAAGTCGATGGGCGGGGAGATGCAGGGGAAGCTCTGGCCCCGAAACGACGAGGAGCGCGAGGCCGCCCTGGCCGAGGGCTACGACCTCGCCCAGGTGCTCACCACCGACGTCCTCGTCGCCGGCGACAACTGCTTCTTCGCCGCCACCGGCATCACCGACGGCGAGCTGGTGAAGGGCGTCCACTACGGCGACACCTGGGTCACGACCCAGTCGCTCGTCATGCGGTCGAGCTCGGGCACGGTGCGGCTGGTGAACGCCCGCCACCGCCTCGACAAGCTCCGCGACGTCGGCGTGCTCGGGGGCTGAGCCCACCGACGGCACGGTGCGCATCGCTGCGCTGTGGCGCTCCCCGGTCAAGTCGCTCCAGGGTGAGTCCCTCCCCCGGGCCACGGTCGACGAGCGCGGCATCGTGGGCGACCGCCGCTTCGCCCTCGTCGACGAGGAGACCGGCTTCGTGCTCACGGCGCGCCGCGAGCCGGCCCTCCTCTGGGCGACGGCCACCTACGACGAGGACGCCGACCGGGCGGTCGTGACGCTGCCCGAGATCGGACGCACCGACGACGACGGTGTGCTGAGCCGATGGCTCGGCCGCCCGGTGCACCTCGAGCGGGCCGCGCCCGACCGGCGGTCGACCTACGAGAACCTCGTCGACGTCGAGCACGAGGCCGAGAGCCGCTGGGTCACGTGGCAGGGTCCGGCCGGCTCGTTCCACGACTCCACCCGCACCCAGCTCTCGCTCCTCGGCGCGGCGACGGTGGCGGCATGGGACCTCCGCCGCTTCCGGGCCAACGTCGTGCTCGACGCCCCGGCGGGCGACGAGGACGACCTGGTCGGCCACCGCGTCGGCCTCGGCGACGCCACCGCCGACGTGGTGAAGCGGATCGACCGGTGCGTCGTGGTCACGCGGCCACAGCCGGGCGGCATCGCCCGCGACCTCGACGTGCTGCGCGCCGTCAACCGTGACCGTGACGGCTGCGCCGGGGTGGGTGCTCTCGTCGTCGAGGCGGGCGACGTCGCGGTGGGCGACGAGCTCCGGGTGATCACCTGAGGCGCCGGTCGGCGCCCGGTCGTCAGGTGACGGCGTCGGTGACGGCGGTGCCGATGACCACGACCGGCGTGATCATCACGATGCCGAGGCCGGCGGCGAAGGCGAGACCGACGGCGATCAGGAACGGCACCCGCACGATCGACAGGAGCGCGCCGACGTAGGGCACGTCGTCGTGGGCCCGCAGCAGCAGGCGACCGGCGCGCCACCCGTCGCGGGGCAGCGAGCGCAGGCGGGTGCCCCGCTCGCGCCTCGCCGCCTCGGACGCCAGGCGGGTCAGCTCGGCGGCGTGGGCAGGACCGATCTCGGGGAGGTTGCGCAGCTTGGCCGGCAGGGCCAGCGCCTCGCGCAGCATGCGGGCGAACACCGCCAGGACCACCGGCGGCGCACCGAGGAAGACGACGACGGCCAACCACAGCCCCCACGTCCACCACGTGCCGGGGGCATCGGCCACGAGGAAGGTGAGGCCGATGACGGCGGAGCAGACGCCGACCACCACCGCGAACACGAACACCGTGCGGTGGATCCTGTGGGCGAGCGGCACCAGGCGGTCGAGCAGCTCGACGGCCCGCCCGTATCCCCGTGCGGCCGACGAACCCAGACCGGCCGTCGAACCCATCGCCATGCGGGCAACCTACCCGTCGACGAGGCCGGGCTCGCGTTGGCTGCGCCGCGACAGCCTGGACAGCTCCTCGGCCGAGTGGAGGGAGTCGGCGACGAAGGCCTCGAGGGCCTCCCGCTTGGCCACCATCGCACCCTCGACCACTTCCCGGCGCTGGGCCAGGGCGGCTCCGGCGTTCGACCGCCCCTCACGGACGCGGTCACCGAGGGTCGGCTGGGTGTTGGCGACGGCCGCGGCGGCGCGGGCCCAGTTGGCCTTGAAGGTGCCGAGGTCGAAGGCCCCGTCCTTGATGCGGTTGCCGGCCAGGATCTGCTCGCTCGGGAGCTTCAGGTCGCGCACGATGCCGAACCAGCTCAGCACCCTGAGCCCGTAGTAGGTGACGTCGATCTCCCACCAGAAGAACCCGTTGCGGGCCGACGACTGGAAGTAGTGGTGGTTGTTGTGCCAGCCCTCACCGAGGGTGCTGATGCCGATGAGCCAGTTGTTGCGGCTCGTGTCCTCGGTGGCGTAGCGGCGTCGGCCGAACACGTGGGCGACCGAGTTGACCATGAAGGTGTTGTGCCAGCACACGACCGTCGACAGGAAGAACCCGAAGAACAGGCCCGGCCAGCCGGCGATCAGGAAGGACGCGATGGCGAGCGTCCAGGGCGCGATCCAGTCGTACCGGTCGATGAAACGGATCTCGGGGTACTTGGCGAAGTCGCGGATGCGATCGACCGGCGCTTCGTTGTACTTGTCGCACAGGATCCAGCCCACGTGGCTCCACCAGAAGCCGCGCAGCGGCGAGTGGATGTCGAGCTCGGTGTCGCTGTTGCGATGGTGGTCGCGGTGGTGGCCGGCCCACCACAGCGGGCCCTTCTGGGCCGACGAGGTGGCACCGAGGGCGAGGATGAACTGGAACACCCGGCTGGTCTTGTAGGCGCGGTGGGCGAAGTACCGGTGGTAGCCGGCGGTGATGAACCAGATCCGGCCGACCGTGTAGACGCCGAACACGGCGAGGGCCTTCCACGTGACGCCGAACCACAGGGTGCCGACGACGGCCACCACGTGGACGAGGATGAACGGGATCGACGCGACCTTGTTGATGCGCTCGTCGGGGGCCCGCTCGTAGGCGTGGCGTCGGAAGCGCCGGCCGAGGCTCTCGGCGGGGACGGCGGGGGCGTCGGTCGGGTCGAGCACGGGAGGCTGGGGGGCGGCGTCCATACTTCCTTCTCGGGCTGTCCTTCTCGGGGCCTCGGGGGCGGGCCGCCGGGTGGGATCAGGCTAGCCTACCGACCAGTAGGTAGGACCCTCGGGGCCACGGATCCGCGGCCGGCGGTGACGTCCATCCGGGAACGCCGACCGCTCCGGAGACGTTCGCAGAGCCGATGGACACCGTGACCCCCGACCGCCCCGTCCCGACCCCCCGCCGCACCGTCGTGCGGGCCCGCGTCGCCGGGGCGGTGGCCGCCGCCGTCGCCCTCGCCACCGGCGAGCTCGTCGGCGCGTTCGGGGAGACCGACCAGTCCCTCGTCGGAGCCGTCGGCAACGAAGTCGTCGACCGGTCGGCCGGAGGCGTCGTCAAGGCCGCCATCGAGGTGTTCGGCACCGCCGACAAGGCCGTGCTCGTGGTGCTCGTCGTCCTCGTGTGCCTCGCCCTCGGCGCCGTGCTCGGAGCCCTGAGCCTGCGCCGCCGCTGGATCGGCCCGCTCGGGTTCGCGGCGTTCGGGGTGCTCGGCGCCGTCGCGGGGGTCCGCGACCCGCTGGCGTCCGACCCGCTCACCGTCGCCGCCGCCTTCGCCGCCACGGTCACCGGCATCGTCACGCTCGAGATCCTGCTCCGGCTCGCCCGCGACGAGGCGATCGTCCCCGTCGCCACCACCCGCACCGTCGAACGCCCGACCGACCCGGCCGCGTCGCGGCGCGCCTTCTTCGGATGGGCGGGCGCCGCCGGCGCGTTCGCGGCCACCGCCACGGTGGCGGCCCGCTCGCTCAACGGTCGCAGCAGCGTCGAGGCGGCTCGCACCGGGGTGCAGCTGCCACCCGCGCCGCCGGGGAGCTCAGGACCGGCCGCGGTGGCAGCCCGAGGCCTCGACGTGCCCGGGCTGACGCCCTACGTGGTGCCCAACGAGGACTTCTACCGCATCGACACCGCGCTGATCGTCCCCCAGGTCGATCCGGCGAGCTGGACCCTCACCGTCACCGGCCTGGTCGAGAACCAGGTCGAGCTCTCCTTCGACGACCTGCTCGCCCTGCCCATGGTCGAGCGGGCCGTCACGCTGTCGTGCGTCTCCAACGAGGTGGGAGGCAAGTACGTCGGCAACGCCGTGTGGCAGGGCGTGCCGCTCACCACGCTGCTCGACCGGGCCGGCGTCCGCCCCGACGCCACCCAGATCGTCGGCCGGTCGGTCGACGGGTTCACCGCCGGCTTCCCGACCGAGGTCGCGCTCGACGGGCGCACGGCCCTCGTCGCCGTCGGCATGAACGGCGAGCCGCTCCCCGTCGTGCACGGCTTCCCCGCCCGTCTCGTCGTGTCCGGCCTCTACGGCTACGTGTCGGCCACCAAGTGGTTGAAGGAGATCCGCCTCACCCGGTGGGAGGACTTCGACGGCTACTGGATCCCGCGGGGATGGGCCAAGGAGGCGCCGGTCAAGACGCAGTCGCGCATCGACGTGCCCCGGTCGGGCGCGACGCTCGCCGCCGGGCCGACCCCCGTCGCCGGCGTGGCGTGGGCACCGGACCGGGGCATCCGGAAGGTCGAGGTGCAGGTCGACGGCGGTGACTGGGAGGAGGCGCGGCTCGGCGACGCCGTCTCCGACGACACCTGGGTGCAGTGGGTGCTCGAGTGGGACGCCACCCCCGGCGAGCACACCGTCGTGGTGCGGGCGACCGACGGCACCGGCGAGACCCAGACCGAGCGGGTCGGTCGGCCCGACCCCGACGGCGCCACCGGCTGGCACCGCCGAAAGGTCAGGGTCGCCGACGCCTGACGAGACGGGACGGCCGCTCGGCCCTGCGCCGAGCGTCGTCGTCCCTGATGGCCGCCGCCATCTGGGCCATGCCGACCGCCAGGGGGCGGGGATCCCATCCGAGCTCGCGGCGGGCCTTCCCACCGGAGAAGGCGGAGTGCCGGGTGGCGATGCCGATGGTGTCGGTGACCGTGCCGGGGTTGCCCCCGAGCCAACGGGTCACCGCCGCCGACGGCCGGGCGCTCGCCCGCACGACGCCCGTCGGCACGTAGGCCACCGGGGGGCGCCGCCCGGCGCCGGCAGCGATGAGCTCGAACCAGCGGCGGAACGGGACGGCGTCGGCGACGAGGAGGTACTCCTCGCCGTCCCGGCCCCTCTCCGCGATCAGCGCCAGCGCGTCGGCGCAGTCCCGGACGTCGACGAGCGACTGGTAGCGGTCGGGCAGGTAGCCGACGGGCGTCGGATACCGCACGAAGGTCCGGATGAGCCGAGCCATCGAGCTCTCGTCGCCGAACCCGTAGATCCCCCCGGGCGTGCCGATCCGCACGGCGGCGCCGTCGGCGGCGAGGGCGAGGGCGACCTCGTGGGCTCGCCGCTTCGTGGCCTCGTACCCGATGGTCGGCGGGTGGGGCACCCACCACCCCTCGTCGACCGGCGACGGGCCGGTGGGACCGTGGGCGCTCACGGAGCTGACGTGGACGGCGAGGACGCCGGCGTCGGCCGCGGCGCCGAGCACGTGCTCGGTGCCGCCCACGTTCACGGCCTCGGTCCGGGCGCGGTCGGGACTGCCGAGGTCGACGACCGCGGCGCAGTGCACGACCAGGTCGGTGTCGGCCACCGCGTCGACCACCGAGGCGGCGTCGGTGACGTCGCCCTCGGCGATCTCGACGTCGAGGTCGCCGAGGCGCGACCGGTCGCTCGTCGGCCGCGCCAGCACCCGCACGTCGTCACCGCGAGCGACGAGGGCCCGGGCGACGTGGCTGCCGAGGAACCCGGTGGCACCGGTGACGAGAGCTCGCACGGCCGTGTCCTCCCCTATTCGCCTTCGGTGTAGGCGGCGCAGGCCGCCTCCCCATCGAGGAAGCCGACGCGGAACGCCTGCACCCGCTCGAACGCCGAGCCGAGGACGGTCCGGCCCCGCTCGTCGGCGCGCCCGTCGAGGATGGCGCCCGCCCACGAGCCGCCGAAGCACGACTGCTGCAGGCCCTGGGCCGGCGCAGCCGCGGCAAGTCCCGCGGCGAGGACCCGACCGACGCCGGACGGGATCGGGGGCCGGGTGCGCGTTCCCACGGAGACGGGACCGTAGCGCCTGGCGGGCCGGTGCGAGCGGGGACCTAAGCTCCCCCAGCCCGGGTCGCCGCAGGCCCGGCACGGCCCAGCCAGGACCCGGAGCGAGGAGCCCATGGACGCAGACAAGCCACTCGGCGAGCAGGTCCGCCACCGTACGGAGGGCGGCGTCGCGTGGATCACCCTCAACCGACCCGAGGCCCACAACGCCATCACGCCCGACCAGCGCAACCGGGTGATCGACCTGCTGGCCGCGGCGAGCGCCGACCTCGCCGTGCGGGTCGTCGTGATCACCGCCGAGGGCAAGGGCTTCTGCACCGGCGCCGACCTGCGGGCCGGGTCCAGCCAGCCGGCGCCGGCCCGGCCCGACGGCGCGCCCGAACGCGCCGCCGGCGAGATCTCCCGCCTCATCCGCGACGGCGCCCAGCGACTGGTGGCCGCCGTGCTCGACTGCGAGAAGCCGGTGATCGCGGCGGTGAACGGCACCGCCGCCGGCATCGGCGCCCACCTCGCCCTGGCCTGCGACCTGGTCGTGGCGGCCGAGAGCGCCAAGTTCATCGAGGTGTTCGTGCGGCGGGGCCTCGTGCCCGACGGTGGTGGCGCCTACCTCCTCCCCCGCCTGATCGGCCTGGCCCGCACCAAGGAGCTCATGTTCTTCGGCGACGCCGTCTCGGCCACGGAGGCCGAACGGCTCGGCCTGGTCAACCGGGTGGTGCCCGACGGCGAGCTCCTGGGCGTCGCCGGCGAGTGGGCGGCGCGCCTCGCCGCCGGACCCACCCGGTCGATCGCGCTCACCAAGTGGCTGGTGAACCGCTCCCTCGAGTCGGACCGGGCCCAGGCGTTCCACGACGAGGCCCTGGCCCAGGAGATCAACATGACGACCAGCGACGCCCAGGAGGGCGTGGCCAGCTTCGTCGAACGGCGCGACCCCGACTACCGGGGATGGTGAGAACGGGCGGCTACCCCTCGCCGGCGACGGCGCGTGACGCCTCGGCGGCGCCGCCGAAGATGCCCTTGGCCATGAGCGAGGTCTCGGCCCGGCGGCGACGGTCGTAGACCTCGGCCCGGGTGGCGTGCACCGCAGGGTCGTCGGGGGCGGCGCCGGCCGCCAGCTCCACGAGGTGGGCGGCGAGGCGCAGGTCGCCGGCGTCGGCCAGCTCCACGGCACGCGCGGCGAGGGCGGCGGCGCCGCCGGCGAGGGCGGCGACCTCGGCGGCGACCGCGGCGTCGGGGGCGGGCTTGAGCCGGGCGGGGTTGCCGTCGTACCAGCCGCCGTACTTGCGCCACACGTTGCGCACGACGAACTCGGGGTCGTCGTAGACGGGACGGAGGTAGGGACGGGCGAGGAGCTCGTCGTCCACCCGCACGGCGTGGATCACGTCGTCGAGCGGTGCGCCGACGTTCATGAGCGCCAGCGTCTGCCCGACGATCGACTCGAGGGCGGTGGCGGTCTCGCCGAGCACCCGGGCGATGCGGGCCCGCCCGTGGACCGGCAGTCCGTGGGCGGGCAGCAACAGCTCGGGCTCGAGGGCGGCCATCTCCCGCAGGGTGCGGGCCCACTCGAGGGGATGGCGCTGCACCTTCTGGGGGTTCCCGGCGTTGGGGAACGCCCAGATCACGAAGTCACCGACGCAGATCGCCCGCCGCGAGGGGATCCAGGCCCAGGTGTGGTCGTCGGTCTCGCCGAGGCCGTGCCGGAGCTCGACGTCGAGGTCGCCCACCTGCACCGACAGCCGGTCGCCGTAGGTCACCGACGGCTCGACCCAGTTCGAGGGGAAACGAGGGCGGTCGTCGGCACCGGTGAGCAGGCCCCGGCTCTTGAACTGCCGCTGGTTGATCACCGCGTTGTAGCCGTTGGTCAGGTCGTAGCGCCGGAAGCGGTCGGGCACGGCCTCGTGGGCGACGACGGTCGGCCGGGTGTCACCCCGGTCGGCCGCTTCGGCCAGGATCGCCCGGGCGCCGCCGACGTGGTCGACGTGGCCGTGGGTGTACACGAGGGTGTCGACGGGGTCGGCGGACCACGAACGCAGCGCACCGAGCACGGTGGGCGCGAGGTCGGCGAGGGATGCGTCGAACAGCAACAGGCCGTCGTCGGTGCGGAAGGCGACGACGTGGGAGAACGACTCGACGAGGGCGATGTCGTCGGCGATCTCCGACACCTCGAACGTGAGCCGGTTCACGGGTTCGTCGAGACCCTCGTCGATGATGCGCGTCGACAACGCCAGCAGGTCGGCCATCCGGCGAGTGTACGACGCGCCCGACCGGGCCCGACCGGGCCCGATGAGGAGGCGCCGAGCGGTACGAGCCGAGGGACGCCGCCGTACGACGGGTGTCAGCCGACGTCGGCGATCACATCACCGGCGCTCGGCCGCCACCTGCGGCCCGGGCGAGACGGTCTCGCACGGCCACGCCCACGCCCTCGGCCGGTGGAGCCACCACGAGCAGGCGGTCGAGGCCGAGACGGTCGGCCTGGCGGAGCCGGTCGTAGAGCACGCGGGCGTAGGCGTCGGGTGCGCCGGCGGGCTCGAGCTCGACCACGCCGACCGGGAGGTCGGGCACGTGGGTCGGCGCCAGTACGCCCACCGAGCGCCCGTCGACCAGGAGGGTGGCGCACCGCCTCGCCAGCTCGTCGACCTCGCAGAGCTCGACCCGCGCCGCCGGCTGGTAGTGGGCGGCAAGGGTGCCCGACGCGGCGACGGCGCGCTCGCCGCGCCACGGCACGACCCTGCCCCCGATGATCGTCGCCAGCCGCTCGAGCCCGATCGCGCCGGGCCGCAGCACCTCGGGCGGATCGACCGTCAGGTCGACGATGGTGGACTCGACGCCGACGGCGCACGGGCCGCCGTCGAGGACCAGGTCGACGTCGCCGTCGAGGTCGTCGGCCACGTGGCGGGCCGTCGTGGGGCTCACGTGCCCGAAGCGGTTGGCCGACGGCGCCGCGATCGGCCCGCCGAGGGCGGCGAGCAGGGCGAGGGCGACCGGGTGAGCCGGGACCCGCAGCCCGATGGTCTCCCGCCCGCCGGCCACCACCGAGGGCAGGGCCGGGCCCCGATGCAGGATGAGGGTGAGCGGCCCCGGCCAGCACGCCTCGGCCAGGCGGGTCGCGGCGGCGGGCACGTCGAGCGCCCACCGGTCGAGGGGCTCGCCCTCGGGGAGGTGGACGATGAGGGGGTGGTCGGCGGGCCGACCCTTCACCGAGAACAGGCGGGCGACGGCGACGGCGTCGGTGGCGTGGGCGCCGAGGCCGTACACGGTCTCGGTCGGGAAGGCCACCAGACCGCCGTCGTGCAGGATCCTGGCCGCCCGGTCGACGGCGGCGGGATCATCACCGTGGAGGACGAGGGGCGGGGGATCGGGCACCCGCCGATGGTGGCACGCGCGACGAGCCGGAGGTTTCCCCGCCGCTCCCTTCCCCTGGCGACGAACAACTGCTATCGTACGAATCACAAATCGTACTTCTCCCCCGGCGCCACCTCTCCCCCACGGGTTCGGACAGGGCCACTCTCCCTCCCGCCCGAACCCTCTCCCATCGCCGGGGGCCTCGGGACGGGTGGTCGGCGATGCGGGGACACATCGCCGGCCACTCGCCCCGCTCAGCCCTCGAAGTCGCGCGCCCGGTCAGGCCAGGGTGAGCGGGGCCTCGAGCAGCCCCGCGACCACGGCCCGGGTCTCGAGCCGACGCACCTCGCCGGCGGGCTCGAGCCGCTCGAAGCGGGCGAGGATCTCCTCGAACACCACCCGCCCCTCGAGGCGGGCCAGGGCCGCTCCCAGGCAGTAGTGCTCGCCGAAGCCGAAGGCGATCTGGTGGTTCGGTTCACGGGCCACGTCGAGTGCGCCCGCGGTGGGCCCGAACTCGGCCTCGTCGCGGTTGGCCGACGAGTAGAAGACGAGCACGGGATCGCCCTCGGCGATGGCCACGCCCGACAGCTCGGTGTCGCGGGTGGCGGTGCGCATGAACGAGATCACCGGGGTGGTCCACCGGAGCAGCTCCTCGACCGCCGAGGGGACGAGCGACGGGTCGGCCACGAGCTGCTGCCACTGGTCGGGATGCTCGGCCAGGGCCACCAGCCCACCCGAGACCAGGTTGCGGGTGGTCTCGTTGCCGGCGATCAGCAACTGGCCGAGGAACATCATGAGCTCGCCCTCGGTGAGCTTCTCGCCGTCGACCTCGACGGTGACGAGGGTGGAGATGAGGTCGTCGCCCGGGTCCTGCTGGCGCTCGGCGATGACGCCGTTGAAGTACTCCCCCATCTCGATGAGGGCCATCATCGTCTCGTCGGTCTGCTCGGTCCCGGCGTTGATGGCGGCGTCGGACCACTCGTAGAAGCGGGGCCACAACGCAGGATCGACACCGAGCAGGTCGGCGATGACGACGAGCGGGAACGGCACGGCCAGGTCGGCGACGACGTCGAACGGGTTCCCCGGCTCGACGGCGTCGAGCAGGGTGGCGGCCTGGTCGCGGATGGCGTCCTCCATGGCCCTGATGCGGGACGGGGCGAAGGCCGGTTGGACGAGCCGCCGGTAGCGGCCGTGCTCGGGCGGATCGACGTAGAGGATGGCACCGGGGATCTCGGGCAGCTCCCGCCCGATGTCGAGCAGCAGGATGCCCTGGCTCGAGCAGTAGGTGATCGGGTCGCGGGAGACGGCCATCACGTCGGCGTGCCGGGTGACGGCCCAGAAGCCGGGGTCGTCGACCCACACGACCGGTGCCTCCTCGCGGAGCCGGGCGAACAAGGGGAACGGATCCCCGGCGTAGAACGCGGGATCGGTCAGCGGGGCGGTGAGCTGCGGAGCGGTCGGGCGCATCGTCGGCATCGTAGGTCCGGACGGTCGGGCTAGCGTCGCCCCGTGCCGCCCTCCCCCGCCACCGGTCGCGCCTGCGGTCGGTCCGGGACCCGGGCGCGCCCGGTGCTGGCCCTCATCGCCCTCCTCGCCCTCCTGCTGCTGGTGCTCGCCCCGTGGCGGGCCTCGTCGGCGGCCCCGGTCGCAACGCCCACCGCGGGCGTCTCGGGCGCCGACGATCCCACGCCCGAGGAGCTCGACGAGGCCGGCGACCAGCTCACCGCGGGCAAGGCCGTGATCCTCGGGGTGGTCGAAGGGGTGACGGAGTTCCTGCCGATCAGCTCCACCGGCCACCTGCTGGTGACGCAGCGGATCCTCGACATCGGCACCACGTCGGGCACCAAGGACGTCGCCGACACCTACGCCATCGCCATCCAGTTCGGCGCGATCCTCGCCATCGTCTTCCTCTACTTCGGGCGGATCCGCACCATGGTCGAGGGGCTGGCGGGCCGCAGCGAGAGCGGACGCCGCATCCTCGTCGGGCTGGTGGTCGCGTTCCTGCCCGCGGTCGTGATCGGCGTCATCTTCGAACCGCTCATCAAGGAGCGCCTGCTCGGCACCTGGCAGGTGATCGCGGCCTGGGCCGTGTGGGGTGTGGTCACCCTGTTCGTCTCGGACCGGTGGGGTCGGGAGGGCGGGGGCCCGATCGAGAGCATCACCGTGCGCCAGGGCCTGCTCATCGGGGTGGCCCAGGTGCTGGCCATGTGGCCCGGCACCAGCCGGAGCCTGGTGACGATCCTCGCCGCCCTCGTGCTCGGCCTGAGCCTGGCCGCGGCGGTGGAGTTCAGCTTCCTCCTCGGATTGGTGACCCTCGGCGGGGCCACCGTGTACGAGACGCTGACCAACGGCAGCACCATGTTCGACGCCTACGGATGGCTCGACCCACTGCTCGGGCTGATCGCCGCCTTCATCGCCGCGATGATCGCCGTGAAGTGGATGGTCGGCTACCTGCAGAGGCACTCGTTCGCGATCTTCGGCTGGTACCGCATCGTGGTGGCGGCCGTGGCCACCGTGCTGGTCGTGACCGGCACGATCTGAGTAGCGTCGCCGCCGGTGGAACCCGTCCTGATCCGCGCCGACGTGCGCAAGCCGTTCATGGCCATCCTCGGGCTGGCGCTCCTCACGGTCGTGATCCTCGCCCTCGGCTTCGTGGTGATCGGTGTCGTCGCCGCCGTCGGCCTGGCGATCGCCGCGTTCATGATCGGGCGCCGGGCGGTGGTGGTCGCCGACAACGGCGTCACGGTGCGTACGGCCGTCGGCCGACAGCGCTACCGCTGGTCGAACATCGCCGGTGCCGAGGTCGCTCAGCGTCCCGTCGGCGGCTCGACCACGGCGACGGCCCGCCTCACCCTCGTCGACGGCAAGCAGGTGTGGCTCGGTCCCTGGACGGAGCCGGACCCGACCGTCGTGCGTCGAGTCGACCAGGAGGCGCGCAACCGCCAGCGCGGCGGCTGACGCCGCTTCCTCAGCCGCCGTCGCTCGCGGCGTCGGCGGCGGACGCCTCCGGCGCCCGCACGAGCTCACGCATCATCGCCGCGACCTCGGCCCGCACCTCGTCTCGGTCACGGTCGAGGCCGGTGGCCACGCGCAGCCACTCCTCGAAGATCTGCCATCCGGCGGCGGTGGCCACCGCCAGGGCCACCACGACGCGGGGGTCGCGGTCGGGCCGGCCCGCCGAGACCTCCCCGACCAGGTCGACCATCGAGCGGATCGCGGGGTGCTCCTCGGTGAAGGTCCCGGGTTGGACGCCGTCGAGCAGGGCCCGGGCGAGGGCTCGCAGCACCACGCCGTCGACCATCACCTCCTCGAACTCCCCGATGACGGCGTCGACGGGATCGTCGGTCCTGTGGACCCGGGCGGCGATCCTGGCCCCTTCGGCGGCCAGCACCTCGCGGACGAGGTCGTCCTTGGTGCCGAAGTGGCGGTGGACGAGGGAGTGCTGCACGCCGGCCGCGGTCGCGATCTCCCGCACCGACACGACGCGCGGGCTCCGCTCGGCGAAGAGCCTCGTGGCCGCGGCGAGCACGGCGGCCCGGATCTCGTCGCGCCCACGCGGGGCACCGGGGTCGGGCACAGGTTCCGCGGGGAGGGCCACGAGCCGATTGTGGACGCGTCGGCCCCCGCGGACAAACGAGCAGCGCCCGGGCCGCACGGCACGGCGCCCGAACCGCGCCCGAACGGCCGCCGACCTGCGGAGACGCCGTGGAGCCAACGCGGAGTGGAGGTGATGAGACTCCTTCCGAACCCCGCAACCTCAGGCCTTCTCGGCGTCGGTGGTTGACTCCGGTGGCGGCGCAAGGCGCACCGAATCGGCGCCGCATCGCCTCTGGCCCGATGGGTCCCTGCAATGCGGACCTCCTGTGACGCGGAGAGCAGCAGCGCGGTCGTCGCACAGTGGCTGGACAACTGGCCCGTACCGCCGGGTCATCGGCAGTCGACGGCGACCGAGAGTGCGTCGCAGACCTCCCTCATGCGTTCGTCGCTGAGCCGTCCGAGACGGTCGACGAGCACGCCGAGCGACACGCTCTCCACCGAGTCGAGGTTGACGACGCTCACCTTCGGGACCGGATCCACCTGCGGTTCGAGCACCACCTCACTGGGCAGGTGACGGATCTTCGTCGTGCACGGAGCGATGAGGGCTCGACCGAGGCGGGGGATCGCCACGTCGCGGCTGAGCACGACGACGGGGCGGCGACCGGTGTCGGGCAGCTCGCACCACCACATCTCGCCCCGACGGGGCTGGTCGCTCACGACGCGCCGGCAGCGGTGCGGAACGAGGCGAGGTCGCCCCACTCGTCCGGTTCATCGAGGGGCATCTCGTCATAAGCGGCGTAGGCGACATCGACTTCAGCGCGCCGGTGCTGAGCGAGGAGCGCGGCGAGCGCCTGGTCGAGGAGTGCCGCATCGGAGGTCGCCGCGGTCACCTCCCGAGCTTCGGTCAACAGGGCGTCGTCGACGGTCGTACTCACGCGTATGCGAGCCATGGCATGACTATGCCACTCCGGAGCGTCGATCACCACGCCCTTTCGGACGGTTGTCCCCGCGCCAGGTCAGATGCGGTGGAACTGATGGGACAGCGCTCAAACCAATCACTCGATCGGTGGACCGCCATTGCACCAGATCACAACCCCGGTTGGGCGTGGGTCGAACGGTCTGCTCGAGTCGCTCGATCGCTGCGACAGACCGGCGCCTCGACTCGATGACCGCCACGAAGTAGAACGTACTTGTACTGAATACAGACTTGGTCTACGTTCGGCTCATGGCTACCGACCACACGACATCCCGGGATGGTGCTCGAGCGACCAAGGCCCGTCGCCCGTATGCGTCCCCCCTGCGGTCGAAGCGCGCCGAGGAGACGAGGGCGTCGCTGATCCGCGCCGCCACCGGGCTCTTCACCACCACCGGGTGGACGAACACCGGGATGCGTGAGATCGCCCAGGAGGCGGGTGTCGCGGTCGAGACGCTCTACAAGCACTTCGCGTCGAAGCGGAAGCTGCTCGACGCCGTCATCGACCAGGCAGCCGCAGGGGACGCGGCCCCGGTATCTGTCGCCGGACGGCCAGCCTTCCTCGCGATGGGCAAGGGTCCACGGGCCGAGCGCATCGCGGCTGCGGCAGCTCTGGCCGCGGCCATCAACGAGCGAACCGGGCGCTTCGCAAAGCTGATCCGGGAGGCGGCGTCGACGGATCCGGAACTCGCCGAGGTGCTGCGGGACACCAGAGCACGCCAGCGTTCCGACGTCGCGACCGGCCTCGAACTGATTCTCGGGCGGCCACCGACGCGTCACGATCGCGATGGCGCCTGGGCGATCGTGAGCCCGGAGATCTTCCTCCTGCTGACCGAGGAGTCCGAGTGGCCACTCGACGAGTACGAGCGATGGATAGCAGCAACGTTGGATCGAGTGCTGCCGAGCAGCTGACGGGAAGGAGAGAGCACATGTCAACGGACCCGAACGCCCCGGCGGACGCGAACATGATGCGGATCGTCCACGACGCCCTACGGCGTGATCTTCGCCGAGCCCGCATGGCGCTCACGAACGAGCCGTCGCCCGACGATCGCCAGGTGGCGGCGATCGCCGAACATCTCGTGTGGATGATGACGTTCATCGAGGCGCACCATCGGTCCGAAGACGCGGGGCTCTACCCCGTCGTGCGGGAGCGCGATCCGTCCGCGACGGCACTCCTCGATGACATGGCCCGTGACCACGAGGCGGTGTCCTTTGCGATTCGACACCTTGCGAAGGCAGCAGGAGGCGCCGGCCGCGAGGAACGAGGTTCGATCGTCTCGGCGATCGACGACCTCAGCGAGGTCCTGCTCCCCCACCTCGAACGCGAAGAACACGAGGTGATGCCGGTCCTCTCCCAGGTCATCTCGAACGCGGAATGGCAGGCCATCGAGCAGGAGCACAACCTCGACGGCAAGTCGATGTCGCAACTTGGCATCGAAGGCCATTGGCTCATCGACGACGCGACCGCAGAAGATCGTGCTCGAGTTCTCGGTCTCGTCCCATGGCTGCCCCGACTCGTGCTCGTCTATGGACTCGGGCCCTCCTACCGGCGGCGGCAACGGGCATGCTGGAGCCCTCGCCGACGTCGCGTGCAGCATGAGGGGGCAACGGCCGTCGTCGTGGACGCAGACATCGACTCGGTGTGGGACGTCGTCCGGGACCCGACCCGCGTCGGCGAGTGGAGCCACGAATGTGTCAACGGCGGGTGGGTTGGTGGAATCACCGAAGCGCTACCGGGCGCCCGATTTCGAGGACGCAACAAACAAGGCCCCTTCCGGTGGGGGCGGCTGTGCGAGATCGTGAGCATCGATCGCTTCGAGATCGTGTGGCGAACTGTGCCGACGAGGCTGTATCCCGACAGCACCGAGTGGACGATCCGACTCGCAAAGGAGGACGCGGGCACGCGGATCGAGCAGACCTTCCGCGTCGTCAAGGGCACGAAGTTGGAACCTTTGTACGCGACCGTTGTGCCGGCGCACCGCGACCGCACGGATGAGCTGCGTCAAGATCTCAGGCGCCTCGGAGAGACGGCGAGCAGAGCTCGCGGTCCAGCAGGCCGAGAAGCTCGTTCCATTCCCTAGTCGACTGCACCAGCAGCATCCTCGTGCGCGGAGCCCGACGCGTCGACGAGCAGCAGGGACAGCAGTCGAACCAGGCCCTGACAAGCGGCGATGTCGTGGAAACCACAACACGGGTGGAGGTGATGGGATTCGAACCCACGGCCTCTTCGATGCGACCGAAGCGCTCTAGCCAGCTGAGCTACACCCCCGTGGGAGGCCGAGGATATCGCGGGGGCGGACCCGCGATTCCCACCCCCGGTCACTCGGGTGCGGCGACGCCACCCGGCCGCGTCGCATCGGCCGAAAGGGGTCGATCGGCCTACTCAGGTCGACCCCTGCGCGTGCCGATACGGCGGTATGGCCGCCATCGAGCACGTCCCCGCACCGACCTCCCCACGCCGATCCGCCGGCAGGGTCCGCCGCAGCCTCCTGGCCGTGGCCGCCGTCGCCCTCCTGGGCCTCGCCAGCGCGGCGTGCACGCCGGACGTCAACCGGACCTACGACCTGATCAACCAGTCCCGGGCCCAGAACGGCCGTCCGTCGTACAGCATCAACCTGGATCTGTACTTCAAGGCCCAGGCCTGGGCCGACCACCTGTCCCGACAGGGCTCGCTCAGCCACTCGAACCTCGCCGACGGCGCCCCCGCCGGCTGGCGGGCGCTCGGCGAGAACGTCGGCGTGGCCGGCTCGGTCGACGGGGTCCACAACGCCTTCATGAACTCGACGGGGCATCGCAACAACGTGCTGTCCTGGACCTTCAACCACATGGGCACCGGTGTCACCCGCGACGGGGCCGGCCGCTACTGGGTGGTCCACGAGTTCGCCCAGCTCTGATCCCGCCGGCCACCGTTCGGTGACCGCCTGCTCGCTCGTCGCCCCGCCCTGGCGGGGCGACGGTCGCGTGGGACGCTCGACGTCAGGGCGTCGCCGGGCGATGAGCCTCGAGGGCCCGCTGGAGTCGCACCTGCACGGCGGTGGTGGTGACATCGCCACGGGTGCGCTCGAGCACGGCGCGCAGGGCGTCGAGCGTGCGGCGCAGGCCACCGGTGAGGGCGTCGGGCAGATCGACGGTGACGAGGTGGGCGTAGACCTCGTCCATCGTGGCGAGCAGCCGCTCCCCCTCGGCGAGGTCGCCCTCGCGGAGTCGGTCCAGGGCGTGCCGGCGCAGCTCCGACGCCGCCTCGGCCAGACCCTTCAGCCAGGCGCCCGGCTCGACCCCCATCGCCTCGGGGCCCGCCACGACCGCGCCGGCCACCAGGGCGGCGGTGGCCCTCGCCTCCACGTACTCCTTCTCGGCGTCGTGGAGGAAACCGGCGTGGGCCACCCCCGGGAAGGCGGCGAGCGCCTCCTGGGCCCGGCGGAGTGCGGCCTCGGCTTCGTCGGCGAGGGCGACGGCGCGCCCGGCGTCACCCAGGTGGACGGCACGGATCGACGAGCCCGACGCCCGGATGACCTGACGGCAGGCGGGCAGGGCGACCTCCCGGGCGGCGTGGGCCTCGCCGAGGGTGGCGACGACGGCGTCGACCTCGGCGGACAGGGCGGCCGAGGGATCGCCGGCCACGGCGCCGCTCAGCGGGCCGAGCTCGACAGCAGGTAGGCCGGGTACTCGTCGCGACCGGCATCGACCGGGCGATCGCCGGCGAGGTCGGTCTGGCGCAGGTAGCGCACCTTGGCCCGTCGCTCCTGGGCGAGCTGCTGGGCCCGCACGAGGGCGACGACGTAGCCGGCCAGGAGGGCGACGGCGAGGCCGCAGAGCACCACGAACGGGCCACCCAGGGTGACGGCGAGCACGAGGCCCACGAGGGCGCCGCCGGTGAGGGCGTACAGCACGTCACGACGCCGGCGGCGGGCATCGGTGAGGGTCATGACCGGGTCGGCGGTGCGCACCGGGCCGTGGATCGACGGCGGGCGGGGCGAGCGGGAGACGGCCGAGATCCCGTGCCGGGCCGGCGAGGTGCGCTCGAGCACGGACAGGTGGCGGTTGAACGACGAGATGGAGTTCACCCGACGGTGCTCGGTGCGCGACCGGAACCACGACGCCAGATAGATGGCCCACACCAACGCCAGGATGAACAGCACCACGAACGTCACGCTCCGTGCCCTACCTTTACTGTTCGATGACCGTAACCCCCTGCGAGCGAGACATGGGGGATGCCGGACGCCTGCTCGGACCCCACGGAACGGGCGGGTCCGACGAGCGTGGCGGCGCTGGTCGGGGTGGACTGGACGTTACGGTTCTACTACGGGATCGGAAACCGGCGCCAATGGCGGATGGGCCGTTCGACCCAGCCGCGGGGCCCGGCCGGAGGCGCTGCCGGACCCTAGAAGCCCAGGGTATCGGTGGGATCGCGGCGGTAGGTGCCCGAGCGGCCCCCGGTCTTCTCCCACAGGGTGACGTCGCCGATGACCATGGAGCGGTCGGCGCTCTTGCACATGTCGTAGATGGTGAGCAGGGCGATCGAGCAGGCGGTCATGGCCTCCATCTCGACGCCGGTGCGGTCGACGGTCTCGACCTGGGCCTCGACCTCGACGTAGCTGTCCTCGATCCGGAAGTTGATGAGCACCGAGCCGACCAACAGCGGGTGGCACAACGGGATCAGGTCCGGGGCCCGCTTGGCGGCCTGGATGCCGGCCACGCGGGCCACGGCCAGCACGTCGCCCTTGGTGATCGCCCCGCGAGCGACGAGCGACGTGGTCTCGGGCGCCATGTGCACGCGGCCGCGGGCGATGGCCCGGCGGTGGGTCGGCTCCTTCGGCGTGACGTCGACCATGCGCGCCCGGCCGAGGGGATCGAGGTGGGTGAGGCCACGGTCGGACATGGGCGGGGAGTGTAGGCGCGGGTCGGGGAGCGCCCCTCATGCGGGCCCGCCGCCAGGGCCCCGTTCGGGCACGCCCGCCGCCGGGCGTGCGCTCAGCCGCCGATCTGGCTCATGCTCCGGGCGGGCCTGATGAACACGGGCTGGTTGATGAGGTGCCCGGCCCACTTGGCCGCGACCGACGCGGCCACCAGCGCGGCCACCTCGTCGTCGCCGGCGCCGCCGCGGAGCAACGAGCGCAGGTCGGATTCGTCGACCGCGAACAGGCAGTTGCGCAGCTGCCCCTCGGCGGTGAGACGCACCCGGTCGCACGTGTCGCAGAACGCGTCGGTGACCGTCGGGATCACCCCGATCTCACCGTGCCCGTCGGTGAAGCGGAAGCGCTCGGCCGGCGCGCCGTCGGGCCGACCGACGGCCTCGAGCGGGAACACCGCGCCGATGCGCTCGACGATCTCGGCCCGGCCGACGACCTGGTCGTTCGACCACTCGCGCTGGGCGTCGAGGGGCATGAACTCGATGAAGCGAACGGTCACGGCGTGGGCTCGACCGAAGGCGGCGAAGTCCACGAGCTCGTCGTCGTTGACCCCGCGCATCACCACGCAGTTGACCTTCACCGGGTCGAGGCCTGCGACCGAGGCCGCCTGGATGCCGGCGAGCACCCGCTCGAGCTCGTCGCGGCGGGTGATCGCCTCGAAGCGATCGCGCCGCAGGGTGTCGAGCGAGACGTTGATGCGGCGCAGGCCGGCGTGGGCCAGGTCGGCGGCGACGGCGGCCAGCGTCGCGCCGTTGGTGGTGAGGGCCAGATCGACCGGCTGTCCGGTGGCCGGCACCCTCAGGCCGGCGAGCTTGCGGATGAGCACCGGCAGATGGGCCCGCACGGTGGGCTCCCCACCGGTGATGCGGATGCGGTCGAACCCGAACCGCTCGACGAGGACGCGGGCGACGCGCTCGATCTCCTCGTAGGTGAGCAGCTCCTCACGGGGCATCCAGCGCATGCCCTCCTCGGGCATGCAGTAGGTGCACCGGAAGTTGCAGCGATCGGTGACGGAGATGCGCAGGTCGCGGTGCACGCGGCCGAAGCCGTCGACGAGCGGCGTGGCGCGGTGCTCCCCGGTGTCCGGTCCCCCCGTCATCGCTCGTCAGGCTACGGCATGATCGGCGGATGCAGCACCGTCGGCTCGGCCGCACCGACCACCGCAGCTCCCTCGCCGTGCTCGGCGGGGCCGCCTTCTGGGGGTGCTCCCCCGACGAGGCGGAGGCCGGGTTCACCGCCGCCCTCGATGCTGGCGTGAACCACCTCGACATCGCGCCGAGCTACGGCCGGGCCGAGCTCGTCGTCGGCCCACTGGTGCCGGCCGTGCGCGACCGGCTGTTCGTGGCCGGCAAGACGCAGCGCCGCAACGCCGAGGGCGTGCGGGCCCAGCTCGAAGAGACGCTGCGTCGCCTGGGCACCGACCACCTCGACCTCTACCAGCTCCACGCCGTCACCGACGTGGCGACCCTCGACGAACGAGCGGCGGCAGCCGAGACCATCCTCGCCGCCCGCGACGAGGGACTCGTGCGGTTCGTCGGGGTGACCGGCCACGACCTGGGCACGCCGGCCGCCCAGCTCGAGGCGGTCCGCCGCTACGACCTCGACACGGTGATGCTCCCGGTGTTCCCGCGGGTGTGGGCCGAGCCGGGCTATCGGGCCGACGCCGAGGCGCTGCTGGCCGAGGCCGCCGCCCGCGACCTCGGCGTGATGGCCATCAAGGCCGTCGCTCGGCGGCCGTGGGGCGACCGGCCGCCGACCCACGACGCCTGGTACGAGCCCCACACCGACCCTGCGGCCGTGACCGCCGGGGTGCGCTTCACGCTGTCGACCCCGGGGGTCCACGCCTTCTGCACGCCCGGCGACCTTCGGGTGCTCCCCCTCGCCCTGGCCGCCGCCGAGGCGTTCACCCCGATGACCGACGCCGAGCGCGACGAGGCCGTCGCGAACGCCGACGACGAGCTGATCTTCCCGCTCGCCGACAAGGCGCGATCACGCTGACCCGGCGTCCGGCCGACCGCGCCAGGAGCCGCCCGGGGTCATCCGAGCAACAACACCTCGACGGTCCGGCCGGGTTCGACGGTGGGGCCGTCGGGGAGCACGGCGAGGCCGTCGGCGGCGGCCAGCCCGGCGAGCTGGTGCGAGCCCTGCCCACCCGCCGAGCTCACGTGGTACCGGCCGTCGTCCGTCTGGTAGCGGCAGACGACGCGGGCGTAGTGCACCTTGCCGTCGGGTCGGCGCGTGAGCGGGGCGTCGACGAGGGCGAGCACGGTCGGCGGGTCGACGACCGCCCGTCCGGCCATGCGGCGCAGCGCCGGCGCGGCGAGGAGGGCGAACGACACCGCCGACGACACCGGGTTGCCGGGCAGGCCGAACACGGGCAGGGCGTCGTCAGCGTGCCCGCCCCGGGGCACCAGCCCGAAGGCGAAGGGCTTCGCCGGCTTGATGGCGATCTGCATCCACCGGAACTCGCCCAGCTCGTCGAGCGCCATCTTCACCAGGTCGGCGTCGCCCATGCTCACACCCCCGCTGCTCAGCACCGCGTCGCACCGCTCGCCGCCCCGGCGGAACGCCTCGGTGATGGCGTCGAGGTCGTCGGGGGCGTGGCCGAGGTCGACGGGGGTGAACCCGGCGGCGGCGACGGTGGCCAGCAGCATGGGCCGATTGGAGTCGCGGATCTGGCCGGGGAGCAGCGCGGCGTCGCCCTGCACCAGCTCGTCACCGGTGGACACCACGCCGACCCGGGGCCGGGGCACGACGGTGACCTCGCCGACGCCGATGCTGGCCAGCACGCCGATCGCCGCCGGGGTGAGCTCGGCCCCGGCGGCCAGCACCTCGTCGCCCCGGGCCACGTCGTCGCCGAACCTGCGCACGTGCGTGCCGGGCTCGACGGCGAGCGACACGTCGACCCCCTCGCCGATGGGGAGGGAGCTCGGGGCGGTGCGCTCGACCACGACCACGGCATCGGCCCCCGGTGGCATGGGGGCGCCGGTCATGATCCGCACCGCCTCCCCGGGGCCGACGGCCACGTCGGTGGCGCCGCCGGCGTGGAGGGTGGCGACCACCCGGAGCGTGACCGGGTCGGCCTCGGTGGCGGCGGCGGTGTCGGCGGCCCGCACGGCGAAGCCGTCCATGGCCGTGTTGTCGAACGGTGGGACGGCTTCGTCGGCCCGCACCGGTTCGGCCAGCACCAGGCCGAGGGCGTCGGCCAGGGGCACCGACGTGGCGGCCAGGGTGCGCACCCGGTCGAGGACGTGGGTGCGGGCCTCGGCGAGGGGGACGAGGGCCATCGGCGGCTAGACGAGGCCGCGCTTGTGCACCAGCTCGACGAGGAAGGCCCGGAACTCGGGGCCGAGGTCCTCTCGCTCGATGGCGAGCTCGACGGTGGCCCGCAGGTAGTCGAGCTTCTTGCCGATGTCGTAGCGGCCCTCGCCGAACACGTAGCCGTAGACGGCCTGGTCGGCGAGCAGGAGGGCGATGGCGTCGGTGAGCTGGATCTCGCCGCCCACGCCGGGGTGGACGCGTTCGAGGGCGCCGAAGATCTCGGGGGTGAAGACGTAGCGACCCATGACCGCCAGGTCGGACGGGGCCTCGGACGGCTGGGGCTTCTCGACGATGTCGAGGAGCCGCACCAGTCGGTCGGTGACCTGCTCGGGCCGGACGCAGCCGTAGGAGCTGATCTCCTCGAGGGGGAACTGGGACAGGGCCACGACGGAGCGCCCGTACTGCTCGTGGGTGGCGATCATCTCCTCGAGCACGGTCGAGCGGCGGTCCATGATGTCGTCGCCGAGCATCACCACGAACGGGTTGTCGCCGACGTGCTTGCGGGCGACCGACACGGCGTGGCCGAGGCCGAGGGGCTCGCCCTGGCGCACGTAGTGGATGTCGGCCATCTCGGCGAGGGCCTGGATCTCGCCGAGATCGTGGATCTTGCCCTTCTTCTCCAGGTAGTACTCGAGCTCGAAGTTGCGGTCGAAGTGGTCCTCGAGGGAGCGCTTGCCCCGGCCGGTGATGATGAGGATGTCGTCGATGCCGGCCCGCACGGCCTCCTCGACCACGTACTGGATCGCCGGCTTGTCGACGACGGGGAGCATCTCCTTCGGCTGGGCCTTCGTGGCCGGGAGGAACCGCGTCCCGAGACCGGCAGCCGGGATCACCGCCTTGGTCACCTTCGTCGTCGGCATGGACCTCATCGTAGGCGCCCCGTTCGGCCCTCGACGGTGGACCGGCGACCCCTCGCGCTCGCTATGCTTGGCACTCTCCACCCGAGAGTGCCAGCACCCGGCGCGGCGGCGCACCGGGAACGACGACGCGGAGCCCCCGATGCCCACCTACGAGTACCGATGCAAGGCGTGCGGCCACGAGCTCGAGGCGGTCCAGGCCTTCACCGACGATCCGCTGACCGAGTGCTCCGAGTGCGGCGGTGCGCTGCGCAAGAAGTTCGGTGCGGTCGGCATCACGTTCAAGGGCTCCGGGTTCTACAAGACCGACAGCCGGTCGTCGGGGTCGTCCCCCGGCAAGGTGGCGGCGGCGAGCGGCTCGGACGCCTCGGGCGGCGACGGCGGCTCCGCGGCCGCGAAGGGCGCGGAGAGCACCTCGTCGTCGACCGAGGGCGGCAGCGACTCGTCGTCGGGGTCGTCGGCGGGGTCGTCGTCGTCGGACTCCTCCTCGGCCACCCCGGCCGCCACCTGAAACGACGGCCCCTGGGCCTTCCCCCGCCGTCGGGGACGCCCTAGCCTGCGCGCACTTCCCCCGTCCGCGTCCCCGCGCCCGGAGGAACGATGCCCCGCCCCTCCCCCCGCCGTCGCCGGCCTGCCACCGGCCGGCTGGCCCGCTACCGCCACCTGACCTCGTGGGCGGTGACGCTCGCCCTCGCCCTCCTCGCCGGCACCGTCACCACCACCGTGGTCGCCGGCGCCGACGACGCCCGCCGAGCCTGGGGCGAGCGCCGCACGGTGGCGGTGGCGGCCGCCGGCCTCGAGCCCGGGACCACGATCGCCGCCGCCGACCTCGAACGACGCGAACTGCCCATCGCCGTGCTCCCGCCCGACGTGGTCCACGACCCCACCGGCCGGGTGGTCACCTCGCCGATCCTGGCCGGCGAGGCGGTGGTGGAGGCCCGGGTGGGCGACGAGGGGGTGACCGGGGTCGCCGCGCTGGTGCCCGAGGACCACGTCGCCGTCGCCGTCGCCCTCGACGCGCCCACGCCGCCGCTGCAGATCGGCGACCGGGTCGACGTGCTGGCGCCCGGCGCGCTCGGCCCGCCGTCGCTCGGCTCGGTCGGCGGACCGGCCGTGCGGGTGGCGCGGGGCGCGGTCGTGGTCCACCTCGGCGACACCGCCCTCACCGTGGCGGTCGGCGACGACGACGCCGCTGCGGTGGCGGCGGCCACGCTGCAGGGGCCGGTGGCCGTGGTGCTGACGGGCGTGGGTTGAACCAGCCCGCCTACCGGCCGCTCATGGCGACGTCGTCGATCACGAGGGTGACCGAGCCGGTGCCGCCGGGCTGCCACTCGAGGTCGCCGCCGACGGCGGCGACGTCGAGCAGCAGTCGCTGCAGGGTCGAGGCGATGGTGATCTCCCGCACCGGCTCGGCCACCTCACCGTCGCGGATGAGCAGGCCCTCGGCCCCGACCGACACGTCACCGCTCACCGCGTTGACGCCCGAGTGGAGGCCGGTGAGCGACTGCACCAGCAGGCCGCGATCGACCCCGGCGACGAGATCGTCGAGGGAGCCGCCTCCCCCGCTCCCGTGCCGCTGGGGCCCGCCCGGCTGCACGGCGAGGGCCTGGGCCCCGACCCCCGGGGTGGAGCGGTAGCCACGCACGGCCGAGCCGGTGGACGCACCGCCGCTGCGACGGCCCGTGTAGGTGTTGTGCAGGAAGCCCTGGAGCACCCCGTCGGCGACCAGCACGTTGCGACGGGTGGCGAGCCCTTCGCCGTCGAACGGATCGGCCCCGGGTGAGCGGGGGTCGGTGGCGTCGTCGACGAGGGTGAGCAGAGGGCTGGCGATGGCCTCCCCGACGCGGTCGCCGAAGGGGGAACGGCCCTTGAGCACCCGTTCGCCCGACAAGGTGGCGCCGAGGATGCCGAGCAGCGCGGCGGCGAGCCGCGGCTCGAACACGACGGTGAGCCGCTCGCTGGGTGGCTTCACCGCGCCGAACAGGCGCACGGCCCGCTCGACGGCGTCGGCCGCCGCCACCTCGACGTCGAGCTCGCCCGGCTCGCGCCCGATGTCGACACCCCCGCCGATCTTGGTCTCGCCGCCGTCCTCGGCCAGGGCCGACACCGACAGGTGGCACCACGTGCCCCGGCCGCAGGACGCGATCCCGGTGCTGGTGGCGATGGCGGCTTCACCGGCCGAGTCGCCGTAGGTGGCGGTGCGCACGCCCTTGACCCTCGGGTCGCGCCCGACCACGGCCCGCTCGAGGGCGAGGGCCAGGTCGACCTTGGCCTGGGTCGGGAAGTCGGCCAGCGCCTCGCGCCAGAGGTCGAGCTCGGGTTCCGCGACGCCGTCGGGCTCGGCCACGCCGAACCACTCGTCGGGCTCGCCGAACCGCACGTTGTCGCGCGCCTCCGCCAGCGTCTCGGCCACCACGGCCTCGTCGAGGGTGCCGCAGTGGGCGAAGCCCTGCCGGTGGTCGGCGACCACCCGGATGCCGACGCCCTCGGAGTGGGCCGAGGTGAGCGACTCGACCTCGCCCTCGTAGGCCTTCACCGACGTGGTCGATCCCCTCGCCACGTAGACCTCGAGCTGCTCGCCGGGGGCGGCCCGCTCGGCCAGCCGGCGGGCGAGGTCGAGCAACCCGGCGCCCGAGCGGCCGGGAGCGGGAGGGTCGCTCACGCGCCGCTCACGGTGACGTCGTCGATGACGAGGCTCACCCCGGCCGCCGACATGGGCAGCCACTCGAGGTCGCCGCCCACGGCCTGCACGTCGCGGAGCATGCGCTGGAGGGTCGAGGCGATGGTGAACTCGCGCAGCGGTTCGGCGAGGGCGCCGTCGCGGATGCGCAGGCCCTCGGCGCCGGTCGAGAAGTCGCCGCTCACCGGGTTGACCCCCGAGTGGAGGCCGGCGACGTCCTGCACCAGCACGCCGTCGCCGACGAGGGAGACCAGCTCGGCCTGGGTGGCGGTGCCGGGCACGAGCGTCGTGGCCATGCAGCCGACCGACGGGGTGGACGAGTAGCCGCGCACGGCCGAGCCGGTGGACGCACCGCCGCTGCGACGACCGGTGTAGGCGTTGTGGACGAACTGGCGCAGCACGCCGTCCTCGAGCAGCACGTTGCGGCGGGTGGCGAGCCCCTCCCCGTCGGCGTCGGTGGCGGTGAAGGCGGCCGGGTCGGTGGGATCGTCGACGAGGGTGAGCAGCGGGGAGCCGACCTCGACGCCCAGGCGGTCGGCGAACAGCGACCGGCCCTTCAGCACGGCCTCGCCGTTGAGGGTGTAGGCGAGGATGCCGAGGAACTGGGCGGTGACCCAGGGGTCGAGCACGACCCGCACCCGACCGGTGGGCGGCTTCACCGCGCCGAGCATGCGGGTGGCGCGAGCGGCGGCCTCGGCCGCCGCCCGGGCGACGTCGAGCTGGCCGGGGTCGCGGCCGACGGCGAAGCCGAAGCCGGTCTGGGTCTCGCCGCGCTCCTCGGCCAGCGCGTAGGTGGCGACGTAGCAGGAGGTGTCGCGGCTCACGGTGCGGATGCCGGTGGTGGTGGCGATGGCCGACTCGCCGGCGCTGTCGACGTACTCGGCCGACTCGATGCCGGAGATGCGGGGGTCGGCGGCCCGCACCGCACGCTCGAGCTCGATGGCCAGGTCGACCTTGCGCTCGGTGGGCAGGTCGACGATGGCGTCGCGCCACAGGTCGAGCTCGGCGACGACCACGCCGTCGGGCTCGGCCAGGCCGAGGTAGGGGTCGACGGTGGCGAAGGTGGCGTTGTCGCGAGCCTCGGCGAGGGTCTCGGTGATGACGTCGTCGTCGAGGGTGCCGGCATAGGCGAAGCCCTGCCGGTCGCCGGCCACGACGCGGATGCCGATGCCCTGGGCCTGGGCCGAGGCGAGCGACTCCACCTCGCCCTCGTAGACCTTGATCTCCGTGTCGAGGCCGCGGACCACCACGGCTTCGACCTGCTCCCCGTCGTGGGCCATGCCGACCACGCGGTCGGCGATGTCGATCAGCTCGGTCATGCAGCCGTGCCGCCGACGGTCAGGCTCGTCACCCGGAGGGTGGGGACGCCGTCGCCGACGGGGACGCCCTGGCCGTCCTTGCCGCAGGTGCCCGGGGGGCCCATGGCGAAGTCGTCGCCGAGGGCGTCGATGCGGGTGAGCACCTCCGGGCCGTTGCCGATGAGGTTGCCCTCGCGGATCGGCTCGGTGACCCGGCCGCCCTCGATCAGGTAGGCCTCGGTCATGCCGAACACGAAGTCGCCGGTGGCGGTGTTGACCTGTCCGCCGCCGAGGTGCTTGACGTAGATGCCGCGGTCGGTGGAGGCGACGATGTCGTCGGGGTCCTCCTGCCCGGCGAGGAGGTAGGTGTTGGTCATCCGCACCATGGGCAGGTGCTGGTAGCTCTGCCGGCGACCGTTGCCCGACGAACGACGCCCCTCCTTGCGGGCCCGGAGGAGGTCCCACATGTAGTCGGTGAGCACGCCGTCGTCGATGAGCACGTTGCGCTGGGCGAGGTGGCCCTCGTCGTCGATGGCGACGTTGCCCCACTCGCGGGCCATGGTGCCGTCGTCGACCACGGTGACGCCCGGGGCGGCCACCCGCTCGCCGACCCGGCCCCGGAACACGGACGCGCCCTTGCCGACCAGGTCGGCCTCGAGGCCGTGGCCGCAGGCCTCGTGGAACAGGACTCCCCCACCGCCGCTGGCGATGACGACCGGCATCTCCCCGGAGGGCGCCGGGCGGGCACCGAGCTTGGTGAGGGCCCGCTCGGCGGCCCGGCGGGCCAGCTCGTCGACGTCGTAGCGGTCGAACAGCTCCAAGCCGACGGTGTGGCCCACGCTCTCGCGGCCGGTCTGCATGCCGGTGTCGCCGGTCGCCACGCAGCTCACCGAGAAGAGGGTGCGCACGGTGTCGTCGTCGGCGAGCAGGCCGTCGCTGTTGGCGACGAGGATGCGCCGCCGCGAGTCGCCGTAACTGGCCGACACCTGGGTGATGGCCGAGCCCTGGCTGCGGGCGACCTCGTCGGCCCGGCCGAGCAGCTCGACCTTGGCCGCCTTGGGCACGTCCTCGGGAAAGGTCCCGATGGCGTAGCCCCGGTCGGCGGCGACGCGGGACAGGGCGACGACGTTGGTGCCGCCCCCGCCGCTGCGGGCGGCCGCGGCGGCGGCGTCGGCCGCGGCCCGGAGACCCTCCTCGGACAGGTCGGCGGTGTGGGCGAAGCCGGTGGTGTCGCCGGCGACGACGCGGATGCCGGCACCGCGGTCGCGCCCGGAGGTCAGCTCCTCGACCTTCCCGTCGTCGAGCACGGCCGACGACGAGCGCTTGTCCTCGACGAAGATCTCGGCGAAGTCACCGCCGGTGCGAAGCGCCGCCGACAGGACGCGATCGATGACGGGTTCTTCGAGCACGGACGATCCCCTTCACGGGCTGGCCGGGCGGCCGAGCGTGCGCTTATCGTACCCCGGTGCCCGTGGAACCCGGCTTGTGCGCCACCGCCGAACTGGTCGTCTCCGACGCCGACACGGCGATCGCGGTGAAGTCGGGCGACGTCCCCGTGCTGGCCACGCCGCGCGTCGTCGGGCTGTGCGAGCAGGCTGCCGTCAAAGCCCTCCTCGGCGAGCTCGGCGCCGGCGAGACCTCGGTCGGCCAGCAGGTGCAGCTCGACCACCTCGCCCCCACCGCGGTCGGCCACTCGGTGGTCGCCGAAGCCACCGTCGAGAAGGTGAGTGGTCGCCGGATCGTCTTCACCGTGTCCGTCAACGACGACCGGGGTCTGGTGGCCGTCGGCCGCGTCACCCGCGTCGTGGTCGACGTCGACCGGTTCCTGGAGAAGGTCCAGGGCTGACCCCCGTCAGCTCAGGCCCCCCTCAGCTCAGGCCCCCCTCAGCTCAGGCCCCCCCTCAGCTCAGGTCGGACGAGCGCGGGTAGGCGTCGGTGGGGTCGGTCATCACGTTGAGCAGGTAGGGGGCGTCGGCGGCCAGCGCCCGGGCCAGCGCCGGGCCCAGCTCGCCCGGCTCGCGCACCGTCTCGCCCGCGCCGCCGAGCGCCTCCACGACCTCGTCGTAGCGCGTCTCGGGCTGCAGGTCGCAGGCCTCGTCCCAGCCGAGGAAGAACTGCATGGGGTGCTTCTCGAGCCCCCACATGCCGTTGTTGCCCACGACGAGCACGACCGGCAGGCGGTGGCGCACGAGCGAATCGACGTCCATCAACGAGAAGCCGGCCGCGCCGTCGCCGAGCAGGGCGACGACCTGGCGGTCGGGGTGGGCGACGCGGGCGGCCATGGCGTAGCCGAGGCCGGTGCCGAGACAGCCGTAGGGGCCGGGGTCGAGCCAGCACCCGGGCTCGTAGGAGTCGACGTACTTGCCGGCGTAGGACGCGAAGTCGCCGCCGTCGCAGATGACGACCGCGTCGCGGTCGAGCACCTTGCGCAGCTCGCCGTAGACGCGGGACGGCTTGACGGGCGAGGTGTCGGCGGCCAGATCGGGGGCATCGGTGGCGCGTGCGGCCCGCTCGGCGTCGCGGAGGCGGTCGATCCACGGCTGGTGGTCGACGCGGTCGCCGTCCCACCCGGCGAGGGCGGCGAGGGTCAGCTGGAGGTCACCGGCCGGCGAGACCGCGGGCGTCACGTGGGTGGCCCGACCGGCGGGATCGTCGACGACGTGGACGACCGTGGCGTCGCCGAAGCGTCCGAACGACACCCGGAAGTCGAGGGGGGTGCCCACCACCACGACGAGGTCGGCCTCGGACCTCAGCAGGCCGCGGGTGCGGGTGAAGGCCAGCTCGTGGTCGGCGGCCAGGCAGCCGCGGCCGAGGCCGTTGGCGAACACCGGCACCGAGAACGCCTCGGCGACCTCGCGCAGCTCGCCCCAGGCACCGGCCCAGTAGACGTCGCTGCCGACGAGCAGGGCGGGGCGCTCGGCCTCGGCCAGCAGGCGGGCGGTGGCCTCGACGTCGGCCGGGTCGGGCTCCTGGCCCTGCAGCCACGGGGCGGGCGGCACCTCGGCCTCGACGGGGGTGAACACCACGTCGAAGGGCACGTCGAGGAACACGGGGCCGCGGTGCGGGGTCATGGCGGCGGTGGCGGCGGCCACGGCCATCCGGCCGGCCTCGGCGCCGTCGAACACGGTGGCCGCCCACTTGGTGATGGGGGTGACCAGGGGGACGTGGTCGAACTCCTGGAGGCCCCCCGATCCCCAGCGGCTCTGCTGGGCTCGCCCGCCGAGCACGACGAGCGGCGATCCGAGGAACGACGCGCCGGCCACCGCCGACAGGCCGTTGGTCACGCCGGGTCCGGCGGTGAGGGCGGCCACACCGGGACGGCGGGTGAGCTTGGCCATGCCCTCGGCGGCGAAGGTGGCGGTGGCCTCGTGGCGCGTGTCGTAGATCGGCCAACCCCGCTCGCGGGCGGCGTCGTAGAAGGCCCAGATGTGGCTGCCGTTCAGGGTGAACAGCTCGTGGGCGCCGAACTGCTCGAGGCCGGCGAGGATCGACCCGCCCGGATGGGCGACCTCCGGAGGGCTCACGCGATCTGCTCCTGCGCCGCCCCGGCAGCGACGTCGTCGAGGAACCCGGCCAGCGCCGCCCACCAGTCGTCGGGCGCCTCGAACTGCGGGCTGTGGCCGGCATCGGCGATCACGATCAGCTCGGCACGGGGGATGGTGGCGGCCATCGTCTCGCTCGGGCCGACGAAGGGCCGGTCCTGCTCGCCGACGAGCACGAGGGTGGGCACGTCGACGGCGGCGAGGCGATCGCACACCGGCTCGCGCTCGGTGATGACCCTGGCCATGGTGGCGTACATGGCGGGCGAGGACGTGCGCAGCTTGGCGTCCTCGGACTCGCGGAAGCCCGGGCGCTCCTCCAGCAGCCGCGTGTAGGCCGGGGTGGTGAGCGGCGACTCGATCGTGGCCTGGAGGTCGGCGAGCACGTCCATGCCCTCGGTGCGCACGACGGTGACGGCGAGGTCCCGCAGCTCGGGGTCGATGGCGATGGGGCCGCAGCTCGTGTCCATGAGGACGAGGGCGCCGACGCGCTCGGGAGCGGTGGCGACGAGCTCCTGGGCGACCATGCCGCCCATCGAGTGGCCGAGCAGGGTGAAGCTGCCCCAGCGGAGGGCGTCGGCGAGCTCGAGCAGGTCGGCGGCGAACCGGGGGAAGGAGTAGGCGTCCTCGGCATCGGGCTTCCCGCTCTCCCCGTGGCCGCGGAGGTCGGGGGCCACGGCGTGCCAGCCTCGGTCGGCCAGGTCGTCGAGGAAGTCGGTGAAGTCGGTGCGGGCCCCGGTGAAGCCGTGCACGAGCAGCAGCGGGCGGCCCCCGGCACCGGCTTCGGTGAGGGCGGTGCGCACCTCGCTGAGCTCGACGACGCGATCGACGGCCATGGCCTGCTCCCCCTTCAGGGCCGGCGGGGCCGGCCGTTCGTGGCCGGGGGACGACGACCGTCGCACCCCGGCGCGGGCAGCGTAGACTCGCCCGCACCCGAGGGGTGCCCGCCCGGCCCCCGTCCCAGGGGAGGGCGAGGCCCCCGCCGAGGGGCCAGCACGAACAGGGGAGCCCGACACCAGAGGGAGCATGTCGGTGGACGTGGGCGCGAGGCGCACAACCCACCCGGAGCCGTCACCACGCGACGAGCTGATGGAGCTGGCCGACCTCGAGGTGGGCGAGCTGGTCGAGCGCGTCGAGACCGGCGACGAGGACGGCACCGCCGGTCCGCCGGCCGCGCGCCGCCGCTGGGTGCTCCCCCTCCGCATCGCCGTCAGCTTCGCCATGCTCGGCGTGCTCCTGTGGAGGGCCCCCGACTTCGAGCTGCGCGACCTGGTGCCCACGTGGAGCGCCGAGACCGCCGTGTGGCTCGCCATCGCCGCCGTGCTCACCTTCGGCGGCATCGTGCTGTCGGCCCTGCGGTGGCAGCAGGTGCTGCACGCCCTCGGGCTCCCGTCGAAGCTGCGACCCCTCGTCACCCTCTACTTCGCCGGCCAGTTCGTCTCCAACGTGCTGCCCACCACCATCGGCGGCGACGTGCTGCGCGTGTCCCGGCTGTCGAAGGCCAACGGCGACACGCCCGACACGTTCGCGTCGGTGGTGCTCGAGCGGCTCACCGGCTGGTTGGTGCTCCCGCTCATCACCCTGTTCGGCCTGCTCGTCAACCCCGGGCTCCGGGAGCTCGGCCGGGCCACGGTGCTCGCCGCCGTCATCGCCGCGGCCACCCTCGCCCTCCTCGTCGGCGTCCTCGTCGCCGCCGAGCACCCTCGCCTCGGCGGCCGGTTCCAGGCCCGTGAGGGCTGGACGCGGTTCATCGGCGCCGTGCACGTCGGGGTCGACCGGCTGCGCCGCGACCCCCGCGCCGCCCTGTCGGTCCTCGGCGCCGGGCTCCTCTACCAGTTCGTGCTGTGCGTCGCCGCCCTCGCCGCGGCCGAGGCCCTGGGCCTGTCCGACGTGGGGCTCACCGTGCTCCTGGCCTTCTTCCCGGCGGTGCTGATCGCCCAGGTCCTGCCCATCGGGATCTCGGGTCTCGGGGTCCGGGAGGGGGCCATCGTCGTCTTCCTCACGCCCCTCGGCGTGCCCGCCGAGCAGGCCATCGCCCTCGGCCTGCTCCTCTACCTGCTCAACCTGGCGGTCAGCCTGCTCGGGGCCCCCGCGTTCGCCCTCGGCTCCCGCCCCGAACCGGCCTCCGCATGACGAGTCGCGCCGCACCACCGCGGGGTACCGTGAGCCTCGCATGATCCTCGAGACCATCGACTCGCCGGCCGATCTGCGCTCGCTCGACCCCGAGCAGCTCGAGATCCTCGCCGACGAGATCCGGACCTTCATCGTCGAGGCGGTCAACGCCCACGGCGGCCACCTCGGCTCCAACCTCGGGGTGGTCGAGCTCACGCTCGCCCTCCATCGGGTGTTCGACTCGCCCCGACGACATCATCCTGTGGGACACCGGCCACCAGGCCTACGTGCACAAGCTCGTCACCGGGCGGCGCGACGACTTCGCCACCCTGCGCCAGGCCGGAGGGCTTGTCCGGCTATCCGTCGCGCGCCGAGTCCGAGCACGACTGGATCGAGAACAGCCACGCGTCGACGGTGCTGTCCTACGCCCACGGCCTCGCCACCGCCGAGCAGTCGCCCGGCGGCGACGGGCGACGGGTCATCGCCGTGATCGGCGACGGGTCGATGACCGGCGGCATGGCCTTCGAGGGGCTCAACAACCTGGGCCACTCGGGTCGCAGACTGCATCATCATCCTCAACGACAACGGCCGCTCGTACGCGCCGACGGTGTCACGCCTCGGCGAGAGCCTCGTCAAGATCCGCAACAACCCCACGTACATGCGGCGCCAGGCCCGCCTCGAGAAGATGGTCTCGGAGATGCCGCTCGTCGGCGAGCACCTCGAGCGGGCGGTCGAGGCCACCAAGGCGGCGGTCCGCGAGATGTGGGAGCCGACCGCGTTCTTCGAGGCCCTCGGCGTCCGCTACGCCGGCCCGTTCGACGGCCACGACATCGCCGCGCTCGAAGAGGCGCTCCGCAACGCATCGGAGATCGACGGCCCGCAGGTCATCCACGTGCTCACCCAGAAGGGCCGGGGCTACGCGCCGGCCGAGAACGACCCGGTGAAGCGCCTGCACGACATGTCCGACGTCGAAGCCGGGCAGCTACACCGCCGCGTTCACCGAGGCGATCATCAAGGAGGCCGAGGAGCACCCGGAGCTGGTGGCCATCACCGCGGCCATGCCCGACTCCACCGGCCTGCTGCCGTTCGCCGAGCGGTTCCCCGATCGGTTCTTCGACGTCGGCATCGCCGAGCAGCACGCCGTCACCTCGGCGGCGGGCATGGCCATGGGCGGGCTGCGCCCGGTGGTCGCCCTCTACTCGACGTTCCTCACCCGGGCCTTCGACCAGGTCAACCTCGACGTGGGCCTGCACCACCAGCCGGTGGTCTTCTGCCTCGACCGGGCCGGCATCACCGGCGACGACGGGCCGTCGCCACCACGGCGTGCTCGACATGGTGCTGCTCACCAAGGTGCCGGGCATGACCGTGTTCGCCCCGTCGTCGTACCAGGAGCTGCAGGTCATGCTCCACGACGCCATCGACCATCACCGACGGCCCGGTCGCCATCCGCTGGCCGAAGACCATGGCCCGCCAGGCGGCGGGCGAGGACGACATCGGCCACGGCCTGCGGGGCCGACGGGTCCGCGAGGGCCACGACCTGTGCATCGTGTCGGTGGGCAAGATGCTCGACGCCGCCGAGGCCGCCGCCGACCTGCTGGCCGACCACGACGTGTCGGTCACCGTCTGGGACGCCCGGGTCGTGTCAGCCGCTCGACCCGGAGCTGCTGGCCGACGCCGCCCGCCACCCGTTCGTGGTCACCGTCGAGGACGGCCTGCGCGACGGCGGCGTGGGTGCGGCCGTCGCCGACCGGATGGGCGAGCTGGCCCTGGGCGCGAACGCCCCGCGGGTGCGGGTGCTCGGCGTGCCGGCCGCCTACATCCCCCACGGCAAGCCCGACGCCATCCTGGCCGAGCTCGGGCTCGACGCCGCCGGCATCGCCGCCTCCGCGCTCGGCCTCCTGAGCGCCTGCCACCACGACCCCGCCTCGGTCTGAAACCGGGCGGTCACCGGGTGGCCACTCGGCCGGCCGGCTATTCGTAGAAGGGGTTCTCGCCGGCGTCGTGGTCGGTGACGTCGACGATGTCGGTGACCTCGGGGATGGCTTCCTTGATGGCCACCTGGATGCCCTCGCGCAGCGTGGCCGCCGACAGGGCGCAGCCCTGGCAGCCGCCGCCCATGCTCAGGAAGACGGTGGTGTCCTCCACCCCGACCAGCGAGGCGAAGCCGCCGTGGGAGGCGAGCGACGGGTTGATGGCCTCGGCCAGCAGCTGCTGCACCTTCTCGGCCAGGTCGCCGGTGAGCTCGATGTTGCGGCCCACCAGCGGGTTGGGGCGGTTGGGGTTGCGGATGACGAGGCCGCCCTGGCCGGCGTGGGTCGGCAGGTCGAGCACGGCCCCGCGGAGCTCGTCGATCGAGCCGGCGGGGATCACCACCGGGAGTCCCTCCTGCACCGAGACGTGGTCGCCGTCGGAGGCGTCGGCCACCGGCTCGAAGGCCAGGTCGTAGGCGTAGTCGGCGCCGTTGACGCCGGTGACCTCGACCCGCAGGGCGAGGGTGTCGGGGTCGTCCTCGGCGGCGCGGATCTCGAGCACCTTGGCCCGGGCGGCATGGCTGACCTCGAGCACCAGGTCGTCGGCGGCGATCGCCGCTGCCTCATCGTTCGTCACCGCGTCGGTGGTGATGTCGCTGGACATGGCTGGCCTCGTCTCCCCCGCCGTGCGGTTTCCCCGGCGGACCCCGGGTTTTCGTCAGGCTACCGGGAGAACGAGGCGAGGCCGTCGACGTTGACCTTCTGGCCCGTGACGTACGTGTTGCCCGGGCCCACCAGCCACCGCACCACGTTGGCCACGTCGTCGGGCCGGCAGACGTGGCCGAACGGCATGGCCGGGTCCATGGTCGTGATGTCGTCGACCCCGGCCACCGCCTTGATCAGCCGCTGGCCCATGTCGGTGTCGACCAGGCCGGGCGCCACCACGTTCACCCGGATGCCGTGGCGCAGCTCCTCCTTGGCCAGGGTGAGGGCCAGCGCCTCCATGGCCGCCTTGCCCATGTTGTACGGCGCCCCGTTGGCCGCCATCGACAGCGTGGCCACCGACGAGACGAACACCACGTCGCCCCGCTCCCGCTCGCGCATGGCCGGCAGCAGCAGGGCCGACAGCCGGTGGGGGCCGATGGCGTTCACGGCCACGAGGCGCTGCACCTCGGCGGTGTCGGTGTCGACCACGGCCCGGCCCCGGCTGGCGATGCCGGCGTTGTGCACGACGATGTCGACGGCGCCGAAGTCGGCCAGCACGGCGGCGGCCATGGCCTCGTCGTCGGCCAGCACGTCGACCGACGCCGGGTAGGCGACCGCTCGCCGGCCGAGGGCCTCGACGGCGGCGACCGTCTCGGCGGCGGCATCGGCGTCGCGCCGGTAGTTGACGGCCACGTCGGCACCGTCGGTGGCCAGCGCCAGGGCGATGGCCCGCCCGATCCCCCGGCTCCCCCCGGTCACGAGCGCGACCCGACCTTCCAACGACATCCGGTTCCCCCTGTGCTCGCCGGCCCGGCGGGCGCGGTCAGGACAGATAGTGCCCGCGCGCGAACGCCGAGGCCAGGAACACGAGCAGCAGGCCCGACGCGGTGAGGGCGGCCAGCCGGACACGCGGCCGGTCGACCAGCCAGTCGCCGGCCAGGGCGAAGCACGGGAAGACGGCCAGCAGGTAGCGGCCGGTGCCGGCGAAGTCCTTGGTGCCGACGATGGGCAGCGCCAGCACGCCGAGGGTGTAGGCGGCGTAGGCCCACCCGAACCGCCTGGCGATCCTCGGCACCAGGGCGAGGAGGGCGATGGCCACCAGCCCCTGGGCCAGCTTGCCCCACACGAACGGCGAGTGGGCCTTGTTCCACAGCTCGCTGAGGAGGAAGAACTTGAACCAGGTGGACGGCCCCTCACCCTGGTCCCACCCGGGGACGCTCTGGATCGTGGCGAACAGGAACGGGTCGTCGAAGCGGGCCCACAGGTAGCCGGCGTAGGCGGCGAACCCGCCGAAGCCGAGCAGCACGCCCAGGTCGGCCCGGCGCAGCCCGCGCAGCGAGAACCGGGCCGCCAACCGCACCGGGAACGGACGGCCCTCGGCGGCGGCGATGCGATCGGCGTTGCGTCGTTCGAGGGCCCGCAGGGCGAGGGCGACGGCGAACACGAGTCCCACCGGCCGGGCGGCGGCGGCGACGAACGCGGCCACACCGGCGATCCACGGTCGGTCGCGCTCGAGGGCGACGAAGGCCACGAGCATGGCCGCCAGGCACAGCGTGTCGGCGTAGACGGCGCCGTACAGGTACCAGGCGTAGGGGTAGAGCAGCAGGAGGAGCAGGGCCGTCCACGCGGCGCGGGGCGACACGAAGTGGGCGCACCAGGCCCGGAAGGCGGCGGCCGCCGTGATGCCCGAGGCGATGGTGACGAGCACGCCGGCGAGGAACACGTCGGGCACGACGCGCGCCACCAGCCACATGAGCATCGGGTAGGCGGGGAAGAACGCCACCGACGACTGCACGCCCGGGTAGTAGACGTAGCCCTCCTCGACGATGGCGCGGTACCAGTGGGCGTCCCACCTGATCCACCCCTCGAAGGCGGTGCCACCGAAGAACCGCCCGGGCGTGGGGTACAGCTCCTCGCGCGGCAGGTAGGTGGCCGACAGCCACACGACGAGCCAGAGCACGGCACCGATGGCGAGGTAGGCGGCGACCGCCGCCGGCCAGCCGCGCGCCGGCGCCTCGCCGCCCGCCACCTCGGGGGCGCCGCGCCGCTCCTGCACCGCCAGGTTGCCCAACGATTCGACCTCCGTCGGACCGGCTCCCCCGCCCCCGACGGCCACGACCGTACCCAACCGGGGGGTCCCCGGGGGCCCGGGACCGGTTCGGCGGTCAGGACTGCTCGAGCTGCTCGCCCACCGCCAGCCAGCGGTCCTCGGCGTCGGCCTGGGCGGCCAGCACGTCGGTCAGCTCGGCGCCCAGGCGGGCCAGCTCGGCCCGGTCGGCGACGGCCTCGGCGAGGGCGGCTTCGAGCTCGGCTCGACGGCGCTCGAGCCTGCGCAGCTCCTTGTCGATCTCGCGCTGGCGGTGGCGCAGGGTGCTCGGGCTCGGCCCCTCGGGACGGGTGACGTCGGTCGCCGTCGCCGCTGTCGGGGTCGGGGTCGGGGTCGGGCCGGGCGACGCCGAACCGGCCCGGGGCGCAGCGCGACCGCGACCCGAGCGACGGGCCGCCACCCGGTCGGCCTCCCACGCCGCGTAGCCGCCGGGCCGCCGTCCGACCGCCCCCGACCCGTCGAGCACCACGACGTCGGTGACCGTGCGCTCGAGGAAGGCCCGGTCGTGGCTCACGACCACCAGCGCGCCGGGCCACTCCTCCAGGTGGTCCTCGAGGGCCCGGAGCGTGTCGAGATCGAGATCATTCGTCGGCTCATCGAGCAGGAGGACGTTGGGGCGGCGGGCCAGCGTGATCACCAGCTGGAGCCGGCGCCGCTCGCCGCCCGACAGGAGGCCGACCGGTGCGTACTGGGCGTCGGCGTCGAACCAGAACGCGTCGAGCAACGGACCGTCGTCCACCAGGTCGCGCACGCGGGCGGTGAGGTCGAGCTCCCGCCCGTGCTGGTCGTAGACCTCGACCCGCGCCGTCGGGCCCACCTCGACCCGACCCTCGGTGGGCTCCAGGCGACCGGCCATCACGTCGAGGAGGGTCGACTTGCCCGAGCCGTTGGCCCCCACCACGCCCAGGCGCTCCCGGTTGTCGAGGGCCAGCTCCACGTGGCGGAACAGCCAGCTTGCGGCCTCGGGCCAACGGTGGCCGACGTCGTGGAGCTCGATCACCTTGTCGCCCAACCGGGGCGTACCCGGGTGGCGCTTGGCGACGCCGGCCGTGCCCCAGCCCCGGCCCCCGGCGTCGGCCCCGGGCGTCGCGCCGAGGCGGGCCAGGTCGAGGTCGCCGGCCCGGGCCGGCGCCGCCGGGCCGCCCTCGACGACCCGGGTGGCGGCCTCGATCCGTGCCTTGGGCTTGCGGGTGCGCGCCGGTGCGCCCCGGCGCAGCCACTCGAGCTCGCGGCGGGCGAGGATCCGGCGCGAGGCCTCGTCGGCCGCCGCCTGCTCCTCCCGGGCGGCCCGCCCCTCGAGGTAGGCGTCGTAGCCACCCTCGTGCAGGTAGCCCCGCCCCCGGTCGAGCTCGAGCACGCGGGTGGTGAGCCGGTCGAGCACGTGGCGGTCGTGGGTGACGATGACCAACCCGCCCTTGAAGGTGGCCAGCCGATCCTCGAGCCAGGCGATGGCGTCGATGTCGAGGTGGTTGGTCGGCTCATCGAGCACCAGCAGGTCGGCGTCGGCGACGAGGGTGCGGGCCAGCGCCACCCGCTTGGCCTGGCCACCCGACAGGGTGGCGGTGTCGGACTCGATCAGGTCGCCCATGCCGAGGCGGTCGAGCACCGACGCCGCCTCCCAGGCCTCGTCGGCGTGGGGCACCACGGCGTCGAGCACCCGGCCGGCGGGGAGGACGGGCGTCTGCTCCAGCACGGCGATGCGCACGTCGCGACCCCGACGCACGACGCCGGCCTCGGGCTCCTCCTGGCCGACCAGGACCCGCAGCAGCGTCGACTTCCCACTCCCGTTGAGCCCCACGATCCCCAACCGGTCACCGGTCGAGATGGTGAGCGAGAGGTCGGCGAAGAGGGGCTTGCCCGGCCGGCTGGCGGCCACCCCGTCCACGTCGACCAGGATCACGTCCTCACCGTAGAGGCCGGTCCGGCCCCCCGACGGGCCGCCGACGCCCCGCCGGCCCGACGGGCGCCAGGACTGATTACGCCACCGCCGTCGCCCTCGGTAGGGTGATCAGCCGTGTCCGGTGCCCCTCCTGTCGACCTGGCGGTCACCGGCGAGGCGTTGCGCGAGCTGCGCAGGACCCGGCGCCGCAACCGCCTCGCCGACGTGCACTGGGTCGACGCCCTCTACCGCGTCTACATCGCCGCGCTGGGCGCTGCCATCTTCATCCTCTTCGCCTCCAGCCGGCTGCCCGACGACCGCCAGACCGTCGAGCAGGCCCTGCAGTTCGCCGAGGACCGCACCGCCTGGCTGGGCCTGGCCTTCGCCCTCGTGCTGGCCATCGGCTTCCGCTCCGGCGGCCGGGGCGGGCCCCTGGTGCTCGAGGCCCCCGTGGTGTTCCACGAGCTGCAGGCCCCGATCGACCGGGACGACGCCCTGCGCTCCCCCGCCATCAAGCAGTTCCGCTTCCTCGCCTTCGCCGGCGCGCTGGTGGGCGGCATCGTCGGCGAGGTCGCCGCCCGTCGCCTGCCCGTCAACATCGCCGCCGCCATCGCCTGCGGCGCCGCCGCCTTCGCCCTCGCCGCCGTCGCCGCGTCGGGGGCGGCCATGATCCTGTCGGGCAACCGGGTGAAGTGGTGGGTCGCCAACGCCCTGGCGGTGTCGGTGCTGGCGTGGTCGGCCCTCGACGTGCTCACGGGGCTGCGCACCTCGCCGATGACCTTCCTCGCCGAGCTCACCTTCTGGCCCATCGAGGTGCAGTGGACCGCGCTCATCGGCGTGGCCGTGGCCGTCGCCCTGCCGATCATCGGCATCTTCCAGGTCGGGGGCATCTCCACCGAGGCGGCCATGCGCCGGGCCGGGTTGGTGAGCCAGCTCAGGTTCGCGGTCACCCTGCAGGACGTCCGCACCGTCGTGCTGCTGCGCCGCCAGCTCTCCCAGGAACGCCCCCGGTCCAGGCCGTGGATCCGCACCAAGCGGGCCGGGCGGCTGCCGGAGGTCTGGCGGCGCGACTGGCAGTGCTACTTCCGCTTCCCCCTCCTGCGGGTGCTGCGCATGCTCGTGCTCGGCGCCGCCGCCGGGCTGGCCCTCGGCAGCGTGTGGCGCGGCGTCACCCCCATGGTCGTGCTGGCCGGCCTCGCGCTCTACCTCGTGGCCTTCGACGCCGCCGAGCCGATCGCCCAGGAGGTCGACCACCCGACCCGGTGGGAGAGCTTCCCCACCGACCCCGGCAAGCTCCTGCTCCTGCACCTGCCCGCCGCCTTCGCGGTGATGGCGATCGTCGTGCTGGTCGGGGCGGCGACGGCGACGATCCTCGTCCCCGTGGCCGTCGTGCTGAAGCTCACGCCGGTGCTGGTGGTCCCCATCGCCGTCGGCGCGGCCGTGGCCGGAGCCATCGGCACCGCCCAGGGAGCGCCCGACGTGGCCCACATGGCCGGCCTCGGGCCCGACATGATGGGCTTCGTGCTGCTCGGCCGCCTCGTCCTTCCCCCCGCCGTCGTCGTGCTCTGCCTCCTGCCCGTGCTCGCCGCCGGCACCGACGAGGCCGCCCTGGGGGTGGACGCGGTGTCGAACGCCGTCACCTGGCCGCTGATCGCCATCGTCGGCGCCGTCCTGTACCTCCGCACCCGAAAGCCGAAGCACCTGTGACCTTCGCCATGCCGGCGCCCCCGCCGCCCGCCGAACACCCCGACGCCGCCCTCGAGTGCGACGCGCTCGCCAAGGACTACGGCGACGGCATGGGCCTGCACGGCCTCGACCTCGTCGTCGGGCCGGGCGAGCTGGTGATGCTCGTCGGCCCCAACGGTGCGGGGAAGTCGACCTTCCTCGGGCTGGCCTCGGGGATGCTCGAGCCGACGGAGGGCAACGCCTACGTGAAGGGCGACCCGGCCGGCACCGTCGGTGCCCGGTCGGCCACGTCGTACCTGCCCGACGCGCCCGTGCTCTACGACGACCTGTCGCTCTGGGAGCACCTCGAGTACGTCGCCCGCCTCCACGGCACCGCCGACTGGGAGGCCTACGCCGACGACCTGCTCGAGATGTTCAACCTCACCGACCGGGTCGACGACCTGCCGTCGCGGTTCAGCCGCGGCCTCAAGCAGAAGACCGGGCTCATCCTCGGCCTCATCCGGCCGTTCCAGCTCATGCTCATCGACGAGCCCTTCGTCGGGCTCGACGGCCCCGGCCAGGAGACCCTCGTCGAGGTGCTGGCCGACGTCGCCGAGCAGGGCGCGGCCATCGTCTGCTCGACCCACCAGCTCGACCTCGCCCCGAAGGCCAGCCGCTGCATCGGTCTCCGCGACGGCCTGTCGAGCTACGACGGCCCCGCCACCCCCGAGAAGATCCGCTCCCTCGTCAGCGGCTGAACGGGACCCAGATGAACTGGCTGGTGAAACCCGTGCTCTGGCACGGGTTTCACCAGCCAGAACGGTCGAGGTGGGGGTCCGCGGGGTGCGGGGCGGGGGCCGCTACCGTCCGCGGCTCGTGAGCAACGGTGACTTCCGGGGCAAGGGGATCCTCGCCGAGCCGATCGACCTCGACGGCGGCGCCAAGCGGCGCCGGCCGCATCCCAAGGTCGAGGCCACCCTCGGGCTCCACGTCGTGGTGCGCGGGGCCGGGGTGGCCGGCAGCGTCGTGAGGTTCGGCGGCGGCACCGTCACCCTGCGGGGCGACGACGGGCGCGATCGCCAGGTCAAGGTGCACGACGGGGCCTTCGACGTCGACGGCCGCCAGGTGAGCCTCGTCCCGGCCAGGGCCCCCGCCGATGGCGGTCCGACCCGCACCGCATCGGGCTCGGTCGCGGTCGCCGACGCGCCGGCCCGCATCGCCCGGGCCAGCCGCATCCTCGTCGAGGGCGTCCACGACGCGGAGCTGGTCGAACGGGTGTGGGGCGACGACCTGCGGATCGAGGGCATCGTCGTCGAGCCGCTCGACGGGGCCGACCACCTGGCCGACGTCATCCGGGGCTTCGGCCCCCGCCCGGCGCGCCGCCTCGGCGTGCTGCTCGACCACCTCGTCCCCGGCTCCAAGGAGCAGCGTCTGGCCGCCGCCGTCGACCACCCCGACGTGCTGGTCACCGGCCACCCCTACGTCGACGTGTGGGCGGCGGTGCGCCCCGCCGTCGTGGGCATCGAGCGGTGGCCCGACGTGCCCAGGGGCACCCCCTGGAAGGACGGCGTGTGCGCCGCGCTCGGCGTCGACGACCCCCGCACCTTCTGGAAGCGGGTGCTCGGCTCGGTCTCGAGCTACGCCGACCTCGAGGCGCCGCTCGTCGGCGCCGTCGAGCAGCTCATCGACTTCGTGACCGCCGAGCCCTGAGCCGGCACCGACGGAGCCGGCTCAGCCCCGCTTGACCCGTCCCCGCAGGGCGGCGAAGGCGAGCGACATGCTGACCAGACCGACGCCGGCGATGCAGACCAGGCCGCCGAGCAGGGTCGCCCACTCCCATCCCTCGTAGATGAGCGATCGGAGGGCGGCGAGGATGTACGTCACCGGGTTGTAGGTGGCCACCGTGCTCAGCCAGCCGGTGAGGTACTCCTTGGGCGTGAACGCGGTGGTGAGGAACGCGAACGGGAAGAACAGGATGAAGCTCGAGTTCACCGCCGCCGGGCTGCCCGTCTTGAGGGCGATGGCGTAGGGGAACCCGGTGAACACCAGGCCCCACAGCCCGGCGATCAGCAGGAACAGCACGATGCCGAGGACGCCGGTGTCGAATCGCACGCCCACCGCGTAGCCGAGGGCCAGCACGGGCAGGCACAGGGCCACCACCAGCGCGAAGTCGGCGACCATCAGCCCGAGCAGCAGCGCGAGCCGCTTCATCGGCGTCATCAGCATCCGGTCGAAGTAGCCGTCCTGGATGTCGATCACCAGCGTCGACGCCCGGCTCACGCCGGTGACGGCGAAGATGATCGCCACCGGGAGCTGGAAGTCGGTGTAGGCGTAGGGCAGCCCGAGCTGGTCGAACACGTCGGACAGCGACCCGAGGTTCACGGCGAAGAAGAACACGGGCACGACCAGCGCCGGCACGACGCCCTCGATGTCACGTGGGATCAGCTTGAGGGCGCGGGTCGCCACCGCGGCGACGTCCTGCACGAAGTTGGTCGGTCGGGCTCGGATCACGGGCGTCGCGGTCGTGGCGGTCACTCGTCCTCCCCGCGGATGTGGGCGCCGGTCAACTCGAAGAACACGTCGTCGAGGGTGGGGGTGCGCAACGACAGGTCGATCACCCGGACCCCGCAGCCGCTGAGGGCCACCGCGACCGGGCTGATCGTGGCGGCGCCGTCGGCGGTGGACACGACCAGCGTCTCGCCGTGGATGGTGGCGGCGTCGACCCCCGGGAGTCCCACCACGGCGCGCTGCGCGACCTCGCAGTCGCCGTCGATGCGGGCGTTGATGACGTCCTGGCCGATCTGGCGCTTGAGGGCGTCGGGCGTGCCCTCGGCGACGATGCGACCGTCGTTGATGATGCCGACCCGGTCGGCGAGCTCGTCGGCCTCCTCGAGGTACTGGGTGGTCAGGAAGATGGTCATGCCGAGGTCGGTGTTGAGCCGGCGAACCTCGTCCCAGACCCGGGCCCGGCTCACCGGGTCGAGACCGGTGGTCGGCTCGTCGAGGAAGAGGATCTCGGGGTTGTGCACCAGCGCGGCGGCCAGGTCGAGGCGGCGCCGCATGCCTCCCGAGTAGGTGCCGGCCCGGCGGTCGATGGCGTCACCGATGTCGACCAGGCGCAGCACGTCGACCATGCGCGCCTCGATCTCCTTGCGGTGGAGCCCGTAGTAGCGCCCCTGCAGTACCAGGAGCTCGCGTCCGCTGAGCTTGGGGTCGATGGCGGCGTCCTGCAGCGCGGCGCCGATGCGCAGCCGCACCTGGTCGGGCTCGTCGGCGATGTCGTGGCCGGCCACCGTGCCCCGGCCCCCGGTGGGGGCGAGCAGCGTGCACAGCATCTTCACGGTGGTCGACTTCCCCGCGCCGTTCGGGCCGAGGAAGCCGTAGATCTCGCCCTGCGAGATGCGCAGGTCGACCCCTGCGACGGCCTCGAAGTCCCCGAAGCGGCGACGGAGGTCGTCGGTCTCGATGGCCGCCCCGTCGGTTCGCACCGCGGGGACGCTAGCGGCACCGGAGGGGGTACGGTCCTGGCTTCGTGTGCGACACCGTGTGCTCCCGCCGGCCCGACCGGATGCTGTTCGCCAAGAACTCCGACCGCCCGGTCGTCGAGCCCCAGGTCGTCGAGGGCCACCGCCGGCGCACCGGTGACGGCCGGTTGCGCACCCAGTACCTCGACGTCGACGACCCCGGCGCCGCCGCCGTGGTCGGCTCCCGCCCCGACTGGCTCTGGGGCTTCGAGCACGGGGTCAACGAGCACCGCGTGGCCATCGGCAACGAGAAGGTGTGGACGGTCGACGACCCCGCCCTCGCCCCGCCCGCCCTCATCGGGATGGACCTCGTCCGCCTCGCCCTCGAGCGGGCCCGCAGCGCCGACGAGGCCCTCGACGTGCTCACCGCGCTGCTCGGTGAGCACGGCCAGGGCGGCATCGCCGACCGGGCCGACGACGAGGCCTACTTCTCGTCGTTCCTCGTCGCCGACCCCGTCGGCGGGTGGATCGTCGAGACGAGCGGGCGCACCTGGGCCGCCCGCCCGGTCGCCGACGGCGCCGCCATCTCCAACCGCGTGTCGATCGGCACCGACTGGGTACGGGCGTCGGCCGACGTCGAGCCCGGCACCGACTTCGACCGCTGGCGCGACCCCGAGGCGTGGTCGGCCATCGCCGACATCCGCCTGGCCCGCACCGTGCCCGTCGCCGAGGGCGGGGGCGCCGCCGGCCCGCGCGACCTGGCCGCCCTGCTCCGCGACCACGACGGCGTTCGCTGGGGTGCACCCGGCGACGACCCCTCGCTCGTGTCGCCGGTGCCCGACCCCCGGCTCGGCCCCGCCGCCGAGGGCGTCACCGTGTGCATGCACATCCGCGGCTACCAGGCCACGGCGGCGGCCATGATCTGCGACCTGCCCGTCGACCCCGACGAACCCCAACGGGCGTGGGTCGCCCTGGGGGCGCCGTGCGCCTCGGTGTTCGTGCCCGTGTTCCCCGCCGACGACGCCGCCGGCCGCCCCGACGCCGAGCTCCCCGACGCGCTCGGCCACCTGGTGACGTGGAGGCGGTTCGGCGTCCTGCGGGACCGGGTCGAGACCGAGGCCGACGCCCTCGCCGAGGTCCGCGGGGTGCTGGGCCCGCTCGAGGCCGAGCTGTGGGACGAGGCCGACGCCGTGGCCTCCGACGACGTCGCCCGCCAACGGTTCGTGGCCGGGCTGTGGTCGCGGGTCGACGCCGCGCTGTCGGCGCTCGCCGTCTGACCGCTCGACGAAGCCGACGCCTCAGCCTCCGGCCGGCCCGCCGAGCAGCTCGCCGATGGCGGCCGCCGACCGCTCGGCTGCTCGGCCGTCCCCGAACGGGCACGGGGCCACCGCCATGGCCCGTCGCGCGGCGTCGTCGTCGAGCAGGTGCTGGGCCTGCGACACGATCCGGACCGGGTCGGTGCCGACCAGCACCGCTCCCCCGGCGTCGACCACCTCGCTGCGCTCGGTGACGTCGCGCAGGACGAGGACCGGGACGTCGAGCGCCGACCCCTCCTCCTGCACCCCGCCCGAATCGGTGAGGGCGAGCGTGGCCCCGGCGAGCGCCCGCACGAACTCGCCGTACGGCAGCGGTGGGAGGATGCCGACGTTCGGGGCGTCACCGATGCCGTCGTGGACGTCGCGCTGCACCGTCGGGTTCATGTGGGTGGCGACCAGGAAGGCGGTGTCGGGGTTGGCCCCGGCGAGCTCGGCGACGGCCGACGCGATGGCGCGGATGCCACCTCCCCACGACTCGCGACGGTGGGCGGTCACCAGCACGTGGCGGCGGAAGCCGTCGGGCACCGGGGAGTCGTAGAGGTCGGCCCGGGCCGCGGTGTGGAGCACCGCGTCGATCGACGTGTTCCCGACCACCACGACCGACGCGTGGTCGACCCCCTCGGCGACCAGCCGGGCCGACGCCTCGGCCGTCGGCGCGAGGTGGAGCGCGGCCAACGCCGACACGAGACGGCGGTTCCCCTCCTCGGGGAACGGCGAGTAGAGGTCGCCGGTGCGCAGACCCGCCTCGAGGTGCACGACGGGGATCCTGCGCCAGTAGGCCACCAGCGCGCCGCCGAGCGTCGACGCCGTGTCGCCCTGCACGACGACGGCATCGAACCGCTCGGGTACCAGCAGCGTGCCGAGCGCGCGTTGGACCTCACCGGCCAGCTCGACCAGGTCGGGCGAGGTCCGTTCGAGCCGCAGCGAGACGTCGGGCTTGAGGTCGAACGGCTCGAGCGCGTCGAGCACCGCCTCGACGTGCTGGCCGGTGGCGACGAGGGTGGGCTCGGCCCCCGCGGCGTCGAGGGCGAGGTGGAGCGGCGCCAGCTTGGTGGCCTCCGGCCGGGTGCCGACGACCAGGGCGACCCTCACGCCGCGTCCCGGGCCGGCACGGGCAACTCGAGGGGCTCGACGGGGTCGGCATGCGCCTCACCCTCCCGGTGGCGTGCGGTCTTCGCCCAGCCGTGGCGGCCGACGACGATGCGCGCGACGGCCTTCCACGTGGCGAGGAACGTCACGTAGCTGCCCACGACGGCGAGGTGGGCGAGCCCGACGCTGCGCGCCAGGCCTGCGTCGCTCCTCCGGTGGTAGGCCCAGGCCGCGAGCAGCATCGGCGCGAAGGAGATGAGGTACCAGCCGAACAGCACCGCCAACCGGGGGATCGTGGCCCCGCCCCCGATGGTGACGCCGGGCTCGGCGAGGGCGAAGCGCACCGTCTCGAACACCCCCCAGGTGAACAGGATGCTCCAGGGCAGCACGAGGACGAGCGGCCCGAGCAGGTACGCGGTGGCCTCGACGAAGCCGAGACCGGGCAGCCGGTTCGACCGCCACAGCTCCGGGATGCGGCGGGCGCACAGGATGTGGCCCTGGTACCAGCGGGTCCGCTGGCGGACCAGGGCGCTCAGGCGCTCGACCCCCTGCTGGGTGACGTGGGCGTCGGGGGTGGACGACAGACGCCAGCCGGCGGCGAGCAGCGAGACGGCGAGGTCGAGGTCCTCGGTGAGGGCGTCGGACCAGGGCGTGACGAGGGGCAGCAGGGCCGAGAGCCGGGTGAACTGGCCGTTGCCGCCGAGGCTCACCGAGCGCGACCGCATCCGGGCGATCTGGGCCAGCGCCGCCACCCCCCAGAACTCGAAGTCCTGCACCTGGCCGAGCAGGTGGTCGCGGTTGCGGATCCGCACCGGGAGCTGCACGCCGCCGACCGACGGGTCCCTGAACCGCTCGACGACCCGATCGACGGCACCGGGCGACAGCTGCCCGTCGGCGTCCATCACGGCGACGAGCACCCGATCGGGGTCGAGTCGACGGCGCTCGACCTCGTCGAGGATCGAGGCGAAGCCGACGTTCAGGGCGACCCCCTTCCCCTTGCGGGCATCGGGGAGCTCGCGGCGACACAGCAGGACGTGGTCACCGCCGGCGCGGCGCGCGACGGCGGCGGTGTCGTCGTCGCTGGCGTCGTCGACCACCACGACCGTGGCCCTCGGGTGCTCACGGAGCGCGGCGCTCACCGTCTCGCCGATGACGGCCTCCTCGTCGAGGCAGGCGATCAGGAAGAAGACGTCGAACTCGTCCACGGCAGCGAGGCGACGCCACCACGGGGTGGACGGTGCGACCCCGAGGGGCGCGATCGAGTGCTCGTCGCCAGGTGGGCGGTAGCCGTAGACGAAGACGAGCGCGAACTGGACGCATCCCCACAGCACGAGGAGGAGGACGAGGGCGCCCGCCACCGCCGCCACAGGTCAGCCCGACTCGATCTCCGCGGCGCGCCGCACGCGTACCGCCCGGTAGCCGAGCAGCACGCCCACCACCCCGGCGAGCAGGACGACCACACCGCCTCCCGGCGCGCCGGTGGCCGCGATGGCGACGCCGCCGACGCTGACCCCGCCGGCTACCGCGACGAGGCCGGCGCCGCCGTACACGGCTCCCCCTCGTCGACCGTGGTCGTCGTGCCCGGGGGCACGTCGGCCGCTTCCCGTCGCGTTCGCACACGCGACGCAATGGCTCGGACACTCACCGCACTGCCCCCTGTCGCTCGTCCATGGCTCGGACGGGCCGGAGTATAGGTCGTTCGGCCCAAGGCCGCCCCGGTTCGTGACTCGGCGCCGACGGAGCGTGAGGGATCACGCCGCGGCCGCCGCCGAGGCCAGCCGCAGGGCCCGGTAGAGCAGGGCGGGGTCTCCCAGGCGGCGCCGCAGCTCCCGCTCGAGGCCCCCGATGGGGACGAGGTTCTGGGGTGCCCGGGGGTCCTTCTGGGGCACCGACGCGAACCGGGGCAGGGTGCGGGTCACGAGATCGGCCCGGGCGGCGGCGGCCGCCACGGGGGCGTGGGCCGCGACCTCGACCCGCACCACCCCCGACCAGCCGTGGGTGACCTCGCCGGGCAGGCGGACGTACCAGGTGTACCGGGGCCGGTGGCGGTCGACGAGCAGCAGCGGCGTGCGCTGCCCGGGCTGCAGGGCGGTCACCACCTCGCCGACGCGCGGCGGCCCGTACGTGCGACGGTGGGTCTTCACGTAGCCGACGGCCCGCTCGTCGCCGACACCGGCGCGCAGCGGTCCGTCGAGCACCACGAGGTCGACGTCGGGCACGGCGGCGGACGCCACCTCGGCCTCGAGCTCGCCCATGCACCGCTGGAGGAGCAGGGTGAGGTCGTCGGGGTCGTCGGACGCCGAGGGCCGCACGGCGAAGTCGCCGACGCGGGTGGTGATGGGCGCCAGGCCGACGTCGGTGGGGTCATCGCCGCTCGGAGAGGCCGCCGCGAACAGACCACGCCGCACGCGCGCGTCGACCAGACCGGCGGTGGTGTCACAGCGCACCGCGCCGGCCGCGTACGACGCGCAGATGCCGCGCCGCGAACCACCGTCGGCACCGATGATCCAGACGTTGGCCTCGACTCGGCGCACGCCGTCGACGAACAGGACCCGGCGGGCGGCCTCCACGCCGGGCGACACGGCTCGCGGCGCCCACCCCGCCTCGGCGGCCTCGACCCACGGATCGACGTGCACGTCGGCCTCGGCGAGGGGGTCGTCGCCGACCCCCTCGGCCGGCGCGCCGTACTCCGGGGCCCAGCTCTCGACCGCGAACCTCATGCGGTCCGTCCCGGCCCCCGCCGCCGGGGCGAGCTCGGAACGATCACGCCTCGACCCGCTCGATCACGGAACCACCCGGCTCCTTGCGGACCACGAACCGGCACGGCATGCGCTCGGCGAGCTCGGGGACGTGGCTGATCAGCCCCACCATGCGGCCGCCGGCCTGCAGCTCCTCGAGCGCCCCCGCCACCACGTCGAGCGTGTCGGCGTCGAGCGTGCCGAAGCCCTCGTCGAGGAACAACGACTCGAGCCGGGCGGCGCCACCGGACGCCAGCTCGGCCACCTCGTCGGCCAGGGCGAGGGCCAGGGCCAGCGAGGCCAGGAAGGTCTCGCCGCCGGAGAGCGTGCGGGCCGAGCGGACGGCGTCGGCGTTCACGTGGTCGATGACCGAGAACGTGGTGCCCTTGGCGTCGAGGGTGAGCGAGTACGTGCCGCCCGACAGCTCGCCGAGGATGACCGTCGCCCGGGTGACGAGCCGGTGGAGCGCCTCCTCGAGCACCCACTTCTCGAACCGGTTGGCGTTGAGGTGCCCGACGAGCGCGACGGCGAGCTGCTGGTCGACCGCGGCGGCGTCGCGCTCGGCGGTGAGCTCTGCGGCTCGGGCGACCGCCTCGTCGATGCGCGCCACCTCGCCCTCGGCCTCGTGCAGGGCGGATGCCACCTGCCGACCGGGCTGGTGCGCGTCGAACCCGGCGGCTCGGCACGCGGCCAGCACCTCGGCGGTGAGGCGCTGCTGCTCGGTGAGCAACTCGTCGCGGGCCGCCTCGGCGGCGGCGGCCCGGACCTCGGCGCCGGGGAGGGCGGCGGACGCCCATGCGCGCAGGGCGTCCCAGTCGGCGGCCAGGTCGTCACCCCCGGGGACGGGCGGGTCGAGGCCGGCGAGGGCGTCGCGCGCCGAGGTGAACTCGGCACGGGCGTCGCGCTCGCCGGCGACGGCGACCTCGAACGCGTCGTCGGCGGCGCGACGAGCGGCGGCCGCCGCCGTGGCGGCGCGGCGCGCGTCGGCCAACGCCGCCTCGGCGGCCTCCACGTCGGCGAGCGTGCGGGCCACCGCCTCGGCGTCGGCGACGTCGCCCAGGCGGGCGGTCACCGTGGCGAGCTGGCTTCGGAGGTCGTCGTGCAGCGCCTCGGCGGCGACGAGGGCGGCCCCGGCGGCCGCCGCCAGCGGGGTCGCCTCGGCGACGACGGCCTCGGCCTCGGCCTGCTCGGCGGCCGCCGACCGGAGGGCGGATGCGCCCGCGCCGACCGACGGGGCGGGAACCTCGTGCACCACCTGCGCACACACGGGGCACGCCTCGCCGGCGACGAGGGTGAGGGCCAGCTCGCCCGCCCGGTCGGCCCTCCGGGCGGCGTCGACGGCGGCGACGGCGGCGTCACGGCGGACGACGGCGGCGTCGAGGGCGGCCCTGGCCGCGTCGTGGTCGGCCCGCCGCTCGGCCACCACCGTCGTGCCCTTGGCCAACCGCTCTTCGAGGGTGGACCGGTCGCGATGGGCCTCGGCGAGCTCGTCGAGCCGAGCCCGGTCACCGAGCGCCTCTCGCGCTGCCTCCGCGGCGACCAGGGCCGTGACCGCGGCGTCGTCGACCCGGCGGGCCCGTTCGCGGGCGTCGTGGGCGGCGGCCCGGCGGGCCGCGAGGGCGGCCACGTCGTCGGGCACCCGCACGGCGGCCAGCCGCCCCACGTCGTCGCGGCGCCGGTTCGCCTCGGGCTCGCGCTCCTGCAGCTGGGCGAACAGCTCGTCGAGTCGCTCCTGGGCCCGGTCGACGACGGCGAGGAGATCACCGAAGCTGGCCACACGCTCGGCGGCGGCCCGCCGGGCCTCGGGCGTGGCGAAGGCGCAGTCGGCGAGCCGGCGTTCGGCCACCTCGACGTGCGCGGCGGCGGCGGCGCCTCGTAGCCGGGCGGCCTCCCGCATCGCGCCGTAGAGGCGGAGGTCGAGCAGCTCGACCAGCAGGTCCTGGCGCTTGTTCGGCTTCTCGTGCAGGAAGCGCATGAACTCGCCCTGGGGCAGCACGACGCAGGTGGTGAAGTGGGCCCAGCTGAGCCCGAGGAGGTCGGTCACGGCGTCGGTGAGCTCGTCGGCGGTGCCGGCCAGCACCTCGTCGTCGGCCCGTCGCACCAACCGGGCCTCCTTGGTGGTGGCCCCACCCCTCCCGGTCGCCCGCACCACCCGCACCGCCCGGTAGCCGTGCCCGTCGACCGAGAAGTCGAACGCCACCCGGGCCTCGAGGCCACCCTGGCTGATGACCGGGGCGACCATCCGCTCGTCGGCCAACCGGGGCACGTTGCCGTACAGCGAGAAGCAGATGGCGTCGATCACCGTCGACTTGCCCGCGCCGGTGGGGCCGGTGAGGGCGAACAGGTCGGCGCCGACGAAGTCGACGACGGTCCGCTCCCGGTAGGTGCCGAAGCCCTCGAGCTCCAGCCGCTCGGGCCTCATCCGTCGACCGCCGCGACCTCGCCGAGCACGTCGTCGAACAGCCGGAGCAGCCGGGGGTCGTCGATGCCCTGGACCTCCAGATAGCCGGCGAACAACTCGTGGGGGGACCGGCGCTCGTCCGACCGGGCCGTTCCGGCGACGCCCCTCGCGTCGACGTCGGGCGGCTCGATGCGGATCTCGACCACGTCGGGCAGCATGGTTCGGACCTGGTCGGCGAGCCCGACCGTCACCGCTTCGCGGAGGATGACCCGCACGTAGGCGTCGCCGAGGTCGGCGGCCGCCGCCTCGACCTCGGCCAGCGTGCCCCGCACGGTGCGGAACGGGCGGCCGGCGGCGAGCGGCACCTGCTCGACCTGTGCCGGGCGACCGGGCCCGGCGTCGACGACGAGCGCGTGCTTGCGGTCGGACTCCTCGCCGAAGTCGAGGGTGAGCGGCGAGCCCGGGTACCAGATGGGGCACGGCCCCGGGATCGGCTGCGTGCGGTGCAGGTGGCCGAGGGCCACGTAGTGGGCCGAGGCCGGGAAGGCGGTGGCCGGCACCGCGTACTCGAAGATGGTGTGGGCGCTGCGCTCGCCCCCGCCGAGCACCCCGCCGGTGACCATGGCGTGGGCGACGACCACGTTGACGGCGTCGTCGTCGAACCCCTCGGTGAGGGCACCGACGATGCGCCGCACCCGGTCGGCGTACTGCTGGGAGTGGTCGGCGGCCTCGCCGGACATGAGGTCGTCGACCCCGACCACGTGGCGCTGCGACACGAACGGCAGCAGCGCCAGGCGCACCCGGTCCCCGCCGGCCGTGAGCGATCGCACGCCGCCGTCGTCGGGGCGGGCCACGGCGGTGACCACCTGGATGCCGTGGCTGGCGAACACCGGGGCGACGGCGGCCAAGCGCCGGGCGTTGTCGTGGTTGCCGGCCACCACCACGACCGGGCGGCCGCCGGCGGCCAGGTCGAGCAGGGCCCGGTAGACGATGCGCTCGGCGTCGGCGGTGGGGGCGGCGGTGTCGAACAGGTCGCCGACCACGAGCACCAGGTCGACGGCCCGCTCGTCGGCCAGGGTGGCCAGCTCGGCGAGGACGGCGGTGTGCTCGTCGGCCCGGCTGCGGCCGCGGACGGCCTTGCCCACGTGCCAGTCGGCGGTGTGCAGGAACCGCACGACTAGCTCTCCCCGCTCTCCGCCGCCCGGTCGGGCGCGGGCAGCCCGGCGAAGGGGTCGTCGGGCTGGTCGGCGGCGGCGGGGTTGGCCCCGGCCTCCCCGGCCCGGGTGGCCCACGCCGGGAACGGGAACTGGGCGACGATGGGGATGGGCAGCTCGGGCTGGGACACGAGCATGGTGCCGGGCTTCACGATGGTGGCCCGCTGCCGCTGGGCCGGCGGCAGGAAGCCGTACTCGCCACGTCCGGCCTCGGCGGCGTCGAGGCGCCCCACGACGCGGATCGCGGAGTTGGCGACGATGCGCCGCTCGACCTCGGACGCGGTCTGCTGGGCGCCGATGAGGATGATGCCGAGCGATCGACCGCGCTCGGCCACGTCGAGGAGGATCTCCTTGATCGGGCTCGAGCCGTCGCGCGGTGCGTACTTGTTGAGCTCGTCGAGCACGACGAACTGCAGCGGCCGCGACTGCCCCGAGCGCTCCTTGGCCTCGAACGCCTTGCGGAGCACCACGCCGACGACGAACCGCTTGGCCCGGTCGTTGAGGTTGTGGAGGTCGACGACGGTGACCTGCTCCCCGAACTCGATCTGGTGGAGGTCGGGCTTGGGGACGTCGGCCCGGATGAGGTGCTCGAGCGGCCGCACCGCCCCGAACAGCCGCCGGATGAACGCGTTGACGGTGCCCTGTCCGATGGCCCGGCCGGCCCACCGGTCGCTGTCGGGATCGTCGGGATCGAGCTTGTCCTGGATCACCTCGACCAGGTCGCCGAAGCGGCGCACCAGCCGGCCGTCGATGCGGACGCCACCGTCGCCGGCCGACTCGGCCCTGGCCAGCTGGGCGGTGACGTTCTGGATGACGAGCGTGTACTGGGCCCGGTCGTCCTCGGCGTCGGCGAACAGGAACGGCAGCAGCTCCTGGCGGCAGAAGTCCTCGATGGTCCAGAAGAACGAGGTGACCCCGAGGGTGCGGCCGGCCACGTCGGGCACGGCGGCGGGGTCGTCGCGGCGGGGCGGCGCGAACACGCCGACGCTCGTGAACGCGCCGGGCGAGAGCCCGAGCCGCCGGTACCGCTCGGCCTGGCCGGGGTCGAGGGCGGTGTTGGGGTGGTCGAGGAAGAGGAGGTCCTCGCCCTTCACGTTGAACACGAGGGCTTTCGTGTTCAACGCCTCGCGGCCGAGCACGCCGGAGGTGAACAGGCCGTAGAGGAGGAACGTGGCGTAGGTGGTCTTGGTGGCCACCCCCGAGATGCCGCTGATGTTGACGTGGGCGCCGCGGGTGCCGTCGACGAAGTCGAGGTTGAGGTAGAGCGGCTCGTCGTCGCGGGTGAGCCCGGCCGGCAGGCGGCGGGCCATGGTGTCGAAGAACAGGCCCTCGTCGCGCTCGGCGCCGGTGGCCTTGCGGGCGACCTGGCCCGGCCGGGGCGGCACGAACACCTCGGGCTCGACCCGGGTGACCTGCACCAGGGCCGCCTCGCTCACCTCCGCCGGCAGCACGCCGTCGGCGATGAGGAACACGTCGCTGTCGAAGCGGGCGCCCTCGTGACGGGCCCGGACCTGCGAGACCACGCCGTAGATGCGGACGAGCTCGCCGGTGGGCAGCACCCGCTCGAGGGCGATCACGTCGTCGAGCTGCAGGTAGGAGCCCGGCCCCACCCCCACCCAGAACTCGAGCGGCGTGGCGTCCTCGGTGCCGATGACCCGCCCGACGCCCGCGTCGGGGTCGTCGGTGGGCCCCGAGCTCCCGCTCTCCCCGTGCCCGCCGCCGGGTCCGGGCGGATCCTGCGCCATGTGCGGACCGTACCAAGGCCATGTGACACCTCGGGGATGCCCCGGGTGGCTACCGTGACCGGCGATGGGGCGGATCGCCAACAGCTGGGAGCTGGCCGGGTCCTCGTGGGCCGTCCTGCGCGCCGACAAGGAGCTCGCCGTCATCCCGGTGCTCTCCGGCCTCGCCACCGCGGCCGTCGCCCTCGCCTTCGGGGGCGCCGCCTACCTCACCGTCGACACGACCGACGCCGCCCGGTCGGCCTCGGGTCGAAGCGAGGTGTCGGTCGGGCCGCTGACCTGGGTCGTCGGCGCCGTCGGCTACCTCGCCATCGTGTTCGTCGTCACCTTCTTCACCGCCGCGCTGGTCGCCGGCGCCCACGAGCGCCTCACCGGCGGCAACCCGACGCTCGGGGGGTCGTTCGCCAAGGCCGGGTCCCGCCTCGGACCCATCTTCTCGTGGTCGATGCTCACCGGCACCGTCGGCCTCGTCCTGCAGGCCGTCCGCGACCGGCTCGGCTTCCTCGGCCAGCTCGTCGTGGGCGCGGTCGGCATGGCCTGGGAGATCGTCACCTGGCTGGCCGTCCCGACGGTCGTGGTCGAAGGCGTCGGTCCCATCACCGCCCTCAAGCGCTCGGCCGGCCTGTTCAAGCAGACGTGGGGGGAGAACCTCGTCGCCCAGGCCGGCTTCGGGATCCTCGGCTTCGTGCTGATCCTCCCGGCCATCGTCGTCGGCGGGGTCGTCGCGCTGGCCATCCCGATCGCCGGGATCGCCATCGGCGTCGTGTGGGTCATCGTGGTCTCGGTCGTGCTCTCGGCCATGAACGGCATCTTCCGCACGGCGCTCTACCTCCACGCCACCGGCCGGCCGGTGTCGGCCTTCTCCGAGGAGGTCCTGTCCGGTGCCTTCGCCACCAAGGGCGGCCGGCTCGGCTGATCGGCCGGTCGACGAGGGGCCCGGCCACGCTCCCCGGTGGCGCCGGGCTCCCGACGCCCTGTGGCGACGGATCCCCGCCGGCGCCGTGGTGCTCGCCCGCCACGGCGACGAGCCGTTGACGCTGAACCCCACGGCCGCCGCGCTGTGGGACCTGCTGGCCGCACCCACGACGGTGGACGAGGCGACCGCCGCGCTGGCCGCCGCCTACGACGCCGACCCCGCGATCGTGCGGGCCGACGTCGACCTCGTCCTCGCCCGGCTCGCCGCCGCCGGCGTGGCCGTCGCCGCCTGACCGACGGCTAGCGTCCGGCCCATGACCGACTCCTCGCTCGTGCCCGTCACCCACGACGTGGTCGACGGCGTCGCCGTGATCCGCGTCGACGACGGCAAGGCCAACGCCTACTCGCACACCGTCGTCGAGGCGATGCACCGCGCCCTCGACGACGCCGAGCGCGACGCCCGCGCCGTGGTCGTGCTCGGGCGACCGGGCCGCTTCTCGGCCGGCTTCGACCTGGCCACCATGCGGTCGGGCACCGACGAGGCCCGCATGCTCCTGCAGGCCGGTGCCGAGCTGGCCCTGCGGCTGTACCGGTTCCCGATGCCGGTGGTGCTCGGCTGCACCGGCCACGCCCTCGCCCTCGGCGCCATCCTCCTGCTCTGTGGCGACGTGCGCATCGGCGCCGCCGGCGACTTCAAGATCGGCATGAACGAGGTCGCCATCGGCATGCCGGTGCCCCGCTTCGCCGTGGTGCTGGCCGACGACCGCCTCTCCAACCGGCACCGCACCGCGGCGGTGAACCTGGCCGCCGTGTTCGGCCCCGACGAGGCGAGGGACGCGGGGTACCTCGACGAGGTCGTCCCCGCCGACGAGGTGGAGGGCACCGCCCTGGCCCGGGGCCGGACCCTGGCCGAGGGCCTGCAGCCCGATGCCTTCCGGGCGACCCGGGCCTACCTGCGGGGCGAGCGGGCCGACCGCGCCGCCGCCGGGCTGGCCGGCGACGTGCGCTCCTTCGTCATCACCGAGCCGTGAAGGGCTGATCCGGCGCCGTGCCGGCCCCGTCGGCCCCCTCGGCCCCGGCGGTCGGTCGCACCAGGATCACCGCCTGGCGCGAGCGCAGCACGACGTCCTGGGCGACGTCGTCGAGGGCCCGGCGATCGAGGCCGCCGCGGCCGTGGGTGGTCATGGCCAGCACCGCGTCGCGGTGGTCGTCGACGAACCCGACGATGCCGGTCGCTCGGTCGGGCGCGGCCACGAGCACCATCTCGGCCTCGGCGACCGCGGGCGCAACCTCGGCGAACCGGGCCTCGAGGTACCGCCGCTCGGCCTCGTGGCCGGCCTCGTCGATGCCCTCGTCCTGCTCGCCGTGGACCACGCCGAGCAGGATCAGCCGCAGCTTGAGGTCGCGGGCCAGCGCGGCGGCGACGGGAAGGATCTGGCCCGCCTCCGGCGAGCCGTCGAGCGCCACCACCAGCTCGACGAGGGGCAGGCCGCGGCTCACGTCGGTCCGGGGGCCGACGACGAGCACCGGGCAGGCCGCCGCTTCGAGCACCTCGGCGGCGACGCCGTGCACCCGGCTGCGCCGACCCAGCACGCCCTTCTTGGCCGACACGGCCACGACGACGAGCGGGTCGGGGCGATGCCGGGCGGCGGCGAGGATGGCGTCGGCCGGGCTGGCCTCGAGATCGACCCAGAAGTCGAGGTCGGCGCCGCTGCGGGCCATCGCCGTCGACTTCAGCGCCGCCCGGCTGGCCCGGTCGGTCGCCTCGGTGACGTTGACGATCACGACCCGCGCCCCGCAGCGCCAGGCGAGATCGGCCGCGGGGGCCAGGACCACCCGCCCGGCGGGTGCCCCGTCGTAGGAGACGATGACGCTTCCGACCGTGCCGACCACGCGTTGCATCGCAGTTCCGGTCGGCCGGAGATCCCGCGCCTTGAGGTTGTCGCGTCGAGGTTGTCGCGCCGGGTTCAGCCGGTGGCGGTGACCTCGGAGGACGGCGGCGGCGTCGGAACCGACGCCCGCCCGGCACGCGGGACGGGCGCCGGGCCGGCGCGCACGCTGGCGGCGCGCCCCGGTCCGACGAAGCGGTAGACGGAGAAGAAGACGATGGCACCCACCGAGCTCCAGGTGGCCACGGCCAGCGCGGTGTTGGTCCGGTCGGTGCCGGCCCCCAGCAGGTGCACGGTCGCGAGGGCGTACAGCGCGTAGCTGGCGAAGTGCACGCCCTTCCACCACCGGCGGGGGATGCGGTCCATCAGCAGCGACGTCACCTCGACGGCGACGAGCAGGTAGAAGGCCACGACACCCCAGGCCACCGCCGCCGTCTTCCACGGTGAGGCGAACGGGACGAACAGGTCGGCGGCGGTGAACTCGACGTAGGAGTCGGCCCACAGCCCGATCAGGTGCACCGCCACGAACACGACGGTGAGGGCCCCGAGGAAGCGGTGGAGGTCGAGGAGCCACGGGGCGCGGGGCTTGCGGCCGAGGGCACGGGTGGACAGGGCCAGGCCCCAGAGCACGGAGAGGGCGGCGAGGGCCCAGGCCACGATGCCGCTGGCCCGCGCCACGTACCACCACACCTGGGACGACGCCACGACGTTCATCGCTCGAACTCCTCCATCGGTCCGGCCCGGTGCACTCGTCCGTCCTCGGTCACGAGGATCCCGGCCGCCCCCGATCGGGCGAGCAGCGCGGCTCCCTCGGCCGGGCCGGCGACGAACGCGGCCTTGGCCAGCACCTCGGCCCACATGGCGTCGGCGGCGAGGACGGTGACGGACCGCAGGCCCGAGCGGGCCGGCAGGCCGGTGGCGGGGTCGATCAGGTGGTGCTGCTCCACGCCGTCGCGCCGCCAACGACGACGGGTGCACGAGCTGGTCACGACGGCCCCCTCGGCGAGGGTCAGCAGGATCGGGGCACCGTCGGGCTCGAGCTCGCCCGACCCCTCGACCTCGATGGCCCAGCGGTCGCCCCGGCCCGAGCGACCAGGGGCGGGCGAGTCCGCCGGCGCGCCGAGGACGCGCACGTCGCCACCCAGGTCGACGAGCGCGCCCTCCGCCCCGTCGTCGAGCAGCTGGTGGGCGACGAGGTCGGCGGCCCGGCCCTTGCCGATGCCGCCGAGGTCGAGGGCGACACCGCGGGGCACGGTCACGCGAGCGGTGGCTCGGTCGACCACGACGCCGTCGCAGCCGGGGGCGGGTTCCGGCCCGCCGTCGTGCAGCGGGGCGTCGCCGTCGGCGCCGTCGGCGATGCGCTCGAAGCTCCGGTCGTAGCCGAGCCGTTCGAGGGCGGGCAGCACCGTGGGGTCGAACCGCCCCTCGGTCATCCGCCAGGCGTCGACGGCCGCGGCGACGAGGGCAGCGGTCTCCGGGGTGACCTCCACGGGTCGACCGTCGGCCCGACGCAGGCGGCTGACGTCGCTGTCGGGGAGGAACCGGCTCCAGCGGGCCTCGAGCCCGGCCACGCGGTCGACGGCCGCCACCAGGGCGGGACCGGTGAGGGCCGGGTCGCCGACCGCCACCAGCACCGCGTCGGTGCCCATCGCCCGGAGACGCATCCGCCGGGTCGCCCGGGATGGCCCCTCGACGAGCAGTCGGTCAGCTGGCACGGGTCTTGGCCACGGGGGCCGGCGCGGGGGCAGGGGCCGGGGCCGGCGCGGGGGTGGCGGCCGCCACGCTCGGCGACGGAGCCGACGACGACGGAGCCGACGACGACGACCGCGGCGGTGGCGACGGACGGGAGGTCGAGCCGCCCGACGAGGCGCCCGAGCTCACGCCGCCGGGCCCGGACGTCGACCCCTCGACGACGTAGTGGCGCTGGACGACGACGATCGTCTCGGGCACCGGGGGCGCGGCGGTCGTCGTGGGCACCGAGGTGGTCGCCGGCGCCACCACGAGGGTGGCATCGCTCGAGTCGTCGGAGGAGGCCGGCCGGTCGACCGCCATGACCGTGACCAGCGCCAAGCCGGCGCTGACGCTCACGCCGCCGGCGACGACGCGGGACAGCGACGCCGCATGGGGTCGTCGCCTCGGTCCGGGGGCGGCCCCGCGAGCCCGGCCGGTGTCAGTCATCCTCGTGGTCCTCGGACTCGTCCTCGTGCTCGTACCCGTCGTCGTCGTACTCGTCGTCGTCGTGGTCGTCGTACCCGGGCGCCGTGGTGACGGCCGTGGCCGGCGGTGCGGGCGCCGGCTGCACGGCGGGCGGCGGGGTGCCCCCCTCGTCGCCGTCGACCTCGCCCCGGTCGTCGTCGCCGAGCGTCGTCGCGCCGGGCGCCGGGGCCGGCGCGGCGGCCTCGGGAGCGGGCACGGTCACGTACTCGTCGACGACGACGATCTGCGGCGGTGCCGTGGTCGTGGCCGTGGGGGCGAGCTCGCTCACCGACTGGACGTCGAGCTGGCCCACGTCACCGTCACCGCCACCGGCGCCCGTGGCGCCGAGGGCACCGAGGTTGGCGGCGAGGGCGGCGGCGCCGGTGGCGGCCACGACGGCGGCCGATCCGGCGAGGGTGAGGGCGAAGCGACGCTGCATGGGTCCTCCTGGGCTCGACCCGGCCGTTCCGGGCTCGTCCTGCGATGGCCCCACGGTACGGAGAGGCCCTGAAGGCACCGGGCAGGTGCGGGTAAAGCCTTGACCAAGTCGTCCTGGCGACCGGGCGGGGCGTGCCAGGCTGTCGCCGTGCACGTGCTGGTGGTGGAGGACGACGACGCCATCGCCGACCCCCTGACGCGGGGCCTCGCGCGCGAGGGCTTCACCGTCACCCGCGTGGCGTCGGGGGCCGATGCCATCGGCGACGACGGCCTGGCCGCCGGTCACCCCGACCTGGTGCTGCTCGACCTCGGTCTCCCCGACGTCGACGGCCACGAGGTGTGCCGGCGGCTGCGGACCAGGTCCCAGATACCGATCATCGTGATCACCGCCCGGGGCGATGAGATCGACCGCGTCGTCGGGCTCGAGCTCGGCGCCGACGACTACGTGGTCAAGCCCTTCGGCTTCCGCGAGCTGGTGGCCCGCATCCGGGCGGTCACCCGGCGGGTCTCGACCCGCGACGACGGGGCGACGCCGGACGTCGTCCGCTTCGGCCGCCTCGAGGTGGACAACCGCACCCGCCGCGCCTTCGTCGACGGCCAGGAGATCGCGCTGACGCGCAAGGAGTTCGACCTGCTCGCCCTCCTGGCGTCCGACCCGGGCGCGACCCGCACCCGCGACGAGATCCTCGAGACCGTCTGGGACGCCCACTGGTACGGCCCGACCAAGACCCTCGACGTGCACGTCGCGTCGCTCCGACGCAAGCTCGGCGACCCGTCCTTCGTCGAGACGGTGCGAGGCGTCGGCTTCCGACTCGGCGGTTGACCGCGGGTGCGACGTCGTCTGCTCGGCTCCTACCTGCTGCTGACCGCCGTCGTCCTCGCCGTCCTGGAGATCCCGCTCGCCCTCACGTATCAGAGCCGGGAGGAGACGGCCCTCGAGGCCAAGCTCGTCCGGGACGCGTTCTTCATCGGCGGGTTCGTCGAGGACACCCTCGAGGGCATCGGTTCGGTCGACGTGCAGGGCGTGGCCGATCGCTACGACGAGCGCACCGGGGCCCGCGTCGTCATCGTCGACGCGAGCGGTGCGTCGTTGGCCGACTCGGATCCGCCGATCGAGGGCAGCGGGCCCCGCTCGTTCGCCGACCGACCCGAGATCGCGCAGGCGCTCGACCGAGAGGTCGCCGCCGGCACCCGCTCGTCGAGCACCCTCGGCACCGACCTCCTCTACGTGGCCGTGCCCGTCGCATCGGGGGGCACCGTGCACGGCGCGGTGCGGCTCACCTACCCGACCGACGAGCTCGACTCGCGCGTCCAGCGCTACTGGCTGACCCTCGCCGGCATCGCCGTGGCGGCGCTGGGCGCCGCCACCGGACTGGGTCTGGTCCTCGCCCGGTGGGTCGCCCGGCCGCTCGACGACCTCCGCACCGCGGCGACGGCCCTCGGGCACGGCGACCTCTCCGCCCGCGCCCCCGAGCGGTCGGGGCCGCCGGAGGTGCGCGAGCTGGCGACGGTCTTCAACGCCACGGCCGAGCGGCTCGACGCCCTCGTGACCGCCCAGGACGAGTTCGTGGCCGACGCCTCCCACCAGCTGCGAACCCCGCTCACCGCCCTCCGACTCCGGCTCGAGATGCTCGAGGACGAGCGAACGACCGAAGCCGCCTCGGACGACCTCGCCGCGGCCGCGACCGAGGTCCAGCGGCTGTCCCGGCTGGTGGACGGCCTCCTCGCGCTCGCCCGAGCCGAGCGCACCGACCGCAGCGCCACCGCCATCGTCGTCTCCGTGCGCGACGCGCTCACCGAGCGGGCCAACGGCTGGCAGCCCGTCGCCGACGAGCGTGGCGTCGCCATCGTCGTCGAGGCCGGGGAGCTGCCGGCCCTCGCCACCCCGGACCGGCTCAGCCAGGTGCTCGACAACCTCCTCGCCAACGCCCTGGAGGTCTCTCCCCGGGACGGCACCGTCCGCCTCTCGGCCAACCCGGCCGGCCCCGGCGCCGTCGAGATCCACGTCGTGGACGACGGGCCGGGCCTGACCGACGAGCAGCGCGCCCGGGCCTTCGACCGGTTCTGGCGGGCGGACGCCACGAGGAGCGAGCTGGGCGGGAGCGGGCTCGGCCTCGCCATCGTGCGCCGACTGGTCCGGGCCGACGGCGGCGAGGTCGAGCTCCGCGCCGCGTCGGGCGGTGGGTCTGGCGGTGGGAGCCGTCGCGGGCTCGACGCCGTCGTACGACTTCCCGCACCCTGACCCCGCCCTGATCGCCGCCGTCGCCCGCCGGCGTGGAGGCCCTGCTGCGGTGGCACGATCCGGAGCACGGGGTGACCGCACCGGCCGAGTTCATCCCCCAGCTCGAGGACTCGGGTCTGATCGTGCCTGTCGGCCTGTACGTCTTCGAGCAGGCGTGTCTGGCCAACCGCCGGTGGCAGGCGGCGTTCCCCGACCTCGACCTCACCACCGCCGTGCTCGACCGAACGCCGACCTGGTGGCCCAGATCGTCGGCCTGGCCCACGGCCTCGACGTCGTGCCCGTCGCCGAGGGGGTCGACCGCGTCGAGCAGGTCGACGTCCTGCGGGCGATGGGGTGCGATCGGGCCCAGGGCTACCTCGACGGCCCGCCCGTCCCGCCCGACCGGGTCGACGAGCTGCTGTCCCGCCGGGTGCGCACCCCGCGCTCGATCGGTGCTGCCGACTGACGGCGACGAGGCCCCGGGGACCCACCCCTCAGGTCGCGGGCGTCGGGTCGCGCCGGGCGTTCGCGCCGGCACCGAACTGCTCGGCGGCGACGGGAGGGCCGAACAGGTAGCCCTGGGCCCGATCGCAGCCCAGCAACCGGAGGACGTCGAGCTGGCGTTCGGTCTCGACGCCGACGGCGACCACGGTGAGCCCGAGGGTGTGGGCCAGGTCGACGGTCGCCCGGACGATGGCGGTGTCCTGCTCATCGGTGCCGAGCCCGGCCACGAGGCTCCGGTCGATCTTCACGAAGTCGAGGGGGAAGCGCTTCAGGTAGGCGAGGGAGGACTGCCCTGCCCCGAACTCGTCGAGCCCCACCCGCACGCCGAGCTCGCGCAGGCTGGTGAGCCCCTCCTCGATGATCGGCTGCTGGCCGGTGAGGATGCTCTCGGTGATCTCGAGCGCGAGCGTCGCAGGGGCCATGCCCGACGCGCGCGGAGCGCGGCCAGCACCCGCTCGGGCAGCTCGGGATCGGCCAGCTGCCGGGGCGACACGTTCACCGACACCTCCGCCGGTCGGTTCGCGCCGGTGGTGGCGCCCCACGCCGCCATCTGGGCGCACGTGGACGCGAACACCTGCGCCCCGAGCCGGGTGATGAGCCCGCTCGACTCCGCCGCCTCGATGAACTCGGCGGGCGACAGCACGTCGCCCTCGTCGTCGGTGACGCGGAGCAGGGCCTCGGCGCTGACCACGTTGCCATCGGCCACGTCGACGATGGGCTGGAAGTGGACGACGAGGCCGTCGTGGTCGAGCGCGTAGCGCAGCTTGCGCTCGACCGTGCGGCGGTGCGTGACCGTCGCCGCCATCTCGGGGCTGTAGACCTCGGTGCGGTCGCGGCCCGCGTACTTGGCGTGGTGCACCGCCTCGTCGGCGTCGCCGAGCAGGGCCTCGGGGGCCTGGCCGGCACGGGCGAAGGCGACGCCGATGCTCGCCGTGACCTGCAGCCGGTGCCCACCGTGCCCGAAGGGCTCGGTGACCGCCTCGCGCAACCGGTTGGCGAGGGCCAGGGCGTCGGCGGGTTCGTCGACGCCACCGAGCACGACGGCGAACTCGTCGCTGCGCAGCCGGGCGACGGTGGCCTCGTCGGCGGCGGCGTCGAGCCGCCGGGCGACCTCGGTCAGGAGGGCGTTGCCGGTGTCCTTGCCGTAGGCGTCGTTCACCGAGCGGTAGCGGTCGAGGTCGACGAGGAGCACCGCGACCTGCCGGCCGGACGCGTCCGCCTCGTCCATCGCCTGCCCCAGGCGGTCGAGGAGCCGCATCCGGTTGGGCAGGCCGGTGAGGGGGTCGACGAAGGCCCGGCCGGCCAGGGCCTGCACGGCCTCGACCCGCTCGGTGACGTCGCGGGCGTTGAGCACGACGCCGGCGATCGCCGGGTTGTCGAGCAGGTCGGTCACGGTGACCTCGAGGTGACGCCACGAGCCGTCGAGGGCCTGGAGCCGGAGCTCGACGGGAGCGCCGATGCCCTGCTCGTCCTCGCGTGCCAGGTCGATCAGGCGGGCGGGGCGGTCGTCGGGGTGGACGAGCTCGAGGAGGTCGACACCGTCGAGGTCGTCGTCGGCGTGGCCGAGCAGTCGGTTCGTGGCCGGGCTGGCGTAGCGGACCACGCCGTCCTCGCGGAGCACGGCGATGAGGTCGCTGCCGTGCTCGACCAGCGCGGCCAGCCGGGCCTCGCTGGCCTCCGCCCGCTCCTCGGCGATGCGCAGCTCGGCCAGGTCGCGGGCGACCATCGACACCGCCTCGATCTCGCCGCGGCCGTCGCGGTGGGCGACGATGACGGCCGACACGGGGATGGTGTCCTCCGTGCGGTTGCGCAAGGTGAGCCGGCCGCGCCAACGCCCGTACTTGACGAGCGCGGGCAACACCTTCACCTCGTAGTGGCCCTTCGACCACTCGTCGAGCAGCTCGACCAGCCAGACCTTGTCGGCCTCGTGGATCGGGATCACGGTGACGAAGGCGTCGTTGGCCCACACCGCCTCGTGGCCGACCGACGCGAAGACGGCGACCAGGTCGGGGGTGGCGACGAGGGTGTCGGTGAGCACGTCCGACATCACCATCTCGCCGGGATCCCCGGTGGCGGCGTCGGTGGCCGCATCGCCGGGGTGGACCGGCCGGGCGACGGGCTGCCCGTCGGCGTCGGTGGTGACCTCGAACTGGATCTCGGAGCCGTTGCGGTCGTGGACGACGACCGTGGTGCGGAAGCCCAGACGGTCGACCGCGACCCGGGCGAGGGCGAGGAGGGCGGCCTGCTCGTCGAGGCTGACCCCGAGCGCGGCGGCCTCCCGCACCACGTCCTCCTTGGCGTACGCCGGGCGCGCACCGGCGGCGGTGGGCCGCTGCTGAGCGGCCGTCAACCGTCGGTTCCAGGACGTCACCTCGTCTCCACCTCCACAGCGTGGTCGGCCGGCCCGAGCGCACCACGACCGAGGTGGCTCGTGGGACGTCGGTGAACCGGCGTCTCCCGGTCACTGTGGTCGTCGGCGGGAAGGGGCGAAACGTTAGGCCTTCGGGACTTCCGGCCCCCCCGTGGCTGCCCGGGCCGGGTCCACCGCCAGCACCGCCGAGCCGCCGACCTCGCCCGCGGCCAGGCGTCGCAGGGCTCGGTCGGCCCCGTCGAGGGGGTGGATCTCGGTCCGGGTCCGCACCGGGATGGACGCGGCCAGGTCGAGGAACCCCCGGACGTCGGCGCGCGTGACGTTCGCCACGCTGCGGATCTGGCGCTCCCACCACAACCGGTCGTAGGAGAACTCGGGGATCCGATCGAGGTGGATGGCGTTGACGGCGACGACGCCGCCCCGGTCGAGGGCGCCGAGCGCGGCCACGACCACGTCCCCGACCGGCGCGAACGTGACGGCCGCGTCGAGGGGGACCGGGGGGACGTCGAGGGCGCCGCCGGCCCAGGCTGCGCCCAGGTCGAGCGCGGCCTCCTGCTCACGCCGGGAACGGGTGCACACGTGGACCTCGCACCCCCAGTGGCGGAGCACCTGGATGACGCAGGTCGCCGAGGCACCGAAGCCGTAGAGGCCGACCCGCATGCCGGGTTCGACGCCGGCCACCCGCAACGAGCGATAGCCGATCACGCCGCCGCAGAGCAGGGGCGCGGCATCGAGGTCGGCGAAGCCGTCCGGAAGGCGGTGCACGAAGTCGGCCCGCGCGGTGAGCGCGGTGGCGTACCCACCGTCCCGATCCCACCCGGTGAACGCCGCCCGCTCGCACAGGTTCTCGCGACCCGACCGGCAGAACCGGCACTCCCCGCACGTCGACGCGATCCAGGCCACGCCGACCCGCTCGCCGACCCGCGTGGCGTCGACGCCGTCCCCCACCGCGTCGATCGTGCCGACGACCTGATGGCCCGGCACCACGGGGAGTCGGCGGGCGGGCAGGTCACCCTCGACCAGCTGCAGATCGGTGCGGCAGACCGCGCAGGCCGAGACCGAGACGCGCACCTCGCCCGGGGCGGGCTCGGGATCGGGGCCGTCGAACGCCTCGAGCGGTCGCGGGTCACCCGTCGGGGTGCGACCCGGGTCGGTGAGCCGGCGGGCGTGCACGGTCAGGCGGCGGGTCGCGGACGACGCAGCAGCACCGGGCAGTCGGCCCGGCCGACGATGCCGGTGGCGACGCTGCCGAGGGCGGTGCGACGCACCCCCGACCGACCGTGGGTCGCCAGGGCGACGAGCGCGGCGTCGACCCCGGCGGCGTAGCCGGCGACGGTCTCGGCCGCGTCCGCACCCTGGAGGTGCTCCACCACGGTGTCGACGCCCTTGCTCCGACAGCGGCCGGCGACCGCGTCGAGAGCGCCGGCGAGGGGCGGGGCCCCGCCGTCGGGCCGGGAGACCCGGTGGCCGTACACGCCGACCTCGGCGCGGCCGTGGCTCGGGTCGACCGACACGACGTGCACGCCCACCCCGAGGGCCGAGGCCCACCGGACGGCATCGGGCAGGATCGAGGTCGACACGTCGGACCCGTCGAAGCAGACGACCAGGGGGCCGTCGAGCGAGGTGCGGGTCATGGCCGGCCCGGCGGCGAGGACGGGGCAGGGGGCGTCGCGCACGACGTCCTCGGCGACGCTGCCGAGCAGGGCTCGGCGCACGCCGCTGCGCCCGTGGGTGGCCATGCACACCGCGGCACCGCGGAGCTCGGCCTCGGCCACGATCACCTCGGCGGCGGGTCGGTCGGGCACCACCCGGACCTCGGGGACCCGGCCGCACGCCTCGCCCACACGGCCGGCGACGGCGTCGAGGGCGGACCGGTCGGCGGTGGGATCACCGCTCCAGCCGGTGGTGACGAGGGCGATGGACGGGGCCCCACGCCGGGCCAGGGCGACGGCGACGTCGACGGCCCGCTCGGCCAGGGCGGAGCCGTCGAGGGGGACGACGAGCGGCGGCAGGGCTTCCGCGGGTGGGGCCATGCCGCCAGCCTACGTACGTGCCGGCACCGGGCCGCGCGCCACGGCGGCGATCAGCGGTGACGACGACGCCAGAGCACCACGGCGACGAGCACGGCGAGGGCGACGACGACGGGCACGAGGGCTCGACGACGGCCCCCGCTCGAGGCATCGACCGCGATCGAGCCGCCGGTGAGGTCGATCACGAGCTCCTCGCGGGCCGAGCTGACGATCACCTCCTCGCCGTCGGGGAAGACCTCGACGTCGGCGATCTCGGTGTGCACGATCACGTCGTCGCCGCGCGTCGACACCTCGACGTCGGCGTCGGGCGTGTGCACCACGACCTCGCCCTCCTCCACGTCGACGGTGACCCCGTCGGGGAGGTGGGTGGACTCGGCGGCGGCGGCGAGGAGGGCGTCGACGGGCGCGGGGTCGTCGTCAGACGCCTGCGGGCGGCGATGCGAGCGTTGGGGGTCGTAGGGCATCGGGGACTCCACGGGGCAGGAGGTGCTCGAGCAGGGCGTCGAACTCGGCGGCGGCCTCGGCCGCGCCGGGCCGGGCGCCGAGGGCGTGGATCGGCAGCGACTGCGCGGCGGCCTCGGCGATGGCGGCCCGGAGGCGGACGGCGGGGAGCACCGCGTCGCCGTACTGCTCGACGAGCTGGCCGTGCCAGTACTTGGCGTCGCGGGTGCGGCCGAGGCGGTTCACGGCCACGCCGGCGATGCCGAGGGCGCCACCGCGGCGCTGGCCGATGCGATGGATCGTGCGGGAGATCTGGGCGACGCCGTCGGAGGCCCACGCCGCCGGCTCGGTGACGACCAGGGCCTGGTCGGCGGCGAACAGGCCGTTGACGGTGAGCAGCCCGAGCGACGGCGGGCAGTCGATCAGCACCAGGTCGTGGTCGTCGCCTGCGAGCGCGACCTGGAGCCGGTCCTGGGCGCCGATGGGATCGGTGGCGAGCTGCGGCTCGCGCGCGGCGAGGGCCGGGGTGCTCGGGGCCACGTCGGGACGGGTCGCCTGCGGTCGGGTCGCGTCCGGTCCGGTCGGGTGGACCGGCCAGCCGGATGGCACCACGATGTCGGCCACCACGCCCGGACGGTCGGCGGCGAGGGCGTCGTCGACCGTGCGGTCCGGATCCCACACGGCGAGGCCGGTGGTGGCGTTGGCCTGGGGGTCGAGGTCGACCACGAGCACGCGACGGCCGGCGTGGGCGGCGGCGGCGGCGAGGCCCAGGGTGACCGTCGTCTTCCCGACGCCGCCCTTCTGGTTGACCACGGCGATGACCGGCATGGGGCGCCACGGTAGTGCAGGGCCCGCCCGGGCGGCAGCGGGCGGCAGCGGGCGGCGTCCCCCGACGAGCAGCACGGGAATAGGTCCGGGCCGCTCGGGTTTGGTGAGCCCGTGGCTGACATCGCGGCGGGCCGGCCCGCACCCGACTTCACCCTTCCCGACCAGGACGGCGCACCCGTCTCGCTGCACGACCTGCGGGGCCGGTGGGTCGTCGTCTACTTCTACCCGGCCGACGACACCCCGGGCTGCACCGCGGAGTCGTGCTCGTTCCGCGACAGCCACGAGGACTTCGTCGACGCCGGCGCCGTCGTGGTCGGCATCAGCTCCGATTCGGTCGACTCCCACAGGAGGTTCGCGGCCAAGCACCAGCTGCCGTTCACGCTGCTCGCCGACGAGGGCGGCGCGGTCCGCTCGGCCTGGGGGGTCGGCAAGACCCTGGGCATCCTGCCCGGCCGGGTCACCTACGTGATCGATCCGGAGGGGACGGTGAGGAAGGTGTTCGCGTCGCAGTTCCGGCCGAAGCGGCACATCGACGAGGCCCTCGACACGATCCGCCTCGGCGCGTAGGCGACCCCGGCTCGAAGCGGCACGGCCGGGCCACCCCGGTCACCGGCGGAAACCTGCTAGGCCTCTCGCATGCGAGTCGTCATCGTCGGGGCCGGGATCGTCGGCACCGCCCACGCCGTCATGGCCCGGCGGCGCGGCCACGAGGTCGTCCACCTCGAACGGGACCTCGAGCCCCGCAGCGCCACCGTCCGCAACTTCGGCCTCGTGTGGGTCAGCGGTCGGGCCGTCGGCCCCGAGCTCGAGCTCGCCCTCCGGGCTCGCGAGCTCTGGGAGCACCTCGGTTCCCTCGCCCCCGAGGTCGGGTTCCGGCCCGACGGCTCGCTGACCCTCGCCCGGCTCCCCGAAGAGGTGCGGGTGCTGGAGGAGGTCGCGAACCGCCGTGACGCCGACGCCCGCGGCTTCCGACTGCTGTCGGCCGCCCAGGCCCGCGAGCACAACCCCGCCCTGCGGGGCACGTTCCTGGCCGGCCTGCGGTGCGATCTCGACGCCGTGGTCGAGCCGGGCCGTGCCCTGCCCGCACTGCGCGCGATGCTCGAGCAGGAACCCGGCTACACGTTCCGGGGCGGACGCACCGTGGTCGAGGTCCACCCCGGCCACGTCACCGATCACCTCGGCGTCAGGCACGAGGCCGACCTCGTCGTCGTCTGCCCCGGGGCCGAGACCCAGGGTCCGATGGCCCACCTGCTCGTCGACGCTCGGGTCCGGAAGGTGCGGCTGCAGATGTGCCAGACCGAACCGCTGGGCGAGCGGCTGACCACCTCGATCGCCGACGGCGACTCGCTGCGCTACTACCCGGGCTTCCGGGTGCCGGCGCTCGCCAAGCTCCCGGCCCCGGACCCGGTGGTGGCCCGCCACCACCTGCAGCTCCTCGTGTCGCAGCGGGCGACCGGGGCCCTCACGATCGGTGACACCCATGCCTACGACGAGCCGTTCGACTTCGCCACCGACGAGGAGCCCTACACCCACCTCCTGGCCCGGCTCGAGGACCTGCTCGGCCGTCCGGCGCCACCGGTGGTGCGGCGCTGGACGGGCGTGTACTCCCAGGCCCTCGACGAGGCGATCTGCTGGCGGCAGCAGGTGCAGCCCGGCGTCTGGGTCGTCACCGGGCCCGGGGGGCGGGGGATGACGCTGGCCCCGGCCCTCGCCGAGGAGACCTGGGCGGTGATCGGATGAGCCGTGGCATCCCCATCGCCCTCGCCGCCCTCGACATGGCGGGCACCACGGTCGCCGACGACGGGGTCGTCGAGCGGTCGTTCCTGCGGGCCCTCGCCGAGGTGGGGATCCCCGCCGACGATCCGAGGATGCCCGACCACCTGGCCCACGTGCAGCGGACCATGGGGCAGTCGAAGATCGAGGTGTTCCGGGCCCTGCTCCACGACGAGGCCCTCGCCCATCGGGCGACCCACGCCTTCGAGGCGGCGATCGCCGACATCGTGCGGAGCGGCGGCGTGCGGCCCATCGACGGCGCCGTGGATGCCATGGCCGAGCTTCGCGCCCGCGGCGTGGCCGTGTGCCTCACCACGGGGTTCTCGGCCGACACCCAGCAGCTGATCGTGGCCACCCTCGGCTGGGTCGACCGGGTCGACCTGCTGCTCGCCCCCGGCCCGGGCGTGCGGGGCCGGCCCCACCCCGACCTGGTGCTCACCGCCGTGCTGCGCCTCGGCGTCGACGACGTGCGCTCGGTCGCGGTGGCCGGGGACACCGCCAACGACCTCCTGGCCGGCACCCGGGCCGGCGCCGGGATCGTCGCCGGCGTGCTCACGGGCGCCCACGGCCGCGCCGAGCTCGAGGCCGCCCCCCACACCCACCTCCTCGACTCCGTCGCCGATCTCCCCGCCCTCCTCTGACGCCCCCCCCACGCGAACTGGTTGCCGGATCGCCCCTCACCGACCCGGGATCCCGCAACCAGTTCCACGAGATACGGTCGGCGGCCATGAAGGCCGTGCAGTCGTTCACCGTCGTGTCCCAGCTCCCGCCGTCGCTCGAGCCGCTCCGTGACGTGGCCATGAACCTCGGGTGGAGCGACGACGACCGCGCCCAGGACCTGTTCCGCCGTCTCGACCGCGACGGCTGGGAGTTCGAGGGCCGCGACCCGGCGCTGATGCTGTCCACCGAGTCCCAGGAGAAGCTCGACAAGCTCGCCGCCGACGCCTCGTTCACGTCGCTGGCCGCCACGGTCCACGAGGAGCTGCGCAAGTCGCTCGACGAACCGCGCTGGTTCCAGCACCGCGACGGCTCACCACTCCGGTCGCTCGCCTACTTCTCCCCCGAGTTCGGCATCGCCGCCGCCCTCCCCCAGTACTCCGGCGGCCTCGGCGTGCTGGCCGGCGATCACCTGAAGGCGGCGAACGACCTCGGCCTCCCCCTCGTCGGCATCGGGCTGTTCTACCGTCACGGCTACTTCCGCCAGGAGCTCGACCGGCGGGGATGGCAGGTCGAGAGGTTCCCTCGCCTCGACCCGCGGGCCATGGCCCTGAAGCCGGTGAAGGACGTGACGGTCATGGTCGAGCTGGCCGGCGCGCCCGTGTACGCCCGCGTGTGGGAGGCCGCCGTCGGCCGCATCCCGCTGTACCTGCTCGACACCGACATCGACGAGAACGACGACTTCAACCGACTCACGTGCGACCGCCTCTACGGCGGCGGGCCCGAGGAGCGCGTGCGCCAGGAGATCGTCCTCGGCATCGGTGGCATGCGCGTGCTCGAGGCCCTCGGACAACAGCCCCAGGTGTTCCACATGAACGAGGGCCACGCCGGCTTCCTCGCCCTCGAGCGCATCCGCCGGCTGATGCTCGACGACGGGCTGTCGTTCGCCGAGGCCCGCACCGCCGCCCGGCCCGGCACGATCTTCACCACCCACACGCCCGTGCCGGCCGGCATCGACCGGTTCCCGCGCGAGCTGATGGAGAAGTACTTCGGTGGGTGGTGCCGCGACCTCGGCGTCACCATGGACGACCTCATGGCCCTCGGCCACGAGCCCGACACCATCGAGGGCGAGGCCTTCAACATGGCCACGCTCAGCCTGCGCCTGGCCGGCCAGGCCAACGGCGTGTCCAAGCTCCACGGCGCGGTGTCGCGGCAGATGTTCTCCGGCATCTGGCCCGACCTCAACGAGGACGACGTGCCCATCTCGTCGGTCACCAACGGCGTGCACGCCCGCACCTGGGCGGCCACCGAGTGGCGCTCGCTGTTCGAGCGCACCGTGGGCCCCGACTGGCACGAGGCCGGCCCCGAGGCCTGGAAGGCGATCGAGGACGTGCCCGACCGCGACATCGCCCGCATCCGGGCGACCAACCGCGAGCGCCTGGTCCGCTACGCCCGCCACCGCGTCCGCCAGGCGCACCGCGGCCGAGGGGTCCCCGAGACCCAGCTCGGCTGGGTCGACGAGGCCCTCGACCCCGACATCCTCACCATCGGCTTCGCCCGGCGGTTCGCCACCTACAAGCGGGCCTACCTGCTCTTCCGCGATCCCGAGCGGCTCCGGTCGCTCCTCCTGTCCGACACCCAGCCCGTCCAGCTCGTGTTCGCGGGGAAGGCCCATCCCGCCGACGAGCAGGGACACCACCTCCTCCAGCAGGTCGCCAACGCCGCCGCCGACCTCGAGATCCGCCACCGGATCGTGCTGCTCGAGGACTACGACATCACCGTCGCCCGCATGCTGGTGCAGGGCTGCGACGTGTGGCTCAACACCCCGCTCCGCCCCAACGAGGCCTGTGGCACGAGCGGGATGAAGGCCGTGTTCAACGGTGCCCTCAACTGCTCGATCCTCGACGGCTGGTGGGACGAGATGTACGAGCCCGAGGTCGGGTGGGCGATCCCGTCGGTCGAGGGGGAGGAGGACATCGAGATCCGCAACGGCTACGAGTCGGCCAGCCTCTACGGCATCCTCGAGCGCCAGGTCGCCCCGCTCTTCTACCGCCGCGACGACGACGGCACGGCGAGCGACTGGCTGAAGAAGGTGAAGCGGTCGGTCGCGCGGCTGGCGCCCAAGGTGTCGGCCAGCCGCATGCTCGCCGAGTACGTCGAGGACCTCTACGAGCCGGCGGCCGAGCAGTCGGCTCGGCTGACCGCCGACGGTTACGGGCGGGCCAAGGCCTTCGTCCACTGGAAGCGTCACGTCTCACGAGCGTGGCCGTCGGTGTCGTGCACGGCGACGAGCTACGAGGAGGTGCCCGACGCCAACGGCACCACCTACCTCATCACCGCCCAGGTCTCGCTGGGGGAGCTCGAGCCGAGCGACGTGGCCGTCCAGCTCGTCAGCGGCGAGGTCGACCTCGACAACGAGCTGCGCGACCCCACCACGGTCGCCATGACCGAGGACGGAGAGGGCGACCACCCGGGCTGGCGCCGCTACCGCCACGAGGTCGAGTTCCCGCGTGCGGGCAACTTCGGGTTCACGGTGCGCGTGGTGCCCCACCACGAGGACCTGTCCAACTACGCGGTGCTCGGCCGGGTCGCCTGGGCCCCGACCACCTGAGGCGCGCCGGCGCGCCGCGTCAGCCGGGGAGGCGGTCGTTCTTGGCCCGCGACTCGACGGCCAGCTCGTCCTGGTAGGCGACCATGGCCGCCCGCAGGCCGTCGTCGGCGGCGGCGAGGATCCGCACCGCCAGCAGGCCGGCGTTGACGGCGTTGCCGATGGCGACGGTGGCCACCGGCACCCCGGCGGGCATCTGCACGATCGACAGGAGCGAGTCGAGGCCGTCGAGTCGGGTGAGGGGCACCGGCACGCCGATGACCGGGAGCGGCGTGACCGAGGCGACCATGCCGGGGAGGTGGGCGGCACCTCCGGCGCCGGCGATGACGACGCGCAGTCCGCGCTCGGCGGCGGTTCGGCCGTAGTCGAGCATGTCGGCCGGCGTGCGGTGGGCCGACACGACCCGCACCTCGCGGGCGACGGCGAAGCGGTCGAGCACGTCGACGGCGCCCTGCATGGTGGCCAGGTCGCTGTCGCTGCCCATGATCACCCCCACGAGCGGGGTCGCGGCACCGCTCACCCGGACGCTCCGGGGCCGCCGCTCAGGGCGTCGGCGGCGACGTGGGCACGGGCACGGGTCTCGTCGAGGTCGTCACCGAGCGCCGTCACGTGGCCGAGCTTACGACCGGGCCGGGCGGTCTTGCCGTAGAGGTGCACGTGCACGCCGCCGACCGCGAGGGCGCCCTCGAGCAGGTCGGTCGGGTCCTCGCCCGACGCCGGACCGATCACGTTGGCCATCACCGCGACCGGTGCCAGGGGGTCGGTGCGGCCGAGGGGGAGATCGAGCACGGCCCGCAGGTGGTTCTCGAACTGCGAGGTGACGGCGCCCTCGATGGTCCAGTGCCCGGAGTTGTGCGGACGGGTCGCCAGCTCGTTGACCAGCACCCGGCCCTGCGACACGAACAGCTCGACCGCCATCACCCCGGTCACGTCGATCTCCTTGGCGATCTGCAGGCCGAGGGCGGTGGCTTCGGCGGCCACGCCTCCGTCGACGCCGCCGTGGCACCGCACCTCGTGGCACATGCCGTCGACCTGGATGGTCTCGACCGGCGGGTAGGCGACCATCTCCCCCTCGGGGCGACGCACCACGACGACGGCCAGCTCGCGCTCGAGCGGCACGAACGCCTCGGCCATCACCTTGAGGTCGTGCTGGCGGGCTTCGCGGAGCACGGCGTTGGCCCGGGCCTCGTCGTCGACGATCCACACGCCACGCCCGTCGTAGCCACCCCGCTCGGCCTTGAGCACCACCGGCCAGCCCCACTGATCGGCGGCGGCGAGCACGTCGGCCCGCTTGCGGACCGGGCGGTAGGCGGGCACCGGCAGGCCGGCGGCGTCGAGCCGTCGCCGCTGGACGAGCTTGTCGACGGCGCAGATCAGGGCCTGCGGCCCCGGACGGACCGGGTAGCCGGCGGCGGCCAGCCCTTCGAGCGCACCCAGGTCGACCAGCTCGTGGTCGAAGGTGAGCACGTCGCAGGCATCGGCGAAGGCGGCCACGGCGGCCGGGTCGTTGGCCTCGCCGAACGAGACGTCGGCGGCGACGGCGGCGGCGGCGTCGTCCATGCGGGCGGCCAGGATCCGCATGGGCACGCCGAGGGGGATGCCGGCCTGGTACGTCATGCGGGCGAGCTGTCCGCCCCCCACGATCCCGACGACGTCGGTCATCCCGTCCCCTCCTGCTGCGGTGCGGCTACGGGCGATGGAGCATTCCCGAAGCCGGTTTCGGGCACGCCGTCCCGTCCATCGTAGCCGTGCCGTGCGGGGCGACGGTCAGCTGCGGGGCCCGGCGGAGCGCCCGTCGCCACCGCAGGTGAGCAGCACCTGGCAGAGGTCGGTGACCCGGACCGCGAAGTGGATCTGACCGGGGTCGTAGCCGAGCGGCCGGTAGGCGAGCGACGCCACTCCCAGCACCTTGCCGTCGGCGGTGACGATCGGCCCGCCCTGGAAGCCCGGGCCGAGCGGGGCGGTGTGCTGGAAGCCGACGGCCGACTGGTCGATCACGACGCCCGTGGTCAGCGACGCGCCGGCGCCGCCGATCCCGCTGACCGGGAACACCCTCGAGCCGAGCGCCTTGGCCTCGACCTCCTCGGGAACCCAGTCGAGCAGCTGCATGTTGGGCCGGTCGATGCGCACCAGGGCGAGGTCCCGGCCCTCGTCCCAGTTCCACAGCTCGGCCCGGATCTCCTCCTCGCCCTTGCGCAGCGTGATGGCCGGCCCGGGCCGCTGGGTGGCGGCGGCGATGGTCGCGTACGAGGTGGCGAGGTAGGTCTGGCTGTCGTTGGTCACCACCGCGAAGGCGGTGCCGGTGGACGGGAAGCCGTTCTGGTCGAGCGTGGCCACCGAGTACACGGCGGGCGAGAACAGCTGGGCGAGCTGCAACGTCTGCGCCTCGGACAGGAACGGCTGCAGGGGACGCAGGGCCTCGTCGATCTGGTCGAGCGCGTCCTGGCGCTGGGTCTCGATGCTGTTCTGGGCCTCGAGCGAGCGCTCCTCGAAGTCCTGGGTGTCGTCGCGCAGCTCGCTCACCTGGCTGTTGAAGTTGGCCCACCAGAACGCCCCACTGGCGCCGAAGGCGACCCCGGTGATGGCGAAGATCAACATCCACAGCAGGATCGACCGGGTGAAGATCGGGAACCGCACCGACTTGCGGGCGGCGTAGCGGCGGGCCTTCTCGGCTCGGCGCCAGTCGGCGCGACGCTCGGACCCCGACGACCCGTCGCCGGGCGCGGCGGATCGGTCGAGCGGGGGGAGACCGGGGTCGAGTTCGGTCTGGTCGTCGAGCTGGCTCATGGTCAGTCCTGCGGTGCGGTGGTGCTCGTGCTACCCGATGGAGCCGTCGTGGAGGTGGATGGCGCGTTGGGATCGGTGGCGACCGGGGCGGTGGTGGTCGCCGTGGTCGGCGGCGGCGCCGGTGCCGGCAACGACGGAGTGCGGATGCACGGACCACCGCAGTCCTGGGCCAGCTGGGGCGCGGTGCGTTGCGAGGACGGGCGCCGCCCGCCACCACCGGGGCCCTCGCCGTCGTCGCGGGGCGGCGGGAGCGGTCCGGGCACGGTGAAGTCGACCACCGGGTAGTCGCCGACCGCAGGACGCATGTAGTTGGCCCAGGTCCGGGCCGGGATCGAGCCGCCCTGCACCTCGCCGAAGCCTCCGATCCCCCGGAGGGGCTTGGGCTCGTCGGCGTAGCCCATCCAGACCGCGGTGGTCAGCTGAGGCACATAGCCGACGAACCAGGCCGCCGTGTAGTTCTCGGCGGTGCCGGTCTTGCCCGCCGCCGGTCGACCGATCTCGGCCCGCCGGCCCGTGCCGCCGGCGATCACGCCCTTGAGCATGTCGGTGACGGTGTCGGCGATGGCCGGGTTCAACACCTCCGTGCCCTGCGGGACCGTGTTGTCCTCGAGCACCTCACCGTCGGCGGTGGTGACCTTGACCACCGGGGTCGTCTGCACCCGCACGCCGTGGTTGGCGAACACCGAGTAGCCGGCGGCCATGTCGAGTGGGCTCACCTCGTAGGCGCCGAGCGTGAGCGACACGCCGTAGCGACGGTCGGTCGTGATGCGGCTCACCCCGAGGCGGTTGGCCATCTCCGCGACCCGATCGGGGCCGACGTCGTAGATGAGCTGGGCGAAGTACGTGTTGCTCGACGCCGCAGTGGCGGCCCGCATGTCGATCGGGCCCGCGCTGCCCCCCTTCACCGTGCACTGGCCGGTGCAGTTCGGCACCGTCCACGCGCCGGCGGTGTTGTAGACGGTCTCGGGGGCGAAGCCCTGCTCGAGCGCGGTCGCGACGGTGAAGCCCTTGAACGACGACCCCGGCTGCATGCCGGTGGATCCGCCGAGGGCCAGGTTGACCTGGCTGGCGTTGAAGTCGCGGCCGCCGACGAGGGCCTTCACGAAGCCGGTCGACGGCTCGACCGACACCAGCGACATCTCGAGTGGCGCCGACGTGCCCTTCAGCGCGTCGGCCACGTTCTTCTCGGCCAGGTCCTGGAGGCGGGGATCGATGGTGGCCTCGATGCGGAGCCCGCCGCGGAACACCTGCTCGGATCCGTACCGCTCGATCAGGTACTGGCGGACGTAGTCGACGAAGTAGGGGTAGCGGGACGCACCGCTCTCCGGCGGGGGGAACACGATCGTGGCCGTGCCCGGATCGGGGATGCCGTACACGGCGAGGAACAGGGGTTGGGCGATCGCCTGGTCGTACTCGGCCCGGGTGAGCGAGCCGACCTCGAGCATCTCGCCGAGGACCTCCTTGCGGCGCTCCTCGGCCAGCGTGACGTTGTCGCGGGGGCCGTAGAGCGACGGGGCCGGGATGATGCCGGCCAGGGTGGCCGCCTCGGAGGCGTTGAGGTCCTTGATGCTCTTGCGGAAGTAGGTCTCGGCCGCCGCGCCGGCGCCGTAGGCCCCGCCTCCGAAGTACGACGAGTCGAGGTAGCGCCAGAGGATCTCCTCCTTGGCAGCCCCCGCCGAGCCGAGCTCGTCGGTGAGCTGACGCTCGAGGCGGGTGGCGAGCACGGCCTCGTTGAGCTTGCGCTCGAGGGTGCGCTCGGTCGACAGGTACGCCGTCTTCACGTACTGCTGGGTGATGGTCGAGCCGCCCTGCACGACCGCGCCCTCGCGGTAGTTCGTGACCGCGGCCCGGACGAGGCCCTGGGGGTCGACGCCCCGGTGGGTCCAGAAGCTGCGGTCCTCGGCGGCGACGACGGCGTCCTCCAGCACCTGGGGCACGTCGTCCTTGGTGACCGGGACGGTGAGGTCGAACTCGCGGAACGACCCGATCTCCTGGCCGGTCGCGTCGTAGACGAACGAGGGCTCGGAGCGGACCTGCGGGTTCTCCTCGGGCACCGTCCCCGGGAGCTCGCCGAACAGCAGCAGCCCGCCGCCGGCAGCGGCGACCCCGGCGACGAGGAGCGGGAGGCCGAGGAGCAGGACGACGAAGAGGCGGAGGCCACCCCGGGCGGCCCGTCGCCAGCGGGGTCGCCGCGACAGGCCGCGGGCCGGGCGGCGACGGGCACGGCGCGACCGGGGGCCGGCGGGCTCGTCGGCCCCGGGCGGACGGGTGTCGAGGGCGGTCATCGGATCCGCTCGTACTGGCAGCCGAGCGTGCCGGGCGAGGGCTCGAGGTCCCGGATGGGCCCGGCGGCGTCGATCACCGCGGTCGCCGTGACCCGGGTGGGTTGCCAGGCGCCGTCCCGCCACACCTCGAACGTCGTCGAGCACCCGCCGAGCAGCGTGCGGTAGGCGCCGGCCGGCAGGGTGCCGGCGTACGGGACCCGGATGACCAGGCCGACGGGGACGAGGTCGGTCGGGGGTGCGCCCGGCGTCGTGGTCGTGGTGGTCGGCAGGGGCCCGCACGAGGGCAGCGTCACGTTGGCGGTCAGGCCCGAGGCGGTGACGGTGACGTTGTGGGCGCCCTCGGTGAGGCAGGTGAGGGTGAAGGTGGCGTAGCCGTCGGCACCGGTGGTCGCCGTGCTCGGCGCGACCGAGTAGCCGGCGTCGGCGGTGACGGTCACCGCCTCGCCGGGCACGCTGGCGCCGCCGACGATCCCCCGGGCGTCGACCGACTCCTGGGTCAGGAGGGCCCGGAAGCGACCGCTGCCCCCGACCGTGATGCCGGCGGTCTCGACGCCGGCCTGGAGCTTGCGAGCGTCGTAGCGCTGCACGTTCACCTGCACCTGGGCGTCGGTCTGGTCGGCGGCGATGAACAGCGTGGCCGACGACGGCGCCGCCAACGACGGCTGCAGCCACGCCCGCACCCGGTAGAGCCCCCCGAGCAGGTCGACGGCGGTGAACCGGCCGTCGGCCCCTGCCGCCACGGTGACCGAGCCCGAGGACCGTCCGACGAAGCGCTCGAGCAGCACGGTCGCCCCGGGCACCGGGCCGTCGGGCCCCTGGACGACGCCGGTGATGCGGGCGGCGCCGCCGTAGACGGGGATGGGCGCGGGCCCGGCCCGGCCCTCGATCCGCTTCAGGCCGACGCCGCGGGTGTCGGGGGCCACCCAGCCCGGGGGGATCGACATGGTGGGGGTGGTGATCTCCTGGCTCAGGTCGAGCTCGGGGACGGTGATGATCGACGACGAGGTCGGGGTGGCGGCGTCGTCGTCTCCGGAGCTGGTGCAGGCGGTGACGCCGGCCACGAGGGCCACGACGAGCGCGGCGGCGAGCAGCAGCGGTGCGGGTCGGGGCGGGCGGTGGGAAGGTCGGGACATGGGATCGTCGTGCGAGGGCGGGGACCTCGAACCCATCCCGCGGACCGACGACGCCGGCGCGGGGACAGGTGCCCCTTCCCCGCCGGTCAGGCTAGAGCCAGCCGGTTGCCGATGGGGGTCACCCCATGTTCGCGGTGCTCCGCCGTCGGGGGGTCATCGGTCACGCTGAGGGCCGGCGAAGCCGCGCCCGGGCTACCGGCGCAGCAGCCGGCCGGGGCGGGCCCCGGTGTCCTGGCCCTCTTCGAGCACCGTCTCGCCCGCCACGATGGTCGCCACGTAGCCGTCGGCCCGCTGCACCAGGCGTCGGGCGCCGCCGGGCAGGTCGTGGACGAGCTCGGGGCGGTGGAGCTGCAACCGGTCGAAGTCGATGAGGTTGAGGTCGCCCTTGCAGCCCGGCGCCACCCGGCCCCGGTCGTCGAGGCCGTAGAGGGCGGCGGTGGCCGACGTGATCTTCTGCACGGCGGTCTCGAGCGGGATGGTGGGGCCGCGGCGGCGGTCGCGCGCCCAGTGGGTGAGCATGAACGTGGTGCCCGACGCGTCGCAGGTCTGGCCGGCGTGGGCGCCGCCGTCACCGAGGCCGAAGGCGGTGATCGGGCTCCGGAGCATCTCGTAGGTGGAGTCGAGGTTGCCGTCGGCGTAGTTGAGCACCGGCGAGTTGAGCAGCTCGCGGCCGCCGTCGGCCATGAGGAGGTCGTACAGCTCGTCCCAGGGCGAACGCCCGGCGCGCGCCGCCATGGCGGCGACGCTGGCCTCGGCCGGGGGCTCGTAGTCGGGCGGGTCGCCGAGCAGGAACATGCGCTGCGGGTTCATGAACCCGTGCACGATCGGGTCGTCGGCCATGGCCTCCATCTCGGCGACGAGGCGGGCGCGGCGGTCGGGGTCTCGCATCATCGCCACCTGCTCGGCGATGGGCCGGTCGGCCAGCTCGGGCCACGACGGCACGAACGAGAACGGATGGAACGTCGACAGGCCGAGGAGCAGCGAGGTGGTGCGGGCGTGCACCTGGGGACGCACCGACGCGCCCTGCCGCGCCGCCTCGTCGCAGAGGTCGAGCATGCGCCGCCAGTCCTCGGGGACCTGGTGGTTCTGGCTCAGCACGAAGCTGACCGGGCGACCGATGTGGCCGGCGAGCTCGCGCATCCAGGCCATCTCGCGGTCGGGGGCGTCGAGGTCCTCGCCGAGGGCCCCGGCGGGGGCCAGCTCGAACACGCCCTTGCCCAGCCGGGCCAGGACCTCGCCGATGCCGAACAACTCGTCCTCGGCGGCGAACGTGCCCGGCACCGGGCGCCCGTCGATGGCCATGTGCATGATCGTGCGCGACGTCGAGAAGCCGAGGGCGCCGGCCTCGAGCCCCTCGGCCACGATGCGGGCCATGGCCTCGATGTCGCCCGGCGTGGCCGGCTCGTTGTCGGCACCCCGCTCGCCCATCACGTAGCCCCGCACCGCCCCGTGCGGCACCTGGGCGCCGACGTCGAGGGCGAGGGGCACGGTGTCGACCTGGTCGAGGTACTCGGGGAAGCTCTCCCAGCCCCACGTGATGCCCTCGTGCAGCGCGGACCCGGGGATGTCCTCGACGCCCTCCATGAGGCCGATCAGCCACTCGTGGCGGTCGGGCGCGACCGGCGCGAAGCCGACGCCGCAGTTGCCCATGACGACGGTGGTGACGCCCTGCCACGACGACGGCGTGAGCAGCGGGTCCCAGGTGACCTGGCCGTCGTAGTGGGTGTGGATGTCGACCCATCCCGGCGTGACCAGCAGGCCGTCGGCGTCGATCTCGCGGGCGGCCGGGCCGTGGACCTCGCCGACCTCGGTGATGGTCCCGTCGGTGATGGCCACGTCGGCGGGCCGGCCGGGCGCCCCGGTGCCGTCGACGAGGTGGCCGTTGCGGATGACGAGGTCGTGCACACTCACCCCCGGTGTCGGGCCGCCGACTCGGCGGCCTCGTGCTCGCTAGCGTGGCCGCCGATGAGCGAACCCCCCACCGCCGAACCGATCGTCACGCTACCCCTCGGTCGACTGCGGGGCCGCCTCCTGGACGACGGCCTCCTCCGGTTCGCCGGGGTCCCCTACGCGGCACCGCCGGTCGGGCCTCGCCGCTTCCGGGCCCCCGAGCCGGCCGAGCCGTGGGAGGGCGAGCGCGACGCCACCCGCTTCGGGCCCTTCTCGTGGCAGGACGCGGGCGGGCTCGCCGCCCTGCTCGGCTCGTCCGACCCGACCTGCGACGAGGACTGCCTCACCCTCAACGTCACCACCCCCGCCTGCGACGACGGCGGCCGGCCGGTCATGGTGTGGATCCACGGGGGCGGGTTCACCATGGGGTCCGCGGCGATCCCCTGGTACGACGCCGGCTCCTTCGCCCGCCGGGGCGACGTCGTCGTCGTGTCGGTGAACTACCGGCTGGGCGCCCTCGGGTTCTTGCACCTCGGGTCGATCGAGGGCGGCGACGAGTACCCGACGAGCGGGCTCAACGGCATCCTCGACCAGGTCGCCGCCCTGCGCTGGGTGCGCGACCACATCGCCGCCTTCGGCGGCGACCCCGACAACGTCACCGTCTTCGGCGAGTCGGCCGGCGGCATGAGCGTGGCCACCCTGCTCGCCCTTCCGGCGGCGAGCGGCCTGTTCCACAAGGCGATCGCCCAGAGCGGCGCCGCCCACAACACCCTGCCGGCCCACGTCGCCGCCGAGGTCACGTCGACGTTCATGGCCGAGCTCGACGTCCTCGGCCTCGACGGCCTCCTCGCCGCCGAGCCCCGAGACCTGCTCGCCGCCCAGGCGGCGGTGGGCAGGGCGGTCATGGCCGACCCCGGGCACCTCGGCGGCCGGGGCGGGCTCGCCCTCGCCATGCCGTTCCAGCCCGTGAGCGGAGGCCTCCTGCCCGACGATCCGCTGGGAGCGATCCGCGACGGCTCGGCCGCCGCCGTGCCGCTCCTCACCGGCACCACCCTCGACGAGTGGAACCTCTTCCACCTCATGAGCCCCGGGGGCATCGACGACCCGCGGCTGCTCGAGCGCCTCGACCGGATGGTGGGCGACTCGGTGCACGGCGGCGGCCGCACCATCGCCGACACCTACCGGGTCGCCCGCCCGGGCGCCTCCGCCGACGAGGTGTGGTGCGCGGTGCTCACCGACTGGACGTTCCGCATCCCGGCCATCCGGCTGGCCGAGGCCCAGGTGGCCCACCAGCCCGCCCGCACCTTCATGTACCGCTTCTCCTGGGCGTCGACCGCGTTCGACGGCCGGCTCGGGTCGTGCCACGCCCTCGAGGTGCCGTTCATGTGGAACGCCCTCGACCAGCCGGGAGCGGGCCTCTTCCTCGGTGACGGCCCGCCGCCCCACGCCCTCGCCGAGGCCATGCACGACGCCTGGTGGCACTTCGCCCGCACCGGCGACCCCAACCACGGCGGGCTGCCCACCTGGCCCGCCTACGACCCCGTCGGCCGGGCCACCCTCGACTTCGGCGACACGATCGAGGTGCTCCACGATCCGGCCCCGGCCGAGCGGGCCCTCTGGTCGGGCGTGCGGTAGCCCGACCGCCCCTCGCCCCCGAGGCGGCGCGTCGGGGGCCGGTAGCCTGCCGGGGTGCCCGCACCCGCCGTGCTGCTGCTCTCCGGGGGCCTCGACTCCGCCACGTGCCTGGCCATGGCCGTGGCCGACGGGTTCGAGGTCCACGCCCTCAGCTTCCGGTACGGCCAGCGCCACCGACACGAGCTGGCCTCGGCGCGCCGCCTCGCCGAGGCCGCCGGCGTCGAGCACCTGGTGCTCGACATCGACCTCGCCGCCGTCGGCGGCTCGGCCCTCACCGACGCGACCCTCGCCGTGCCCAAGCACACCTCGGCCGACGAGGTCGGCCGGGAGGGCATCCCGGTCACCTACGTACCGGCCCGCAACACCGTCTTCCTGGCCCACGCCGTGGCCCTGGCCGAGGTGCGCGACGCGTCCGACATCTTGATCGGCGTGAACGCCGTCGACTACAGCGGCTACCCCGACTGCCGGCCCGAGTTCATCGCCGCCTTCGAGCGCGTCGCCAACCTGGCCACGCGCGCCGGGGTGGAAGGACGTCGACTCACGATCCACGCCCCGCTCATCTCGCTCACCAAGGCGCAGATCATCCAGCGGGGCGTCGAGCTGGGCGTCGACTACGCCCTCACCACCAGCTGCTACGACCCGGCCCCCGACGGTGCCGCGTGCGGCCGCTGCGACGCGTGCCTGCTCCGGGCCGACGGCTTCCGCGCCGCCGGCGTGCCCGACCCCACCCGATACGCCCCGGCGGGAGGCAGCGCAGCGCACGCGGAGGGCGTGGTGGTCCCGTGACCACCTACGCGGTGAAGGAGGTCTTCTACACGCTGCAGGGCGAGGGGATCCGGGCCGGCCGCCCGTCGGTGTTCCTGCGCTTCTCCCGCTGCAACCTCTGGAGCGGTCACGAGCACGACCGCTCCACGGCGGTCTGCCGCTTCTGCGACACCGACTTCGTCGGCACCGACGGCCCCGGCGGCGGGGTGTTCCGTGGCGCCGACGAGCTGGCCGCCCACGTCGCGTCCCACTGGCCGAGCGGCGACCACCACGGCGAGCCCTACGTCGTGTGCACGGGTGGCGAACCGCTCCTCCAGCTCGACCCGGCGCTGGTCGGCGCCCTGCACGCCGTCGGCTTCGAGGTCGCCATCGAGACCAACGGCACCCTGCCGGTGCCGGCCGGCGTCGACTGGGTCTGCGTCAGCCCCAAGGCCGGCGCCCCGCTCGTGGTCACCGGGGGCGACGAGCTGAAGCTCGTGCACCCCCAGCCGGGGGCGGAGCCCGAGCGGTTCGAGCACCTCGCCTTCTCCCACCTGCTGGTGCAGCCCATGGACGGTCCCGACCGCGAGGCGGCGACGCACGCCGCCGTCGAGCACTGCCTGGCCAACCCCCGCTGGCGGCTCAGCCTCCAGACCCACAAGGTGCTGGGCATCCCTTGAGCGCGTCGACGCCGGGGTCGGATCGGGCCGAGATCTGGAAGGACTTCCGCTTCGAGGCGGCCCATCGTCTCCCGAACGTGCCCGAGGGCCACAAGTGCGCCCGGCTGCACGGCCACTCGTTCCACGTCCGCGTCCACGTCGAAGGGCCGGTCGGCGCCGAATCGGGCTGGGTCTGCGACTTCGCCGACCTCACCGAGGCCTGCGCGCCGCTGCCGCGACGCCCTCGACCACCGCTACCTCAACGAGATCGAGGGTCTCGAGAACCCGACCAGCGAGGTGCTGGCGACGTGGATCTGGGCTCGACTCGCCCCTGCGCTGCCGGGCCTGTCTCGCGTCGTCGTGCAGGAGACCTGCACCTCGGGCGTCGAGTACCGCGGGACCTAGCCGGCTTCGGGGTGGGTCAGGTCGATGGGGAAGTCGGGCACGCCCGCGAACGGGTCGACGTCACCGGGCTCGCCGTCGGCGTCTTCGGGGACGTACGGCGGTTGCTCCGGTAGGCGGGCCACCTCCTCCCAGGCCGCCTCCGCCGACGCCAGCTCGCGACGGGCGAAGTCGACGAACACCGGATCGACCCGGTCGGTGGGTGCCAACAGGCCCCCCGCCCGCGAGAACGCCTCGTAGGACTCGTAGCCGAGCTTGGTGAGCAGCGTCTGCTGGTCGCGTCGGAGCTCGACGAGCTTCTCGCGGGCCGCCGCCCGACCGAACCGGCCGTTCGCCTTCTTCGAGAGGCGGTCGATCTCGTCCTGCAACCGCTCGACCTGACCGGCGTCGAGGGGATCCGGCCCGGGAGCGGCCTCCGACGCCGCCAGCTCCGCCTCGATCGACTGCACCTGCAGCCGGGCGCTGGCCAGCCGACGCAGGGCGGTCAACACCTCCTTGTCGTGCCACGTCAGCCGGGGCGCGTCGGCACCGACGCCGGTCTCCGGAGGCTTGGGCAGGTCGGGGGTCATGGCGAGCAGGGCGCTCCTCGGCGAGCAGGTACGGGTTCCCATCGGCCGACCACCCGCCGATGTGACCGTTTCGTGCCGTCCCCGCCCCGACCGGCCGGCGACCGGGCCGGGTCAGGACACCGCCGTGCGGAAGCCGGTGAAGGCGTCGCGGCGGTCCGGGTCGACGGCACGCCGGCGGGTGGAGCGGACGGCCCGGGGACGGGTGGCCCACGAGCCGCCCCGGACGACGCCGGCCGTACCGAAGTCGGCCGCCGCCGCCCACGGATGGGCGTCACGCTCGTAGTGCGGATAGGGGGCGAGCGGCTCGGCCGTCCACTCCCACACGTTGCCGATCAGCTGGCGCACGGCGAAGGGGCCGTCGCCCTCCGAGAAGGCGGCGACGTCGACGGTGCCGCGGTGGAACCAGGCCAGGTTCGCCTCGACCGGGCCGGGGTTGGACGCCCCCCACGGCCATTCGCGGACGTCGGCGGGGTCGGCCATGTCGCGGGAGCCCCGGGCGGCCACCTCCCACTCGACGTCGGTCGGCAGGCGGCGCCCGGCCCACGCGCACCAGGCCTCCGCCTCCCACCGGTTCACCCCCGCCACCGGTCGGTGCGGCTCGAGGGGCAACCAGCGGTCGAAGTCGCGGCGCTCCCAGCCACCGTCGGCGCGGCGCCACGCCGCCGGTGCCGCCGCCCCGTCCGTCGTGCACCACGTCCGACCCGCCGGTGACCACAGGCGCTCGTCGCCGTAGCCGCCGTCGTCGACGAAGGCGGCGAACGCGGCCTGGGTGACGGGGGCCATGGCGATCAGGAACGGGTGGACGAGCACCTGGTGGGCCCACTTCTCGGCGTCGAGCACGAACGGGGCGTGGCGCGCCGCGCCGATGGCGACCATGCCGCCCGGCACCGAGGCGTCCCCGGGGTGGTCGCCGGTGCCCGGGGTCAGGTTCATCGCCTCGCCGCCGCCGAAGAACCCCATCCGCTCGGGTGGTGGGAGGGCCCACCACTGCCGCCACGCGGTGAGGTCCTCGGTGAGGTCGTCGAGCAGCACCACCACCGTCACCACGGCGTGGTCGACGGTGTCGAGGAGCGGCTGGGCGACGAGCCGGCCGATGATCCGCTCGCGAACCCGGGTGAGGTGGTCGTCGAGGTGCGCCACCCGGGGACCGGCGGGCTCGCCGAACAGGTCGCACACCGAGAACCGCTCGGCGAAGCGGACCCGGTCGACGATCTCGTCGGCGGCGGCGCGGCCGGTGCCGGGCAGCGGCCGGGCGAGGTCGTCGGGGCCCAGGTCGACCACCAGCTCGGCCAGACGCTCGAAGACGTCCTCGACCCACCGCACGAGGCGGTCACGGGAGACCCAGGCGGTCTCGTCGGCGGTCGGCGGGCGGCGTCGGGAGAAGGCGATGGCTCAGTAGGGTACGCAGCCGTGACGGCACCGACCGATTCGCCCGACCCGCGCCCGGGCTCGGCCCGACGCCTGTCGCAGTACAGCCACGGCGCCGGCTGTGCCTGCAAGTTGGCGCCCGGGGCGCTGGCCGGGGTGGTGCGGCGCCTGGCGCCGCCGGCCCACCCCGACCTCCTGGTGGGGGCGCTCACCGGCGACGACGCCGCCGTGTGGCGCATCGCCGACGACCGGGCCCTGGTGCTCACGACCGACTTCATCACCCCGGTGGTCGACGACCCGCGGGCGTGGGGTCGGATCGCCGCCACCAACGCCGTGTCCGACGTCTACGCCATGGGTGGCCGACCCCTCGTCGCGCTGAACCTCGTCGCATGGAACGTCGAGGAGCTGTCCGACGACCTGCTCGTCGAGGTGCTCGGCGGCGCGCTCGATGCCGCCGCCGAGGGCGGCTTCGTGATCGCCGGCGGCCACACCATCGACGACCCCGAGCCCAAGTTCGGCCTCGCCGTCGTGGGTGAGGTCCACCCCGACCGGGTGCTGGCCAACACGGGGCTGCGCCCGGGCGACCACCTCGTGCTGTCGAAGGCCCTCGGCGTGGGGATGATCACCACGGGGGTGAAGCGCGGGGTCGCCTCCACCGAGGTCGTCGACGGCGCCATCGGCTCCATGAGCCGGCTCAATGATCGGGCGGCATCCGTCGCCCTCGCCGCCGGCGCGACCGGCGCGACCGACGTCACCGGCTTCGGCCTGCTGAACCACCTCGGGCGGATGGCGATCGAGTCGGGCGTCGACGTGCGCATCGACACCGCCTCGGTGCCGGTCCTGCCGGGCGCTCGCGAGCTCGCCGCCGCCGGTGTCGTCTCCGGCGGGACGCGGCGCAACCTCGACCACGTGCGGCCCCGCCTCGACCCCGGCACGGTCGACGAGCTCGACGTGTTGCTGCTCGCCGACGCCCAGACCTCGGGTGGGCTGGTGTTCGGGGTGGCGCCCGACCGAGCCGCCGAGGCCGTGGCCGAACTGCGGGCGACGGGCCATCCCGCGGCGGTGATCGGCGAGGTCGACCGAGCGCCGGGGTCCGGGCTGATCGCCCTGCGCTGATCGAGCTCAGCCGCCGTCGCCGGCGGAGGGCCGCCGGTCGAGGCGTTCGACCCGGTCGGACAACTCGGCCAGCTCGGCCTCGAGCTCGGCCAGGACCTCGTCGGGGGCCCGCCCACGCGGCGCGAGCCGTTCCCGGCGTCGGGCGCTGGCTCCGGCCGGCTCGGGCTCGGGCTCGGGCTCGGGAACAGCCACCGGGGGCGTGGGGGCCTCGCCCGGTGGACGAGCGACCGGTGGGGGCACCACCGGCCGGCGACGGCGACGGCGACGAGCGACGACCGCCAGCGCGACGGCGGCGCCGACCAGCGCCAGCACGCCGACGGCGACCGCCACGAGCGCGCCGACCGGGACCGTGGCGTCGTCGCCCGTGCTCGCCACCACGGCCTGCGTGGTCGTGGGCTCGACCACCTCGACGGTGGACGCGAGCTGGTCGAGCCAGGTGAGGGTCGTGGCCACCCCCGACACCGTCACCACCCGTCCGTCGCCGAGGGCGAAGGCGGTGGAGAGGTCGACGGCGAACAGGTCCCGGTCGAAGGCGCCGCCGAGCAGGGTGGCGACGACCTCGGGCTCGATGGTGACCGAGGCGGGCCCGGCGGCGGACGGCGCCGAGAGGCCCTCGACGAGCCACGACCGGTCCGCGCCCTCGGCGGCGGCGGCGACGGGGGTGCCCGTGCCGTCGAGCAGGACGACCGAGCCCGTCGTCCGGTCGATGGCGACGGCCCCGTCGACCGTCGGCTGGGTGGCACCGGACAGCCGGATCCCGAGGTAGGCGTTGGCGGAGACGACCGGCTGGCCGATCAGGGTGTCGGGGACCGCGTCCGGGAAGTCGACGGCGACGACCGAGTTGCGGGTGGCGGCGGTGGGCGGGGCGGTGGCGACGAGGACGGGGTCGGCGAAGCGCCGTCCGCCGGGGGTGGCGGTCCATCCCCACGTGCCACCCGGGGCGGCACCGTCGAGCGACACGCCGACCAGCGCGTCGTAGGAGTAGTAGGCCGACGTCACGGTGGTCGGCTCGTCGCCGGTCAGCTCGCCGTCGACCCACAGGGCGGCCCCTGGGCCCAGCTTGTCGACGGGCACGACGAGGTCGACGGTCTGCTCGGCGAGCTCGACCGTCGTCGTGCCCGCGTCCCGGAACGTCAGGCCGTTGCCCACCTCGACGGTGCCGGTGCTCGTGCCCGAAGCAGGCACGAGCGACGCCCGCGTCCGCTGCCCGAGGGGATCGCCGACCGAGACCGACAGGCGGTAGCCCGACGACGGGAGGGTGAACGGACCGGCGAAGCCGATCGACACGCGTGCCGTCGTCCCGTCGGGGTCACGGGTCGCCGAGACGGTCACCACGTCGAGCGGTGGCGGGGTGGCGTCGGCGGACGAGATCGGGTCGGTGGGGGCGACCGGCGGGGCCACCGAGGGCGAACCGGCCCCCTGGCCCTCGCTCCGCGCCGGGACGAGGAGGGCGACGGCGAGCACGAAGGCCAGCGCCGCGAGCGTGGCGCCGCGGCGACGGCACCGGGAGGTGACCACGGGCGGAGCCTACCGGCGGCCACCGGTGCGCTCGGTGGCCCGGTACGGCCGACCGGCGGTCACGACGCCGCCTCAGGTCAGCCCCGCAGCCCGTCGACCAGCAGCACGACGCCACCGAGGGCGAACAGCGCGGCGGCGCCGATCCGCACCGCCTTGTCGGGGAGCCGGGCTCCGAGGACCAGGCCGACGACGATGGCCAGCGCGTCCGCCGCGACCATGCCGAGCGTCGATCCCAACCAGGTCCCGACCAGTCCGTTGTCGGTGGCGAGGGTGATGGTGGCCAGCATGGTCTTGTCGCCCAGCTCGGCCAGCCCGAAGGCCACGCTGGCGGCGAGGATCGGCGATCGGCGCCGCCAGCGCTCGTCGGTGACCCTGGCCTCGTCCTCCGGCGTCAACTCGTCGCCGCGCAGCGTCCACACGGCGAAGCCCAGGAACGCCAGGCCGGCGACGATCGTGATGGCCCGGGTCGGGAGGCTCGCTCCCACGACGGCGCCGACGAGGACCGAGAACAGGTGCACCGTGGCGGTGGCCACGGTGATGCCGACGAGCACCGTCCACGCCTTGTAGCGGGCGGCGAAGGCGAGGGCCATGAGCTGGCTCTTGTCCCCGAGCTCGGCGACGAAGATCACCCCGAACGAGACCAGGAAGGCGTGCACGGCCGGCAGGCTCCTCGGTCAGCGAACGGTCGACGCCGGAGCCGACGAACGCGACCGGAAGCTCACCACGCCACGATCTCGCTGATGCCGTACACGAGGGCCAGGGCCACGAGGAAGATCCCGAACAGGGTGCGCACCGTGCGGTCGGTGGCCCCGAGGGTGAGCCGTGAACCGACCTGGGCGCCGGGGATGGTGCCCACCGCCAACAGGGCTGCGTAGCCCCAGTGGATGTTGCCCAGCACGGCGTGGGTCACGAGGGCGGGGACCGAGAAGAGGGCGACCGCCACGAGGCTCGATGCCACCGCCTCCTTCACCGGCACCTTCAGGATCGACGTGAAGACCGGCATCATCACCACGCCGCCCCCGACCCCGAGGAACCCGGCGAGGAAGCCCGAACCGGCGCCGACCACGGCGAGGAAGCCGGTCGGGTAGCGGAGCCGGCCGCCCGCGGCCCCGGTGCCACCCTCGCCGAGGACCTCCGCCGTCGAGGGCCCGACGTCGGCGCCACGGATCGGCGCCTCACCCGAGGGGACCGCCTCCGGCGCCGCCGGCTCGCGCACCACCCGGCGTCCCGACCGCCACGTGGAGATGCCGCTCCAGCCGAGGAGGGCAGCCGTGAAGACCATCAGCAGGTGGCCGTTCACGTGATCGGCGGCGGTGGCACCGCCGACGGCCACCAGCGCGCCGGTGAGGCCGCAGGTCAGACCGAGGTGCCAGTTCACGATGCCGGCCCGGGCGTAGCGCACGGTGCCCGACACCGCGCTCGGGATGATGGCCGGCACCGTCGAGCCCACCGCCTCGATCGGCGTGGCGCCGAACACGCGGATGCCCGGCGTCGTGAGGACGGCGCCGCCCACGCCGAACATGCCGGACAGGACGCCACCGACGAACCCCACGACCAGGGTGCCGACGACGGCGAACCAGGACATGGTCGCGAGTATCGGTGCGGCCGAGTTCCCCGTCCAAACCCCTCGGCGGTGGAGCCACCGCGTGGAACCGCCCCGCTCCCCGCGGGTCGCGTCGCCGGACGGCCCGCCTAGGGTGTCGCCCGTGACCCACGAGGCGTGGATCGAGCGCGACGCGGCCCGGGTGTGGCACGGCTTCACCCAGATGAGCTGCTACGCGGACAACGCCCCGATCGTGGTCGAGCGGGCCGAGGGCCGCGAGCTGATCGACACCGACGGGCGCCGTTACCTCGACGCCATCTCGTCGCTGTGGGTGACCACGCTCGGCCACGGCGTGCCGGAGCTCGACGACGCCGTCCGCGACCAGCTCGACCGGGTGGCGCACTCGACCATGCTCGGCAACGGGAACGTGGCGACGATCGAGCTGGCCGAGGCGCTCGCCGACCGGGTGCCCGTCGACGATCCGCACTTCCTGTTCGCGTCCGACGGCGCCGCCGCCGTCGAGCAGGCCCTCAAGATCGCCTTCCAGTACTGGGCCAACCTGGGCGTCGCCGGCCGCACCACGTACCTCGCCCTCGGCCAGGCGTACCACGGCGACACGGTCGGCTCGATCTCGCTCGGCGCCGGCGGGTTCGGCACCGAGGTGTTCGACCCGTTGCGCTTCCCCGTCGTGCGCACGCCCGGCTACGACGACCCGCGGTGGGCCGACGGCGCCGTCGAGGCCGTCGCCCGTCACGCCGACCGCCTCGCCGCCGTGGTGCTCGAGCCGCTGGTGCAGGGAGCGGCCGGGATGCTCGTGACCGATCCCGACGCCGTCCGGGCCGTGGCCGAGGCGTGCCGGGCCAACGACGTGCTCCTGATCGCCGACGAGGTCGCCACCGGCTTCGGCCGCACCGGCACGCTGTTCGCCCTCGACCAGTGCGGCACCACCGCCGACCTCGCCTGCCTCGGCAAGGGCATCACCGGCGGCTACCTGCCGCTGTCGGCGACGGTCGCCTCCGAGCGGGTCTTCGCCGCCTTCCTCGGGCCCGACCTGTCGGAGCGCACCCTGTACCACGGTCACTCCTACAGCGGGAACGCGCTGGCCGCCGCGGTCGCCCGCCGCCACCTCGAGCTGCTCGACGAGGGCGACGTGCTCGCCAACGTCGAGGTCCGCGCCGACCAGCTGGCCGCCGCGCTCGCCGATCGCGTCACCCCGCTCGCCGCCGTCGGCGACGTCCGCCAGCGCGGGCTCATGGTCGGCGTCGAGCTGGCCCCACCCGCCGACGGCCTCCGGTGGGGCCGTCGGGTGTGCGCCGCCGCCGTCGAGCGCGGCGTGCTGCTGCGCCCCCTCGGCGACGTCGTGGTGCTGATGCCCATGCTGACGACCACCGCCGACGAGGTCGACCGCATCGTCGACGTGCTGGTCGAGGCGATCGTCGCCGTCACCGCCGACGCCGACGCGGGTACGAGCTCGCTCAGCCGTGGCGCCGCCCCGGTCGGCCCGCCCGCTCGGTGACCCCGACCCCCGTGCCCCGCCCCGGGCTCACCGGCCGCCCCGCGCTCCTCGCCGTCGTCGCCGTGGTGGCGCTCGTGGTCGGGGTGGCCCCGTCCGTCGGCGCCCAGGACGAGGTCGAGTTGCAGAACGTGCCCGACGCCGTGACCCTCACGCCCGACGTGGTCTACGCCGAGGTCGACGGGTTCCCGCTCACGGTCGACGTGTACGCCCCCGCCGACCGGTCCGTGCGCGACGCGCCGGCGGTCGTGCTGGTCCACGGCGGTGGCTGGGCGACCGGCAGCCCGAAGGACCTCGCCGACGAGGGCATCCTCTTCGCCCGCCAAGGCTGGGTCGCGTTCGCCATCGGCTACCGGCTCACCGAGCAGCTGGGCAACGGCGGCGTCGCCTGGCCGACCGAGCTGTCCGACGTGCAACGCGGCGTCCGCTGGGTCGGCGCCAACGCGGCGACCTACGGCGCCGATCCCGCCCACCTCGCGCTGTTCGGCGTCTCCGCCGGCGGGCACCTCGCCGCCATGGTGGGTGCCGTCGGCACCGAGCAGGGCAGCGCGCCGGCCGGCATCGGCGACGCCCCCGCCGATCCACCCGACGGCGACCCGGCCGTCGACGTCGACGTCGTGGCCGTGTGGTCGGCACCGACCATGCTGGCCGAGCTCACCGCTCCCCCCGGCTCGGTGCCCCCCGGGTGCGGGAACAACACCCGTTGCTCCCAGTTCTGGTCGGGCACCTGGGGCACCGACCTGCTCGGCTGCACGCCCGAGGAGTGTCCCGACGTCTACCGCGACGCCTCCCCCGCCGAGGTGTGGCCGGCCGGCGCCCCCGACCTCTACGTCGCCAACGCCCGGTCCGAGATCATCCCGCTCGGCCAGCCCGAGGCCCTCGTCGACCGGGCGAACGAGAAGGGCACCCCGACGCGCCTCGACATCGTCGGTGGCGCCGGACACGCCGACTACGCGTCGACCGTGTGGAACGAGATGGTGCCGTTCATGGCCGCCGGCATGGGCGTGGCCGTGCCCGAGCCGATCGACTTCGCGTCCACTCGTGAACAGGTCGCCCGCGCCATCGTCCTCGGGTTCGCCGCCGTGCTCGTCGTCGCCCTCGTCGTGGCCCTGGCGCGGGCCCTGGCCGAGGAGCGAAGGCGACGTCCCGACCACGACGACCCCGCCGGCGCGGGACGGTTCGCCGACCCGGGAAGCGCACGCCGTGGCTGAACCGGGGTTCGATCGGCCGTGGCGCCGGTGGGCCGAGGAGGCCGGCGAGGCGATCCGCGACGCGCACCGCTGGCGGACGGCGCGCCCCTTCGACGGCGACGGGCCGGTCGGCCGGATGCCCGACGGCCGTCGGGTCGTGTCGTTCGCGTCGAACGACTACCTCGGGCTGGCGTCCCACCCCGACGTGCGGGCGGCCGCCGTCGCCGCCATCGAGCACTGGGGCACCGGCGCCGGCGCCTCCCGGCTCGTCGTGGGCTCCCGCCCGGTGCACGACGACCTCGAAGCCGCCCTCGCCGACTGGAAGGGCACGGAGGCGGCGGTGCTGTTCCCCACCGGCTTCGCCGCCAACACCGGGCTCCTCGCCGTGCTCGCCGAGCCGGGCGTGCGCATCGCGTCCGATGCCCTCAACCACGCATCGATCATCGACGGCTGTCGCATGGCCGCGGCGCAGGGCGCCGACGTGCGCGTCTACCCCCACGGCGACCTCGACGCCCTCGACGCCGCCCTCGACGGCGCCGAGCGCGCCGTGGTCGTCACCGACGGCGTGTTCTCGATGGACGGCGACGTGGCCCCGTGGACGGGCCTGGGCGAGGTGTGCGCCCGCCGCCACGCCCTGCTCGTCGTGGACGAGGCTCACGTCGTGCTCGATGCGCTGCCCCCACCTGCCGACGTGGAGCTGGTGCGAGTCGGGACCCTCTCGAAGACCCTCGGCGCCCTCGGCGGCTTCGTCGCCGGCGACCGGCCGCTCGTCGACCTGCTCGTGAACCGGGCCCGTCCGTTCATCTTCACGACCGCGCCCACGCCCGCCGACACCGCCGCTGCCCTCGCCGCCGTCGAGATCGTGCGCGGCGAGGAGGGCCGGGCCCTCGTCGCCCGCCTGCGCGGTCACGTCGAGGCGCTGCGGCCCGGTCACCCGACCCCGATCGTGCCGATCGTCGTCGGCGCCGAGACCGACGCCCTCGCCCTGGCCGAGGCGCTGCTCGACCGGGGCCTGCTCGTCCCGGCGATCCGTCCGCCCACCGTGCCCGAGGGCACCTGCCGCCTGCGGGTGGCCCTGTCGGCCGCCCACGACGACGACCAGGTCGCATCCCTCCGGGCGGCGTTGGCCGAGCTCGTCCCCGAAGGGACGAGGGGCTGACCGGTGGCCGTCGCGACCCGACCCGACCGGCTGGTGCTCGTCACCGGCACCGGCACCGAGGTGGGCAAGACCTGGGTGGGAGCGCGGGTGTTGAGCCACCTCCGCCTGGCGGGGGTGGCGGTCTCGGCCCGGAAGCCGGCGCAGTCCTACGACCCCGGCGACCGCGTCACCGACGCCCACCTCCTGGGCGAGGCCTCCGGCGAGCCGCAGGCCGAGGTCTGCCCCACCTCGCGGTGGTACGAGGTGCCCATGGCCCCGCCCATGGCGGCCGAGGTGCTCGGGCGGCCGCCCATCGCCATGGCCGAGCTCGTCGGCGAGCTCCGCTGGCCCGATCCGCCGCCCGCGCTCGGCCTGGTCGAGGGAGCCGGCGGCCTCCGGTCGCCCCTCGCCGATGACGGGGACAACCTCACCCTCGTCGAGGAGCTGCAGCCCGACGTCGTGGTGGTCGTCGCCGACGCCGGCCTCGGCACGATCAACGGCGTCCGCCTCACGATGGAGGCCCTCGACCGCGGGCACCACGTGGCCTCGTTGGTCGTGTTCCTCAACCGCTACGACGGCACCGACGAGCTCCATCGCGCCAACCGGCAGTGGTTGGCGCGGCGCGGCGGCTACGACGTCGTCACCACCATCCCCGAGCTCGTGCCGCGGCTGCGATGACCCTGACCTGCGTGCAGTGCGCCACGCCGAACCCCGGCGGCAACCGGTTCTGCGGGCGGTGCGGCGCGCCGCTGCCCCCCTCGCCCGCCAACCGGGGCGACGCGCCGCTCGGGCCCACGTGCCGGCAGTGCGCCACGCCGGTTGCCGACGCGCCGTGGTGCCCGCGCTGCGGGGCCACCACGGGGGCGGGCACCGTGCCCCCGGGCCCACCCGCGCCGGCCGCCGCCACACCGTCCGCGCCGCCGGTGTCGCCCGCGACCCCGGCGCCGCCGCCCGCGACCCCGGCGCCGCCGAACGGCAACCGCGGCGTGAGTCCGGCGGTGCTCACCGTCGCCGTCGCCATCGCCATCGTCGTGGTGCTCGCCGTGCTCGGCGTCGTCCTCGGGCAATCCCTCTAGGCTCGTGCACGACACGATCGCCCATGGGGCCCCTCGACGGTCTCCGGCCACCGCTCAATCCGGCGCCCGTTCGGGCCGAAGATACTGCGAGCAGGGGCGCGGAACGGCGCCCCGGCCGTGCGGCGACGGTCGGATCGCCCACGCGAACGGCAGGAAGCGGTGATTCCGTGATCGAGCGGTACCGGAGCCGATGAGCGACGTACCCGGAGGACCGGGGTGGTGGCAGGCATCCGACCACCGCTGGTACCCGCCGGCGGATGCCGCTCCCGCGCCCGGCTGGTGGCTCGCGTCCGACGGCCGCTGGTACCCGCCGGAGCGGTCGTCCACCGTGCTCCCCGACCGTCCGCCGGCCGACGAGGACGCCCCCCCACAGCCCCCGGCCGCGCCCCCACCCGGGGCCACGTCGGGTCCACCCCCCGTCACCGAGGACCGAGGGACACCGGAACGCTCGGCCAAGGCCCCCGTTCGGCGCCGTCGCCCGGCGCCGGCCGCCAACGGTCGGGGCCACGCGGCGGCCGAGCGTGGACCGGCCTCGTCGACCGCGCCGTCGCACCGTCGGCCGACCCCGCCGGCCGCCAACATGGTCGAACGGCGGGACCAGTCGTCACGGGCCGACGCCGCCGTGCTCGCCGGTCCACGCTCGGCGGCGGCGGCGCGGGTGCTGGCCGAGTTCCAGCGCGAGGTCGAGGCGAGCGAGCGCGAGGCGCGCGTCGCCACCCTCCCACCGGACCCGTCCACCGTCGCCCTGCTCGAGGTCCGACCCTCGGCGTTCGGAGCCGACGTCGAGCACATCGGCGTGCGCCTGTGCGTGTTCGTCGATCGGGTCGAGCTGCGTGACCGTCTCGACCGACCGCGTGAGGTCGTGCGCGGCGGCGACATCACCGACATCGTCCTGCACAAGCGCCTCGGGGGTGTCGAGCTCGCCATCGAATGCGTCGACGGCCCCGCCATCGTCACTCGTGGCCTGCGCGCCGACGACGCCGAGGCGGCCCGCACCCTCATCATGAAGCGAACCCGGCGCGTGGGCCCGGTGACCCGCCCGCCGCGCCCGGCCGACGGGCCGACGCCCGTCACCGAGGAGCTGACGCTCACGCTCCCCGACCACGGGACGCGGACACGGGTCGACGAGACCGACCTGCTCCGCAAGCTCGCCGACCTCCACCGGGCGGGGCTGCTCACCGACGCCGAGTTCGAGGACAAGATCGAGCTGGTCGCCCGGCTCGTCCGGGGCGAGCACGACGCGGCACCCCCCGCCGACGGGACGGTCCCGGTGGTGGCGCCGTCGCCCTAGCCGTTGGGCACGGTGAAGGCGACGAGCACGATGGTGATGGCCATGGTGATCACCAGGCCGATCATCAGCCAGACCCAACGACGACCGGCGTCGGTGAGCATCGGGTCGACGTCGCGGAGTTGGAGACGGGTCCGGTCGAGCTCGGACCGGAGCAGCTCGGCCTCCTCCTGCAGGCCGTCGACCGCGACCGTCGCCTCGGCCAGCCGGTGCCGCACCTCCGGCGCCATGTCCCCGTCCTCGCCCCGCGCCCGCTCGTCCTCGAGCTGGCGGCGCACGGCGGCGTAGTCGTCCCGCAGACCCGACACGGCCGCGTACTGGCTCTGCAGCTCGGCCAGCTGGCGGGCGACCGCCCGCTGTCGACCGGTGGCCGAGCGCGCCACGTCACGCGCCTGCTCGAGCTGGGCGTACAGCTCGTCGCGCTGCTTCTGGAGCGCCGCCAGCTCGTGCAGGAGCAGGTCGGCCTCGGTCTCGCCCTGCTCGCGCGCCTGGTCGCGCACGGCCTTCCACCGCAGCTCGGCGGCCAGGTCCGCCATGAGGTCGGCCTCGGGCGCGTCGATCGCTCGCAGCACGTCCTCGGCCGCCAGGTGCACGCGCAGGGCGTAGTCGAGATCGAGCGGGTGGTCGGGGTCGGGGTGGGCCCAGTGGTTGCGCGCCGTGCGCAGCTCGGTGATGGTGGGTCGCCGTGCCTCGCCCAGTGCGGCGGCGAACACGGGGCCCCACCACCGGTTGATCACCTCGAGCTGGAAGTGGGGGTCGGACAGCGACACCAGCACGTCACGACGCTTGCCGAGCTTGCCGGCGGCGACGAGCACCCAGTCGTCGCCGGGGAACGCGGTGGACATCCGGGCGTCGACGAAGGGCGCCAACCCGTCGGCCAGCACCTCGAACGCCGACGCGACCTCCGGCCGATAGCTCGTCGTCACCGCCCTCTGTCTACCTCCATGTCCCGTCGATGGGGCATCATCCGGCCATGACCGACGCCCTCACCTACGAGCGGGACGGCGACGTGGCCGTGCTGCGCCTCGACGACGGCAAGGCCAACGTGCTCGGGCACCCGACGATCGCTGCCGTGCAGGAGGCCCTCGACCGGGCCGAGTCGGAGGCGCGGGCCGTCGTGCTCGCGGGCCGGCCGGGCCAGCTCTCGGGGGGCTTCGACCTGCGCGAGATGGGGGCGGGGATGGACCGCGCCCGCGACCTCGTGATCGCCGGGGCGCGGCTGCACACCCGCCTGTTCACGTTCCCCCGGCCGGTCCTGGTCGCGTGCACCGGCAACGCCGTGGCCGCCGGCGCCATCGTCCTGCTCGTCGGGGACTGGAACGTCGGCCAGGCCGGCGAGTTCCGCATCGGGCTGCCGGAGACGGCGATCGGGATGCCACTCCCCCACTTCGCGGTCGAGTACGCCCGCTTCCGGCTCTCGCCGCCGCACTTCGGTCGGGCCACCGACCTCGCCACCATGTACGACCCGGCCGGGGCGATGGCCGCCGGCTACCTCGACGCCGTCACCGACGACGACGCCGTCGGGGTCGCCAGGTCCGAGGCCCACCGGTTGGCCGCCACCATCCAGCCGGGCCCGTTCGAGGTCACCCGCCGGTTGACCCGGGGCCCGGTCGCCGCCGCCGTGCTCGAGCGGCTCGTGGCCGACGTCACCGAGCTGACCACCGGCTGAGCGGGCGGATCGGACCCCCGACTGACCACCGGCGGCGTGCCCGGGCCTAGCCTCGTCGCCCACGGGCCGCGGCATCGTCGGGGGCGACGCCGCGAGCCGTCGGCGGGAAGGACGAACCGTGCACGATGAGCCGCTCGGCCGCCGATGAGGCCCTCATGACCCACGACCTGCTCACGCTCCAGGAGGTCGCCGAGGCGCTGGGCGTCCACTACATGACCGCGTACCGCTACGTGCGGACGGGCCGGCTGTCGGGGGTCAAGGTGGGTTCGGAGTGGCGGGTGCGGGTCGACGACGTCCAGGCCTTCGCCCATCCCGACGCCCCCGCCCCCGGGCCCCGCCGTCGGGACTACCCCCGCCGGCTCGGGGAGCGGCTCCTCGTCGGCGACGAGACCGGGGCGTGGAGCGTGGTCGAGGGCGCGCTGGCCGCCGGCGTGGACCCCAGTGAGGTGTACACCGACGTGATCGCCCCCGCGCTGAGCGGCATCGGTGACGCGTGGGCCAGGGGCGAGGTGACGGTGGGCGAGGAGCACCAGGCCTCGGCGGTCGCGCTCCGCCTCGTCGGGCGGCTCGGGCCGCGGTTCAACCGCCGCGGCCGCAAGCGCGGCACCGTCGTGCTCGGCGCCGCACCGTACGACCACCACGGCCTGCCGGTGGCGCTGTTCGCCGATCTGCTCCGCGGCGCCGGGTTCGCCGTGGTCGACCTCGGCGCCAACAGCCCCGCCGAGTCGTTCATCGCCGCCGCGTCGTCGGCCGAGCGGTTGGTGGCCGTGGGCATCAGCGTGACCACCCCCGACAACGACACCGCCGTGCGCGACACGGTGGCCGCCATCAAGGCGGCGGTCGACGTCCCGGTCGTGGTCGGCGGGGGGGCGGTGAGCGACGAGGCCGCCGCGCAGGCGGTGGGGGCCGATGCATGGGCGGACGACACCACCGACGCCCTCGCTCTGTTCGACCGGCTCGCCTCCGAGGCCGGACGGGCTCGCCGCCGGGCCGCCCGCCGCGGACCATCGCCACGGGCGTAGGTGCTAGGCGCCCCGCCCCGACGACGGGGACACGGGGGTCAGCGGCGTTCGTCCACCGAGGACGGCCACCAGGTTGGCGGCCGCCAGCTCGACCATGGCCCCCCGCGCCTCGACGGTGGCCGAGCCGAGGTGGGGCAGCAGCACCACCCGGTCGGAGGCGAGCAGCGCCCCGGTCACCTCGGGCTCGCGCTCGTAGACGTCGAGGCCGGCCGCGGCGATCGACCCGGCGGCGAGGGCCCCGGCCAGGGCCGCCTCGTCGACCACCGGCCCGCGCGCCGTGTTGACGAGGATGGCGTGGGGACGCATCAGGGCGAGGGCGGCAGCGTCGAGGAGGTGGTGGGTCTCGGCGGTCAGCGGGACGTGGAGCGAGACCACGTCGGCGCCGGCCAGCAGGTCCGGGAGGGGGAGGTGCACGGCGCCGAGACCGGCCTCCACCGCGGGCACCGACCGACGGCTGGCGTAGGTGATCCGCATGTCGAAGCCGGTGGCCCGACGGGCGACGGCCGTCCCGATGGCGCCCATGCCCACGATGCCGAGGGTGCGGCCGGCCACGGCGTGGCCGAGCAGCTCGGTGGGCCGCCAGCCCCGCCATCGGCCGGCCCGCACGAGGCGTTCGCCCTCGCCGACGCGACGGGCGGCGGCGAGCAGCAGCGCCCAGGTCAGGTCGGCGGTGGCCTCGGTGAGCACGTCGGGGGTGTTGGTCACCACGACGCCGCGGCGCTCGGCGGCGGCGACGTCGACGTTGTCGTACCCGACGGCCAGGTTGGCGACGACGGTCAGCCGGGGGGCGGCGTCGAACAGCTCGTCGTCGATCCGGTCGGTGAGCATGGCGAGCAGCCCGTCGCAGCCACCCACCCGGCGCAGCAGCTCGGCACGGGGCATGGGCTCGTCGTCGTCGTGGTGGTCGACGTCCAACCCGGCCTCGACCAGAGGGGTGATGCCCGGAGCCGGGAGCCGGCGGGTGACGACGACGGTGGCCATGGTCGCCGGATGGTACCGGTCACCCGCCGACGGCCGAGCCGCCGGGCGCGGCGACCACGTCGGCTCCCCCGGCGCCCTCGGCCGCCCGGCCGGGGATGGCGACGGCCGGGGCCGGTCGGGCCTCGAACGTCGCCGGCGCCCCGAAGGCGGCCCGGCGTGACACCCGCCGCAGGGCGCCGAGCACCGGGCGCCCGGCGAGCACCACGAACAGGACCGTGAACACCGCCCGGGGCAGATCGAAGCCGAGTGAGGTGGCGAGGTGGAAGGCCCAGAAGCGCTGCAGGTTGGCGACGACTCCGTCACCGGGCACGAACGAGAGCTGGGTGCCCTCGCTGATCGCGAACGGCCAGAACCACAGGTTGAGGAGCAGCCCGTAGGCCAACGAGGCGACGGCCGCGTAGCCGGCCAGCAGGGCGATCTCGGCCCGGCCGCGGGCGGGCGGGAGACAGCCGGCGAAGAAGCCGATCCACGCCGCGCCGAACATCTGGAACGGCAGCCAGGGGCCGACACCGCCGGTGAGCAACGCCGACGCGAACAGGGTGAGGGCACCGAGCACGAAGCCGAAGCCGCGGCCGAGGACGCGACCGGCGGGGATGAGGAGGAAGAAGACCGGCTCGAAGCCCGCGGCGCCGCCACCGGGGAGGCGGAGGGCGGCACCGCAGGCGGCGAGCACGCCGAGCAGGGCGATGGCCTTGGCGTCGAGCGCCCCCTCGGCCAGCTCGGCGACCACGATGGCCAGGAGCAGGGGCAGGAGCATCACGAAGATCCAGGGGGCGTCGCCGCGGTGGGCCAGCTCGGCGCTGCCCGACGCCGAGGCGAACAGGGGCCAGACGAAGGCGACCAGCCCGAGCAGCGAGGAGGCGACGAGCAGGAGCCAGGCGCGAGCCCGGAGCCGCACGGCGGGCTCGCCCCCACCCGGGGCCGGGGTCGCCCCCGGGCCCCTGCCGGGCCGGTGCCCGAACGGCGTCACGGCGTGGCCTCCCGGAGGGCCCCGGCGACCTCGGCGACGGTCAGCCACGGCGCAGGGTCGAGCACCTTGGCCACCTGTGGGGCGAACACCGGTGAGTGGGTGACCACCTCGCGGGCGGGTCCGTCGGCGACCACCTCGCCCTCGGCGACCACCACCACGCGGTCGGCCAGACCGGCGACCACCTCGACGTCGTGGGTGGCGAGCACCACGGTATGGCCCTCGTCGGCGAGCTCGGTGAGCATCTCGATCAACCGTTCCTTCGCCGGGTAATCGAGGCCGCGGGTGGGTTCGTCGAGCAGGACCACGGGCGGGCCGGCGGCGAGCACCACGGCGAGGGCGAGACCGAGGCGCTGGCCCTCCGACAGGTCACGAGGGTGGGTCGAGCCCTCGATGCCGGGCACCACCCGGTCGAGGGTGCCCCGGGTGGTGCCGGCCGGGAGGTCGGCGTCGCGGTCGGCGGCGACGCACTCGTCGTCGACGGTCTCGTTGTAGAGGAGGATGCCGGCGTCCTGCGGGACCAGACCGGCCAGTCGCACGACCTGACGGGCGTCGAGGTCGTGGGGCCGCCGGCCGAGGACCTCCACCGAGCCCGATGCCACGGGGCGCAGCCCCACCAGCTGGGTCAGCAGGGTCGACTTCCCGGCCCCGTTCCGGCCCATCACGGCGACGACCTCCCCCGACCGCAACTCGAGGTCGATGCCGCGGAGCACCACGCGACGCCCGTAGCCGGCCCACAGGTCACGGGTGCGCACCACGACGCCGCCGGGCGTGCGCGGCGCCGGGCAGGGCGCATGCCCGGCGAGGCGGGTGCGCAGACCACCGGCGGCGCGGCGGGCGTCGCGGATCGACAGGGGCAACGGGTCCCACCCGGCGATGCGCCCGAGCTCGACGACCGGGGGCGCCACCGGGCTCGTGGCGAGGACCTCCTGGGGCCGGCCGTCCCGGACCCGGCCGTCGCCGACGAGCGCGACGCGGTCGGCGTACTGCACGACCCGCTCGAGCCGGTGCTCGGCGACGAGCACGGTGAGGCCCAGGTCGTGCACGAGGCGGGTGAGGGCGGCGAGGACCTCCTCGGCGGCACCGGGGTCGAGGGCCGAGGTCGGTTCGTCGAGCACGAGGACGCGGGGCGAGGCGCTGAGGACGGCGCCGATGGCGACCCGCTGCTGCTGGCCGCCCGAGAGGGTGCCGAGCGGTCGGTGGCGCAGCTCGTGGAGTCCGAGGAGGTCGAGGGTGTCCTCGACGCGGCGGCGCATCACGTCGGGGGCCACGCCGAGGTTCTCGAGCACGTACGCCAGCTCGTCCTCGACGGTGTCGGTGACGAAGGCGGCGGCCGGGTCCTGGCCGACGACGCCGACCACGTCGGCCAGCTCGCGTGGTGGCAACTGGTCGGTGCGACGGCCGTCGACCGACACCACGCCTTCCAGGCGGCCGCCGGAGAAGCGGGGCACGAGCCCGTTGACGGCCCGCAGGAGGGTGGACTTCCCCGATCCGGTGTGGCCGACGACGAGGCACAGCTCACCCTCGGGCACGTGCAGGTCGACGTCGCGGAGGGTGGCGTGCTCACGCTCGGGGTAGGTGAAGGAGACGCCGTCGAAGCGGATCATGCCGCCACCTCCGACGGCGCGCCGATCGGGGACGGACGGGTCGCGGCCGACGGCGCATCGTCGGCCGGCGCCGAGCGCAGGGCGTCGGGTGGCGGCGGGGCTGCCACCGAGGGGAGCACCGCGACCAGCACGGCCGCTGCCGGGAGCAACGGCAGGATCGGCCAGGTGAGGGGATCGACCGGCGGATCGAGGAGGACACCCGCCTTGCGTGCCACCACCATCCCGGCCAGGGCCGCCAACCCGCTGAGCGCGGTCAGCGTCTCGGGCAGCCGCCACGGATCAGGGCGGTAGCGCGTGCGCTGGGAGCGTCGCCCGCCGGCGAACAGCGCGGCAGCCAGCACGAGGCCGCCCACCGAGAGCAGCGGGAGGCCCAGCCCGCTCGGCGCGGTGCCGTCGAGCAGACCGTACGTGCCCACCGCGACCACCAACATCCCGATCACGGTCATGGCGACGGTGAGCCGGCGAAGGTTCGCCGGGGTGTCGGCACGACGGCCGTAGCCACGAGCGTCCATCGACGCGGCGAGGGTGACCGAGCGCTCCAGGGCACCCTCAAGGACGGGCAGCGCGAGACCGCGCAGGCCTCGCAGGCCTCGGGTCGGCCGGCCCCGAAGGCGCTGCGCCTCGCGCACCCGGCCGGCGGACACCACGGCCTGCGGGGCGAAGGCGACGGCGACGCTCACCGCCACCCCGGCTTCGTAGAGCACCGCCGGCATGGCCCGCAGCAGGCGGTACGGGCTGGCGAGCGACGAGGCGGCCCCGAAGCACACGAGCACCACCCCGAGGCGGAGGCCCTGGTAGAGCGCGCCGACGAGCGCCTCGGCGGTCACCGGGCCACCGAGGCTCACCCCTGCGGCCCAGTCGGGCAGCGTCACCGACGGCAGCGTGAACAGCACGGTGCCGGGGAGACGCAGGCCGAACAGCACCTGGAACGCGAGCCGGATCACGACGACGATCACGGCGAGCCGCAGGAACGCGCCGAACGAACCCGCCCACGGCGCCTCCGGGCGGCGGCAGGCCACGACGTAGGCCGCCACCCCGCCGATGAGCAGGAGGAGCAGCGGGTTGGTGGTGCGGAGCGCGGCCGCGGCCAGGCCGAGCGCCCAGATCCACCACGCCACCGGGTGCAGCCAACGCGGCGCGTGTCGTCGCCCGAGCCGAGGTGCGTTCACGGACGGCTGCCCTCCCGGAACCGGAGGGCGGCGGCCCCCGCCACGGCGGCCACCACGACGATCCCGAGCACCGGACCGAGGAGGTCGCGCGACGACGACGCCGGCTCGGGATCGAGCACCTCGGCGGCGACCTGGTCACCGCCCCCGGCGAGGCGATCCCCACCGGCGACGCTCGCCGCCGGTGCGGCGGTGCCGTCGCCGTCCGGTCCCGACGGCACGGCCACGGCCGCGTCGGGCGCGGTCGTGGTCGACACCGAGGGGTCGCCGGTGGCGGGGGGCACGATGGGTGAGCCGTCGACACCGGCCGTCCCGTCCGCCGGCGCGGGCGCAGGCGCGGGCGGCGTGGACGGCGCCGGCGCCGTGACCGGCGGAGCGGCCGGGAACAGCGACGAGCGGTCGGGGGCGAGGCGCGGCACCTCGTTCGAGCCGGTGGCGGTGCCGCGGGTGGTGAAGCGCCACCCTTCGATGTCGCCGTCGCGGAGCCGGCGGGTGAAGGGGTTGACCGACGACCCGTACACCCACGACCCCCCGGTGCCCTGGAAGTAGGCCCAGTACCGGTAGGAGCCTGCCACGAGGTCGCCGCAGGCCGGGGGGGCCGGGAACCCGTCGATCGCGCACAGCAGCCCGCTCGGCGCGTACCGGGGGCGCGCCAGCCCGAGGGCGTCGGCCCGCTGGCGCAGCAGATCGGCGCCGGTCGCCCCCTCGGAGAGGGTGAAGCAACGGCTCGATGGGGCCGAGGTGCCGTCGTCGACGACGACGGCGACCCGTACCGAGCCGGTCGGGGTGGTGCCCCCGCAGGCCTCGGCGGCGGCGACGGGGGTGGCGCCGGCGACGAGCGAGGCCAAGGCGGCAGCGACGCCGAGGACGACGAGGACGGACGACGACGTGACCCGACGAGCGGTGCTCGTGCCCAACCCCTGCCACCTCTCCCGGGATGGAGCCCGGGGTCGGCACGGCTGGACGTGCGGATCCGAGCCCCGTCTCCCGCATCCCTCGACGGATCCGACGGAGCAACGCCACCGGCGGGCATTCCGGCTCGCCGGGGCCCACGTGGGCCCGGCCTACGGTTGCGGGTCAGCGCCGGCTTCGGACCGGCTTCCCCCATCCGGTGGGTGGTTGCGACGCCCACCAGACCACAGCGTCACGCCGGCCGTCAACCGAGCCCGTCGGTGGCGCGATCCCCGGGACCCGGCCATATCCTCCGCGCGTGGCCCTGCCCCGACCATCCGTGCCGTCCGGCCTCGTCCGGGACCTGCGAGCCGGCGTCGCCGCGCAGGTGCGGGCACTGGTGGCGGGCGACGAGCCTCCGGTGCGCGATCTGCGACGGCCGGTCCGCGGCGACGCCGGGCTGTTCGGTCCCGACACCGTCACCTGGCGCATCCACCAGGACGCCTCGATGTTCGTCGGCGGGCTCCGGGCGCTGCTCCTCCAGACGCTCCACCCCCTGGCCATGGCCGGCGTCGCCGACCACTCCGGCTATCGCGCAGACCCCCTCGGCCGGCTCACCCGCACCGCCACCTACGTGGGCGTCACCACCTTCGGCACCACCGACCAGGCCCTGGACGCGGTGGCCGCCGTGCGGCGGGTCCACGACCGGGTCACCGGCATCGCTCCCGACGGCCGTCGGTACCGTGCGAACGATCCCCACCTGCTCACCTGGGTCCACCACACGCTCGTCGACTCGTTCCTGCGCGCCTACCGGCGCTACGGGTCGGGAGAGCTCAGCGACGGGGAGGCCGACCGCTACGTCGACGAGATGGCCGTCCTCGCCGAGGTGTGGGAGGCCGAGCCGGCGGCCCGCTCGGTGGCCGAGCTGCGGGCCTACTTCCACGCCGTGCGCCCCGAGCTGGCGTCCACATCGGCGGCGCGCGACGCCGCCCGGTGGCTCTGCCTGCCACCTCTCCCGCTGGCGGCGCGTCCCGCGTACGCGGTGATCCTCCCGGCGGCCGTGGGGCTCCTCCCGGCCTCGGCCCGGCGGGCGCTGTGGCTGCCGATGGCGCCGGGCGTCGATCCGCTCGTCGTGCAGCCGGCCACCACCTTCCTGCTCCGCACCCTCGACTGGGTGATGGCGGGATGGTCGCCCGAGTCGACCGACGCGGCCTGACCCATCCGTCCACACCCTCCACGGGGTCAGTCGTCGTCGATCTCCTGCGGGAGGCCGAGGGCGACCGAGAGGAGGCTGGCGGTCGTGCCGTCACCGACCCGCTGCTCGTCCAGGCCGACGAGCGTGCCCTGCGGCACCAGCATCCGCAGGCCCTTCGGCACGCAGCGGAACTCGAGCGGCGTCGACAGCGCGATGGTCTCCCCGTCGAGCCCCACGTCGAGCGTCGCCTGGCCCGACGTCACCAGGAAGGTCGGAGCCGACCACGACCACAGGGCCGACGAGCGCTCGGCCCTCCCGGCGGCGGCCAGCATGGCGAGCTCCACCAGATCCCCGACCCGGCGCGGGTCGGCGGTGATCATGCCGAGCTCGCCACCGTCGAGGCGGAGACGACGGCCGATCTCGTTCGGCGCGTAGGGGTTGTTCGACACCTGCAGCACCGCGGCCTGCTCGAGGCGGTCGTGACCGGGCACGTCGAAGTGCAGGTCGAACCACGGCCCGCCCTGCTCCCACAGCTCGGGCAGCAGCTGGAGGGCGGTCTCCACCTTGGCGTCGCGGTACGTGTCCTGGGCGACGACGGCGGCGTACACCCCGAGCGACACGTTGTTGATGAACACCCGGTCGTTGACGAGGGCGTAGTCGATGCGCCGCTCGTCGCCGGTGAGGAACGACGACAGGGCGAGCGTGGGGTCGGCGCGGTCGAGCCCGAGGTCGAGGGCGAAGTGGTTGCGGGTGCCCACCGGCACGCAGACGAAGGGCAGGTCGTGCTCGGCGGCCACCCGGGCGACGGCGCCGAGCGAGCCGTCGCCGCCCGCCATGCCGAGGGCGTCGGCACCCCGCGCGACCGCGTCGAGGGCCAGCTCGGTGAGGTCGGCGCCGGGCTCGAGCACGACGACCTCGACGCCGAGCTCGGCGCACCGACCGGGGATGTCGAAGGTGGTGGCCTTCCCGCCGCCCGACCTGAGGTTGACGATGAGGACGGGGTGCAGGCAGGCCCGGCGCCCCTCGGCGACCTCGAACAGCTCCGGGCCCGACGGCGGCGGCAGCACGAGGGCGTAGCGCTGCAGCCCCGCGCCGATCGCGAACAACCCGAGGATCGCGAACGGGAGCACCGCCGGTTCCCCCCGATCGGGGCTCCAGAACAGCACCCCGACCACGAGCAGGCCGCCGAACACGGTGGCGACGACGACGGCCAGGCCACGCCGGAACCCACGGGAGGTGATGGCGGCGAAGAACCCGGCGAGGAACAGCGCGGCGACGACGACGATGCCCACGGTGCGCACGGGCCGGTAGAGGACGAGGACGACGAGGCCGACGAGGGCGAGGCCGTCGCAGACCAACGAGCCGACGGCGGCGGTGCGCTGCCAGGGCTTGGTGCCGACTCGACGCGCCACGTAGCTGCGGGGCCGGCGGCGATGGTGCTGGCTCGTCGTCATGGGGCGGCCAGCGTAGGTGCGAGACCGTCGGCGGTGCGTGGTCCGTCGCGGGCGGCGACGCGTCGACCGCGCGGCACACGCTCAGGCGCCTCGGGTGAACTCCGTGCGGGCCTCGGCCAGCAGGTCGGGGCGCAGCCAGACGTCGATGGCGGTCATGGCCAGCGCCTTCGCGCCATCGACGACGGCTCGGTCGGCGGCCTCGGTGACGGCGTGGTCGGCGAACTCGGGGGTGTGGCCGGTCACGCCCACGGGTGCCATCCCGATGACGGGGTGGATGGTGGGCAGGACGTGGCTCACGTCGCCCATGTCGGTGCTGCCGGCCACCGAGCGGGGGATGAGCTCGGGCTCGACGAAGCGACGGCCGAGCACCTCTCCGTTGCGCCGGTAGGCGCGCGAGAGCACCCGGTTGGCTCGCAGGTTCCGGTAGCCGCCCAACCACTGGTGCTCGAGGGTGGCACCGGTCTGCAGGGCCGCACCCTCGAAGCAGCCCAGCACCCGCCGCTTGAGCGCCTGGAGTCGCTCGTCGGTCCACGCCCGCACCCGGAACCGGGCGGCGGCGTGGTCGGGCACGACGTTGTCGGCCGTGCCCCCGTCGGTGATGATCCCGTGGATCTTCTCGTCGTGGCGGATGTGCTGGCGGAGCGCCCCGACGGCCTGGTAGCCGAGCACCAGCGCGTCGAGGGCGTTGATCCCCTTCCACGGCGTGGAGCTGGCGTGGGCCGGGCGCCCATGGAACTCCACGACGAGCACGTCGGTGGCGAGGTAGGGGACGAACTCGACGTCGCCGCACTCGGGATGGACCATCATCGCCACGTCGCCGTCGGCGAACGCGCCCGCCTCCAGCAGACGGATCTTGCCGCCGCCTCCCTCCTCGGCGGGGGTGCCGAGCACGGTGACGCGGCCACCGAGCTCGTCGGCCAGCGCGGCGAGCGCCAACCCGGCGCCGACCCCGGCGGTGCCGATGACGTTGTGGCCGCAGGCGTGGCCGATCTCGGGCAGCGCGTCGTACTCGCAACACACGACCACGTGCGGTCCCCCGCCACCGGCCCGGGCGACGAACGCGGTGTCGAGCCCGAAGGCGGGGTGCTCGACGGTCATGCCGGCGGTGGCGAGCAGGTCGGCCAGGCGGGCCGAGGCGTAGCGCTCCTCGTAGGCGAGCTCGGGCCGGGCGTGGATGTCGTGGGAGGCCTCGACGAGGGCGGCAGCGAGGTCGTCGACGCGGGCGGCGGCCCGGGCCTTGGCCGCGACCACCCGGTGGTCGGGGGCGGGGTCCTCGGCGGCAGCGGGCATGCCCGCATCGTAGGTGTCGCCCGACTGCTCGTTCCCGAGGCGGGGTGGGTACAGTCGAATTGGTGCTAAACGGTCCTCGTCCGGTTCGAGGCGGGAAGGGAGCAGCCCGCCGACGACCGGCGATTCCCGGGCCCCGGGGACCCCACCCCCGGGGTCCGGGAGCCATCCGTGCCGGAGCCCTGCGTGCGGGAGCCCTTCGTGCGGCCGTCAGCCGCCGGTGTCGGTGAGGTCGAGGGCCACCGGCATCGAGCGCTCGCGCCAGTCGTCGAGCGAACCCTCGTAGCGGGGCTGGTACTTGGCGAACACCAGGTCGCGCGCCCGGCGGGCCTCGTCGCCGTCGTCCGGGCCGTCGAGCACCCGTCCCACGGCGGTGTGGGTCTCGGGACCGAGGCGCACCCGGGCCCGCGGGTCGACCCGGAGGTTCTGGACCCAGTCGGCGGAGCGGGCCCCGGCGAGCAGGTACACCGTCGAGCCGTGCTCCACGTACCACATCTCGATCTCGTGGTCCCGGCCGGTTCGCCGTCCCTTGGTCGTGAGGTAGCAGTAGTCGTCGGCAGCCACGCCACAGTCTCCCCGAGGGGAGCGGTGCGGGGCGAACCGCCGGACCGATCGACCCGAGCCGGTAGCGTGCGGGCCGATCCGGGCCCCCGCCCGGGAGGGAGGGACACATGGAGCTCGGGCTGATGTGGGGGTACTGGGGACAGCTCCCACCACCGAACGTGATCGAGGTCACCCAGGAGGCCGAGCGGCTCGGCTTCGACTCGGTGTGGACGGCCGAGGCGTGGGGTTCCGACGCCTTCACCCCGCTCGCCTGGATCGCCGGGCAGACCTCCACCATCAAGCTCGGCACGAGCGTGGTGCAGGTCGCGGCCCGCACGCCCACCGCCACCGCCATGGCCGCCATCACCGTCGACCACATCTCGAACGGTCGGCTGCTGCTCGGGCTCGGCGTGTCGGGGCCGCAGGTGGTCGAGGGCTGGTACGGGCGACCTTCGAACAAGCCGCTGGCCCGCACCCGCGAGTACGTGGAGATCATCCGGCGCGTCCTGCGACGCGAGGAGCCGCTCGACTTCCAGGGCGAGTTCTTCCAGCACCCGTACCACGGCGAGGGGTCGACCGGCCTCGGCAAGCCGCTCAAGGCCATCACCCACCCGTTGCGCGCCGACGTGCCGATCTACCTCGGCGCCGAGGGACCGAAGAACGTGGCCATGGCGGCCGAGATCGCCGATGGCTGGCTCCCGCTCTACTACTCGCCGTTCCACCAGGACGTCTACGCCGACTCGTTGGCCGGCGCAGCACCAGGGTTCGACATCGTCGCCGGCGTGCAGGTGAACGTGAACGACGACGTCGAGGCCGCGCTCGCCCCGGTGAAGATGATGCTCGGCTTCTACATCGGCGGCATGGGGGCCAAGGGGCAGAACTACCACACCAAGCTGATGGGTCGGTTCGGCTACGAGGAGGAGGCCCTCAAGATCCAGGAGGCGTTCTTCGAGGGTCGGCGCGACGAGGCCATCGCCCTCGTGCCCGACGACTTCGCCGACGCCATCTCGCTGTGCGGGCCACCCGAACGCATCCGCGACCGGGTGGCGGCCTGGGAGGACAGCCCGGTGTCGACGCTGCTCGTCTACTCGCCCGGCGGCCCCGATCAGCTCCGCCTGCTGGCCGAGCTGATCCTGTAGCCGAGTCGGTCCGGGTACGAGTCGGTCCGGGTACGAGTCGGACGTGCCCATCCGTGTCGGGACCTCGGGCTGGCAGTACCGGGACTGGCGGGGGACGGTGTACCCGCGGGGGTTGGCCCAGCACGCATGGCTCGACTGGTACGCCGCCCGGTTCGCCACCGTCGAGGTGAACGCGACCTTCTATCGCCTGCCCGAACGGTCGACGTTCGAGCGGTGGTACGACACGGTGCCCGACGACTTCGTGATGGCGGCGAAGCTGAGCCGCTACCTCACCCACCTGCGCCGGCTGCGCGACCCGGCCGAGCCGGTGGCCCGCTTCTTCGATCGCGTCGAGCCGCTGGGCCCGAAGCTGGGCCCGGTGCTCGTGCAGCTCCCACCCGACCTCCAGGTCGAGCCCGACCGCCTGCGGGCCCTGCTCGAGGAGTGGCCGGCCGGGGTCCGGATGGCGTTCGAGCCGCGCCACCCGTCGTGGTTCACGTCGGAGATCGAGGGCCTGTTGGTCGAGCACGGGGTGGCGCTGGCCCGCACCGACCGTCGCGGCCGGCGGCTCGAGCCCCCGTGGGTGACCGCCGACTGGGGCTACGTGCGGCTGCACGAGGGGACGGCGGCGCCCCGCCCCCGCTACGGCGACCGGGCGCTGCGCTCGTGGGTCGGCAGGATCACCTCCGCCTGGCCGGACGACGCCGACGTCTTCGTCTACTTCGACAACGACCAGCGGGGTTGCGCCGTCACCGACGCGATCCGCTTCGCCGCCCTCGCCCGGCGGGCGGGCCGCGTCGTGACCCGTACGCCGGGCCGCGACGAGGTGCGCCTCGGGAACGGGACGCGGCCCGGGCGAGGCCGACCCGCCACTCCCCGTCCCCCTCGCCCCTGACGGCCCGTCAGGAATCTGCCAAGCTCTCCGGCCATGGCCGATCACCCGACGCACCCGGACATCGACCTCGTCAGCGGCGACTTCTACGCCCGCGACCCCCACGACCTGTACACGTGGATGCGGGCCAACGCGCCCGTCTACTTCGACGAGCCGAACGGGGTCTGGGGCATCACCCGCTATGCCGACGTGCGCGCCGTCGCCAAGGACCCGTCGACCTTCTCGAACGCCGGCGGCATCCGTCCCAACTCGGGCCCGCTGCCGATGATGATCGACATGGACGACCCCGACCACTTCCGACGGCGGAAGCTGGTCAACAAGGGCTTCACCCCGCGCCAGGTGCGCGACCTCGCCCCCAAGATCCGCGAGGCGTGCGACGAGATCATCGACGCCGTGTGCGAGAAGGGCGAGTGCGACCTCGTGCTCGACGTCGCCGCGCCGCTGCCGATGATCATGATCGGTGACGCCCTCGGCGTGGCCCCCGAGGACCGGGCCGAGCTGTTGCGGTGGAGCGACGACATGGTCTCGTCGCAGAGCAGGGAAGCCACCGAGGAGCTGCTGACCAAGGCGGCCGACGCCTTCGGCAGGTACCACGCCTACTGCAGCAAGGTCATCGCCGAGCGGCGGGCGTCGGCCCCGCGGGACGACCTGATGAGCGTGCTGGTGCACGCCGAGGTCGACGGCGACCGCCTCGACGACGACGAGCTGATCCAGGAGTCACTGCTCATCCTGGTCGGGGGCGACGAGACCACCCGCCACGTGATCAGCGGTGGGACCGCCGAGCTGGTGCGCCACCCCGACCAGCGCGACCGGCTGGCCGCCGACCCGGCGCTCATGGACGGCGCCGTCGAGGAGATGCTGCGCTGGGTCACGCCCATCAAGAACATGGCCCGCACCGTCACCCACGACGTCGAGCTCCGGGGCCAGCAGCTGCACGAGGGCCAGAAGCTCCTGCTGCTCTACCCGTCGGCCAACCGCGACGAGGCCGTGTTCGACGATCCGCAGCGCTTCGACATCGAGCGGTCGCCCAACGACCACGTGGCCTTCGGCTTCGGCACCCACTTCTGCATGGGGGCGAGCCTGGCCCGGCTCGAGCTGAAGGTGATGGTCGAGCGGATCCTCACCCGCCTGCCCGACCTCGAGATGACGGGCGACACGCCGATGAGGCCGGCCAACTTCATCAGCGGCTTCGAGCGCATGCCCGTGCGCTTCACCCCCACCGAGCGCGTCGGCTCCGTCCCCGCCTGACGACGGGGCGCGGGAACGCCCCTGCTCCCTCACTACGCTCCCGGGCGTGTCCACCCGTGGCGTGCCCTCCCCTTCCGGTGGCCGCGCCGCGCCCCTCCCCCTGCGGGCCCGCGCCGCCGTCGGGGCCGGCCGGGCCGTGGCCGGGCTCTCGCGGGCGACCCACCTCGGCTCGGGCAGCGTGATCGGTGGCCGCCTCTCCCTGGCCATCGAGCCCGAGCTGCTCGCCGAGCTCACCAGGGGACGCGACGTGGCCCTGGTGAGCGCGACGAACGGCAAGACCACCACCACCCGCCTGCTGACCGCCGCCCTCGGCGCGCAGCGGCCCGTCGTGTCCAACCTGCTGGGCGCCAACATGCCGCCGGGCCACGTGGCCGCCCTCGGCGCCGCGCCGGCCGGTGCCACCGCCGTGCTCGAGGTCGACGAGCGGTGGCTCGGACGGGTGATGGAGGCCACGCGACCCTCGACGGTGCTCCTGCTCAACCTGAGCCGCGACCAGCTCGACCGCAGCCACGAGGTGCGCAAGATCGCCGAGCGGTGGCGGGAAGCGCTGGTCGCCGGGCCGCCGGCACGGGTGGTGGCCAACGCCGACGACCCGATCGTGGCCTGGGCGGCGGCCGCCGCGCCCGAGGTCGTGTGGGTCGCCACCGGCACGCGCTGGCGGGCCGACGCCAGCGGCTGCCCCCAGTGCAGCAGCCGATTGCGCTACACGAGCGTCGCCGACGGTGACACCGGCTGGACCTGCGAGGGGTGCGGGCTCACCCGCCCCCAGCCCGACTGGCGCGTCGACGGCGACGACGCGGTCGGGCCCGACGGCGTCCGACACCACCTCGCCCTCGCCCTGCCCGGCCAGGTGAACCGGGCCAACGCCACCATGGCCCTGGCCGCGGCCACCGCCATGGGTGTCGACCCGGCGACGGCCGCCCCGGCCCTGGCGTCGGTCGCCGACGTCGCGGGCCGCTACCGGGTGGCACCGTTCGCCGGCGCCCGGGTCCGGCTGCTCCTCGCCAAGAACCCCGCCGGCTGGCAGGAGGCCATGGACATGCTCGCCCCCGCGCCGGCGCCGGTGGTGGTCGCCATCAACGCCCGGGTGGCCGACGGCCACGACCCGTCGTGGCTGTGGGACGTGCCCTTCGAGGCCCTCGCCGGGCGCTTCGTCGTGGCCACGGGCGAGCGTCGCCACGACCTGGCGGTGCGGCTGAGGTACGCCGAGGTCGACCACGTCGTCGAGGGGACCCTCGCCGCGTCGGTGCGGGCCGCCGCCGCCCGCACGACCGATCCGAGCACGGTCATCGACGTGGCCGCCAACTACACGGCCTTCCAGGACTACCTCACCGAGGTCGGCGACGCACCGGGCGCAGGCACCGATGGCTGACTCGGCCGTGCGTGTGGCGCTGTTGTTCCCCGACCTGCTCGGCACCTACGGCGACGGCGGGAACGCCCTCGTGCTGACCCGCCGGCTGTCCTGGCGCGGCCTCGCGGTCGAGACCTTCGAGGTCGCCGCCGGCGAGGTCGTGCCCGACTCGTGCGACCTGTACGTCCTCGGCGGCGGTGAGGACGGTCCGCAGGTCGAAGCGACGCGTGAGCTCGAAGCCCAGGGCGGGTTGCACCGCGCCGTCGACCAGGGAGCGGCGGTCCTGGCCGTGTGCGCCGGCATGCAGATCCTCGGGCACCGCTTCCCCGACATCGGCGGGACCCCTCGACCGGGGCTCGGGCTGCTCGACTGCGAGACGGTGCGGGTCGATGCGCCACGGGCGGTCGGCGAGCTGCTGGTCACCCCCGATGCCGACTGGGGCCTTCCGCTGCTCACCGGGTTCGAGAACCACGGTGGGCGGACCCGACTGGGGCCCACCGCCCGCCGGCTCGGGGCGGTGGAGGTGGGCGAGGGCAACGGCAGCGGCGACGAGGGCGTCGTGAACGGTCGGGTGCTCGGCACCTACCTGCACGGCCCGGTGCTGGCCCGCAACCCCGCGCTGGCCGACCTCGTGCTCGGATGGGTCGTCGGCGAACCGCTGGCCCCGCTGCCCGACGCCGACGCCGACGCCGAGGCCCTGCGCCGGGTCCGCATCCGGGCCGCCCGCGACCGGGAGCTCCAACCCCGCCGGTCGTGGAAGGACGTCATCCGCCGCGGCTGACCGAGCGCATCGCGTGCGTATCCACCCACCCCGCGCGTCGGCACCTACGCACACGAACGGCGTCACCGAGGCCAAGACGCATCGCATGCGTATCCACCCACCCCTCGTGGGGACGGATACGCACACGAACGGCGGGCGGGACGGCCGTCGCCGCTCCGTGGCATGCTCTGGGCAGGTGTCCGGGCGGCCCCACGGGAGACGTTGCCCTAGGGGTGTGGGAGGCGACATGTTGAGCCACGAGGAGCGATCGGCGCTCCACGAGATCGAGGCCCGGCTCCGGGACGAGTCGCCGGAGCTGCACGACCTCCTGTCGGCACCCGACGGGCTCCTGTTCCGGCCCGAGGTCGACGCCGACCTCACCGACGCCGACGAACCGGAGCCCCTCCACCGCCCCCGTCGGGCCGGCTTCCGGATCGCGGCCGCGTTCGTGGCTTCGGCGGTGCTGACCACGCTGGTCACGCTGGTGGCCGGGCCCGAGGTGGGGGCGCCGGTGGCGGTGTCCAGCCTCTGCGTGGCGGCCATGTACGGGCTCACCCGGCTGGGCGGCTGCCCGGGCGCGGCCGGCCACCTCGGGTTCGACGAGCCCGAGTGGCGCGACGGGCCGGGCACGTCGGCCGGCGACTAGCCGAGGGTCGACGCACCGGCCACCGGCGCGGTCGCGTCGATCGCCGAGTCGGCCTCATCACCCTCATCGGCCCCGTCGGCCCCGTCGGCCTCGTCGGCCCCCAAGCCCGACCACGTGGGGGCCTGCGGTCCGGCGGCGGGGGTGACGTCGACCGGGATGCCGGTCAGGTGGGCCATGCCCGAGATCCGCTCGATGCGATCGGGGCCGTCGGCGGCGAGCAGGTTCACGTTCACCCCGCGCGTGCGCGACGCGACCGACAGGCCGCGCGCGTGTTGGTGCCCCCACCCGTGGGGCAGGGCGACCACGCCGGGCATGAGGTCGTCGCTGTGGCGGACGGGCACCCGCACCGTGGCCGTGGCCGAGGCCACGTCGGCCAGATCACCGTCGGACAGGCCCAGGCGGATGGCATCGTCGGGGTGCACGTAGAGGTGGTTGGTCGTGAAGTCGCCCCTCACCACGTCCTCGTGGTTGTGGGTCCACGAGTTGTGGGTCTTCACGTGGCGGCGGGTGATGAGCTTGAACCGGTCGCCGGAGGCCAGCTCGCGGGCGTGGTCGGCCTCGAGCTTCGTCGTCGCCTCGACCAACACCGGTGGGGCCAGGTGCACCTTGCCGTCGTCGGTGACGACACGTTGGCCGAGGAAGCTGTCGCCCTCGTGATCGGGGCGCAACCGCCCGTGGCCCTCGCGCACGAGCTTGCCGAAGGTGCCGTTGCCGGTGCCGAGCAGCAGCAGCGACAGCAGCAGCTCCTGGGGCACCTCCGGCCACGGCCGCCGCTTCACCTTGCCGTTGACCCAGGCCAGGCCCTGCATCGCCTTCTGGGCGACCGACGAGCCGAACAGCCCGGTGCCGCTCACCTTGGCGAGGTCCAGGTAGATCGACGCCTCGTCGCGCTGACCGGCCTCCGGGGGGACCACCGCCTCGGTGGCCTGCAGGTAGGGCCGGGTCTGCATGCCGAGCATCAGCGGGAAGACGAACGGCAGGTCGGGACGCTGCAGCGGTGACGTGGCCGGCAGCGCGTAGTGGCCGACCGATGCCGTCTCGTTCAGGTAGATGTCGGTGACGACGAGCAGCTCGAGCTGTTCGAACGCCTCACGGAGCCGGCCGCTGTTGGCCATGGTGATCAGCGGGTTGCCACCGGTGACGAACAGCCCCCGGATCTGGCCGTCGCCCGCGGTGAGGATCTCGTCGGCCAGGATGCCACCGGGGAAGGCGTCGTTCACCGAGCGGAACCGGCCGACGCGCGAGGTCTCGTCGCGGAGCAGGGTGCCGGTCCTGCGCCCGAAGGCGATGAAGTCGAAGATGCCCTTGCCCACGATCGTGCCGCCGCGACGGTCGAGGTTGCCGGACACGGCGTTGATGCACTCCTGGAGCCAGAAGCACAGCGAGCCGTTCGAGCCCATGTTGACGCCCGTCGAGCTGTACAGGGCGGCCCCGCCTCGGCCGGTGCCCTCGACGTAGGCGGCGACCAGCTCGCGCAGCGTGGCGGCGGGAACACGGGTCACCTGCTCGGCCCGCTCGGGCGTCCACGACGCGACGACCCGGGCCAGCTCGTCGAAGCCCGTCATGTGCTCGGCGACCCGCTCGTGGTCGACGGCGCCGACGGCGAGCAGCTCGTGGAGGAAGGCGAGGAAGAAGAACACGTCGGTGTCGGGGCGGATGAAGACGTGATCGCCGGCAGCCCGGGCCGACTCCGTGCGCCGCGGGTCGACCACGAACACCTTGCCGCCGCGCTCCTCGATGGCCCGCAGGTGCTTCTGCGGGTTCGACACCTGCAGGAAGCTCCACTTCGACACGACGGGGTTGGCGCCGACGACGACGAGGCACTGCGTCTCGCGCAGGTCGGGGAACGGCTGGGAGAACGGGAAGCCGTAGATCTCGCGGGCGGCGGCGAACTTGTTGGCGCAGTCCTGGGTGGCCGAGGCGAACATGTTCTTCGAGCCGAGCCCGGTCATGAACCCCTGGGCGAACACCGGGTGCAGCACGCCGAAGCCGGCGGCGGTGCCCACGTACATGGCGAGGGCGTCGGCGCCGTGCTCGCCGTTGATGCGGCGCACCTTCTCCCCGATCTCGCCGAGGGCCTGCTCCCACGAGATCGGCCACCACTCGTCGCCGATCCGCTTCATCGGCCACTTCAGCCGGTCGGGCGAGTCGTAGAGCTTGTGCTGGGAGATGCCCTTGAAGCAGGCGAACCCGTCGGTGGTGACGTGGTCGTCGTCGGGTCGGATCCTCGTGATGTGACCGTCCTCGACGGTGACCTCGAGCCCGCAGAGCGCCTCGCAGATCCGACAGAAGGTGTGGTGCGTCTCCACGCTCACGGCAACCCCCGGGTGATCGAGCGAGCGAACGGTACCGTGCCCGGTGCGGCGACGACGGATCGGTCAGGCGATCGGCGCGTCGGTGCCGGCGTCGCCCTGGTCGGTGCCGGAGTACAGCAGGACCGGCGCACCGAGGGGCATCTGCGGGAACAGCCAGTCCTCGTCGGCGTAGCTCACCCGCACGCAGCCGTGGCTCGCCGGGTAGCCGGGCACGCTCGTCGACCCGTGCACCGCGAAGCCCCCCTTGAAGTACATGGGTCGGTAGAGCGTGCCGAGCGGAGCCTTCTCGGCCGCGTCGATCTTGCGTTGCACGACGAAGGCGCCCGTCGGGGTGACCGCCCGAGCCGTGTAGCCGGCCGGGTGGACGTAGGTCTGGTTGTTGCCGCTCGAGACGTTCAGGATCGACACGCTGCCGTCGGCCGAGGTCACGAACATGATCTGGCGGTCGAGGTCGATCTCGAGGCGCGGGCCGGGCCCGGTATCGCGCCGGCCGGCAGCGGCGGGTGGGGCGGCGAGGGCGGCCTCGGTCTGGGGGCCGGCGGCGCCGTCGCGCTGGAGCCCGGCCCACTTCTGGAACGCCATCACCGCCGAGGCGGTCTCGCTGCCGTAGCGGCCGTCGGCCTCGCCGGGCCGGAACCCGAGGAACAGCAGGGCCTGCTGGAGGGCCAGGACCTCGGGCCCCTCCGTGCCCTCGCGCAGCACGTCGGGCGGAGGCGGGACGGTCGTGGTGGTGGTCGGTGGGGCCGTCGACGTGGTCGTGGGCGCCACCGACGTGGTGGTGCTGCGGACGGTCTCGGGCGGAGCGGCACCCGAGCCGGCGTCGTCGTCGCCGGCACACGCGGTCACCAGGAACGGCCCGACGACGAGCGCCGGGAGCGCGAGGAGCGCCGTGGCGCGGACCCGGAACGGCATGGCGGACCAGCGTAGGCTCCCGGCCCGTGTCCGCGACCGCACCACCCCCGCTGAACCGCCAGATCGTCCTCGCCCGGCGGCCCGAGGGGCTCGTCACCGACGACGACTTCACCATCGTCGACGCCCCGATGCACGAGCTGGTCGAGGGCGAGGCCCTCATGCGCACCGTCTACCTCGGCATGGACGCCACCGTCCGCACCTGGCTCAACCGGGGCGAGGGCTACCTGCCCGCGGTGGAGATCGGCGAGGTGGTGCGCTGCAGCGGCATCGGCGAGGTGGTCGCCACCAGCACCGACGTGTACGCCGTCGGCGACCTCGTGTACTCGCTCGGCGGGTGGCAGGAGTACGCCGTCGTGCGCGACGACATGTTCACCACCCCGCTCGAGCCGGGCACCGACCTGAAGTCGATGATGAGCGTGTTCGGTTCGACCGGCGCCGCCGCCTACTTCGGCCTGCTCGACATCGGTGATCCGCAGCCGGGCGAGACGGTCGTCGTGTCGGCCGCCGCCGGTGCCACGGGGTCGCTGGCCGGCCAGATCGCCAAGATCAAGGGGTGCCGCGTGGTCGGCATCGCCGGCACCGACGAGAAGTGCCGTTGGGTCGTGGAGGAGCTCGGCTTCGACGCGTGCATCAACCACCGCACCGCCGACCTGGCCGCCGCCCTGAAGGAGCACTGCCCCGATCGGGTGGACGTCTACTTCGACAACGTCGGCGGCCGCATCCTCGACGCCGTGCTCGGTGCCCTCGCCCTGCACGGGCGGGTGATCCTGTGCGGCGCCATCGCCGTCTACAACGACAAGGGCCGCCCGCCGGGCCCGAGCAACTACCTCAACCTGATCGCCCGCCGCGGCAAGATGCAGGGCTTCATCACCCTCGACTCGTGGGACCGGTTCCCCGAGTGCATGGCCCAGCTCGGCCAGTGGGCCGCCGAGGGCAAGCTCAAGTGGCGGGAGGAGCTGGTCGAGGGCCTCGAGCAGTGCCCCCGGGCCCTCAACATGCTCTTCACCGGCGAGAACTCGGGCAAGGTCGTCGTCCAGGTCGCCCCCGAGTCCCCCTGACCACCCCCCAACTGGTTGCGGGAACCCGGCGTCAGAGGCACCGAATCCGCAACCAGTTCGAGCTAGGGGTGCAGGACGGGACCCAGTTCGTCGAGGACGGCGGGGTCGTCGATGGTGGAGGGGACGGTGAAGTCCCGGCCGTCGGCGATGGCCCGCATGGTCGCCCGGAGGATCTTGCCCGATCGGGTCTTCGGCAGCCGGGGTACGACGTGGGCGGTCTTGAAGGCGGCGACCGGGCCGATCTCGGCCCGCACCATCGCCACCAGCTCGGCCTCGATCACCTCCGGATCGGCCTCGACGCCGGCCTTGAGCACGACCAGGCCGACGGGCATCTGCCCCTTGAGCTCGTCGGCCACGCCGATCACCGCGCACTCGGCCACCGAGGGGTGGGTGGCGACGACCTCCTCCATGGCCCCGGTCGAGAGGCGATGGCCGGCGACGTTGACGACGTCGTCGATGCGGCCCATCACGAACAGGTAGCCGTCGTCGTCGAGGTGGCCGCCGTCGCCGGTGAGGTAGTAGCCGGGGTAGCGCGACAGGTACGACGAGACGAACCGGTCGTCGTCGTTCCACAGCGTGGGGAGCGACCCCGGCGGCAGCGGCAGCCGGATGGCGATGGCGCCCTCGTGGCCCGGCGGCACCTGTTCCCCGGCCTCGTCGAGCACGTGCACGTCGTAGCCGGGCACCGCACGGGTCGGTGAGCCGGGCTTCACGGCCAGGCGCTCGATCCCGAGGCAGTTGGCGGCCACCGGCCACCCCGTCTCGGTCTGCCACCAGTGGTCGACCACTGGGACGGCGTCCGGATCGGCGTTGCCGCGGTTCACGAGGGCCCGGGCCCACTCGTAGGTGTCGGGGTCGGTGCGTTCCCCGGCGAGGAACAGCGCCCGGAAGGCGCCGAGGTCGTAGCGGTCGAGGTGGGCGCCGTCCGGATCCTCCTTCTTGATGGCCCGGAACGCGGTCGGCGCGGTGAACAGCACCGACACGCCGTGGTCGGCGATCACCCGCCAGAACGCGCCGGCGTCCGGCGTGCCCACCGGCTTGCCCTCGTAGAGCACGGTCGTGTCCCCGGACAGCAAGGGCCCGTAGACGATGTAGCTGTGGCCGACGACCCAGCCGACGTCGCTGGCCGCCCAGAAGACCTCCCCCGGCGACATGCCGTAGACGTTGGCCATGCTCCAGCGGAGGGCGACGGCGTGGCCGCCGTTGTCGCGCACCACGCCCTTGGGTCGCCCCGTGGTCCCCGAGGTGTAGAGGACGTAGAGCGGGTCGGTCGCGGCGACCGCGACGCACGGGACCGACGGCGCGCCGGCCACGGCGTCGACCCACGAGACGTCGCGACCATCGACGAGCGAGGCCTCGACCATCGGCCGCTGCAGGACGATGCACCGCTCGGGGGCCGCGGTGCCCGACAGCTCGATCGCCCGGTCGAGCAGCGGCTTGTACTCGATCACCCGCTCGCCTTCGACGCCACACGACGCCGACACGACCACCTTCGGCCGGGCGTCGTCGATGCGGATGGCCAGCTCGTGGGGGGCGAAGCCGCCGAACACGACCGAGTGGACGGCTCCGAGCCGGGCGCAGGCGAGCATGGCGATGGCGGCCTCGGGCACCATCGGCATGTAGATCACGACGCGGTCGCCCTTCTCCACGCCGAGGCCCGCGAGGGCGCCGGCGAAACGCGCCACCTCGTCACGCAGCTCGCGATACGTGAACCGGCGAACGGATCCGGTGACCGGGCTGTCGTGGATCAGGGCGACCTGGTCGGCCCGGACCCGGTCGATGCCGTCGCCGCCGTCGACCCACCGGTCGAGGGCGTTGAAGCAGGTGTTGAGCTCGCCGCCGGTGAACCACCGGTACCAGGGTGGGGAGTCGGCGTCGATCACGCGTGCAGGGGGCGTGTCCCAGTGGATGGCGGTGGCAGCGTCGCCCCAGAACCCCTCGGGGTCCTCGAGGCTGCGTCGGTGGAGATCGTCGAGCGCGCCCATGGCGGGCAACGTAGTCCGTGCCGCCGTCGCGCTCCCCGGGTCGGTCAGGCCCCGGTGACCAGCGCGACCTTCCCCGTGACGCGGCGCTCGAGCAGGTCACGCAAGGCGTCGGCGGCCCGCTCGAGCGGATAGGTGGTGGGCGCCACGGGGTGGAGCCGCCCCTCGGCCACGAGCGCACCGAGCTCGTCGAGCAGCTCGCCCTGCGCCTTCGGGTCGCGCATCGACCAGGCGCCCCAGTCGACGCCGACGATGGTGCGGTTGTTGAGCAGCACCTGGTTCAGCGGGATCCTGGGGATCGAGCCGGCGGCGAAGCCGATCACCACGTAGCGGCCGCCCCATCGCAGGGCCCGAAGGGCAGGCTCGGCGGCGTCGCCACCGATCGGGTCGACGACCACGTCGACACCGCCGTCGCCGAGCTCGCGGGCCCGGGCCTTCAGGTCCTCGTACGTGGTGTCGATGGCCGCCTCCGCCCCCATCACCGTGGCCAGCATCCGCTTCTCGTCGGTCGACGCCGCGGCGATGGCCCGGGCCCCGAGGGCGGTGGCCACGTCGATGGCGGCGAGCCCGACGCCCCCGCCGGCCCCGAGCACGAGCACGACCTCGCCCTCGGCGAGCGAGGTGCGCCGGGTGAGGGCGAACAGGGCGGTGGCGTAGCTCTGGATGAAGGTGGCGGCGCGTGGCGCGTCGAGGTCGCCCGGCACGGGCACCACCTGGCGGGCACCGAGCACCACCTGGTCGGCGTAGCCGCCGAGGCCGGGCATGGCCATGACCCGATCGCCGACGGCGACGGCGACGACACCCTCGCCGAGCTGGCGCACCACGCCGGCCACCTCGCTGCCGGGCACGAACGGCAGTGGCGGCTTGATCTGGTACTCCCCGGACACGAAGAGGGCATCGACGTAGTTGACGCCGACGGCCTCGACCTCGACGAGCACCTGGCCGGGCCCGGGGGCAGGCGCCTCGCGCTCCTCGACGACGAGGACCTCGGGCGGGCCCAACTGGCGGCAGACGACGGCTCGCATCAGACCCTCCCGACCGGGGCCCTAGCCCAGGTCGACGCCGGCGAGCGCCTTGTTGACCTCGGGCACGAGGATGGCCCGGGTGTTGTAGCTGCCGAGCACCACGTAGAGGCAGAACGCCCGACCGTTGTGGGTGAAGAACGACTGGTGACCGGCTTGGCCGGCGATGGTGCGCTGCATGGTGTCGGGCGAGAAGTCCGACGGCGACAGCGGCCACGGAATCCCTTTGCCAGCGAACAGGGCTGAACCGGCCTCCTCGGCGGGGTGTTCGAGGATCGAGATGAAGATGCCGCCGCGCCCCATCTGCTCCACCGCCCCTCCGCCGTAGTCACCTCTCGTGGAGGGCAGGGGGAAGTTGGCGATGTGGATGATCGGCGTCGGCGTCTCGGCCTGGGCGAACCGACCACCGGGGAGGGCAGGGGCGGCCCAGGAGGTGCGCTGGTAGATCTCGCCGTCCCAGCCGGTCGGGGGGGAGGCGGCGAGGCCGTAGGCGGTGATGTCGACCATGGGTGCTCCTTAGCGGATGGCGACGGCTGCGGCCGCCACGACGACGAGGGCGTCCGCGCCGACGGTCGCCGCCTGGGCGACCGGTGCGGAGGATTGCAGCCGGCGGTGGAACGCCAGCAGGGCGTCGGGGGTCTGGACCCGGGACGCCGAGAGGATGACGAGGCCACGGGCCAACCCGAACGTGGCGCCGATGAGGGCGCCGAGCGCCGGTGACGCGGTGAGCAAGGCGAGGGCGAACACGAGGTAGATGGTGGCCGCGGTCACGACCGTCACCAGCCCCATGCCCAACTCGAAGCCCCAGCCGAAGCCGTAGACCCAGCCGCGGTAGATCGTGGTCCAGTCCTCGTTGACCTGATGGCGGGTGCGCGGCAGGTCCAGTCGCCCGCCGGATGCGTCGAAGGCCAGCGCGGCCAACCCGAGCACGAGGGCGGCGACGGCGAGTTGGGTCGTCGAGGGGTCGAGCCACCGCAACGGCATCCCGAGCAGCCCGAACACGACGCCGGTCGACGCGCCGCCCAGCGTGGCGCCGACCAGGTAGGCGGTGACCGTGAGCCACCATCGGTTTCCCCGGCTCCGCTCCCCGAGCGGAGTGATGCTCGACAGCATCGATTCCCCTCAGGGCGACCAGGTCGACTTGATGGCGCCGACCACCGCGGCCACGAGCCCGGCGACCAGGAGCGCGGGAGGCATCAGTCGTCGCGGTCCTTCCCGCTCTCCGCCGCTCGGGCGGGCTTCCCGCTCTCCGCCGCTCGGGCGGGCTTCCCGCTCTCCGCCGCTCGGGCGGGCGTCACGCTCTCAGGGGCGGGGGGCACGACGTCCGGGTAGAGGCTGGCGTGGCCGGGGGTGATCCCCGCGGCCAGCAGCTCGGTGTCGGCCCGTGACTCGCGCTGGTCGCGGTTGAGCCGGCCGGTCGACGGCGAACCACCGAGCGGCCGTCCGGTCGTGGCGAGCCCGGCGTCGGCCGCCGCCTGCCGCAGCAGGTTGGCGACCTGGTCCCAGCTGGCGGCCGCGCCTTCGCCCACGACCTGGTCGGCGGCGCCGTCGACCAGGATGAAGTAGGGGCTCACCGGGACCGAGTAGTCGTCGTAGGCCTCGGTCGACATCACGATCGGCACACCCGGCGGAGCCAGCGAGGCGACCGACGCCGGGCTCTCCTGCTGCGGTCCCTTGGTGACGATGACGAGCCGGGTGTCGCGGCCCGGCAGCCGGTCGGCCTCGCCCTCGGCGAAGGCTCGCCAGAAGTCGGCGCACGTGCCGCAGCCGCTCGACAGGAAGGCGAGCAGCGTGGTGTGGCCGGTGCCCGAGACCCCGACGACCTTGGCCGCGCCGGCCGGCGTGACCCCGGCGAGGTCTCGCACCGCCCCGAAGGCGCCGGCATCGTCGGGCAGCTCCCGCGGCTCGGGCACGCCGGGTCGCGTGCGGATCTCGGGATCGGGCTTGTCGGCGAGCTGCACCGGCGAGGTCACCCCACCGGCCGCCGACTCCTCGCCGAGCTCCTCGGACTCGTCGAAGACGCCGGCGCCGAGCTCGTGCAGGCGGCGGAGGATCTCGGCGTGGCTGCGGAGCAGGCCCACCACGAGCACGGCGAGGACGAGGACCACGAGGGTCAGGAGGACGACGAGAGCGACCACGATGGATTCCTTCGGATCAGACGGCGATCAGGCGACCGAGACGGTGCGGGAGCCGAGGAAGGGGTTGGTGGACCCGGCGCCGGTGTTGATGGCGAACACCCCGACCGTCCGCGTGCCCCGGGGCGCGGGGACCACGAGGTCGAAGCCGTGGTCGGCGCCGAAGCCGGGGAAGAACGCGCCGATCTCGGGCCGGGTGACGCCGGCGGTGCCGACGCCGGCGAAGACGCCGTCGACGTACACGTGGACCTCGGCCGGCCCGGCGGTGTCGGGGTCGAGGGCCCAGCCGACGACCCGCACCTGCCCGGTGCCACCGGAGGCCGACTCGAGGGCGCCGATGGGGTTGCCGCCGACCTGGACGGTGCGACAGCCGAGCACCGGGTTGGTGGTGCCGGACAGGGAGTTGATGGCGAACACGCACACGCTGCGGGCGCCGGCGGCGGCGGGCACGGTGGCGGCGAACCCGCGGTTCGACCCGTAGCCGGGATAGAACCTGGCGACGTCGGGTCGAGGCTGGTCGGCCGGGAACTCGCCGCGGAACTGGCCGTCGACGTACACGTGCACCTTCGCCGGGTTGGCGTCGTCGGGGTCGATCGCCCAACCGGTGACCGTGATCGAGTCGGGCCCGTTGCGGGCGGTGTCGAGCGATCCGATCGGGTTGCCACCGATCACGTTCACGGTGCGGGTGCCGAGCAGAGGGTTGGCCCCGCCGCCGGTGTTGATGGCCCACACGTCGACGCGCCGTGCGCCGGGGCCGGCGAGCACGTTGACGTCGAAGCCGTGGGCGGGGCCGTACTCGGGGTGGACGGCGGCGACGTCGGGGCGCGGCTGGCTGGCCACGAACTCGCCCCGGAACTGCGAGTCGACGTAGACGTGCACCTTGATCGGGTCGACGGTGTCGGGGTCGATGGCCCAGCCCGTGACCCGCAACCCCGACGCCACCGCCACGGCCCGGTCGACCGAGCCGAACGGGCGGCCGACCTCGATGCTCCGGCAGCCGAGCACCGGGTTGGTGCTCCCGGCGCCCACGTTGATGGCGTAGACGCACACGTTCCGCGTGCCACCGGTGACCGAGATCGTCGCCGAGTACCCGTGCAGGGAGCCGAAGCCCGGGTAGGCGGCACCGACGTCGGGGCGGTTCTGGTTGGCGGTGTACTCGCCTCGGAACTGGCCGTCGACGTACACGTGCACCTTCACCGCGGCGGTCGTGTCGGGGTCGATGGCCCAGCCGGCGACCTTGATGGTGCCGGCGCCGGCGGTGAGGGAGTCGAGGGAGCCGAACGGGTTGTTGAGGCGGACGGTGCGGCAGCCGAGCTGGGTGGAGCCAGCGCCGGCGCCGGCGTTGAGGGCGTTCACGCAGATGGTCTTGGTCTGCCCAGCCGGGATGGGCACCCGCATGGAGAAGCCGTGGTTGTCACCCCACCCGCGGTACGCGGCGCCGACGTCGGGGCGGTACCCGTCGGCCACGACGCTGGCGACGACGACGCCGTCGACCACGGCCTGGACGGTGACGGGTCCCTGGGTGTCGAAGTCGAGGGCCCAGCCCGCCACCCGGATCGCGCCGGCGTCCTCGACGGCGTCCTCCAGGTTGCCCACGACCTTGTGCAGGCAGGGCCGGTCGTGGCCGGCCGTGTTCTGGTCGATGCGCAACGTCGTCGTGCACGACGGGTCGAGCGACCAGGGCGGCACGCAGGTGACCACTCGGCACACGATCGGCCCCAGGCAGGGCACGCCCTGGTTGCACTGTCCGTAGCGGAACTGCGTGCAGCCCGCCTTGCGGTTGCCGCACGACCCGTTGGCGCAGCCGCAACCCGTGCCCGAGCAGCTGCCGCTGCAGATGCCGTTGCCCCCGCAACCGCAGCCGTTGCACGGCGCGTTGCAGTCCATGTAGTAGCGGGGGCCACCGCAGAACGCGGTGCCGTCGGCCTTCCACCAGCCGCCGAGCAGGGTGTTCGGCGGGCACTTGTTGTCGCCGTAGATCGTGCAGCAGAACTCGGTGTACCCGTCGCAGCAGAGCGAACCGCACTCGCAGTTCGAACCGTTGCAGGAGCAGATCGCGGCGTAGGCGGTGGTGGGCTTCAGCGCGTAGGTGACGGGGTTGACGGCGATGGCGCTGCCGACGACCGCGGAGCGGGCGAAGAAGCCGCGGCGGCCGAAGCGGCGACCGAGGAACCCGGAGACCTTCTCGACGACGTCGGTGCTCGAGGGGGCCTTCACGCCGGCCGGCCTCTCAGGGCGCGCCGGCCGGCGGCGGAGGGCGGGCGGGAAGGGACCAGAGGGGGTGCGGGGTGACGATCCATCATCGGAGCTCGGAGCTGACCTCGAAGGTGCGGACGGACGGTTGGCGGGGACCGCGGCGGGCGGCGGCCAGCGTGTCGGGCAGGACGGTGAGGGTGACGACGACGAGCCAGGTGCCCACGGCGACGAGCAGCAGCTGGGCGAGGCCGGCGCCGGGGAGGTCGGGCTGCAGCTCGACGAAGCCGGGCGTGCCCGTGACGGCACCGACGGCGGCCACGCCCGCGGCGACGGCGTCGACCCCCACGTGGACGAGACTCGGGCGGGAGGAGAGGCGGCCGAAGCACCCGCACGACGCGGCGGCGTCGCCGAGGCGCACGAGTCGCAGCGTGATCAGCGTGAAGGCGGTGAACAGCACGGCCACCGTGCCGGTGGCCACGGGGCCCCCGACGAGGAAGGCGGTGGCCCCCGCGGCGATCTCGACCGCACCCACGAACCGCACGAGGACCGGCGATGCGGGCAGGCCGAGGGTGGCGAACATCGAGGCGGTGGGCCCGGGGTCGCGGAGCTTGTAGACGCCTCCGACGGCGAGGACGAGGGCGGCGACCGCCACCGGGCCGGCGAGCGAGACCATCCGCTGCACCTTATTCGACCGCGGACCCCGGCCCGGCGCAGGGGGGATATCGTCCGGAAAGGGTCAATTCCGACCCCCTACCGGTCGATGGAACCCCGTGGACCACGCAGGCGCGAGACGGCGGTGAGTGACGTGAGCACGGGTACCACGACGGACCGGACCGGTCGGAGCCAGGAGCACCGCAAGCGCGACCAGGCGCTCGTGGCCCTGCACAAGGCGGGCGACGCACGCGCGTTCGGCCGTCTGTACGACCTGTGGTTCGACCCCGTCTACGACCGGATCATCCATCGGGGCGTACGACCCCGCGACGCCGCCGCGGTCGAGACCGAGGCCTTCACCACCGTCACCCAGGACCTCGGCCAGTCGGCGGCCAACGAGTCGTTCGCGGTGGTCGCCCTCCGAGCCACCCGGCGTGCGGCCGGCCAGGCCGGGGGCGGCACGCCCCATCCCGGGCCCCAGGCCGTCGGCGCCGAGGGCCGACTGGCGGCCGCCACCAACGTGGGCGCCATCGCGGCCGACACCGAGGTCGCCGCCCTGTGCTGGCAGGCTGCCGACGTGCTCGGCGAGCGGGTGCGCGAGTCGCTCGACCTCCACTACCGGTTCGGGCTTTCGTCGCGGGAGGTCGCAGCGGTGCTGCGGGAGCGCCCCGAGGCCATCGCCGAGCTCCTGCCCAAGCTGCCGCTCGGCTTCGGCAACGCCGTGAGGGCGCGCGTGCTGTGGCGAGGCGGCTCCCCGGAGCACGACGTGCTGCGGGGCGAGCTCGTCGGCCATGATCGCTTCGACGCCGACACCGTCCGCATCGTGAGCCGGCACCTGAAGACCTGCGACCAGTGCCGGGCTCGAGCCCTCATCGCGCTGCCGCCGGTCGAGGTGTTCGCCGCCATCCCGATCGCCGGCGCGCCGGTGGGGCTGAAGGAACAGGTGGCGAGCGGCCTGGCGGCCAGCACGCCGATGACCGGCTCCGCCTACCTGCGCCCCGCCGACCGGGCGGCGGCCACCACCGCGTCCGCGGCCACGCCCAAGCCGACGATCTCCTCGCCGACCACGGCCCGCCAGACCCGGAAGCGGGGAGCGGCCGCCCTGCTCGCCGCCGGTGCGGCCGGCGCCGGCGCCGTCGGCGCGGCAGCGGCCACCGCACCGACCAGCGGCGCGGTGACCGGGCGCCAGCCCACGTTGCCCCCGCCACCCGAGGCCGCGCCGACCCCCACGCCGAACCCCACGCCGACACCGGTCGGGGATGACGCCGGGGCGACGGTCGTCGCGGCCACGGTGGCCGGGACGACGGTCACCGGCGCCCCCGCCGCGCCGCCGGCGGACCTCACCGCCAAGAACGCCCCGATGCACGAGCCGGTGAAGGCCGCCGAGAAGAAGGCCGGCGCCGACGTGATCGGCGGCGGACGGCGCCGGCTCGTGATCGCCGGCGGTGTCGCCGCTGCGCTGGCCCTCGTGCTCGGCATCGTGGTGCTGACCCGCGACGGCGGGAACACCGAGATCTCCACCGCCTCCGGGCCCGAGACCACCACCACCGAGCAGCCGACGACGACCACCCGCCCGGCGGTGACCACCAGCACGATCCCGCTGCCCACCACGACCCTGCCCGTGACCCCCACGTCGCCGGTGACGTCGGCACCGGCGGTCAACCCCGCGCCGCCCCCGTCGGGCGGCGGTGGCGGCGGCGGCAGCGCTGCGGCCCCGACCACCCCGACGACGCAGGCGCCGCTGAACCTGTCGATCTCGTTCGCCCTCACCCCGAACTTCATCTTCCCGAGCGGCGAGTCGACCCTGGTGTGGGACATCTCCGCCAGCCGGTTCGTGCGGGTGGCGATCAACGGTCCCAACGGCTTCTACGCCGAGACCCTGAGCGGCAGTGCCCAGGTCTGCCCCGGCACGCCGGGCTGCAGCGAGAGCGGTACCCAGTTGGCGTACTCCCTCGAGGTGTACGACGGCGATCGCCTGGTCGGCCAGCGAAGCATCCTGCTGACGGTCCGCTAGCCCCCGTCCCGCGCCGTCGCCGTTCCCGAGCGGCGGGGACCGCGATGAGCTGGCACCATGCCGGGATGGCCCGGACCCGACGCACCATGTGCCGCATCTGCGAGGCCCACTGCGGCCTGGTGGTCACGGTCGGCGACGACGACGCGGTGGTCGACGTGAAGCCCGACCGTGATCACCCGGTGTCGCGGGGCTACGCCTGCGTGAAGGGCACGAGCCTCGGCGACCTCCACCACGACCCCGACCGCATCGACCACCCGATGCGCAGGATCGGCGACCGGTGGGAGCGGATCTCCTGGGAGCAGGCCCTCGACGAGATCGGGGCACGCGTCCGGGCCCTGCGCGCCGAGCACGGCGACCGCTCGATCGCCCTCTACTCGGGCAACCCGACGTTCTTCTCGTTCCAGCACCTCCTGTGGTCGGCGGCGTTCCTCGAGGCGCTCGGCTCCCCGAACCACTTCGCCTCCCACTCCGTGGACGTGAACAACAAGTTCTACGTGGCCACCGAGATGTACGGGCAGCCGACCGTGCAGCCGGTGCCCGACCTCGACCGCGTCGAGGTGCTGATCTGCCTCGGCACCAACCCGGCGGTCAGCCAGATGTCGGTGGTGCAGGCACCCGACGCGCTCGGCCGACTGCGGGCCATCGAGGCGCGCGGGGGCCGCGTGGTGATGGTCGACCCCCGCCGGACCGAGACGGCGAAGAAGGTCGGCGAGCACGTGCCGATCCGCCCCGGCACCGACGCCTACCTCCTGCTCGGGATGCTCCACGTGCTCGCCCACGAGGACGGCGGGCGCGCCCTCGACCTCGACCGGGCCCGGCGGTTCGCCGACGGCGTCGACTCGTTCCTCCTGGCGGCGGTGCCGTGGTCGCCAGAGCGGGTCGCCGAGGTCACCGGGGTCGACGCCGCCACCATCCGCCGCCTGGCCCGTGGCTACGGCGACGCCGACGGGGCCGCCCTCTACCTGTCGACGGGGGTGAACATGGGGCCGTTCGGCTCGTTGGCCGCCTGGCTCGCGCAGGGCCTCGACCTCGTGACCGGCAACCTCGACCGGGCCGGTGGACTGCTGGTACCGCCCGGACCGTTCGACACCCTCGCGGTGTCCCGCCTGCTCGGGCACGCCGACATGTGGCGGCACCGCACGCTGCGTGACGGCTGGCACCGCGTCGCCGGCGCCTTCCCGGTCGCCGCCCTCGCCGACGAGATCACGATCGATCACCCCGACCGGATCCGGGCGTTGTTCGTCGGCGCCGGCAACCCCGCCCACTCGGTGCCGGGGCCTGCGCTCGCCGATGCGCTCGACGACCTCGACCTGCTGGTGGTCATCGACCTGTACGCCAACGAGACGGCGGCACACGCCGACTACCTCCTCCCGGCCACCGACATGCTCGAGCGCTCCGACTACCCCATCGCGTGGGCGAACCTGCAGCCCACCCCGTTCGCCCAGTTCACCGACGCCGTCGTGCCGCCGGCCTACGAGCGCCGACCCGAGTGGCAGATCTTCGCCGACCTGGCCGTCGCCTGTGGGGCGTCGCCGGTGGGGAGGTCGCTCGCCAACGCCGTCCCCCGGGTCAACGCGCTGCTCGAGCGGGTCCCCGGCGGACGTCCGGTCACCCCCGACACCCTCCTCGCCCTCCTCTTCCGGTGGGGTGGCCAGGTGAGCCTCGACGAGCTGCGCGCCCACCCCGAGGGCGTCGAGCTGGCACCGACCGAGCCGGGCTCGTTCCTCGGTCGACGGGTGCCGACGCCCGACGGCCGCGTGCGGCTCGCCCCGCACCGCATCCTCCGGGACCTGGTGCGGCTCCGGGACCGCGCCCTCGACTTCGCGCCGGTCGACGACGGCACGCTCGTGCTCATCGGGCGCCGTGAGCGCCGCTCGCACAACAGCTGGATGCACAACAACCCCGGCATCACCCAACCCGCCGCCAACACCGCCCTCGTGCACCCCGCCGATGCCGCCCGACTGGGCCTGACCGACGGGGGGACGGTGACCATCGACCGCGCTGGGCCCGAGGCGGTCACCCTCCCCCTGCGGGTCACCGACGACGTGGCGGAGGGAGTCGTCGTGGTCCCGCACGGTTGGGGCCACGCCGGACACGGTGGGCGCCGGGCGGCGGCGCTCGGTGGAGGCAACGTCAACCAGATCGTCCCCGGCGGGTCGGCCGAGGCCGAGCCGCTGAGCGGCCAGGCGGTGATGCTCGCCCATCGCGTCGTCGTGCGCCCGGGTCCCACCCCGGTGACCGCCGACCCCGACGCAGGCGAGGAGGCCGCGGTCCCGGCCCGGTCGCCTTCCTGAGCTCCACGAACCGGCAGGCCCGCCAGGCGAGCGCCACGGACCTAGGGTCCGACCGTGCTCTTCCGCGCATCGGCGGCGGCCGGCATCGGGGACGGTTCGATCACGCTCACGTTCCGACGATGGCGGCGACCCCAGGCGGTGGTCGGTCATCGCTACCGCACACCCGGCGGGATGATCGAGGTCGACGCCGTCGACGCCGTCGACCTCTCGTCGATCGGCGACGCCGATGCCCGTCGGGCGGGTTTCACCTCGGCGGCGGCGCTGCTCGACGAGCTCGGTGACGCCGGTCCGGTGACGAGGGTGCGGTTCCACCACGTCGGCGGCGACCCGCGCCACGGGCTGGCGGCCGACGATCACCTCGACGATGCGGCGCTGCGGGAGCTCGACCGGCGGTTGGCCCGCCTCGACGGCGCCCGGACCGAGCGCCCGTGGACGCAGGCGACCCTCGACGCCATCGCCGTTGGGCCCGGGGTACGGGCGGCCGATCTGGCCACGGCGCTCGGCCGCTCGCGCGACGAGCTCAAGCGCGACGTGCGCAAGCTCAAGGCGTTGGGCCTGACCGAGAGCCTGGAGGTCGGCTATCGACTCTCACCGCGCGGCCGGGCATACCTCGACCGCCGTCCGAGTCGGTGATCGGCCGCGATCACGCGGGGACGGGACGGCCGTCCTGGCAACGGGCCCGCACCCGCTCCTCCTGGCCCCCGGAGCCGGAGAGCGGTCGGAACCGCACCTCGACCTCCGACGGCCCGGTCTTCGGGGTGCCGTCGATGGCGTAGCCGCTGGCCGGGGTGGCGTACAGCAGGCCGATCGTGGTGCCGCGGCACTCGACCGCGACCGTGCCACCGGGGGTCACGTAGGTGGCCGCGACCGGCCTCGCCGAGGTCGTCGTCGTCGGGCCCGAGCCAGGGCCGGACGAGTCGCCACCTGAGGACGCGCCGGAGCCACCTCCCGACGAGCCCCCGTCGTCGACCGTCCCGTCGCCTCGTAGACCGTCGTCGTCACCGCTCGAGCCACCCGCGCCCCCGGGAGCGCCGGAGCCCTCCCCGGTGGCGGCCGAGCCGGTGTCGTCGGTGGACGACGAACCGCCCGACCGGCCGTCGGGCGCCACGGCCGGCTCGGCGCCGGCGGGCTCGGCGGCGGTGCCGGTCTCGGCATCATCGGCCGGAACGCTCGAGGACGGATCGGCAGGCGGATCCTCGGCAAGGGCGGCCTCGACCGCCGACTCGGAGACCCGCGGCACCTGGCGATCGGTCACCCGGTCGCCGACCATCGCCACCGCCGTCGTCGACAGCGCGATGGCGACGGCGGTGCCGAGCACCCATGACGCTCCCGAGACCATCTGCCGTCGCACGGACCCATCATCACCGGCGCGCCGCCCTCGCTGGCTAAGGGCTGGTTAAGGGACGGGCAAGAGCCGTCCCTCGAGCACCAGGACGGCTCGGCGCTCGACGATGCGCCCTCTAAGGTCGCCGACGATGGCCGTGGTGCTGCTCATCGAGGACGACACCCGCATCCGCGACGCGGTCGCCCGGACGCTGGGCGAGCGCGGTCACGCGGTGCGCTCCGCCTCTTCGGGCATGCCCGGGCTGCAACAGGTCGTGGACGACCCGCCCGACGTGGTCGTGCTCGACCTCGGCCTGCCCGACCTCGACGGTGACGAGGTACTCAAGATGATCCGGGCCGTGAGCGACGTTCCCGTCATCGTCGCCACGGCACGCGACGACGACGCCGACATCGTGGCGACCCTCGACGCCGGCGCCGACGACTACGTCGTGAAGCCGTACTCCGGCGCTCAGCTCGACGCGCGGGTGCGCGCCGTGCTGCGGCGGGCCGAACGGGGACCGCGTGACGCCGCGGTGGCGGTCGGCGGACTGACGATCGACGACGCGACCCGCGAGGCCGCGCTCGACGGCGCTCCGCTCGACCTCTCGCGGCGCGAGTTCGACCTCCTCCACTACCTGGCGGTGCACGCCGGGCAGGTGGTCACCAAGCGCCAGCTGCTCGCCGACATCTGGCAGCAGCCCTACGGCGGCGCCGACAAGACCGTGGACGTGCACCTGTCGTGGCTGCGTCGCAAGCTCGGCGAGTCGGCGGCGGCGCCCCGCTACCTCCGTACCGTCCGGGGCGTCGGCGTCAAGCTCGTCGACCCGGACGCCTGAGCCGTGCGCCGCCAGCTGGCCCTCACCGTCGCCGCCATCGCCGCGCTCATCGTGCTCGCGTTCCTCGTGCCGCTCGCCATCCTCATCCGCTCGATCGCCGAGGACCGGGCCCTGAACGCCGCCGAGCGCAGCGCCCAGACGCTCGCGCCGGTCCTCGCCACCGTGACCGAACCCGCCGCCGTCGACGAGGTGGTCACCGGCATCAACGCCGGCGACGTGGGCACGATCACCGTGTTCCTGCCGGACGGCACCGTGCTCGGCGAAGCGGCCGCGGCCGACGCCAACGTGGCGCTGGCCGCTCGCGGCCGTGCCTTCTCCACCGGTGCACCTGGTGGGCAGCAGGTGTTGGTGCCCGTCGCCAGCGGTGCCGACACGACAGTGATACGGGTCTTCGTGCCCGATGCCGACCTCCGCAGGGGTGTGGCGGCGGCGTGGGCGCTGCTCGCCGCCCTCGGGGTGACGCTCGTGCTCCTGGCCGTGGCCGTGGCCGACCGCCTCGCCCGCAGCATGGTGCGGCCCATCGGGGAGCTGGCCGAGGTGGCCGACCAGCTGAGCCACGGTGACCTCCACGCCCGGGTCACGCCGGCCGGGCCGCCCGAGATCAGCGAGGTCGGGCACACGATCAACCAGCTCGCCGGTCGGATCGAGGCGCTCCTCGCCGCCGAGCGGGAGGCGGCCGCGGACCTGTCGCACCGCCTGCGCACCCCGGTCACCGCCCTGCGGGTCGACGTCGACGGTCTGCGCGATGCCGTCGAACGGGAGCGCCTCACCGCCGACGTGGACGAGCTCACCCGCGCCGTCGACCGGCTCATCGACGAGGCGCGGCGACCCGTCCGGGAGGGGCTGCGGGCCGAGAGCGACCTCACGACGGTGGCGAGCGAGCGGGTGGCGTTCTGGGCGGCGCTGGCCGATGAGCAGGGCCGGTCCTACTCGACGTCGTTGCCGGATGGACCGTGCCCGGTCGGGGTCGCCCCCGACGATCTCGAGGCGGTGCTCGACGCGCTGCTCGGCAACGTGATCGCCCACACGCCAGAGGGCGGCGGCTTCCGCGTGTACGTCACCCACCGGATCGGCGGTGGGGGTCGCCTCGTCGTCGAGGACGACGGGAACGGCTTCGCCGACGACGCCGTGCTGGCCCGGGGCCGCAGCGGCGGCGGGTCGACCGGCCTCGGCCTCGACATCGTGCGGGCCACGGCCGAGGCCTCCCGGGGTGGGGTGGCGCTCGGCCGTGGCCCGCACGGTGGTGGGCGGGTGGAGGTGGACTTCGGCGGCGTCGCCGAGGGGTAGCGGCTACCGCCGGCCCGAGTGGTCCTCGCGCTCGTCCTCGACGTCGTCCCCACCGTCGCGACCGGAGCGATCGTCGTCCTCGCGGTCCTCCTCGACGCCGCTACCCGGGCCCGAGTGATCACCGTCGACGTCGCCGCCGCTGCCGGGACCCGAGCGATCGTCCCGCTCGTCCTCGATCTCGTCGCCGTCGTCACCCTGGTCGTCACCGAGGTCGTGGTCGGGCCCGTCGTCGGCACCGTCGTCGCAGCCACGGCACTGGTGCACCCCGCCGTCCTCCCCGCGGTCGGTGCCGAGCTCGTCATCGCCGACGGTGGAGCCCGTCGTGCCCGGCGAGTCGTCGACCGTGGTGTCGGTCGACCCGGTGCTGTCATCGAGCGTCGAGCCGGTGCTGTCGTCGAGCGTCGAGCCGGTGGTGCCGTCGAGCGTCGAGCCGGTGGTGCCGTCGAGCTCGATTCGGGGCCGGTCGTCCCGACCCGAGCCGACCTCGCGGGCGGCGGCGAAGGTGACCCCGCCGAGGAGCAGCGCGGCTCCGGCGGCGACGGCGGCGATGGGCTTGGTGCGCATGGCGCTCTCCTCGTGTCGGACGGGTGTCCGCTCCTGGGGACGAGCGTCCCGGAACCGGGGTCATGACGACCCCCGGGGAAGGTGAAGAGCAGGCTAAGGATCCGCGGGGGCCGAGCGCCGGCGGGGCGCCTAGGCAAGCGTGTCGGGCACGAGCTCGCGGGGATGCGGGCTCACGATGACCAGGTTGAGCATCCCGGCGCTGCCCTCGCTGCTCTCCCAGGCCGACAGCTCGAAGTCATAGCCCGGCTTCCAGGTGATCTGGGTCCTGACCCCGCGGGACACCGCACTGCGCAGGGCGGCGAGGATCATCCGATCGAGCGCCGGCGGCAGCGCCGCGGCGAGGTCTCGGAACGCCTCGGCGTTGGGTCCGGTGATGAGGTCGGGGTCGAGGGCGTTGAACGCGTCGAGGCCCTCGAGCACCGACTCGACCCCTCGCAGGATCTCGAGGACGGGCTCGGGCTGGAACTCCCCGGAGGGCCCGAACAGCTCGTTGAGGAAGGGGATGGGCTGGATGGCGTAGGGCATCTGGCCACCGCACCTCGCTGATCTCGGGCCCGACCCCGCCGGACCCGACCGGTAGATTCGTGCCAGCTTTCCACAAGGGAGTCGGTGCATGCCCGGGGTTTCGCCGGTCGACTACGCGAGCACTGCGTCCGGCTACGTCGCCTATCGGACGGCGGGGGCCGGACCGCCGGACGTCGTGCTGATCAACGACTGGTTCAGCCACGTCGGCGACGCCTGGCGAGACGACTCCCCCATGCGTCCCGTGCTCGACCGACTGGCGTCCTTCAGCCGGCTCATCACCTTCGACAAGCGCGGCGTCGGGCTGTCGGACCCTCTCCCGCTCGGCGAGCTGCCGACGTTGGAGGAGTGGGTCGACGACGTCCGCGCCGTGCTCGACGTGGTCGGCGCCGAGCGGGTGACCCTGGTCGGGAAGGGGTCGGGCGGGCCGATGGCCTCCGTGTTCGCCGCGTCGCATCCCGAGCGGATCGAAGGGCTGGTGCTCGTCAACGCCTGGGCCCGCCTGAGCCAGGACGACGACTTCCCGATCGGGGTGCCACCCTCGGCCGGCGAGCGCATGTTGTCGAGCATCTACATGCCGGCCGAGTCCGTGTCGCGGCTGGCCGGCGAGAAGGCCCCGCCGGGATTCGTGGCCTGGTGGGAGGCCTACGTCCGCGACTGCGCCAGCCCGAGCACCACGCGCACCATGCGTCGCTGGCTCATGGAGCTCGACGCCCGCGCCGCGCTGCCGGCCGTGGCGTGCCCGACGCTCGTCATGGCCCGGCGCGACGCGTGGATCGGCTCGGCCCACGCCCGCTACCTGACCGAGCACATCCCCGGCGCCCGCCTGGTCGAGCTGCCGGGCAGCGCCGACTTCCTCTTCAGCGGCGACACCGAGGTGCTGCTCGACGAGATCCAGGCCTTCGTCACGGGGGTCCGCCCGCAGCCGACGCCCGACCGGGTCCTGGCCACCGTCCTGTTCACCGACATCGTCGACTCCACACCGCTCGCGTCCCGCCTCGGCGACCGCCAGTGGAACGAGCTGCTCGACCGCCACGACGACGTCGTCCGCGGCGCGGTCGCCGCCGGCGCCGGCCGGGTCGTGAAGTCCACCGGCGACGGGGTCCTGGCCACCTTCGACGGGCCGGCCCGGGCGATCCGGACGGCGGCGACGATCCGTGACAGCCTCCGCGGGCTCGGGATCGCCGTGCGGGCCGGCCTCCACGCCGGCGAGGTGGAGCTCCGGGCCGACGACATCGGCGGCATCGCCGCCCACATCGGCGCCCGCATCGAAGCGCTCGCCGGCCCCGGGGAGATCCTCGTGTCGCGCACGGTTCGAGACCTGGTGGTCGGCTCGGGCATCGCCTTCGTCGACCGCGGCGTGCACCGCCTGAAGGGCGTGCCCGACGAGTGGCAGGTGTACGCCCTCGCCGAGTGACCGGATGCCCGGCGAGGCACGGTGACCGGATCGGTGGCTACGGCGCCGGTCGGAGGCGCAGGGTGAGGGCGGGGTCGGCGCCGGCCGCGGGGGGCTCGTCGGTCAGCTCGACCTCGAGGCGCCCGGCGTCGACGCGCGACGCGAGCGGGGTGCCCTGCCCGAGCCGGGTGACCACCACGTCGGTGGCGACGTCGGTCGGCACCGGCAGCTCGATGCGACGACCCGACGGCGACCCGAGCACGACGGCGAAGCGATCGTCGCCCTCGGCCGCTTCCGTGAACACGACCCGCGTGCCGTCGTCGGTGGTCGCGTCCTCGACGAGGGCGCCGTCGGCCGACCGCCACGGCCGGGTGCCGTACACCGCCTCACCGTTGAGGTCGAGCCACCAGCCGAGGGCCAGCAGTCGCTCGGCCTGCACCCAGGGGATGCGCCCGTCGCCCATCGGCCCCACGTTGAGCAGCACGTTGCCGCCTCGCGCCACGACGTCGGCCACCAGGTGGACCAGGTCGGCGACCGACAGGTAGTCGTCGGGCCGCTCCTCGCGGTTGTACCCGAAGCTCGTGCCCATGCCCCGGACGGTCTCCCACTTGCGTCCGTCGACCGGCGCCGTCGTCGAGTACTCGGGGGTGACGAAGTCGGCGTGCACCTCGTCCTCGGGTGCGGCCCACTTGAAGCGGTCGTTGACCAGGCCGTCGGGCACCCGGTCGAAGTAGTAGGTCTGCAGGGCCTCGAGGTCGGCCGTGGCCGGGTAGCCGATGTCGTTCCAGAGGACGCACGGGCGGTAGCGGTCGATGAGCTCGCGCCAGTGGGCGTCGGCGTAGGCGAGGTAGGTGTCGCTCTGCGGGATGGCGCGGATCATGCTGCCGACGTCGGTGATCGGCAGGCCCCCGAAGGTCCAGTCCAGCCCGCCGGAGTAGTAGGTGCCGAACCGCAGGTCGCGGGCGCGGACGGCGTCGGCCAGCTCGCCGACCACGTCCCGCTCGGCCGACCAGCCCTCGCGGAACGGGTTGGGGGTGGCGGTCGGCCACAGCGTCATGCCGTCGTGGTGCTTGGTGACGAGCACCACGTAGCGGGCCCCCGCGGCGGCGAAGAGCCGGGCCCAGGTCTCGGGCTGCCACCCGCCGAGCCCGGCGAGGAACCGGGCGACGAACTCCTCGTAGGGCGTGTCGGGGTGGTTGGCGGCGTGGTACTCGGCGACGGGGCTCCCCTCGATCTGCAGCGAGTTGAGGTACCACTCGACGTAGGGCGAGCGGGCGAACGACGCCTCCCACCCGTCGGTCTCGGCGATGTCGAACGGCGAGGGACCGACGGGCGCGAACGCGGGGATGGCCGCCGCCGTCCAGTGCACGAAGATGCCGAACTTGGCGTCGTCGAACCAGGCGGGGAGCGGGCGGTGGCTGTGCAGCATGGTGGGCTCCTTCGGCCGTCAGGTGACGGTGGCGGCGATGCGGTCGAGGACGGTGGCCAAGGCGGCGGGGTCGGTGACCGCCGGCGCGTGACCCGTGGGGAGGCGCACGATCGCGGCGAGGTTGGGGACGTGGCCGGCCATCTCCTCCTGGGTGGCCGGTGGGACGGGACGGTCGCGCTCGTTGAGGACGTAGGTGACGGGTACGGCGGCGGCTCGCGACCAGTGCACCGGCTGGAAGTAGTGGTGCACGGTGTCCTCGACGCAACGCACGGGGTCGGCGACGTAGGCGAGCGTGTCGTCGTCGAGGGGATCGCCGCCGTAGCCGGTGCGGAGCGGCTCGGGGTCGGCGGGTGGTCCGGGCAGGGTGATCACCGTGCCGGCGTCGGTGGCGGCGCGCACCGCGGCCACCAGTCCCGCCCGATGGTGGGGCTTCATGCCGTCGAGCCCGCAGCCGCCCTCGGGCGGCACCAGCGCGGCGTTCAGCACGACGTGGGCGACCCGGCGCCCGAGGGCGGCCACCACACCCGGCACGACGAGGCCGCCCGAGGAGTGGGCCACGACCACGAGCGGGTCGTCGAGGTCGGCGGCCTCGACGTCGGCGACGACCGACGCGACCTCCTCGTCGACGGTCAGCGTCGCCAGGTCGGCGGGTGCGTCGGCTCGCCCGGGCAGGTCCACGACGAGGGCCGGGTGATCGAGGTACGGCAGCAACCGGTCCCAGAACCGACCGGTCGATCCACCGCCGTGGATCAGGACGTAGCTGCCCCCCATCGGGGGTGTTCCTACCAGACGGGGGGGCGGAAACGGCCCGATCACGACGATCGGCAACCACGAAACCGCAGGTCAGAGCGTTTCTGACGCCGCTGACTTCACTCGGCGTCACCGATCTGTAAAGATTCCGCAATCATGAGATCGATGTCCAGCCGTCGATCGCGACTCGTCGCGACCCTGCTCGCCCTCATCGGCCTCCTCGCCGCGTCCACCGGACTGGCGCCCGCCGGGGCCCAGTCCATCGACGACAAGCGCGCCGAGGCCGCACAGATCGCCGACCGCGTCGACGAGCTCGACGCCCAGGCCATGGAGCTCGGTGCCCAGGCCGAGGCGGCGAACTACGAGCTGAGCCAGATCCAGGCCGAGGCCGAGGCGGCCAGGCAGCAGGCCGACGAGGCCAACGCCGAGCTGGCCGAGCGCGAGCAGGAGCTGCGCGCCTACTCCATCGGTGCCTACGTGTCGGGCAACGACACCTCGTCGTTCGATGCCATCCTCCGCAGCGACGCCGACTCCGCCCCCGCCAAGCAGGGCTACCTCGAGGCCGCCGCCGGTGACCGGCGCGACCACATCGACCGACTGAGCGCGGCCCGGCAGAAGGCCGAGACCGCCGGCGAGGAGCTGGCGGCCACCGAGGCCGAGGCCAAGGCCAAGGCCGACGAGATCGACGCCGCCCTCGACGAGGCCAGCGCCGCGGCCGACCAGAAGCGGGCCCTGCTCGAACAGACCGAGGGAGAGCTGGCCGAGCTGGTCGCCGCCGAGAGCGCCCGGCGGGCCGAGGCGGCTGCTGCCGCGGCCGCGGCGGCCACGACCACCACCGCCCCCGGTGCCACGGCCGGCACCACCGGCACCACCGGTGCGCCCGGCCGACCGGCTGCCGCCCCTGCGGCGGGTGGCGGCGCCCCGGCGCCGGCTCCCGCCCCGAAGCCCTCGCCGGCTCCCGATCCCGGTCCGGCCCCGGCGCCGAGCGGGAACGCCGCCGCCGCCATCGGCTACGCCACCAGCAAGGTCGGCTCCCCCTACGTGTGGGGCGCCGAGGGCCCGAACGCCTTCGACTGCTCCGGCCTGATGGTGTGGGCGTTCCGCCAGATCGGCATCTCGCTGCCGCACTACAGCGGGGCGCAGTACTCGATGACGACCCGGGTCTCCCGGGCCCAGCTCGCCCCCGGTGACCTCGTGTTCTGGGGCGGCGGCGGCTCCGAGCACGTCGCCCTGTACATGGGCGGCAACCAGATCGTCCACGCCTTCGGCTCGGCCGGCGGCACGCGCATCACCAACCTCGACGGTTGGTGGAAGACGCCGTCGGGCTACGGCCGCCTCTAGGGCTCCAGGGCCGACCGACCCGGCGGGCGTACCCCGTCCTACCCGGTGAACCGGCCGCCGCGGATCCGCTCGGCCTCCATGACCGCCAGCTCCTGCGCGGCGGGCACGACCACCTCGGGGTCGGGCACGAAGTCGATCACATCCGATCGGCCTTCGTAGGGCACCGCGTTCAGGATCACGCGCATGGCGTTGAGCCGCGCCCGGTGCTTGTCCCCGGAGCGGATGATGGTCCACGGCGAGTCGTGGGTGCTCGTGCGCTTGAGCATGTGGTACTTCATGTCGGTGAAGTCGTCCCAGTGCTCCTGGGCCTGCACGTCGATCTCACTGAGCTTCCACTGCCGCAGCGGATCGTCCCGACGGCGGTCGAAGCGGCGCTTCTGCTCGTCCTTCGTGACGCTGAAGTAGAGCTTCACGAAGATCGTCCCCTGGCGTACGAGGTCCTTCTCGAAGCCCACGACCCCGCGCATGAAGTTGCGGTACTCATCGTCGGTGCAGAACCCGAACACGGGCTCGACCATCGCCCGGTTGTACCAGGAGCGGTCGAACAGCACGATCTCGCCGCCGCTGGGGAACTGGGCCACGTAGCGCTGGAAGTACCACTGCGTGCGCTGCTCCTCGGTGGGCTTGCCGAGCGCGACCACGCGGTAGTGCTTCTCGTTCATGTAGCGGGTGACCCGGCGGATGGTGCCGCCCTTGCCCGCGGCGTCGCGCCCCTCGAACAGCACGATCATCCGCTTCTCGTGGTCCTCGAGGTGCTGCTGGAGCCGGAGCAGCTCGATCTGGTACGGCTTGAGCTGATCGTCCTCCCGCTTCCTGCGCACCGCGGCGCTCTCGGTGCGCTTGCGCGCCCGGATCTCCCCCTGGAGGGCGAGGTGCTCGGAGAGCAGCGTCGAGACCCTGATCTCGCGTCGCCCGACCCGGACCAGCGGATCCTCGTCAGTCACAGAGCGTTCCCTTCGGCCTCGCCGTCGCACCGGCGACCGGTCTCGGTGCGGATCGGGGCGCAGCCTAGATCCGCGCCCGCGCACGGACTCAGGGCCATTGGCGGTGCGGGATCCGGGTCCTTGGTCCCGTCGCCGGGAAGCTCCACGGCGCTGACCTCACGCCGAGGGTAAGAGGTTCGCAAAGTCGGGACCAGTCGCAGCCCAACGAGCGTCACCGGACTCAGGTCGTGGGCCCGAACCTGCCGATGGGACGAGGGCACGGGAACCGCGGATCGAGGTCGGGACATGGAACGGAAGCGGGCGTTGGCGGTGTCAGGGGTCGCCACCCTGATGGTGCTGGTCATGGTCGGGATGGCCGTGGCCCTGGTGCAGATGTCGTCGGAAGGCCCGGACGGCGTCGACGACACCGGCGACCTGGCCGCGGGTCTGTCCGCGCCGACCACGACGGCGTCCCCGGCATCGGTGACGCCCGAGCCGGTGATCGAGTACCAGGACGTCTACGAGCTCGTGCCCGGTTCCCCGGCGACGGCCGACCGGGCCGGTTCGACCGGCGGAGCCGCTCCCGCGACCCCCGACGCGGACGGCTCGTCGAGCCCCGCACCCGCATCGGCACCGTCGGCGACCTCGTCCGCACCGACGGCGCCACCATCGCAGCCTCGTGCGACGACGACGGCCCCGGCCTCGCCGGCCACGACGACGACCACACGACCCCCGGGGGTCCCGGCCGACTGGCCGGCGGACAGGCCCATCCCGCCCATCCCGCCGGGGTGCCAGAAGCCGCAGCTCGAGGACGACGGCGTCTGGAACTGCGACCACTGAGCACCGCCTCCTGCTCCGACCACCGACGTGGGCGCGCGAGCAGCTCGGCGGTCGGGGCGGCGTCGATTAGGTTCACGCCGACCAACTGGGTCGACGATGGGGGGGTCACGGTGGCACGAGTGCTGATCACTGGTTGCTCGAGCGGGATCGGGCGGGCGAGCGCGGTGGAGCTGGCCCGGCGAGGCCACGAGGTGATCGCCACCGCCCGCAGGGTGGAGACCCTCACCGACCTCGACGTCACCGAGCGGTTCGCCCTCGACGTCGAGGACGAGGCCTCGATCGAGGCGGTGCTCGGCGCCTGCGGACACCTCGACGTGCTGGTCAACAACGCCGGGGTCGGCCTGAGCGGGCCCATCGAGGGGGTGCCGCTCACCGACGTGCGCGAGCTGTTCGCGGTGAACTTCTTCGGCGCCGTCCGCATGATCCAGGGGGTGCTCCCCCGGATGCGCCAGGCCGGCGGCGGCGCGATCGTCAACGTCTCTTCGGTCGCCGGCCGGGTCGCCGGACCCCTCGGCGGCTTCTACTCGAGCACCAAGTTCGCCCTCGAGGCCGTCTCCGAGGCCCTCCACTACGAGGTGGGGCACTTCGGCATCCGCGTCGTGATCATCGAGCCGGGCGCCATCGCCACCCGCTTCGAGACCACCGTGCACCACCACGGCGACGACGTCCCGCCCTACGACGAGCTGCGACGGGCGTGGGACTCGGCCGCCGACGTGCTGTCAGGAGGCCAGGCGCCACCCGGGCCCGAGCTGGTGGCCGTCGCCATCGCCGACGCGATCGACGATCCGGACACCCCGCTGCGGGTTCCCGTCGGCGGGGATGCGGAGCTGGTGATCGCCACCCGGTCCTCCATGGACGACGCCGCCTTCGAGGCCACGATGCGGGAGACGCTCGGCCTCGACTGGTGACGACGAGGGGCCGGTCGGACCGGGCGCGACCGATGCCCCGCTCACGCCAAGGTGCCTCTGGCGGCGGTCACGAGCGCGGCGCTGCCGGTGACCGACATCGATGCCTCCGCCAGGTCCCCCAGGAGCTGATCGGCGGTGACCCGAGCCCCGGCGCGGCTCGCGAGCAGGTCCGCCAGCCACCGTGCCTGGGCGGCCAGGAGCGCAGGGTCCCCGAGGTACGAGGCCACGGCCAGGGAATCGACCAGCTCCTCGGCCGCGGCCAGGAGCTGCCGCCCGTCCGAGTCGGCCTCCGGGTCTCCCCCGGTGAGGGCGTCGTGGACCGCGTGGGCGACCCGGGACCGGCTTGCCAGCAGGGCGCGGACCGAGGGGGTGACCGCCACCGCTCGTCGCTCCGCCACCTCGAGGTCGGGCTGCCAGGTCTGCAACAGCTCGGCGAGGGTGGACAAGCGGGGTGCGTGGGCGTCGGCCCCGATGCGCCCCCATCGATCGGGACCGTCGCCGAAGGCTCGCCCCCCGACGACGACGGGGATCCCTGCGCCGTGGCCGGCGGCGACGCAGGCTCGCGCGCCGAGCAGGTTGGCCGGTCGGCTGCACGAGACCAGCAGCACGTCGGCGTCGGCCGACTCCAGGTACTCGGCCAGATCCGGTGCAGGCACCGAGGTCCCGAGGAAGAGGGTGCGGTAGCCCTCGTAGGCCAGCAGCGCGCTGGCCATCCGAGCCGGGAGCGAGTGGTCGTCGCCCTCGGCGCACACCACGACGACGAGCTCGCCTTCCGGCGGTTGGTCGAATGCCCCGGCCAGCATCGACACGAGGGTCTCGATGGCCGCCGTGCTCACGTGCTCCTCCGAGATCGTGGCGTCACCCGACTCCCAGCGCCGGCCCGACTCCCACTGGATCGGGGCGAGCACCTCTTCCACGACGACGGGCATGGGCACGCCGTCGTCCATGGCGTCGCGCACCACCCGGTAGGCCAGGCCGGAGTCGCCCTCGCGGAGGGCGGCCATCACGCCGAGCCGGGCGAGGGAGATCTGATCGTCGGTCATCGGATCGCCATCCTGCCACCGCCTGCACCCGCACAGCGGCTCGCCGTCGAACCGCTGCCCGCCGAACGACGGCGACGGACAGGGACTTCCGGCCCTGCCGGCGTGTGCCCCGGGCACTGCAAGCTCTGCTCGACAAGCGGAGAACCGCTGTCGGGGTCGGGGGCGGCGGCGGAGCCGGTTCAGGTTTGCTTGGGGGGCATCGAGCGACCGGGCCGGGTTGGGAGCCGAGCCAATGCGTTCATCACCTCATCTCACCCGACGGCAGTTGCTGTCCGGGATGGCCGCCGGTGGCGGCCTGTTCCTCGTCGGTCCGGGACTCGCCCTGCAACAGCTCGTGGGGCGCGCCGGCGCGACGATCACCGGGCCGAGCCTCGCACCCGGCGACATCCCTCAGTTCACGCGGCCGCTCGTGATCCCACCGGCGATGCCGCGCGGGGAAGCTGCGGACCAGGGGCGGCAAGAACGTCGACCTCTACGAGATCTCGATGCGCCAGTTCTGGCAGGAGGTCCTCCCGCCACCGCTTCCCGCCACCACGGTGTGGGGCTACGGATCCGAGCGGCACCCGGGAACCCACAACTTCCCGTCCTTCACGATCGAGGCGAAGTGGAACGCGCCGGTCCGGGTGAAGTGGATCAACGGGCTGGTGGACGGGAACGGCGATCCGCTCCGTCACCTCCTCCCCGTCGACCCCACCCTGCACTGGGCCAACCCACCGGGACCGATCGACCACCACGGCATCTTCACGAGCACTCCCGGGCCCTACACGGGGCCGGTGCCGATCGTGACCCACGTGCACGGCGCCCACACCACCGACGACAGCGACGGATACCCCGAGGCGTGGTACCTCCCCGCCGGGAACGTCCCGCCCGAGCTCACCCCCACCGGCACCTGGTACCAGCGCTTCGCCGACCAGTTCGCGGCCCGCGAAGGCGCGGCCTGGGCCCCGGGCTCGGCCACCTTCCAGTACCCCAACGACCAGCGGGCGACCACGCTGTGGTACCACGATCACACCCTCGGGCTCACCCGCCTCAACGTCTACGCCGGACCGGCCGGCTTCTACGTGCTGCGCGGCGGCCCGGACGACCAGGTCCTCGACACCCGCAACGGCCGCCCGGCCACCCTCCCCGGGCCGGCGCCGGCGCTCGGTGATGCGCCGGGCACGCGCTACTACGAGATCCCCCTCGCCATCCAGGACCGCTCGTTCGACGCCAACGGCGCCCTCTTCTACCCGGACACCCGCGAGTTCTTCGACGGGTTCGCCGGCCCGTACGCACCCGAGAGCGACATCGCCCCGATCTGGAACCCTGAGTTCTTCGGCAACACGATGCTCGTGAACGGACGGACCTGGCCGTACCTCGACGTCGAGCCGCGCCGCTACCGGTTCCGGCTGCTCAACGGCTGCCAGTCCCGGTTCGTCGTCCTGCAGCTGACGAGCAGCGCCGCCACCGCGCCGCAGGTGTGGCAGATCGGCGCCGAGGGTGGGTTCCTGCCCGCCCCGGTGCAGCTCGATCGCATCCTCATGGGTCCGGCCGAGCGGGCCGACGTGATCGTCGACTTCACCGGCCTGCCGGTGGGGACCGAGGTCCAGATGATCAACCTCGGCCCCGACGAGCCGTTCGGCGGCGGTGTCCCCGGGGTCGACTTCCCGGTGGCCGACGCCGGCACCACGGGGCGGGTCATGCAGTTCCGGGTGGGGTCGATGGTCGGACGCGACCCGTCGACCCCGCCGCCGCAGCTCGCACTCCCGGCCCGGGCCCCGATCGGCCCGGCGGTGCGCAGCCGGCCGCTGGCCCTCATGGAAGAGGACTCGGCCGTCCTACCCGACGTCGGCCCGCGGGCCGCCGTGCTCGGGCCGATCGTCGGCGGGGTGGCCGAGCCTCGGATGTGGGCCGACGCGGTCACCGAGAACCCGGGCGTCGGCGACGTCGAGGAGTGGGAGCTCCACAACATGACGATGGACGCCCATCCCATGCACATCCACCAGGTGCAGTTCGAGGTCGTCAGCCGGCAACCGATGACCGGCGGCCCGGCGCGACCGCCCGAGCCCACCGAGACCGGGCTCAAGGACACGGTCATCGCCTATCCGGACGAGGTCACCACCGTCCGGGCTAAGTTCGACATCCCGGGCCGCTTCGTGTGGCACTGCCACATCGTGGAGCACGAGGACAACGAGATGATGCGACCGTTCGACGTCGGCCCCGTCGCTCCCTAGCGTTCAGCCGGGCGGCGCGGCGGCGTGCCTCGGCGTGGTCGACGTCCGCCGCGGCCCGACCGCCGCTAACGTCCGGCGGTGATGCGATACCGGGTCGAGGTGGCACGCTGGACGGGGTCCGACGACGGGGCCCAGGACCTCGAGGACCGGCTCAACGAGCTCGCCGACGAGGGGTGGGAGCTCGTGTTCATCATCCCGACCCTGGCCGACACGTCCATCCGGGCACTGGTGGGCGCGGCCTCGGCGGGCACGAGCGAGGTGGCGCTGGTGCTCCAGCGGGCCGACGCGGTCAGCTGAACGTGCACTCGCCGTAGGACACGTCGGGCCCGGCTCGATGCCGTGCGCGTGCAGGCGCTGATGGTCGCACCCGGCCCACGACCACGGACCAGGACCGGTCGCGTAGGTTCCCGGCCATGCAGATCACCGAGGGCATGGTCGCCGTGGTCACCGGCGCAGGGAGCGGCATCGGGCGGGCGCTGGTCGGACGCGCCGCCGAGCGGGGCATGCGGGTGGTCGCCGCCGACGTCGAGGAGCCGACGCTGGCGACGACCGTCGATGCCGTTCGGGCGGCCGGAGGCACGGCCATCGGTGTCCCCACCGACGTGTCGTCGGCCGACGCCGTCGAGCAGCTCGCGTCGCGGGCGTGGAACGAGTTCGGGCGCGTCGACCTGCTGTGCAACAACGCCGGGGTCTTCGTCGGCGGCTTGCTGTGGGAGCGCTCCGCCGCCGACTGGCAGTGGGTGATGGGCGTCAACCTCCACGGCCTCGTCCACGCCGTGCACAGCTTCGTGCCCCGCATGCTGGCGGCCGGTTCGCCGGCTCACATCGTCAACACCGCGTCGATGGGCGGCCTGATCACCAACCCCTACTCGGGGCCGTACTACACGTCGAAGTTCGCCGCGGTCGGCCTCACCGAGTGCCTCGCGCACGACCTCGCCGCCGTCGGCGCGCCGATCGGGGTGTCGGTGCTGGTGCCGAGCCTCGTGAACACCGGGATCGCCCGCTCGGAGCGCAACCGGCCCGAGCGATGGATCGACCGGGGGCGCGAGCGCGGGGACGACGAGACGTTCGTGCTCGCCGCCATCGAGGAGGCCACCACGGGCGCCGGCATGCCTCCCGCCGAGGTGGCCGACCTCGTGTTCGAGGCCGTGGAGGCCGGGCGGTTCTGGATCCCGACCAAGCCGAGCTACCACGACCAGATCCGCTCCCGGCACGACGACATGCAGGCCCTGCGGCACCCGGCGGCGCCGCCCATCGACTGATGCCCGCGGGGCTCGGGCCGTCGGTGGCGCCCGCCGGGCTCCGGTCAGCCCCCCACCCGCTCCCGGAGTCGCCGGGCGAACCGCTCGGCCGCCTCCAGGTCCTGCTCGTTCGGCCGCCCCTTGTTGATGCCCCCGATGAGGCGCAAGGGGCCCACGGTGTCGAGCCCGAGGCAGGAGAACGTGTCCACCACGTCGAACCCCTTCGCCTCGAGCGAGCGAACGGTCGGACGCAGGAAGTCCCAGATCGGCAGCCGCGGCGAACCGCTCGTCGCGAACACGAAGGCGGGGAGGCCGTCGACGGGGGGCAGGTCGGCGATGAGCTCGCGCAGCCGGCGGTGGGTGTCCATGAAGTAGATCCCCGAGCCGAACCCCACGAGGTCACCGCCGACCAGCTCGTCCGGGTCGACGTCCTCGGGCTCGACGACCTCGCCGGCCAGCGCGGCGGCGAGGCGGTCGGCGACCCGCCTCGTGTTGCCGTTCGACACCGACGTGCACACGATCGTCGCCTTCATCGATCACCCCACGGTTCCGTGCCGATCATGGCCGCTCCCCGACTCCGCCGCGCCGCTCGACCGGCGACGCTAGGTGCGAGCGGGGTGGAGCCGCGGGCCGGGCGTGAACTCGACGGGGAGGTGCTTGATGCCTCCGATGAAGTTCGACCGCAGCCGCTCCACCTCGCCGGCGACGCGCATGTCGGGCGTGCGGGCCACGAGCTGCTCGAACAACAGCCGCAGCTCGAGCCGGGCCAGGTTGGCGCCGAGGCAGAAGTGGGCGCCCCCGCCGCCGAACGCCACGTGGTCGTTCGGTGACCGTTCGATGTCGAAGCGGAACGGATCGTCGAAGACCTCCTCGTCGCGGTTGCCCGAGACGTGCCACATGGCGATCTTGTCGCCCGCCCTGATCCGCTTGCCACGGAGCTCGACGTCGCGGGTGGCCTGGCGGCGGAAGTACAGCACCGGCGACGACCAACGCAGCACCTCCTCGACCGCTGACGGCAGGAGCTCGGGGTGCGCACGCAGCTTGGCGAACTCGTCCGGCCAGGTCATGAACGCGTGCATGCCGTGCGCCGTCGCGTTGCGGGTCGTCTCGTTGCCGGCCACCGCGAGCAGCAGGATGAACAGCTCGAACTCCTCTGACGTCAGCTTGTCGCCGTCGATCTCGGCGTTGATCAACTTCGTCACGATGTCGTCGCGAGGGTCGCTGCGCCTGGCCTCGCCGAGCGCGCTGGCGAACAGGTAGAGCTCGGCCGCGGCCATCGCCGCGTCGGCCTTGTCGTCGGGATCCTTGTTGTACTCGGGGTCGTCGGCGCCCACCATCCGGTTCGACCAGTCGAACAGCAGGTGGCGCTCCTCCTGCGGCACACCCATGATGTCGGCGATCGCCTGCAGGGGCAGCTCCGCCGCGAGCTCCGTCACGAACTCGCACTCGCCTCGCTCGATGACCTGGTCGACGATGAGCTCGGCCCGGTAGGCGAGATGCGCCTCGATCAGGCCGATCATCCGCGGCGTGAAACCCTTGTTCACCAGCAGCCGATAGCGGGTGTGCCGCGGAGGATCGGTCATCACCATGATCTTGCCGCGCATGTCCATTCCCTCGTCGATGGCGGACGGCTCGATCAGGGTGATCCCGCCGAGCTCGGCGCTGAACCCCTCGGCGTCACGGTTGACGAGCTGGAGATCTGCGTGCTTGGTGATCGACCAGAAGCCCGGACCGTCGGGTTCGGGTGTCCAGTGCACCGGATCCTCGGCACGGAGCACCGTGAACATGTCGTGGTGCTCTTGGCGTTGGAACCGATCCAGATCCAGCAGATCGACCTCGTCGAGCTCCACGCTCACCCCTCTCGATGCGGACGACTCACCCTACCCGGCAGGGCTGACCGGCTCGTCCGACGGGACCGTCGGCCCTGTCGAGGGGGCGGATGGCTCCCTACGCTCGACCGCGATGAAGGTCCTCGTCACCGGTGGTACCGGGTTCCTCGGGTCCCACGCGGTCGCGGCCCTCCTGTCCGCCGGGCACGACGTGCGGATGTTCGTGCGCAGCACCGACAAGCTCCACCGGGTCTTCGACCCGAAGGGCATCACGCTCGGCGACGTCGTCGTCGGCGACGTCCTCGACCCGTCGTCGATCGCCCCCGCCCTCGACGGGTGCGACGCGGTGCTGCACGCCGCCGGCGTGGTGGGCGTGTCCCATCCCGAGGGCGCGAGCCGCCGCACGAACGTCGACGGCACCCGGAACGTCGTCGGTCTCGCCCTGGCCGCCGGCCTCGACCCGGTGGTCCACACGTCGAGCGTCGCCGCGCTGGTCCCCACCGAGGACCCCGTGCTCACCGTGGACACCCCGGTGTCCGACCCGCCCGGGCACTACGGCCGGTCCAAGGCCGAGGCCGAGCGGTACCTCCGTGCGGTGCAGGCCGACGGCGCCCCGGTGGTGTCGTTCCTGATCGGCGCGGTCTACGGGCCCGCCCAACCGCAGCTGGCCTCGGCCATGGAGAGCATCGTGGCGGCGGCCCGCGAGATGATGGTGATCACGTCCGGCGGCATCGGCGTGATCGACGTCCGTGACCTCGCCCGCCTGTTCACCGCGGCGATGGAGCCGGGCCGGGGCCCCCGTCGCTACCTGGCCGGCGGCCAGTACCTCACCTGGGCCGAGTGGACCGACGTGATGGGCGAGGTGCTCGGCCGGCCCGTCCGCCGGACGCGCCTGCCGGCCGGGGCGCTGGTGCGTGCCGGCCGGCTGCTCGACGCCGCCAGGAAGGTCCACGGCTTCGACTACCCGCTGACCTACGAGGCGGCGGTCGAGATGACGGGCACGCCGCCGAACGACGACGGTCCGACGCTGGCCGACCTCGGGGTGGCCTACCGGCCGGTCCGCGACACCCTGGACGACGCCACCCGGTGGCTCGTGGAGGCCGGCCACCTCGACGCCCGGTACGCACCGAGGTTCGCCCCGGCGACCGACGAGACCACCGACGTGGTGGTGCTCGGCTTCGGCGCCGCCGGCGCCGCCGCCGCCATCGAGGCCGCCGACGCCGGGGCGCGCGTGACCGTGGTCGATCGCTGGGGCGGGGGCGGCGCGACCGCCCGCAGCGGTGGGGTCGTCTACGCCGGCGGGGGCACACCGCAACAGGTCGCCGCCGGCTTCGCCGACGACGCCGACGCCATGTACGCCTACCTCCGCCACGAGGAGGGCCACGCGGTCGACGAGGGCACGCTGCGCCGGTTCTGCGAGCGCAGCACCGAGGACCTGGCCTGGCTGGGGGCGCTGGGCGTCGACATCGCGCCGGGGTTCGATCCCGGCAAGTCGGTGGTGCCCACCGACGACGACGTGGGCCTGTACTTCTCGGGCAACGAGCGCCAGGACGCCGACGAGCGGCCGGCCGTGCCCCGAGGGCACCGCGTCGCCGGGCGGGGCATGACCGGTCGGGACCTGCACCGCGCCCTCGCCGAGGCCGCCCGGCGGCGAGGGGTCGACGTGCGGACCGGCGTCCGCCCCACCCGACTCCTCGTCGACGACGGCCGGGTCGCCGGCGTCGAGGTGCTCGAGCTGCGGGACGAGCCCGGGGTGGCGCTCCGCCACGACGCGCTGTTCTTGCTGGCGACGTACACGGGTGAGCTCCTCCGCCGTCGCGTCCCGACCGTGTGGCGGGCGATCGAGCGGCTGGAGGGCACCCGATCGGACCGGCGCCGGATCATGGCCTCGGGCGGCGTGGTGATCGCCACCGGGGGCTTCTCGTTCAACCCGGAGATGCTGGCGGCGGAGGCCCCCGCCTACCGCCGGTCGATGCCGCTCGGCACCGCCGGTGACGACGGGTCGGGGATCGAGCTCGGGCGCGAGGCCGGCGGCGCGGTGCGGATGATGGACCACTGCGCGGCGTCCCGGTTCGTCGCCCCGCCGGTCGCGCTGTGCGAGGGCGTGCTGGTCGACGCCGCCGGTGCGCGCATCTGCGACGAGAGCCTCTACGCCGCCACGCTGTCGCGCCACATCGCCCACCACGACGGGCGCGCCTGGCTCGTCATCGACGACGCGGTCCGCGACCGCGTCGTCGAGGAGCTCCGCCGGCTACCGGGCCTGCGCGGGCACCGCCTGTCGGACCTCCTCCGGGGCCGGATCAACCACGTGTTGTTCCCCCACCTGTTCGGGCGGATCAACCTCTACGTCAACCGGGTCCGCGCCCCTTCGGTCACCGCGCTGGCCGAGCGCTGCGGCATCGAGCCCGAGGGGCTGCGAGCCACCATCGCCGACTACGGCGCGCGGGCGAGGTCCGGCGCGCCCGACCCGATGGGCAAGGCGCCGGCGTTGGTCCATCCCCTCGAGCAGGGTCCGTTCACCGCCATCCCGTGCCACCTGGACGGCTGGCTGTTCCCGGCGCCGACCATCACCCTCGGTGGCCTCGACGTCGACGGGGCGACCGCGGCCGTCCGGCGGCCGGACGGCACGCGCATCGCCGGGTTGTTCGCGGCCGGGCGCGCCGCCGCCGGGGTGGCGTCGCGCTCCTACGTGAGCGGCCTCTCCCTGGCCGACTGCGTGTTCTCCGGCCGCAACGCCGGGCGCAGCGCGGCGACCGCTGCTCGAGCGGCGGCGGCCTCGGCGGTGCCGTGACGAGGGCCTCCACCGATCGGCTCGGCCGGTCGTCCACCCGTCGTCCACCCGACGGCGCGGCGAGCGCCGACGAACGGGGTCGCCGTCACGTCCCGGTCCGGGCGCGCCGCTCCTCCGCCGGCGCCGAGCCACCGCGACCGAGCTCGCGACGGAACCGGCCACCGCTTCGGCCCAGCAGCACGGCGACGCCGATGATCAGCGCGCCGGTGACCATGATCAGCAGGGGGGCCCGACCCTCCCCGGGGAAGAACCGACCGATGGCCCACGGGACGTTCACGAGCAGGCCCACGGAGCCGAACACGGACAGCAGGACCTGGCCGGGCAAGGTGCCGAGCGCGATGAGCGCCACGGCCGTCACGATGCCGAGGACGGGCGCGAAGCTCGGCCACTGCACCCCGGTGAGCGCGGCGCCACCGACGATCGCCAGCCCACCCGCCACCTCCACGACCACGGGCAACCGGACGAGCCGACGGGCGCCCAGCAGGATCAGGAGGGCGCCGACCAGCCACACGAGCAGTCCGGTCGGGCCGCCGGCCTCGTGGGCGAAGAAGCCGAGGGTCGATGGGATGCCCTGCAGCAGTGCCAGCCCGCCGATGATGGCGAGCAGGATCTGGTCGGATCGTTCCGGGGCCAGGCCGGGCACCAGCGCCAGGCCGACCAGGCCGAGTCCGGTGGCCACCAGGAACACCAATCCCGGGCCCTGCCACGGCTCCGCGGACATCGACGCCCCGACGACCACGGCCACGGCACCGACGGCCTCGGCGAGCAACGGCGTCGGGATGCGACGGGACAGGCCCGCCACGAGGTAGAGCCCGCCGACCGCCCACACGGCGGGACCGACCGGGCTCGAGCCCGCGAGCACCGCCACGAGCGCTCCCACCGCCACGGCCGACCCCGCCAGGACACCGAGCTGCTGCAGCGGTCGCGGCCGTCCCCGCCACAGCAGGCCACTGTGCAGGGCCACGGTTGCGCTGCCGGCGAGCACGACGGTCTCGTCGCGCTCGACCCCGAGGCCGTCGGCCACCAGCACCCCGACGAAGAGGGCGGCGGCGCCGGCGGACAGCAGCCAGAGCAGGCCGCGGAACCGGGCCAGGGCGGGGTCGTCCGATTCGCGCACGAGCGCGCCCCCTCCCAGCAGAGCTCCGGAGATGGCGGCGCTCAGGCCCAATCGACCGGCGGTGGCGATGTCGGACCAGGACTGGGCGACGAGCACGACCAGGCCGGCGACGACCAACGTCCCGCCCAGGTACCCGAGCGCCTCCACGACCACGGGCACCCGGCCGGCGCGGGCCGGCGACGGTGGGGCCGGCGGCGGTGGGAGGGAGGCCAGGACGCGCTCGTGCTCCGAGATCGCCGCAGCCTGCTCCGGCGACAGGAGGCCGGCCTCGACCCACCGTGCCAGCTCGGCGTCCACGCCGACGCTCGACGCCGCGGGGCCGGTGGCCTTCGCTGCGCCACCCGTGGACGCTCGGCCTCCGAGCGGTTCCGGGCCCGACCGTGACGCCGCCCGAGCGATGGCGACCGCCGAGGCCACGACGAGGGCGAGGAGCACCAACGCCCCTAGCCCGATCATCTGCCGATCCCTTCAGGCCACCAGTGGGTCACGGGACGAGTGTGGGACCCGAACGGGGTCCGCGAACAGTGCCGAAGGGGTCTGTTGCCCCGGCCGAACGTCCGACGGACACGGTCGAACGTGCCGGACCCGGCCACTGCCGAGCGGTGCGCCCGGCAGCGGAGCGACGTCCCCCACCCGAACGGTGGTACGTTCCGCAGCGCGCACCGCCGCCTGACGGGAGAGCCGAGGCCATGAGCACCACCGCCCCCCTCATCGGCCGCGTCACCGACGAGCACCACCAGCCCTTCCTCGCCGGCAACCTCTTCCCGATCGACCGCGAGATCGACGTCGCCGCCTGCGCCGTGGTCGGCGAGCTGCCGGAGGGTCTGACCGGCACGTTCGTGCGCAACGGGCCCAACCCGATGTTCGAGCCGCTCGGCCGCTACCACATGTTCGACGGCGACGGGATGCTGCACGCCGTCACCTTCGGACAGGGCGCCCCCTCCTACCGGAACCGGTGGATCCGGTCGCGGGCGCTCCAGGCGGAGATCCGCCACGAGCGCTCCCTCTACCACGGGTTGGGCGAGCTGATGGAGTTCCCCGATCCCGCGCTCGTCGGCGACGCCGGTCCCATCAAGAACCCGGCCAACACCCACATCATCCGCCACGCCGGCCGGCATCTGGCGCTGTGGGAAGGGGGACCGCCCACCGAGGTCACGGCCGACCTCGACACGGTCGGTGAGTGGGACTTCGCCGGTCGCCTCCGCGGCGGGATGACCGCCCACCCCCGCCTCGACCCGCGCACCGGGGAGATGTTCTTCTTCGCGTACTCACCCCTCCCGCCCTACCTGCGCTACCACGTCGTCGACGCCGTGGGTGCCCTCGTCCACAGCATCGAGATCGACCTTCCGGCACCGGTGATGATGCACGATTTCGTGATCACCGAGCACCACGCCGTGTTCCTCGATTCGCCGATCGTGTTCGACATGGCCTTCGACGGCGGCCCGATGGTGGCGTGGAAGCCCGACAACGGCACCCGTCTGGGCGTGCTCCCCCGTCACGGCGACGCCGAGGAGATCCGCTGGTTCGAGGTCGACGCCGGCCACGTGCAGCACTTCTGGAACGCGTGGGTCGAGGGGGACCGGATCGAGTTGTCCGGGAGCCGTCTCGCCCACCCCGAGTTCGGCATGGACACCGGCGGCGACCTCGAGCAGAGCTCGACCGACGCCACCGCCGGCCGGCCCGCCCGCTACTGGATCGACCTGGCCGCCGGGACCGCCGGCTGGGCGCAGTTCGACGACATCGGCGGCGACTTCTGCCGGTTCAACGACGCCTACGACGGCGTGCGCAACCGCTACGACTACATGAGCGCCTTCGCCGGTGCCGAGAACGCCATCGGCGACTTCGACGCCGTCGTGAAGTACGACGCGGTCACGGGGGCCCGCACCATGTGGCACGCCGGCGGGCACGGCCACGTCGGCGAGGCCGTGTTCGCACCCGACCCGTCGGGCGCGGAGGAGGACGACGGGTGGCTCGTCTGCGCGGTCTACGACGCCGCCGACGACCGCAGCGAGGTGTGCGTGCTCGACGCGCGCGACGTGGCGGCCGGTCCCGTCGCCCGGGTCCAGATCCCCCAGCGCATGCCGTTCGGCTTCCACGCCAACTGGTTCCCGGCCTGAACCGGTCGCCGTGCTGGCCGTGCTGGCCGTGCTGCTGGTCCTGCCCCGCGTGACCCGCTGTGAGCGGCTCGGGCACGGCGGTGGCCGACCAGTCGGGTTCGAAGACCATCGTGCTGGCCATCCTGTTGTCCTTCCGGCGCAACCGGTGGCCGCACGGCGCCGTGCTCGGCGAGGTCCCGGACCTGGGCGGGTGGCACAGCACGGCCGAGCACCCCGACGCCGACGAGCTCCCCGGCATCCACGTCGAGTTCGTGGAGATGCGTGACCGACTCCAGGACCTCCTCCAGCGGTACGGGCTCGACACCACGCTCGACCAGGAGCACTTCGACCCGAACCTCCAGCACGCGCTGGGGGACATCCGGACGACCCGCAGCAGCAGCGAGGAACCACCCGACGAAGGGACGCAGCCGACATGAGCACGGAACCCGAGGACACGGTCGGCGACGAAGGTGGCGCCAACCCACGACTGGCGCTGCTGTTGGCGATGGCGATGTTCGTGCTCGTCGTCGACACGTCGTTGATGAACGTCTCGATCTCGGCGGTCATCGCCGACCTCGACACCACCGCCAGCGGCGTGCAGTCCGCGATCGCGCTCGAGGCCCTCGTGTCCGCCGCGTTCATCCTGATCAACAGCAAGCTGGGCGACCTCATGGGACGCAGGCGGGCCTACGTGCTCGGCCTGCTCGCCTACGCGGTCGGCGCGCTGGCCATGACCGTGGCCCAGAGCCTGACCACGATCGTGGTCTTCTGGGCCATCATCGGCGGGCTCGGGGCGTCGCTGCTGCTGCCCGCCATGCAGTCCCTCATCCACGGCAACTTCGAGGGAGCGGCCCAGAAGAAGGCCTACGCGTTGGTGGGGGCCTCCGCCGCCGTCGCCGCCGCGATCGGCCCGCTCCTCGGCGGATTCGTCACCACCTACCTTTCGTGGCGGGTCGGCTTCGGCCTCGAGGTCGTCATCATCGCCGTGATCCTGTCCCAGATCCGCCTCGTGAAGGACGTCCCCTACACCGGGCCGCGGCAGATCGACCTCGTGGGTGCTGCGCTCTCGGTCGTCGGCATGGGCGGCGTCGTGCTCGGCATCCTCGTCTGGCAGGAGGGCGGCGAGTTCGTCGGCCTGTTGATGGCGATCGGTGCCGCCGCCCTCGCCGGGCTCGCCTTCTGGCTCATCCAGCGAAAGCGCGCAGGCAAGCCCACCCTGTTCGATCCCGACCTGTTCCGGCACCTGAACTTCCGGATCGGCGTCTCCCAGCAGATGCTCCAGAACATCACCCTGGGTGGGGCCATGATCGCCCTGCCCCTCTTCCTGCAGATGACCCTGGAGTACGACGCCTTGCAGACCGGCCTCTCCCTGGCCCCCCTGTCGCTGTCGATGTTCGGGATGGCCATGCTCGCCGGGCGCAAGGCCGGCGACCGGCGCCCCAGCCGCATCGTCCTGGTCGGCTTCGCGCTCGCCACCGTCGGCATGGCCGCCATCATCCCGCTCGTGCCGCGCGTGGACTCGGGCTGGTACCTGCTGGTCCCGCTGCTCGTCACCGGCTCGGGCCTGGGCCTGCTCGTCTCGCAGCTCAACAACTTCACCCTCGCCCCCATCTCGGAGGAACGGATCAGCGAAGCCGCCGGGGTGAACTCGGCCGCGGGCTCGTTCGGCCTGTCGTTCGGCCTGGCGATGGCCGGCGGCATCATGCTGTGGGCCCTGGCCCTGAGCTTCACGAACATGACCGAAGAGAGCACCGTCATCCCTCCCGACCAGCAGCAGCAGATCGCCGCCACCCTCGAGACCGACGCCGAGGTCATGAGCAACACCCAACTCGACCAGCAGCTCGCGGACGAGCCCGAGGACGTGCAGGACGCGATCCTCGCCATCAACACCGACGCCCGGAACCTCTCCCTCCAGGTCGCGCTCCTCGTCCCCGTGATCGCCGGGGCCCTCGGCCTCGCCAACTCGTTCCGGATGCTGCGCCTTCCCGACATCACACCGGCCGCCCCCCTCGACGGGGTCGACTTCGGCTGAACCCCGCACGCCCGCGGCCCAGCGCACCCAGAACCGTGAGACGGCTACTCGACCACGCGCAGGGTGCCGGGGACGTCCATGTGGCGGAGGCGGCGGGTGGTGAGCAGCGGTGCGACGCCCACCGCGATCACGCTGAGCACGACGGCGGTGACCAGGGTGCCGGCGGACACGACGACGTCCATGCCCATGTCGGGCATGGTGTTCTCGATCGTCGACGTGATGATCCAGCGGTTCAGCAGCAACCCGGTGGCCACGCCCGCGGCGGTGGCGAGCGCGCCGATCAGCAACCCTTCCGCCACCTCGAGGCCGACCACGCGTCGCATCGGCATGCCGAAGGCGAACAGCGTCGCCCGCTCCCGGGCACGCTCGTCGGCGTTGATGCTCGTGGCGTTGTAGGCGATGAGGAGCGCGAGCAGGAGGACGAACGCCTCGAGCACCCGGAAGACCCCGGTGAAGTCCTCCAGGCTCTGCTCCACGACCTGGGTGGACACCGCCACGGGCTGCACCGAGGCGACGCCCGGGAGCCCGAACAGCTCCTGCTCGACGTCGTCGGGCGTGGCACCCGGAGCGGGCAACAGGTACACGGCGTTCGCCGCACCGGGCACGCCGAAGGCATCGAGCTGCGTCCGGTCCAGGTAGGCGGTGAACCGGAACGGGCTGGGATGGATGCCGGCGACCGGCATCGGCGTCTGCACCACGACGAAGCCCTCGCCCCGTCGCGCCGGGTGCTCGAGGGTGACCGTGTCACCCACGGTCGCCCCCAGGTCCTCGGCGGCCTTGCGGGCCAGCACCAGGCCGACGCGGTCCTCGCCGAGCCCTCCCTCTTCGAACGTGGGCGCCCACACGTCGCCGTCGAGGTCGATGGCCTCGAGCACCACGTCGACGCTCTCGCGACCCGGGGTCGACAACGTGCCGCCCAGTCGGAGCACCGGTTCCACGGCACCCACCGACGTCGCGGCGGCCACGGCGTCCAGCTCCGGGCCGCCCTCGACGACGAACCCGTCGAGCGTGGCGGACACGCGGTCGGGATGGTCCCCGAGCAGCTCGGTCTCGTTGCGCTGCATCGTGACCAGGAACGAGTCGAGCAGACCGAGGACGACGACGAGCGCGGCGACCGTGGCGCCGATGCCGAGGGCGGTGAGCATCGTCCGACGAGGAGCGCGCAACACGTTGCCGAACGGCATCCGGCGGAAGGCGCTCACCGGCCAGCGCAGGTGGCGCAGGAGCGGGGCCAGCCCGCTGCGGGCCGCGGCGTGGGTCGTGGTGATGGCGTCGACCGGCATCACCCTCACCGCCCGCCACACCGGCCAGGCGGTGGCCAGGAACGGCAGCACGAACCCGATGGCCGCGCCCCGGACGAACATGTCCGGCTGCCACGGCGTCCGCCACACCGGGAGGGGCAGCATCGACTGGAAGACCGGGCGGAGGGCGGCCATCACCACGAAGGTCATGACCACGCCGAGGGCGGCGCCGGCCAGCGCGATCTGGGCGCCGACGAGCAACGGGCGCGTGGCCAGTCGCCGGCGCGTCCAGCCCATGGCCATGCCGATGCCGATCTCCCGGCGCTGCGCCTCCACCATCCGACTGGCCAGGTTGAACGCCCCGAAGGCGGCGCCGGCCAGGATGAGGCCGGCGAGGATGTTCCAGAACCGCTGGTCGCCCTCGATGTCGTCGTAGAGCACGCGATAGGCGTCCTCGTCCTCGGTCTGGCCGACCGTCACCCCGAGGCCGGTGCCCGACTCGGCGAACGCCGCCTCGACGTCCCGGGCGGCGGCCTCGGGATCGACCCCGGGTGAGAGCTCGAGGACCAGGTCGTTGACCCGGCCCGCTCGCCCGGCCAGCTGCTGGGCCGTCTCCAACGAGGTGAACAGCGCGGCGAAGTTGGCCTGGGCGAAGAACCCGCCCTCCTCGGTCATCACGAAGAAGTACTCGGGGCTCGACGCGATGCCGACGCTGGTCACCTCCTGGGCGCCCGCGACCCGGAGGCTGCGCTCGGGGGGGAGGTCGTAGAAGTCGGCGAAGTTGCGCTCGACCAGCACCACCGGTCGACCGGCGTCGGATTCGGACAGCGACCGCCCGGCCCCCTCGGCGACGTACACGGCGTTGACGTGCGGACCGCCGTCGCCGAGGTCCATCCCCACGAGGCGGCCGGGCACGAGGATCGACTGACCGGCCGTGCTGGCGTCGACCTGCGTGTCGGCGATGAACCGCTCCTCGGCGGTGGCCACGATGCCGGGGTCGGGCAGGGTGGCCAGCACGGCGGCCATCTCCCCGGCGGGGGCGTCCACACCCTCGGCGGTGGTGACCCGGAGGTCGTACATGCGCAGCAGGGCGAAGGACTCGTCGTTCGACTGGCGGCGCCACGCCGCGGTGCTCCCGAGTGCGGCGTACACGCCGGTGCCGATGGCGATGATGAGCGCGATGGCCAGCACCTGGGCCCAGCGACGGCGCAGGTCCCTGGCTGCCCATCGGAGGGTGAACCCGAAGCCCACGTCGCCACCTACCAGTGCAGGTCGCGGATCGGGGCCCGCCCGCCCGGGGGCGGACCGTCGCTCGCCACCCGACCGCTCGACAGCTCGACCACCCGATCGGCCACCCGGGAGATCTCCCGGTTGTGCGTCACCACGACCACGGTGCGCCCGGCGTCGGCCTGCTCCTGGAGGAGCTGGAGGATCTGCACGCCGGTGCGGAAGTCGAGGTCGCCCGTGGGCTCGTCCGCCACGAGCAGCGCGTTGCCGGTGGCGAGCGCCCGGGCGATCGCCACTCGCTGCTGCTCGCCACCCGAGAGCTCGCTCGGGTAGTGGTGGAGCCGATCGGACAGCCCCACCTGGTCGAGCACCTCCGTCGCCCGCCGGCGGGCCTGCCTGGCCGACCCGGCGATCTCCGCCCCGCACTGCACGTTCTCGAGGGCGGTGAGGGTGGGGAACAGGTTGAACGTCTGGAAGATGAACGACACCACCTCGCGCCGGAAGCCGAAGAGGTCGCCCTTGCTCATGCCGGTGATCTCCCGTCCGGCGACGACGGCCCGCCCGTCGCTGGGCGTGTCGAGGGCACCGATGATGTTCAACAGGGTCGACTTGCCGCTGCCCGACGGCCCCAGCACCACGACGAACTCGCCCTGGTCGACCTCGAGGTCGACGTCGCGGAGGGCGTACACCTCGCTCGCCCCCACCTGGTAGCGGCGCGAGACCCCCTCCAGCTCCACCATGGTGGGCACGCCCGGGCGGTGACCCGGATGTGGTCGGTCCGGGGACGGCCGCACGGCCGTGTGGTCGGACTCGGTGCTCACCCTTCGATCGTGCTCCCTCCCCGAGGCGTGGACCAGGGCATTCCGGCTCCTGTGCGGCGATCCCGGGGCTGCCCCCGGCGTCGGCACGGCCACCGGCCGGGATCGGTCGGAACGGAGGCGGTCAGCTCCCGCCGCCGGTCGTCGCCTGGCGGTAGCCCGCCAGGTGCGCCTGGACGTCGGGCGCGTGCTGCACGAGGTTCTGGTTGCGGATCTCGAGGGCCAGGGCGGTCGTGAGGTTCGGCGCCTCGGTGTTGTGCCAGAGCACCTCCTTGGTGCTCCGCAGTCCCGACGCGGTGTACGCCGCCATCACCCGGGCGTAGTCGAGGGCGAGGTCGTCGAGGCCGTCGTCATCGGCGACCTTCGACACGATGCCCATCTGGTGCGCCTCGGAGGCGTCGATCTGGCGACCGGTGAGGATGAGGTCGAAGGCCCGGGCGTTGCCGATCAGCCGCGGGAGCAGGTAGGTGATCCCGATGTCGGTCCCGGACAGCCCGGTGCGGATGAACGCCGAGCAGAAGGTGGCCGTCGGCGCGGCCAGGCGGAGGTCGGCGGCGCAGGCGAGGGCCAGACCGCCGCCGTACGCCGGTCCGTCGACGGCGGCGATGACGACCTGGGGCGTGTCCCGCAGGTGCACCACCAGGTTCGACATGAAGCCCTGCGGGTCCACCCCGACGGGCATGTGGCGGTGACCGCCCGGCGCCGGCGGGGTGCCCCAGTCCTTGAGGTCGAGCCCGGCGCAGAAGCCCCGACCGGCGCCGGTGAGGATGACGACCTTGCACTCGTCGTCGGCGGCCACGGCGTCGAGGGCGTCGTGGAGGTCGGCCACCAGCTCGAACGTGATGGCGTTGAGCCGATCGGGCCGGTTCAGGCGGATCCGGGTGATGTGGGGCTCGACGGGTTCGAGCTCGACGGTGTTCACGCGGTGCTCCTCGTGGTCGATGGTCCGGGCGGCGCGGGGCGCTCGTCGGAGGCACGAGGCGCCTCCAGGGGGCCTGCGTCGAGGCCGCGCACCTCGAGCCCCCACTCGTCGATGAGGTCGAGGCTCACGACCGAGCGGCCGGTGACCTCGGCCGGGCAGTCGCACAGGGCGACGACCGCCTCCACCATCTGCTCGAGCGACTCGATCTGATCGGCCCGGACGGTGTCGCCGACCAGCGCCGCGGCCCCCTCGGTCATCACCGCCGCCCGCGGCTCGACACCGTTGACCCGGATGCCGGTGCCGTCCAGCTCGGCGGCCATGCCGTTGGTGACCCGGTTCAGGGCCGCCTTCGACGCGCCGTAGGTCACGATGGTCGAGCCCTGCGGGCCGAGCTCGAACGGGGGCCCGGTCGAGGGGCGGGCAGCCCCGCTCGAGAGGTTCACGATCCACCCTTCACCGGCGTCGACCATGGCCGGCACGACGGCGGCGGCCAGGTCGATCGGGGCGAACACGTTGACCTCGAACAGGATCCGCCGACGTCTGGGCGGGAAGTCGAGCACGGGCGCGTACATGGCCGCCGCCGCGTCGTTCACGAGGACGTCGATGGGGCCGCCCAGCCCCTCGACCGCCTCCGGGACGATCCGGGCCCGGTCCTGCTCGTCGACCAGGTCGGCCACCACGGTGACGACGCGGCCGCCGTGGCGTCGGAGCCGGTCGGCGGTCTCGGCCAGGCTCCCGGGCAGGTGGGGGTGGTGGTCGACGGTGCGGGCGGTGATGGCCACGTCGGCGCCCTCGGCGGCGAGGCGCGCCGCGGTCGCCGCGCCGATCCCCCGGCTGGCGCCGGTCACGAGCGCTCGGCGACCGGCGAACCGCCCGGGCATCAGGCGATGCCCCCTCGGGACGTCGATCTGGATGGTGGTCGGGGTGACGTCGACATCGAGGAGCTGGCGTCCCAGGCGGCCTGCGCCGGCTACTTCCCGGGCGGACGGTACGAAGGCGTCTTCTTGGCCGCCTCGTCGAGATCCTCGGGCGTCATGAGCGGGGTCAGCCGCAGGCTCACCGCGCCACTCGCGTTGATGACGAGCGACACCGCGGCCGCACTGGCCTGGTCCGGGACCTCGACGATGCCGAAGATGTCCGTGTCGCCGAAGGCGTAGTAGAGGCACTCGAGCGTGCCGCCGACCGACGCGAGGGCCTCGGCGGCGGCGTCGCGTCGGCTCGATCCCCCCTCTCGCATGAGCCCCTCGATGCCTTCACCGACGTAGTTCCCCTGGAAGAGGTACTTGGCCATGGGAGATGTTCCTTTCCTCGGCGTCGGGACCGCCGACCGACTCCCGTGTCCGCACGGTGGCCATCAGGTCAGGGGCCCTCGACGCGCCGGCCCACAGGCAGGCGACTCCCACTCTTGCACGGCCCACCGCCGGAGATGACGCCGGACGCGGGGGTGCCGCCGACCTCGTCGTCGCGGCCTACACGAGCAGCGGGTCGCGGGGCAGGCCGAGGATCCGCTCGCCGATCTGGTTGCGCTTGATCTCCGACGTGCCCCCGGCGATCGACATCCCCCGGTGCATGAGCACCAGCAGGTTGCTCATCGCGCCGGCACCGTCCATGAACGCGGCGTCGGGGCCGTTGAGCTCGGTGAGGACGGCCGCCGCCTCGTGCCCGATCTCGGACAGCACGAGCTTGGTCATGGCGCCTTCGGGCCCGGGCTCGCCGCCGGCGACGGCCCGGTGGGCCGAGCGCAGGTTGAGCAGGCCCATGGCCTGGTGCTGGGCGATGTAGCGGCCGATGCGGGCCGCGCCGCCGGCGAGGCGCTCGGGGTGGGCGTCGAACGGGGCCACGAGGACCGAGCCGGGCAGCGACATCCCGCCCTCGCCGCCGCCGATGCTCACGCTCTCGTTGCCGAGGGTGGCCCGGGCGACGGTCCAGCCGCCGTCGACCGGGCCGACCACGTCGTCGTCGGGCACGAACACGTCGTTGAAGAAGACCTCGTTGAACTCGGAGTTGCCCGTGGTCATCTTGAGGGGGCGGACCTCGACGCCCTCGGCGTGCATGTCGATCACCATCATCGTGATGCCGTCGTGCTTGGGCACGTCGGGGTTGGTGCGCACGGTGGCGAACCCCATGCCGGCCACGTGGGCGCCCGACGTCCACACCTTCTGGCCGTTCACCAGCCAGCCGCCGTCGACCCGGGTCGCCTTGGTCTTCACCCCGGCGGCGTCCGAGCCGGCGTCGGGCTCGCTGAACAGCTGGCACCAGATGACGTCCTGGTCCAGCGCCGGCTCGACCCAGCGGGACACCTGGTCGTCGGTGCCGTACTGGATGAGGGTGAGGATCACCCACCCGGTGATCCCGTACTGGGGTCGGGTGACGCCGGCATCGGCGAACTCCTGCTCGATGACCAGTTGCTCGACCGCGCCCGCGGCCCGGCCGTACGGCTTCGGCCAGTGCGGCATGACGTAGCCGGTCTCGATCAGCTTGCGACGCTGCTCGTCGGCCGACAGGCCGGCGATCGAGTCGGCGAAGGCCCGCACCTCCGCGCGCATGCGCTCGGCCTCGGGCGGCAGCTCGACGGCCTTGGCCCGGGCCACGCCGTCGCGGGTCAGGTCGGTGAGCTGGCGGGCGGCGGCGTCGGCATCGAGCATCGTGAGCAGCGTCGTCGCCCGGCGCATGTAGAGGTGGGCGTCGTGCTCCCAGGTGATGGCGATGCCGCCGTGCACCTGGGTGTTGAGGTTGGCGCACAGGTCGGCGGCGGGGGCGGCGAGGGTGGCGGCGACCGCCGCCGCGTAGGTGAGCTGATCGCCGCCGGTGGCGCCGGCCCGGGCTGCGTCCCACACCGCGCTCGTGGCCAGCTCGGTGGCCACGCGCCATGTTGGCGCAGTGGTGCTTGACCGCCTGGAACATGGCGATCGGCCGCCCGAACTGGATGCGCTCCCGGGCATAGGCGGCGGCGAGCTCGGTGCACTCGCGGGCCATCCCCGCGGCCTCGGCCGACAGGATCACCCGGGCATGGTCGACGAGCAGCTGGCGGGCGCCGGGGAGCACCGTCGCCGATGCCCCGTCGAGGGCGACCCGCGACGTGCGGCGCGTCACGTCGAGGTTGGGCGGGGTGTCGACGGTGACCCCGTCACCGACCTCGACGACGACGACGTCGTCGCCCGCCGGGACCACGATCAGGTCGGCCAACGCAGCGCCGAGCACGTTCCCGGCGTCGCCCGACACCGCCCCACCGGCGACGGTCACCGATCCCCCGAGCCCGACGCCGCCGACCGTGGTGCCGTCGACCAGGCCGGGGAGCAGTCGGGCCCTCGTGTCGTCGTCCGCCGCCGCGGCGATCACCGCGCTCACGATCGTCGTGGGCACGAAGGCGCCGGGGGTCACCGCCCGACCCAGCTCCTCGACGACGACCACGAGCTCCTCGAGCCCGTAGCCGGAGCCGCCGTCGCGCTCGGGGACGTGGAGCCCGAGCCAGCCGAGGGCGGCGAGGTCGTCCCAGAAGCCGGGGGTCGTCTCGTCCGCCCCGTCGAGCAGGGCGCGGGCGGCGCCGCGCGCGTCGTGCTTGCGCACGAAGTCGCCGACGGTGTCGGCGAGGGCGCGGTGGTCATCGGTGATGGCGATGGACATCGTGCGTGTTCCCCCAGGAAGGCGACGGCGGGCCGATGGCGGGTCGGTCCGCTCCGGTGGCCGACACGGTAGGCCACCGGCGGCGGGATCGGCCCGTCGAGGGCTACGGGCGCACGACGACGTTCCCACGCTTGTGGCCGCCGTCGACCCGGCGATGGGCCTCGGCGATGTCATCGAGGGCGTAGAACCGATCGAACACGACGGTGAGCTCGCCCTCGGCGACCAGGCGCGCCAGGAGGTCGAAGTCCTCGACCCGCTCCTTGCTCGATCCGGCGACCACGTCGCCGCGCGCCCGGATCATCTCCCCGAGGCCGGCCACGGCGAGCAGCAGCACCCCGTGCTCGCTCAGCAGGCGCCGCCCGGACGCGATCGACAGGTTGCCCACGGCGTCCAGCACCACGTCGAACCGCTCGGCCACGGAGGCGAGGTCGTGCTCGGTGTGGTCGATGACCCGGTCGGCGCCGAGCTCGGTCACCAGCCCGGCGTTCGGTCCGCTGGTCACGGCGGTGACCGTGGCGCCGGCGCGGTGGGCGAGCTGGACGGCGTTCGTGCCGATCGCACCCGACGCGCCGTTGACCAGCACCGAGGTGCCGGGCCCGACCGACGCCTTGTCCCGCAGGAAGTACAGGGCGGTCGTGCCCCCGAACAGGACCCCGGCGGCCTCGTCGTGGGTCACCCCGGACGGCTTGCGGGCCAGCTTCTTCGCCGGCACGGCGACGTACTCGGCGTGTGCCCCCATCCTGGTGCCGGTCATGCCGCACACCTCGTCGCCCGGCGCGAGGTCGCCGACACCGGCGCCGACCTCCTCGACGACCCCGGAGAACGAACCGCCCAGGATCGGGCGTCGCGGCCGGGACACGCCGAACGCCAGGCGCGCGATCGGGCCGAACCCGGCCGGGAACCGAGCCCCCCGGATGCGTGCGTCGCCCGAGGTCACGGCCACCGCCTCGACCCGCACCACCACCTCGCCGGCACGCGCTGCCGGCCGGGGGACCTCGACGACGCGCACGACCTCCGGGGGCCCGTACCGGTCGACCACTGCTGCCCTCATGTCACGTCTCCTCGAAGAGGTGGGCCCCTTGCTGTCCGCCCACGAGCACCCGCACCTGGGGCAGATGATGACCGACCTGGTCGTGGACCAGGACCACGCCTGCGCCGACGAGTTCGAGCTCGGGCTCGAGCTCGTCCTCGACGGCCTCGAGCACCACCTCGCCCGGGATCGGACCTGACACCGGCGCCACGAGCGCGAGCGAGCGCGCCACCATCGTCCTACGCTGGCGGCGACGAGACACCGGCCGGGAGCGCACCCCGTGGAGATCCCCGAGAGCGCGAGAGCGGTCATCACCTCCGGACGTCTGGCCCACCTGGTCACCGTCAACCGCGACGGGAGCCCCCACGTCACCATCGTGTGGGTCGGGCTCGACGGCGGCGACATCGTGATCGGGAAGCTGATGGAGGACCAGAAGGTCCGCAACATCCGGCGCGACCCCCGCGTCTCGCTGTCGATCGAGGCCGACGGCGAGCAGATGGGCATGCAGGACTACCTCGTCGTCGAGGGGACGGCGCGGATCACCGAAGGGGGCGCACCGGCGTTGCTCGGTGAGCTCGCGCAGCGCTACATCGGCCCCGGGGCGACGTTCCCACCGATGCCCGACCCACCCGAGGGCTACGTGATCCGCGTGTCACCGACGAAGGTCCGGGGGATGGGCCCGTGGGGGACCCAGTTCTGACCCGAGCGGACGGACGGCCGGCGCCGCGGCGAGGGTCACGCCGCGGCGGCGTACAGGTTCTTGAGGTTGGTGACGGCCGGCTCGGTGTAGGTGAGCAGCCGGGTGATCGCTTCACTCATCCGCGGGTCGTGTGCGTGGTCGAACATGCCGCGAGAGATGTTGAGCCGTGATCGTTCCAGCCAGTCCGTCACGTCGGCGTGCTGGTTCCAGCGGCCGAGGGATTCCAGTGTGGTGTACATGTTCGGGAGCCAGTCCACATCGGTCTCGGGATAGCGATTCGTCGGGCAGAGCAGGGACTTCTCGCTGTCGTGGTCCCGTGTGGCTTCGATGTACGCGGTGAACGCCGCGTTGAACGGCGGCACGACGGTGCGGATGGGCTGCAGCGTGATGCGGTCGGTCTCGAAGATCGGGCGGGCCGGCGCCTTCCGGAGTCCGGCCGCCGAGCAGTCCACATGGAGCTGTCGACGGTCGGTGGGGATCGTGCCGTGGTCCATGGTGATCTCGTCGGCGCCGATGTGCCGCACATGCCCGCGCCGCACGACGTTGTCGATGCGTCGCAGCAGTTCGAGCTCGGCGACCGACAACGTGGCGCTGTGGAACATCGTCGGTCTCACGGTGGGGTCGAGCCGCATGATCTGGCCGGACGCCTCGAGCCGCTCGAAGAGATCCTCCATGCTGCTCGCTCGGGCACCCGCCTCGGTCGCGAGCGAGAAGCCTTCGATCAGGTCGGTCACGAGCGCAAGCGGCTGGAAGTACGCTCGGTCGAGCACCCAGGAGTCGCGGGGGCGAATCCAGCGGATCTGGCTCGGGTCGACGCCGCCCTCGAGCAACCACGTGCACGCGTCCATCGCCGTCTTCCCGCCGCCGATGATGGTGTAGCCGCTCCCAGCCTCGGCCCGCTTGGCCAGCTCGTTCACGGAGATCAGCTGCGCGTCGGCATCGACCTCGAACGACGGTGTGTGCGTCGACGGCACCGTAGGCTCGAGGTAGCGCGCGTCGACGACCTTCCGCCGGACTCGCACGTTCGTGGTCGCCCCGGTCAAGCTCGACACGAACACGCAGTCGCCCGATTCGAGCCCGAGGTAGTCGCTCATGGCGAACCACCTCACCTGCCCCGATCGAAGGAGATGCTCACTCATCACCTTCTCGTAGTAGTCGCAGATCTCGGGCGCCGTGGCCCGTTCGTAGAAGCCCACGTTGAGGCCCGTCTCATCGATCGAATCGTGGCCGAGGGCCCGGGAGTTCACGCCGTAGTACGCGGACGTCTGATGGAGTCGGACGAACGGGTACGCGTCGTGCCAGTGGCCGCCCGGGCCGTGCCGGCGATCGATCATCACGACCTCGGCCTCCGAGTCCGCGATGAGCGCATCGGTGAACGCCATGCCGGCCGCACCGGCGCCGATCACCAGGTAGTCCGTCTCCATCTCGGCCATCACACCCCCCAGACCAGGACGACCAGCCCGGACCGGGCCGGACCAGAGCTCGTCGGACCCGAGGATCACGAACGAGGCGGGACAGAGAAGTGCTCGCCCGTCTCGCGCTCGAGCTCGGTCCCGATCCTAGGCCCGTGCCCACGCGCTCGTTGCCAGCGAAACGGTGCCCTCCGAGGGTGTCGCTGAGGCAGGGGGGACCGGGATTTCGCCTCTTGCGCCCACGCGGAACGTGACTCGACACTGGCGGAGACGAGGTCGTTCGGCACGGTCTCGCCGGGAGGGTGGAGTCGTGGACGTGACCAGGGCGATCGGGATCGTGGGGTTGGGGGCGGTGTCGGGCTACGGCTGGGGCGTCGAGCCCCTGTGGGCCGGGCTGCGGTCGGGCAGGTCGGCCGGCGGGCCGGTGGCGTTCGAGGAGTTCTCCGGCCTCGCCGCGATGGTGCCCGACGGAGGGAACGAGGAGGACTCCGTCACCTTGTTCGGTCGGGCGCTGTACGGGTCGGGCCGCGAGGCGCTGGCCGACGCGGAGGCTCGTGGCTGGCGGCCCGGGGAGAGGGTCGGGTTGATCCTGTGCTCGTCGCTCGGGGAGGTGCAGGGGTGGCGTGAGCTGTACTTCCAGCACGGAGGCCACGTACGACGACGTCACTACCTGCAGTTGCTCCCGTCCACCGCGCCCTCGATGCTCATGGCCGAGTACGGGTTCACCGGTCCCTCGATGAACGTGGGCGCGGCCTGCGCGTCGGGGGCGCTCGGCGTGATCCTGGCCCGGCAGTGGCTGCTCAGCGGGTTCGCCTCCGACGTGGTGGTGAGCGGTACCGATCTGTCGGTCACCGCCGAGAACGCCTGGGGCATGGGTGCGCTCGACGTGCTGGCCACCGAGGGCACCCCCGAACAGGCGTGCCGGCCCTTCCAGGAGGGCAGCCAGGGCTTCCTCGCCGGGGAGGCATCGGCGGCGCTGGTCCTGACCCGCCAACGAGACGTCGAGGCGTACGCCCAGGTGTTCGGCGGCGGGCTCACCCACGACGCCTTCCATCCCATCGCCATCAAGCCCGACGGACTGCAGGTGGCGGGGGCGTGGTCGCAGGCCATGGCCGACGCCGGGGTCGAACCGGCCGACATCGCCTACGTCAACGCCCACGGCAGCGGCACCGTCCTCAACGACACCGTGGAGGCGGGGGTGGCCGACGCGATGTTCCCGCCCAGCACGAAGCTGTACTCGACCAAGATGCTCACCGGCCACGGCCTGGGTGCCGGCGGAGCCCTGGAGACGGCCATCGCCGGGCTGACCTACGAACGAGGTGAGATCCCCGCGCCGGCGCTGGTCGCGCGCGCCCATCCCCGCGTGCTCGACGGCGTCACGGCCCGAGCGCCCGGTCCGACGCTGAAGTCGTCCATCGGCATGGGGGGCTACAACGCCGCCCTCGTCATCGATCGCCTCGAGGACTGAGCTCCGGTGAGGATCGGTGCCGGACGGCCGGCCTCGCCTGCTCACGACGTGCGGCCCGGCAGCGACACCGGTCGCTGCGCGCCGGAGATGCCGAGGATCTCGCCGAATCCCTCCTCGAAGCAGTCGAGCAGCACGTCGGTGTCGGGGACGGCGCCGGTGTCGATGTTGATGCCCACGAAACAGGTGTCGCGGTAGGACATCAGCGTGAGGTTCACGGCCGCACCGATGGTGGGACCGAACCCGTAGAAGCGGGCGACGCTCGCGCCGGCGAGGTAGAGCGGGACGGGGATGCCGGGCACGTTGCTGGCGAGGAAGTCGACGTGTTTGAGCATGCCGCCCACGTACCCCCGCGGGAGCAGGTTCAAGGTGCCGGCGATGGCGTTCGTGAGCGGCAGTGACCGCTCGGACTTGACGGCCTGGCACCGCTCGTGGATCTCGGCCATCCGCTCCCTCGGATCGGTGATGCCGACGGGGACCCTGAACCGCATGAGGGTGATGCGGTTGCCGCCGATCGGATCGCCGGCCTTGCGGATGCTGACCGGCATCGTGAGGCGCAGTTCGTCGACCTGTGCGTCGTGCCGCTCGTGGTAGCGGCGCAGACCGGCCGAGATGCCGGCGAGGAAGCCGTCGTTGAGCGTGGCACCGGCGTCGTGCACCGATCGTCGGATGTCGTCGAGGCCGAACTCGAGGACGTCGTAGTGCCAGTTCAGGTGGCGCTCCGTCATCAAGGGCGAGAGGGTGTCGTTCACGGGCTCGACCATGCGGACGATCGACCGACCGGTTTCGACGGCGTCGGTCACGGTCTCGCCGGGGTGGCGAACCGCGTGGGCGACGTCGCCGGCGGCGGATTCGAGATGGCGCTTGGAGAAGTCGAACAGCTGCGACCAGTCGTAGCTGAGCGCGTCACGGACGAGATCGACGGGCCCGAGGTGCTCGCCCGCCGGCGCGTCGGGCATCGGTCCGAGGTCGCCGGGGCTCGGTTCGGTGTCGAACAGGAAGTCGCGCGAGCTCCATGCCTCCCACCCCATCGGTGAGGGCGTGGTGCAGCTTCATGACGAGCGCGGTCTGGCCGCCCTCGAGGCCTTCGATGAACGTGAACTCCCACAACGGCCGGTCACGGTCGAAGCCGGCCATCCCTGTCTTGCGGGCGAACTCGAGCACCGTCGCGAGGGTCTTCGGCGGCGGCGCCTCGAACCGCCGAACGTGCCACGACAGGTCGAAGTCGGGATCGACGACCCAGCGGGGCGTCGCCAACCGCAGCGGGGGCATCACGACCCGGTGCCGGAACCCGGGCGACCGCCGGGTGGCACGCTCGAGACGGTCCGGCAACACGTCCCAGTCGGGGCTGGAATCGAGGATCACCACGCTCACGACGGTCGAGCGCAGCAGAGGGTCCTTCTCCATGTACCAGGAGAACGCGTCGCTGTCCCGCATGTGCACGTCGACCCGCTCGTCCATGCCGACCACCCCCTCTGCCGCGACCGTGCGCCGGACACGAGGGGTTGTCAATGGTGAGATGGAAGCGCCCCCGCCCTCGGGGGTTCCTGTCGGACCCCGTGCGTAAGGTCGGACCATGGCCGTCATGACCGCGTTCGTGTCGGAGCCCACGCCCCAGGACCGTCGTTGGGACGAGGTGTGTGACGAGTTGGCCGAGCTGGTCGGCCAGCAGAACGTGATCGCGGCGCGGATCACCGAGCTGTTGGCGGTGGTCGACGACGAGGGCCTGTTGGGCGGCACGGGCCTTCGGTCGTTGGAGCACTTCGCCACCTGGCAGCTCGGCGTGGCCGCCGGGCGGGCCCGGAACCTGACCGCCATCGCCCGTCGCCGGGAGGCGCTGCCGACCACGGTGGGGCTGCTCGAAGAGGGGTTGTTGTCCGAGGACCAGGCAGCGGTCATCGCCCGCGGGGCGCCGGATGGCACCGACGACCACTACGCCGAGCTGGCCCGGTCGGCGACGGTCGCCCAGCTGCGCACCGCGCTGCGGGCGGCACCCCGACCGGCCCCCGACCCCGAGCCGTCGAGCCCGAGCCCGAACCGGAGGCGGAGCCGGTGCGGGAGGTGTTCGCCCATTGGGACGATGCCGACGACTGGGTGTTGCACGCCCGGCTGCCCAAGCTCGACGCCGCGGTGGTCGACGCCGCCCTGCACGCCCACCTCGACGCGCTGGTCGCCGAGTGGCAACGCGAACGCGACGACGGTGAGCCGTCCCGTCCGTTCCCCACCCTGGCCGACGCGTTGGTGCGCATGGCCGAGCACCGCCTCGACGCCGCCGCCCACCTCCGCCCGCACGGCCATCGCAGCACCGTGATCATGCACCTCGACGTCGACCAACAGATCGGCCACCTGCACCTCGGCCCGGCGCTGTCCGACGCCGAACGCCGCGAGCTGGGCTGCGACGCCCGCATCGAGGTGTGGTTCGAACGCGACGGCATCCCCATCGGCGCCGGCCGGTCGACCCGCGACATCGGTCGCCGGCTCCGCCGGGCGCTCGAACACCGCGCCGGTGGCCGCTGCGAGATCCCGGGCTGTGACGCCCGAGGCGGACTGCACGCCCACCACCTCGTGCACTGGGAAGACGGCGGACCCACCGAGCTGCACAACCTGGCCCTCGTCTGCCCCCACCACCACCGCCTCCACCACCGCGGCGTGCTCACCATCCGCGGCCCGGCGAACGCCCTCGAGGTGACCGACCGGCGCGGCCGGCCCATCACCGGCGCCTCCCTCGCCCGACCACCCACCACCCGGCCGCGACCCGCCCGCTACCAGCACCCCACCGGCGAACGCTTCGACACCAAGTGGTACCAACCACCCAGCCTCTCCTGACCGGCAGCCGTCGTCGCCGAAGGCCCGGATCTCTATCGACCCTTGACTGACTCTATCGACTATCGATAGAGTCCACCCATGGCGAGACCGCAGACCCCGTCCGGCGACGTCGACGACTTCCTCCCCCTGCCAGCATCGGTGATGCACATCATCGTGGCCCTCGCCGGAGGCGAGATGCACGGCTACGCCATCATGCGCGAGGTCGCGGAGATCTCCGGTGGGGCCGTGACGATGGGGCCCGGCACCCTCTACGGGTCGATCAAGCGGATGATCGACCAAGGCCTCCTGGAGGAGACCGACGAGCGGCCCGACCCGGCCCTCGACGACGAGCGTCGCCGCTACTACCGGCTCACCGACCTCGGCCGGCGCGTGGGAGCGGCCGAGCACGCCCGACTCTCACAGCTGGTGTCGGCCGCCGACGCCCGTCGGCTCGGCCTCGGCCTCGGCGGTGTCACATGACCCGGCCCGCTGTCTCCCGACTCGTGTTGGTCGCCTACCCGAAGTCGTTCCGCCGTGCCTACGGCGACGAGGTGGCGCGGTCGGTCGACGACCTCCGCCGCCACGACGGCGTGCGGGGGCTCCGGCTGTGGGCCCGCCTCGCCGGCGACGTGGTCCGCACTGCCCCGAGGATGCGATTGGAGTCACTCATGTCCAGGTCCCATGCCAAGCCCATCGCCATCGCCGGCCTCCTGGTCATCGCGGTGATGGCCGCCGCCATCGGATCCCCCGTGTTCCTGCTGCTCATCGCCGCCGTGGCCGGACTCCTGTTCCTGCTGACCCGCTCCGCAGGCCGACCGATCGCCACCGATGCCGGCCTCACCCCCCACTGGTACCGGTGGCTCGTCGCCGGCGCGGCGTCGTTCGCCGCCGGCTTCGGGATCCTCGTCGTGGACGGTCCCGAGCTGTCGGAGATCGGGTGGACGGTGTGGATGCTGACCTTTGCGGGTGGGGTGGTCCTCGTGCTGTTCGGGCTGGTACTCGGCGGCAGCCGGCTGCTCGCTCGCACCCGCACCACCTGATCCTCGGCGAGGCGGCCACGCCGGGACGCGACTCGTCGACGCGAGCCGATCTCTCAGGCGCCGGCGCGCGTCACCCGGCCCGCCCATGCGGGCAGCTCCAACCCGAGGCGGGAAGCCACCACCGAGGAGCCGGTGGCCACCGCGGACGATCCCAGACCGATGGTCCATCCCACGGGCCCGACAGGGCGGCAACCGACCGCCTGGCTGACACCGGGGGTCTGGATGGCCGCCGCCAGCAGCGCAGCGGAACCGAGCCCCGAGGCGAGCACCCCGGGACTCGTGCCGCCGGCGGCGATCGTCTGGCCGAGCTGGGATCCGACCAGGGCGATGAGGGCGACGGTCGACGCCCGCTCGCGAGTGCCCGTGACCCGGGCCAGACCCCAGGCCACCGTCGCGCCGCCCGCCGTCGCCGCCGCCCTCAGGGCGATCGCGTCGTCGAGCGCGTCACCGAGGGAACGGTCCGGGCCTTCGCGCAGGAGCGACTCGATGGCGTGGTCGGCCGGGGGCCGCACCACGATGGCGAGGGCGGGGGCGACGTCGGTGAGGAGGTTGACGAGGAGGAGCTGACGGGCGTTGAGCGGCGGTGTGCCGGTCGCCACGGTGCCGCCCAGCGTGAAGAGGATCTCTCCGAGGTTCCCGCCGGCGAGCACCGCCACCGCATCCCGGACCGACGACCACATCGTGCGCCCTTCGGCGATGGCGTCGATGATCGTCTCGATGCGGTCATCCACCACGACCAGGTCGGCGGCATCCCGGGCCGCCGTCGTCGCCCGCGTTCCCAACGCGATCCCGACCTCGGCCAGTCGGATGGCCGGCGCGTCGTTCGAACCGTCGCCGGTCATGGCGACCACGTGGCCCCGATGCTGGAGGGCCCGCACGAGCCTCACCTTGTGCATCGGGGTGACCCGGGCGCACACCGTGACCTGCTCCAGCCGTTCGCCGAGCTCGCCGTCGTCGAGGTGGTCGATCTCGGGCCCGGTGAGCACCTCCCCGCCCGCGAGGTCGATGTCGGCGGCCACGCCGAGCGCCGTGCTGGGGTGGTCGCCGGTGATCATGATCACCTCGACGCCGGCCTGGCGAACCCCCCGGACGGCGGCGGCCGCCGTGGGCCGGGGTGGGTCGGCGAAGCACAGGAAGCCCAGGAACGTCAGCCCGTCCACCGCCGACTCCTCGTCGCCGACCTGACCCTCCTCGGCGAGCTCGGTGGGGTCGCCGGGATCGGTCGGACGAGCAGCTGCGCCCACCGGATGCCCGTTGTCGTCCTCCCGGTGCAGCCTGGTCGGTGCACCCGCACCCGACCACCGTCGCTCGGCCACCGCCAGCACCCGCAGGCCCTTCGCCGCCAGCTCGTCGACGCGCGCCTCGAGCCGCTGCTGGGCCGCCCCGCCGAGTCTCGGTCGACCGCGGGCCGTGCGGCGATGGGTGCAGCGGGACAACACGACCTCGGGGGCGCCCTTGACGGCGAGAAGGGTGACCCCGTCGTCGCCAGCGAGCGTGGCGTGGAACGAGCGGGCGGGCTCGAACGGGATCTCGTCCACCCGTGTCCATCGGTCGACGTGCCCGTCCGTGTCGATGCCGGCGACGCCCAGGGCGTGGAGGACGGCGCGATCGGTGGGATGAGGGAGTCGGGTGCCGATCCCGGGGGCCGGGGTGGCCAGGCCGGCGGTGACGAGCAGCTCCCGCAGGTGGCCGGTGGCGTCCGCCGGCGCGGCCGTCGCGTCGGTGCCGTCGGTGCCGTCGGTGACGGTGGCGACGCGGATTCGCCCGACGGTGAGGGTGCCCGTCTTGTCCACGCACAGCACATCGACCCGGCCGAGGGCCTCGACCGCACCGGGGTTGCGCACCAGTGCGCCGCGGGTCGCGAGGCGCCGAGATGCCGCGAGCTGGGCCACGGTGGCCAGGATCGGGAGGCCTTCGGGGACCGCGGCGACGGCGAGGCTCACGCCGGCGCCCGCGGTCTCGGCGAGCGGTCGGCCGCGCACCAGACCCAAGCCCAGCACCCCGAGCCCGGCCCCCACCGAGAGCGGCAGGAACCGGGTGGTGATGGCCGACAACCGGTGCTCCACCCCGCTCGGCGGGGGCCCGTCGCCCGCCAGCACCAGGCTGCGGCGGGACTCGGTGTCGTCGCCGACGGCCACGACGATCCCCTTGGCGTCCCCCGCCGCCAACGAGGTCCCCTCGTACAGCATCGAGTGGCGCTCGGCGACGATCGGCGAGCCGGACGGCGCGGCGTCCTTGGCCACGGGCAGGGACTCGCCGGTCAGGTTCGACTCGTCGGCCTGGACGGCCTGGGCGTCGAGGATCCTGCAGTCGGCGGGGACCACGTCGCCCGCCCGGAGCTCGACGACGTCCCCGGGGACGAGCTCGGTCGACAACACCTCGGTCCAGGCGGCGTCCCGCCGAACCCGGATCGGGCGGGCGTCCTCCCGGCCGAGGGCGGCCAGCGCCGCATCGGTGCGGAGTTGCTGCACCGCACCGATCAGCGCGTTGAACCCGACCACGGAGGTGACCATGGCGGCGTCGGCGACCGAGCCGGTCGCGAGGGAGAGCCCGGCGCCCACGGCGAGGACGGGCGTGAGGGGGTTGAGGAGCTCGCTGACGACCGCTCGACCGAACCGCTCGGGGAGGGATGGCTCGGCGGCGAGCCCCCTGCGCCGGAGGACGGCCTCGGACGAGTCGAGGCCGCGCACGCGGGACCCGAGTCGACGCAGGACGGTCCGTGCGTCCATCGCATGCCAGGGCACCGCCTCACGGCGCACCGGGACGGCTGTGCCCATCAGCTGGAGCCCGGCCCGGGTGCCGTTGGCCATGGCGAGCAGCGTCGCCAGGTTGGTGGCGGTGCCCACCCGTCGAGCCGTCCCGGGAACCACACCACCGAAGGCGAGGAACGTGGCCGCGCCCGCCCCGAAGGTGGCCAGCAGGGCGCTCTGTTCGCTCACCTCCCGGGCGAGCCGCATCGCCTCCATGGCCAGCCAGACCTCACCGAGGTCGTCTCGGAAGAGGACGTGGGCACCCCACGGAGGGGATGTCGCCGAGGGGGTGAGGCCGAGGCCGAGATCGGCGAGCTCGAGGGCCTCGGCGGTGCCGACGCTGACGACGAGCACGCCGTGGCCGTCCGCCTGGGCGCCGACGACCGCTGCCGTGAGCTGTTCGGCGGAGACGACCTCGTCGGCCTCGAGCTCCTCGGCATCGCTCGGATGCTCGGTCACCGCGACCAGCCGTGCTCCGGTCGCCCGCGCCTTGCGGGCCACCTGGACCGTGCGCGGGTCGAGCTCGTGACGGAGCCGGACGCTCGCGACGGGCCGGTCGTGGTGGGTGAGGACGAGATCAGGCAACCGGCGGCGGCCGGCGGCGCGAACGGTCGGCGCCGCCTCGACGCCGTCGTCCTGCCGCCGACGGCGGAGCTCCCACCCCCCGGCCCTCGCCGCACGCGCCGGGTGGCCGGGATCGAGGAGCAGCTCGGCGTGGCGGGCCCACCGGCTCGCATCTCCGCCGTCGAGGGCGTGGACGACGTCGATCGCCGCCCGCCCGGTGCGGCAGGCATCGAGGTCGATGCAGACGACGTCGATGCGGTCGAGGCGCCGCAGGGCGTCGGGATCGAAGATGAGGGCGCCCCGCGACGCCAGCACCCGACCCACTTGCGAGGCATAGACCTCCCGGCCCAGCCGGGCCGCCTTGGGGAGCCCGGCGAGAAGGGCCGCCGCTGCCCGATCGGGACTGCGGGTGAGGGCCAACCCGACGCCGAAGCCGCCGAGCGACGCCACCCACGCCCGCGCCGAGAACCGCTCCACCGGCCCGTCGCCGATCGGTGTGGCCCGGCCGGGCGGGCGCAACGACCGCCGCGGATGATCGGACGGCGCTGCGCACAGCTCGGCCTCGCGCTGCTCCCAGGCCACGCGGCGGGTCTCGGCCTCGACCAGGTTGGCGATGCGCAGACCGACGTCGACGACCGGTCCGAGCGCGCCCTGGGTGAGACCGCTCAACAGGCCGTTGGTGACGGCCAGGCCGAGCTCGGCGAGAGGGTGGCTGAGGCGGCGGTCGACCGGACCCCGGAGCGCGGGCACGTTCTGGAGCACCGCGATCACGGCGGCGACGTCGATCTCGATCGGCAGGGGACGTCGGCGCACCAGCCGCCCGGTGAGGGCGAGGACGAGCCCACCCGCGTCGGCCACGAGCGCGGCCGCGGCGACGAGGACGGGTTCGGGGTCGGCCGGGTGCTCGGGTCGATCGATGCCGAAGGGGTGGTGGTCGACGCGGTGCTCCACCTCGACCGCTTCGACGACCGCCGTCAGGTCCGGGACGTCGATGTGCCCGTCATGGGCCACGACCACCCGTCCGGGACGGGTGAGGACCTCGGCCCATCGAACGTGGGCGTGACGGGCGAGCCGGCGCTCGAGCCGATCGACGAACGCCGGGGTGTCGACCGCGGGGACCTCCCGGAGCTCGATGTGGGCCCGGCCCTCGGTGGTCCACACGCGCCGGTTGCGATGCGGGAGGTCGACCAGGGGCGCGATCGACGACGGTCGGAGGTGGAGGGGGATCCCGATGGCCGAGCTCGCCGGCCGCACCACCGGAGCGAGCACCGACGACACCGCGGCCCGCGCCCCTCCCACGACGGGGCGCACCAGGACCCCGACCGGTCGCCCCAACTCGGAGAGAACGGGAGGGACCAGTGCCATACCCGTGGAGTGTCCCCCGGGGCTGCGGGCTGCGGCCAGGGGCGGAGGTCACGCCGGTCGGGCCGGTCGGGCCGGGTACTGCGGGCCGGGTACTGCGGCCCGGGTACTGCGGGCCGACCGGCGTGGTAAGCCCGACCCGTGACGATCGACACCGAGCGCGGCTTCGGCTCGCTCGACGTGGCCCGCTCGCGCGCCGAGCACGGGGCGAACGTGCTTCCCCGCGCCGAGGTCCCGCCGCTCGCCGTCCTGCTGGCCAAGGAGTTGGTCGAACCGCTGAGCATCGTGCTCGTCGTGGCCGCGACGATGACCATCGCCGTGCTCCGCGAGTACGCAGAGGGGATCGCGATCACCGCCATCGTGGTCGTCGACGCGCTCATCGGTGCCACCCAACGGCACCGGGCGGACCGGGCGATGGCCGCGCTCGACGAGCTGGTCCCCCAGACGACGACCGTGCGTCGTGACGGTGGGCTCCGGCTCGTGGCCTCCACCGACGTCGTGGTGGGCGACGTCGTCGAGCTGGCGAGCGGCGACCGTGTCCCGGCCGACGGAAGGCTGGTGGCCGCAGCCGCCCTCCAGGTCGACGAATCGATCCTGACCGGCGAGTCGCTGCCCGTGTCGAAGGCCGTCGTCGACGGTGACGAGGGCACGGTGGGGGCGGGGGCGCTGATCGTGGCCGGACGAGGTACGGCCGTCGTCACCGCGGTCGGCGCCCAGAGCTCGGTCGGGGAGATCTCGGCGGCGATGGAGGAGGCCACGACCACCCCGCTCGGCGCCGACATGGCCGACACCGCTCGTTGGCTCGCCTTCGGTGCCGGCGCGGTGGGCCTGGCGTTCGGCGCCGTCAGCTACGTCCGGTCGGCGGGCGGTCGGGACGCCGTGATCGACGCCGTGTTGGCGGGTATCGCGCTCGCCGTCGCCGCCGTCCCGGAGGGGCTCCCGGCGGTCGTGAGCGTCGCGCTCGCGGTGGGCGCCCATCGCATGGCGCGTCGGGGGGCGATCGTCCGGCGCCTCGATGCGGTGGAGACGCTCGGTGCCACCGACGTGCTCTGCACCGACAAGACCGGAACGCTCACGACCGGGCGGCTCACGCTCCTCGAGGCGCGGTGCGCGGACGGATGCGAGGAGGCCTTCTGGGCGGTTGCGGCCCGATGCAACGACTCCCGGGGCGACATCGGCGACGCGGTCGACGTCGTCCTCGCCGACGCCGCCCGACGCAGAGGCGGCAGCCTTCCGTCCGCCGACCGCACGCTCGAGCGGCCCTTCGACCCGGTGACCCGGCTCCAGGAGGTCGTCCACCTCGAGCCGACCGGCCCGGTCCTGTCGGTGAAGGGCGCTCCCTCGGCGGTGCTCACCCGGTGCGCACCCGGTGCGGTGCGTGACCAGCTGTCGGCCGAGGCGGAGACGATCGCGGCGCGGGGTCACCGGGTGCTGGCGCTGGCCGATGCCCGGACCGCCGAGCTCGGTTCCCACGACCTCCGCCCGCTCGGTCTCGCCGTGTTCGGAGACCCGCTCCGCCCGACGACGAGAGCCGCCCTCGCCGCCTGCCGCGACGGCGGCGTGCGAGTCGTCCTGGTGACCGGCGACCACCCGGCCACCGCCCTCGCGGTCGCGTCCGATGCGGGGCTCACCGTCCGCCGGACCCTCACCGGCGAGGACCTCGCGACCACCGACGACGAGTCCACTCGCGCCGACCGGCTGATCGAAGCCGACGTGATCGCCCGGGTGACGCCCACCGTGAAAGCCGAGCTCCTCGCCGCGCACCAGCACCGCGGCCGGGTCGTCGCCATGACCGGCGACGGGGTCAACGACGCGCCTGCCCTTCGCCGAGCCGAGATCGGCGTGGCCGTCTCGACCGCCGCCGGCACCGCGGTGGCTCGGGAGGCGGCCGACATCGTCGTGACCGACGGGAACCTCGAGACCATCGTGGCCGCGGTCCGCGAGGGCCGCCGCGCGTTCCGCAACCTCGCCGCCGTCGTCTCCTACCTGCTGGCCGGGAACGTCGCCGAAGTGCTCGTGGTGGCCGGCGCGATACCGCTGCTCACCGAGCTCCCGGTCCCCCTCGAGCCGCTGCACCTCCTCTGGATCAACCTCGTCACCGACGGCCTGCCGGCGGTGGCGCTCGGGACGGACGAGCCGGCCGCGGACCCCCTCGACGACCCGCCACGCGCCCGATCGGAGCGGCTCTTGAGCCGAGATCGACTTCGGGCCATCCTGGCCCGCGGGTCGTTGCTCACGGTCGCGCTCATGGCGTTGGCGATCGCCGGGGTGCAGGCGGGGGTCGACGACCGGGTCGTCCGGACCCAACTCGTGCTGGGCCTCGTGCTCGGCCAGCTCGCGCTCCCGCTCGTGGTTCGTGCCCGCCGGTGGGCGTTCGAGGCCGGGTGGTCCGCCAACCACCGCCTCCTCGGCGTCCTGGCGGGGTCGCTCGTCGTGCAGGTGCTCGTGTTCGCGACACCGTCGGGTCGGGCGCTGCTCGATCTCGAGGCGCTCTCCGGCGCGCAATGGGCGCAGACCGTCGCAGCGGTGGTCGGCGCCCTCGTCGTCATGGAGCTGTTGCGGTTGGCGCGACACCTGCGGCGCCGCCGGCGGGGATGATCGAGCCGCTGCCAGGAAGCCCTAGGCCAGGCTCACCAGACCGCCGTGGTCGTCGAAGGGCAGCTCGCCGTCGGTGAAGGCCACGACCTCGGTGGAGCGGAGCTCGGCTGCGCCGCTGACCACGGTGAGGAACGCGGTGTCGGCCGCGTCCCGCCCGGTCGAGACCCGCAGCAGCGAGGTGCGGGGGGCGAGGCGGGTGGGGTCGAGCACCCACCAGCGACCTTCGACGTGTGCCTCGACGACGGCGTGGAAGTCCATCGGCCACAGCCCGGGCGCGTAGACCGCCACGAGGCGGGCCGGCACCCCGAGGGCCCGCAGCACGGTGATGGCGAGGTGGGCGAAGTCGCGGCAGACGCCGCGTCCGGCGAACAGGGAGTCGACCGCCGAGTCGAGCGGGCCGCTGAAGCCCTCCACGTAGGTCAGTCGGCTGCCCACCCAGTCGCCCACTGCGGTCAGCAGCTCCGGGCCGGGCCCGAGATGGCCGAGCTCGTAGGCGGCGAACCCCCTGAGCCGGTCGGAGGGGCAGTAGCGGCTCTGGCGGAGGTAGGTCAGCTGCTCGAGGTCGAGGGCGTCGGAGGCCGGCGCCTCGGCGACGTGCGTGCGATCGATCGTGGCCCGCACGTCGATGGCCAGGGCCCCCGCCGGGCTGCGCAGCACGTGGAAGCGGCCGCCGTGGTCGCCCTCGATCCGGCGCACCGGGAGCGGGCGGCCGTCGACGGCGACGTCGGACTTCTCGGTCAGCACCGCTCCGGCGGCCGATGCCGGAGAGACCTGGAGCACGATCGTGGCCTCGTCGGTCACGTCGAGGGCGAGGTGGCATTCCACGTACCACAGCGCGGTGCCGTTGCCCTGACGATCCGTCGTTTCCATCGGCAGAGGCTACGGGACGTGTGCCCGTCAGCAGGGCGGCACGGCCACGCTCGAGATCGCGGCGCTGCTCGAGGAGCTCGTCGCCACGACGGGCTCAGGGACCTCCCGGTGTCGGTCCCGGTGTCGGTCGCGGCGTCGGTGTCGAGCGGCGGTAGCAGGCATGTGTCGTTCCATGGCGTCGTCCCTCCTCGAGCTCGAACCCGGGCACCGTCCCACGAGTCGCCCTGAACCTAGGTCCCAGGCAGGACGTCGCGCAGGGCGCCACGCCGGACCGACTCGCCCGGGCGTTCGAATCGCCCGAGACGGCGAGTCCGTTGCCGGGGTCATGGCGCTCGCCGCCCTCGGGTGGGGCCTGGTCCGCCGCCCCCTCCCCCGCTTGACCGCGTGCCGGTGCAGGCCGGAACGCCGCCAGCGGTGGCTCGTAGACTCGCCTTCTCGCACACGGGGGGGTCGGCGATGGACGGTGACGCAGGTGCTGGGGCGGACCTGCGGGCGCAGCTTCGCATCGGGGTCGTGATGACCGGTGGGGTGAGTCTGGCCGTCTGGATGGGTGGGGTCACGCTCGAGCTCGACCGCCTACGACGAGAGGTGCCTGGCAGCGCGTACGCCGAGCTGTGTCGACTCGCCGGCGTGCGACCCGTCGTGGACATCGTCTCGGGCACCAGCGCCGGTGGGCTCAACGGCACACTCCTCGCGTCGGCCACCGCCTGGGGGTCCGACCTCGAGGATCTGCGCGGCGTGTGGCTGAGCGCGGCCGACATGGCCGCGCTGCTCCGCAGGCCTGGCGCAGCGTCACCCCCGTCGCTGCTCGACGGCGACGGCTACTTCCTCGGCCAGGCCAGACAGGCCATCACCAACGTGCGCACCAACGGGGCCACACCCTTCGGAACCGGCGCGGCCCGCAAGCGGGCCGGCCTGCCGCCGGTCCACCTCACCGTCACCTCCACGCTCATGCACGGCAACACCGTGCGCTTCACCGACACGCTCGGCTCGCCGGTCAACAGCACGACCCACCTGGGGCTCTACGCCTTCTCCACCGACGGCTCCGCCTCGAGCGACGGCACCGCCCCGGCCGACGGGTCGGCCACCTTCGACCAGCCCGGCGTCGTGGACCAGCTCGCCCGGGCCGCCCGATCGAGCGCGTCGTTCCCGATGGCCTTCGAGGCCAGTCGCATCGACACCGGCGGCGGTGCCGTCGACATGGGGCCCGTCGCCGATTTCGTCCGGCTCGGCGACCCCGCCGCCACCCGCTACGTCCTCGACGGCGGGCTCGTCGCCAACGAGCCGATCGACCAGGTGTACGACCTCATCCGCGACCAGCCCAGCGCGGGACCCGTGCGCCGAGTCCTGTGCTACGTGAGCCCGCTGTCGGGCGCCAACGAGGTGCCCGTGCCACCACCGCTCGGCGACGGCGCGCCCGACCTGCTCGAGGTGATGACCGGGACGCTCCTCATCCCCCGCGAGCAGAACATCGTGCGCCAGCTGCGCACCATCCTCGAGCGCTCGGACGACCATCGCGCCCTGAGCCGGGCCCGGCGCACCCTCACCGTCACCGCGGCCAACGCCCCCGACCTGTTCCGCGCCGCGGAAGCCCTACGGCCGGTGATCGATCAGCAGCGCGGCCAGATCGCCCTCGCCGCCCAGGTCGACGCCGGCGGGACGCCGGCCGACGACGACGCCGCCGTCGCGACCGCAGGCAGTCGCGAAGCCCGGCGCCAGGCGCTCGTGCTCATGCAGGATCTGTTGCGCCGAGCCATCACCCGGGCCACCGGCGACGACCTGACCGCCCTGGCCGCCCAGCGCGAGGCGGTGTCGACCGCGCTCACCTCTGAGCTCGACGACGACGAGCCGGTGCGCGACGTCGTGGCGGCCACCTACGGGCTGCTCACCGTCCGGGTCCCGTCGGTCGTCGCCCAGGTCGCCGCGTCGGCCAGGCCCGACGTCCCTGCCCAGCGCCTGTCGGGTGACCTCGCCGACCTGCAGGCGCTCGCACGGGTCGCCGAGGATGGCGGGACCACCGGTGCCGAGGCCTCGTGGCGCGCCGTGCGGGCCCTCGACGTGCTGCTCACCGCCAGCTCGTCGTCGCTCGCCCCCAACCCCCAGCGCATCGACCTGGTGCAGCTCAGCGCCAACGCCCCCAACTGCTTCGACGGCCGCAGCACACCCGACGCCAAGCTCACCGGAGTCCAGTTCAACCACTTCGGCGCGTTCTACCGGGGCGGCTGGCGGGCCAACGACTGGATGTGGGGTCGGCTCGACGGCGCCATGCGCATCGTCGAGCTGCTCGTGGACCCCGACGCGCTGCTGGCCACCGGCACCCCGATCACCCAACTCGCCGCGGGGCTCTACGAGATCGCGGCCGGTCCGCCGGCGAGCGCCGATCGGGACTGGCTGACCCGACAGCCGGAGCTGGCCGGCGGCACCGCCGAGATCGAGGCGCTGCTCGGCGCCGTCGCCGACCCGACGACCCCGGACCGCCGCACCGTGGCCACCCTCGCCCGCCACCGCATCGCCCGCATGGTCGCGGCCCGGGTGCAGCTGCAGGTCCTGCGCGACGAGCTGCGTCACGTCCGCACCTACGTCGCCGCCGACCGCGAATCCGGCGCCGCCGCGACCGACCGCGACACGGTCTTCCTCGAGGCGGCCAAGCAGCTCGACGACCGGGCCCCCGCAGCCACGATCGTGGAGGTCTTCCAGAGCTGCCAGGTCGGCCAGGACCGCCTCGGGGACGAGCTCGGCTCGGACCGGATGACGACACTGAGCACGCAGGCGATGGCGGTGGCCACCGGCGCGGTCGAACGAGGTGGCCGACACCAGGGGGCTCGACGTCGCCCGGCCCGTCCTCGCCACGCTGCGGTGGACCTTGCGGCTGGCCAACAGCCTGACCTCGACGGGCTTCCGCGGTTCCCAGCTGGCCAAGACCGCCATCCCGACGATCGCCGTGCTCGCCGCCGCGCTCATGGCCCTCGCCGTCTGGGACGACCGCAGCACTGCGTTGCAGCTCGTGCTCGGCCTCGTGCTGGCCGGCCTGTCGGTCGCCGCGGTGCTCACCAACCTGGGAAGCGGCAAGATCGTGCTGGCCGCCGTCGTGGACATCGTGGTGCTCGTCGGCGGGCTGTTCCTCGTCACCATCGACTGGAGCGCCGCGTCGTTCGTCGGCACCGCGCTGGCCGTGCTCGCCGCGGCCGTGCTCGCCGCACTCGTGCTGCGACGCCCTCGGACCCAGGCGGCTCAGCCCGCCGCGACCGCCGACCCGCCGACCGCGCCCATGCGATGACCTTCGTCGCCGGTGCCGCCCACGATGCCGAGAGCCTCGCGCTGCGACATCAGGTGCGGTGCGCGAAGGGCTCGTCAACGAGTACCGCCCGGCCGCGGCTCTCGACTCGCCGAAGGCCGAGTGCCGCTGCCGTGGGCGTCGCGTCCGCGATCAACCCTCTGATCCGGTACTCGCGTCCGGATCCGCGCGACGGTCAGGCGGGCGACGCCAACAGCGCCCGACCGGCGGCCTCGAGGCGGTGGAGCCCGCGTTCCTGCCACTCCGGGAGGAGGCCCTCGACCTGCTTGCCGGCCAACGCCCGGTCTCCCCACGCGGCCACGACGCGGGCGCGCTCGAGTCGGGCTCTCCCGTCCAGGAGGACGGCGCCCGAGCCCTCGAGCGCGGCGACGGCACGGTCGACCCGGCGGGCGGCGTCGTCGAGGTCGCCGAGTCGTCGCGACAGCGTGGCCAGCGGGAGGTCGGTCGGGCCGATCCACAGCGTGCACAACTCGTGTTGCCACAGCGACTCGTAGCGGAGCAGCCGTTCCCGCAGCGCCCGGACCACGTCGTCGCTCGCCGCCGTCGCCGCCGGCTCGGCCAGATGGGCGAGCCACCATCCGCCGTCGCCCTCGAGCCGGCGGTGGCCGAGACGGAGCACGACGGCTCGGTCGACGATGGGTCTCGCCTGTTCGGCTGGCTCGGCATCGGCGGCCAGGACCGCCAGGTGGTTGGCGACGTCGGGGTCGTCGCGGCCTTCGGCGAGCAGGGCCTCGAACACCGGCCGGAGCTCTTCGAGGCGTCGCTGTTCGTGTCTGATCGCGAAGAGCAGCGCGGCGTACGCCAGTTGGACGTTGGCGATCGACGCGCCGGCGACCGCGGCCTCGTTGGCGAGCTCCTCGGCCCGATCGGGCGCGCCGTCCCGCAACGCCGAGCCCGCCTCGATCAGCAGCGAATAGGCGATCCCGTAGTTCCACCGCCGTGGTTGGCTGAACGCCCGGAGCTGCTCGTTGTCGCGGCGGGCGGCGCCCAGGTCGCCCTGCCAGCAGTGGGGGAACATGAACGAGAACCAGCTGTCGCCCACCAGCTCCCACTCCTGCGCCGCTCGGGACGCGGCCTGGACCTCCACCGCGAAGCGGACGAGCTCGTCGAGCGAGTCCGGCAGTCGGGCGTTGAGCCCCGCGTGGCGGGCGTGGCAGGTGAAGGCCACCGTCGAGAGATCCCCGGTCCGGCGGGCCATGGCGACCGCCTCGTCGCCGAGCCTGGCCGCGTCGCCGGCATCGGGCACGCAGTGCTGGAGGGCGGCGAGGACGCGGGCGCGGAGCGGGCTGTCGCCGGGGGGCAGCGCGTCGCGAGCCTCTTCCAGGAGGGGGCCGACCCGCTCGATGTCGGCGGCCAGGCCGACCCACCAGGTGCTTTCGCCCACCGCGGCGCGAGCCAGCCGCTCGGCGTCGCCGAGGATGCGAGCGGTGACCGCGGCCGACTCGAAGTGGGCCGCCGCGGCATCGGTCTCGCCCCGCCGCCGGCACACCTCGCCGATGCCGAGGGTGGCGTCGATCCACAGACGTCGGTCGCCCGTCTCCCCGATGGCGTCCAACGCCAGTCGGTAGGAGGCCTCGGCGTCGTCGAAGGCGAGCATCGAGCACGCCAGACCCCCGGCTCGAATGGCGTACTCGATGCCCCGCCGGTTGCCGTCCTGGTCTCCGACGGCGAACCAGTGGTGGGCGAGTTGCCCGATCCGTTCGGGGGTCGGCTCGTCGTCGAGCTCCTCCATGCAGGTGGCGATCCGACGGTGGATGTGCGCTCGTCGCGACACGAGGACGTCGTCGAGGATCGCGTCGCGGACGAGCGCGTGCGAGAAGCGGAACCGTCCGGCGTCCTGTTCGTCCACCAGGCGGGCCGTCGCCGCCTCCTCCAGGATGCCGAGGACGTCGGTCCCCGGTTCGGTGGCGGCGGCGAGGATCGCCAGCTCGAACGCAGGGCCCACGACCGCCGCGGTGACGAGGACCTCGGCGCTGCGGGGGTCGAGCTGAGCCAGGCGTTGGCGGATCACCTGCCGCACCCCTTCGGGCACCCCGATGGTGCTGAGATCGGTGTGGTCGGCCACGTCGGGGAGCTCGGCCAGCCTGAGGCGGACCTCGCGGACGAACAGCGCGTTGCCGTCGGTCTCCCGGAAGAGCGCCGACGCCAGCGTGACCGGCAGGTCGGCGGCGCCGAGCAGCTCGGCGACGGCGGCCTCGTCGAGTCCGCCCAGCCGGATCCGCCGGACGTCGTCACGTCCGGCCACGGCCCGGAGCAGCTCCTCCACGGGACGGCCGGCCACCTCGGTGTCGCGGAAGATGCCGACCAGGAGCAGCCGGGCCGGACCGGGTGCGCGGACGAGGTGTCCGAGGAGCCGGACGGTGGCGGCATCGGCCCAGTGGAGGTCGTCCAGCACGACCAGCACGGGGGCACGGGCGGCGAGGCCGTCGAGGGCGGCCCGGACGGCCTCGAACACCGTCGCGGGGTCGTCGCCGATCGCCCCCCGGCCCACGCCGGTCACGTCGACGTGTGCGGCGATCCCCGGTACGAGCGGGGCGAGCGTCGGCAGGTCCGCGCCGAGGACCTGCCGGATCTCCTCGGCCGGCGTCGACGCCGCCCACTGTCCGAGGCACTCGACGAAGGGCTCGTAGGGCACGTCTCCCATCGGGTCGCAGCTCCCGGCGAGCACGATCGCGCCGTTGGCGTGCTCCCGGGTCGCGGCGGTGGCGACCAGCCACGTCTTGCCCTGACCGGGCTCACCGGAGACCAGGACCGACGTGCGCCGCCCCTGCGCCGCCTCGCCGGCGGCGTCGGACAGCACCTGCATCTCCGACGTGCGGTCGACGAACTCCGCGAGTCGAGAGCTGAACAGGCTCGCCGGGAAGGGCACGCCATGGCCGGGGGCGGGCTCCCACTCCACCCGCCAGGCGGCGAGCGGCGAGGGCAACCCCTTGAGCACCACCTCACCGACCGACGTGAACGAGGCCGTCGTCCGCGCGCCGGCCAGGGCCCGCACGGAGTCGGCACACAGGATCTCGCCACCACCGGCGCTCGCTTCGAGTCGGGCCGCCTCGACGACCGGGGTGCCGAAGCAGTCCTCGTCCTCGACGCTCACCTCACCGACCGAGATGCCGACCCGGATGGCGAGGGATGCCACGTCGGGCCAGTCGAGGTGGAGGTCGTGCACGGCCTGCTGCATCCCCACGGCCGCCTCCACGGCATCCGACGCGCTCGCGAACGTGACCATGACCCCGTCGCCGGTGCTCTTGACGACCCGCCCGCCATGGCGCTCGGCCACGCGCTCGAGCGCGGCGTCGTGGTCCCGCCTCAGCTGGTCGGCCCGCTGCTCGCCCAGCGAGACCCGGATCACGGTCGAGTCGACCAGGTCGGTGAACACCACCGCGGCGAGGGCGACACTGGCCGCTTCCCCTGTCACGTCGGTAGTCAAGCAGCCGCCCGGCTGGAGGACTCCCCGAAAGGGACCTTCGGCCCCTCCGTCGAGGCCCTCGCCGTACCCGCGCGGAACCCACGTGGCCGGGGACGACGTCGAGGCCCGGGAACGGATCGGGCCGGTCCGAGCACGCGTCACATCCCCGAGAACGCCGCAGGGGAGGTCGAGGATCACCGCGATCGTCTCGCGGAGCCGAGCCGACACCGCGGCGCCCACGTTGCCTCGTGTGGCGACGACCCGGTTGGGCGAGATGGCGCGGAGGTGCTGGCACTGCCCCGCGGACACGCCCCGCAACCCGTTGGTCGCGTCCGGCTCGATCACGATCTCGGAGTGGAAGCCCCGGATCGTGCTGGTCCCGCTGGGCCACGGGGATTGGGGTCGCCGGCGTCGGGTAGCGGTTGATGGCCGCTGAGGTCGACGCGGCGGTGGGCGCGGGTTGGGCCGGGATGGTCCGCAAGACCGTCCGCCCCGAGAATCGACGGCGTCGGGCGGCCGTGACGACCCAGTAGGCCGCGGGCGCGACCGGGGCGTTCGCCTCTTCCCCTCTGGGCCGCCGGGGTGGTAGGGGGAACCGTGGTCGAACAACTGCGGGGCCTCGACGCCGCGTTCCTCGGGTTGGAGTCGCCGACCGGTCCCCTGCAGGGGGTCGGGATCGTCCGCCTCGCGCCGAGCGCCGCGCCCCTCGGCGTCGACGAGCTGATCGCGCTGGTGGGCCGGCGCCTCCCCCGCCTCGACGTGCTCCGACGACGCCTCGTGCCCGTGCCCGGCGGACTCGACCACCCGTACTGGGTCGACGTCGAGCCCGATCTGGCGAACCACATCCGAGGCATCGCGCTGGCGCCCGCGGACGGTCCCGCGGGGTTCGAGGCGTTCTGCGCGAGCCTGGCCGAGACGCCGCTCGACCGTTCCCGGCCGATGTGGGAGTTCTGGCTCGTCGACGGACCGGCCGACGGGGCCCAGGCGTTGGTGATCAAGGTCCACCACGCCCTCTGCGACGGCTACGGCGCCCTGGCCCTGGTCGCCCAGCTGTTCGATCAGGAGCCCCACCCCGCGGAGGAGCCGCTCGGCGCATCGTCACCGGACGAGCCCGCTCCCGCCGCGCCGTGGCTCCTGGCGCAGGCCGCACGGCATGCGGTGCGCCGTTCGATCGAGGCGATGGGGACGGCCGTCGGGCTCGCCGCGTCGGCCGGACGACTGCGCGGGGTCGTCGACTCCGAGGCGGGGTCGCACCTCGCCGTCCCGCTCGGCACGCCGCACCTGTCGATCGACGGCTCGATCACCGACCGCCGGTCGGTCGCGTTCCGCGACGTCCCGCTCGATCGGGTGAAGGCCATCGCCCACGCCGCGGGTGTGCACGTGAACGACGTCGTCCTGGCGGTGATCGCCGGCGCCCTGCGGCGCTGGCTCCTGACCCGCGACGAGCTCCCGGACCGACCGCTCGTGGCCGCGGTGCCGGTGTCGACCCGCACCCCCGACCAACTGCTCGAACCCGGCAACCACGTGTCTGCCTGCTTCGTCCACCTCCCCACCCACCTCGACGACCCCCGCCATCGTCTGGAGGTCACGGCCGCGACCTCCGAGGGCGGCAAGGCCGTGCATGCCGCCATCGGTCCGGGCACCCTCGAGCGGCTGACCTCGCTCACGGTCCCCCTGCTCACTGCGGCCCCGATGGCCCTGTACCACCGGGCGGACCTGCCGGACCGACACCCGGCGCCCGTCAACCTCGTGGTGTCCGACGTCGCCGGGCCGCCGTTCTCGCTCTACCTCGACGGTCGGCCGGCGGAGGCCTTCTACGCGCTCGGGCCGATCTTCGACGCCGTCACCCTGAACGTCACCGCGGTCTCCTACAACGGGGTGTTGGGGTTCGGCTACGTGACCTGCCCGGACCGCCTACCGGACCTCGACGCGCTCGTCGACGGGCAGCTCCCTGCGTTCGAGGAGCTCGCCACCGCGTTCGGCGTGTGAGGTCGCGCCGAGTTCGGCCGAAGTTCACGCCCTGCCCCGGCCACGTCGATCATCGCGGCGGGCTCCCTAGAAGCCGGTTGCGTTGTACTCCTCGAGGGACTCGGTGACCGATGCCTGTGCCTGGGCGAGGGCTTCCCGCGGTGACCGGCCGCCGAAGATCATCCCGTCCGTCGCCGTGCTGACGCTCGTTCGGAACTGGTCGTAGGGGCCGATCAGGGGCCCGGGGAAGGCGGGGTCGATGGCCCGCAGCTGGTCGTTGGCCACCTTCAGCCACGGACCGGCCAGGCCTGCCCCACCATCCAGGTAGGCACGGGCCTCGGGTTCGTCGACGGCGGCCTGGAGCCAGGGGAGGTAGGAGCCGCCCACCAGCAGGCGGGCCTGGACGCTCGCCGTGTTCAGGTACTTGGCGAACTCCCAGGCCCCGGCCTGCACCTCGGGTGGGGTGGTGTCGAGGATGTACCAGGCCGACGCGCCGAGCTGCGTGGCGTGGCCCGGCACCAGCCCGGGGAAGGGGCCGGCACCGAGGCTCAGTCCGCTCACGTCGACGTTCCCGGTGTCCGGGCCCTCGGTGACCGAGGTGTCCCCGCCGAGGAAGGCCTCGATCGACGTGGCCGCGATGGAGGATTCGACGAGCATCGAGGCCCGTTCGCTGGCGAGGGCGAGGTACTGGTCGATGGTGCCGGGAGCGTTGGCCACCGCCAGCAGCAGGCCGTCGTCCTGCATCTCCGTGAACCAGGTGAACAGGGTCTCGGCCTCGGTGTTGCCCTCGAGGGTCGCAGCGCCGGTCTCACCGCCGCCACGGCCGTTCTCGTTGTCCACCACCGTCGAGCCGGCGCCGGTCAGCCAGTACTCGGTCTTCCAGGTGGCGAACTCGTGCACCAGCGGCGTGTCCACCACCCCGGCGTCCTTGATGGCCTGGGCGGACGCCCGCACCTCGGCCAGCGTGTCCGGCGGGTCCTCGGGGTCGAGGCCGGCGGCGGCGAAGTGGTTCTTGTTGTAGTACAGCAGGAGGCTGCCGAGACTGGCGGACGCAGGCCACAGCATGTCGTCCACCGTGAAGTAGTCCTTCGCCACCGGGACCAAGCCGCTGGTGTCGTAGTCGTCGGCGTCGATGCACGACTGCGCCGGCAGCACGACACCGCTGTCCACCATCGTCTGGGTGAACGTGTCGTCGGGCAGGATGAGCGCCGGCAGGCCTTCGGGCGTCGGGAGGGTCGCGAAGAACTTGCGGGCCAGCTCCTCGTAGGACGTTCCCTGGCTCTCCAGGCGGACCGTCACCTCGTCCTGGGAGGCGTTGTACTCCCCCACCAGCTCCTCGAGCGTGGCGAGCAGTCGGGCGCTCTCCCGGTGCCACACGACCACCTCGACCGGCCCCGTGGCCGAGTCGAGCGCGTCGAGCGGGCACTCCGGCGGCGTCTCGGGGTCCACCGCGCCCTCGTCGTCGTCACCGCTGCAGCCCGACGCGAACAGAGCCAGCGACACGAGCACGGCAACGGCCACCCGCCCTGCCGAGAGGTTGCGCATGACGCCCCCCGTTCCCCAGATGTGGACCGCTCCCCAGCATTGGCGCGCCGCTCGCCCGAGCCCGACAGAGGCGAACGTCCTCCAGGGGCACCGGTGGGCAGTCGCCCGTCGCCGACCCCCGACGCCACCGCGCCCGGCACGGCCGGGCTGTCGTTGACAGCGGACCGACACGGGCCGTAGAACTCGGAGATGGCTGTCGGCGGCACCGGGCACGACTCGGCGCGCGCCGCTCGTGCCGCGGCGATCGCCGGTGCCGGCTCGTTCGAAGCTGCCGCCGCCGCCGGGGTCCTGCCGACCCGAGCCGACCTCACCCTCTCGGAGGCGGTCGTGCTCGGCCTGCACCGTCTCGGCGTGCGAACGTACCTGTGCGTGCTCGGCCACGGGTCCACCGACGTCGGCGAGGTGCTGCGGGTCTACGAGGCGGCGGGTGCCGTTCGCACGGTGGCCCTCCGCCACGAGACCGAGGCCGCGCACGCCGCGATGGCGCTGCGGTGGGTCACCGGCGAGACCGCCGCGGTGGTGACCTCGATCGGTCCGGGTGCGATGCACGCCCTGGCGGGCTCACTGGCGGCGGCCACCGACGGCATCGGCGTCTGGCACCTCTACGGCGACGAGACGACCGAGGCCGAGGGCCCGAACATGCAGCAGATCCCCAAGCCGCAGCAGGAGTCGTTCCTGCGGCTCTGCGCCACCGTGGGCGACGCCTACTCGTTGCACACGCCTGCCGCCCTGCCGACCGCGCTGCGGCGCGGCGCCAACGTGGTCGGGCACCCGTATCGCGCCGGGCCGTTCTACCTGCTGCTGCCCATGAACACCCAGCCGACGGTGCTCCACGACTTCAACCTGGACGAGCTCCCGACGGGTGCCCCGCCCCGACTCGGCCCCGCCGCCGACGACGGCTTCGCGAGCGGTGCGGGGGTGGGGTCGATCTACCAGCGCACGGCGCAGCGCCTGCTGGCCGCCGAGCGGGTCGTGGTGAAGGTCGGCGGTGGCGGTCGTGACTGCGGGAGGCAGGTCGACCGGCTGCTCCAGCTCGTCGACGGCGTGGCGGTGACGAGTCCGCTGGTGAGCGGGCTGCTTCCCTACGGCCACCCTCGGAACATGACGGTGGGCGGCTCGAAGGGCTCGATCTGCGGGAACTTCGCCATGGAGCACGCCGACCTGCTGGTGGCCGTCGGCACCCGTGCGGTCTGCCAGTCGGACTGCTCGCGGACCGGCTACCCCGGCGTGGAGCACGTCGTGAACGTCAACGCCGACGTCGACGCCGCCACGCACTACGGGAACACGACCGCGCTGGTGGGCGACGCCGCGACCACGCTCGATCGCCTGCTCGCCGCGCTCGAGGTCGAGCTCCGCGGCAGGCCGGTCGGCGCCGGGCCGGTCGGCGCTGGGCCGTCGGCCTGGCTCGCCGCCTGCCAGGAGCGCAAGGCGGCGTGGGACGCCTACAAGGCCGAGCGCTACGCCAGGCCGACGCGGTACGACGAGGCCTGGGGAACCGAGGTGCTCACCCAGCCGGCGGCCATCAAGATCGTCACCGACCTGGCCCGGGAGCGCGGCGCGGTGTGCTTCTTCGACGCCGGTGACGTGCAGGCCAACGGCTTCCAGGTGGTGGAGGACGATCGACCGGGGCAGACCTTCACCGAGACCGGGGCGTCCTACATGGGCTTCGCCACGAGCGCCGTCCTGGCGTCCCGCCTGGCCTCCGACCCCCGCCGTCACTTCCACGCCGTGGCCGTCACCGGTGACGGCTCGTTCACCATGAACCCTCAGGCGCTCATCGACGGCGTGGCGCACGGCGCGCTCGGCACGATCGTGGTGCTCGACAACCGACGCATGGGAGCCATCTCTGCGCTCCAGCGGGCCCAGTACGGCCACGAGCACGCCACCGCGGATCACGTCCCCGTCGACTACGTGGCCTGGGCGCAGTCGGTCGCCGGCGTCGTCGGGCTCCGGGGCGGGTCGACCCCGGACGAGCTCACCGAGGCTCTGGGGAAGGCGCTGGCCCACGACGGGTTGTCCCTGGTGCACGTTCCCGTGTACTTCGGCGACGATCCGATGGGCGCCCTGGGCGCATGGGGCCGATGGAACGTGGGTCCCTGGGTGGAGGAGACCCAGGCCCTTCGTCACCAGATCGGCCTGTAGCGATGGCGCTCGATCGCATGCTCATCGACGGGACCTGGACGAGCGCATCCGACGGGGCCGCCCTCGACGTGGTCGACCCGACCACCGAGGAGCCCCTCGGCACCGTGCCGGCAGCCAGCGGTGACGACCTCGATCGTGCCCTCGACGCCGCCCGCCGGGGGTTCGCCGAGTGGCGGGAGGCCGATGCGTGGACCCGCTCGGCGACGTTGCGCCGGGTGGCCGGCGTCCTGGCCGGTCGGGCCGAGGCCATCGCCGGCGTCATGACCGCGGAGACCGGCAAGCCGCTGGCGCAGTCCCGTGCCGAGGTGTCCTCCACCGTCGATCAGTTCGACTGGTACGCGGACGAAGCCCGCCGCATCTACGGCCGCACGATCGACGGTCACTCCCGGGACACGAGGCTGATGGTGCTCGCACAGCCGGTCGGGCCGGTCGCCGCGTTCACCGCGTGGAACTTCCCGGCGCTGCTGCCGGCGCGCAAGATCGCCCCGGCTCTGGCCGCCGGGTGCTCCGTGATCGTCAAGCCCGCCGAGGAGGCGCCACGCACCACGCTGTCGCTGGCCGAGGCCTGCGTCGAGGCGGGACTGCCGGCCGGAGCGTTGAACGTGGTCACCGGGGACCCCTCGACGATCAGCGCCCACCTGCTGGCATCCGACGTCATCCGCAAGGTGAGCCTCACGGGGTCGGTTCCGGTCGGACGAACCCTGCTGCGCCTCGCGGCCGACCGCATCCTCCCGCTCACCATGGAGCTCGGCGGCCACGCCCCCGTGCTCGTGTTCCCCGACGCCGACCTCGACGCCGCGGCAGAGCTGTGCGTCGTGGCCAAGTTCCGCAACTGCGGGCAGGTGTGCATCTCTCCCACCCGCTTCTTCGTGCACGACTCGATCGCCCCGGCGTTCACCGAGCGGTTCGTGGCGGGCACGCACCGCCTCGCGGTGGGCGACCCGACCGATCCGTCCACCGACGTGGGGCCGCTGGCCAGTGCCCGCCGTCGCGACGCCGTCGAGGGGCTGGTGGCCGACGCCCACGACCTCGGCGCCACCGTCGCCACCGGGGGGCGGCGCTGCGATCCGCTCGGTACCGGCCGGGGCTTCTTCTTCGAGCCCACCGTCCTCACCGACGTCGCGGCCGACATGCGGGTCATGCAGGAGGAGCCGTTCGGGCCGGTGGCACCACTCACGACCTTCACCGATCTCGACGACGGCCTGAGCCAGGCGAACGCGACGCCGTACGGCCTGGCCGGCTACGTGTTCACCCGCGACCTGCGTACGGCGCATCTCGCCGGCGAAGGCCTGGAGGTCGGCATGGTGGGCATCAACCACTTCGCGCTCGCCACCGCCGAGGCGCCGTTCGGGGGCGTGAAGCAATCGGGCTGGGGTCGCGAGGGTGGCCGCGAGGGCATCGAGGCCTACACCGTCACGAAGTACCTGAACCTGCGAATGTGAGGGAGGCATGGACACGGTCGTCGGCATCGATCGCAACCTCACCTCCTACGGCGACCCCGGGTTCTCGAGGTTCCTGCGGCGGGCGTTCCTCACCTCCGCCGGTTTCGACGACCACGACCTCGATCGGCCGATCATCGGCATCGCCGATACGTCCTCCGGGTACACGACCTGCCACCGCCAGATGCCCGAGCTCGTCGACGCGGTGCGACGAGGGGTGCTCGAAGCCGGTGCCTTGCCGGTGGTGTTCCCGACGATGTCGTTGCCCGAGATCCTCGTGTCGCCCACCTCGATGCTGTTCCGCAACCTGCTGGCGATGGAGACCGAGGAGCAGATCCGGTCCCAGCCGATGGATGCCGTGGTGCTCGTGGGCGGGTGCGACAAGACGGTGCCCGCCCAGCTGATGGCGGCCGTGTCGGCCGACGTGCCTGCGGTCGAGCTGGTGGTCGGACCGATGCTGACCGGCAGCTGGAGGGGCGAGCGCCTCGGGGCGTGCACCGACTGCCGGCGGATGTGGGCGGCGCACCGGGCCGGCGAGCTCGACGACTCGGAGATCGCCGAGGTCGAGGCCAACCTGTGCCCGACGGCGGGGACGTGCATGGTGATGGGCACGGCGTCGACGATGGCGTGCCTGGCCGAGGCCCTGGGGATGATGGTGCCCGGGGGCGCCACGCCGCCGTCGGCGACCGGACGGCGCCTGCAGGTGGGCGTCGCGACCGGTCGCCTGGCCGTCGAGCTGGCGGAGGCCGGTCGGCGCCCCTCCACGTTCCTCGACCACCGGTCCGTCCACAACGCCGTCACCGCGCTGATGGCGCTGGGCGGATCGACCAACGCCGTGATCCACCTGATCGCCATCGCGCGGCGCGCCGGCATCGTGCTGACCCTCGACGACATCGACCGCGTCGGCAGGGACACGCCCCTGCTGGTCGACTGCAAGCCGACCGGCGCGGGGTACCTCGAGGACTTCGATCGCGCCGGCGGCGTGCCCGCGCTGATGCGGACGCTGCTCGACGCCGACCTGCTCGAGCCTGACGCCGGGACGGTGACCGGCGCGACCCTCGGCGAGGTCCTGGCCGACGTCGGCGGTCCCCTCTCATCGCCGCCGACGCCCGGGACCATCCGCACGGTGGCCGAGCCCCTCGGGCCGCCCGGCGGCATCCGCGTCGTCCGCGGCTCGCTGGCGCCGGACGGCGCCGTGGTCAAGGCGGCGGCCGCGAGCCCGGCCCTGCTGCGCCACACCGGCCCGGCGCTGGTGTTCGACTCGGTCGAGGAGGCCGCTGCTCGGCTCGACGACCCGGCCCTCGAGGTGACCGCCGATCACGTGCTCGTGCTGCGCAACGCCGGACCCCGCGGCGCGGGGATGCCGGAGGCCGCGAGTCTGCCCATCCCCCGATCTCTGGCGGAGGCAGGCGTGCGCGACATGGTGCGGGTCTCCGACGCTCGGATGAGCGGCACCGCGTACGGGACGGTGGTGCTGCACGTGTCGCCGGAGGCGGCCGCGGGTGGGCCGCTGGCCCTGGTGCGAGACGGCGACGCGATCGCACTCGACGTCGAGGCGGGCACACTCGACCTGCTCGTCGAGCCGGAGGAGCTCGAGCGGCGCCTGGTGGGCTGGCGTCCGCCACCCCTGCCCGACCGTGGTTGGCGGCGGCTGCACGGCGAGCAGGTGTTGCCGGCCCATCTCGGTGCCGACCTCGCCGTGCTGGCGCCACCGGTCGGGGCCGATGCGGCGCCGACCGTGGAACCATCGGAGCGCGACGGCCATGGGTGAGGGCACGGCGCGCGTCGGGGTGGGCATCGTGGGCGGGGGACGGATCGCCGACCTCAACACGCTCGGTTGGCTCGAACACGACCGGGGCGAGATCGTGGCCGTGTGCGACGTGAACGCAACGACGCGAGAGGCGCGTGCCGCCGAGTGGTCGTGCCGTGCCTACGGCGCCCTCGAGGACCTCCTCGCCGATCCCGACGTGGACGCCGTCGAGATCCTGACCCCGCACCACCTGCACGCCGATCAGGCCATCGCCGCGCTCGACGCCGGCAAGCACGTGTCGCTGCAGAAGCCCCCGACGACGACGTTGGCGGAGTTCGACGCCGTGGCGGCGGCGGCCGAGCGCGCCGGCACCGTGTGCAAGGTGTTCGAGAACTTCAGCTTCTACCCGCCCCACCGGCTGGCTCGACGCCTCGTCGACGAGGGTGAGATCGGCGAGGTGCTGTCGGTCCGCATCGTGACCGCCGGCGGTCGGGGTGAGGGGCAGGGGTGGAACGTCCCCCCCGAGGCGAACGCCTGGCGGATGGACCCGACCCTGTGCGGCGGCGGCATGATGACCTTCGACCACGGCTTCCACTGCTTCCAGATGGGGCGCATGTTCGTGGATGCGCCGGTCGAGCGGGTGCACGCCTTCATCAACGTGATCGACTTCGGTGACGGGTTGCAGATCGACGCGCCGGCGTTGATCAGCTGGCGCTATGGCGGACTGCCCCCGCGCTTCGGCTCGTGGGAGCTCGTCGCCTCGCTCGAGCTCGACGTGTTGTCCGACTACTACGTGAGCGATGACCGGATCGAGATCCGAGGGAATCGGGGGATCATCTGGGTGAACCAGTGCACCGGCAAACTGCTCCAGGAGCCGGCGCTCGTGCTGTACCGCGATGGCGAGGTGCGGTCGTTCCACCGCCTCGAGACGGACTGGGCGGCGTCGTTCCGGGACTCGACGTTCGACTTCATCGACGCCGTCCTGGAGGGCCGTCCGGCGCAGCTCACCCCGGCCGAGGCCCGCCAGACCCTCGCGTTCGCACTGGCCGCGCAGCGCTCGGCGGCCGAGCAGCGCGAGATCGTCGTCGCCGAGGTCGGCTCGTGAGGCCCGCCGGTTGACCACGTCACTGTGGTACCGGTGTGCGCTGATCCGACGAAGCGTCTCGAGGGCTGCCGGCGGGATGTCGAGTCGGCCCGAGCGGCTCTCGTCGCAAGCGGCCGCGGGCTCGACCCATCGGTGGCCGATGAGCTCGGTTCGGTCCGTCGCCGGTTCTCGGCCGGCAGGCAGCGCCCCGGCGCCCGCCACGAGAGCCGAGTCGCCGGTGCGTGCGGCAGGCCGCTCGGCAGCGGTCAGGTCAAGCGTCTTCGTACTTGAACGACACCGACAGCTTCGTCCGGTACGTCAGCGCGCCGTCCTCGCCGATGTCGAGGTCCTGCTTGGTGACCTCGGCCACGCGAAGGTCACGCAGGCTCTCCCTCGCCTTGGCCACGGCAGAGACGGCGGCGTCCTCCCAGGATTGCGTGCTCGTGCCGATGATCTCGATCACCTTGTAGACGCTCATCGCTGGCACCTCCGGTTCGCGGGGACTGGGGCTGGCGCCGACCTTATGCCGATCGCCGCCGGCACGCGTCGGGCGCGCGGCTCAGGACCGCGGCGGGCGGGGCAGGAACAGGTCGTCGAGCCGGGCGGCGCCGGGGTCCAGGCCGGCCCACGGGGTGTCGAACGAGAGCGTGACCGCGGCGGCGGTCGGGAACTTGGCGGACACCTGGACGAGCGCGGTCGGATCGCCCGTGCCGGCGAGCAGGGTGGCCAGGTCCTGCAGGCCCGGGTTGTGGCCGATCAGCAGGGCACAGACGACGGGGCGGCCGGCATCGTCGTCGAGGCGGCGGAGCCGGGCCAGGAGCTCGTCGGCGTCGGCCAGGTAGAGCCCGGCGTCGATCTCGACCCGGGCGTCGTCGGGCAGGGCGGCGCGGACGCCGTCGAGGGTGGCGAGGGTGCGAACCGACGAGGAGCAGAGGACGAGGTCGGGCCGGTGCCCGGAGCGGGTCAGGTGCTCGCACAGGCGGGGCAGTGCCCTGATCCCCCGCGGTGCGAGCGGACGGTCGTGATCGTCGAGCGACGGGTCGTCCCAGGCGGACTTGGCGTGGCGCACGAGCAGGAGGCGACGACGCATGCCGCATCGTCGCGCGCCGGCTCGGCGTGGGTTGCGCATCCGTGCAGGGATGCTCGCCGGGGCGCGAGCGGAACGTTCTCGAGCGACGCCCGATCTGGACCGCTGACGGCACGCCGGCCACGCGCGACCGGAAGGCCGTGGGCATACCGGCCGCGGCGCGGACGTTGAACGCTCCGTGGCGCCCAGACCGCCCGTCCCCTTCCCCCGCGTTGCCGCCCGTGACCTGACCGGGCGGGACGTGCTACTGCCGGAGCCCTTCGATGGCGCGCGCAACGTGGTGATCGTCGCCTTCAAGCGCGGGCAACAGGAGCAGGTGGACTCCTGGGTTCCGTGGCTCGAGGAGCGGGCCGACCAGGATCCGGGGCTGCGCTTCTTCGAGGTCCCGTCGATCTCCGATCGATGGTCGCCGGCGCGACGCGCCATCGACGGTGGCATGGCCGCGGCGATCCGTGACGAGGTGGTGCTGCGGCGCACGCTGACCGTCTACGGCGACCTGCGTCGGCTCACCGATGCCCTCGAGATGGACGATCGCGAGACGATCTGGGTCCTGGTGGTGGACGCAGCCGGCGTCGTTCGCTGGTCGACAACCGGCGCGTTCGATCCGGTGAAGGCCGATGGACTCGGTGCTGCGCTCGACGCGGTCGGTGACCGACCCGACGCCGGGGACCTGGCGGGCGCCGCGACGATCTACGACTTCGCGTTCGATCGCCGCTTCCGACTGCCCCTGGCGCTGCTCGGGGTGACCCCGGGTCACGCCCACGTCACCGTCACCGCCGACCGGTTCGTGGCCCGGTTCGGTCCCTGGTCGCTCGAGACCGGCCTCGACAACGTCGCCGGCACCTGCGTGACGACGGATTACCGCTGGTTCAGGGCAATCGGCGCTCGCGGTTCGTTCGCCGACCGCGGCCTCACCTTCGGCACCAACACCGAGGCAGGCGTCTGCGTCCGGTTCGTCGAGCCCGTCCCGGGACTGGAGCCCTTCGGGGTGCTGCGCCATCCGGCGATCACCGTGACCGTCGCCGACTCCGAGGGCCTGGCTGCCCTGCTACGTACACGGGCCGGGCCCCCGGCGTCCACCGCCTGAGCGACGGCTCGACGAGGCGCCGAGGTCGGCGCGCCCGACCGTGTCAGCGCTCCAGCTGCTGGTGGCCTTCGTGGAAGAAGGCGAGGACGTCATCGACGGTGAACGAGCCGTCATCGGCACGGCTGGCGCCGAACGGCTCGTTCCAGAAGGCGCCATCGGGCTCCGGCGGCTGCCAGGGCCCGACGTAGAGGTAGGGCTCCGGGTGGCCGTCGTCGCCAGGTGGCCCGCCGTAGTGGACCTCGGCGATGGTGGTGGCGAGATCGAAGTGCTCGGGCCACAGCTGCACCTCGGCGGGGCCGCCCTCCGCGGCGCGCTCCGTCCGCAGCCGCTGCCCCCACCGCCACGGCGCCGGCACCCTCACCGTCCGGCTCCACGGCAACGACCACGACCGGGCCCGCCGGCTCAACCGCACCGAGAACCTCCGACCCATCCCCCCGGGCGACCCCGACTTCGCCCGCCTCTACCGGCGCCGCAACGACGCCGAGTCCATCAACCGCGACCTCGACGACACCCTCTACCTCCGCCGCGCCCACAGCCTCGGCGCCGCCCGCCAACACCTCAACCTTGTTGGCTACGCCCTCGTCGTCAACGCCGTCGCCCTTCACCGCCACGCCCGACGCCGAGCCCCCGACCGGCTCGCCGCCTGATCCTCGTCGCACTCCCGGCCATCCTCGACCCGCACGGTCGCGCTCCCACTCGCGCATCAGCTCCGCCGGCCGCCGCCACGGCACCCACGCCGCCCGGACCGCCGGTCCCCCACCACTACGCTGGACCACCGCACGGAGGCCCAGGCGGTTTCGCGCCACCTCTCCTCCATCGCCCGCCCTCGGCCCTCGTCAACCGAACTGTCGGCAGACCGAGGTGACGCGCCCCGACGGTGTCGGCGCGGAACGAGACGGTCACCGACGCCGAGCACCAGCGGCTCGCCAAATCGGGGTGACAGGTACCGTCAACAGATGAACTGGCCGTGGGACTGGGTAACGCTCGCAGGCATCCTGCTCCAGGCCGGCGGCGTCTTGATCGCCCTCATCGGGCTCGGCGAGGCCTACCGCGGCTTCACCAACGGGCGGCGCCTCAGGCGAGACATGCTCGTTCTGCAGTCGAAGAACCAGGTCGTCGGCGTGGGTGCCGCAATGGCGGGAAACGCCACGATGAAGGCGTTTCTGGTAGCACGGCCCGCTCCTCTCGGACCGTACCCCTCGATGCAGGAACGAGTCGCGTACCTGGAGACCCTGACGACGAACCTCTCCGACGAGCTAGTCGCCACCCGCAAGTACGCCACCGCCGAGGCTCAGGACGCAGAGAAGCGTGCTGGCGACAGGACCAACGAGGTCGCTGACCGGACACGAGTTCGCCGGGTGGCCCCGGATCCGATGTCACCAGCTCGGTGCGTGTCATCTCGACGCTCCTCCGACGGGAACCGTCACCGGTCCCCCAGCCGGATCCTCGCGTTGTCCCAGCTCACGAGCGGACCGGCGGGATCGAGGCGGATCATGCTCCGGGAGCTGTAGTGCTTCGTCGTCGCGGCCGGGGTCTTCTGGCCGGACACGCCGAGCGACGCGTACTTCTCGGCCCACAGCTTCCCGGCGCGCCACACCTCCTCGGCGTCCGAGTCCGCGTCGAGCACGCGGGCCCGCACGGGCAGGTGCACGGCGGCCAGCTCGGCCCACTCGAGGCCCGACTCGACCAACAGGCTGCCCCGGTCGTCGTGGGTGATCCGCTGGAGCTTCTTGGTCTGGCTCGGCGTGGCGACGTAGACCTTGCGCTCGTCGACCACGAACCACACCGGGAGCGCAACGGGCCACCCGTCCCGCCGCAGCGTGGTGAGGATCCCCGTGTGGCCTCGAGCGAGGAACTCCCACGCCTCCTCCTCGGCCATCGAGACCCCCATCAGGCCGCTCCCACCGTGGCAGCGGGGAGGACCCTGTAGCGGATCGGCAGGTGCTTCAGGCCGACGACGAAGGAGGACTGGATCTGCTCGGGTTGGCCCGCCAGCTCGGCCCACTGGAGGCGCCGGGCGAGTTCCAGCAGCAGCGCTCGCTGGGAACGTCGAGCCAGGTTCGCTCCAAGACAGAAGTGCTCACCGATCCCGAACCCGAGGTGCCGGTTCGGGTCACGGCCCACGCGGAAGGTGAAGGGGTCCTCGAAGACGTCCTCGTCGCGGTTGGCTGAGGCGTAGAACATCACCAGGCTCTCGCCCTCGGAGATCTCCTGTCCACCGACGACGGCGTCGGCCGCCGCGGTGCGCTTCATGTAGTTGACCGGGGAAGTCCACCGCACGATCTCCTCGACGGCCCTCTCCACCCGCTCGGGATGCGCCCGCACCTTCGCCAGCTCGTTGGGGTTGTCGAGGAACGCCTGCATCCCTCCGACGAGCGCGTTCTTCGTCGTGTCGTGACCGGCGGTGAAGGTGATCAGGAAGTAGCCGACGGTCTCCATCGGCCCCAGGGGCGATCCGCCGACCAGTCCGTTCGCCAGGACGCTCGCCAGGTCGTCGGTCGGGTTCGCTCGGCGATCCTGGATGATCCCGTCGAACATCTGGTAGAGCTCCTGGCCCAGCTCGAGCATCACCTGGAGGCGGTCCTCACCCTCGCGCTGGAGCTCGGGGTCCTCGTTGGCGAAGAGCTGGTTGGTGAGGCGCAGGATGTCGGGCTCCTGCTCGCGGGGCACGCCGAGCATCGTCGACAGGATCCGCAGCGGGTGCGCTACGGCCACGTCCGTGGCGAAGTCGCACTCCCCCTCCTCGCCGTCAGCAGCCAACCGGTCGACGACTTCGCGAGCGCTCCGCTCGATGACATCGTCGAGGACACGGACGGCCTTCGGTGTGAAGGCGTGGCTCGACACCTTGCGCACCTCGCGGTGCTCTGGAGGGTCGATCATGATGATGACCCGCATCATCGAGAAAGCGCTCGCCTCCAGTGCCACCTCCTGGGTGTTGTTGAGCACGACGATCCCCGGCTCGGAACGGAAGAGCTCGGGCTGTGTCGAAATCTCGATGATGTCGGCGTGCTTCGTGATCGCCCAGAACGGCTCGTAGTGCGTCGGCTCGCACCGATGCACGGGTGACTCCCTGCGCAGCCGCGTCCAGATGTCGTGGGGCGGTCCGTGCTGGGCGTAGTACTCGCCCTCGATGAGCTCGTCGCCGTTGGTGATCGTCATCGGTCGCTCCTCGATCCGTTGGCCGACGCCAGAGGCTCGGCCCTGCCCCTGCCCCGGCACAGCCTTCCCATCCGCACTTTTGAGTCTAGACTCAGTTTTGACTACGCGCTGAAACCTGGTGAGGACGACCAGCCCCTGCCGCTCCTCATCCCCCCAGGGAGGCCCCATCCGATGGACTTCGACGACACACCCGAGGACGCTGAGTGGCGGGCCGAGTGTGACACCTGGCTCGACGAGCACCTCCCGCGCCTGGAGGAGCTGTCCGCGAATCCGATCGAGCGCATGAAGGCGTGGCAGGCGATGAAGTTCGACGCAGGGCTGGCCAGGATCACCTGGGGTCCGGACGAGGGCGGGCGGAACGGCACCGACGTGCAGCAGATCATCTTCGACCAGGAGCACGCCAAGCACCGCACCCCACCCAACTGGCTCCAGATCGGCCTGGACTTCATCGCACCGACCATCCGAGCCCACGGCACGGACGAGCAACGCGCCACCCACGTGAGAGCCGCCCTGAGGGGCGAGACCATCTGGTGCCAGATGTTCAGCGAGCCCGGCGCCGGGTCCGACGTCGCCGGCCTGGCGACCTCGGCCGTCCGCGATTGCGACGAGTGGGTGCTCAACGGCCAGAAGGTGTGGACCTCGGTCGCCCAGATCGCCGACTTCGGCGAGGTGCTGTGCCGCACCGATCCCAACGCACCCAAGCACCGGGGCATCACCGCCTTCATCCTCGACCTGACGACACCGGGTGTGATCGTGCGTCCGCTCAAGCAGATGACGGGCACCGCAGAGTTCAACGAGATCTTCCTGGACGACGTGCGGGTGCCCCACGAGAACGTCATCGGGAACGTCGACGAAGGCTGGCACGTCGCGGTCACGACGCTCATGAACGAGCGGAAGTCGCTGGGCTCGGGCGGGTTGAAGCCCAGCTCCCTGCCCCGGCGGCTCGCGGAGCTCGGGCGACGCCACGGAACCCTCGACGCGGTGACGCGTCAAGAGCTCGTCGACATCCACATCCAGGCCGAGCTCACCCGGTTTCTCAGCCTCCGAATCCTGACCGCGGCGCTCCACGGCCGTCACCCCGGCCCCGAGGGATCCGTCGGGAAGTTGGCGGCAACGAAGTTCAACGTCGACGCCGGCAACCTCGGCATGAAGCTGCTGGGCGCATCGGGCATGGGCGTCGACGAGGAGGACCGGCGCTGGATGACCAGGTTCCTATGGGGACCCGGGCACCGGCTGGGTGGCGGCACCGACGAGGTGAACCGCAACGTGGTGGCCGAGCGCGTGCTGGGCCTTCCGGGTGAGCCCCGGGACGATGACACGGTGCCGTGGCGCGAGATCCCGAGAAGCGTTCGATGAAGCCGGGCTGTGCGCTCTCAGCCGCGTTGCTGATGGTAGGAGGGTCCGAATGACCGAGTCCGACCACCCCAACGACATGCTCCGCCGCTGGGGCGACGAGCCCGCCATCGTCATGTCGGGATCGGGCCGGACGGTGAGCTACGCCGAGCTCGACGACCGGTCGACGCGCCTTGCTCGCGTCTTCGACGAGGCAGGCCTCGAGCCCGGCGACCATGTGGCGGTCATGCTGGGCAACCGACCCGAGTTCTTCGACGTGCTGTGGGCGGCGCTGCGCTCAGGTCTCTACCTCAGTCCGATCAACTGGCACCTCGGTCCGGAGGAGGCCGGGTACATCATCGGGGACTGCGACGCCAAGGTGTTCGTCACCTCGGCGGACCTCGGCGAGGTCGCAGCAGGCCTCGACGGGTACGGCGCGAACCTGACGGCGCGCCTGATGCTCGACGGCACGATCGACGGGTACGAGGACCTCGACGATGCCCTCGCCTCGGTCTCGGGCGAGCCGCGATCCGAGGAACGGGCCGGGACGTTCATGCTCTACTCCTCGGGCACGACCGGCTTCCCGAAGGGCATCGTCCAGACGCTGCCCACCGCTGCGTTCGGTGAGGGACAGGACACGATCACGTTCCTGATGACCGGCCTGTACGGCGCGGACGAGTCCTCGACCTACCTGAGCCCGGCCCCGCTCTACCACTCCGCTCCGATCGGGTTCTGCTCAGCGGTCCACCGCTTCGGGGGAACCGCGCTGGTCATGGAGCGCTTCGACGCGGCCGATGCGCTCGCGGCCATCGAGCAGTACTCGGTCACCCACGCGCAGTTCGTGCCGACGCACTTCATCCGCATGCTGCGCCTCCCCGACGAGGTGCGCTCCGGGTACGACCTGTCGAGCCTCCGGACGGTGCTCCACGCGGCTGCGCCCTGTCCGGTCCCGGTGAAGCACCAGATGATCGAATGGTTGGGCCCGATCATCGAGGAGTTCTACGCGGGATCCGAGGCGTTCGGGGTGACGCTCATCTCCTCGCAGGACTGGCTCGAGCATCCCGGGTCGGTCGGGCGGCCGGCGCTCGGCGCGGTCCACATCCTCGACGAGCACGGCGGCGACCTCCCGACCGGAGAGACGGGCCAGGTGTGGTTCGAGGCGACAACCCGCTTCGAGTACAACAAGGACCCCGACAAGACCAACCGGGCACAGGACGAACGTGGCTGGGCCACCTACGGGGACATCGGACGGGTCGACGAGGACGGCTACCTGTACCTGACCGATCGGGCCTCGAACATGATCATCTCGGGCGGGGTGAACATCTACCCCCAGGAGGCCGAGATGGTGCTGAGCGCGCACCCCGACGTCCACGACGTGGCCGTCCTCGGCGTGCCCGATGACGAGATGGGCGAGCGGGTCAAGGCCTTCATCGAGCTGCGCGAGGGCGTCGGGGCCACCGACGCCAAGAAGGCCGAGCTGATCGACTACTGCCGCGAGCACCTGGCGCACTACAAGTGCCCGAAGGAGGCCGACTTCATCGACGAGCTCCCTCGCATGGAGAACGGCAAGCTCGTGAAGCGGAAGCTCCTGGAGCGCCCGTGACATCCACGACCGGACCGACGAACAGGAAGGCCACGTCATGACCAGCACCGTGACCGCGGCATCGGGCTTCCGAGCCGATCGCCTCTTCACCGATCCTCGGAACTTCACCGACATGGCGACCTGGCACCGTGCTGCCGCCGAGCTGCGCCGAAACGGGCCCGTGCACCACTTCTCCGACGCCAGATACGGGGACTTCTGGGCCGTCACCCACCACGGTGCCCTGCTCGAGGTGAGCCGCCAACCCGAGATCTTCGCCAACACGAAGGATGCCGCGTTCATCGGTGGCGGCAAGGCCTCCTACACCGAGATGCAGGCGGACCTGCCCTTCGAGGTCAAGACGCTGCTCAGCATGGACGGCGAGGAGCACACCAAGTACCGCAAGGTGGTCGTCGACTGGTTCAAGCCATCAGCCATCCGCCGGCTGCAGATCGCGGTCGACGAGCTCGTCTCGGAGTCGATGGACGATCTGCGCGAACGCGGCGGCGAGATCGACTTCGCCACCGATATCGCCTTGCCGCTACCCCTCCGGGTGATCATGGAGATGCTCGGTGTTCCGAGGGCCGACGAGCCACTCATGCTGAAGCTCACCCAGGAGATGTTCAGCGCCGCGGACCCCGAGCTGGGAGCGGGCAACGCGTTCGAGGCGATGGGCGAGATGGTCACGTACTTCCTGGATCTCGTCGCCGCCCGACGGGCGGAGCCCACCGAGGACCTCACCTCCGCCATCGCCAACGCCACCATCGACGACGAGCCGATCGACATGGTCGCCATGATGGGCCTCTTCGCCGTGCTGGCATCCGCCGGACACGACACCACCTCCTTCGCGATGTCGGGCGGGGTCGAGGAGCTCACACGGCACGCGGAGGAGTTCCAACGCCTGCGAGACGATCCCTCCCTCGCCCAGAACGGCGCCCACGAGGTCGTGCGCATCACCAGCCCGGTCCGCCATTTCACGCGCCTCGTCACGAGTGACGTCGAGGTCGCCGGCCACGAGTTCCACGAGGGCGACCGCGTCCTGCTCTCGTACCCCAGCGCCAACAGGGACGAGACGGTGTTCGGTGACCCCGACCGGCTCGACGTGGGACGGCCCAACGCCAGCCACCAGGTCGGCTGGGGGCACGGACCGCACTACTGCCTCGGCGCCCGCCTGGCCCAGATGGAGATCACCGCGCTACTCGGAGGTCTCGCCCGCGAGGTCGAATCGCTCGAGCCCGCCGGCGACGCCGCATGGACCACCGGTCACTTCGTCAGCGGCGTGAAGCACCTCCCAGTGCGTTGTCAGCTGGCGTGATCGGCGGGCTGCCAGTCTAGGTGGAGCAGTGACCGGGTGAGCTCGCGCATCGTGGCACTGAACGCCGAGACGAGCTGGGGATCACGCGGGTCGTAGGTGCCCTGGCCCGAGAACCCCGGTGGGCCGACGAAATAGAAGCAGATCGCCCCGACGATGATGTTGGCGACCATCACCGGGTCGACCTCGGGGTCCTCGGACTGCGACGCGAACGCGGCCATGACGCCGGCGGCGTTGGAGGCGGCCTGGGCCTCGATGATCTCCCTGGCGTCTCCCGAGGGCGACGCGGCCTCGCGCAACAGCAGGCGCGGGGCGTTGGGATGCTCGGCCGCGTAGCGCACGATTGCGTCGACGGCGGCTTCCAGGCGAACGCCAACGGACTGGGGTCGCTCGAGCATCTCGCTCAGCTCGGCCAGCAGGGGGCTGAAGATCCGTTCCAGCGTCGCCTCGTAGAGCGTTCGCTTCGACGGGAAGTGGTAGAGGATCGCCGTCCCCTGGATGCCCGCCCGCTCCCCGATCGCGTCGAGCGACGAACCCTCATAGCCCAGGGAGGAGAACAGCTCCTCGGCCGCGTCGAGGATGGCCTTCCTGGTGCGCTCGGACTTGGTGGTGGCACGAGCCGGCGTTTGCATGTGCTCAGTGTGGGCGGGTCAGGAGCCTCCGGCCAAACGGCCGTCGGGCTGCCCCACACTCGTCGTGCCGTCGCCGAAGGGCTCGTCACGACGGCGGAGCACCTCGCGCAGCCCGAGATCGCGGACGCTGCGGCCGAAGCCACGCACCGCCTCGGCGCGGTGCGCCCGGGCGTCGGTCTCCGCGGCAAGACGCTGGAGCACCTGCGCGCCCATCAGCTCCATCCCGAGGTTGATGATCCGCTTGTTCGCGGCGAGCAGGTCGGTGTCGATCAGCGCGAACCGGTCCGCGATGCCCTCCACCTCGTCCTCGAGCAGCTCCGCCGGCACCGACTTCATTGCAAGGCCGATCGTCGCGGCGTCCGCGCCCGTCACCGTGTCGCCGGTGAGTTGGAGACGCTTGGCCCATTGGGGGCCGCAGTTGTAGAGCCAGAGGTTGTTCGGTAGGGCGCCCATGCTGCGGGCGGCGGGGAACCCCATACGCGCATCCGCTGCGATCACGACCAGGTCACAGACCATGGCGAGGTCGGTCCCCCCGGCGAGGCAGTTCCCGTGGACCTGGGCGATCGTCGGCTTGTGCATCTCCCACAGCGCGCGGATGCGGCGGTTGTTGCGCTCCATGAGCCAGACGTCGTCGTCGAAGCTACGGCCGGTTCGCTGGCCTTCGGCTGGCCTGCGGCCGAGCTTCGTGAGGTCGTACCCAGAGCAGAACGAGGGTCCGTCACCGCGCAGGATCAGGCAGTGCACGCTCGTGTCGTCGTCGGCCCGCCACGCAGCGTCCTCCAGCTCGGTGAGCATGCGGTCGGTGATGGCGTTGTGGGTATCGGCGAGCGCGAGAGTCACTCGGGCGCGGCCGTCGGCCACCTCGTAGCGGATGGCCGAGTACTCCTCCGGCGACAGGGACCCGGTCACGCCGGCGGCCCCGGGTCGGGCTCATGGGTCACGAGGCCCGTCGGGCAGGTCGACGGATGCGCTGGCTGCACGGCGGTGGGCGATCAGGCGGCGACGGTGACGCCGGTGAGCTCGGCGGCGTTGTCGTGCACGATGCGGCGCTGATCGGCCTCGGGGAGATGGCTGATCTCGTCGAAGACCTGCGCCGGGTACTCGAGCCCTTCCATGTGGGGGAAGTCGGAGCCGAACAGCACGCGGTCTACGCCCATGAACTCGACGACGTCGTCGATGCGGTCCTCCCAGAAGGGGTTGATCCAGACGTGTCGCTTGAAGATCTCGACCGGGTCGTCCTGGAACCACTTCGGGTACCGGTCACGGGTGGAGGCGAGCACGCGGAACAGATCGTGGAGGTACACGGCCCCGTTCTCGACCGAGGCCACCCGGACACCGGGGAACCGCTCGAACACCCGATCGAAGCACAGGGCGGTGAGCCAGTCGAGGATGGCCCGCTCCAGCTTGTAGATCGCCACCGACGGGCGGGCGCCGCCGCCCAGCGCTTCAGCGCTGCCCGAGCCCGCCGGGTAGCCGTTCGTCCCGTAGCCCGAGTTCCCTGCGTGGGCCACGACGACCAGGCCGGCCTCGCCGACGCGAGCCCAGAACGCGTCGAAGTCCTCGGCGCCGGGAGACCGTTGGCCGTCGGCGGTCGTGACCGGCGCGGGCCGCATGACCACCAGCCGCGCACCGCGCTCGATGGCCCAGTCCAGCTCATCACATGCCGCTGCGGGGTCGGCGAGCGTCATGTAGGGCGCGGCGAAGATCCGGTTCTGGTAGGCGAACCCCCAGTCCTCCTCCAGCCACCGGTTGAAGCCCCGGTGCGCGGCGGTGACCGCCTCGATGTCGTGCTTCAGCGGCTCCTCGTAGTGGATGCCGGCCGTCGGGAAGAACCACGCGGCCTCGACGCCCTGCTCGTCCATCATCGCCAACCGGGCATCGCGGTCCTGGTACGCCGCGGGCAGGGGTTCGAGGTTCGAGCGCATGAGGTCCATGAAGCGCTTCCCCTCGGGATTGCCCTTGTAGTAGGTGCGCAACACGCCGGGCTTGGAGATCGGGTCGAACGTCGGGTTCGGAACCTGGTAGTCGATCTTGCCGCGGACCACCTGACGCTTGTGCCCGTTCTCGAGCTGCACCCACTGCACGCAACGGGGCTGGAGGTGCTTCGGCACATGTCGCAGGAAGGCGTCGTGGGCCTCGTAGTAGTGATTGTCGGCGTCGAAGAGCGGTCCGTCGTAGCGATCCATCGTCTTCCTCCTCAGTGCTTTTGAGCCTATACTCAAATTTACGAGCCGTCGAGAGGGGTCGGGATGAGCGACGAGTGGGGGGCCGTGCGTCGAAGGGCGCGAGCGCGCGGGCTCATGGCAACGCTGCTCGTCCTCCTGGTCCTGGTGAGCTGCTCCGGCGAAGGCAACGACGCCGCATCGACATCGGAACCCCCCGAGCCGACCGCCGGCGGGACGCTTCGCATCGGGCTCGACGTCGAAACCTCGGGCTACAACCCCTCGGCGGATCAGTGGTTCAGCTCGGGCTACCTGGTCGCCGCGGCGGTCTACGACCGGCTGATGGCCTACGACGAGAACGGCCAGGTCCGCCCCTACCTGGCGGCGTCCATGGAGTCGAACGAGGACTTCACCGAGTGGTCCATCGGCCTGCGACCCGACGTGCGCTTCCACGACGGCACCCCCCTGGACGCCGCCGCGGTCAAGGCGAACCTCGACGCCTCCAAAGCATCGGCGCTGGTCTCCCAGGTGTTCTTGCCCGTGGAGTCCGTCGATGTCGTCGACGACCTGACCGTGCTGGTGACCATGAACCGACCCTGGTCGACCTTCCCCCACGCCCTCACGTTCCAGCCCGGGTACATGGCGGCGCCGGCCACGCTCGAGGATCCCCAGGGGGGTCAGCATCCGATCGGCACCGGGCCCTTCGTGTTCGAGGGCTGGGTGCGCGACTCCCAGCTGGACGTGTCGAGGAACGAGGACTACTGGCGTGAGGGTCTCCCGCTGCTGGACGGGATCGAGTTCCAGATCCTCGCCGATCCAAGCACCAGGACCGCCGCGCTCGAGGCCGGCGACATCGACCTGATCGAGTCGCGAGATGCCAGGACCCTCGCTGACTTCGAAGCCCGGGAGGACGACGGCGAGCCGTTCCACGTCTACGTGCACCAAGCAGGCGAGTCGACCGAGCACGTCATCTTCTTCAACACCGCCGCACCGCCCTTCGACGACCCCGCCGCCCGCCAGGCCGTGATCGCGGCGATCGATGACGAGGCGATCAGCGAGACCCTCTACGACGGACGCTTCCCGCCGGCGAACGGCCCCTTCGAGACAGACTCACCGTGGTATCGGGATGTCGGGTTCCAGGGGTACGACCCCGACCTCGCTCGGAGGCTCGCCACGGAGTACCAGGCCGACACAGGCAAGCAGCTCTCCTTCTCCCTGCTCACCACCCCTGACTCGGACGCGAGCGCGCTGGCGCAGCTGCTCGAGCAGATGATGCGCGAGGTCGGCATCGACATGGCCATCGAGTCCGTCGAAGCTGCCTTGGTCATCGTCAGGGGCCTCACCGGAGACTACGAGGCCGGCGTGATAGGTCAGCTGTGGGGCTCGCAGCACCCCGACCGCGAGTACATGCTGCTCCACGGCGACAACGCCTATCCCGTCGGCAGCCTCGCGACGAACTTCACCCGATTCGTGAGCGACCAGCTGGACGCGGGACTCGACGGGGCCCGCGAGACGGACGACCCCGAGGAGCAGGCCGACGGGTGGGAGATGGTCCAGCAGGCGCTCGCCGACGACTTCGTCATGGCCTTCCTGGTGCACGACGAGGTCGGCGACATCGCGTCGGCGAACGTGCAGGACGTGACCGAGTGGACCTTCCCCGACGGAACGCCGGGCCTCCCACAGGAGGGAACCCTGCTCTCTCTCGATCAGATCTGGCTGGATCGATCCGGCTGAGATGGCGGGAGATGACGTCGAAGCTGGGCTCCGGATCACGAGATCCGCAGGGATGCTCACGGTCACCCTCGATCGCCCGGGACGACGCAACGCCCTCAGCGAGGAGATGATCAGGGAGCTCGCCAACCTCCTCGAGGATGCGTCGACGGACGAGTCGGTGCGCGTGGTCCTGTTGAGGGGCGAGGGCGATCACTTCTGCTCGGGCTTCGACCTTTCGGGCTCCCGGCGGTCCGAGGTGCCCGCCCGGGCTGTGGGGCTCAAGAACTCATCCGTCCCGTGTTTCCAGGAGCTTCGGCGTGCTCAGCTGGCCGGTACCGTCCAGCCGTCATGACCCTGTTCGGCCCCTTCACACGCCTCGTGATCAGCCGGCTGCGATGGTTCCTCGCGACCGGTGACACCCGTGACGCCGAGATCCTCGCCCTGCGCCACCAGCTCCAGGTCCTCCAACGCCAGATCAACCGGCCACAGTTCACCGACACCGACCGGACCATCCTCGCCGTCCTCGGACGCGTGTTCGACCGCCGGCGTCTCGCGGAGGTGATGTTGATCGTGCAGCCTGCGACGGTGATCGGCTGGCACCGACGACTTGTCACCCGACGGTGGACCCAACCACCCGGGCCCAAGCCTGGCCGCCCGCCAATCGGTCCCGAGCTCCGGCAGCTGATCGTGTGGATCGCCCGCGAGAACCCCACCTGGGGATACCGACGCGTCCACGGCGAGACCACACGCCTCGGACACCACCTCGCCGCGTCCAGCGTGTGGAACATCCTCCGCCGAGCTGGCATCGACCCGGTGCGCGACCGGACCGGACCGAGCTGGATGGAGTTCATCCGCTCCCAGGCGGCCGCCGTGATCGCCACGGACTTCGCATGCATCGACACCGTGACGCTGCGACGGTTCTACATGCTGTTCGTCATCGAGATCGGAACCCGACGCGTCCACCTGGCCGGGATCACGACCAACCCGACCGGACCATGGACCACCCAGACCGCACGGAACCTGCTGCTGGCATGGAACGACGATCACGAGTTCCGGTTCCTGATCCGCGACGGCGCCGGACAGTTCACCGCATCGTTCGACGACGTCTTCGCCGGCTCCGGAATCACCGTGTTGCGGATCCCACCGCGAGCGCCCCGAGCGAACGCGTACGCAGAGCGGTGGGTCCGCACGCTTCGCCACGAGCTCCTCGACCGAACCCTCATCTGGAACCAGGCACACCTGCGCCGGCTGCTCGTCGCGTACATCGCCCACTACAACGATCATCGTCCGCACCGGGGCCGTGACCAGCGCGCACCCACCGACACCAGCGACGTCGCGTCGATCCGGTCAGGCCAACGGATCCACCGACGCACCGTCTGCGGCGGACTCATCAACGAGTGCCGCACCGCCGCCTGAACGACTCTCTCGACCACCTCGACTGCTCGCGACAGCCGATTCGACGCGCCCTACTGCGAGCCCGAACACCACCCGCCAGCAGCACAGACCCCAACGACGCCCGCCGACGAGTTCTTGAGCCCTTCAAGCTCCGCCGCGCCCGATGTCGACGTTCAGCTCGAGTCGCCGAGACGAGACCGCTCGATCGGCTCCACCGATGAGATCTCGGCACCTACAGGGTGGCGTCCACGTGGTGATCAGCCGGGAAGCGTGATGGAGACCTCCGCCTCGTCCAGGTAGGCGTTGTCCGGGCCCACCGGATCGACGGTGTCGAACCACCTACGCGTGATCCTCATCCCGATCCGGTACTCGCCGTCGGAGAGGGGGGAGTCCGGCAGGACGAGCGCGTGCGTCGCCGGCGCGTTCTGCACGATGGCGCACGGATGCGGCTCCCACGTCGTCCAGGTCGGGACGTGCCAGCGGATGATGCGCAGAGACGTGTTGAGATCGACGGTCGCTCCCGCGAGCAACTGGCGGTCGGCGAGGCTCAGCGCCGGGGCCTTGATGCGTGCGACCACGTTCGTCGTCAGGTTCGTCACCGCCAGGAACTTGCCGTCGAGCCGTGCCGTGAACGCGACCTTGCGCGCGCCGGGCGCATCGAGGATGCCGCCGAAGCGGTCGCTCACGATGAGGCGACGCACACCGGTGGCGCCGGGAAGCGGGAACGGGAGCGACCCCTCCGGTCGCCGCGGAGCCTGCAGGGCTGCCTCGACGAGCGCGCCCAGACGAGTGCGATCTGCGAGGTCGATGCCGGGGTGGGTGACCATCCGCTCGAGCGTGAGCTCGATCTCCTCGGTGAAGTCGAGCGGCTCGGGGGTCTCGAGCAGCAGCCAGCGGTCCGAGGCACCGGCGACGCAGGTGATGTGCACTCGGTCGGCGTCCTCGCGCAGCGGCACGGCGAGGGCGCTCGCCGCGTCGTTGAAGCACGACTCCCGGTCGGCCGCCGGGGCGTCGGGTCGCATCACCGCCGCGATCGCGCCGCCGAGGCGCGCCTGCACCGACGCGAGCGGCTCGGCCGCGGCGCCGACATCGTGCCGTTCGACCCCCGTGCACGTGCCGACGTGCTCGGCGAAGCCCTCGTAGCGACTCGTGCGGAACGGCTGCCGGTACATGTCGATGCCGCGCACGCGCAGGCTCGTCACCGACGACCCCGTCGCGAGCAGCTGGCAGGCTCCGGGCCCGCGATCGCCACGCGGGACCGAGACGACGGCGTCTCCGCAGCGGCATCGGATCGCGTCGGCGAACACGTCGATGATGAGGCCGCTCGTCGTGCCGACCTGCCCGGCGGGCACGGTGTCGATCGCGGTCGCCGACGCGGTCTCCACGACCAGCGTGCCCCCGTCGCCGGCGCCGCGGCGGACGAAGGCTCGAACGCCGTGAGCGGGCTGCGCCGGGTCGGCGAGCACGACGGCACCGATCTCCCCGCCCGGACCGATGGAGCCCGTGACCTCGACGCGGTACAGGTCCCAGTCGTCGTCGCCGAAGGAGCCCGAGGCGGTGGCCTGCGCGACGAGCGCTCCGTCGTTCACGGTCCACGAGCCCGACGTGGCCGAGAAGGCCCCGATGTCCGCGGCCTCGAACGGGGCGCGCTCGACCACCGGGCTGCCGTCGAGCCGCATCACGGCCACGTAGGACGCCAACGCCTCCCACAGGGCGCGGCCGCTCGGGTCGAACGGGTCGACGCCGACGCGCGGCTGCTGCTCGACCCACACGTCGTCGGGCGGGCAGGTGCCCGCCGAGGCGTCCGAGAGGGCCTTGTAGCGCAGCGCCCTGCCGTCTCGGGTGAGCGCAAGAGCGATCCCGAGCGCGGCGGGGGTCAGCCAGGGGTCGGGCTCGCCGCGGTGGGCGAGGAACCAGTCGGCCGAGGCGCGCGACGACTTGCCGACGTGGGCGGCGACGTTCGCGTCGAACGCCGACTCCACGACGATCGTGATCGGCAGGCGGAGGTCCGCCTCGGCGTTGCCGCTGCCTGGTCCGAAGACGCGGAGCGCGTCGGACAGGACGAGGTGGACGGACTCCTCGCGGTAGGTGAGGCCGCGGCCGCCCGGGGCGCGGCTCACGACGTAGGGCTCGAGCTCGAGCCCGGGCTCAGCCGCCTCGTTGAGCCCAGGTGGGCCAGCGGTCGTGAACCCGACGCGCTCGGTGACGGTGGAGTCCTCCCAGTCGGTGGACGAGTGCTTCACCGAGATCCTGGTCGTGAGCGCGATCTCGTACACGTGTCGAGCGAGCCACGTGACGGTCGACGCGTGGCCGTCGGTGTCGACCCGCGAGCAGCGGTCGCTCTCGCGCTCGAACCGCTCGCGGTCGCGCGAGGTCACGCACTCCACGGAGTCCAGGACGACCGGAGGCGCGGAGGACTCGACGCCCTCCTCGCGCTGGAGGTCCTCGATGGCGACCACCAGGGACGCGAACGCGACGCCGGGATCGATCGCGTGCTCCTCGACCGCCGACGCGCCGGTGTTGTGGTGCTGGCGATCGACCTCGACCCCGTCGCGGTCGTACGCGACGAGCATGAGGCGGGCCTTGCGCCGTCCGAGGACGGCCACGCGGACGACGGCTGCGGCGAGGTCCTCGTCCGCGGAGACCGTCGCGACGACCGGCGCGGGCCCGAAGGCCCCGACGCGCCCGGCTGTCGCGCCAGTGACCGTCGGCGGGACGACGATGCAGGCCGAGCCGCGGATGCGCACCGGGGCCACGGTGCCGCGGTCCTCGTAGCGGAAGTCCCTCACGAACCCCGCGGCGAGGGGGCCCATCGCCTCACCGTCGAAGTCGAACCGCGCCACGTCGGGACGGCGCACCTGGCAGCACGGGTAGGACGGGTTGTCCTCGAGGATCTGGGCGTCGGAGAGCGGGTTGTCGATCGCGACCGTGAAGGGCGCCCTGCCGTTGAGCAGCAGTCGCTTGGCGGCGACCTGCCCGCCCACGCGGGCGTCGTCGTCCCACGCCCACCGGAAGTGCCGTGGCGAGGCCGCCGTCGTCAGCTCCTCGACGACCTCCCACGGCCCTCCCTCGAGCGGACGCCGCCGCATGGTGATGCCCACGAGCTCGTAGCGCGTCGTGAGGGACATGTCACCGTCGCCCGAGACCTGGTCGCCGAGGTCCGGGTTGGATGCTCCGATGCCGAGGCGGTCGGCGAGCATCACCGAGAAGTCGATCTCGATGGTGGCGTCCAGGGGGATGAGCGTGTCCGAGCCGTCGGTGTCAGCGACGGTGGCGCCGGTGAGGGCGTTGACCGACGTCAGCGCCGTCGGCTCCCCGCCCTCCCCCCCGTCGATGCGGTGGGTCGACGTCTCCTTGGAGCCGGTCAGCGCCTGCGCGCTGGACTGCAGGAGCGGGCTCGTCGCGACGGCGTGTTCGGCGGGTTCGAGCGAGCCGGACACGCACTCGACGGTGTAGGAGACGTCGGGGAGGAACCACGGGGTCTCGAACCGGAACGTGACCCGGAAGGTGAAGTGGTTCGGGACGTGAGCCAGCCACTCGGCGAGCAGCTCCACGCTGATCCCGAAGCGCAGGAAACCGAAGAGCACGACCGCGATGCCCAGCTCGACACGCAGCCGCGCGACGAAGTCGTTGGTGCCGGTGAGCATGAACACGACGAGGACGTCGAGCGCTCCCCATGCCTGGAGGGAGATGACGCCCATGGAACCGGTCACCGCCACGCTCAGGGTGAACCCGCCTCCGACGTGCTCGTCCTCCTGCCACTCGAAGCACAGGCCGGCGCGCAGCTTGAGCTGGAAGATCTGTGCGAGCTCGAGCTCGAGCTTGGCGCCGAGCCAGGTGTCGGGGTCGTTCAGACGGCCGATGGCGATGAGCCCCGGCTTGTTCCCGATCGTCACCGTGCCGCTCAGCTTCACCGCGAGCTCGTCGGGGAAGTTGTCGATGAAGTCCTTGAGCGAGACCTCGATCTGGATCATCAGCACGAACGCGTCGCTCTTGAAGTCGTACTCGAACACCCCGAGCGCCAGCGGCTTCTTCGAGTCGAACATCCCGAACTCGATGACGATGATCAGACCCGACACCTTCGGGGAGTCGAAGCCGGCACCGAACGCCTTGAGCTGGAAGACCGACCCGGCACCGGTGATCGAGATGCCGACGCCGAGACCGAAGGCCCACGCGTCGTCGGTGACCTTCCACGCGCTCAGGCCACGGTTCTCGGGCAGCGCAGTGGGTCGGGCGCGCTTGAGCCACGAGTAGTACTTGAGCTCGCCGGCCTCCCGGTCGTCCGTGCTGATCGCGGGCATGAGCCCGGTCGCGTACAGCGCTTCGATGCCGCGCAGCTCGAGCGGGCCCATCGGGATCGCTCCGAAGAAGGCGATGAGGAACAGCAGGTAGTCCTGGGGGTCGGCCCCAGGTGGGATCTGCGTGCCCCAGAAGACGTCGACCGTGAGGCCCCACTTGTTGCCTCCGGCGTGGATGATGATGCCGCCGCCGACGCCCTGCTCCTTGACGACGGTGCCGTCGGGCAGACGCTCGTCGCGGTACATGCCGTGCGCCGTGATCTCGACGACGTCCTCGACCTTCAGCTCGAGGCCGATGCCGCCCAGCTGGAACCCCGGTGCGTCCGGGTTCCCCGCGAGCTTGCCCCGCAGCCGCGTGAACCAGATGCCCCCTTCGAGCGGCGTGGTCTTCTCGCGGATCGCCCCTGAGATCGAGAAGTAGGTCGCGCTCTGCTCGTACGCGAGCCCCATCTCGTGGACCTCGAGGACGAAGCGCGACAACTTGAGCTGGGCACCGCGCGGCATCACGAGGTTGCCCGTGGGCTTCCCGCGGTCCCAACCGACCTCGTCGAGCACTGCCTCGAAGGGCTTGTCGTTCTCGTCCTCGAGCTCGACGTCGGGACCGTCGCCCGGCTTCTCGCGGATGACGATCCTCCCGAGCGCCTGGATCGCATCACCGGGATCGGGGGACTCCTTCACGAGCTCCTGGAGCGACACGCCGAGCTTGATCCCGATGATGTCGACGGTGATCTTCCACAGGTCGAGGTGGACGATCGGGATCCCTGCCTGGTCGCCCTCGTGCTCGAACGACACGCGGAGGACGTCGCCGTCGATCAGCCCGATCGTCAGGGCGATGGCGTGGTCCTCGGCGGCCTCCCACACGAAGCCGCCCTCGAGCTCGAGGCCGGTCCACCACGCCTCGCCCTCGTCGGAGCTCGACACGAACAGTGAGCTGATGAACGCTCCGGCGTCCTCGCCGAACGGGATGGTGATGGGAGCGTCCTGGAACGAGGTCGCCTCGGCTGCGCTCTCATCCGGGTCGAGGGTGCGCCTGATGCCCAGCGTGCCGTGGAGCGGCACCGGTGGCAGGAGCACGTTCGGGATGGCCAGGTCCTCGATCACGACCTCGGCGTCGTCGGCGATGTTCAGGCACGATCGCACGTCGCGCAGGGTCGAGCCCTCGACCGTCCAGTCGAGCTCGATGCCGCCGAACGCCAGGGCACCGCCGTCGAAGGCGATGAGGTCCGCGTCGAGGTCGCGTCGGAGCCAGTCGAGCTGGCTGCGGGCGTCCGCAGGCGCGGCGACGAACGACAGCTCGTGCACCGCCTTGGCGGGGAGTCCGAAGATGGTGCAGGGCCCCACCGAGAGGGGCAGGTGGGGCTCGAGGTGGATCGTTCCGTCGGCGTCGCGCAGCAGTGAGAAGTCCCGCGAGATCACCGTGTCCCCGGCCCCCTCGGACAGCGCCACGTCGGCGTCGGCGCCGTGCAGGGAGGAGTCCGGGTGGGCGCGCAGAAGGTCGGGCGGGACGGCGATCTCGAGGGGGAGCGTGTCGATCTGCACGGCCGACCCACTGGGAGTGACGACGACGCGGAACGTGGACGACCAGGTGTCCTCGGGGGCGAAGGTGAAGCCGAGCGACGGGAACAGGTGGCTCTTGAGCTGGGCGACATCGGGGGGCAGCGGCCCCGAGAGCGTGAGCTTGCCCGTGACCGCGACGGTGCCGTCCGCACCGACGTCGGTCACGACGTCCTCGACCTCGATCAGGTCGTCCGCGTCGACCGCCAGGCCCGTGCCGTCGGTCGACGGCGGCCACGAGGTGTCGATGTCGTCGACCGGCCACGAGGAGGAGAACGCCGCGAAGAGCTCGCTGAGCCTCATGGCGTCACCGGGAAGCCGTCGACGCGAGAGCTGGGGTCGATGACGGTGTCGAAGATGGCGTCGGACTCGCTTCCGACGAGCGCGACACCCAGGGACGCGGCGAACGTCGCGATGAGACCGAGGCCTCCCATCGTCGACGTCGACTCGGTGAACTCGGTCGCCAGGGAGAAATCGGTCGCGTAGGGCTGGGCCTCGAAGGTCGTGAAGCGGTTGCCGACGGTGAACCGGCGGTCGAACAGGGCGAGGCTCGCGGCGGGGTCACGCAGGGCCGCCTGCGCGTACGTGACCGGGACGCCGAGATGCTCGGCCCACAGCGCGATGCGCAGGTCGCGGATCCAGTTGTCGCCGTCGACGACGTTCTCACGCAGGGAGAACAGCGTGCACTCGCCGTCCGAGTAGTACCCGCGGCGGTTGCAGTTGGCCGAGCCGATCGCCGCGAACGCGTCGTCGACGAGCACCATCTTGGTGTGCACGTAGACGCCGGGGAAGTGCCCGGCCAGCACGGCCGCGTGCTGCTTGTGGGTCTTCCTCGACGTGCCCTTGCTCGCGCCGAACAGCCGGCTGTCGTCGCCTCGTTCGACGTGCAGCCGAGCGCTCGTGGGGCTCGAGAAGCCGGCGACGGGCTGGTACGCCCGCATCGCCTCGCCGTCGACCGTGAGCCAGAACGGCGTCGACGGGACCCGGTTGGGGGGCGAGACCTCGATGATGTCGGACGCCGAGTCGAGCTGCTCGGCGAGCCACAGGCGCCCCGAGGCGGACTGGCGGGTCGTGGAGGTGTGGGAGAAGCGCTTGCGCAGGATGCCGACCCGCAGCCGGTCGCCCCACGCCATCCGCAGGTCGGCGATGAAGCCCTGCCGGCGGGGCAGACCGAACGGCTGGTCGGGGGTGCTGGGGACGACGATGACGAGGGGTCCCGAGACCCGCGCCGCCGCGTCGATGAGCGCATCTCTGAACTCGCGCGGCGGCGTGAGGTACTGGTCCTCGATGTAGAGGTACCGACGTGCCCGCCCGATGGCGGCGAGGAGCGTGTCGAGGATCGTGCGCTCGCCGTCTTCTGCGTACGGCACGAGGCCCCGCCCCGATCCGGCTTCCGGGCCATAGTAGGTTCGGCCGATCTGCACGACGTCGTCGCCGTCGGTGGGCAGCGAGTCGAACGCCGTCGCCGTGTCGAGGTCGAGCGTCGTCGACGATCGGACGCGCCAGCGCTCGATGAACGTCGTCGCCAGCTCCCCGGCGGCGGGACCGTCGACGCGGGCGTGCACGTCGTGGAACGGCGACCGCCCGGCGTGGGCCGGGGTCTGGGTGCGGTTCTTGTTGAGGTCGATGCCGCCGCAGTAAGCGTGGATCCCGTCGGCGTTGCGCACCACCTGGATCTTCTGGTGGAACACGTTCCACTTGCGCTGCAGCTCCAGCGCCGCAGGGAGGAGGGCGCCGCCGGCGGACGCGAGCGGGTTGTCGTCGACGTCGGCGTCGACCGGGTCGAGGTGGGCCTCCACGCCCGCCAGATCGTCGAGTGCCTCGATCGACTCCTTGTTGAGCTCGAACTTGTCGAGGAGACCCTGGAGGTCGCCGGCGGCGAGGAAGAGCGCGACCGCGATGGCCTGGGCGTGGACGAAGAAGGTCGCCTGGCTCGCGGCGCTGTCTGTCTGGAACGCCGTGGCACCGGCGCCGACGAGGGCGAGCGCCATCGCGGTGAACGCGAGCGCCTGCTGTGCGTCCGGGATGACCCCGGGCTGGGGTTGGAGCATCTGCAGCGCGAGGAACCGGGCGTCGCCGCCGGCGGCGGCGAGGTCCTCGGCGACCTCCGCGACGGTGCGCCTGGGGGTGGCGGCGCCCTCCGGGCCCAGCTCGGCGTCGTGCTGGAGCGAGTACCCCGTGACGTAGAACGCCCCGAGGGGGCCGGCGTCGACGGCGCGGTTCAGCTCGTGGAACAGGTCGGCGAAGGTCGCCACGCCGTCGACGAACGGCACCACGGTGTTGCCGCGGGTGAACCGGTCGAGCGCCGGGGAGCCCTGCTCCGCGAGCCAGTCGTGGATCGACGCCACGGTCACCAGCGGGGTCGACGCGGTCACCGGCACGAGGCCGTCGGGATGGGGCGTGCCGTCGGCGCTCGCGACGACCTGAGCACCTCCGGCGACGTCGAGGCTGGCGCCCGCGGCGAGGTCGCTGCGCGAGATGCCCAGCGCCGTGAGCGCATCCCCGTGATCGCCAGCCGCGAGCGTCGCGGATCCGCCCCCGGCGAGCGCGACGGTCCGCCCGGTGGCCGGGCTACCCCCCGGCTCGAGGATGCGCAGTGGTCCATTGAGGCCGCTCATCGCGACGACGAGGTCCTGCCACGACGGCGAACCCGTCGAGATCCCCTCGGCGGTGAGCGCGTCGGCCAGGTAGCGCAGCACCGAGAGGGTGTCGAGCCCGGGGGCGCCGGGCGCGCACGCGACGATCGTGAGATCGTCTGTGTCGACGGGCGCGCCGTCGAGCTCGAGCGGGTCGCCGACGCTGACACCGGCGGGGTCCCCGTCCTCGTCGGCGGCATCCACGGGGTCGACGAATCGGAGCGCGATCAACGGGTTTCCGAGCGTGAGACGTGTCCGCAGGGCGCCGTGGAGCAGGACGTCCGCGGCGCCTCCCCAGACCCAGTGGACCGTCGACCCGGCCGCCTGCTTGTGCCGCCAGCGACCGGCCCCCGGGTAGCGCAGCGCCGTGGTCGCACCCGGAGTCGCCGCGGTGCCCCGTACGGCCGGATGGTGGATCTCGGGGGACGTGCCGGCGCCTGGACCGGACGGTGGGAACGCGATCTGAAGAGGCTTCGGGAGGTCGCCGACGATGTGGTGGGCCCACGCGAGCGCCGAGGTGTCGGCGACGGGAGAGGTCAGCATGGGTCATGCCTCCGTGGCGTCGGCGTGCAGGGGACCGACGAGGCGCGACGGCACGCCGTCGGGGCTGACCGACACCGCCCACGCGTGGAGCACCGGCCCACCGGGAGGAACCGGTGCCGTCGCGACGGCGGTGGTCCCGGCACCGGGCGTCGGCACGAGCGCGGGCAGGGCTCGACCCTCGGCGTCTCGGACGACGAGTCGGTCGATCGGCGCGAGGTCGTCGCGGTTGCGGATCGTCGCGAGGGAGGCCGTCGCTGTCGTGAGCGACGAGTCGGCGGCGAGGAAGACGTAGGGATCGCCGACGACACCGGCGACGTCGAGTGAGACGGTCGCGCTGCCGGCGCCGACCTCGAGGCTGACGAGTCGCGGCGGACGCGCCCGCGCGGCGGACGGCACGTGGAGCACGACGCCGAGCACCTGGGCCTCGGCGGACGGTCGGGACGCGGCGTCGACGGCGCGCAGCCGGTACAGCCAGCGCGAGGGCCGGTTGGGAAGCGTGTCCTCGAAGGGGGCGGCGGGGTCGACGAAGCCGAGGCGGACGGCGTCGTCGTCGAGCCCGTCGAGGCGGGGCGTGGCGTGCGCGGCGAAGCGGTCCGGGACCATGCCGGCGTCGAGACCGTCCCTGATCGCGGTCGCGTCGCCGGCGGAGAGGGGCCACGACGTCTCGGTGCCGTCCGACGCGACCAGGGTGATCGATGCGGGAGAGGCGTGGAGACGTCTGAGAACGGCGGCGGCGGGGAGCCGCTCGAGGAGCATGCGAGACGACAGCGACGCGCCCGGGGTGCGTAGTCCGCGGGACGGAACGTCCCGTGCACGTCGTCACCCGCCTGGCGGTCGAGCACGACGGCGGGAACGTCCGCGAGGTCGGCGATCGCCAGCTGCGGGCGCCCGAAGTAGCGCGCCGAGACCTCGGCGGCGGCCACCGTGCTTTCGTTGCCCGGGCGGGGTGCTGGCTCGATGGCGGCGCGACGGTCGGTGACGTAGGGCTCGGCGTCGGCGGCGGTCACGCCGTAGGCCACACGCTGGCGCGGCATCGACGCACTGGTCGCGATCCAGCCCGCGGGGATGACCTGCTCGTAGCCCTCGACGGTGTCGCCCGAAGCCGGTGTGCGGGGCACGACGAGCACGCGCTCGTCCCAGTACTCGGGGTCGAGCTCGGCCGAGGTCGTTCGATTGACCGTCAGCGGCCCTGGTGTCGGCGCGAGCGTCGGGTCCACCGCGTTCGGGGCGAGCGTCAGGGTGATCGATGTGCCCGCTCCGTGGCCCTCGATCCTGAACGCCGCACCGAGGACGACGGAGACGTCGGCGAGCTCGGCGGCCGCCACCGGCCTGCTCACCGTCATCGGCACGCTCCATCCGGTGGCGCTCGGACTGGCCGGCCCAGCGGGTTGCATGTCGAGCGCGGTCAGCGGGGACCCGTGCCGGTAGACGCGGAACTCGGTCACATCCGGGTCGAGGTCGCGCTGCTCGGGGCCCCATCCCCATCGGACGACGACCACGTCGCCGCTACCGGCGAGTGCACTCTGCGTCGCGGTGAGGTCGGGGTCGTCGTGCTGGAGCAGCACCACCTGGACGCCCGAGCGCGGCACGTCGTCGGGATCAACGGGCGTGGTCGCGGGTGGGGTCGTCGGTGCGGGTGGGCGCACATGCTTGCGCAGCGGGGTGGCGGCCGAGGTCCGGTGACCCGACACGCGTCCCGTCGCGTCGACGGAGGCGACGCGGTAGGTGACCTCGTCGCCGTAGTCGAGCTCGTCCGGTTCGAACACCTCCACGGCGGACACGGTCGTGGAGTGGGAGCTCGGCACGGCGTCGGCAGGCGGGAACAGGCGGAGGAGGTCGACGCCCCAGCCCGGCGAGTCCGTGCCGGTCGACGCGTTGCGCCCCGAGACCTGCATCCCCTCGCCCGCGGCGGGAGCGAACGGCCGCCCGGCCCAGGAACGTTCGAGCACGTAGTACACGACCTCGGTCGGCGCGGCGGCCGCGCTGCCGGGCAGGAACGGCAGCGCTGCGGGGTCGGTCGCGGGCGGCGCGTCCCAGTCGATGGCGAAGCCCCGGTTAGCGTCGTGGGTGCCGCGCGCCGCGGTGCGCGCCGGGTCCGAGAGGTTGACGACGGCGATCGAGCCGGGGATCTCCGGTCCCGGCGTCGGCACCCACTCGATGCCGTAGATGGTCTGGGAGATCTCGACCGGCTCGTCGGGGCCGAGCCCCGGGTCGAGGGGGTGGGGGGTGATGCCGGCGATCGCGAAGCGGCCCTCGAGCACGACGGTGTCGACCTCGACACCCAGGTCGAGGTCGGTGCGCTCGCTCGCCGGGGCGGAGGTCGAGGCGACCAGAGTGCCGTAGCGGAAGCCATCGGCCTGGATGGTCGGGCCGGGTGCGGCCTCGACGACGATGCGGCTGGAGGGCTCGTCCAGGGCGACCACGAGTCGACCGGTCTCGAAGCCCTTGCGGAACGTGGCGGGGTCGCCGGGCGCGGTGTCGATGGCCTCGACGCGCACGGCCCGGTCGGACCACACGGTGACGGTGCCCCAGCGGAAGCAACGCCGGAGCCGGTAGCCGCGCGGCACGGTGTGCAGGTCGTAGGCCAGCTCGTCCCGGTCGCGTCGCGGCACGGTTCCGACGATGCGGTAGTCGTAGGCGGCGCCCGGGGTCAGACCATCCCGGTCGAGGTGCGAGAAGCCCCAGCCCCGCCGCCATGGCGCCATGAGCGCCGGCGCGGCGGCGAGTCCGTACGGCGACACGTCCCACGCGTCACCGCCGTCGCCGGGTCGCTCCGACATGACGCGCATCGCGGGGACCCCGCCGGGCCGCTCGAGCGCGGCGTTCGCGTGGCGGGTGACGTCGTCGAAGTCACCGTCGAGCGGTTCGGGGTCTGCGCGGGCGGCGGCGAGAGCGCGGCCGTCAGCGGGTGACCCGACGGCACCGTTCACGCTGGAGAAGGGGACCTGGAGGTTGCTGACGATCGGCTTCTCGTTCGACCACTCCCGCTCGCTGGGCGTGTCGCCGCAGATCCGCAGGGGATGCTTCGGGTTGTCGGTGACGATCCAGACGATCGCGATGCCGGATCCACGCAGGGTCACCGACGTCCCGGTGAACGCGGCGCCGGCGATGACGGTGCCGTCGGCGGTGCCCACGAAGGCGGCTCGTGCGTCGGGTGCGGTCACCTCGACCTCGCTGTGTCGCCGCACGAGCTCCGCCCGATAGGTCCACATGGCGGTGGCGTTCTCACGGTCTCTGGAGCCGGCCCAGACGAGCGCGTCCTCGATGGTCACGAAGCCCTGGCTGCGCGCTTCGGACAGCTGGCCGACGCTCACCTCGAAGCAGTGCCGAGGGTTCTCACCGCGTGCATCGCGGCGGAAGATTGTGAAACCGTCGAGCGAGTGGCCCGTGGGCGACGGCGGGGACCAGAGGAGGTGGATGCCGTCGAGGTCTCCGCCGTCGAGCCGTGAGATCCCGTGGAAGCGGATCACGGGGTCCTGCGCGCTCGATCAGGGAGCGCCGCGCGATGGCGCGGGTGGCAGCTCGGACGGCCCTTCCCCATCAGCAGACGCTCCCCGAGGTCGCGGCTTGGACATCCCCCGGCGAGCGTAACGAGCCGACCTTCCCCTGGCAATGGGGTGGCGGAGCGGTGCAACATCCCGCTCGCCGATGGGTGATGGACCAGCTATACCGTGTACGGCACCATGTCTGCACGTACCCGTTAGGTTGAATTTCTTCAGCCAGAATTGTCGTGTTGGCACGCGTCGCGATTCGCGGCTGATAGGCCCTTCGGTGGCGCCGCCCACTCGCTCTCGTGTCGCGGCGACGTAGTGTCCGGCCATGGTGTTCGAGACGTGTCCCGTGTCGACTTTCTCGGACGGTTTCGGGCTGGGATAGCGCATAGCTGGCGGGTGGGGTGAGGTGGTGGTCGAGGGGGCGGGCCCAGTGGAGGGCTTCGTGGGGGGGTCTGTCCGATTCTTTGTGTAAACGGCCGTGGTGGTCATCAGATGTTGTTGGCGATCCGGTCGCCGTAGTGGATGGTCAGGGTGTTCACGGACGAGTTCGCCGCATTCGTCGACGAGCAGGCTCAGCCCCAGGACTGCGAGCGGTGGCGAGCCCGACTTCGCCCGGCTCTACCCCCGCCGCAACGACGCCGAGAGCATCAACCGCGACGTCGACGACACCCTCTACCGCCGACGCGCCCACAGCCTCGGCGCCGCCCTGTGGGTGCCGAGTACCCCGTCGTGGCTGGTCACGCAGCATTGCGGTATTCGTGGATGAGGCCGTCGCATCGGCTCGACCGACGGACCAGGGCTGGGTTGGGGGGCGACCCGATCGGAATGGCCCCGACATTGGCTGGCGGGGTCTGGTCGAGCGACCGGTGGGGCCGGTGTTCGTTGTAATGGTCGATGTAGTCGACGACGATCCGCTCAAGCTGTGCCCGGTTCCAGATGAGGGTGCGGTCGAGGAGTTCGCGGCGCAGGGTGCCGATCCACCGTTCAGCGAACGCGTTGGCCACTGGAGTCCGGACCGGGGTCTTCAACACCTTGATGCCCTCACTGAGGAAGACTTCATCGAATGCGGCGATGAACTGGCTGCCCCGATCCCGCACCAGGGCTTTGCCACCGGCGAGTACGTCGCTGTGGCGCAGGAACAGGTTGCGTGCCGCTTGGGTGGTCCAGTCGCCGGTCGGGTGGGCGGTGATCCCGGCGTAGAACACCCGACGCGTGGGATCGTGCCCCGTGGGGTGGTGTAGGTCGGCGTCGTTGTGATCGTCGACGTTGTGGTCAGTGTGTCAGGCGGTGATGGCGAGTGTTGCTTCCTCGACGGTGGTGACGGGTTGGCCGATGTTGGCCATGGATTCTTCGGAGAGGTAGCGGCGTTCGCTGACGGCCCCTTCGTCGTGGGTTTCCACGAGCACGGCGGTGACGAGCCGGATGATCGCGGCGTCGTTGGGGAAGATCCCCACGACGTTGGTGCGGCGCTTGATCTCGCCGTTGATGCGCTCGAGGGGGTTGGTGGACCAGATCTTGCGCCAGTGGGCGATCGGGAAGCCGGTGAACGCGAGGAGGTCTTCGGCGGTGTCGGTGAGCATGGCGGCGACGTCGGGGAACTGGGCGTCGAGCATGCGGGTGACCTCGTCGAGTTGGGAGCGGACGTGGGCGGGGTCGGGTTGGGCGAAGATCGTGCGGATGGCGGCGGCGACCATCTCGGCGGAGGCCTTGGGCACCCGGGACAGGACGTTGCGCATGAAATGCACGCGGCAGCGTTGCCAGGCGGCGCCGACGAACACCGCACCGATGGCGGCCTTCAAGCCGAGGTGGTGATCGGAGATCACGAGCTGCACCCTGGTGAGCCCGCGGGCGCGGAGTCCTTTGCAGAACGAGGTCCAAAAGGCGCCGTCTTCGCTGTCGCCGACGTCGACGCCGAGCACTTCGCGGTCGCCGGTGGCGGTGACTCCGGTGGCGATCACCACCGCTCGGGACACGACCCGGCCTCGGACCCGGCCCTTGACGTAGGTGGCGTCGAGGAACACGTACGGGAACTCGACGTGATCGAGGGGCCGGTCCCGGAACGCGGCGAGGTCCCGGTCCAGCTCGGCGCAGATCCGGGACACTTCGCTCTTGGAGATCCCCGAGGCGACGCCGAGGGCCTTGACCAGGTCGTCGACCTTGCGGGTGGACACGCCGTGCACGTAGGCCTCCATCACCACTGCGTACAACGCTCGGTCGATCCGGCGGCGGCGCTCCAACAGCGACGGGAAGAAGCTGCCCTGGCGCAGCTTGGGGATCTCGAGCTCCACGTCACCCGCCGGTGTCGACCACAACCGTGGGCGACGCCCGTTGCGCTGGTTGACGCGGCTGTCGGTGCGCTCGTGCGGGCCGGCGCCGATGACCGCGGTCGCCTCGGCCTCGATCAGCTGCTGGAGGATCCACTCCAGGCTCGAGCGGACGGTGTCGGTCACCTCGCCGGCCTTGAGCGCGGCCAGCAGGTCGTTCAGGTCAGAATCGGTGAGGGTCACCGGCGTGTCTCCTTCTACGTATCCCGGCTAGGACACGTCGAAGATCACGCCGGTGGCCCACTCAGTGGTGGACCCTCACCCTCCTACACCACGCCCCGGGACGTCCCCAACGGACTGCGAGCCCGACCAGCCCAATCATCAGGCGGTACAAGGTGCGATGCATCGCCTGATCGTCGGCCCACGTTCTCGCAGGTCAACCATCACGGCCGGGGTTTTCGGCACCCACAAGCTCGCAGGTTCAGCCGATTCGTCGAGGATGGACTCGGAGAGGCATCCCTCTGGGACCTCACCCCAGCGGACGTTCGGCTCTTCGTCCGTGCCGACAGCGCAACGGGACCACCGAGCGTCTCGACGATGCACCTGCGGCGGTCCGTGCTGCGGCTCGCTGTTCCGCACCGCCCGCCGGCTCGGGCTGGTGGACGGCGACCCGACGCTCGACCTCTCGCTCCCCCGCAAGACGCCGTTGGTGACCCGCCCGCTCGGCGACGAGGAGGTGGCGCTGTGTCGCAGCGCGGCGCTGCACACGCTGAGCACCACCCGGTTGGCCGCGGCGTGGGCGCTCGCCGAGGCGACCGCCCGGACCGCCGAGCTGCCGCACCTGACGGTGGCGGATCTCGAGCTCGACGCCGGGCGGGTGTGGATCCACGGCGGCACCCGCACGGTGCCCCGATCGGGGGCTCTCTCGTCGTGGGGGATCGCGCAGCTCGACCGGCACCTCCGGACGCTGCCCGTCGGCGGCACCGGACCAGCGGCTGGTGTACCGGGGCGACGGGTCGGCGGCCAGCCGGCAGGCCTCGGCGTGCATGGTGATCGGCGAGGTGCTGACCCGGGCCGGCCTGGCCGGCGAGCCGGACGTGCGGCCGCTGTCGGTCGCCGCCTGGGCCGGTCGGACGATCTTCGACGAGACGGGCCGGATCGACGAGGTGGCCCGCCGGTTGGGGATGCGCAGCCTCGACCGGGCCGCCCGGCTCATCGGCTTCGACTGGCAGCCGTCGTAGCCGATGGCCCGTGGCGCACCGGTCGGTGCGCTCGAAAAGGTCGAGGCCCTCTTCGCCAACCCGGCCCTGTACGAGCTCGCCGACCTGATCCCCGAACCCGACCGCACCGCCGGCGGCCGCCCCCGCCTGTACCCGGCGTTCATGGCGCTCGCCTTCGACGCGCTGTTGTCGGTGTACGGGTCGGCCCGCCAGGTCGAAGCCGAGCTCGCCCACCCCCTCGTCTGGGACCTGATCCGCCGCACCGTCACCACCCACCGCCCCGACGTGGTGCTGCCGGAGGCGCCGATGCGGCGCCACCACCACCGCTACCTGCGCGACCGCTACCTCACCCGCCCCGACCTGCTCGCCGCCCTCGGCGACCGCCACCGGGCCCTCGCCGTCGACCAGGCCCGCTCCCTCGGGCTGCTCGACCCCGACGGGCCCGGCTCGTACACCCACCCCGACCTGTCCCGCATGCTCTACGCCGACGGCAAGGTCATCACCCCCCTGTTCAAAGCCCGCCCCGACGACCGCCGCCTCGACAAGACCACCGGCGAGCTGCGGGTCCCCCGCCACGAACCCGACGGGCACCTCCACTTCCAAGGCGACGGCGTCGCCGCCTACGGCGTCAAGTTCGTGCTCGTCGCCGTGCGCAGCGCCGACCACCGCGGCCGCATCATCGTCGACACCGCATGGGTCCCCACCCCCGGCGGCGAAGCCGCCACCGCCCTCGACTGCTTCACCCGCCTCGCCCCCCTCGCCCCCGGCGCCCAGGGCGTCATCTACGACACCGCCCTGCGCGGCACCCACCACCAGACGGCTGCTGCGCGACCTCGGCCTGCTCCCCGTCAACCGGGTCACCGCCAAACGGGCCGGCGCCACCACCGCCCGCCGGGGCGTCGACGACCAGCGCGAGGACAAGAGCGTCCACCTCGAGGACAAGACCATCACCGCCCCCGACGGCACCACCCACACCCTCCGGCTCTACGCCAAAGGCGGCGCCCTCGGCCTCGGCGAGCTCACCGACACCGGCGACCTCACCTTCACCCCGCTCGCCGCGGGTCCGCACCCACCGCCGGGCCGACAAGGGCGGCCGGTACCGCTGGTACAACGACTACCGGCTCCCCGACCGCTACGGCGGCGGCACCCTCACCGTGCGGCTCCACGGCAACGACCACGACCGGGCCCGCCGGCTCAACCGCACCGAGAACCTGCGGCCCATCCCCCCCGGCGACCCCGACTTCGCCCGCCTCTACCGGCGCCGCAACGACGCCGAGTCCATCAACCGCGACCTCGACGACACCCTCTACCTCCGCCGCGCCCACAGCCTCGGCGCCGCCCGCCAACACCTCAACCTGCTCGGCTACGCCCTCGTCGTCAACGCCGTCGCCCTCCACCGCCACCACCGACGCCGAGCCCCCGACCGGCTCGCCGCCTGAGCCTCGCCCGCCACCCGGTCACCGACGCAGGCACGGTCGCGCCCCCACCCGCGCATCAGGCCCGACAACCGCCGCCACGGCGCCCACCGCCGCCCGGACCGCCGCTCCCCCACCACTACGCTGGACCACCGCACGGAGGCCCAGGCGGTTTCGCGCCACCTTTCCTCCATCGCCCGCCCTCGTAGCTCAGGGGATAGAGCATCGGTTTCCTAAACCGTGTGTCGCATGTTCGAATCATGCCGGGGGCGCCAAGGAAGTTCGCTCTGACCAGCGGTGACCGCCAGAGTCCGCCATTTCGCGACCAGATTGGGAGGGGCGTGGGAGGAGACGGTCGGCACGTCACACCCTCGGTCTACCGTCGATGCGGTGGACCACCGGCTCCAGACACGACACGAGCAGCCACCGGGACGACGCCGTCGTCGTGATCCGGGCGGGTGTCCTCAGTGAGCGGAGCATCGAGGACGCCGCCAACCGGTGCCTCGAGGGCTACGGGATCCTCGGCATCTCGATCGAGGGCGCGATGGGCTTGCCCGTGGCCGAGGTGTGCCGGACCAGTCCACGCCTCGGCCGCTACCGGCAGATCCGTCTGTCGACCTTCGGTCGGCTGCGGGCTGCGGGCTTCCCGGTCATCGCCACCTTCGACGCACCCCACTACACGGTCGCCCTTCCCGACCTCTCGGAACTGACCGTTGCCCGCCTCGTTCGGTGCTTCGACGAGCCGATACCGAACCCTGGGTTCGGCCACCCGCGGTAGCCTGTGCGAGCGGAGGAAGCCATGGACACCACCAACTACGACATCGCCGTGGACTTCATGGACATGACCGACGACGGGCGCCTCTGGACCCGGATGGCCGATGTGCGCGAAGGCTTCGTGCCGGTCGCCGGGCAGTACGCGGTGGTCGGCTGTGAGGATGCCGAACCCGCCGTCGCCCAGATCATCTCGGTCGACATCGAGCGGGGCATCACGCTGCAGGTCCTCGACGGAACCGTCGAGCAGCACCGCCACCTCCTGCCGTCGGCGTAGCCGCGGCCGAGGATGTCAGACCCCGAAGGCGTCAACCTTCCCGAGAGCCTCGACGTCTTGGTCGGGTTCCTCGGGGATGAGGCGCTCACGACTCGCATCGCACGCCTCGAGCACGAGCTGGTCGGGGTGAGCGTCAGCGACATCCCCTCGCTGCTGCTTGCCTCCAACGTCGATCGACGACTCCTCCAGTCGGCGCTCGTCGTCCGCGCCCAGCTCGGCCGCATGAACGACCTGATCCACGCCACCGCCATCGCGCTTGCCCTCCCTCATCTCCTGGAGCCCGACGAGCAGCTCGTCCGCCCATCGCTCGCCGCAGGCAACGACCCCTCTCGACCGTTCGACATCGAGACGGACCGGCGAGTCGCGGAGTTCAAGCTCTCGCGCTGGGCCGGCGCCGACGCCATGCGGAAGCGCCAGGTGTTCAAGGACCTCGTGCACCTCTCCCCCGATGCCTCGGGCCGGCAGGCTGAGTTGTACGTCCTGGGCGACCGGCCGATCCGGTTCCTGCGGACCTCGACCTCGAAGGCCTCCTGGGGGCTCGACCGATCGCCGCGGGAGCGCGGGGTCGTCGAGGAGCGCTTCGGTTCACTCGAACGGAGGATCTGTGACATCGCGGCCGATGAGGGTGCGCACGTCGCGCTCATCGACTTGGAGGAGCGGCTTCCCGAGGTGTTCGTCGGCTACGACTCCCGCCGCCTTGCGCCGCCCAGGCGCCACCAGTTGCAGACGACGCAGCGGAGGTCGGCCATGGGGGTCACCGAACAGCAACGCCATCGACGCCGGCTTCGACACCCAGGACGCCCGGTCCAGAGCTGCGTGAGCAACCAGCGAGGCCGCCCCGGCGAGGGTCGAGGGGTGGCCACCGGGGCGATGTCAGGCGGTGTCGAGCACCTGGTGGGCGGTGGCGGCGGCTGACCGGATCGCGTCGACGACGGCGGCCGGCGACCGTCCCGTGTCAGGCCCGGGGCAACCTCATGTGACGTCACGAGCCGGGCATCGGCGAGCATCGACGGCACCGGGGCGGGCTCGTAGTCTGCGCGGATGACGAAGAAGGGACGGCATCGCAAGGGCGGGCGGATCACGCCGAAGGGCACCCGACCCCACGGCTACCGGCCCCGCCAGACCGACGACGGGCTCGGGTGGGGTTCGCCCGAGCCGGAGCCCGACCTCATGGGAGACGTGCGCCGGGCGGTGGCCGAGGACCACCCGATGGAACTGCTCGCGCTGGCGAGGGTCGACGACGGCGAGCAAGGAACTCACCGAGCGGTTCTTCGCCTCCGACGTCGGCGCGCCTCTCGACGACCAGGACCACCGGGGGCTGCTCGACTCGATCCTGTGGTTCGGGTGCGACTACGGGCCCGGTGACCCGCTGCGGTGGAGCCCGACGGCCGTCGAGATCCTGCTCGCCGACTGGATCCCGCGCAAGATCGTCGCCGACGCCGCCTACCTGTCGAAGGCCCCCGCAGTGCTGCGGGCCTTCATCCGGTTCTGCCACGCCGAGCGCGATGTCCCGGCGCACCTCACCGAGCAGACCCTCGATGCCGTCGACCAGTGGGAGCCCGAGTACCTGGCGATCACCCGCTCGTCGCGACCGCAGGGCCCTGCCGCCCTGCTCGCCGCCGTCGGCGCCCTCGACCCCGAGGGCCCGTGGGACATGGGCGGCGGCGACTGGGACGAGGCGACGCGGGACGAGGCGACGTGGGACCACGAGACCCTGATGCTCGGGTTCTTCGAGCGAGCCGTCGGCGGAGCCGACGCCCTCGACGCGTTGGACGACACGCCGCTGCCCGATGAACCGTTCGACTGGAGCGGGATCCCCGACGACGTCCACGACCGCGTGACCGAGGTCCTCGCCCTCGGCGACCGGTGCTGCGACGACCTGCTCGACGGCGAGTTCCGCACCTCGGCGAGGCGCATGCTGGCCCGCATCGCCGTCAACGGCCCGGAGGTGTTCCGTCGGCGTGGTCGGGCCGACACCGCCGCCGCCGCGATCTGCTGGTCGGTGTGCCGGGCCAACCACGCCTTCGACCAGCGGCGGGGCGGCCTCACGCAGAAGGCGTTGCTCTCGCACTTCGGCCTGCAGAACGGCAGCGTGTCCCAGCGCGCCGACACCCTGCTCGCTGCCGGCGGCTTCCCTCCCCGCCGCGACGACGTCGCCCTCGGCTCGGCCGACTACCTGGTCTCGTCCCGCCGCCGCCACATCCTCGACACGCTCGCCCGGTTCTCCGACCCCCGGGACTGATCCGCCCTGGCCGGGTCGTCGAGACCGGGCTACGCCTCGTCGAGCAGGGCCACCAGCGTCTTCGGGGCGACCGTGCGGTAGGCGTCGGTGACGATCTCGGCCACCTCACCCCAGTCGGGATCACGGTCGAGGCGCACGCCGAGCCAACCCCGGTGCCCCACGTAGGGCGGCCGGAAGAAACGGTCGGGCTCCTCGTCGACCGCCGTCTCCTGGGCGCCCGGCGGGGCGGCGCACCACAGGGCCAGCCGCCCGTCGCCGTGGTGGTCGTCGTGGAACATCACGAACGTCTTCTTCCCCCGCACGAAGAAGGTCGGCGCACCGTGGCTCGGGCGCTCGGTGGCCTCGGGCAGGGCCAGGCAGACGTCGCGCACCCGGCGCAGGGCGGTCTCGGCTCGCGTCGGCACGTGGTCAGCCTAGACAGGCCGCGACTAGCGTCGTCGGGACTGGAGGGAGCTCGGATGGACCTGACCGTCGCCGCCGTCCCCGCCTACTTCGGCACGATGGGACTCGAGTACGCCTGGCTTCGCCGACGCGCCCAGGTGCAGGGCCCGAGCGCGGCCGACTACGAGCGCCGCGACACGGTGACCAGCCTCACCATGGGCGTCGGCAGCCTGCTCGCCCCGCTCGCCGCGGCCAAGGCGCTCGGCCCGCTCACCCCCGGTTCCGGCCGGTTCGGCAAGTGGCTGGTCGCCACCGCGGCCACCGCCGTCGTGGTGACGACGGCCGCCGACCGACTGGCTCGCCTCGACCACGAGAGCGCCGAGCCGGCGGTGGACGGACCCGCGCCGGCCGCGTCGGACCGTCGCCGCCGTGTCGGGCGTCTGGCCAAGCGGGTCGCCGCCATCGGTGGCGTCGCCGCGGTGGTGGCCGGCGGCACCGCCATCACCACCGCCTTCGCCGACCGCACCCGCCCGTCCCGACTGTGGGAGCACCGCGTGCTCCCCGATCTCGGCACCGGCATCGGCGCCGTCGCCGCCGCCACCATCGGATGGGACTTCATCTACTACTGGAACCACCGGTTCATGCACGAGAGCCGGTTCCTGTGGGCGATCCACGTCGTGCACCACTCGAGCGAGCACTACAACCTGTCCACCGCGCTACGGCAACCGGTCGCCGACGCCTTCGGGGTGTTCGTGCCCTACGGCCTGCTGTGCCTGCTCGGCTTCCGGCCCTCGGTCGTCGCCCAGGCGAGGGCCGTCAACCTGCTGTACCAGTACTGGATCCACACCGACGCCATCCGCACCCTCGGCCCCGGTGAAGAGGTGCTGAACACGCCGTCGCACCACCGCGCCCACCACGGCAGCAACCCCCAGTACCTCGACCGCAACCACGGCAGCATCCTCATCACCTGGGACCGCCTGTTCGGCACCTTCGAACGGGAGCGCGAGCCGGTCGTGTACGGGCTCACCACCAACATCGAGACGTTCAACCCGGTCAGGGTGGCCACCCACGAGCACGTCGACATGCTGCGCGACGTCCACCGGTCGACCACGTGGCGCGAACGGCTCTCCTACGTGCTGCGGGGCCCCGGCTGGGCCTACCGCCGCCACGCCGAACGGGCCGCCGCCGAGGGCGCCCCACCGGAGCCGGCGCCGGTCGCCGCCTGAGCGCACCTCGCGCTCCAGTCCGAACGGCCTACGTGCCGATGAAGGAGTGTGGACCCGCCGGCCCTCGAATCGACCCTGCCCCCGCTGCCGCGCCGCGTCGCCGACGACGAGGGCGCGGACCAAGCCGTCGGCGACCCGCGGGGCTTCGTCGAGGACCTCCTCGAGCGCACCAGCCACCTGCTCGCCACCCTCGAGGACGACGTGGCCGGCCTGCGGGCCGACCAGGAGGAGGAGCAGCGCCGCATCGAGGCCGAGTGGCACGAGCGCAACGCCACCGCCGAGTCCTTCGCCGAGCAGGTCGAGCTGCTGCTCCTCGGGGCCCGCCGCATGGCCGAGCACAAGGCGCGCACCCTCGACCTCGAGCAGGGCCTCGCCGACGCCGTCGACGTCGACCCCGCCCTGGTCGACGACCACACCGGCCCCGACGCCTTCCGGGCGCTCGTGGCCGGCATCGAGTACGAGATGAAGCTGGCGCGCGGCATCACCGGCGCCATCCGGCTGCGGCCCATCGGCCGGATGCTCCGCCAGGCCGCCCTGGCCGCCCAGGCCGCCCGGGCCCACGCCGACGCCACCCGCTCACGGCTCATCTCCGACACCGACCAGCACCTCGATGCCGAGGGCCGCGAGGCGCGGGCCAGCTTCGACATCGGCCTCGGGGTGCTCCGGCGCGACCTGGCCCTGCTCGACGAGGTGCTGCCGGTCGAGGCGCTGCCGTTCGACGACGCCCGGTGGGACGAGTGGGCTCCTCGCACCGTTCCCCAGCCGGTGGTGCGCGTCGGCGGGCTCGTCCACGACCGGCTGCCCCACACCCGCATCCCGGCCTTGTTCGACCTGACGACCCAGGGCGGCATCACCCTCGACGCCGGCGGCGACCGCGCCGCCGCCGTCGCCGCCGTGCGGGCCGTGCTGCTGCGCGTCCTCGCCGCCTTCCCACCGGGAGGGGTCCGGTTCACCTTCATCGACCCCACCGGCCTCGGCGACTCGGTGGCACCGTTCCTCGCCCTCGGGGAGTACCACCCCGACCTCGTCGACGGGGGTGCCGCGAGCCTCGACGAGGACATCGAACGCCGGCTCACGAACCTCACCCGCCACGTCGAGTCGGTCATCCAACGCCACCTCGGCGGACGGCACCCCACCCTGCTCGACAGCTGCCTCGCCGCCGGCGAGGTCGTCGAGCCGTTCCGCGTCGTGGTGGCGTTCGACCATCCCCACGGCCTCACCGACCGCTCGGTCGAACTGCTCCGGGCCCTCACCGAGACGGGGGCACGCGCCGGCGTCCACACGATCGTCGTCCGGACCGCCGCCGACGCACGACGCAGCCGCCTGACCAGGGCGCCCGCCCGGACCACCGGCGCCCCGCCGGAAGGCATCCTCGCCGTCGGGCGGGATCAGTCGGGTCCGGTCGTCGACGTCCCGCGGGCCGGGCGCTGGGCGATCCGGCTCGACCAGCCGCCCGACCTCACCTTCGGCGGCGACGACGCCGGGCTGTTCGAGCGGATCGTGACCACCGTCGGGGAGCAGGCCCGACGGCGAGGCCTCGAGCCGGTCCGGGTGGCCCGCGTCTACGAAGCCCTGTCCGAGGCCCGCCGGCGGAAGCTGCGCGACGACCTCCCCGACACCGCCGGCCCGGTCGACCCCGGCGACCCGTCCACGTGGTGGACCGGCGACGCCACCCGAGGCATCGGCGTCCCGATCGGGCGGACCCCCACCCGGGAGCTGGCGACATTGTGGTTCGACTCGTCGACCCGTACGGGCGGCCTGCTCGCCGGGCGACCGGGCACCGGCCTCACCTCGCTCCTGCACGGCACGGTCACCGGGCTGGCGACCATCTACCCGCCCCACGAGCTGCAGCTCGTGCTCGTCGGCTTCGCCGGTCGGCGCGACTTCGCCCCCTACGGCGAGCACCTCCTGCCGAGCGCCCGGGTGATCGCATCCGACGCCGAGCCCGAGCTGGCCACCGGGGTGCTCGAGCTGCTCACCCGGGAGCTCGACCGGCGCATCACCCTGTTCGACGACGCCGGGGACGCCCGGTCCGGCTATCCCGGCTACCGCGCCGGGAACGACCGCCCACTCCCTCGCGTGCTCGCCGTGCTCGACGGCATCGACCGGGTGCTCCGTGGCGGCGACCGGACCGTCGACCGCACCCGGCGCCTGCTCGAACGGGTCGTGGAGGAAGGGCCGACGTTCGGCATCCACCTGCTGTGGGTGGCGGTCACCGACGACGACCCGACGAGCCTGGCGGCGGTCGTGCCCGGTCGGCTCCGAAGCCGGGTCGTGCTGTCGCCGACCGAGGACGAGGCGACGGCGCTGCTCGGGCCGGGCACGTCGGTCGACGACGACCTCGGTGCCGGTGACGCCCTCGTCGTCGGCGGGCTCGGCGACGAGGCCGCCCGCCGCGTGCGGGTGGCCTGGGCCGAGCCGAACGAGCGGGTGATGGCGCGCCGCGACCTGCGCCGCCTGGCCGAGCAGCGGGGCGTCACCCGCACGCCCCAGGTGGTCGACGGCGGCGAGACCGCCCGTCTCGAGGTCGCGCCCCTCGCCCAGCTCGCCGGCGACGCCCGCCGGGCCGAGGGGCGGCGGAGCCCGCGCCTGTGGGTCGGCGCCCCGGTCGGCCTCGGAGGCCCGGTCGAGGTGCGCCTCCGTCGGGAGGAGGGGGGCAACCTGCTCGTGGTGAGCGACGACGACCGGCTCGGCACCGGCATCGTCATCGGCGCCCTCACCAGCGCCCTCGTCGACCAGGGCCCCGACCTCACCGCGTCCGTGCTCGACCTGTCGCCCCCCGAGTCGGGGTTCGGCGATCGGGTCGGGGCCCTCGCCCCGCTCGGCCAGGTCGACCTGGCCCGCCGGCGGCTCCTCCCCAAGGTCCTCGATCGCGTGCACCGGGCGATCCAGGACCGGCTGACCGCCGATATCACCGACGCCCCACCGGTGCTGCTCGTCGTCCACGGGCTCGGCCGGGCTCGTGACCTCGACGTCGGCCGGGCCGGCCCGGCCGGCCCCGGTGACCTCGATCTGTCGGCGCTGCTCGAGACGATCCTGCACGACGGGCCCGAGGTCGGGGTGCACACCATCGCCTGGTGCGACTCGGTGGCCGCCTTCGAGCGACGGCTGCCGAGGCGGGCGCTGTCGGACTTCGCCCTCCGCATCGTCGCCGCCGTGGACGAGGACGACTCCGACCTGCTGGTCGACGGGTCCGCCGCCGTCGGGCTCCGCGACACCCAGGCGGTCCTGTTCGACGAGGAGCGCGGGCGGTTGCGCACCTTCCGCCCCTACGGGCCGGCGGAGCCGGACTGGCTCCGCGGCCTCGACGCGACTCAGCCGGGCCGGGAGCCGGGCCGGGAGCCGGGCCGGAAATAGGGGTTCCCCGGGTCGGCGGCGGCCCGCAGGACGTCGTCGACGTCGGGTCCGCCGGCGGCACCGGCAGCGAGGGCCTGTCGGGTGGCCGCCGCGTTGTTGGCGTGGACCGCGTCGGCGTCGACCGCCACCGGGTTCACCCACACGGCGACGATGAGGCACAGCTCGCCCACGGTCGCCCGGTCGATGGTGCCGTCCTCGACCGCAGCCCCGACGCCCCGTGCGACCCCCGCCTGGGCCGCCCCCCACGTCAGCTCGCCGTGGGGGTCGGGCCCGATCGCCGCCTTGTTCACGAACAGGGTGTACGGCTGCACCGGGATGCCGGGACGGGCGACGACGACGAACGGGGCGTGCCCCTGCGACGGCGACGCCAGCGCCGTCGCCCACGCCGTGCCGACCGGCCCCGACCGGGCCCCGAGCACCGTGTTGACGTGGGCCAGGTCGGCCCCGTCCCCGGCGAACCCCTCACCCAGCTGCATCACGACCTCGTCCCGATCCGACCTCGTCCCGATCCGACACGTCCCGATCCGACACGACCCGGACGCTAGCGGCAGCCCCACCCCGGCACCTCTCACCCTCCACCTCTCGAACCGGTTGCCGAATCCGCCCCCGGCAACCACCGAACCCGCAACCAGTTCGAGCGGTGGTGTCAGGGGCGACGGAGGGTGAGGCAGACCCAGTCGGCCTCGGTGCGGCGGTCGACGACCTGCAGGGGGGCCAGTGCGGCGACGACCGCCTCGGCCCGCGGCGCGAGGAAGCCGGCGACGACGGCCGACCCGTCGGGGGCGACCCGGGCGGCCAGCGCCGGGCCCAGCTCGACCAGCACCGGTGCCTCGACGTTGGCCACGACCAGGTCGAACCGGCCGTCGACGGCGTCGAGCCCGCCCTCGACGACGGTCACCTCGACCCCGTTGGCGGCGGCGTTGGCGGCGGTCGCCGACCGTGCGGCGGGGTCGACGTCGACGGCGGCCACGGGGGCGGCACCGAGACGGGCGGCGGCCACGGCGAGGATCCCGCTCCCGGAGCCGACGTCGAGGACCCCCGTCCCCGGCCCCACCGCCGCGACCAGCCCCCGCAACGCGAGTCGGGTGGTCACGTGACCACCGTGGCCGAAGGCACCGCCCGGGTCGATCGACACCACCACGCGAGGCGCGACCGGCACGTCCCGCCGTCCCACGGCCCACGGGTCGAGCCGTCCACCCGAGTGGCCGACGGCCACCACCCGGGTGCCGACGCCGTCGCCCATGGCGGCGACGAGCGCACCGGCGGCGCCCGCCGGCGCGCAGGCCACCACCTCGACGGTGCCGGGCGAGCCGGGCACCTCCCGCTCCTCGATGCCGGCGACGCCGGCGGACCACAACCGGCCCGAGACGACCTCGACGTCGGCGGCGTCGACGAGCGCGACCACGCTGATCCAGGCGGCCTCGGCGTCGGGCCCGTCGGTCATCGGCGACGCCTACTCGGTGGTGATGGCCTCGAGGACGTCGAGGCGTCCCGCCCGCCACGCCGGCCACAGGGCGGCCAGCACGCCGACCACGCCGGCGACGACGACCACGATCAGCAGCGAGCCGAACGGGACCGCCAGCACGCTCACCAGGTCGTCGGGCAGCGCGATCGTGACCGTCACCCCGAACAGCACCCCGACGGCCACGCCGAGCAACGCGCCGAACACGGCGACGATCACCGCTTCGAGTCGGATCATCCGGCGCACCTGCGGACGGAGCATGCCGACGGCGCGGAGCAGGCCCAGCTCCCGCGTCCGCTCGAACACCGACAGGGCGAGCGTGTTGGTGATGCCGATGAAGGCGATGAGCACGGCGAACACCAGGAAGACGTTGATCACCACGAGGAACTGGTTGACCTGGTCCTCCTGGGCCTGGGTGAACTCGGTGCGGTCCTGGATCTCGACCTGCGGGTAGTCGACGGTGACGGTCTCGACGGCGGCCCGCACCTCGTCGGGCGTCGTGCCCTCGGCCGACTTGGCGGCCACGAAGACGTCGAGGTTCTCGGTGTAGCTGTCCGAGAAGGTGTCGAGGTCGAGCGCCCAGTTGCCGAGCACGCTGGTGTCCTCGTACACGGCGACGATCGGGAGCTGCCTGGCGCCCGTGTCCGGGAAGACCACCTCGACCGTGTCACCGGGGGCCAGGCCCTGCTCGGCGGCCGGGTCCTTCCCGATGGCCAGGCCGCGAACGCCCGGACCGATCTCGCCGTCGCGCACGTCGAGCTCGAACAAGTCGTCGACCACGTCGAAGTCGACGGCGTTGACCTGCTTGGTGCTGCCGTTCACCTGCATCTGGCCGAAGCGGATGCCGCTCACGGCCTCGAGCTCGGGCAGCTCGGCCATCCGGGTCGAGACGTCGGTGCTGAAGCCGAAGAAGCTGCCGCTCTGGACGTACCAGTCGGCCTTGATCGAGCCGGAGATCGTCTCGGCCACCGACTGCTTGATCGAGTTGCCGACGATCAGCGCCGTGGACACGAGGGCCAGGCCGATCATCAGGGCCGAGGCGGTGGACGCCGTGCGCCGCGGCGTGCGGGCGGCGTTCTCCTCGGCCAGGCGTCCGGGCGTGCGGTAGAGCCGGGCGAACGGCGCCCCCACCACCCGGGCGAGGGGCGCGGCGACGGTGGGGCTGAGCAGGGCGACGCCGAGGAACACGAGGACCGCCCCGACGATCATCCCGCCCACGAGGACGAGGGTGTCGGGGTCGCCGAACAGGGCGTAGGCGATGAGCACCGACCCGATGCCGATCATGGCCACGCCGCCGACGGCCCGCCGGGCGACCGTGGTGCCCTGCAGGCTGAACCCGTCCCGCATGGCGGCGACGGGCGGGATCGTGGTGGCCTTGCGGGCCGGGCTGATCGACGACACCAGCGTGACGCCGATGCCGATGAGGGCGGCCACGAGGAACGTGCGGGGGGTGATCACGAGCGACGTGTCCCCCGCCCCGAAGCCGGCGGCCGACAGCACCGCGTTGAGGAACAGGGCGATGCCCAGGCCGAGCACGAACCCGATGCCCGACGCGAGCACGCCGACCACCAGCGCCTCGCCGAACACCGAACCGGCGACCTGTCGGGCCGAGGCGCCGACCGCCCGCAACAGGGCCAGCTCGCGCACGCGCTGGCCGACCACGATCGTGAACGTGTTGGAGATGAGGAAGGCACCGACGAACAGCACCACGCCGGCGAAGCCGAGCAGCACGTTGCCGAAGATGCCCACGAACTCGCCGACGGCCTCCTGGCTGTCCTCGACGAGGGTCTCGCCGGTGACGACCTCGGTGCCGGTGGGCAGGATCTGCTGGATCTCGGCCTGCACCTCCCCGGCATCGGCGCCCTCGGCCAGCGCGACGTCGATCTCCAGGTACTTCCCCTCGAGGTTGTAGAGCCGCTGGGCCTCGGGGAGCGTGAAGGCGACCAGGGTGGCGCCGGAGAGCGCGTTGCTCTCGCCGAAGGTGAACGTGCCCACGAGCTGGAACGGCGACGGTCCCTGCTGCGTCTGGATGGTGACGGTGTCGCCGACGGCGACCTCGGCCCGCTCGACCGTGTCGACGTCGATGGCGACCTCGCCGCCGACGTCGGGGGGACGGCCCTCCTTCAGGGTGAGGGTCTGCAGCGGCCCCGTGGCCGCCCAGCTCACCGCCAGCGGTGGCCCGCCGGTGGGCTCGACCGCCTTGCCGTCGGGACCGATGAGGAGGGCCGGGAGCCCGCCGGCGGTGCCGACCGCCTCCTCCACGCCGGGCACGGCCTGCACCTGGGGCAGCAGCGAGGCGTCGACCGGCGGGCGGGTGCCGAACGCCCCGGTGTCGAACTGCTCCTGGCCCCGCACGGCGAGGTCGATGCCGGCGTTGATCTCCTCGAAGAGCTTGTCGAACTGGGATCGCACGCTGTCGGTGAGGGTGAAGGCGCCCACGACGAACGCCACCCCGATCACGACGGCGAACGTCGTGAGGATGAAGCGGATCTTGTGCTCCAGGAGACCCTTCAGGGTCACTCGCAACATGGGGGCTCCTCGTTCGCCCGATCGCCCGTCCGGGCGGGTCCGACCTCAGGCTCTCGGAGGCTAACCGGATCCGGCCAGGACCTTGTCCCCTGTTCCCGGAACTCCGACGGTGGTCCCGTGAGAGGTGACCAGCGCGCTCGAGACCGAGGGGGCACCCATGCCGAGCAAGGCGGCGATCGAGGACTTCATGGACCAGCACCGGCTGGCCCTCATCGGGGTCTCCCACGATCCGAAGGACTTCTCGGTGGCCGTCTACCACCAGCTCGGCCAGAGCGGCTACGAGGTGGTCCCGGTCAACGCCAACGGCGGCGAGCTGGACGGGAAGGTCGTGCTGCGGTCGGTGGCCGAGCTGACCGAACCGGTCGACGGCGCCATCGTGATGGTGCGGGCCGACGCCGCCGCCGCGGTGGTGCGCGAGTGCATCGACGCCGGCATCCCCCGGGTGTGGCTGCACAAGGGCGCCGGCAAGGGCTCGGTGAGCGACGAGGCGGTGGCGCTGTGTCGTGAGCACGGCATCGAGGTGATCGACGGGGCCTGCCCCATGATGTTCGCCGAGCCGGTGGGCTGGTTCCACCGGGTGCACCACTTCGGGCGCACCGTCGCCGGCGCGTGGAGCGAGTAGCCGGCCGACGAGCCGGACCGGAACCGCTCAGCCGGCGTCGAGCTCGCTCATCCCGCCGGTGGTCCACCAGCTGGCGGTGAGCCGGAGGCCGTCGCCGCGCGACTCGACCTCCTCGTAGGTGCGCTTGTACCCCGTGGCCGAGATGCGCCAGGCGCCGTCGATCTTGCGGTACTCGTCCTCGTAGAACGCCGCGCCCCGCACGGTGAGGTTCCAGTCGGTCATCACGACCACGTCGTCCATCGCCCAGGTGGCGACGGCGGTGTCGGGGCCGGTGAGGTCGATCTCGGGCTGGTGGACGCGGTGGGCGGAGTGGAAGGTCTCGGCCCCCATGTTGCGGCGGAGGAAGTCGATGATGGCGTCGCGCCCGTCGAACCGGTACTTGCCACCGCTGTAGGTGGCGACGGCGTCGGGGGTGAAGACCTCTTCGAGGTCGTCCCACAGCTTCTGGTCGATGCCGCGCATGTAGCGGTACTTGAGCCGCTTGATGGCCTCGAGCTCGAGCAGGTCCTGGACGTCCACGGCTCCCCCTCGGGTGTGCGGTCCGACTCCATTGCCTACACGACCCACCCGCTCTCCGCCGCTCGGGCGCGACGCAGACCTCCCGCGCGCGTGCCAGCCTGACCCCATGACCGACGCCGAGGTGGCGTTCCTGCCCGCCCACGAGCTGGCTCGCCGCATCGCCGCCGGCGAGCTCGGCAGCCGCGAGGTGCTCGATCACCTCCTCGACCGCATCGACCGGCTCGACGGACCGATCAACGCGGTGGTGGCCCTCGACGCCGAGCGGGCCCGGGCGGCGGCCGTCGCCGCCGACGCCGCCGTGGCTCGGGGCGACGACCTCGGCGCGCTCCACGGCGTGCCCATGACGATCAAGGACGCCTTCGAGACCGAGGGCCTGGTCACGACCTGCGGCGTGCCCGACCTGGCCGACCACGTCCCCGATGCCGACGCGGTGGCGGTCGCCCGGCTCAGGGCCGCCGGGGCCATCGTGTTCGGCAAGACCAACGTGCCCATGTGGGCCGACGACGACCAGACCTACAACGACGTCTACGGGGTCACCAACAACCCGTGGGACCGGAGCCGCACCACCAGCGGCTCGTCGGGCGGCGCCGCCGCCGCCCTCGCCTGCGGGTTCACGCCGCTCGAGCTGGGCAGCGACATCGGCGGGTCGATCCGCACCCCGTCGAGCCACTGCGGGGTCGTCGGCCACAAGCCGACCTGGGGGATCGTGCCCACCCTCGGGCACCTCCCCGGCCCGCCGGGCTGGCGGGGCGAGGCCGACCTCAACGTGGTGGGGCCCATGGCCCGCGACGTCACCGACCTGCGTCTCGCCCTCGACGTGCTCGCCGGTCCCCTCGGCGCGACGGCGCGGGCATGGTCGCTGGACCTGCCGGCGCCGACCGTGGACGGGATCCATGGCCTCCGCGTCGCCACCTGGTTCGACGAGCCGGCCAACGCGCCGTCGGCCGAGGTGCGCGACCTCCTCGACCGGGCGGCCAGCGCCCTCGCCGAGGCCGGCGCCGACGTCCGCCCCCTCGTCCCGCCGGCCCCCTACGCCGAGCACCGACGCCTCGGCTACGACCTGCTGGCCCCGTACGTCGCCCGGGAGGCGCCCTCGGAGCTCCTCGAGTTCGCCGACGAGCTCGTGCGCGCCCAGCCCGAGCCCGGGGCGGACGACGCCGACATCGTCCTCGCCAGCCGGGGCATGGCCGTTCGCCACCGCGACTGGATCGGCATCGACGAGCGTCGCCTGCGTCTCCAGGACGCGTGGGAGGACGTCTTCGGGGACGTGGACGTCGTGTTGGCGCCGGTGCAGCCCGTGCCGGCCTTCCCCCACGACCACCGGCCCATCACCGACCGCACGGTCGACGTCGACGGCGAGGCGCGCGGCTACGTGGACGTGGGCAGCGGCTGGGCCCTCGTGTTCGGGATCCTGCACGTGCCGGTCACCGTCGTGCCCGTCGGGCGGGCGGCCGGGAACCTGCCCGTCGGGGTCCAGATCGTCGGTCCTCGCTACGGCGACCGCACCACCCTGGCCGTCGCCGAGGCCGCGCTCGCCCTGTGGGGTGGCGTGGAGGTGCCTCCCGGTTTCGACCCCTGAGTCCTACATCCCCACGCCGGTGCCCTGACCGCCACCGGCGGTGGAGCCCTCCGACGGCTGGATCATGACCCAGCCCTGGCCGCCGAACGACATCTGGAACGTCTCGCCCGAGCCCTTGCCGATCAGGGTCTTGAGGTTGACGTCGGACTTGATGCCCATGGTGACGCCCGAGGTCCAGGCCACCACGGCGTTCGGGTCCGCGTAGGTCGGCGCCGACGCCACGTCGAGCACGACCGGGGGGCCGTCGGTGGTGACGGCCACGTAGCCGGTGCCGGTGAGGGCCACGTTCCACATGCCGCCGGCCATGGCCCCGGCGCCACCGACCATGTGGATGTCGCCGGTGATGCTGGCCGAGTGGGCGAGGATGCTCGACCCGTTCACGCTGATCGAGTCGTTCTCCAGGTACATGATCTGGATCTCCTTGCCCATGTCGGCGAGGAAGACCTCGCCCGTGCCGTGCACGTTCATGAGCTTCTGACCCTCACCGGTCAACTTCTGCTTGAGCCACTTGCTGGCCCCACCGCTGCCGGCGTGTTCGAAGGTGGCGTCGCCCTGGTAGGCGACCATCGAGCCGAGGGCGGCCTGGATCGGGCCGTAGTGCAGCAGGACCTTCAGCAGCTTCTTGTTCTGCAGGGCGAAGGGGTCCTGGCTGGTGGTCTCCTGGGCGGCCTGCAGGTCGAGGGCGACGGGGTGGATCGGCACGGTGCGAGCTCCTTGGCCTGGCGGACGGTTCCACGTCGAGCCTACGCCCGCTCAGCTCCGCAGCAGCCGTGCCACGGCGGCGACCGCCTCGTCGACCTTCTCGTCGCCCGCCGCCTCGCTCTCCTCGGCGGCCTCCCGCACGCAGTGCCGGATGTGCTCGTCGAGCAGCCCGAGACCGACGCTCTGGAGGGCCTTGGTGACCGATGAGATCTGGGTGAGCACGTCGATGCAGTACTCGTCCCGCTCGATCATCGCCTGCAGGCCGCGGACCTGGCCCTCGATGCGGCGGAGCCGCTTGAGGTAGTCGTCCCTGCTGATCGTGTAGCCCGGCATGCCCCGCAGTGTAGACGAAAATAGGGGAGGGGGGTATGGTGGCCCGAGTGGAGAGGCGACGCACGTGACCACCCGGATCGACCTGCCCATCGAGGGGATGACCTGCGCGGCCTGCGCCACCCGCATCGGCCGCGGGCTGTCCCGCCTCGACGGGGTCGACCGGGCCGACGTCAACCTGGCCGCCAACCGGGCCACCGTCGTCTACGACGAGGGCCGGGTCGACCGCGACGACCTCGTCGAGAAGATCGAGGCCCTCGGCTACGGCGTGCCCGAGGGCGCCGAGCGAGACCGGCATCGAGGACCGGTGGTTGCGGACCGTCACCCGCCGACTGGTGGTCGCGGCGGTGCTCACGATCCCGCTCGTCGCCATCTCGATGATCCCGCCGCTCATGTTCGACGGATGGCAGTGGGTCGCCTTCGCGCTGGCCACACCCGTCGTGTTCTTCAGCGGCGCCGGTTTCCACCGGGCCGCCCTCGTCAACCTCCGCCACGGCTCGGCCACGATGGACACCCTCGTGTCGATGGGCACCCTGGCCGCCTGGACGTGGTCGACCGTCGCCCTGTTCTTCCTCGGCGCCGCCGAGGCGCCCGACGACGGGATGGCCGGGATGGCGGGGATGGCCACCTCCGGCACCGACGCCCCCCACGTCTACTTCGAGACGGCGGGCGTGATCGTCACGCTGATCCTGCTCGGCAAGTGGTTCGAGGCCCGGGCCAAGCGCCGGTCGGGCGACGCGCATCCGCAAGCTGGCCGAGCTCGGCGCCCGCACCGCTCGGCTCGACGACGGCACCGAGATCGCCCTCGAGGCCCTCGAGGTCGGCGATGCGCTTCGTGGTCCGTCCCGGCGAGAAGATCGCCACCGACGGCGTGGTCGTCGACGGCCACTCGGCCGTCGACATGGCTCATGGTCACCGGCGAGCCGGTGCCGGTCGAGGTCGGCCCGGGCGACGACGTCATCGGGGCGACGGTCAACACCAACGGCCACCTCGTCGTCGAGGCCACCCGGGTCGGCGCCGACACCGCCCTGGCCCAGATCGTCCGCCTGGTCGAGGAGGCCCAGGGCTCGCAGGCGCCGATCCAGCGCCTCGCCGACCGGGTGCGCGGGCGTGTTCGTGCCCGTGGTGCTCGGCATCGCCCTGCTCACGCTCGCCGGCTGGCTGCGTCACCGGCAACCCGGTCGACGACGCCTTCACCGCCGCCGTCGCCGTGCTGATCATCGCCTGCCCCTGCGCCCTCGGGCTGGCCACGCCCACCGCGATCATGGTGGCACCGGCCGGGGGGCCCAGCTCGGCATCATCATCAAGGGCGGCGAGGTCCTCGAGCAGACCCGCCAGGTCGAGGTGGTGGTGCTCGACAAGACCGGCACCGTCACCGAGGGCCGCATGGAGCTGGTCGAGGCCCACGCCGCCGACGGCGAGGACGGCGACGAGGTGCTCCGCCGGGCGGCCTCGGTCGAGAGCCGGTCCGAGCACCCCATCGCCCAGGCCATCGCCGCCCGCGGCCGGCGCCCTGGTGCCGGTCGGCGGCTTCGAGAACCAGCCCGGTCGCGGCGTCGTGGGCTCGGTGGCGGGTGCCGGTGGCGGCGACGTCGAGGTCTCGGTCGGGCGGCGGGCCCTGTTCGCCGCGATCCCCGACGACCTCGAGGCCCGGGCGGCGGCGGCCGAGGCCCGCGGCCAGACCGCGGTGCTCGCCGGGTGGCCCGACGCCCCCGGCGGACCGGTGGAGGCCCGCGGGGTGCTGGTCGTGGCCGACCGGGTGAAGCCGACCAGCGCGGAGGCGGTGCAGGCCCTGCACGACCTCGGGCTCGAGGTGGTCATGGTCACCGGCGACAACCGGCGCACGGCCGAGGCCGTCGCCGCCGAGGTCGGCATCGACCGCGTGGTGGCCGAGGTGCTCCCCGCCGACAAGGTCACGGAGCTGCGTCGCGAGCAGGAGTCCGGCCGGCGGGCGGCGATGGTGGGCGACGGCATCAACGACGCCCCCGCCCTCGCCCAGGCCGACCTCGGCATCGCCATCGGCACCGGCACCGACGTGGCCATCGAGGCGAGCGACCTGACCATCGTGAGCGGCGACCTGCGGGCGGCGGCCGACGCCATCCGCGCTGTCGCGTCGCACGCTCGCCACCATCAAGGGCAACCTGTTCTGGGCCTTCGCCTACAACGTGGCCGCCATCCCGCTCGCCGCCTTCGGCGTGCTCAACCCGATGATCGCCGCCGGGGCCATGGGCTTCTCGTCGGTGTTCGTCGTCACCAACAGCCTGCGGCTCCGCCGCTTCCGATCCACGAGGTCCACATGAGGTCCGCACCATGACCACGAGCGTGTACGCCGTCCCCGGCATCTCCTGCGACCACTGCAAGCACGCCATCGAGGGCGCGGTGTCCTCCGTCGCCGGCGTCGAGGGCGTCGAGGTGGACGTCCCCGCCAGGACGGCCACCGTCGTGGGCGAGGTCGACGAGACCGCGGTGCGCGCCGCCATCGACGAGGCGGGCTACGACGTGGCGTCGGTGGTGGTCGCCGACTGACGGTCGGACGAGTCGTCCGGCTCGACCTCGTCGACCGGCGTGGAGCGGTCGAGGTCGAAGAACCGTTCGACCGACGGGAAGCGCATCGGGATGCGACGCAGCACCGGTAGGGAGAAGACCAGCGTGCTGATGCTGCCCAGGCGCTCCCAGATCGTGGCGTTCAGGATGAGGCTCGAGGCCATCATGCGCCCGATCAGGAACATGTAGCCGAGGGTGGCGATCGTCCACCCGAGGTTGCCGGCGACCTCCGACGCCCGGTCGATGCGGCCCGGCAGGTAGAACTGCATGAACCACTGCAGCGAGGCCAATGCGAGGCCGACGATGGCCGCGCCGGGGAGCAGGGCGCCGGGGTCGCGAGTGCCCCGCGGCAGCGTCCACGACACCGCGAACCACCCGACGCCGTAGGCCACCCCGGCGAACACCCACGACGTCGTGGCGACGGCGATCCCCTGCTCCGATCGGATCCGGTTGAGGAGCGAGGACACGACGAACAGCAGGAGGACGAGCGTGGTCACCGCCGCCGCCATCCGCAGCGTCGTGCGGGCGGCCTGACCGCCGAGCCGCCACGAGCCGGCGGCGCACGCCGCCAGCACCTTGGTGAGGCTGCGGCCGGCCCACACCATGAGCACGAGGCCGGTGAGGAACAGGCCCCACCCCGCCGTCCGGCTGTTCGGCAGCGTCTCCCCGATCTGGCCGGCGAGGCTCCCGGTGATGTTCGAGGAGCTCGTGAGGTCGCCGACGGCGTCGCGACCACGGATCACGGTGAGGAGGCCGACGGCCATCGCCATCGACGGGACGATGAACAGGAAGAGCCGGAGGGCGATGGCGGCGCCCAGCACCGAGGCGAAGGCATCGCGGTCACGCTCGTAGAAGCGCACGGCCAGGTCGAGGGGGAGCGCCTCCCCTCGGCGCCGGTCGAGCCAGGTCCGGGCTGCCCCGGCCCGGGCCTCGACCCGAGCGTGCGCCCGGGCGACGAGCGAGGGATGCGCCCCGGGCGTTGCCGGTTCGGCGTCCACCGCCGCCTCCTCGTCGACCCCTCGCTCCGACACCACCGCGGCACGGTACTTCCTGCTAGGGCGAGCGCAGGTGCCAGGCCTTGGGCTGCACGAACGCCTGGATGCCGATGGTGGACAGCGTCGAGCCGACGCCGGAGTGGCGCCGTCCGGTCCACGGCAGGCGGGGGCTGACCCGGTCGCAGCAGTTCCAGTAGGCGGACCCGACGTCGAGCCGCTCGAGCACGGCCCGGGCCCGGGCCTCGTCGGGTGTGTAGACGCCGGCGGTCAGCCCGTAGTCGGTGGCGGCCATCTCCCCCACCGCCTCCTCGTCGGAGCCGACCCGCTGGATGCCGATGATCGGCCCGAAGCTCTCGTCCCGCATCACCGCCATGCCACCGGTGACGTCGACGAGGACCGTCGGCTGGAACCACGTGCCCGGCCCCGGTGCGTCGGCGAGCCGGCCGCCACCGGTGGCGAGCACGGCTCCCCGCGACAACGCGTCCACCACCTGGGCGTCGAGCACGTCGGCCTGCTGGCGGCGGGTGAGCGGCCCGAGGTAGGTGTCGGGGTCGGTCGGGTCACCGATCCGGAACGCCTCGACGGCGGCCACGAAGGCGTCGACGAAGGCGTCGTGCACGCCCTCGTGCACGTAGATCCGCTCGACGGAGCAGCAGCTCTGCCCGGCGTTGGAGAACGCGCCGTCGGCCAGGCTCTCGGCGGCCACGGCCACGTCGACGTCGTCGGCCACGTACACCGGGTCCTTGCCGCCCAGCTCGAGCTGCAGGCGCGCCATCGACCCCGAGGCGACGACCGCCTCGGCGATCCGGCGGCCCGTGGCGTACGAGCCGGTGAAGAACACGCCCTGCACGCCGTCGAGCACCAACCGGCCCGCCTCGCCGGCTCCGAACACCGGTTGGAACAGGCCGTCGGGCACCCCGGCGGCGGCCCACAGCTCGGCGATGGCCCGGCCGGTGAGCGAGGCGAGCTCGGACGGCTTGTAGAGCACGGCGTTGCCGGTGAGGAGGGCGGGCACGAACACGTTGGTGCCGACGAACCACGGGTAGTTCCACGCCGAGACGTTGGCCACGGTGCCGAGCGGCTCCCAGGCGATCTCCTCGCGCAGGCCGAGCTCGACGTCGTCGGCGACGACCTCGGGGGTGAGGGCCGCGGCGACGTGGTCGATGAAGAAGTCGAGGCGGGGGACCACGCCGGTGAGCTCGTTGCGGGCCTGGGTGATGGGCTTGCCGGTCTCGGCGGTGAGCACCTCGGCCAGCTGCTCGAACCGGTCGACCACGCCCTGGCGGAAGCGGGCGACGACCTCGACCCGCTCCTCGAGGTGGCGGGCCCAGCCCTGTTGCTCGACGCGGGCTTCGGATGCCCGCTCCCGCTTGGCGGCGACGGAGGCGGCGTCGTCGTCGGGGATGGTCTCGACGACCTCGAGGGTGGCGGGGTTGACGACGTCCATGGGCTCAGCCCCTCCTGTCGGCGCGCGACCGCCGGGCGGCGGCCAGGAACTCGGTCAGGATCGGTCCGGGCGCCAGGAGCGTCGGGTCGTCGCCCATCCACTCCGGGTGCCACTGCACGCCGAACACGTAGCCGTCGCCGAGTCCGGCGTCGGGGTCGAGCCGCAGGGCCTCGACGAGGCCGTCCTCGGTCGAGCGGGCCTCGACCACGAGCCCGTCACCCAGTTCCTTGGCCGCCTGGTGGTGCACGCTGTTCACCACCGCCTCGTCGACGCCCGGGTAGAGCGCGGCGAGCCCGCTGCCCTCGGCGATGGCGATGGCGTGGCGGTTGGCGTCGTAGGGCTCCCAGTCGCGGTGGACGAGGTCGGTGTCGACCTGGGTCGAGATGTCCTGGTAGAGGGTGCCGCCGAAGGCGACGTTGAGGATCTGGGCACCCCGGCACACCCCGAGCACCGGCTTGCCCGCGTCGTGCACCCGGCGGAGCAGCTCGATCTCGTAGCGGTCGCGGGCCTCGTCGCCCTCCCAGGCCGGGTCGAGGGGCTCCTCTCCGTAGGTGCGGGGGCAGACGTCGGTGCCCCCCTGCAGCACCAGCCCGTCGACGTCGTCGACCAGGTCGTCGAGGTCGGGCGCGCCCGGCCCGAGCCGGGGCAGCAGGTAGGTGATGGCCCCCTGGGAGCCGACCCAGTGGGCCATCGACTCCTCGAGGTAGAGCAGCGTCTTGCCCTTGAAGACCGGGCGGGTGGGGTCGGCGTGGAAGAAGCAGGCCGACAGGCCGATGCGCAGGGGGCGAGTGCTCATGGCCGTCGGGAGGGGAGGTCGGGGGCTCGGAGAGGAAGCGGCGACGTCGTGGTCATGCCATCGCCCTCGTGAAGATGAGCCGGAAGTCGTCCTCGGTGACCGGACGCGGGTTGTTGGCGTGGCAGGCGTCGTCGAAGGCGAGTCGGGCCAGGCGGTCGAGATCGACCGGCACGACCCCGGCGGAGGTGAGGTCGGCCGGCACCGAGATCTCGGCCTTGAGATCGGTGAGCCAGCGAAGGAACGCGTCGGGGGTCGGCGCCTCGCAACCCACGGTCTCGGCGAGCACGACGAACTTCTCGGGCGCCGTCTCCACGTTGAACGCCAAGGCGTGGTCGATCATCACCGCGTTGGCCAGGCCGTGGTGCAGGTCGGCGGCGGTGCCGAGGGCGTGGGCGGTCGAGTGCACCAGGCCGAGGCCCTTCTGGAAGGCGATGGCCCCCATCATCGAGGCCATGAGCATCCCGCCCCGGGCCTCGAGGTCGGCGGGCTCGGCGACCGCCCGGGACAGGTGGCGGGCCACGAGCCGGGTGCCCTCGAGGGCGATGCCGTCGCAGATGGGGTGGTAGGCCTTGGCCAGGTAGGCCTCGACGTTGTGGGTGAGGGCGTCGACGCCGGTGGCGGCGGTGATGGGCGCCGGCAGGTCGACGGTCAGCTCGGGGTCGGCGAACACGACCTTTGCCAGGAGGTGGGGCGAGAACACGATCCGCTTGACGTGGGTGGCGTCGTCGGCGATCACCGCCGAACGGCCCACCTCGCTGCCGGTGCCGGCGGTGGTCGGGAGGGCCACGAACCACGGCACGGCGTCGGTGATCGGACGAGCGCCGGGCTTGTCGTCCTCGTAGTCGAACAGCTCGCCCGGGTGGGTGGCCATGAGGGCGACCGCCTTGGCCACGTCGAGGGCGGCGCCGCCGCCCACGCCGACGATGCCGTCGGCGTCGTGCTCGCGGAACGCGGCGACGCCGGCGTCGACCTGGCTCACCACCGGGTTGCCCCAGACCCCGTCGAACACGGCGGGCTCGAGCCCGCCCGCGGCGAGCTCGTCGATGACGGCGGCGAAGGCGGGCAGGGCGGCGACGCCCCGGTCGGTGACCACGAGCGGCCGGGCGACGCCCGACCTCGGCCAGGTGGCCGGCCACGCCGTGACGGGCGCCGGGACCGAAGCGGATGTCGGTGGGGAAGCTGAACCGGGAGAGCACGGGTCAGATGATCTCGAAGTAGCGGCGGAGCTCCCAGTCGGTCACCGCGTCGCCGAACTGGCGCCACTCCCACTCGCGGGTCTGCACCACGTGGTCGACGAAGGCGTCGCCGAACAGCTCGCGCGCCACCTTGGACCCGGCCAGGCGGGCGGTGGCCTCCTGCAGGGTGCGGGGCAGGCGCTCGATGCGGTCGTCGGCGTAGGCGCTGCCCTCGGTGGGGGCCACGTCGAGCTCGAGCCCGCGCTCGACGCCCCACAGGCCGGCGGCGAGCGAGGCGGCGACGGCCAGGTAGGGGTTGACGTCGGACCCGGGCACGCGGAGCTCGAGCCGGGTGCTCTTGCCCGAGCCGGGGATGACCCGCGCCGCCACGGTGCGGTTGTCGACGCCCCACGTGGCCTTGGTCGGCGCCCAGAAGCCGTCGACCAGGCGCTTGTAGCTGTTGACCGTGGGGGCGAAGAACACGAGGAGCTCGGGGAGCAGCTCGAGGATGCCGGCCAGGTACGACCGGAAGAGCGGGCTCATGCGGTACGGGTCGCCGTCGTCGTGGAAGAGGTTCCGCTCGCCGTCGGGGTCCCAGAGGCTCTGGTGGGCGTGACCGCTGCAGCCCGGGAGGTCGGGGTGCCACCGGGCCATGAACGTGGGGAGGATGCCGAAGCGGTGGCCGATCTCCTTCACCGACGCCTTGAACAGCAGGGCCCGGTCGGCGGCCTCGAGGGCCTCGGAGTAGACCATGGCCGCCTCGTACACGCCGGGGCCGGTCTCGGTGTGCAGCCCCTCGAGCGGCACGCCGAACGCCCGCAGGTCGGTGAGCAGCGCGTCGAAGTACCCCTGGTTCTGCGTCTGGCGGAGGATCGAGTAGCCGAACATGCCGGGGGTGAGGGGCGTCATCCCCCGGAAGCCCTTCTCGTGCAGCGAGTGGGGGGTCTCGAGGAAGTTGAACCACTCGAACTCGAGCCCGAACCGGGGCGAGTACCCGAGGGCCTCGGCCCGGTCGACGACGCCGCGCAGCATGCGACGGGGGCACACCTCGAGGGGTTGGTTGCCGGTGCCCACGAAGTCGCCGAGGAAGAAGTGCCGACCGCCTTCCCAGGGGATGCGCCGGTGGGTGCCGAGGTCGATGCGCACCTCGGCGTCGGGGTAGCCGCTCTGCCAGCCCGTGTAGGTGGTGTTGTCGTAGCACCGGTCGGACGAGTCCCAGCCGAACACCACGTTGCAGAACCCGAAGCCGGACTCCGTCGCCCCGAGGAACTTGCGGGCGTCGAGGTACTTGCCCCGGAGGACGCCGTCGATGTCGGTGACGGCGACCTTCACGTAGTCGTCGCCCTCGGCCACCAGGTCGTCGCGCACGTCGCCGAACCCCTCGCTCATGGGGGGCACCGTAGTCCCGGTGCCGCTGCCGGCTCCCGGGCCGCGGCCGGGTGGGCCGGAGGGGATCAGGCCTCGCCGGTGACGGCGAGGTTGACGGCCCCGACCGTCGCCGGCACGACGGCCGGACGGGTCTGGCGGATGCGGACCAGGATGGTGATCGCGCTGGCGGTGAGCACCGCGCCGTAGAGGAGCAGCTCGGGGTCGGACACCGCCAGGCCGTAGGCCGACCACGTGGCGGCATCGACGATGGCCAGCCACCACGTGGCGGCGGCGATGCCCTCGAGCCGCTCGCTGCGGACGGCGACCCACACCTGAGGCCCGTAGTTCACGAGCACGCTCAGGGCGAGGGCGACCCCCAGCACGCCGAACACCCACGTCACGGCGATGACGGTCGACCACGCCGCCGCGCCCAGCAGGTCGCGGCCGGTGATCCGGCGACGGAGGAGCACCACGGTCCACAGCGCCAGGGGGAGCGCCGGCAGCGACACCGCCCACACGGGGACGAGGCCCTCGACCAGTCCGTAGATCAACCACGCCACCTCCGTGAGGGCGATGTTGATGGCGGTCATCGGCGACACGCCGTCGGGAACGCCCGTGCGGAGCAGCTTCACCGGCTGGGGCAGGAGGCGGACGACGAACGCGGCCATCGCCACGATGCCGAGCACGTCGGCGGCGGAGAGGGAGCCCAGGTCCACCCCGAGAGCCTACTGAGGGCTCGGGGTGGTCAAGCCTCCTCGGCGACCAGCGCCGGCGCCGACGCCGACACCCGCCGGGTCCTGCCGATGCGCACGAGGATCGTCGTCGCCGCCCCGACCATCATCGCCCCGTAGAACAGGATCGCCGGGTCGTCGACGGCGAACCCGTAAGCCGACCACAGGAGGGCGTCGGCGATGGCCAACCACCACGTCGCCGAGGCCAGGCCCTCGAGTCGGTCGCTGCGCAGCGCGGTCCACACCTGCGGTCCGTAGTTCAGCACGACGCTCAGGCCCAGCACCACACCCAGCACGCCGAACGACCAGGTGCCGACGATCAGCGCCACGTAGGCCAGGCCGGCCGCGAGGTCGCGTCGGGTCACCTCGTGACGCAGCAGCCACAGCATCCACAGCGCCAGCGGCAACGCCGGCACCGAGACGATCCAGACGGGCACGAGGCCGGCCGTCAGCCCGTAGACGAGGGCGGCCACCTCGGTCAGCACCACGTTGATGGCCGAGAGCGGCGACACGCCGTCGGGCACCCTGGTCCGGGCCAGCTTCAACGGCTGTGGCACCAGGCGGACGAGGAACGCCGTGACCGCCATGGCGCCGAACACGTCGGCCGCCGAGACCGAGTCGAGGATCACCGCACGAGGCTACCGACGCCATCGACCGGCGCCGCCGGCGTCCCCCCGGTGCGTCCCCCCCGGTCGGTCCCGGGCGCAGCACTAGCGTGCGGCCATGTCGTACGTCCTCGCCGTGGATCTCGGGACGGGGGGCCCCAAGGTCGCGCTGGTGTCGACCGGGGGCGACGTCGTCGCCCACACCGTCCGCCACAACCGGCTGGAGCTGGTGCCCGGCGGCGGGGTCGAGCAGGACCCCGAGGAGTGGTGGGACACGATCGTCGACGCGTCCAAGCAGCTCCTGGGTCAGGGCGTGGTGCCCACCGACGAGGTGATCGCCATCAGCGTCACCGCCCAGTGGATGGCGACGGTGCCGGTCGACGCCGACGGCCGGCCGCTCCACCACGCCATCAGCTGGATGGACGACCGCGGGGCCGGGGCCTCCCGGAAGGCCACCGGCGGCGGGCTGACCGTCCCGACCGTCGGCTACAACGCCGTCCGCCTCCGCAACTGGCTGCGGGTCACCGGCGGGGTGCCGTCGCGCACCGGCAAGGACTCGACCGGCCACATCCTCTGGCTCAAGGACGACAAGCCCGACGTCTACCGCGCCACCTACAAGTTCCTCGAGCCGATGGATTTCCTCAACCTGCGGTTCACCGGCCGGTTCGCGGCGTCGTACGACTCGATCGTCGGGCACTGGGTCACCGACAACCGCGATCTGGCGAACGTCGGCTACGACGACCAGCTCCTCGAGTGGACCGGCATCGACCGGGCCAAGCTCCCCGACCTGCTGCCCACCGGCTCGATCGTCGGTCCCATCCTCCCCGAGGTCGCCGCCGACCTCGGCCTGCCCACGACGGTGCAGGTCGTCACCGGCACGGGCGACACCTGCTCGGCCGGCATCGGGTCGGGCGCGGTGCGCGACCTCGACGCCCACCTCTACGTCGGCACGTCGTCGTGGCTGTCGTGCCACGTGCCGTTCAAGCGGACCGACCTGCTCCACAACATCACCTCCCTCCCGTCGGCGATCCCGATGCGGTACTGGGTGGCGACCGAACAGGACGTCGCCGGCGCCTCGCTCACGTGGCTGGTCGACAACGTGCTGCTCGCCTCCGACGGCCTGTCGGTGGTCGACGCCCCCGACGACATGGTGGGGGCCCTCAACGAGCTCGCCGCCCGCTCCCCGGCCGGCAGCAACGGGGTGATCTTCTTCCCGTGGCTCAACGGCGAGCGCACCCCGGTCGACGACCACCGCATCCGGGGCGGGTGGATCAACGTCGGGCTCGGCACCGTGCGCAGCGACCTGGTGCGGGCCGTGTTCGAGGGGGTCGCCCTCAACGCCCGCTGGATGCTCACCTACGCCGAGAAGTTCGCCAAGACCCGCTTCGACGACGGCATCACCTTCATCGGCGGGGGTGCGCAGTCGCCGCTGTGGTGCCAGATCATGGCCGACGTGCTCGACCGGCCGATCCGTCAGGCGGCCGAACCCCGGCTGGCCAACGTGCGGGGTGCGGCCTTCAGTGCCGCCGTGGCCCTCGGCCACCTCCGTTGGGACGACGTCCCGGCCCTCGTCGCCATCGACGCAACCTACGCACCGAACCCCGACCACCGCGCCACCTACGACCGGGCGTTCGGCGCCTTCACCGACTACTACAAGCGCACCAAGGGCCTGTTCGCCAAGCTGAACCGCCCGGGAGGACGACCATGAGCGAGCCCGCCGGCCACGAGCCGCCCCCAGAGCCGACCATCAAGGAGTACCGCCGGCGGTACGAGACGTACACGGCGCTGCCCTCGTCGGGGGTGGCGCGCGACGACGTGCTCGGCCTCATGCGCGAGATGCAGGCCCAGGAAGCGGCCCGGTGGGGGGAGGGCTACGCCTCGGGCGCCGTCTACAACGGCGACCCCGACCACATCGCCTTCCTCAACGAGGCCTACGCCATCAACTCCCAGTCGAACCCGCTGCACACCGACCTGTGGCCGAGCGCGGTGAAGTTCGAGAGCGAGATCGTGGCCATGACCGCGTCGATGCTCGGCGGCGGCGACATCGGCGAGGGGCCGGGTCGGCCCGGTGGCGTGTGCGGCACCGTCTCGTCGGGGGGCAGCGAGAGCATCCAGCTGGCGATGAAGGCCTACCGCGACCATGCCCGGGCCACGCGGGGGATCACCGAGCCGCAGATGATCGTGCCCCGCACCGCCCACGCCGCGTTCGACAAGGCGGCGCAGTACTTCGGCATCGAGATCGTGCACGTGCCGCCGGCCGACGACTGGCGGGCGGACGTGGCCGCCACCGAGGCGGCGATCACCGAGGACACCATCGTGATCGTGGGGTCGGCACCGCCGTTCCCCCACGGCCTCGTCGACCCCATCGAGGAGCTGTCCGAGCTGGCCCGATCGCGGGGCATCGGCTTCCACACCGACGCCTGCCTGGGCGGCTTCGTGCTGCCGTTCGCCGAGAAGCTGGGCTACCCGGTGCCGCCGTTCGACTTCCGACTCCCCGGCGTCACCTCGATCTCGGCCGACACGCACAAGTTCGGCTACGCCGCCAAGGGCACGTCGGTGGTGCTCTACCGAACCGAGGAGCTCCGCCACCACCAGTACTTCACGATGACCGACTGGCCGGGTGGGCTCTACTGCTCTCCGTCGTTCGCCGGCTCACGACCAGGGGCCCTGTCGGCGGCGTGTTGGGCGGCGCTGGTGTCGATCGGCGAGGAGGGCTACCTCGACGCCACCCGTCGCATCCTCACGACGGCCGATGCCATCAAGGCCGGCCTGCGGGAGATGCCCGAGCTCGACCTGTTCGGCGACCCGCTGTTCGTCATCGCCTTCGCCAGCAACGACGCCGACCTCGACGTCTACCGGGTCAACGACGCCCTGACCCGCATGGGCTGGGCCCTCAACCCGCTGCACCGCCCGGCCGCCCTGCACCTGTGCGTCACGCTCCGCCACACCCAGCCCGGGGTCGCCGAGCGGCTCCTCGCCGACCTGCGCACCGCCATCGACTGGGTTCGGGCCAACCCGTCGAGCGAGGGCGGCATGGCCCCGATCTACGGCATGGCCAACACCGTGCCCGAACGGGGACTCGTCGCCGACGCCATGCTCGACGTCATGGACGGCTGGTACCGCATCCCCTCCTGACCACCTCCAACCTCCACCAGCTCCCGATCCCTCGGCGAACTGGTTGCCAGATCACCATGTGCCCCACCCGGATTCCGCAACCAGTTCCGGGCCCTTGGCTCAGGTCCGGGGGACGAGCGAGGTCAAGGTCCACTCGCCCGACTCGGTGTAGGTGACGTCGCCGATCGGGGATGCCGACGTGATCGACAGCGTCCAGATCGACCGGACGGGGAAGCCGTTCTCGGTGGCGTACCACGTCTCGACCCGACCCTCGCCGCGCTGGTCGCCCTCGTACCGTCGCTCGGCGACGTACCTCGACGCCGTCACCGACGTGCCGCCGACGTCGACCTCCTCGTCGCCGAGGAACGTGCTCGGGCCGGTCATCGTCGAGCGGCCCTGGCCCTCGGTGTCGATCGTGCACTCCTGCGCCCGGACCGTCCCGGGGACGGCGCCGCGCTCGGTGGTGGGTGCCGGAGGGTCGCACACCGACGTCGACCGGCTGTCGACCTGGGCGACCACGAAGTCGAAGCGCTGGGTGACCGCGCCCCCGACGTCGACCATGCGGTCACCGTCCTGGCAGTAGTTCCAGGTCTGCGAGTGGTTGGCGTTGTGCTCGACGCGGAGCTCCCAGCAGTCGTCGTCGTCCCACGTGACCGTCGCCGGCATCGACGGACCCATCGACTGGCTCGTCGTCTGGAAGCTCAGCTTCTCGCGACCCGACCCGGTGAGCAGGTAGACGCCCTCGGCCGGGCGACCGAGGGGGGCCTCGGCGACGCCGGCGGTCTGCCCGGTGCGGAAGCGCTCGAGGGCCTCGTCGACCGACGCCCGGTCGGCGGCCCGCCCACGCACCACCAGCGTGACGACGACCGCCGTGGCGAGCACCGCGACGGCGGCGACGCCGGCGGTGATCACGAGGGTGCGACGGCGGACGGCCATGGCCCATCATGCCCCCGCTCCCCGCCACCCCGGCGAGGCGGCGCAGGCCGAGGCGGCGGCTCAGACCGCCGGGGTCATGCGGTCGGTCTTGCCGAGCTGCCACCCGGCCCACAACAACACGAGCCCGACGATGATCAGGTAGACGGCGGCGAGGACGGCGATGACCCACACCGTGGCGTCCGGCCAGGCCAGCACCACCAGACCGGCGACGATGCCGATGATGCCTCGCCAGAGCCAGCGCGAGCGGGTCTCGTACTCCTTCGGGATCCGGAAGGAGACGACGAGGGCCACGATGCCCGAGACGATCAGCTCGATCCCGAAGATCAGCACCAGCACCCAGACGGTGATGCCCGGCCAGACGATGGCGACGATGCCGAACGCGAGGTCGAGCACGCCCTTGAACAGGACGAACCCCCAGTAGGTGCCGGCCTTCCGGCTGGACAGGGCATCGAGGATCTGACCGAGGCCGATGATCACGAACACGATGCCGAGCACCACGGCGAGCGCCTTGATGGTGCGGTCGGGCCACGCGAGGATGGCGATGCCTCCGGCCAGGGCGATGACCCCGGCGACGAACGCGATGATCCGGCTGCTGCGCAGGAACGCCATCGTGTCGGACTGGGACGGGAACTCGGAGGTCATGGGTGGGTCCCCCCTTCGGGCCGGCCGGGAGCCGGTACGAAGACCACGGTAACGAACCGGTGATCCCGGACGGAGGACCTCCGCGACCTCCGGTGGCGAGACGACTCAGAGGGCACCGGCGTCGAGGGCGGCCAGCACCTCGGTGGCCCGCGCCCGGGTGGCCTCGAGGTCGGCCAGCCGCCGCATGGCCGAGAGCTGGTTCCCCATCCGGTGGTTGCCGGCCAGCCGCCCCTCGTGGCGGGCCAGGAAGTCCCAGTAGAGCGTGGTGAACGGGCAGGCGTCGTCACCCGTCCGGCGCTTGGGGTCGTAGCGACAGGCCCGGCAGTGGTCGCTCATGCGGTTGAGGTAGGCGCCGCCGGCGGCGTAGGGCTTGGTGGCCATCCGCCCGCCGTCGGCGTGGAGCGCCATGCCGACGACGTTGGGCAGCATCACCCACTCGGCGCCGTCGACGAACGACGCCCACATCCACTCGACCAGGTCTGCCGGCCGGATGCCGGACAGCAACGAGAGGTTGCCGAGCACCATGAGCCGCTCGATGTGGTGCACCCACCCGCGCCGGCGCACCCCGTCGAGGGTCGAGGCCACGCAGCGCATGTGGGTCCGGCCGGTGGTGAACACCGGTGGGAGCGGCCGGTCCGCAGCAAGGGCGTCCTCGTCCCGGTAGTCGGGCATCCACCGCCAGTAGACGCCCCACACGTACTCCCGCCAGCCCATGACCTGGCGGACGAGTCCCTCGGCCGAGGCGATGGGCACCCGGCCGTCACGGTAGGCCGCCTCCGCCGCCTCGACCACCTCCGCCGGTTGGACGAGCCCGAGGTTGAGCGACGACGAGAGGAGCGAGTGGGCCAGGCGCCACTCGTCGTGGAGCATGGCGTCCTCGTGGGGTCCGAAGATCGGGAGCACGTCGTCGACGAACCGCCGGAGGCGGACGAGGGCGGCCCGGCGGCTCGTCGGCCACAACCCGTCGGGGTCGTCACCCCACACGTTCGGCCGGGCCCGCATCTCGGCCAGCACCGCGCGGTCGAGGTCGTCGAGCGGCGACCGCACCGGGTCCGGCCACGAACGGCCGTCGCGTGGCGGCGGCTCGCGGTTGTCGGCGTCGTAGTTCCACCGCCCACCCGCCGGCTCGTCCCCGTCCATGAGCACCCCGAGGCGGGTGCGCTGCCACCGGTAGAAGTCCTCCATCCGCAGCCGGCCCGTCCGGGTGTCGGCCCACCCGGCGAACTCGTCGTACGAGCAGAGGAACTGGTCGTTGGGCACCGTCGTCACGCCGAGCCGACGGAGCAGGGCGCGCCCGTCCCACGACATCGGCACCATGGCCACGACCTCGTCGGGGGCGTGCTCGCGCCGGTGGCCCTCGACGCCGGCGGCGAGGGTGGGCGCCCGCCGGTGGTCGACGACGAACCCGGCCCGCTCGAGCTCGCCGGCGAACCGACGCATCGCGGTGATCACCAGGTGGGCCCGGGCGACGTGCCAGCGCTTCGACGCCAACTTGGCGTCGCTCTCGACGAGGAGCACCCGCGTGTCGGCGGGGTCGGCGCCGCGCAGGGCGCCGACCGACCGGTTCAGCTGGTCCCCGAGGACCCAGACCGTGCGCACCCGCCGAGGCTACGACCATCGTGTGCGTACCCACCCACCCCCGCGGTGGTCGGATACGCACGCGATGGGCAGACGGGAACCCCTCCTCCATCGTTTGCGTACCCACCCACCCCCGCGGTGGTCGGATACGCACGCGATGGGCGCGCCGAGTGCGGCGGCGTCAGGCGAAGGGACGACCCTGGCGGGCGTACTCGGCGGCCGAGCGGAAGATGTTGACCGCCATGAGGCTCTCCTCGGTCTCGGCCCGCCGCTCGTAGACCTCGGCCACCGCCTGGCGCACGGCCGGGTCGTCGGGTGCGGCCTCGAGCGCGTAGTCGGCGAGGTGGCAGGCCAGGCGCACGTCGCCCCGCTCGGCCGTCGAGAGCGCGTGCCCGGCCAGGGCGTGGGCGCCACCGGCCATGGTGGCCACCTCGGCGGCGACCTCGGCGCGGGGAGCAGGCTTGAGCTCGCTCGGCCGGCCCGTCCACCAGCCGCCGAACCAGCGGATCACGTTGCGGACGATGAACTCGGCCTCGTCGTACACCGGCTGCAGCCACGGCGAGTCGGTGGCGGGGGGCTGGACCGTGCGGACGATGTCGACGTGGGGTGGCGAACCGTCCTCGAGGGCGGCGACGGTCTGCTCGACGAGCGAGTCGAGGTACGACGCCGTCTCGAGCAGGATCCGCTCGACGAGCTCGGCGTCGTCGACCACCGGTCCCCCGTGCCCGGGGGCGAGCGACCGTGGGTGGCAGGCGGCCATGGCCCGCAGGGCGTCGGCCCAGTCCCACGGGTAGCGCTGCACCTTCTGCGGGTTGCCGGCGTTGGGGACGCCCCAGATGATCAGGTCGCCAGGGCAGAGCACGCCACGGTCGGGGCAGTGGACCCAGGTGTGGTCGTCGGTCTCGCCTCGGGCGTGGTGCAGCTCGAAGGTGACCCCACCGACCTCGATGGTCAGGTGGTCGCCGTACAGCTCGGTGGGCGGATGGCTGGGAGCCTCGAAGCGGATGCGCCCCCGTCCGATCTCGCGGTCGTCGGGGACGCCGGCGAACTGGCGGTTGTTCACCGCGATGTTGTGGTGGGGCGTCCGCGCGTAGCGCGTGAAGCGCTCGGGCATGGACTCGTGGCCGATGACCCGCGGCGCGGGCTGCCCCTCGGCGAGGAACGCGGCCAGGCCGAAGGCGTGGTCGACGTGGCCGTGGGTGTAGATCGCGGTGTGGACCGGCGCGGACGTGACCGACCGGATCGACTCGGCGATGGCCGGGGCCATGATGGCCGTACCGGTGTCGACCACCACGAGGCCCTCGTCGGTCTCGAACGCGGTGACGCCGGAGAACTGCGACACGAACCAGGTGCGCTCGGCCAGCTCGACGGGGCCGCCGGTCCAGAAGAACTTGGCGACCTCGGGCGGCGCGCCCGAGAGCTCACCGAACTTGTTGGCGGGGTTGCCGGCCATGGTGGTGTCTCCTTGCTGGCTGCGACGGGGATGGCTGCGGCGGGGCGGCGGGGAAGGCGGACGCGAGGGATCGACGGGCGACGCTACCGGGTGGCCGGGTACTGGTCGACGAAGTCGGCGACGACCCGGGCCAGCTCCTCGCCCCTGTCCTCCTGCAGGAAGTGGCCGGCGCCCTCGATGGTGGTGTGGGGCATCCCCTGGGCGCCGGGCACCCGCTTCTCGAAGAGGAAGTTGGCCTTGGCGGTGAGCGGGTCGCCGTCGCTGAAGGCGCACAGGAGCGGCTTGTCGAACCGCTCGAGCGTCTCCCACGCCGCCCGGTTGGCCTCGGCCGCCGGGTCGTCGGGGGTGATGGGCACGAGCGTCGGGAACTGGCGGGCCCCCTCCTTGTAGCGGTCGTCGGGGAAGGGGGCGTCGTAGGCGGCGACCACCTCGGGAGCGAGCTGCGTGGTGCACCCGGTGGCGACGATGAACCCGACGGCGAAGTCCTCGACCTCCTGGGAGAACCGTCGCCAGTTCATGAACGCCTCGTTGACCTTCCGGTCACCGGTGGGCAGGTAGGTGTTGGCCACCACCACTCGGGCGAAGCGGTCGGGGTGCTCGCCCACGAGCCGCAGGCCGAGCAGGCCGCCCCAGTCCTGGCCGACGAGGGTGACGTCGCGCAGGTCGAGCTCGTCGAACAGGGCGGCGCGCAGCCACTCGACGTGACGGGCGTAGGTGTAGTCGTCCCGGGACGCCGGCTTGTCGGACCGCCCGAAGCCGATGAGGTCCGGTGCGATGCAGCGGAGCCCGGCGGCGGTGAGGACCGGGATCATCTTCCGGTAGAGGAAGCTCCACGACGGCTCGCCGTGGAGGAGCAGGACGGTCTGGCCGTCCGGCGGCCCCTCGTCGAGGTGGTGGAGACGCAGGGTGCCGCCGTCGCCGTCGCCGTCGGGGATCTCGACGTAGTGCGGCGCGAACGGGTAGTCGGGCAGCCCCTCGAACCGCTCGTCGGGTGTGCGCAGCGCCTCCATGGCGTCCCCCTGCTCGTCGGGCGTGGCGGTCGCACACTACGACCGGCGGCCCCGGACGGCGAACGCCGCCGGACGTCGCGTCGCCATCGGCGTCCCCAACGGGAACACTGTCGGCCGTGCGCGCCCGCCCGGCCCTCGTCCTCGTCGCGCTGCTCGGCGCCGTCACCGTCGTCGTGTGGCTCATCGGGCGGACCGGGGGCGAGGACGCCGCCGAGGACGCCGCCCACCACCACCGTCATCCCCGCCGTCGTGGCCTTCAGCCCCGTCGACGAGGCGATGGTCGCCCGAACGCAGTCGGCGTTGCCGCCGGGGGGCGGGCTCCTCGTGGTGACCGATGGCCAGGTGGCGTTCGAGAAGGTCTACGAGCCCGACGTGCTCGACCAGGAGGTGCCCCTCGGGGCGGTCGGCGACTGGATGACCGCCGTCGTGGCCGCCGCCTTGGTGGACGAGGGCCTCATGGCCTTCGACGCCCCGCTTCCGGGGACCGACCGCAGCCTCGCCGAGCTGCTCGCCGACGGGACCGGCGCCGGCGCGGCGACGGTCCGCACCGCCGCCGAGACCGCGACCGGCCGGCCGTGGGACGAGGTCTTCCGGACCCGCCTCGCCGAGCCGCTCCGGCTCACCGGCACGGGGTTCACCCCGGTCGCCGGCGTCGAGGAAAGCGACCCCGGCGCGGTCGGGAGCGGTCGCACGACCCTGCGTGACCTCGGGACCTTCGCCGACCTCGTGCTCAACGACGGCGTCACCGGGGGGACGACGAGGGTGGTCTCGGCCGAGGCGATGCGGCGGCTGGCCGAGGTGCCGGAGCCGGCGGCGGTGTCCGGGCCCGGCCCGGCGCCCGAGACCCTGCCGGCCGTCGGACGGTCGATGGGCAGCTGGGCCCTCGGCCTCGAGCCCGACGGCCACGCCCTCGACTCGATGGCCGCGACCGAGGCCGGCATCGTGGTGTGGGTCGACCGGGCCCGGGATGCGTTCGCGGTGCTGGTCGTCGACGACGAGGCCATGGCGGGCACGAAGGCCGTCGAGCCCTCGGGCGCGGTGATCAGCCGGCTACCCGAAGCCATCGACGCCGTCCGCCGGATCCCGGGGGGAGGGTGACCCCCTCAGCCCATCGAACGGCGCTGCAGCCGGGTCGAGGCGGCGACGAGCAGGGCGCCGGACACGGCGAGCGCGACCCCCATCGATGCCAGTGGCCCGGTGGCGGCACTGCCGGTCGCCGGGAGCACACCCTCAGCACCTGTCGCTGGCGCCTTCGCAGCACTGGCGCCGAGGGCCTCGGCCGCCGTCGTCGGGCTCACCGACGCCGACGGTGCCGGAGGCTCGCCGGGCGGCGAGGTCGGCGGCTCGGGGGCCTGGACCAGCACGACGGTGTGGACGCAGGTGCCCTCACCGCCATGGCCACCGCCTCCACCGTCTCCACCGTCGTGGCCACCGCCTCCCTCTTCGGCCTGGGGTACGACCGTGGGAGGAGTCTCGTGGCCCCCGTCGTGGCCGCCCTCGTGGCCGCCCTCGTCGCCGCCGTCGTGGCCGCCGCCACCGCGGGGGCAGGTGTCGCGACCGACGAAGGTCCCGAGCGTGGTCTCGTCGGGCGTCCACTCCGCAGGCGCGCCGGCGAGCACGACGTCGTAGGTCGCCTTCGGGTTGCCGGGGACGACGAGGCCGGGTGGGCCACCGTGGCCGGGGTTGTCGTAGATGCACACCAGCTCGGCGGAGCCCGGGGCGTAGGTGCACGCGGCGTCACCGATCTTGCTCGAGCCGGTCACGAGGAAAGACGCCTCCCAACCCGCAGGCAGGAGCGCGGACGGTGCCTCGTCGTAGGTGGTGCCGTCGCGGCCGATCCACTGGACCGCGAACACCAAGCGAGTCGGGTTCCCCGCCTGCGGCTCACCACAGCCGAGCCAGTAGACGCTGGAGCCGGCCAGGGTCCCGTCGATGGCGACCTGCACGCGCAGGTGGTAGCCGTTGGCATGGCGCGTCAACGGAGCGACGAGCTCGTCCATGGGGTAGTCCCGGCTCCACGTCGAGGCGCTCGTCGTGGTGGCGTCGGTGACCAGGTCAACGGGGCTGCCCCCCGGGACGGCGGGCGCGACCGCGGTGATGGTGACGTCGACGGCGGTCGGCGGGTCGGCGGATTCCTCCAGCCCGATCACGGCGAGCGAGAAGGTGCAGGACGAGATCTTGCCGCCCTCACCGCCGGTCATCGGCAGGGCGTTGACCGTGATCGACACACCCGGAGGAGGTGTCGGCACGGGTTCCTCGGCGGCGGCGGCCACGGCCGAGAAGGGGGAGAGGAGGACCACGAGGCCGAGCCAGGTGAGGAGACCACGGACCCGGTGGGAAGTCGGTGCGAAGCTCATGGTCTGTCTCCCTCGTCGTCGATCGTTCGATGGGCCGACCCGAGCGGGGGCCGGATGACGGCTGCCGGGTCCCGGTCCGTCCGGAGGGACGACCCGCGACCCGGCAGTCACCCGTTGGCTACGAGCGGGTGCGGGTGAACACCGCCGGCTCGGTGCTCACCTCCCCGGGCTCCTCCTCGCTCTCCGTCCGGTCGTTGGCCAGGTTCCCGTTCGACGTGAAGGCGACGAGATTGCCGTCGGCGCTGATCGTGACGTCGGCTCCGTTCTTCTGGTCCACGACCTCACCCGTGTTCCCGTCGATGCGGGTGCCGGTGGCCTCGGTGCCCCCGGCGGTCTCGTCGACCACGGAGACCCGCTGGGTCAGCGGACCGTTCAGATCCCGGACGAACGCGTCGAGGACGCCGTTGACGTCGCCGGGCGTGAGGGTGGACGACCGTGACTCGAAGGCGACATGGCCGCCGTCGGCGCTCACCGCCGGACCCGACCCGCCCTCCGACACCTGGGTGCCGGCGTACCAGCCGGCCACGTCGACCACCACGTGGGTCTTGCCGGCGCTGTTGTAGAAGCTGACCTTCCCGTCCGCACCGACCTGGACCAGCACCTCGTTGGGAGCGACGGTCCCGGGCGAGAAGTTCAGATTCGACGCGAGCGGCTGGGCCACACCGGTGGGGAACACCGTCAGGTGGCCGTAGGCGGTCGGGTCGGTCACCGTCACGTTGAGGGCGACCGTGACCACACCGTCGGCGGGCAGCCCACCCTTGCCCAGCACGGCGAGCTCGAGCGTCTGGCCGGGGCCCACCGGGGTGCCCGTCGTGCGGGTGTCGAGCAGCCGGGCCGGGCTGAGCGCGGTGAACCCGCCCTCGGCCAGGTTCGCATCGAACCAGCCGTGCAGATCGACGATGAGGTGGGTCGTTCCGGCGTTGTTGTAGATCGTGACCTTGCCTCCGTCACCGACCTTCACGACGACCGTGTTGGGGATGGTGCTCCCGGCGTTCACGTTGATGTTCGACGCCAGGGGCCGGTCCTCACCGGTCGGATAGGCGGTGACGAAGCTCGTCGCCGTCGCCCCCGTCGCGGTCAGGTTGAAGGCCACCGCCGTCGCGTCCTCGGGCACGCCGGCCACGCCGGCCACCTGCACGTCGACGCTCTGGCCGGGACCGACCGGGACGCCGCCCGTTCGGGAGTCCAGCAGGCGGGTGGGCTGAGTGCTGATGAAGCCACCACCGGCGTTGATCGACGCATCGTCGTACCAGCCGGCGAGGTCCACGACGACATGGGTGTCGCCGCTGCTGTTGAAGATGCTGACCTTGCCGTCGTCACCGATCTTCACGGTGGCGGCGTTGGCGCGGGTCTCTCCCGCGAGGACGTTCAGGGTCGACGCGAGCGGCACGTCGTCACCCGCCGGATAGGCGGTCAGGTGGGCGTTGGCCGTCGGCTGGGTCGCCGTGAGGTTGATGGCCGCGCCCACGGCGTTCGCAGGCACGCCGTTGGCTCCGGTGATCTGCACCTCGACGGACTCACCGGGCCCGACGGGGACACCGGCCAGGCGCGTGTCGAGCAGTCGTGCGGGAGTGATCGGATGGAAGGCACCGAACTGCTCGAACGGCGTGCGCTCGCTCACCCGAGTGGTCTCATCGGTCTGCCGATCGTGCACGAAGGCGTCGGTGCGGCCGTTCGTGTCGGCGACGACGAGGTTGGTGGCGTCGGACTCGAAGGCGACCTGCCGGCCGTCGGCACTGATCGTCGGCCCGTACACGAGGGCGCTACCGGCATCGCCGACCAACCCTTCGTCGTCCACGCTGACGGCCTCGGTGGTCTCGGTCTGGCGGTCGCGCACCCAGACCTGGGTGACGGTCGTGGTCTCCTCCTCCTCGGCGAGGACACCGATGACCGGGCCGGACAGATCGGCCTCGGACGCGAACGCCACGTAGCGACCGTCGTCGCTCAAGCTGGGCTTGATGGCGTTGCCCGGCTGGGCGGCGCCAGAGTTGTCGACGCTCACCATCTCCGTCGTGCCGTTGAGACGGTCACGCAGGTAGACCTTGTTGGGCCCGCCGCTCGTCGGGAGCGGGACTGCGGGGTCGAGGTTGCTGGCGGTGGACTGGAAGCCCACGAACCGACCGTCGCCGCTGACCGAGGGGAAGTCGCTCAACCCGTTCCCGGACTGCCCGCTCGTGGCCTTGCTGACCAGTTCCGGACTGCCCGGGCTGGCCGGGTCGGTCACGTCGATGACGTAGACGGAGCGGTTGGCGCCGTAGCGGACGTAGGCGACGGTGTCGCCGTCGGCACTGATGGCCGGGTTGAAGTCCATGCCCGTCGTCACGTGGTAGGTCTGGTCGGTCGCCTCGTCGACGAGCCAGACGCCGAAGTTGCCGGTGCCGCGACCGACCATCACGGTCCGTGAACCGTCGGGGGTCATCGCAGGGAGCTCGGCGGCTCCCGATCCGGCGTCGATGCTGGTTCGCACCGTCGACGGACTGGGCACCGCCGACCCCGGGCGGACGAACAGGGCGACCAAGAGGACAGAGACGGCGACGAAGACCCAGCGGATCCTCGACGAGTGCGCCGCCGATCGGGACTTCGGCGTATGCATGGCAACTCCTCCGGAGGAGGCCGGGCCGCGTCGCCCGACGCCCATTTAGGGTCTCACACACCAATACCTACCCCTCAGGGTAGAAACGGGCTTCTCGTCGTGACCTTGGTCAGCTTCTCTCCACGTTGCTGTGGCGTTCGTCACCGACTCGCACGATGGGGGACGCGTGACCGCGACGGGCCTCACCGTGTCGGTGACGCGTGCTGGCGGATCCAGGTGTGCATGGCGATGCCCGACGCGACGCCGGCGTTGATCGATCGGGTCGAGCCGAACTGGGCGATCGAGCACACGACCTCGCACGCGCCCCTCGCCTGCGCCGACAGGCCCGGCCCCTCCTGACCGAACAGCAGCACGCACGACTCCGGGAGGACGTGGGTCTCGATCGGCACCGAGTCGGGGAGGATGTCGATGCCGACGATCGGCAGGCCCTCGGCGTCGGCCCACCCGACCAGGTCGTCGACGGTCGGATGGTGGCGGACGTGCTGGTAGCGGTCGGTCACCATCGCTCCCCGCCGGTTCCACCGCCGGCGCCCGACGATGTGCACCTCGGCGGCGAGGAACGCGTTGGCGTTGCGCACGACCGTCCCGATGTTCATGTCGTGCTGCCAGTTCTCGACGGCGACGTGGAACGGGTGCCGACGGGCGTCGAGGTCGGCGACGATCGCCGACCTCGACCAGTAGCGGTAGCGGTCGACCACGTTGCGGCGGTCGCCGCCCCGGAGCAGGTCCGGGTCGAGCCGCGGGTCGTCGGGCCAGGGCTCCGGATGGGGCCCCACGCCGACCTCCACCGCGACGACGTCGGGCGAGTGGTCGTCGGGGTCGTGGCCGGTCATCCCGGCAGGTTGGGCCGGGGCGCCCGGCGGTGCAACCCGCCGCTGGCCCGACCTGTCCCCCACGGGGCGCGGCGGGCATGCTGGCCGGGTGATTGGCAGCGGGCGACGGCGTGGCGGACGACGGGCGGCAGCGCTCGTGCTGGCCGGCGCCCTGGTGGTGGTGTCGGCCTGCACCGGTGGCGACTCGACCGCCGACGAGGACCGGGCCGACCTCTCCTCCGGCCCCGACCTCACCTATCCCACCGTGCCGTTCAGCCAGATCGACGACCAGCTCGGGGCCCGCGTCGCCAACGACGGGCTCGGCGGCGCGGTGCTGCTGGTGTCCCAGGACGGCGCCGACCTCCACCGCACCGAGCTCGGCGAGCTGACCTCCGACTCGGTCGTGCCGGTCGGCGAGGTCGGCCGCTGGCTCACCGCGGTGCTGGCCATGGTCCTCGTGGAAGCAGGGCCGGCTCGACCTCGACGAGCCGGTGGGCGGGCAGGAACCGGCGATGGCCGACGTGGTGGGCGCCGAGCGGGCGGCGGTCGTCACCCCTCGCCAGCTGCTGTCCCACACGTCGGGCCTGCCGGTGACCGTCGACTGCGAGGTGCCCGACCCCGACGGCGGTGCCGAGCCGGTCGTCGACTGCGACCGCGCCGTCGCCACCTCGTCGTCGATCGGTGCGCCGGGGGAGAGCTTCCACGTGAGCGCCGCCGGCTTCCACGCCCTCGCCCGCCTCGTCGAGGAGGTCGGCGACGAGGCGCTGGCCGACCAGGTCCGGAGCGGCCTGACCGATCGGCTGGGCATGCCCTCGACGACCATGACCGCCGACCCCGCCGACCCACTCCTCGGCTCCGACGCCGAGACCACCGCCAACGACCTCGCCCGCTTCCTCGACGTGGTCCTGGCCCGCGGGGCCCTCGGCGACGGGGGCCGGCTCGTCGGCGAGGACGCCTTCTCGACGATGGAGCACGACGAGACCGCCCGCCTCGGCACCAACGGCGAGCCGTGGGTGGCGTGGACCGGCATCCCGACGTTCGGGCTCGGCGTGTGGCGCGACCGCCTCCGCGGCGACGGCACCGCCGCCATGGTCAGCGCGGCGGGCCGGTTCGGCGCCTACCCGTGGGTCGACCGGTTCCGGAACGCCCACGGCGTCCTGCTGGTCGTCGACGACACCGACCCGGCCGAGGCCGTCGGCGCCAGTGCCGCCCTGACCCAGCAGATGGGCGCCGCCATCGACACCGACGGCCGGCCGCTCCGGGTCCCCGGGTCCCCCATCCCCCAGGGACCGGACTGAGCCCGCTGGCGCGGCGGATCGTCACGGGGTCGTCGTTGCGTTCGTCGTTGCGTTCGTCGTTGATAGATCGAACTGGTGTTCGCTACGATGGTCGGCATGGAGTTGGGGACCCTCCGAGACGGCCTGCAGGCCGCGGTGGCCGGGTTCGAGCCGGGGTGCCTGACCGGGGCCCAGGCGGTCGAGGCGGTCGAGGTGTTCGCGGAGATGAAGCGGCTGGCCGAGACCGGGCAGGCCTTGGCCGCTCGCCGGGTGGAGGAGGCCAACGCCTGGCAGGCGTCGGGCTCGCGGTCGGTGCGGGAGTTCCTGGCCACCAGGACCGGGGAGTCACCGGGCGGTGTCGGCAAGCTGGTCGACACCGCCCGCAAGCTCGAACATCTGGGTCCGACGGGTGACGCGGTGCGCGCCGGTGAAGTGTCGATCGACCAGGCCGCGGCGATCGCCCGAGCGGCCGAGGTCGACCCGGGCTGCGAGCGCGACCTGCTCGACACCGCCACGCGGGCCGACCTCGGGCAGCTCAAGAAGGCTGCGGCCGAGGCCCGCGCCGCCGGGGACCCCGACGAGCAGCGCCGCTACGCCCGGCAACGCCACGACCGGGCGCTGAGGACCTTCGTCGACGACGAGGGCATGGGCAACGTGCACTGGCGCACCACCCTCGACGAATACAGCGAGTTCGTCTCGTTGCACCAACGCTTCCGGGAGCACGCGTTCAAAGCCGCCTACCGGGGCGGGCGACGCGACCCCGACCGCCACCTCGCCTCCGACGCCATGGTGCGCCTGGTCCGCGCCGCCGGCGTCGGGTGGTGACGGCGCCACACCGGTCCGAGAGCCGCGGGTGTACATCCACGTCACCGACACCGCCGTCCTCCGTGGCCGCACCCAACCGGGTGAGACCTGTGAGATCGCCGGCATCGGCCCCGTCCCCGTCCCCGTCGCCCGCCAGATGTGGGGGCACCAACCCGTTCGTGTCGCTCGTCGAGACCGACGGCACCGACGTCCACCGCATCGTCCGCCTCGGCCGGCGCCGGCCCCCCGAGATCGACGACGCCCTCCTCGTCCGCGACCGCTGCTGCGTCGTGCCCGGCTGTTCGAGCACCCGCCGGCTCGAGGTCCACCACACCGTCCCGTTCGCCGACACCGGCCGCACCACGTTGGACGAGCTCGCCACCGTGTGCGCCCACCACCACGACCTCATCACCCACCGCGGCCACGACCTGCGCGGCGGCCCCGGATCCTGGACCTGGCACCCACCCGACGAGGACCGATCAACGAGCGACCCACCCGACCGGGCCCCGCCCGACCGCCACCGGACCGACCGACCCCGCACCGGGCGGCGACCACCCGACGAACCCCGCCAGCTCGGCTTCGACGCGGCATGACCGCGGCCGGCGACCGGGTGACGTGCCGACACCGCTGGAGCCTCGCGGCAATGAGCGGACCGGCGCGCCGACTCCGGGCGGCAGGCGTCCTGCTGTCGTCGAGCCTGGTGCTCGCCCTGACGGCCGTCGCCTGCGGCGACGGGCCGAGCGAGGCCCGGAGCAACTGCGTCACGGCGTCGGGAGCGTCGATCTGCGCCGCTCGCAACGGGGCGATCCGGCTCGAGACCGCCGGACTCCAGCCGGGCTCGACCCTCGCGGTCACGACGCCCGGCGGAACCACGAGGACCACGACCTTCACGGTCGGGGATGGCGGCGAGCTCACCGGAGCGGTCGCGATACTCGCGGCGGACACATCGGCACCGGTGAGCATCGAGGTCGAGGGGGTGGCGGTCGGCGGCACACCGATCGAGGGCCGCCTCGAGGTCGGTCCCGAACCCTGACCACACACCGGCCGACCGGTGGGGAGCACCCGAGCGGCCAACTATTGACAACTGATCTGCCACTTCTTAGCGTCGTGGGGACCTCGAGGGGAGACCGCCATGCAGATCGTCCTGCTGGGGACGGGCAGTCCGCTGCCCGACCCCGACCGCGCCGGGCCGGCCACGCTGGTCCGCGCCGCCGGCCGTGACCTGCTGTTCGACGCCGGCCGCGGGGTGCTCATGCGGCTCGCCGCCGCCGGCGCCGCACCCGGCACGCTCACCGGGGTGTTCCTCACCCACCTGCACAGCGACCACCTCACCGACCTCAACGACGTGATCACCACCCGCTGGGTCACCGGCGTGGGCCCGTCCCCGCTCCCCGTGTTCGGTCCCGAGGGCACCGGGCGCGTCGTCGAGCGCACGCTGCACCTGCTCGAGGACGACATCGGCTACCGGCTCGCCCACCACGACGACCTCACGTGGGGTCCCGAGTGCGACGTCACCGAGGTCACCGACGGCGTGGTGTTCGACGACGGCGTCGTCCGGGTGACGGCCGCACCCACCGACCACGCGCCGGTCCGCCCGACGGTGGGCTTCCGCGTGGAGGCCGAGGGCAAGGCGGTCGCCATCGCCGGCGACACGGTGCCGTGCGAGGGCCTCGACCGCCTGTGCGCCGGCGCCGACGCCTACGTGCAGACGACGATCCGCCGCTCGCTCATCGAGCCCATCCCGTTCCCCCGCCTGCAGGACATCCTCGACTACCACTCGACGATCCAGGACGCCGCCGCCACCGCCACCGACGGCGGGGTGAAGACCCTCGTCCTCACCCACCTCGTGCCCGCCCCCGCGCCCGGCACCGAGGGTGAGTGGGTGGCCGAGGCCAGGGAGGGCTTCGCCGGCGACGTGGTGGTGGCCGCCGACCTCACGACCGTCGAGGTCTGAGCCCGGTGCCGACCGACCCGACCGACCCGACCGATCCTGCGACCGCCGCCGACGTCCATCCCGACACCGCCGCCGGCTACTGGCCCGGTGCCTGGCCCGGCGAGGACGGCGGCCCCCGCCGCCTGCAGGCCGGCGAGCACCGACCGTGGACCGGGTTCGGCCTCGACCGGGGCGACGCCCTGGCGGCGACCACCCGGGTCGTGCCCGGGGCGACCATGGCGATCCAGCGAGACCCGGGCGAGCTCTACGTGCAGGGGGCGGTGCTGCCGATGATGGCCGGACCCGAGGGATCGACCGGGTGGGTCGAGCGCATCGACCCGGTCACCCTCGAGCCCGTCGACCGCTCGGTCGACCTGCCCGCCGGCCCGTGGTGGCCGGGTGGCCTCGCCGCCCACGCCAACGGCTCGCTGTACCTGACCCAGGGCCGGTGGTGCCACCGCCTCGACGCGGACTGCACCGTGCGCACCTCGTGCGAGCTCCCGCGCGACCGGCCGTACAACTCGCTCGTCGTGCTGCCCGACGGCCGGCTCGCCATGAAGGACATGGCCGGTGACGGCGACGAGCCGTCCGAGCTCGTGGTGCTCGACCCCGACGACCTCTCGATCGCCGGGCGACTGCCGCTGCCCGAGGGTTCGATCGCCCGGTTGTCGGCCCTCGGCTCGACCGTGGTCGTGGTCGGCATGCAGTCGGTGCTCCTGGTCGACGCCGGCGGCGCCGCGCCCACGCTCGAGTCGTCGCTCCCCTACCGCTCGGTCGACGGGCAGACCTACGGGTGGGATGCGGTGTTGACCGACACCGACGCCTGGTTCCTCGACAACGGGGCCGGCACCGAGGCCTTCGGCCCGTCGTTCCGGGGGAAGACCTCGTCGAGTGCGCCGCTGCACCTCGTGCGGGTCCCCCTCGATGGCGGACCACCCACCCTCACCGAGGTCTGCGGCGAGCCGGGCGGCATCGTGGCCAACCCGCCCGCCCTCGATCCGGGACGAGGCATCGTCGTCGGCTACGACAGCGGCCACGGGACGATGCGGGCCTGGGACGTCGCCACCGGCGAGCAACGCTGGCAACGGGCCCAGGACCACGCCGGCCACATGCTGCGCTCCCCCGTCACCGGCGAGGTGCTGACCTACGACTTCGACCACGAGGCCGGCGTCGACCACTGCGTCGTCCTCGACGTCGAGACGGGTGAGGAGCGGGCGCGGGTCGCCACCGAGGCACCGATCCAGTCCGTGCTCTTCCCGTCGCCGGGATGGGACCGCGACGCCTACGCGCTGACCATGGCGACGGTCACCCGCGTCGCGGTCGCGTGAACCGGGACGCTCCGCCCGTCGTCATGGCCATCTCGCTATGGTCGGAGCCGTGCAGGCCGCGGTCATCATCCTCTCCGTCGTCACCGCGCTGCTGGCGGCCGGTCTCATCGGCGTCGCCCGCGGGCTGAGCACCACCCGCAAGTCGCTGGCCGCGACCGGCGAGAAGCTGGCCACCACCGAGGACGACCTCGAGGCGACGAGGACCAAGCTCACCGAGACCGAGATCGAGGCAGGCAAGGCCACCACCCGGGCCGAGGCCGAGACCACCCGGGCGGTCGCCGCCGAACACGCCCTCGCCGAGGCCGAGGCCGAGGTCGAAGCGGCCGAACGGGCCGCCGCCACCACCGCCCAGGAGCTGCACCGGGTCAGGGCCGACGCCCTCGCCCGCGGCGGCGACCCGTCGGTGCTCGGCGGGCTCGAAGCGGTCCGCATCACCCGCCTGTGGCGCGACGTCGCCGGTGGCGCCGACTCGCCGCCCGTGGCCACCGACGACGAGGTCGAGGCCGCCCTGAACGTGCTGGCCGAGGTCAGCCGAGAGGCGTCGGGCACCACCATCGCCATCGACTGGAAGCGCACCTCGCCGGTGCCGACGGCGTCGGCGCTGCTCGTGGTGCGGGTCGCCGAGGAGCTCATCGCGTCGGTGAAGCACGCCGACCGGGCCACCCTCGAGATCGGCGAGGCCACCATCACCACCGGCCACGAGGGCGGCGGTGACGAGTCCGCCGAGCCGCGGACCGCGGTCTCGGTCCGCATCCTCTCCGAGCCCCCGACCCCCCTCCCCGAAGGCCTGGCCGAGGTGCTCGCCGGCACCGACTGGGTCACGTCCCGCGAGCCGGGTCAGATCGAAGTGCGGATTCCGACCCAGCACTCGTGAGGCGGGCTCAGCCCAACCCCATCGGATCGGGGGTGAGGGCGAAGCCGACGCCCTCGTCGTGCAGGTGGGCGTTCACCAGCGCCGCCAGTCGCTCCTCGTGGCGACGCACCGCCTCGGCCCGCTCCGGCGGCACGAAGCGCACCAGGTCGTGGTAGACGGCCGAGAGACGACGGGTGACCTGGGGAGACGACGCCCCGAAGTGGCTGATCTCGGTGAAGGCGAGGTCGACGTACCGGTCCCAGGTCATCACCGGCCGCACCAGGCGGACGGCGTCCTCGTCGTCGACGTAGAGCCCGGCGGGCATGTCGCGTTGGCAGACCCGGCGCAGGATGTCGCCCAGCCGGTCGATCACCTGCACCGCGGTCGTCGGATCGTTCACGGCCGGCGACAGGGCGCGGATGGCCATGTCGACGAGCATGCGGATGCCGTAGGCGACGTCCTGGTACAGCGTGCGCTCGGCGCCGAGCTCGAAGGCCCGGCGCACGGTCATGTCGCCGGGGGTCGATCCCCCGTGCACCTCGAGGAGGACGGCGTCGTAGGGGAGGAACTCCCCGACCATGTGCGTGATCCGGTAGATCGAGCCGTGCTCGTGGGCGAGGTGCACGAGGTGTTGCGTGTCGATGCCGCCGACGACGCCGGGGTGGCCGCGGAATCGCACGACGTCGTCGGGCTCGCCGAGCACCGGCGGCGTCACCGGCGGGAAGGCGGCGGTGCGCTCCTGCGCGATCTCGATGGCGTGCCGGGTCTCGCGGGCGATGGCCTCGATCACGTAGGTGACCCGCATGGCCTTGACGATGCGGTGCACGAAGGCGACGAACACGAAGAGGCTGGCCAGCACCAGCACGTAGGTGCACAGGACCGAGGCCACCGGCACGTAGTCGGTCGTCGAGTCGATCGACGCGAGGGTGTTGAAAGCGAAGGTGAACGTGGCGATGAACACCGCGAGGGTCCACTTCGTCGCCGGGCTGCGCACGAAGGTGCGCACGACCCGGGGGGAGTACTGCGTGCTGGCGAGCTGCAGGGCGACGAGGGTGATGCTGAACACCACGCCCATGAAGGTGAGCATCGCCGCGGTGACCGTGGCCACCACTTGGCGCGCGTCGTCGACGCTCGTGGCGAAGAACAACCCGGAGGACCGTTCCTGGGTGTCGAGCGCCTGGTCGACCGACAGGGCGAGGCTCGACAGCCCGATGGCCACCACCACCGCGGCGGACGGCACGAGCCACAGGGAGTTCCTCCGGAACTCGTTGAGCCGGGCCAAGGTGACGCCGCGCCCCCGGAGCGGCACGGTGGAACGGAGCGGCACGGCGGGACGGGGCGGCACGGCGGCCAGGCTAGGAGCGCGCCCGGCCCGACTCGGGGACCGCGGCGGGGTCAGCGGTCGAGCAGCGCGGCGCCGCCGGCGTGGTCGAGCAGGTGGCGCGCCACTGCCGTGCCGGCGGTGACCGGGTGGGCGTCGACCACGCGGTGACGCAGCACCACGTGCCCGTCGAGCGACGCCAGCAGGCCCTCGACGACGACCTCGCCGCCGGCACCGACGGTGGCGTGGGCGCCGGCCGGCAGGTCGCAGTCGCCCCCGAGCGCCTCGAGGAACGCCCGCTCGGCATCGACCGCGACGCGGCTGGCGGCGTGCTCGATGCCGGCCAGGACCGTCCGCAGGCGATCGTCGTCGGCCCGGCACTCGACGGCCAGCGCCCCCTGGGCCACCTGGGGCAGCACGACGGTCGGGTCGAGCACCTCCACCGGCCGGGTGCCCAGATCGAGGCCCAGCCGGTCGATGGCGGCGGCGGCCATGACGATCGCCCCGCCCTCGGGGATGCGTTCGAGGCGGGTGGCGATGTTGCCCCGCAGGCCGGTGAAGGTGAGGTCGGGACGCAGGGACGCCAGCTGGGCCCGGCGCCGGACCGACCCGGTGGCCACCGTCGCGCCCGGGGGGAGCCCGTCGAGGGTGGCGCCCACGAGGACGTCGCGCGCGTCGGCCCGCTGGGGCACGGCGGCCAGCACCACGTCGTCGGGGGTGAGGGCGGGGAGGTCCTTGGCCGAGTGCACGGCCAGGTCGGCCCGACCGTCGAGCACGGCGGCCTGCACCTCCTTCACGAACACGCCCTTGCCGCCCATCTCCCAGATCGGCACGTCGAGGCGGCGGTCGGCAGCGGTCTCCACCACCACCACCTCGAGCTCGACGCCGAGGGGCGCGAGCAGGGCGGCGACGTGGTCGGTCTGCCAGCGGGCGAGGGCGCTGCCCCGGGTCGCGGCCCGCACCGTGGTGCCCGACGACACGGCCACCCCGCTCCCCGCCACCCGGGCGCCGTCAGAGGTCGAACAGGTCGCGCAGCGAGTCGGCCAGGCGCTCGCCGCGAGGGGTGCCGGCGGCGTCCTTCAGCTCGACGGTCGGGTCGTGCAGCAGCTTGGCGACGATGCCCTTGGTGAGGGCGTCGACGGCGTCGAGCTCCTTCGGGCCGAGCGCCCCGAGCCGGTTGCGGAGCCGCTCGAGCTCGGCCCGGCGGATCTCCTCCCCCTTGTCGTGCAGGGCGGACACCAGCGGCGCGACCTCGCGGGCGGTGCTGACCGCCACGAACCGCTCGAGCTCCTCGTCGACGATGGCGCGGGCGGCGACCACCTCGCGGCGGCGCTCGGCCCGACCGGCGTCGGCGAACGCCCGCAGGTCGTCCATGTCGAGCAGGGTGACGCCCGCGATGTCGGCGGCCGCCGGGTCGACGTCGCGGGGCACGGCCACGTCGACGATGAGCAGCGGGTGGCCGTGGCGGGCGGCCATCACCCGCGCGAGGTCGCCGTGCTCGAGCATGATCGAGTGGGCACCGGTGCCGGTGAGGAGCAGGTCGACCTCGGCCAGCGAGTCGTTGAGCTCGGCGAGCCGGACCGCGTGCCCGCCGACCCGGGTGGCCACGTCGACCGCGGTGTCCCAGGTGCGGTTGGCGATGGCGACGTCGTCGACGCCCGCCGTCACCAGCGAGCGCACCATGCCCTCGCCCATCTCGCCGGCCCCGAGCACGAGGATGCGGCGCCCGTCGAGCGAACCCATCCGTCCGGCGGCCATGGCCACCGCGGCGGTGGACACCGAGGCCACGTGCCGGGCGATGCCGGTCTCGGTGCGGGCTCGCTTGCCGACCTCGAGGGCGTGACGGAACAGGAGGTTGAGCGACGACCCGGCGGTGCCCTCCTCGGCGGCCCGTTCCCACGCCGTGCGGACCTGGCCGAGGATCTCGGCCTCCCCGACCACGGCGGAGTCGAGCCCCGACGCGACCGAGAACAGGTGGGCGGCGGCGTCCTCGTCGTAGTGGACGTAGAGGTGGTCCGCGAACGCCTCCGGCGGCAGGAACGCGGTCTCGGCGAGGAACGAGCGCACGTCGGCGACGGCCCCGTGGAAGCGCTCGGCCACCACGTAGATCTCGGTGCGGTTGCACGTCGACAGGACGACCGCCTCGCTGACGTGCTCGCGGGAGCCGACGTCGTGCAGCGCCTTCGGCAGGCGTGCGTCGTCGACGGTCATGCGCTCGAGCAGGTCGAGCGGCACCGTGCGGTGGTTCAGGCCGATGACGACGAGAGACACGCCTGGAGGCGCTCCTTGGCTTCGGCGAGGCGACCCTCGCGGACGAGTTCCAGCATTCCCGAGTCGAGGGCCGATTGCCAATCACGGTCCTCCGTGGACGCCCCGTCGGCCTGCAACCGGGCCCGTTCCTCGGCGAGCAGGCCGATGAGCGTGACGTACTCGGGGCCGAACTCGCCGGTGAACCGCCGCCGGAGCCACGTGGCGACCGCCGGGCTGTGCCCACCGGTGGCGAAGGTCACGAGCAACGGGCCCTGGCGGATGCGCGACGGCAGGGTGAACGCGCAGTTGGCCGGGTCGTCGGCGCTGTTCACGAGCACGCCGCGGGCTTCGCCCTCGAGGTAGACGGCGCGGTTCACGTCGGGATCGTCGGTGGCGGTGATCACCAACCGATACCCCACCAGGTCGCCCTCGCGGTAGGGCCGCTCGTCGCAGGTGAGCGCCGAGCCGGCGGGCCGCGACCCCATGAGGGCGATCACGTCGGGGCCGACCTCCGTGGCGATCACGTGCACGTGGGCCTCGCACTCGAGCAGGCCCCGCACCTTCTGGGCGGCGACGCCGCCGCCGCCCACCACCAGGCACCGCCGACCCGCCAGGCGCAGGTTCACGGGGTACAGCGGCTCGTCGACCGGCATCAGCCCGAGGCCACCGAGTCGGCCTCTCCGAGGTCCTCGGCCCGGAGCCGCTGCCGGTAGAAGGAGAGGATCTGCAGCTCGAGGGCGAGGTCGACCTTCCGCAGCGACGTGTCGTCCGGCACCGCCAGCACCGACGGGGCGAAGTTGAGGATGGACGTGATGCCGGCTTCGATGAGCTTGTCGGCGACGTCCTGGGCGACCACCGCCGGCGTGGCGATGATCCCGATGGCGATGCCGAGCTCGGCCACCAGCTCCGGGAGGTCGTCGATGTGACGGACCGTGAGGTCGCCGACGCGCTGGCCGACCTTGGCGTGGTCGGCATCGACCAGGGCGGCGACGGGGAAGCCCCGCTCGCCGAACCCGCCGTAGTTCGCGAGGGCGGCACCGAGGTTGCCGATGCCGACGATGACGACGGGCGAGTCGTGGGTGAGGCCCAGCTCGCGGCTCATCTGGTAGAGGAGGTACTCCACGTCGTAGCCCACGCCGCGGGTGCCGTAGCTGCCGAGGTAGCTCAGGTCCTTGCGGACCTTGGCGGCGTTGACCCCGGCCATCTCGGCGAGCCGCTCGGAGCTGATGGTGGTGATGGACGCGTCGGCGACCTCGAGCAGGCTGCGCAGGTACACGGGCAGCCGGGCGACCGTCGCCTCGGGGATGCGCCGGCCACCGCGCCGGCGCTCCGGGGGCTGCGCACCACGCTGCATCCAGCCCACGCTACCGGCCTCGTGCACACGATCACAAAGTCGTCACGCGGGGGTCACGCCGCGGCGGGGACGTGCGGGCCCACCGCGGCACGGCCCTACCTCAGGGCTCTCCGGAGCACCTTGCCGGACAGGTTGTGGGGCAGGGCGTCGACGAACAGGATCTTGCTCGGGCACTTGTAGCGGGCCAGCCGCTCGGCGCACCACGCGATGAGGTCGTCCTCCTCGGTGGACTGGCCGGCCTCGAGCACCACGTAGGCCTTCACCGCCTCGCCCTTGTACGGGTGCGGCACCCCCACGACCGCGCAGGCCTCCACCGCGGGGTGCTCGACGAGGACCTCCTCGACCTCGGCCGGGTACACGTTGAACCCCGACACGATGATGAGGTCCTTGGCCCGGTCGACGAGGAACACGAAGCCGTCGTCGTTGGCGATGCCGATGTCGCCGGTGCGCAGCCAGCCGTCGGCGGTGAGGGCGGATTCGGTGGCGTCGGGGTCGCGCCAGTACCCCTTGAACACGTTGGGCCCGCGCACCCACAGCTCGCCCGTGTCCCCGACGAGGACGTCGGCGCCGTCGGGCTCGACGATGCGCAGCTCGACGCCCGGCACCGGCACGCCGACCGAACCCCACGGGGCGGTCGTGCCCGTCGCCGAGGTCACCACCGGTGAGGTCTCGGTGAGGCCGTAGCCCTCCTCGATGTGGACGCCGAAGCGGTCCTCCACGAGCTGCGCCGTCTCCACGGGCAGCTTGGCCGCCCCCGACACGGCGATGCGCACCGTGGCGAAGGCGTCCGGGGGCACGCCGGGCAGCCCTGCCCACGCCGCCCACATCGTCGGCGGGCCCGACACGATGGTCACGCCGTGGTCGCGGATCGTGTCGAGCGCGGTGGCCGGGTCGAACCGCTCCACCAGCACGACCGACGCGCCGGCTTGGAGCGTGAGGTCGAGCATGACGTTGAGCCCGAAGATGTGGAACAGCGGCAGGATGCCGAGCACGACGTCGTCGGGCCCCTGGCGCCGGGCGGTGACCGCCTGCATCTGGTCGAGGTTCGACAGCAGGTTGCCGTGGCTGAGCATGGCGGCGCGCGGGGCGCCCGCGGTACCGCTCGTGAACAGCAGCACGGCGAGGTCGTCGGCGTCGCGCTCGACGATCGGCGCCGGAGCCGACGCCAGCACGTCCTCCAGGTCGACGGCGCCGGGGACGTCGGTGCCGCGCGGGGCGATGACCACCTCGAGCGAGGGCAGCTTCTCCCGGTCGAGCCCCTGGGCGGTGTGGACCGCGGCCGGCCCCACCACGAGGGCCTTCGTGGTGGTCGAGCCCAGCTGGTACTCGAGCTCGGGTGGGGGCGCCGACGGGTTGAGGGGCACGGCGACGAGGCCGGCCCCCAGCGCCGCCAGGTAGGAGACCACGAAGTACCAGTTGTTGCCGCAGACGATGGCGACCCGGTCCCCCGGCTCGAGGCCGTGGGCGGCGAAGGCGCCCCGCAACGCCGCGACCTGGTCGCGCAGCTCACCATAGGTGGTGGGACGGCCTCGGCTGACGAGGGCGACGTCGTCGCCCGGGTGCGGCTCGATGATCGACGCCAGGTTCACCACATACCTCCTGGGCCACGCTCCGTGACCAACGGGCGGGCCGAACGACCACACTAGCGAGTCGGGCTCAAGGCGGTCCCGGGCGGGAGCCGATCACCCGGGCATGAGGATCCGATCGGTCGTGGTGGCGACCGTGCTGGCGGGGCTGGTCTCGGTGGTGGCCGCCACCGGCCCGACCGCCGCCCCCGCCGCGGCCTCGGACGCGGCCGACTACGTCGGGCTGATCGACCAGCTCCGCGCCTCGCAGGGCCTCGGCCCGCTCCGCCCGGACGCCACGCTGGACGCCCTCGCGACCCAGTGGGCCTCCCACCTCGCCGGGATCGGCGGGCTGCAGCACGCCTCCGACCTCTCCGTCGGGGTCACCCGGCCCTGGGCCAAGCTGGGCGAGAACGTCGGGTTGGGCCCGGACACGGGCACGATCTTCGACGCGTTCGTGGCCAGCCCGGCCCACTACCGCAACCTGGTCGACCCGACCTTCACCCACGTCGGCGTCGGGGTGGTGTGGGTCGGCGGCCGGCAGTACACCGTCCACCGGTTCCTGGCCGCCGGCGACGCCCCGGAGCCCGCCGACGAGGCCCCGCCCGAACCCCTGGCCCGGACCCGGCCGCCGGTGGTCACCCCCGCCCAGCCGGCCGTCGCCGGACCCGCTCCCGACGCGACCCCCGAACCCGAACCGGTGCCGGTCGACCTCCCCCGTCCCACCGAGGCGCCGGCGCGGTTCGCCGCCGTCGCCCTGGCCCTCGCCCACACCTGACCGGGAGCCGGATCGGCGTCATGACGAGCCACACTGGTCGCCGTGGGTGACCCCGCCATCACGGCCGACCGACTGACCCGCGCCTTCCCGAGCGGGCTGGCGGTCGACGGCGTGACCTTCGCCCTCGACCACGGCGAGGTGCTGGCGCTCCTCGGCCCGAACGGGGCGGGGAAGACGACGACGGTCCGCCTGCTCAACGGGGTGCTGCGGCCCGACGACGGCTCGGCCCGCGTGCTCGGCTTCGACCCCGCCCGCGACGGCGACGACGTGCGGCGCCGCACCGGCGTGCTCACGGAGAACGCCGGTCTCGACGACCGACTGACCACCCGTGAGAACCTGGAGTTCACGGCCCGGATCCGTGGCTTGTCCGCCGACGGGGCGCGCACCCGGGTCGGCGACCTGCTCGAGCGCTTCGGACTCGGTGAGCGGGCCGACGACCTCACCCAGGGCTTCTCCACCGGGCAGCGCAAGCGGGTCGCCCTCGCCCGGGCGCTGCTGCACGACCCCGAGGTGCTCTTCCTCGACGAGCCCACGTCGGGGCTCGACCCCGCCGGCACCCGTGACGTCGTCGAGCTCATCCGTGGGCTCGCCGAGGAGGGGCGCACGATCATCCTGGCCACCCACTTCCTGGGCGAGGCCGGACGTCTCGCCGACCGGATGGCCGTGCTCCACCGGGGTCGCCTCCGCGCCTTCGGCTCACCCGAGGAGCTGGCCGTCGGCATGTGGGACGGCATCGGCGCCGAGCTCGACCTCGGCGCGCCGGCGGGCCCCGACGTGCTGACCGCCCTCACCGCCGTGCCGGGCGTGCTCGACGCCGGGCCGGCACCGGTCGGCGCGACGCTGCAGGTGCGTGACCGCGACGTGGTGCCGGCCGTGGTGGCGGCCATGGTCGCCCGCGAGATCGCCGTCTTCGGCGCCGCCGCCCTGCCCCACACCCTCGAGGACGTCTACTTCGAGATCGAGCGGCGCATCCTCGCCGAGACCGGAGACCTCGACGCCGTCGACGGGTTCTCGGCGCGCTACCGCGGGGAGGACCGGCCGTGACCGACGTGCGGCGTCGCGCCGATGCACCGCCGCAGGGCCCGGCGACCACGGCGCCGGCCGCCGTCCCCGCCACGCGCTCGCCCATCGACTGGAACGCGATCCGCACCGTCATCCGCAAGGACCTCACCGCGGTGCGACGGTCGAAGGCGATCGTGCTGCCGATGATCCTCGTGCCCGCGGTGCTGATCGTGGTGCTGCCGATCTCGCTCGGCCTGCTCGCCCGGTCGGCGCCGACGACGCAGGTGTCCGAGGCCCTCAGCTCGCCGTTCGTCGAGGGGCTCACCCAACCGGTGCTCGAGCTGCCCGAGCAGCAACGCCTGGTGGTGCTCGTGCTCGGCTACCTGCTCTCCCCGCTGCTGCTGGTCATCCCGCTCATGGTCTCGGCGGTGCTGGCCGCCGACGCCTTCGCCGGCGAGAAGGAGCGACGCACGCTGGAGTCGCTGCTCCACCTCCCCATCGCCGACCGCGACCTGTTCATCGCCAAGGTGCTCGGCGCCTTCCTGCCCGCCGTGGCCATCAGCTGGGTGAGCGCGTTGCTCTACGCGGTGCTCACCAACGTGATCGCCTGGCCCGCCGCCGACGGACCGATCCTGCCGTTCTCGCAGTGGACCCTGATGGTGGTGTGGCTCGCGCCGGCCGTCGCCCTGCTGGCCCTCGGGTTGCTGGTGGTGGTGTCGTCGCGGGCCAAGACGACCCAGGAGGCCAACCAGCTCGGCGGGGCGGTGATCCTGCCCCTCATCTTCCTCGCCGCCGCCCAGGCCTCGGCCCTGTTGCTGACGCCGTGGCCGGCGGTCGTGGCCGTCGGTGCGCTGATCTGGATCGCCGGGCTGGTGCTGGTGGTGGTCAACGCGTCACGGTTCACCCGCGACCGCCTCGCCAGCCGGTCCTGAGCCCCGCCACCCCCCGCCGCCGGTGACCGGCCTCAGCGGGCGAAGACGACGAGCTGGAGGAACGCGGCGCCGAGGATCAGCAGCAGCAGCAGGCCGAGGACGATGGTGGTACCGGGCCTCATGGGCGCTCCCTCCGGCCGACGGTGAGCTCGACCGCGGTGGTCACACCGCTCCCGGCGGCTGACGGGTCGTCGGGGAAGGCCTGCAGGCGGACCTCGGTGCCCGCGGTGAGACCCAACTCGACGGCGGCGGCGTGGCGGTCGGCGACCACCGCGAGCATGCCGTAGGAATCGATGACCAGGCCGATCTGGTTGGCGCCCACCTCGGCGAAGCTCCCGGCCCGCGTCGCGGTGCGCACCTCGCCGCCGAAGGCCACCCGCACGTGGTCGCCGAACGGCTCGACGTCGTCGGGGTCGATGTTGAGCTGGGCGTTGCCGTACTGGTCGACCCAGAGGACCTCACCGACGAGGAAGCCGTCCTCCTCGTAGCTGACCGGCAGGATGCCGGGGAGGAGCGAGGCGGGGTCGACCGGCTCGCCCAGGTCGTGAAGGTCGACGCCCCGGCAGAGGTGGGCGGCGGCGGGAGCGAACACGTCACGGCCGGCGAAGGTGGGGCCGGGGGCGGGCAGCTGGTACTCGGGGTTGGCCAGGGCCACGGCGCGGGTCGCTCCGCCGCACATGGCGACCGCCGGCGCCAGCAGGCCGTTGTCGGGGCCGACGAGCACCGAGGCGCCCTCGCCCACCTCGACGGCGACGCCGCGCCGGTCGGTGCCCACCCCCGGGTCGACCACGGCCACGACCACGCCGGGGGCCAGGTACTGGACGCTGCGGGCGAGGGCCAGCCCGCCGGCCCGCACGTCGAACGGGGGGATGTGGTGGGTGAGGTCGATCACGCGGACCTCGGGCGCGAGGGACCGGATGACCGAGTGGACGACGCCGACGAACTCGTCGCGGGTGCCGTAGTCGGAGAGGAAGGTGACCGTGTCGTACCGCTGGCCCATCGCAGGCGACGCTACCGGGGCGGCCCCGCCACGGGCACGCTCAGCCGCCGAGGGCGCGGGAGCGCTCGGTGGCGGCGGCGACGGCGGCGAGGAACGCAGCCCGCACCCCGCCCCGCTCGAGCTCGCGCAGGCCGGCGGCGGTGGTGCCCGCCGGCGAGGTCACCTGGGCCCGGAGGACGGCGGCGTGGTGATCGCTGTCCTCGAGCAGGCGGCCCGCGCCGAGGATCGTCTGCACGGCCAGCACCTCGGCCACCTCGTGGCTGAGCCCCATCAGCACACCGGCCTCGATCAGGCTCTCGGCGACGAGGAAGAGATAGGCCGGACCCGAGCCCGACAGCCCGGTGACGGCGTCGAGCTGGGCCTCGGGGACCACGACCACCACGCCGACGGCCTCGAGGATCCGGCGGGCCCAGACCAGGTCGTCGGGGGAGGCGCTGGCCCCGGCGGCCACCGCCGACGCCCCCGACCCGACGACGGCGGGCGTGTTGGGCATGGCCCGCACGACGGCGACACCGCCACCCAGCGCGGCCTCGAGCGCCGGGGTGGGCACACCGGCGGCGATCGACAGCACCCGCTCGACGCCGGCCAGGGCGACGGCGCGCGCCGCCTCGGGGACGTCGCCGGGCTTCACGGCGAGGATCGCCCCCTCGCTCGGCACCGGCGCGTCGACGACCTCGACGCCGGGGAAGCCCGCCATCAGCTCGTCGCGCCGGTCGGTGACCGGCTCGACCACCGCGACCTCGGACGGCTCGGCGAAGCCGGCGCGCAGCAGGCCGGCGAGCAGCGCCTCGCCCATCCGCCCGCCACCGACGATCTCGAGCTTCATCATCGGCCGGACCCTACTGCAGTGCCCGAGGCCGACCGCCGCTCCCATCGACCCACCGGGACGAAGAGCTGGCTCAGGAACAGGAGACCGGCCACCAGGCCGCCGATGACATAGGTGCTGCTCGGCCCGACCGTGGCCAGGCTGGCCCCCGCGAGCAGCGGCCCGACGGTCTGCCCGGCGCGTGCCGCGCCGACCCACACGGCCACGACGGCGCCACGACTCGACTCGGAGGCCCGGGCGACGACGGCGTCCTGCAGGCTCGGGATGGCGAGCCCCTCACCGAAGCCGTAGAGGAGCGCGCCGGCGAACACGAGCACCAGCACCGGGGCCAGGCCGATCGTGACGAACCCGGCGACGAACAGCAGGTTGGCGACGAGGACCAACCGGGCCACGCCGAACCGCGAGCGCAGCCGGCCGAGCAGGAGGGCAGCCAGCGTGGCCGTCGTCGCCGGCACCGCCAGCACGAGGCCCCGCGAGCCGGCGTCGAGACCGAAGTCGTCCGACAGCAGGATCGGCAGGGTGGTGAGGAACAGGCCGAAGATCAGCGCGAAGAGCACGAACCCGAAGGCGACGGCGCCGAGCACCACGGGCCGTCGCACGACGACCATCGCGTCGCGCACCTGCTCGCCGACGGTCCGGGGCTCGGGCAGCGCCCGGGACGGGAGGAGCCGCCACACCGCCCAGGCCGTGACGAGGGCGAAGCCGTAGGGGGCGAACGACCAGCGCCACCCGCCGAGTTGGGCGAGCAGGCCGCCGACCGCCGGGAACACCGCGACCGAGACGGTGAGCACCGCCGCGTTGTAGCCGATGAGCCGCGCCCGCTCCGGTCCCTCCCAGTGGTCACCCAGCAGCACCACCGCCAGGTTGATCAGTCCCGCCGAACCGAAGCCCTGCAGGAGCCGGCAGCCGAGCAGCACGGCGAAGGTCGGGGCCAGCGCCGCACCCATGCCGGCGAGACCGAACACCACGAGGCACGGGATGAGCACCTTGCGCCGGCCGTAGCGGTCGGCGAGCAACCCGATCGCCGGGGCCATCACGATGCCGGGCAGCGTCGCCGACGCGACCACCAGCCCGGCGGCCCCGTCGCCGACGTCGAAGGCGTCGAGGATGTCGGGCAGCGGGGCGTTGACGAGGGTGTTGGCCAGGATCCCGGTGACCGTCACCGCGAAGACCAGCAGGAGGGGCGGCCGCGGCGGCCCCTCGCCCGCGCCGCCCGCGCCATGGGCGCCGTGGGCGCCGGCGAACGGGTGCGGCCCGGAGCGGCTCACCGACGACCCCTTCCCCAAGCGGCCGCCGGCCCCGCCCCGGGCCGTGGGCCGACCGTAGGAGGTCGCTCCCCGCGGCTCAACGGCCGGACGCGTAACTCTGGGACCGACGGCGGCCGGTCACCGGTCGCCGAACTTGGACGCGAACCCGATCCGGATCGCCGGCCGGAAGCACTGCTCGACGTAGGCGTAGACCGAGCCGAAGAGCCGGTCGAGCTCGCCCCGGTCGAGCGCGGTGAGCGGGAACTGGCCGGCGAGGAACACGGCGTCCTCCTCGCCGATGCAGAACGCCAGCCCGTTGAACCGACGGTTGCGTCGCAGCAGCTGCTCGTAGAGCTCGGCCCGGTTCTCCTCCGGCGCGGGCATGAAGTAGGTCTCCACGTGCAGCGTGCGCTGCCGCAGCCGGTACCAGACGGCGAAGACGTCCTTCTGCTCGCCGGTGACCCGGACCCGCCACAACCGCTCGGTCGACAGCGGCTCGTCGTCCTTGTCGACGGCGGCGACGACGGGGTTGTCGTCGAGCTGCTCGCGGAGCCAGTCGTCGATCATGGCCTCGACGCCGGCCATCTCCTCCGGGGTCAGGATCTCGTCGGCCATGGCGGGGACGCTCCGGGGATCGGTGACGGGACGGGGACGGGGACCGGCTCAGGTGCAGCTGATCGGGGCCCGGGCGGTGAGATCGGCGTAGAGCCGCCGCAGCCGGGCCGCGGTGGTCGACCACGTGTAGTCGCGCGCCCGACGCACGCCGGCGGCGGCGAGGGCCGCCGCCTCCTCGGGCGAGCCGAGGACGCGAGCCACGTAGCCGGCGAAATGCTCGGGATCGCGGGAGTCGACCAGGAAGCCGGTGCGCCCGTGGTCGACGAGGGTGGTGAGACCCCCGACCGCGGCGGCCACGACGGGCGTACCGCACGCCGCGGCCTCGAGGGCGACGAGCCCGAACGACTCGGAGCGGCTGGGCACCACCACGACGTCGGCGGCCCGGTAGTAGGTGGAGAGCAGGTGGTGGGGCTGGGGTGGCACGAAGCGGACGCGCCGCTCGAGGCCCAGCTCGGTCACGAGGGCCCGGGCCCGGGCGACCTCGGCCTCGCCGTCGACGCCGCTGGCGCCACCGACCACGAGCAGCACGGCCCGCCGGTCGGGCAGTGAGGCCAGCGCCTCGATGGCGACGGTGACCCCCTTGAGGGGCTGGATGCGGCCGACGAACAGCAGCACCGGGTGATCGCCGAGGCCGAGGGCGAGGCGGGCACCGGTGCGGTCGCCGGGCGAGAAGAAGGCGTGGTCGACGCCGGGCGGCACGATCTCGACCCGCTCCCGCGGGGCCTCGCACAGCTCGACGAGCTGGTCGGCCTCGGCGGTGCAGGAGGCGAGGATGGCGTCGGAGCAGCGGATGACCTCGCTCTCGGCGTCGATGCGGCGCTGCGGCTCGGCGTCGCCCGTCTCGGCCTTCACGCGGGCGAGCGTGTGGAAGGTCGAGACCAACGGGAGGTCGAGCTCGTGCTTGAGCCGGTGGCCGGCCAGGCCCGACAGCCAGTAGTTGGCGTGGAGGGCGTCGACGTCGCCCTCGGCGCGCAGGTGCGCGCGAACGCCGTCGGTGAAGTCGTCGACGATCTCGGGCAGCTGCTCCTTCGGCAGGTCGGCGGGCCCGGCGGGCACGTGCACGACCCGGAACCCGGGCTCGACGTCGACCGCGTCGGGCAGGTCGTCGCGCCAGCGTCGGGTGTAGACGGTGGACTCGACGCCGGCCTGGGCCAACGCGCCGACGAGCTCGCGGACGTAGACGTTCATGCCGCCGCTGTCGCCGGTGCCCGGCTGCACCAGGGGGGACGTGTGGAGGGAGACCACCGCCAACCGCCGCACGTCAGGCCCCCGCCCCCGACGACCGCGCGTGGTCGTCGAGCTCGGCGAGCCGCTCGGCCCGGAACGTCTCGTAGATGTGCACGAGCGTCTTCTTCTGGGCCTCGGTGAGCAACGGGTCGCTGCGGATGCCGCTGGCGACGTCGACGCCGCCGGTGGGCTCGTCGAGGATGCCGGCCCGCACGTACATGGTCTCGGCCGAGATCGACAGGGCCCGGGCGAGCTGCTGGAGGATCTCGGCCGACGGTCGCCGCAGCCCCCGCTCGATCTGGCTCAGGTAGGGGTTGGAGATGCCCGCCATCTCCGAGAGCTTGCGGAGCGAGAGCTGGCCGAGGCGGCGCTGCTCGCGGATGAACGCGCCGAGCTCTTCCCAACGCTGGTCCAGGTCGCTCACGACACCACGCTACGGGGTCGACCGCCCAACGCCGATGTCCGCCTCAGCGAAGGAGCGAGTCGACCGACGCCTCGCCGCTGCCGTAGCGGCGGGTGAGCTCGCCGTTGAGGGCGTCGATCCGCGTGAAGAAGGCCTGGCGCAGGGTGCTGACCCGGGCCTCGAACTCCCGCAGCGCCGCGATCTGCGCGTCGAGCCCGGCGTCGTCGAGACCGGGGAGGTCGGCGACGTCCGCCCGCTCCAGGAGGGCGGCGAGCTCGGCCTCGAGCTCCGGGTCGACCCGGCTCGGAGCCAGCTCCCCCGGGAGCCGGCCACCGTCGCCGCGCGAGCCGTGCTCGGCGAGGATCGACGGGAGCTCGTCGACGAGCGAGGACACGTCGCCGGCGGCGCCACCGCCGCGTCGACGGTCCTGCTCCCGGGTGGCGATGTCGAGGGGCGCCTGCACCATGCGACGCAGGTAGGACAGCCCCGTCTCGACCGCCTGGCACTCGTCGCGCACGGCGCGCAGGTCGTCGAGCGGTCGCGCCCGCAGTTCGTCTTCGTTCTCCTCGGCGAGGAGACGCTCGTAGTCGGTCATCCACGTCCTCCAGCCGACGATCGTACCCATCTGGTCAGAGCAGGTAGCTCCACAGCATCCAGGCCCACACGGGCGCCACGATCAGCCACGAGTCCAGGCGCCGGAGCGCGGGGACGCGCGCGTCGGGCTCGGGGGCCAGCGCCGCCCCGGCGAAGCGGCCGAGCGGGGCCAGCACCGCCACCAGTGCACCGAAGACCCACGCCGAGCCGGTGTCGAACGGGGGGAGCTGGAACACGGCCACGGCGAAGGTGAGCACCAGGACGGCGGCGATGCCGGCGATCGGGCCCTCGACCGGGTTCTCGGCGCCGGTGCCGACGAGGTAGTCGCCGACCTCGAACGCCGAGACGAGCAGGACGAGGATCACCAGCGCCGCGCCGTCGGTGCGCCCCAGGAACACCGCGCCCGTCGCGGCCAGACCGACGAAGAACCCGCACCGGAGGGTGTCGGCGGCCCGCTCCCACGGGGCGGCGCGGCGGCCCCGACCCCGGGCCCGGGCCCGCCCGTCCTCGAACGCGCCGGCGAGCAGGGCGGCCCCCACGAACGACAGGGCGCCGATGCCGGCGGCGCCGATGCCGAGGGTGGCGGCCAACGGCATGGCGAGGGCGCCGACGCCGGCCACGAGCTGGTGCGGCCGTCGCCGCACCTTGCGCCACGCCGCCGCCGTCTGCAACGCGGCGGCGCCGGCCACGACGCCGAACAGCACGGCGACGGCGACGACCCCGAGCCAGGCGGCGAACAGGGCGAGGGCGAACCACAGGATCCCCATCCGGATCCGGGGGCCGTCGAGGTCGTAGCCGCTGATCACCCGGTCGACCCAGCCGAACCGGTCGGGCCGGTCGGGCCGGTCGGGCGGTGGGGGCGGTCGGGGCGGTCCCGGCGAGGCGATCCGTGAGGCGCCGCCGGCGGCGACGGGAGGCCCTCGGCCACGTACGGCTGGTCGGCCGCGCCGATGTCGGGCCGCGGTCCCCCGGACCGGGTCACGTCCCCTGCGGCCATGGCGTCGCCTCGTCCTCCCGTCCCGCCCACCGGTCGGTCCGGGCGGTGCGGCTCAGGCCGACCCGCCCGAGACCGGGGGCAGGACGGCGATCTCGTCGTCGTCGCCGGCGGCCTCCGACACGTCGGTGGGCTCGCCGTTGCGCCACACCCGGCACCCGGCGAGCACCTCGGCGAAGGAGGCGCCGTAACGGGCCACCGCTCCGTCGAGCACCTCGCCCACGGTCGCCCCCGGCACCACGTCGCGCGCGGTGCCGGCGGCCTCGCGTGCCGAGGCGAACAGACGGAGCACGGCCACCGGACGAGCCTAGTGGGGGGTCGGCACGGCCCGTCGTTGGGAGCCGGACCGCGCCGCGGGGCTGTCGGTGGGAGCCGATAGCGTCCGAGGCGCATGACCAGGATGCTGCTCGTCCGGCACGGCCAGTCGGAGTGGAACGCCGAGGGGCGTTGGCAGGGTCGGGCCGATCCCGCCCTGTCCGACCTGGGCCGGCTCCAGGCCCGCCACGCCGCCGGGCGAGTGGGCACCGTCGACGTGATCGTCGCGTCGCCGCTCACCCGGGCCCTGCACACCGCCACCATCATCAGCGAGGCGCTCGGGGTGGGCCCGGTGGTGCTCGAACCCGACCTCGTCGAGCGCGACGCCGGCGAGTGGTCGGGGCTCACCAAGGCCGAGATCGAGGTGCGCTACCCCGGCGACCTCGACGCCCAGCGCCGGCCGCCCGGCTACGAGCCCGACGAGTCGGTGCTGGCCCGGGTCACGGCCGCCCTCGACCGCATCGAGGCCACCTACCGCGGCGGCCAGGTGCTGGTGCTCACCCACGGCGGTGTCGTGTACGTGCTCGAGGAGGCCCACGGCGAGCAGGCCGGGCGCCTCCCCAACCTCGGCGGGAGACCGCTCGTCCACCATCGCGAGCGCCTCGCCCTCGAACCTCGCGTGCTGCTCGTCGACCCCGACGAGCTCACCGTCCCGGCCCAGATCTGAGCAGCCCATGACCCTCTTCGACCTCCCCGACCACCCCGACCTGGACGACCCCACCGTCGGCGACGACCTCGACGACCTCGACGACCTCGACGACCCCACCGTCGGCGACGAGCCGAACCGCCGGCCGGCCCGCCCCGGTCTCCCGGTCGTCGTCGAGCGCAGCCGCCGACGCCGCAAGACCGTGCAGGCGACCGTGGTCGACGGCGTCATCCGCATCCAGATGCCCGACGGGCTCTCCGACGAGGAGGAGGCCCACCACATCGGGCAGATGGTCGGTCGCATGGAGCGCCGCCTGCGCTGCGACCTCGTCGACCTGGAGGCGCGCGCCGCCGTGCTCGCCGATCGCTACGAGCTCCCGACCCCGCAGCGCGTCCGCTGGGCGGCGCAGCAGCGCCGCTGGGGGTCGTGCACCCCGTCGACCGGCACCATCCGCATCTCCGACCGCCTCGCCGGCCACCCGCCCTGGGTGCTCGACTACGTGCTCGTGCACGAGCTGGCCCACCTGGTCGAGGCCAACCACTCCCCCGCGTTCCACGCGCTCGAGGCGCGCTACCCGAAGGCCGAGCGGGCCATCGGGTACCTCCTCGCCCTCGGCGTGCGCCTCGACGCCGACACGCTCGAGCCGTTCCGCTAGGCGCGCCGGGCGCGGGTCCGCGTGCCCACCGCCAGCACGTGGGGCCAGGGGTAGCCACGGTCGAGCCGGCGGGTGCGCACGTCGAGGCCGACGTCGGCCAGCACCGCGGCCAGCTCGACGAGCGACGGGAACGAGAGGTCCTCGCCGGCGGTGATGCCGAGCACGCCGGTCGACAGCTTCTCCTGGGCGGCCATCACCGCGAACTTCCACCGCGGCCGGTCGTCGACCTCCTTGACCACCAGCCGACCCTCCGGCGCCAGCTCGGCGGCATAGGCCGCCAACAGGGCGGCGCGCTTGGCCGGGTCGAGGAGGTACAGCACGTCCGCGATCACCACCGCGTCCCAGGGGCCGGGCACCACCTCGCCCGGCTCGACCACCGAGAACACCGGCGGTCGCGTCCCCGGGGGCAGGCGGGTCGCCGCCCGACGGGCGATCTCGACCTTGTGGGCGTCGATGTCGACCCCGGCCAGCTCCCGCGTGGGCGCCGCCAGGGCCAGGTAGGTGGTGAGCAGGCCGTGGCCGCAGCCGACCTCCAGCACCCGGCCGACCAGGGGCACCTCGCGCTCGATGGCAGGGAACGGTGCCGACCACCACCGCACCAGGGTGTGGAAGCGGTCGCCGCGCGCCTCGTCGGCGTAGGCCGCGAGCGCGGCCCGCGCCGGCGGCGAGGTCGGTCCCCTCATCGGGCGGCGGGCGGTGCCGTGGTCGGTCCCGGCCCGTCGGCGGCCTCGAGGTCGGTGAGGGTGGCGAGGTCGGTGAGGGTGGCGAGGTCGCCGAAGGTGCCGAGGCGGAAGCCGTGGGCGTCGACGGCGGCCCGCACCGCCGGCGAGCGCAGGGCGGCCAGCTCCTCGCCCCAGCGGTAGTCCCACCGGTACCGCACCAGCGCCGGGTCGTCGCCCTCGCCCGGGTGGGTGGCGAGCTCGGCGCTCGACGCGCCGGCCAGCCGGGCCAGGGCGGCCACCATCGCGGGTACGTCGAGCGTGCCGGCCTCGTCGAGCCCGGTGGACGCCGCCGCGTAGCGCCAACCGGCGGCGTCGAGGCGTTGCTCGAGCTGCCGGCCGAGGCGGCGGACGGTGACGCCGACGACCCCCCGGGCACCGGAGCGCATGACCCGCACGACCCGGACCCCCGCCCGTTCGCCGACGTCGAGGACCACGTCGCGCACCATCGGCCAGAGGTGCACGTTCTGGTGGGTGTCGAGGTGGTCGACGGTGACACCCACGTCGCGGATCCGGCCGAGCTGGGCGTCGAACTCCCGCCGCAGGTCGTCGGGGTCGATGCGCCCGGCCGCACAGGCGGGCAGGAACGTGCGCCACGACAGGTGCAGGCGCCCGTGCCGGTCGACGAGCGAAGGGATCTCGGCGGCGGTGAGCAGCGGGGGGTCCTCGCCGACGACGGCGAGGTGGGCACCGGCGCCGAGCGAGGGGGCATCGGCCAGCCAGCGGGCCGTGCGGGCGAACCCGGGGGCGAGGGTGAGCACCGAGGTCGAGGTGACCACGCCGTCGCGGTGCGCGTCGAGGATGGCGCGTGACACCCCCTCGGTGAGGCCGTAGTCGTCGGCGTTGACGATGAGCAGGGTCATGGGATGGCGGGGCCGTCGGGCGGCGACAGCCGGAGCACCTCGGGGGGAAGGGGGCGGATCGCCTGGAGCTCGGCGCGCCGGTCGAGCATCTCCCGCACGATGTCGACGATCACCGCGTTGGACGACAAGGTCGAGATGCCGCGTGTGCGGGGGAAGTAGTCGACGCCGAACTGGACGATCCGGTAGCCGAGGCGTTCGGCGCGAGCCAGCAGCTCGACGTCGACGAACGAGCCCTCGCTCTGCAGGGTGAGGTGGTCGAAGACGCGCCGCCGCACGAGCTTGAAGGCGAAGTTCATGTCGCGCAGCCGCAGTCCGAACAGCGCGTGCACCAGGTGGTTGTACACGTACGAGTAGACGAGGCGGCGGGCCCCCTCGCCGGTGCGGTCGAAGCGGTAGGCGCTCACGATGTCGGCTTCGTAGAGCCGCAGGAGCCGCACCGCCTTGGCCACCTCGGCCATGTCGAAGGGCAGATCGGCGTCGGTGTAGAGGATCAGCTCGCCGGTGGCGGTGGCGAAGCCGGTCTTGAGCGAGCCCCCGAGCTTGCGGTTGCGGTCGTGGTGGACCACCGACACCTCCGGGTGGCGGGAAGCCAGCTTGTCGGCGATGGCACCGGTGGCGTCGGTCGAGGCGTCGTCGACGATCAACACGTCGAACGAGCCGATCTCACCGGTGTCGACGAGCCCTCGACCGGCGTCGAAGGCGGCGGCGACGGCGCGCTCGATGGTCGCCTCTTCGTTCCACATCGGGAAGAAGATCGTGAGCGACTCGAAGTGCGGCGCTCCGGTCATCTCACGAAACGTAGTAGCCCCTGCCGTAGAACGACGTCAGGACGACCAGCAGCACCGCCGACGCCGGCAACACGACCCAGCGGGCCCTCGGGTGGTCCTCGAGCAGTTGCCCGGCGACGGCGAAGCACGGGAACGCCGCCAGCACGTACCGACCCACGCCCTGGAAGTCCTTGGTGCCGAGGAGGGGGATGCCGAGCACGGCGACGCAGTAGACGCCGTAGCCCCAGCCCATCCATCGCCAGACGATCACGGCCAGTCCGAGGGCGACGACGATGGCGACGGCCTGGAGGAGGATGCCGCTCGAGTAGACGCTGTCGTACCAGGGTCGCGCCGTGCTGTTCGTCGTGTCGCTGAGCGCGTCCTTGACGAAGTACGGCAACCGACCCACCTTGTCGAAGAACGCCACCTTGAACCAGGTGCTCGGCTCGGACGGCTGGTCCCAGCCCGGCGCCTGCTGCACCTCGGCGAAGGCCAGGGGCTCCGACCAGCGGGCCCAGAGGTAGCCGACGTAGGCGCCGATGCCGGCCAGGGACAGCAGCACGCCGGCGTCGGCCGGGCGCAGCTCCCGCCACGACCGGAGCCCACCCCTGCGGTGCAGCGTCACGGCCACCAGGCCGATCACCACGGCGAGGCCGACCGGTCGGGTGGCGGTGGCCACGGCACCGGCCAGTCCGGCGAGGACGGGGTGGTCGTGCTCGACCAGGACGAAGGCGCCGAGCACGGCGACGAGGAAGAGCGCGTCGGCGTAGACCGCACCGACCAGGTACCAGGCCCACGGGTAGACCACGACGGTGAGCACCGTCCAGCGCGCGACCGACTCGCCGAACCGCTCGATGGTCCACCGGTGCAGCAGGACCGTCATCCCGAGTCCGCACACCGCGGTGACGATCATCCCGGCGACGATCTCGTCGCGCACCACGACCGCGAGGGCGCGCATGAGCAGCGGGTAGGCGGGGAAGAACGCGACCGGCGACTGCACGGTCGGGTCGACGTAGAAGTAGCCGTTGACGGCGATGTAGTCGTACCAACCGCCGTCGAAGCGGAACCACCCTCCCAGTACCCCGTCACCGGGGAACGGGGTGGGTCCGACCGGATAGTGCACGTTCGGGTCGAACCAGGTGTTCGAGGCCCAGACGACCGCCACGAGGGCGAGGGCCACCACGAGCCATGCCTCCACGGGGAAGGCGACCTCCGCCCAGAGCCGGGCCAGGCGGCCCCCCGTCGGCGCCCCGACCGGCGGCTCCACCGGGGGCTCGACCGGGGGCTCGACCGCCGTCACGCCTCGGCCTGCCGTGGCGAGGTCGGCACCGCCGTCGTCAGCGGCGCGTGGTCGAGGTGCGGGAGCACGAGTCGCCCGAAGCGCTCGCACTCGTCGAGGTGCGGGTAGCCCGACAGGATGAAGGCGTCGATGCCGAGGGAGCGGTAGGCCTCGAGCTTGGCCCGCACCTGGTCGGGGTCGCCGACGATGGCGGCACCCGCGCCCGAGCGGGCCCGCCCGATGCCGGTCCAGAGGTGGTCCTCGACGAAGCCCTCGTCGTCGGCCCGGTCGCGGAGATCGGCCTGGCGAGCCACCCCGACCGACGCGGTGTCGAGGGACCGGGCCCGGATGCGGTCGCCCTCGGCGTCGTCGAGTGCGCCCACCAGGTGGCGGGCGGCGGCGCGCGCCTCGGCCTCGGTCTCGCGGACGATCACGTGGGCGCGGTACCCGAAGCGCAGCACCCGTCCGTGGCGGGCGGCCCGGTCCCGCAGGTCGGCGACGATGGCGGCCACCTCGGGGAACACGTCGGGCCACATCAGGTAGACGTCGGCAGCGGCGGCGGCGGTCTCCCGGGCGGGCTCGGACAGCCCCCCGAAGTAGAGGGGCGGACAGCGACCCGAGACGGGCCGGGCCGACGGCGGGTCGAGCGTGAGATCGAGGAACTCGCCGTGGTGGTCGACCGGCCGGCCGTCGAGGAGGCAGCGGAGCACCTCCATGGTCTCGAGCGTGCGGGCGTAGCGCGGCGCCGAGGCCAGCTCCTGGCCGGGGAGGTCGCTGGAGATGATGTTGATCGTGAGCCGACCACCCGTCATCTGGTCGAGCGTGGCGAGTTGCCGGGCCAGCTGGGGGACCCAGAGCTCGCCGACCCGCACCGCCACCAGCAGGCGGGTCCGTTCGGTCATCGGACCGACGCCGCCGGCGAACGCCACCGTGTCGATGCCGAGGGCGTAGCCGGAGGGCAGCAGCACGTTGTCGAAACCGAGCCGGTCGGCGGCGAGGACGATGTCGCGGCAGTGGGACCAGGAGCTGCGCAGCGCCGGGTCGGGCACGCCGAGCTGCTCGTAGTCGTCGTCGCAGAGCGCACCGAACCAGGCGATCTCGGCCGGCGGCTGGTCGGTCGTGCTCATGGCAGGGGTGCTCCTTGGCTCGCCTCGACGATCCGGTAGAGGTCGCGGCGGTCGAGGCGGACGGCGAGGGCGCCGACGGCGGCGAGCAGCCGCTCGGGGCGTTGGCTCCCGACGATGGCGACGGGTCGTGACGGGTGGGCGAGCACGAAGGCGAGGGCGACACCCACTCGGTCGGTGCCCTCTCGCTCGGCGAGCTCGTCGAGCACGCCGACGAGCGCGGGGGCGATGCCCTCCCCGGTGGCGAGGCGACCACCCGCGAGCGGGCTCCACGCCAGAGGGAGCAGGCCGAGCCGCTGGGCCTGGTCGAGCGTCCCGTCGCGCAGCGGGTCGAGGCGGGCGGCGGAGTACTCGGGCTGGGTGGTGGCGAGGGCGGCACCCCGTGCGGCGAGCGCGGCGGCCAGCGCGTCCACCTGACCGACCGTGTGGTTGGAGACGCCGAGCTGGCCGATCTTGCCCTCGTCGCGCAGGGCGACGAGCGCGTCGGCCACCTCGTCGGGTGACGCGAAGAGATCGGGCCGGTGGATCTGGTAGAGGTCGACGTGGTCGACGCCGAGCCGTCGCAGGGACGCTTCGCACGCGGCGCGGATCGCCGGACCGCTCGAGTCGTAGGGCACGCCCGGTCGGATGCCCCCCTTGGTGGCGAGGACGATGCGGTCGCGCCGGTACGGCGACCGGGCGAGCACCTGGCCGAGCAGCGCCTCGGCGGCCCCGAAGCCGGCGCCGCCCCAGTCGAGCCCGTACACGTCGGCGGTGTCGACCAGGTGCAGGCCGAGGTCGACGGCCTCCCCGAACAGGGCCTCCGCGTCACGGACATCGGCGTGGGTGAACCGCCAGCACCCGAAGGCGAGGGGCCCGACGAGGGCACCGGACCCCCCGAGAGGGCGCGGACGGGGGTCGACCAGGTTCGGGTCCATGGCGGATCCCTAGACTACGACGCCCATGGCCGACGACGTCCGCTACGGCATCATCGGCTCGGGGATGATGGGGGTCGAGCACCTGCTCAACCTCCAGCACGTCCCGGGCGCCCGCGTCGTCGCCGTGGCCGACCCCCACGAGGGGTCGCAGCGGTGGGCGGTCGACCTCGCCGGACCCGAGGCGGCGCTGGCCGTGTTCGACGACCACCGGGCCCTGCTCGACGCCGGCCTGTGCGACGCGGTCGTCGTGGCCACCCCCAACCACACCCACGTCGACGTCATGGCCGACGTGCTCGCCGTCGAGGGCCTGCACGTCCTCGTCGAGAAGCCGCTGTGCACCACCGTCGCCGACTGCCGGCGGGTGATCGACGCGTCGCGGGGCCACCGGGGCGTCGTATGGGTCGGGCTCGAGTACCGCTACATGCCGCCGGTGGCCCGGCTCGTGGCGCGGGTGCATGCCGGCGACGTCGGGCAGGTCCGCATGGTCGCCGTGCGCGAGCACCGCTTCCCCTTCCTGCGCAAGGTCGGCGACTGGAACCGCTTCAGCCGCAACACCGGGGGCACCCTCGTCGAGAAGTGCTGCCACTTCTTCGACCTCATGAACCTGGTGACCGGCGACCGGCCGGTGCGGGTGCAGGCGTCGGGCGCCCAGGACGTGAACCACCTCGACGAGTCCTACGGCGGCGAGGTGCCCGACATCGTCGACAACGCCTTCGTCATCGTCGACTACGCCGGTGGGGCGCGGGCCATGCTCGACCTGTGCATGTTCGCCGAGGCGAGTCAGGAGCAGGAGGAGATCAGCGTCGTCGGCGACCTCGGGAAGGTCGAGGCGTTCCTGCCGTCGTCGACCGTGCGCATCGGGCGACGCGAGCAGGGACGGCCGGGCGTGGCGAGTGAGTCCGTCACCGACGACCGGGTGGCCTACGAGGGCTTCCACCACGGCTCGAGCTACCTCGAGCACCTCGACTTCCTCGACGCGATCCGCTCCGGCGGCACGGCCGGTGTCGGCCTCGACGAGGGGCTGTGGTCGGTGGCGATGGGCGTGGCCGCCCACCGCTCCATCGACGAGGGCCGGACCGTGACCCTCGACGAGGTGCTGGCGGAGCACTGAGGGTGGCGCTCGTGCGGGACGTGGGCCGCCCGGGGCTCGAACGCCACCTCCCCGGTGACGACGTCGAGATCCGCCTGGGGGAGCGGCGGCTCACCTGTTCGTGACGACCCCTCCGGGCCTCCTTCCCCCTGGGCGAACTCCGACGATCAGGTGTCCGAGAAGCCGGGTCAGCTCCAGAGACGGTGGCGATGGACCCCGCGGGCGATCCGGAGTTGCGTTGGGTCGTTGTGCCCTGGATCCGGAGGGCTGACGGGGGTTGAGTCGGGGTTGACAAGGTGCTTGTGGCCTGCCGCTGGTCCCTGGATCAGGTGGTTCGCTCCCGGGGCGGTTCGAGGAGGCCGACATGAGACGATCCGTACGCACACTGTGCATCCTGTGCTGCCTCGCTCTGGCCGGTGGCCTCGCTGTGGCCGGTTGCAGCGACAGCGACGATGAGACCACGACGACGACCGCCGAAGCTCCGGCGACGACCGAAGCGCCGGGCTTCAGTGCCGTGACCGGGGAGGGCATGGTCCGCGTGACCCTCGACGGGCAGCTCCCTGCGAACTGGCCCGAGGACTTCCCGCTCCCCGACGGGGCGACACCCGTGGGTTCGGGCAGGATGGCGGGCGAGGAGACCACCACGATGATCGGCGTCTTCAGCGCCACGGGCACCGCCCGAGAGACCTACGAGTTCTATCGGGACAACCCCGACCTGACCGTGACCGATTCGAGCATCTTCGGTGCCGCCGGCCCCGATGACCCGGCCACGGTGATGCTGAACGGTCAATTCCCCGGACGGGTCTCGGTGATCGTCCAATCGGGGACCACCTACATCATCGCGAATCTCCAAACCAGCAGCTCGGGGACGACGACCGAGAACGGCGCTGGCGCCTAGGCCAGCCCGAGGCTGGGGCTGGCGGGTGCAGGACGCTGCGATCGGTTCGCCCAGCGTCGTCGGGTGGGCCATCGGATCCGACCGGGAACGCCCCTGCCGACAGGAACGGAGCTCGCTCCCCTGAAGGGGTCGACAACTCGTCCGACGAGGTGCTGGCGGAGCACTGGGGGTGGCGCTCGTGCGGGACGTGGGCCGCCCGGGGCTCGAACCCGGCACCTTGGGATTAAAAGTCCCCTGCTCTACCCGATGAGCTAGCGGCCCGGAAGGACCGTACTCATCACGGGCCACGAGCGCGTGACGGCGCCGGGCGCCGACGGGCAGCGGGCACTGAAGGATCGGGCCGCAGCCGAGGGCATCTCGATGCCGGAGGCGACGCGGCACGCCATCCGCGAGCTCGTGACGCGCCGCGAGCACCCGGCGCGGGTCACGGCGGCGAGGTGCCCGACATCCTCGAGCTCCACGCTGGTGCGATCGACCGCCTCGGCCTGTGAACGAACCGGCCGACTTCGCCAACCACTCGTTGGTCGACGGCAACGAACGGCTGGGGTGACTCGCGACCGCGCCCTTCCTCGACATCAACGGGGCGAGCGTCGCGAACGCCTCGAACGAGGACGTCTACGAGCTGGTGATGGAGGTCGCCTCCGGCCGCGTCGGCAGCACAGGCGGTGGTTCGCCGTTCCACCGAGGGCCCCGGCCCGCCACGGCTGGCGAGGCGGACCCGTGGGCTCCGGCGACGGGCCTGCTCGGCGAGGGACGTGAGACGTACCCTGTGGTCGGAGGTGTGCTGTGCTCGAGTTCGACGAGCTCGCCGCTGCGGGCGCGGCGGTGCTGTTCTCGAGCCACCAGCTCGACCTGGTCGAGGACCTGTGTGAGGACGTGGTGATCGTCGACCAGGGCCGGATCGTGCTGGCCGGCGAGCTCGAGGAGCTGCGGGCCGCGATGCCACACCGATTCGTCGAGATCCGCTACCAGGGCCCGTCGCCGGACTGGTCGGGTCTGGGGCCGGCAGAGATCGTCGAGACGAAGGATGGCCGGATTCGGTTGCGTGTCGACCGTGACATCGACCTGCCTGCGGTCCTGGCCGCCGTCGGCGAGACCACCCACGTCACGTCGTTCGCCTACGAGCCACCGGCCCTGTCGGAGCTGTTCCGCCAGGCGGTGGCGCCGTGACCGGCAGGCAGCAGGCGTGGCTCGTCGCCCTCCGGGAGATCCGGGAGCGGAGCCGGTCGCGGGCGTTCCGGGCCTCGGTGGTGGTGATGATCCTCGTCGTGGTCGGAGCGATCGTGCTGCCCACCCTGCTCACCGGCAACGACAACACCAAGGACATCGGCCTCGTCGGCACCGTCCCGGATGCGCTGCCTGCCGCCATCCAGATCCAGAGCGACGCGGTCGACGTCGAAGCACGCGTCCGCCCCTACGACAGCTTCGCCGCGGGCGAGGAAGCGGTGCGCCGTCGCGACATCGACGTGCTCGTCGTCGACGGCCAGCGACTCGAGTGGCGTGGCCAGGCTGACCAGCAGTTGCAGGCGCTCGTCACCGGGGCGATCCAGCTGGTCGCGGTGCAGGAACGGGCCACGGACGCGGGCATCAGCCCCGATGCCCTGTTCTCCCTCGTCGCACCGGTCCCCATCGACAACCTCGAGCTCGGCTCCGTCGCCGGACGCAACCCCGACGACGAGATGGCCGCCTTCCTCATGACCGCCCTGCTCTTCATCGCCATCAGCACCTACGGCAACCTGGTGCTGACCGGCGTGGTCGAGGAGAAGGCCAGCCGAGTCATCGAGGTCCTGCTCGCCCGCATCCCGGCCCGGAGCCTCCTGGCCGGCAAGGTCGCCGGCATCGGTCTGCTCGGGCTCGCCCAGATCGGCGTCACCGCACTCGCCGCGCTGGCCGCGACCGCCGCCGTCGATTCCTTCGACCTCCCGGCTGCACGCGGGGAGGTGATCGCCTGGGCCGTCGCCTGGTTCGTCCTCGGCTACGCCCTCTACGCCATGGTCTACGGCGCCCTCGGTTCGCTCGCCTCCCGCACCGAGGACGCCCAGAGCGTCGCCGGACCGGTCCTGGTCGTGCTCATCGCCGCCTACTTCGTCTCGTTCGCTGCCATCGGCCGCCCCGACGACGGCTGGGTGAGGTTCGCGTCCCTGTTCCCCCCGACGGCGCCCTTCGCCATGCCCAGCCGCATCGCGATGGGGGCCACCACCTGGTGGGAGCCGGTCGTCGCTGCCGTCCTCGCCCTCGCCACCATCGCCGGGCTCGTGCAGATCGCCGGCTACGTCTACACCCGCGCCATCCTCCACACCGGGCCGACGCTCCGGTTGCGCGACGTCTGGCGAGGCACCGACACCCCCGGCCCCGCGCCCGACGCCGGTACGGCACCCTGAGCCTCGACGATCCACCCCGTGGACGACCGGCGACAGACACCAGTCGCTTCCCGGGCGAGTTGCTCAGCGGATCTCGTCGACGTCAGCCCGGTTTCGGCGACCCGATGGAGAACCCGACAAGCCCGGTGAGCAGCGCGGTGACGTCGCCGTCGCCTGATCCGGCACCGGCACTGGGGTGAGCGCCGTCCTGGCCTCAGCCGCCGGACTCCGCCGAGGCCGCGAGTCGCTCGAGCGTCTGTTCCATCCCGGCCCGGTTGTGGCTGGCCCGGTCGGCGACGCCGGTCGCCAACCGGGCAACGGGTTTGAACAGGCCGGGACGCAGGTCGGTCCACGTCTCGGTGACCCGGCACCCGGTCTCCGTCGACTCGATGTCGTAGCACCAGTCGGCGACCCGGATGCCCGCGACGCCGACCCGGAACGAGAACCGCCGACCTGGCTCCACGTCGACCAGCGTCGCCACGGTCTTCCACTTCTTCGTGCCGTTGCGGTTCGTGCCGCGGAACTTCGCGCCGGGGACCGGGCCCGTCGCTCCCCCGACCCACTCGCCACCGACGTTCTCGGGCGACCATTCGCCCATCCGGGTCACGTCGGAGACCATCGCCCACACGAGCTCCGCCGGCGCTGCGATCTCCCGGGTGACGCTCACCTCGGTTCCCATCCAGCCGACCCTAGCCGTCGCTCGACCCCTGGTGACCGTGGTCCCGGCTACCCCACCCGATCGTGGTGGGCGCCGACGATGAAGACCGCCAGCACCGCCGGCACGTCACCCGAGTTCGACCACCGATGGCGGGTGCCGTTCTGCACGACGGTGTCTCCCGGCCCGAGCACGACCTCGGCGCCGTCGTCGAGCTCGAGGGTGACCCGGCCCGACAACACCACCTCGCAGTCGAGCGTCGGGGTCGTGTGCATGCCGGGGTCGTCGGGCTCGAGGAACTCGGCCAGACCGGGGAGCCGCTCGGCGAACTCGGCCAACGCCGCCTCGACGTCGACGTCGGCGGGCACGCCGGCACCGCCGTCGGGCGGCACCGTGAACAAGCCGAAGCGGAAGCCGCCGAGCGGCGGGAAGTACGTGGTGTGCGGCGGGCGCGACCCGTCGTCGGGGAACCGGAGCGGCTCGTCGGCCCCCCACAAGCGCACGAACTCGCTCCCCGGCATGAGCGACAGGGTGACCGGCTCGACCGCCTCGTCGGCGACGAACACCGCCTTCCCCTGGGCGTCGTGCCCCGTCACCACTCGACGTGCCGACATGCGTCTCCCCTCGACCGTGACCCGGCGCGACGTCCGGCGAGGCCGGACCCTACGCCCCCCGAACGGTGCCTGCTCACCCCTCGGGGGACGACTCCCCGGGCTCGCGCCGCGGGCCCACCTTCTGCTGCACCTGCTCGCCCAGGGCGTCGAGGGTCGACGCCACCGCCGAGCCGAACGCGTTGGCGCTGCGGACGGCCTTGTCGCGGACCTGGGTGTCGTCGATGGACCGTCCGATGGCCGCCATCGCCTCCGAGAACGCCTGGCCGGCGCGATCGAGCGCTTCCCGCAACCGGGGGTCGGCGGCCTCGTTGGCCCCGTGGTAGCGACGACGGAACTCCTCGGCCAGCCCGTTGATGGCGGAGCCGACCTCGTCCCACTGCCGGCCGACCTGGGCCCACGGCGAGCCGGTGTCACCGCCGGCCTCGTCATCGGTGGGTCGGGGGTCGCCGGTGGGTCGGGGGTCGCCGGTGGGAGACGGGGTCGAGGTCATGGACAGACCGTCGCGCCGTCGTCGACGTCGGTCAACGCCGTGGGCGAGCCGGACTCGTAGCCTGACGGGGTGGACGGCGAGCACGGCGACCTGCGGGTCAACCAGCAGTTGCGGATCCCCGCCGACGAGATCGTGTGGCGATTCACGACCAGCTCCGGGCCGGGCGGTCAGCACGCCAACCGGGCGGCGACGCCGCGCCGAGGCCCGCTTCGACATCGCCCGCTCGGCCTCCCTGTCGGACGCGCAGCGGGCGCGCCTGCTCGAGGCCCTGGGGCCCGAGCTCCGGGTGGCGTGCGACGAATCGCGCTCGCAGGCACGCAACCGGGCCCTGGCGCTCGAGCGCCTCCGGTCGCGGCTGGCCGGCGCCCTGCGCCCCCGGCGGTCGCGCCGACCGACGGCGCCGACCCGGGCCAGCGTGCAGCGACGCCTCGACGCCAAGCGGCGTCGGAGCGAGACCAAGCGCAGCCGCCGCCCGCCCGACGACTGACGGCGAAGACCAGCGAAGGCCCGCTACCGCGGACCCGGGGGGTGGACGACGGTCACCGGGCAGGGCGAGTAGTGCATGACCTGCTGGCTGACCGAGCCGAGCACGAGGCCCTTGAACCCGCCGAGCCCCCGTGACCCGACCACGATCAGGTCGTCCTCGGTGGCGGTGTCGAGGATGGCCCGCACCGGGGCGTCCTCGACGATGAGCGGCTCGACCCGGTCGGCGCCGTCCTCGCCGAGCTCGGCGACGAGGGTCTCGCGCAGGCGCGTGGCGACGGCCCGGCTCAGCTCGTCGAGCTCGGTGGGGGCGTCGGTGGCGACGATGAGCGGTGAGAACTCCCAGGCCCAGACGGCGACGAGCGGCACGTCCCACTGCTCGGCCTCGGCCGCCGCCCAGCGCAGCGCCGCCTTCGAGCCGTCCGATCCGTCGACCCCCACGATCACCCGTCGCATCGACCCTCCGTTCGTCGCCACCAGACCCTGTTCCTCACCATGGCCTGCCCCTCACCATGGCCTGCCCCTCAGCATGGCCCGCCCCTCAGCATGGCCCGCGGGGCGGGCCGACCGGGACATCGTCGGCGCGGGCCGCCGTCAGGACCGCAGCGAGAGGCCGCCGTCGACCACGACGACCTGACCGGTGAGGTACCGGGAGCCGGCGACGTCGACGATCACCTGGGCGATGTCGTCGGCCTCGGCCGAGCGGCCGAGCGGCGCACGAGACGACATGGCGTCGTGCAGGGGGCCCCAGTCCTCGGTCCAGGGGGTGCGCACCAGGCCGGGGGCGACCGCGTTGACCCGCACCTCGGGCCCCACCACGTTGGCGACGAGGGCGGTCATGTGGTTGAGCGCCGCCTTCGACACCGCGTAGGGGATGGAGCTCCCGGTCGGTCGCACCCCGGCGACCGAGGTCACGTTGACGATGGCACCGTCGCCGTGGGCGGCGAGGTGGGGCACGGCCAGCCGGGTCAGCCGCCACGTGCCGAGCACGTTCACGTCGAGGATGCGGCGGAACACGTCGTCGGTCACGGCGTCGAGGTCGTGGTGGGGGATCACCTCGGTCACCCCGGCGTTGTTCACGAGCACGTCGAGGCGTCCGTGGCGCTCGACGACGGTGTCGATCAGCCGCGCGCCGTCGGCCTCGTCGGCCACGTCGGCCTGCACGTACGACGCCGACGGCAACGACGCGGCGAGCGCCTCCCCGGCCTCGACCGAGCGGGCCGAGTTGACCACGACGGTGGCGCCGCCGGCAGCGAACCGGCGAGCGGTCGCCTCACCGATCCCGCTCGACGAGCCGGTGACGAGCACCACCCGGCCGCGCCACGCGGTGGCGGAGCCGTCGGTCGCCGGTCCGCTCACGAGGCCCCGGAGGCGGGGCCGGCGCCGAGGGTGCCGGTGAACGTCCCGGTGCGGGCGGCCTCGAGGAGCAGCTCCCACGACGACTCGTCGAGCTCGCCGGTGGCCCGCACGACGACCTTGCCGTCGGCGTCGAGCACCACGAAGAACGGGAAGCTGGTCAGCCCGTAGGCCTGGGCGGCGCCGTTCTGGGCGTCGTCGAGGATCGTGGGGACGCTCCACCCCTCACGGCGCAGCCAGTCGCCGGGCGGGTAGTTGCCCCGCTCGGGCGAGGTGCCCGTGGCCACCGCCACCACCTCGACGTCGGACGGCATGCCGTTCTCGTCGAGCCACGACTGCACACGGGGGACCTCGGCCTGGCAGTGCGAGCACCAGTGGGCGAGGAACACGACCACCTTGGGCCGTGCGTCGTTCGAGATCGACACCGGCGAGCCGTCGAAGGTCTGGCCGCTGATCGTGGGGGCCCGGGTGCCGACGGCCGGGTCGGCCGCCGGGTTGCCACCGCCGGCCTGCGGGAGCTGGGCGATCGCCGTGCCCGACACGCTCGGCTCGCCGTAGGCGAGGTCGCCGGACGGCACCACGGTGCCACCGCTCGGCGAGGCCCCGCCGCCGGGCGCGTCGCCGTCGCCGCCCTGCATGACGACGGCGAGGAGCAGGGCGATGCCCACGACGACGACGACCCCGCCGACGATCCACCAGGTGCGGCGACCCCCGGCGGCGGCGGCCTGGGCCTCTTTCACCCGCTGGCTGGCCAGCGGCTTCTTCGTGGGTCGGTTGCTCACGTCACGTCCTCGTGGGGGATGGGGCTGCCGTCTCGGCCATGGGCGGCGGCGGGGGGTCGGATGGGAGGGTCTCGTCGTCGGCGGCCGGTGCGGCGGGCGCCGCGACGACGCCGGACGGCGCGGCGATCAAGAGCATGGTGATGACGAACAGGAAGCCGGCCAGGGCCATCAGCGGGATCGAGACGAACCCGAACTCCCAGATGTACCGCTCGGTGCAGGGGGCCTCGAGCGTGCAGAACGCCGACCCGCTCGAAGGGGGGTAGGCCTGGATCCAGCTGTGGTACACGGCGATCACGGCACCGACCGAGGCCAAGGGGATGGCGTAGACCCGCACGTCGCGGTCGCGCCGGATGGCGGCGATGCCGAGGATCAACGCCAGCGGGTACATGCAGATGCGCTGGTACCAGCACAACGGGCAGGGCACGAAGTCGGCGATCTCCGACAGGTAGAGGCTGCCGAGCATGGCCGTGGTCGCCACGAGCCACGCCAGCACGATCGCCACACGACCGACATCGGCCCGCAGGGCGCCCAGGCGGTCGCGCTCGGGTCGGGCCCGCCGGACGAGCGCGACCACCGCCACGATCGCGACCGCGGCGAAGCACAGCAGCGCCAGCACGGCGAAGAAGCGGGCCATGGTCGCGACGTTCATGGTTCTGCGGCCACTGTAGGAGAAGGTCGCCACGGCGCCGCCGCGGCCCGCCGGCGGGTCGCCTGCGCCGACCCGAGGCGTGCACCAGGAAGGGTGGCGGTCGCGCCCGACTCATGCGCACGTCGGACCCGATCACCGAGGGGAAGGACCTCCCTGGTGCCTGCCCCGTAGTCCGCGAGTGAACCGGGTGCGCCTGTCACGGGGACCACCACGTCGCGACGGACAAGCGAACCGGGCGCGAACAGTTCGTGAACGGGAGCGCGGCCGACGTGCGGTCCGACGAGGCGACGAGGTGAGCGAGGAGGGTCAGAGCCGGGGCTCGATCACCACGTCGATGATGCTCGGGTAGGGATCGATGTCGCGCACCGCGCCCACCGCCCGCACCGACGCCATCTCCGCGACCCGGGGCTCGAGTCGGGTCGGGGGCCGCAGGATCACCCGCAGATCACCACCGCGACGCAGCACCTCGGCGTCGGCGTCGGCACCGTCGAGGTCGTGGTGCTCGAGCACGGCCCGCAGGGAACGACGGGCGGCGGCCGTGTGCCGCTCGAGCGGGGCGGTCGCCGCCCGGGTCACGGCGTCGACGACGGCGTCGGTGCCGGGTTCGACGACCGCGGCCCAGTCGGCGTAGGGGGTGTCCTGCACCTCGCCGGCCACGACGAGGGGGATCGACCGGCGCAGGGCGCAGCGGGCCCCGTCCTCGGCGGCGGTCGGCTCGGCCGTGGCCCGCTCCCGCACGACGAGGGCGACGTCGACGGTGTCGTTCTCGAGGGGGCACGAGCCGTGATCGCCCATCCCGTTGCACGGGAACGGAGCGGCGCCCGGGTCGTGGCAACGGCTGACCTCGTGGCCGGCGGCCTCGAGGCGCGACGCGGCCGAGCCCTCCGACGTCCCCGGTCCTCCCTCGAGCAACAGCACGCGCATGGCGGACACCCCCTTGCCGGCCCGGGACATCCCCGTGGTCGACCTCCGAGAACGGTCGTTCCGCCATCCTCCGGGGGTGGCCCCGACGCCAGACAGGGCAGCGGGTCAGTCCGAACCGGGACCTAAGTCCCTGGGCGGTGGGTCACCCTGCCCTCCCGGTCGCGCGACCCGCCCGGCAGCATGCCTGACTGGTCTCGCGCGCCCGCGCGCCGTACCTTACGTAGCCGATCACCCGCCGACCCCGTTCCCGCCAGGAGGCCCACCCTTGCCACCCAATGAAGACCGCAGCATGCTCACGGTGTTCGCGTCACTGACCTCGGTGGCCGCGTTCCTCCTGGCGGCGATCGGCATCATCGTGGTCGTCAACAACGACGACGGGCCCTCGTCGAGCACGACCGCTGCGCCGGTCTCGGTGGCCCTCAGCGAGTGGGCGATCACCCCCGCGTCCATCAGCGCTCCGGTCGACGGCTCCCTGCAGGTGACCAACGACGGCACCGTGGCCCACAACCTCAGCGTCGAGGGCGGGCCGTCGACCCAGGACCTCGCCCCCGGCGGGTCCGAGACGCTCGACCTGAGCGGCCTCGCCCCCGGCACCTACAAGGTGCTGTGCACCATCGCCGGCCACGAGAGCCAGGGGATGGTCGGCGAGCTCACCATCGCCGAGGGCGGCGCCGCCGCCGGCGAGACGGCGGCGGGCGGCACCGGGTCGATGGCCCATGGTGGCACCCAGGACTGGGCCGCCATGGACCAGGCCATGCTCGACCGCTCGAACCAGTACCTGCAGGACGTGCTCGCCACCGTGGCCGACCCGCAGCCGAACATGTACGGCTCCACCGGGCCGCTCGGCACCCCGACGGAGGGTCGTGGCAACCAGAAGCTCGAGCCCAACGTGCTGCCCGACGGCACCAAGGAGTTCGTGCTGGAGGCCAAGATCACCGACTGGGAGGTCGCCCCGGGCGACATCGTCCAGGCCTGGACCTACAACGGGATGGTGCCGTCGCCGTGGATCCGGGTCGAGCCCAACGACAAGGTGCGGGTCGTCCTGACCAACAACCTGCCGATCTTCACCGAGATCCACTTCCACGGCATCACCACGCCGTTCGCCGATGACGGCGTGGTGCCGTTCACCCAGGAGCCGATCCTCCCCGGTGAGACCTACACCTACGAGTTCACGGCGCCGAGCCGGCCCGAGCTCGGCATGTACCACCCCCACAACCACGGCGACATCTCGGTCATCAACGGCATGTTCGGCATGTTCCAGGTGGGCGACGTGCCGCTGCCTCGGGGTGAGGAGATCAACGGCATCACCGTCCCCGAGGACCTGCAGGTGACCCAGGAGCTGCCGATGGTCCTCAACGACGCCGGCGTGATCGGGCTGACGCTCAACGGCAAGTCGTTCCCGGCCACTGACCCGATCGTCTCCTCGGCCGGCACCTGGAACCTGGTGCACTACTACAACGAGGGTCTGACGGCCCACCCGATGCACCTCCACCACGTGCCCCAGCTCGTGGTGGCCCGCGACGGATGGCCCCTCGAGTCGCCGTTCTGGGTCGACACCTTGAACATCGCACCGGGCGAGCGCTACTCGGTGCTGATCCAGAACCGGCCGGAAGACGCCAACATCGAGGCGGCACCGGGCGCGCCGCTGGCCGAGACCCTCGGCATCTGGGCCTACCACTGCCACATCCTCACCCACGCCGAGAGCGAAGAAGGCCTGTTCGGCATGGTGACCGCCTACGTGGTCGCCCCCGCCGCCTGACCCGCCCCGTCGAGCACGCGACACGGCCCCCGCATCGATGCGGGGGCCGTGTCGCGTGGCCCCGGCCGCCGACGACCTCGCCGGGTCAGCCTCGGAAGGCCTCGGGCGGCGCCACGTGCACGATGCGCCGGCCGGTGATGGTCTGGGGATGGATGGCGATCCAGTGGCTCTTCTCGTGGTCCGACCACGGGCGCAGGGGCAGGGCCTCGGCCCGCTCGAGCTCGCGGTCGTCGGTGATGAGCTCGGCCCGACCGCTCACGAGGACGCTCCAGCCGGTCTGGAAGATGCGGTCGGTGTGGTCGATCTCGAACGCCGCCGCGCTCCCCCGGACGACGGCGTCGAGCTTGGTGCCGGCGGCGGTGCGGAAGACGATGCGATCGCCGTCCATGGCGTAGTTGACGGGCAGGATGACGGGCCGGCCGTCCTCCACGACGGCGAGGCGACCCACCACCTCGGCACCGAGGAGGCGGAGGCACTCGTCGCGGTCCATGACCTCGATGCCGGTGCGGGGATCGATGAGGCGCATGACGGGTCCTTCGTGCTCGGGGCCGCAGGCTCGGCCGGGACGTGCTCCATGCTGCCCCCACCGCACGAGCCGGGGGAGTGCCGAAGGTCGGGACGTTCCGCCCTAGCCCGCGCCCGGCACCGGAGGGACGCTTCGGATGAGCCGGGGACCCCGGACCGGAGCCGACCAGGGTCGGCGAACCGAGGAGTCACGATGGGCCAGCCGCAGCCGAAGGACGAGTGGGTCTTCCTCCGCACCGACGAGTTCACCGACGACGAGGCCCTCGAGAGCATCGACGCCGACGTCGAGCAGGGACCCGAGGAGCGAGCGATCCACGTCGAGCGGATCACCCGCCCGGACACCAAGCCGTCGCGCACACCACCCGTCCCGGCCCCTCCGGTACCGCCGGTGTCGTACTTCGACGACGAAGAGCCCGAGCAGGGCGCCCACCGTGCGGCGCCGCGTGACGAGCACGAGCCGGATCTCGAGGAGTTGCTCGAGAGCCAGCACTACGCCTTCGAGCCCGGGAAGGACCAGTAGGCGGGTCCGAGGAGGACGAGGTGGCGCACCCGGTTGCGGTCGGCGGCCACCGCGGGGAGTCTGGGGTCCTCGAGCGCGAGGGCCGACGAGAGGAGATGCCGTGGAGCTGCAGGAGCTCGAGGTCAACGTGGCGACCACCGGGAAGGTCCCCGACGGGGTCAAGCAGTACGCCGCTGACAAGGTGACGGCCCTGGTCCGCTACACCAAGCGCCCGATCCTGTTCGCCCAGATCCGCCTCGTCCTCGAGACCAAGCCGTCGCTCGACCGTCCGGCCCTCGCCGAGGCGACCCTCGACGTGAACGGCCAGCCGGTCCGGGCCCACGTCGCCGGCCACGACCTGCTCGAAGCCGTCGACCTGCTCGAGGAACGGCTCCGCCGTCGCCTCGACCGTCAGGCGCACCACCACGACGGTGCCCGCCGCCGGGCACCGGTCGCCCAGCCCGGCGAGTGGCGGCACGGTGACCTGCCGACCCAGCGGCCGGAGTACTTCGACCGGCCGGTCGAGGAGCGGGAGGTCGTGCGCCACAAGACCTTCGCGCTGGAGCCGATGACCTGCGACGAGGCCGCGTTCGACCTCGACATGCTCGGCCACGACTTCTACCTCTTCACCGAGCTGCACACCGGGGTCGACAGCGTCGTGTTCCACGCCGACGACGACGGCCACCTCGAGCTGATGCAGTCCGCCGACACCACCGTCGTCCCGCCGGACTGCGCGGTGCCCATCTCCGCCAACCAGCAGCACCCGCCGACCCTCGCCCTCGGCGAGGCCCAGGAGCGCCTCGATGCCGGCAACGAGCGCTTCGTGTTCTTCGTGTCGCCCGACACCGGCCGCGGCAACATCGTGTACCTCCGCTACGACGGCCACTACGGCCTCATCACGCCGGCATGACGTGGTGACCGGCGTGGGAAGGATCGTCGTCGGGGTCGACGGCTCCGCTGGCTCGTTGGCCGCACTGCGATGGGCCGCCGCCGAGGCCCGCGTGCGCAAGGCCACCCTCGAGGTCGTCGTCGCCTGGCAGTACCCGGCGCTGTCCACCATCCCCGCCTTCGGGGTGCTCCCGCCGGCGGACGAGATGGCCACCGATGCCAAGCAGGGCCTGGCCGACCTGCTCCGCGACGAGGGGCTCCTCGACGACCCCGACCTCGAGATCACCGAGGCGGTCATCCAGGGCTCCGCCGGGTCCGCGCTGATCGGGGCCGCCACCGGGGCCGACCTGCTCGTGGTCGGGTCGCGCGGCCACGGCGGCTTCACCGGCCTCCTCCTCGGGTCGGTCAGCCAGCAGTGCGTCACCCACGCGCCCTGCCCGGTCGTCGTCATCCCCCATCCCGACCGGGCCGCGGGCGGGTAGCGAGCCGGCAAAGGCCGGTTGGGCTACAACGGTCGCGGTGTCGACCGACGCGCCCGACGCCGCGCCACCGACCTCCGCCGTCGACGCGGCGCGCGGGCTCACCACCGCCGAGGTCGACGACCGACGCCGACGGGGCCTGTCCAACGACGTCCCCGACCCGACGAGCCGTTCGGTCGCCGACATCGTCCGGGCCAACGTCTTCACGCCGTTCAACTTCCTGCTCGGCAGCCTCCTCGTCGTCATCCTCGCCGTCCAGGAGTACCGAGACGCCCTGTTCGGCATCGTCCTCGTGCTCAACGCGCTCATCGGCATCGTCCAGGAGGTGCGCTCGAAGCGGTCGCTCGACCGCCTCGCGCTCCTCAACGCGCCACGATCGACGGTGGTGCGCGACGGCACGACCACCGACGTGTCGACCAAGGAGCTCGTCCTCGACGACGTGGTCGTGCTCGGCCTGGGCGACCAGATCACCGTCGACGGGCGGGTGCTCGAGGCCTCCGGCCTCGAGATCGACGAGTCGCTGCTCACCGGCGAGGCCGACCCCGTCGACAAGCAGCCCGACGACGGCGTGAAGTCCGGGAGCTTCGTGGTGAGCGGCTCGGGCCGCATCGTCGCCACCGCGGTCGGCGCCGACGCCTACGCCTTCAAGCTGTCGAGCGAAGCCCGGCGGTTCTCACTCGTGAGGAGCGAGCTCCGCGACGGCATCAACCGCATCATCCGCATCGTCGGCATCCTGATGATCCCGACCGCCGTGCTGCTGATCACCGCCCAGCTCGCCGCCGAGGACGACGACGTCGTGTCGGCCGTGCAGGGCGCCGTCGCCGGGCTGGTGGCCATGGTGCCCGAGGGCCTCGTGCTCCTGACCTCGATCGCCTTCGCCGTGGGCGCCACCCGGCTGGCCCGCAAGAAGGTGCTCACCCAGGAGCTGGCCGCCATCGAGGGCCTGGCCCGCGTCGACGTCGTGTGCCTGGACAAGACCGGCACCCTCACCGAAGGGGCGCTCGTGCTCGCGACGGTGGAGCACCTCGACGACGGCGGTCCCGAGGGGGGCCGAACCCGCCCCGACGCGGCCGCCACCCTCGGCGCCATGGCCGCCGCCGACGAGCACCCCAACCCCAGCCTCCTGGCGGTGAAGGCGGCGTTCCCGGACGTGCCGGCCTGGCCGCGCCGCGACGTCGTGCCCTTCTCCTCGGCCCGGAAGTGGGCAGCGGTCGACTTCGAGGGGCCGGGCGCGTTCTACCTCGGGGCGCCCGACATCCTGCTCACCGCCGTGGCCGCCCCCGGGGAGGCACCCGGCCGCGTGCGGCACTACGCCGAGCGCGGCCGGCGGGTGCTGCTGCTCGCGGCCAGCCCGTCGGGGCTGCACGGCGACACGCTCCCCGACCGTCTGACGGCGGTGGCGCTCGTCGTGCTCGAGGAGAAGCTCCGGGCCTCGGCCCCCGACACCATCCGCTACTTCGGGGACCAGGAGGTCACGGTGAAGGTGATCTCGGGCGACAGCCCCGTCACCGTGTCCGCCGTCGCCCGACGGGTCGGCGTACCCGCGGCCGACCGATGGTTCGACGCCCGCGCGCTGCCCGACGACGACGACGCCATGGCCGAGGTGCTCGAGGACCACGCCGTGTTCGGCCGGGTGACCCCCCACCAGAAGCGGTCGATGGTCCACGCCCTCCAGTCGCGGGGCCACACCGTCGCCATGACCGGCGACGGCGTCAACGACACGCTCGCCCTCAAAGACGCCGACATCGGCGTGGCCATGGGCGCCGGCAGCCAGGCCGCTCGCGCCGTCGCCCGGTTCGTGCTCCTCGACGACGACTTCGCCGTCTTCCCCTCGGTCGTGGCCGAGGGCCGCCGGGTCATCGCCAACGTGGAACGGGTCGCCAACCTGTTCCTCACCAAGACCTTCTACGCCCTCACCCTCGCCCTCGTGGTCGGGGTGGGTCGGCTGCCGTTCCCCTTCATCCCCCGCCACTTCACCATCATCTCCAGCCTCACCATCGGCATCCCGGGGTTCTTCCTCGCCCTGGCACCCAACGCCCGGCGGGCCCGGCCCGGCTTCCTGTCGCGGGTGCTGCGCTTCGCCATGCCGGCGGGTCTCGTGGCCGCCACGGCGACGATGGTCAGCTACCTCGTCGCCCGCGACGCCGAGGGGCTCCCACTCGACGAGTGCCGCACGGTCTCGGTGGTCACGCTGTTCCTCGTGGCGTTCTGGGTGCTCGCCATCCTCGCCCGGCCGATGAACGGGTGGCGGCTGGCCCTCGTGGCGTCGATGGCCGGCGCGTTCGTGCTCGTCCTCGCCGTCCCGTGGTTGCGCGAGTACTTCGACCTCCCGCTGCCCGACGTCGAGAACCTGCTCGTCGCCACCGGCATCGGCGCCATCGCCTGTGGCGTCCTCGAGATCGGCTGGCGCATCGCCGGCTGGGTCGACCGCAACACATCGATCAACGTCGACGTCGGTCCGTCCCAGCTGTCGTCGTGACCCCGACGATGACGCCCGATGGGCGAAGCCCGTTCGGCCGAAGGCCCAACGAGCGTTACGGCGTCGTTCGTTTGTGGCGCTCGTTGAGGCGGGCGGCGTAGACGGCGGCTTCGGTCCGCCGCTGCATGCCCATCTTGGCCAGCAGGTTCGACACGTAGTTCTTCACCGTCTTCTCGGCCAGGTACATGCGCTCGGCGATCTCGCGGTTGGTGAGGCCCTCGGCGAGGAGGTCGAGGATGCGCCGCTCCTGGTCGGTGAGGCCCTCCAGCTTCTTGTCCTCGGGGGCGCCGGTGCGGAGCCGCTCGAGGACCCGGGCGGTGACGTTCGGGTCGAGCAGCGACTGTCCCGAGGCGACCTTGCGGATGGCGTCGACCAGCTCGGTGCCCCGGATCTGCTTGAGGACGTACCCCGATGCGCCGGCCATGATGGCGTCGAACAGGGCTTCGTCGTCGGCGAACGACGTGAGCATCAGGCACTGGAGCTCACCGCCGCGGGACCGCAGCTCCCGGCACACCTCGACCCCGTCCCCGTCGGGCAGGCGGACGTCGAGCACGGCCACGTCGGGGTTGGTGGCCGGCACCCGCCGGAGGGCCTCCTCGGCGGTTCCCGCCTCGCCCACGACCTCCATGTCGCCGGCCGCGTCGAGCAGCTCGCGCAGGCCGCGGCGCACGATCTCGTGGTCGTCGAGGAGGAACACCCGGATGGTCATCGACACCCATTGTGCCCGACCCGGGGGCACGAGGCGGCCGTGGGTTCCTAGACTCGGACCGATGACCGGGCCCGGAGTCGATCCCAAGGAGCTCCAGCACCTGCTGGACGCGATCGTCACCGTGGGCTCCGAGCTGAGCCTCCCCGTCGTGCTGCGGCGCATCGTCACGGCCGCGACCGAGCTCGTCGACGCCCGCTACGGGGCCCTCGGCATCCTCGACGAGACGGGGACCCGGCTGGCCGAGTTCCTCCACGTCGGCATGGACGAGCACACGGTCCAGGAGATCGGTGAGCTGCCGAAGGGCATGGGCCTGTTGGGGCTGCTCATCGTCGAGCCCCATCCGGTGCGCCTCGCCCGCATCGACGAGCACCCCGACCAGGCGGGCTTCCCGCCGGGCCACCCGCCGATGAAGACGTTCCTCGGGGTGCCCATCCGGGTGCGCGGCGCCGTCTTCGGCAACCTCTACCTCACCGACAAGGCGAACGGCGAGCCGTTCACCGACGTCGACGAGGAGCTGGCCGTCGGCCTGGCCGCCGCCGCCGGCGTGGCCGTCGAGAACGCCCGCCTGCACAGCCGGGTCGGCGAGCTCATGGTGGTCGAGGACCGCGAGCGCATCGCGCGCGACCTCCACGACACGGTGATCCAGCGGCTGTTCGCGACGGGCCTGTCGTTGCAGGGCATCGTCGCCCGCCTCGCCGACGACCCCGTCGTGACCGAGCGCCTCCAGGACGCCGTCGACGACCTCGACGACACCGTCCGCCACATCCGCACCACGATCTTCGAGCTGCAGCGCGCCCGACTCCCCGGCCGCAGCGTCCGCCAGGAGATCCTCGATCTGGCCGACGAGGCCAGCGAGGGCCTCGGGTTCGAGCCGGTCATCCGGTTCGACGGCCCGGTCGACCTGGGCCTGCCCGGCGACGTCGCCGACCAGCTCCTCGCCGTCGTGCGCGAGTCCCTCACCAACGCCACCAAGCACGCCGAGGCGACCTGGCTCGAGGTCCGTGTCCGGGTCGACGAGGAGCTCGTCCTCGAGGTCGAGGACAACGGTCGCGGCATCCCCGACGCCGGCCGGGTGGCCGACGCCGCGGGGCTCGAGGGCCACGGCCTGCGCAACCTGCGCCGGCGGGCCGAGCGGCTGGGCGGTTCGCTGCAGCTCGTGCGCCCCGATGCGGGCGGCACGCTGGTCGTGTGGCGGGTCCCGCTCGGCGACTAGGCCAGCCGGGCCAGGGCCCCGAGCAGCGACTGCTGGCGGGAGCCGCTCGTGTCCACCGCGGCGGCCTCGGGCCAGTCGTCACCGGCGGCGGCCAGCGCGTCGGCGACCTCGGGCGTGACCTCCGAGGCGTCGTGCTCGTGGGCCAGCCGGTGGCGGATGCGGGCCGCGGCCACGTCGTCGGGGGCCTCGCAGCGGAGCTCGACGAGGTCGCTGTGGGCGCGCTCGGCGGCGGCACGGACGAGGGCCCGGTGCCGCTCACGGGTCCACGAGGCGTCGAGCACGACGGAGACCCCGCGGGTGGCGAGGTGCTCGGCCCGGCGGATCAGCTCGTCGTAGGTCGCGTCGGTCGCCGCCGGCGTGTAGTGGCCCTCCTCGAACACCGGCGAGGCGGGCGCCGACCGTGGTTCGCCGAGCAGCTCGCGACGAACCTCGTCGCTTCGCAGCACGGCCACGTCGAGGCGCTCGGCCAGGCCCCGGGCAAGGGTGCTCTTGCCGGTGCCGGGTCGGCCGCCGACGACGACCATCCGCACGGTGGCGGCGTCGAGGTGGCGCTCGCACAACGACAGCAGGCTCCGGGCCTCCGCGACGGCGTCGACGTCAGCGTCGCCACCGCCTGCCTCCTGGCCGGCCCGGAGGCACGCCACCTTGGCCCGGACCTGGGCCCGGTAGGCGATGTAGTGGTGCACGAGCGACGCCGGGGCGTTCTCGCCGGAGAACTCCTGGTAGTCGTGCACGAACCGCACGGCGAGCTCGGGGGCGCCGAGCCGCTCGAGGTCCATGGCGAGGAAGGCGACGTCGTCCACCACGTCGCCGTACCGGAGGGCGTCGTCGAACTCGATGCAGTCGAGGACCTCGGGCCCGTCGTCGAGGCAGAAGACGTCGGCGGCCTGGAGGTCGCCGTGCCCGTCGCAGATCCGCCCGTCGGCGATGCGGTCCTCGAACAGCGGCGCCCGGCCGGCGAGGAACCGGCGGGCCTTGTCGGCCACCCGGGCCACGGCGTCGGCGTCGACCACGCGCCCCGCGAACGGCGCCATCTCGGCGGTGTTGTCGTCCCAGCGTCGGGCGACTGCCCCGGCCGTGGCGTTGGCGTCGATGGCCGGCCCCCGCTCGGCGGCGGCGTGGAACGCGGCCAGGCGCCGGGCGAGGGCGCGCAGGTGACCGGGCACGGTCGGGGTGTGGGCGGCCACGAGCGTCGACAGCCGACGGTCGTCCGGGAGTCGCCGCATGACGACGAGGTGATCGCACACCTCGCCGTCGGGGCCGACGACGTCGGCGACGCCGAGGTAGACGTCGGGAGCCAGTCGCCGGTTCAGCTCCACCTCGCGGTGGCACATCGCCTCCCGGGCCTCACGGGTGGAGAAGTCGAGGAACGGGAAGCGCACCGGCTTCTTGAGCTTGACGGCGCGGTCGCCGACGAACACCACGACCGAGATGTGGGTCTCGACGATCGCCGCCGGGGCATCCATCGGTTCGGACGGGTTCACACCGGCGACGGGGGGTTCCGGGCGGTTCAGACGGCCGAGCCCGACGCGACGGTCTCGGCCAGCGGGGCGTGCAGGTCGTACCAACCCCGCACCCGTCGGCCGGTGACGAGGTCGAGCGAGACGCTCACCCAGTAGTCGGTCCGCTCGTTGGCCCACGGTCGCAACGGCAACCGTCGGGCGACGTCGATGTCCCGGTCGTCGGTGAGCACGCTCGACGAGCCCCGCACCAGCACGCTCCACCCGGAGTGGCTGAACGGGTCGATGTGGTCTGCCTCGAAGGCCACGACCGCGCCGTGCAGGGCGGCCCGGAGCTTGGTGCCCTCGGCGGTGCGCAACACCAGTCGCTCACGCTCGCGGTCGAGGGCGTAGTTCACGGGGAGCACGACCGGGAGGGCATCCATCGACAGGCCGATGCGGCCGACCGGCACGGTGGTGAGGAGCGACAGGCTGTCCCCCCGACTCAACACCTCGATCCCGTTCCGGTCGAGCTCCATGGCCCCCATGCTGGGCGAGGCCCCTGGAGGTCACTAGGGCCGAACGTCATGCGGGCGACGTGGCGACGAGCCCCCTGCCCCGGGGCCGGGCGACCGGGTACCGTGGCCCGGTGCGCACCGTGATCGTCCCGCTCGACGGCTCGTCCCTCGCCGAAGGGGCCCTCGCCCCGGCCCGGGCCCTGGCCCGCACCACCGGGGCCGACGTGGAGATCCTCCAGGTCGTCGCCGACGCCGCCGAGGCGGCCGACGCCCACACCGCCCTCGACGCGCTGGCCGCCCGCCTCCGCGCCGACGGGGGCACCGGCGTGGTCCGGCCGCCCATCGTGCTCGAGGCCGACTGGTCGGCCGAGTGCATCGCCAACGCCGCCGAGCAGCCCGGCTCGCTGGTCTGCCTGTCGACCCACGGCAGCTCGGGGGTGCGGCGCGCCCTGCTCGGCAGCGTGGCCGAGGACGTGGTGCGCCTGGCCCCCGGCCCGGTCCTGCTCGTCGGCCCCGACGTCGAGCCACCGCCCTCCGAGGCCGGGCTGGTCGGCGAGGTGCTGGTGTGCGTCGACGGCTCCCCGAGCTCCGAGGCGATCGTGCCGGCCGCCGCCGCGTTCGCCGCCGACACGGGGTTGACGCCACGAGTGGTCACCGTCGCCGGCGGTGACGTCGAGGTCGGCCTCGACGAGGAGGGCAACTACGTGCGCGAGGTGGCCGCCGCCGTCGACGCGGCCATGGGCCGACCGGCGGGCACGACCCCGTTCGAGGTGCTGCACGGCCCCGACCCGGGCGACGCGCTCGTCGCCGCGGCCCGGGCGGTGCCGGCGGCCGTGTTGGCGATGGCGACCCACGGGCGCACCGGGCTGGCCCGCGTCACCGCGGGCAGCGTCACCACCGGGGTGGTGCGCCAGTCGCCGGTGCCGGTGCTCGTGCTGCGCCCCGACGCGTCGCTCCTCACCGAGGACGAACCCGCCGCCGGCTGAGTCGGACGAACCGGTCCCCGGGGTCCCCGCTCAGGCCGGCGGCACGGGGTCGTCGAGGACCTCCTGGCCGAAGATCGCCCGCACCAGGGGGTCGTAGTCGGGACCGCGTCGGAGGTGGTGCCCGCCATCCACGGCGATCGACTCGCCGGTCACCCACGACGCCTCGGGCCCGAGCAGGAACCGGACGGCCGACGCCACGTCGTCGGGCTCGCCGATGCGGGCCACCGGCATCTGGGACAGGTAGTCGCTGGCGATCTCCTCGGTGCCGGTGAGCACCGAGGCGAGCGGGGTGTCGACGATGCTCGGCTGCACCGAGTTGACGCGGATGCCGAGCGGGCCGAGCTCGTCGGCGGCGACCCGCACGAGCATGTCGATGCCGGCCTTGCTGGCGCAGTAGGCGGCCATGTGCCGGTGCGTGACGGTCCCGGCGAGCGACGAGATGGCGACCATGGCCCCGCCGCCGGACCGGGCGATGGCGGCGCCGGCGTGCTTGAAGGTCAGGAACGTGCCGGTGAGGTTGGTGTCCATCACCACCCGCCACTCGTCCATGCCCGTGCGCAGCAGCGGCGCGGTCCAGCCCATCCCCGCCGACGCCACCGCGAGGTGCAGCCCTCCGAGCGGCTCGGTGGCGCGGGCGACGGCCGCGGCCATCTGCTCCTCGTCGGCCACGTCGGCGGTGGCCCACCACACCCGGTCACCGACACCCGCCGGGAGCGAACCATCGGCGACGAGGGTGCGGGCGCCCTCCCGCAGCCGGTCCTCGCTGCGACCGACCAGGGTGACGACGGCCCCGTCGCGGAGCAGCTGACGGGCGCACGCCAGCCCGATGCCGCTGCCGCCACCGGTGACGATGGCCGCCTTCCCCTCGAGCAACCCCGCGTCCGACCCGGCCATGCGGTCCCCCTCCGGTTCATGGGCGTCGGCGACGCCGCGTGCGGGCGACCGTACGCTCTCGGTCGTGTCCGTCTCCACTCGCCCACGTGTCGAGCCGGGTCGATGACGCCGACGTCGGACCCGACCCCGTCGGCCGGGCGGACCTGGGCGCCGATGAAGGCGGTGCCGGGCGAGCTCCCCGCCGACGACGACCGATGGTCCTACGAGGTCAAGTGGGACGGGATGCGGGCGATCGGCGTGGTCGACGGCGGTCGGCTGCGCCTGTGGTCGGCCAACGGCCGGGAGGCGACCGACCGGTTCCCCGAGCTGGCCCCGCTGGCCGACGCCCTCGGCGGGCACTCGGCGGTGGTCGACGGCGAGATCGTCGCCCTCGACGGGCGCGGGGTGCCGAGCTTCGGCCGGCTCCAGCCCCGGATCCAGGCCCGCTCCGCCACGGCCGTGGCCGAGGGCATGGCCGACGCGCCGGTGGCCTACGTGCTGTTCGACCTGCTCGCCGTCGACGGGACCGACTGCACCTCCCTGCCGTACGAGGACCGACGCCGACTGCTCGTCGACCTGTTCGGTGGGGGTGGCCCGTCATGGCGGGTCACCGAGTCGTGGTCCGGTGGCGGTGCCGCGCTGCTCGACGAGATGCGTGACAAGGACATGGAGGGCCTGGTCGCCAAGCGGCACGGCAGCACCTACGAGGTGGGGAGGCGGTCGGCCGCCTGGCGGAAGATCAAGGTGCGCAACGGACAGGAGCTGGTGGTCGGAGGATGGCTGCCGGGCGAGCGGGGACGGTCGGCGACCTTCGGGGCGCTGCTGGTCGGGTACCACGTCGCCGAGGGCGACGGGCGACCGCTCCGCTACGCCGGGCGGGTCGGCACGGGCTTCGCCGACGCCGAGCTGCGGCGGTGGGCGACCCTGCTCGGTGCCCTGGCCGACGATCGCTGCCCCTTCGATCCCCCGCCGCCGCCCGCCGTCGCCCGACACGCCCGCTGGGTCCGGCCCGAGCCGGTGGTGATGGTGCGCTTCACCGAATGGACCACCGACGGGGTGCTCCGCCACCCCGCCTACGACGGTCAGCGGTTCGACAAGGACCCCGGCGACGTCGTCCGGGAGCGCTGAGGGCGGCGCGGTGCCATGCTGCGTCGGTGACGGGGGACGAGATCCGCCTGGTGCTACCGGCCGATCCGCAGTACGGCCGCGTCGCCCGCGTCGCGGTGCAGGGCCTCGGGGTGCGGCTCGGCATGTGGCCACGCGACGTCGAGGACCTGCGCATCGCCGTCGACGAGACCCTCATCCTGCTCCTGCACCCCGAAGGCGGCGGCGGGCAGATCGCTTTTCGCTTCCGCATCACCGACGAGCGGCTCGTCATCGACGCGACCAGCTCCGCCGGACGCGACCAGCACTGGGTCGACCAGGGCGCCCTCGCCCGCTTCGAAGCGCTGGTCTCCGACACCGTCGACGTCTGCATGGTCGACGAGCTCGGCGGCCACGTCCACCTCGAGAAGCAGCTCGCGCCATGATGGCAGCTCGCCGCGCTCGCTCCGGGAAAGGAACCCCTCCATGCATCTCTCCTCCGGCATCCTCGACGGCCACACCGAGGCGGTCGCCGGCGTCATCGCGATCGGCGGCCTCGGCGTCGCCGCGGCCGCGGTGCGCCGGGCCCGCGACCCCCGGCTGACCGCGGCACGGTTCGCAGCGGTGTCGGCGACGGTGTTCGCCGGGCAGATGCTCAACTTCCCCGTGGCGTCGGGCACCTCGGGCCATCTCATCGGCGCGGCCATCGCGGTGGCCCTGCTCGGCTGGGCGGGTGGGCTCGTGTCGGTGTCCCTCGTGCTCGGCCTGCAGTGCGTGCTGTTCGGCGACGGCGGGCTGAGCGCCCTGGGCGCCAACGTGGTCAACATGGCGATCGTGCCCGTGGTGGTCGCCGCGGCGGTGCTCCGCGACCGGCTCACCGCGCCGCGGCTCGCCCTCGCCGGCCTGGCCTCCGTGCTCGCCGCCGCGCTCGCGTTCAGCGTCGAGTTCGCCGTCGGCGGTGCCACCGGCGACGCCGCGACGGTCACACGGTCGATGCTCGAGGTGCACCTCCTCATCGGGCTGGGCGAGGCCGTGCTGACGGTGGCCGTCGTGGTGCTGGCGTCGCGAGTGCTCGTCCGCCCCGCCTACCTGTTCGGGGTGGCGGCGGTCGCGGTGCTGGCCGCACCGTGGGCGGCGTCGACGCCCGACGGCCTGTCCCGGGTCGCGATCGACCGGGGCTTCGAGTCGTTCGCCACCGACAGCCCCGTGACGGCGCCGTTCGCCGACTACCAGTGGGGCGACGGCCGCCTCGGTGTGATCGCCGCCGGCCTCGTGGGCGTGGTGGCGGCGGCGATGGTCGGCTGGCTGGTCGCCCGCGCCACGGTGCCGAGCTCGACGTCGAGCTCCCCCGCCCGCTGAACGAGGATGCGGCCGTCGGTGGCCGTCAGTGGCGGCCGGTGTGGCCGAAGCCCTCGCCGCCTCGGTGGGAGTCGTCGAGCTCGTCGACCTCGTCGAGGGTGACGTGCTCGACCGCCTGCACGACGAACTGGGCGATGCGCTCGCCGCGGGTGACCGTGAAGTCGTCATGGGGGTCGGTGTTGACGAGCAGCACCTTGAGCTCGCCTCGATACCCGCTGTCGACCAGGCCAGGAGTGTTCAGGCACGTGATGCCGTGCGCCAGCGCCAGGCCGCTGCGCGGCTGGATGAACCCGGCGTAGCCCTCCGGGATGGCCACGGCGACGCCGCACGGCACGAGGGCCCGACCGCCGCCGGCGGGGATCACGACGTCCTCGCGAGCCCGCAGGTCGAGTCCGGCGTCACCGGGTCGGGCGTAGGACGGGAGCGGGAGCTCGGGGTCGAGCCGCACGACGGGGATGGGCAGCACGGGCCGATGCTACCGATCGCCGTCCGGGCGCTCGGCCGGTGCGGCACGGATGCACTTGTAGGCTCCGGCCGTGCTCGCATGGATGGATCTCGAGATGACCGGCCTCGACGCGACCCGGCACGTCATCGTCGAGATCGCGACCATCGTGACCGACGACGACCTCGAGGTGGTCGCCGAGGGCCCCGATCTGGTCGTGCACCAGCCCGAGTCGGCCCTCGCCGAGATGCCGCCGGTCGTCGTCGACATGCACACCCGCAGCGGGCTGGTCGAGCTCATCCGGTCGTCGACGGTGACCCTCGGCGACGCCGGCGCCCAGACCCTCGCCTTCCTCCGCGAGCACATCCCCGAGGCGGGCACGGTGCCCTTGTGCGGGAACTCCATCGGCACCGACCGCCGGTTCCTCGCCGCCTACCTCCCCGAGATCGAGGAGCACCTGCACTACCGCTCGGTCGACGTGTCGACGCTGAAGGAGCTCATCCGCCGCTGGAACCCGAAACTGCTCGACGGCGCCCCGCGCAAGCGAGAGACCCACCGTGCCCTCGACGACATCCGGGAGAGCATCGGCGAGCTGCGGTACTACCGCGATCACTTCTGCGTGGTCGCCCCCACCGAGGCGACCGAGGCCGGCCCGGGCGCGCCCACCGAGGGTCCGGCGTGAGCCACACGAGCGAGAAGCAGGAGCAGCTGCCCGCCTCGGAGGAGATCATCGAGGTCGCGCCCGGCATCCTCCGCCTCCAGCTCCCCGTCGACTTCCCCGGGCTCGGTCACGTCAACACCTACGCCCTCGAGGACGGCGACGGCGTGGCCGTCGTCGATCCCGGGCTGCCGGGTGAGGCCTCGTGGCTGGCCCTGCAGGCCCGCCTGGCCGCGGCCGGGATCCCCCTGGCCCGCGTCCACACGGTGATCGTCACCCACTCGCACCCCGACCACTTCGGCGGGGCCGGGCTGCTCGCCGAGGAGACGGGGGCCCGGCTGGTGGCCTCCACCTGGTTCCGCACCCTCTGGGACCCCGACGAGGGGGAGCTCACCGATGGTGGCGGAGGACACGACGACGGTGACCCCGGCGACGAAGGTGACGGCCCGCCGCGCCTCGACCCCGCCACCTTCCGCGCCGCCTTCAACCGACCGACGCCGTGGGGTGGCCGCACCGACGACGTCCCCGCCGACCGCCGAGCCCGCTTCGAGCAGGACCGGGCCGAGATGCTGCGATGGTTCCGGCTGCCCCGCCCGACCCATCGGCTCGACGACGCCGACCGCATCGGGCTGGCCCGACGCGACTGGGTCGCCCTGTTCACCCCCGGCCACACCAACGACCACCTCTGCCTGTTCGACCCGGAGGGCGGCGTGCTGCTGGCCGGCGACCACGTCCTGCCCACCATCACCCCCCACATCTCCGGGATGATCGAAGGAGATCCCCTCGACCGCTACATGACCTCGCTCGACCGGGTCGCCGAGCTCGACGGCGTGACCGTCGCCCTCCCCGCCCACGGCCATCCGTTCACCGACGTGGCCGGCCGCGTCGTCGAGATCAAGCAGCACCACGACGACCGGCTCGAGCGCCTCCGCACCATCTCCGGCCACCTGGGTTGGGCGTCGGTGGCCGACGTGTCCCACGAGCTGTTCGCGCCCCGCTCGTGGGGCTCGATGGCCGAGAGCGAGACCTACGCCCACCTCGAGCACCTGCGCAACCTCGGTCGAGCCGAGGTCGACGAGCGCGAGGGCCTCCTCTACTACCTCGTCCCCTGACCGACGAGGAGCCACGGACGCGACGAGGGGGTGCGCCGACGCGCACCCCCTCGTCGAACGGTCGGCCGCCTAGACGCCCAGCGCGGCGTAGTGGAAGTGGTTGTCGCGGCCCGAGCCCTCCGGGTTGATGTGGACGTGCTTCACCTGGCGGTAGGTCTCGTAGCCCTGGGTGCCGAGCTCTCGACCGACGCCGGACTGCTTGTAGCCACCGAAGGGGCGTTCCGGCGAGATCAGGTGGTAGTCGTTGATCCACACCGTGCCGGTGCGCATCCCGGCCGCCACCTGCTCGGCCCGCTCGAGGTTCTGGCTCTGCACACCACCGGCGAGGCCGTAGATCGAGTCGTTGGCGATGGCGACGGCCTCCTCGTCGGTGTCGAACGGGATGACGGCGAGCACCGGACCGAAGATCTCCTCCTGGGCGATCTTGGCCGAGTTGTCGACGTCGGCGAAGATCGTCGGCCGGTAGAAGGCCTCGACGTCGAGGTCGTCGGCCAGGCCCTCGGGCTTCGACCCGCCACACACCGGCTCGCCCACCTCGTCACGGCCGAGCTTCACGTAGCGCTCGACCGTCTCGACCTGGCCCCGCGACACGAGCGGGCCGAGGTTGGTGGCCATGTCCATCTGGTTCCCGATGACGAGCGAGTTGGCCTTCTCGACGAGCAGGCCGACGAACTCGTCGTAGATCGGGCGCTGCACGAGGGCGCGGGTGCCGGACTCGCACACCTGGCCACCGTGGAAGAAGGTGCCGAAGAGGACACCACCGGCGGCGAGGTCGAGATCGGCGTCGTCGAGCACGATGTTGGCCGACTTCCCACCGAGCTCGAGGGTCACGCCCTTCACGGTGCCCGAGGCGAGCTGCATGATCCGCCGACCCACCTCGGTGGAGCCGGTGAAGGCGGTCTTGTCGACCATCGGGTTGGAGGCGAGCTCCTCACCGACGGTGCCGCCGGGACCGGCGAGCACGTTGACCACACCGGGCGGGAGGTCGGCCTCGGCGATGACCTGGGCCAGCTTCAGCGCCGACAGCGAGGTGAGCGACGCCGGCTTGAGCACGGTGGTGTTGCCGGCGGCGAGGGCGGGGGCGAGCTTCCAGGCCGCCATGATCAGGGGGAAGTTCCACGGGATGATCCCGGTGCACACGCCGATCGGCTCGTAGCGCAGGTAGTTCTGCGACGCCGGGAACGGCGAGCCGGGGAGGTCCTCACGGTCGGGACGCTCCTCGGCCATGCGGGCGAACCACTCGAACGCCGACACGGCGCCGGGCACGTCGGCCATCGAGGCCTTGAGGATGGTGCCACCGCCGTCGAGGGCCTCGAGCTGGGCCAGCTCCTCGGCGTTGTCGTTGATCAGCTCGACGATGCGGCGCAACTTGGCGGCGCGCTCCTGGCCGCTCATCCGCGGCCACGGCCCCTCGTCGAACGCCCGTCGGGCGGCCTCGATGGCGGCGACGGCGTCGTCGCGTCCGGCCTTCGGGAGATCGGCCAGCTTCTGGCCGGTACCCGGGTTGTAGGTGGCGAAGGTCTCGCCCGAGGCCGCATCGCGGAACTCCCCGTCGACGAGCAGCTTGAAGTCGGCCATGGCCGGATTCCCCCTTTGGAGCGACGGCACCCGCAGATGGCGCGAGCCGTGGATCGAGGACCCCGACCGTACCGGCGGCTCGGCCCGGCTTCCATTCGCTCCGCGGTCCCGGCCGGCGAGGCGGTCCCGGCCGCGGCGACGGGTCGGCGGGATGGCCGGTGGCGCCGACGGACCCGAACGGGGCGTCAGGCGATCGTCCACTTCCCGGTGAGGGTCTTCCCCGTCACCTTTCCCTCGGCGGCGAGCTTCAGGAGGTGGGCGTGCACCGAGTAGCGCGCGACCTTCTTCAGCTCCGGCGGGGTGTCGACGTAGACCTGCTCGACCAACGTGTCGATCTTGGCGGTGCCGGCATCGGCGAGCGCGTCGAGCACCTGCTGCTCGCGCTCGACCCGGTGGGCGAGGTAGTAGTCGATCACCGCGCCGGGGTCGTCGATGAGGTGGCCGTGGCCCGGCGCGATGGCACGCAGCCGCAGCTTGCGCACCTTCTCCAGCGACTCGAGGTAGACCGCCATGTCGCCATCGGGTGGACGGATGACCACCGTCGACCCCTGCATGATGTGGTCGCCCGAGAAGAGCGTGCGCTCCTCCTCGAGCAGGTAGCAGAGGTGGTTGGACGCGTGGCCGGGCGTGTGCACGGCCCGCAGCCGGAACTCGGTCGCCTCGACGCGGTCGCCGTCGCCGATCCTGCGGTCGACCTTCAGGCCGTCCCTGTTGCCGAACGCGAGCACCTCGGCGCCGGTGCGCTCCTTGAGCCCGGCGACGCCCGGCGCGTGATCCAGATGGGTGTGGGTGCAGAGGATCCAGCGGATCCGGTCGCCGCCGCAGCCGACCACCGCATCGAGGTGGCCGGCGTCGTCCGGGCCCGGATCGATGACGGCGATCTCGTCGATGCCGACCAGGTAGGTGTTGGTGCCGGCCCCCGTCATGATCCCCGGGTTGGGCGCGACGATCCGTCGTGCCAGCGGCGACAGCGCTCGGGCGACGCCGGGCACGAGCGGCGGCGGCTCGGGCGGGGCCTCGGGCGTGGGATCAGCGGGCATGGGGTCCGATCGGGGGCGAGGCGACGAGGCGGTTGACGGGGATCCCCTCCGGCAAGGCGACGGGCTCGACGTCGTCGTAGCCCGGATCACCCGGCAGGACGATGCGGTACCCGCCGCCCGCTTCGTCCTCGACGATGCGGGGGAGGATGGCGGGCACGTGATCGGTGGACGCCGCCGCCAGGAGCAGCTCGTCGGCCGTGTCGAACCGGGCGAGCGTCACGAGGCTGCGCATGGTCGGGAAGATCAGGTCGAGCTCGCCGGCCCGGGACCGGTCGAGCGCGTCCTGTGGACGGATCCAGAGGTTGGCGATCACCTCCCGGTCGTCGTGCAGCGGCTCCTGGGCGTCCGGGGCGCGGGCGACGAAGAAGCGGGTGTCGTAGCGACGGGGTGCGCCTTCGGGGGTGATCCAGTGGCTGAAGTACCAGATGCCGTCGACGGCGAGCCGCAGGCCCTCCTGCTCGCAGACCTCGACCAGCCGGCGCTCGCCCCGGTCGACTGCCTCCCGGTGCCCGGCGATGCGGGCCTGCACCTCGGGCTCGTCGAGGCGCACGAGCTCGCCGTCGGGCCCATAGGCCAGCAGCACGCCGGCCTCTTCGAAGGACTCCCGGATGGCGGCGACCCAGAAGGCCAGACCCCCGCGGTCGACCCCGAGCCGGGCCGAGGCCTCGGCATCGGACCGGCCCGCGCACACGGCCTCGAGGTCGTCGTGACGATCGTGGTCGTCGACGCCACCACCGGGGAAGACGTAGGCGCCCCCGACGAAGTCGGACTGCAGGTTGCGCCGCAGCATGAAGACCTCGAGGCCGTCGTCGCCGTCACGCACGAGCATCACGGTGGCGGCGTCGCGCAGGGGAACGGGCGGCGCGTGGCGAGCGGTGTCAGCCACGAGGGCCCTCGAGCTCGCCGCCGCGACGACGGTCACGCCACTCGGGCGGGGTCACGTCACCCACGTCGATCACCTCGGCGTCGACCACCCCGTTGCCGCCCCACAGGTCGGTGCGCACGCCGGGACCGAACCCGCCGACCGAGACCGTGATCCGGTGGCGGGCGCGCCGGACGAGGGCGTGGCGCGCCACGGCGCGCACGGGCGGCAGCAGCAGGAGGAGACCGACGGCGGCGGTGACGAAGCCCGGGACGACCATGAGCACGCCGGCCACCAGCAGGAGCACGCCGTCGACCACGGAGTCGGTGGGCACCTCGCCCCGCTGCAGCTCGGCGTTCAGGCGCCGCCAGACCCCGAGGCCCTCGTGCTTCACCAGCCACACGCCGAACAGGCTCACCGCGACGAGGAGGGCGACGGTGGGGAACGCCCCGACGAGGCCACCCACCTGGATCATCACCCACAGCTCCACGACCGGCACGATCAGGAACAGCAGGAGGAACCACGCGGCCATGGCCGTCGAGTCTACCGGGGGGCGCCTCCGTTCCCCGGGGGAGCCGCCAACCCGGTCACGGCACCAGACGTCGTATCCTCACCGGCGTGCGCCCGCCGTCCGTCGACGCGTTGACCCGCGCCCTCGCCGACACGGGGCTCCCCCACCCGTTGCTCGTCGACGCCGCCCGCGCCGCCATCGCGGCCGGTGACGACGCCCCCGACGGGATCCTCGAGCGGGCGCGCGCCGAGGCCGCGGCGTTGGCGCGGGCCGGTCTGCAGCCGGTGGTCAACGCCACCGGGGTGCTGCTCCACACCAACCTCGGCCGCGCCCCGGTGGCCGTCGAGCACCCCGCCCGGTACTCCAACCTCGAGCTCGACCTGGGGAGCGGCCGTCGGGGCTCGCGCTCGGCCCACGCAGCGCGCCTGGCGGCCCGCGCCGCCGGGGCCGAGGACGCCCTCGTGGTCAACAACGGAGCCGCGGCGGTGCTGCTCGTGCTGGCCGCGCTCGGCGGCGGCCGGGAGGTGGTGGTGTCGCGCGGCGAGCTGGTCGAGATCGGCGGCGGCTTCCGGATCCCCGACGTGCTCGCGCAGTCCGGTGCCCACCTCGTCGAGGTCGGCACCACCAACCGGACCCACCTGGACGACTACGTCGACGCCGTGGCCCGCCACCACCCCGCCCTGGTGTTGAAGGTCCACCCGTCGAACTACCGGATCGAGGGCTTCACCGCCACGGTCGACGTGGCCGACCTCGCCGACCTCGGTCCCCCGGTGGTGGTCGACCTCGGCTCGGGCCTGCTCGACGCCCGGTGCCCGTGGCTCGGGACCGGGCCGCCGCCGTGGCTCGCCGGCGAGCCCGCGGTGCGCCAGACCCTCGACGCCGGCGCCGCCCTCGTCACCTTCAGCGGCGACAAGCTCCTCGGTGGGCCCCAGGCCGGCATCATCGCCGGCCGCAGCGACCTGGTCGCGGCCTGCGCCCGGCACCCGCTGGCCCGGGCGCTGCGGCCGGGAGGGCTGGTGCTCGGTGCCCTGCAGACGGTCGCCCTCGCCTACCTGCGGCGTGACGGCGCGGCCATCCCCCTCTGGCGGATGGCCACGACCCCGGTCGACGCCTTGCGGGCGCGGGCCGAGGCGCTCCCGCGACCGAGGGATGCCCGCACGACCGTCACCGGCGCGGTCATGGGCGGCGGCACGCTGCCAGGCGTCGAGATCCCGTCGTACGGCATCGCCGTCCCCGGCGATCGCCTCGCCGAGCTCCGGGGCGCCTCCCCACCCGTCGTGGCCCGGGTGGCCGGCGGCGAGACCATCGTCGACCTCCGCACCGTCGACCCGTCGGAGGACGCCGCGCTCGCCGCCGCCCTCGGCGCCCTCGGTCCCCACCCCTCCCCGCCCGGGCGCTGATGCTCGTCGTCGCCACCGCCGGCCACGTCGACCACGGCAAGTCGACCCTGGTCCGCTCGCTCACGGGCACCGACCCCGACCGGCTGGCCGAGGAGAAGGCCAGGGGGCTCACCATCGACCTCGGCTTCGCGTCGACGACGTTGCCGTCGGGCGCGGTCGTGGCCTTCGTCGACGTGCCGGGCCATGTGCGCTTCATCGCCAACATGCTCGCCGGCGTGGGGGCCGTCGACACCTGCCTGTTCGTGGTGGCCGCCACCGACGGGTGGATGCCGCAGTCAGAGGAGCACCTCCGGATCCTCGACGGCCTCGGCTTCCGGCGAGGCATCGTGGCCCTCACCAAGGTCGACCTGGTCGACGACGACGATCGCGAGCTGGCGCGCCTCGACGTCGTCGATCGGGTGGCCGGCACCTTCCTCGACGGCGCGCCGGTCCTCGCCCTCGACGGGCGTTCGGAGGGCGACGACGACCGTGGGCTCGACGCCGTGCGCCGCGCCCTCGACGAGCTGGTCGCGGCGTCACCCGCCGCCGTCGACGGCGGCCGCCCCCGGCTGTGGATCGACCGCTCGTTCGCGCCGGCGGGGGCCGGCACGGTCGTGACCGGCACCCTCACCGGGGGCGGGCTGCGCGTCGACGACGAGCTGGTGGCCGAGCCCGCCGGCCGGCCCGTGCGGGTCCGGGCCCTCCAGAGCCTGCACGCCGAGGAGCGGGCGGTCCCACCCGGCTCCCGCGTCGCCGTCAACCTCACGGGGATCGCCCACCACGACGTCGGGCGGGGCGACGTGCTGGTGCGGGCGGGCCAGTGGCACCTCACCGGCACGGTGGACGCGCGCCTCGACGTCCTGGCCGGCCTCGACCACGCGGTCGCCCGGCGGGGGGCCTTCGCCCTGCACCTGGGCAGCGGTCGCTACCCCGTGCGCCTCCGGGTGCTCGGCGACGCCGAGATCCCACCGGGGACCTCGGGGCTCGTGCGCCTCCACCTGACGACCCGACTCCCGTTGGTGCCGGGCGACCGGTTCGTGGTGCGCGAGACCGGCCGGCAGGAGACCGTGGGCGGTGGCGAGGTGCTCGACGTGGACCCGGTGCTGCCCGCCGCCCGGGCCCGGCCCGACCGATCGGTGGCACGGGTGGTGGCCGAGCGGGGGTGGGTCGACGCGGACCGCCTGAGCCGCCTCGTCGGCGCACCGGTCGCGCCGACCGTCGGGCGTTGGGTGGTCGATCCGGCGGTGCTGGCCGCGGCGAGGGAACGCCTGGCCGGGGCGGTCGCCGGGGCCGGGCCCCTCGGGCTCGAGCTGGCCGCGCTGGACGAGCGGGACCGCGCGGTCGTCACCGGCCTCGACGACGTGCGCGTCGACCGGGGCAGGGCGGTCGCCGCCGGCTCGGTCGAGGACCCCCTGGCCGACCATCCCTACCTCCGGGCCCTCGACGCCGCCCCGTTCGCCCCGCCCGCACCCGACGGGGTCGACCGCCGGGAGTTGCGCGAGCTCGTGCGGCGGGGCCTCGTCGTCGACGCCGGTCCCCCCGATCCGCAGCGCACGGGGGCGCCGGTGTTCTTCTCGGCCGCCGCGGTCGACGCCGCCGCCGCGGTCATCGCCGACCTGGTCGCCGACCGCCCCGAGGGCGTCACCGTCGGCGAGGTCCGTGAGGTCCTCGGGACGAGCCGCAAGTACGCCATCCCCCTGCTGGCCCACCTCGATGGGACGGGGCGCACGCGCCGTCGGGGTGATCGGCGGATCGCCGGGCCACGACTCGGCGCCGGGCGCGTCGGCGACGGCTGATCACCCGGGGAGGGAGTGGCCGGTGCCCGTCCCCCCGAACGGGCACCGGCGGGCGCAGTGTCAGCCCGCCCGCTGGGCGAGCAGCTGCTTGCGCTCCACCTCGTTCAGGCCACCCCAGATGCCGTGGGGCTCCTTGATGGACACGGCGTACTCCAGGCAGTCGTCCCTCACACCGCAGGTGCGGCAGATCTCCTTGGCCCGACGCTCGCGCTCGAGCTTCTCTTCTTTCCGCTCGAACTGCGGCGGCGGGAAGAACACGGCAGCCTGCGGTCCGCGACACGCCGCCTTCACCTGCCAGGCATCCTCGATTCGCTGCGCACTCACGTCGAAGGCCCCCCTTTCGCCGGGGCGACCCTACCCCTGGCTTCCGCCCCCGAACAAGGGTGAACTTTCGCGAACGCTGCGCTTGGGAACGCGAACTACCGCAGGTGGAGACCGCTTTTCATCGGGGCCACCGCCCGAAAAGGCGGCCGACCCCACCACCAATGGCCGAGAAGGCGACGGCCGTCCGGCACCAAATGACGGACATGTGATTTGGGGTCAGGAGTCCGAAGAACGGGGCCGGCGTTCCCGGTAATCACGGGCGCCACCGCTCTCGGGCTCGACTTCGAGGACGAGACCCTCGATGCCCACCACCCGCACCCGGTCGAGCTCGTCGATCGGCGTCGCCCGGTTCGTCGTGGCCCGCCAGAGGGCCTCCCGGATCTGCACGACACCGTCGGGGGACACCGGGGTCACCGCCCGCCCCAACTCCCCGATCATCCACTCCCGGCCGATGGTGGGCGTCGAGAACCGGGTGCGCACCATCGACGGCATGCCGGCGAGGAAGGCCAACAGCACGCCCACGATGCCGACGAGGAGGGTGATCCACGACAGCGACACGCCGTCGAAGAGCGTGAGCGAGCCGATGACGAACGCCACGACCCCCACACCGGTCCAGAGCCGGGGCACGCCGGTCTGCACGTCGACGGCGAACGCCAGCATGGACAGGACGAGCAGGGCGATCCCCCACCAGTTCGTCGGCAGCACCGCCAGCCCGTAGCAGGCGAGCACGAACGAGCCCGCCCCCACCACCCCCGCGACGCCGACCCCGGCGGTGAACAGCTCGAAGATCATCAGCCCGAGCCCGACCGCGAACAACAGGTAGGCGACGGCGGGGCTGGCGACGGTGTGCATGACGGACGAGGTGAGCGACAGCTGACCGAAGCGGACCTGGGTCACCGGCTCACGTCGGGTCTGACCGTCGTCGCCGGTGACCTCCCGGGTCTCGACCCCGGGCAGGTTGACGATGAAGTCGCCGATCGTCGGCGCCGCGCCGGTGGTCACGCCGAGGGCCTCGGCCTCACGGTCGTTGACGACACGGTCGCGGATCGGATCCAGGCGGGCCTGGTCGAGGTTGGGGTTCTCGAGCGTCCCGGCGTCGCCGACCCGGGTGCCGGGCGCCATGCCCAACCGCTCGGCCACGCCCGCCAGCTGGGCGGCCTTGCCGGTGAGCACCGAGCCGCTCGGGCCGATCCAGACGTCGACGGGCACGGTCGAGCCCGCGATCACGTCGATCATCTCCGACAGCCGCTCGTCGGAGACCACGGCGCCGTCCGCGTCGACCTGCAGCACCAGCGCGGTCGCACCGGTGGCCGAGGCCTCGCGCACCGACTCCTCGACGAAGTCGACCATCACGGGGTCGAGCAGCCCGTTCACCTTCACCACGTCGATGAACGACGACGGCCCCTCCTGGGCCGACACGGCGGTCGGGAGCAGCGCCGAGGCCGCCGTGAGGACGAGGCCCAGGGCCACGAGAACCGCCCCGAGGGTGGATAGTCTGCGCACCGACTTCCTCCGAGGGGAAAAGGTTGGATCCTGCGCAGTTCTTCGCAGCATCTCGCGTGCTCATCGTGGCCGGGAAGGGCGGCGTCGGCAAAACCACGGTGAGCGCGGCGATCGCCCTCTCGGCCGCCCGGGCCGGGCTCGGCACCCTGATCGTCGAGGTCGAGGGCAAGAGCGGCCTGTCCGGCCTGTTCGGTCAGCCCGCGTTCGACTACGAGGAGGTCGTGCTGGCCCCCGGCGGTGGGCCGGACGGCGCCGCTGACGTACGGGCCCGCACGCTCACCCCCGACGACGCCCTGATCGAGTACCTCGAGGACCACGGCATGAGCCGCATCTCGCGGCGGCTCGTCAGCACCGGGGCGGTCGACATCGTCGCCACCGCGGCGCCCGGCATCAAGGACATCCTGATCCTCGGCAAGGTCAAGCAGCTCGAGCGAGAGGGCCGCGCCGACCTGATCGTCCTCGACGCCCCGGCCTCGGGCCACGCCATCTCGTTCCTCCGGTCGGCCCGGGGGCTCCTCGACGCCGTGCGGGTCGGCCCCATCGAGACCCAGGCCCAGGACGTGCTGGAGATGCTCACCGACCCGGCGCGGTGCCAGGTCGTGCTGGTGACCCTGCCCGAGGAGACCCCCGTCAACGAGCTGGTCGAGACCGCCTACAGCCTCGAGGACGAGGTCGGCATCTCCCTCGGGCCGGTCGTCGTCAACGGCGTCTACTCGGAGATCCCCGGGCTTGGGGTCGACCCCCGCCGCGCCGCCGAGACCGCGGGGGCGTTCCTCCATCCGGGCGAGGCCGACGCACTCCGGGCCGCGGCGCGCTTCCGTCGCCACCGCACGGACCTGCAACGCGAGCAGCTCGATCGCCTCGCCTCGGACCTGCCGCTGCCGCAGATCCGGCTCCCCTACCTGTTCACCGCCGACCTGGGCCCGGCCGAGCTCAGCGTCCTGGCCACCGAGCTCACCACCGGGATCGACGGGCTGGTCGCCCTGTGAACGCCACGGGCCGCACCGACGGGGTCCACCTGCGACCACGCCCCGAGGCCGATCTCCGCGAGATCCTGGCCCGGCACTCGATCGTGGTGTGCACCGGGTCCGGCGGCGTCGGCAAGACCACCACCGCAGCCGTGCTCGCGGTCGAGGGCGCCCGGCTGGGGATGCGGTCCTGCGTCGTGACCATCGACCCGGCGCGGCGACTGGCCAACGCCATGGGCCTCGAGGGGCTCACCAACACCCCGAGCCTCGTCGACGGCGACTGGCCGGGTGAGCTGTGGGCCCTCATGCTCGACACCAAGAGCACGTTCGACGACCTCGTCACCAAGAACGCCGAATCGCCCGAACAGGCCGAGAGCATCCTGGCCAACCGCTTCTACCGCAACATCTCCGGGGCCCTGTCGGGCACGCAGGAGTACATGGCGATGGAGAAGCTGTACGAGCTCCACGAACAGGGGCGGTTCGATCTCGTCGTGGTCGACACCCCACCCACGCGCAACGCCCTCGACTTCCTCGAGGCGCCGCGACGACTCACCCGCTTCCTCGACCACCGCCTCTACAAGGTGCTCATGGCGCCCTCGCGAGGCATCGCCAAGGCGGTGAACGTCGCCGCCCAGGCGTTCCTGCGCACCGTGTCGAGGGTCGTCGGCGGCGAGGTGGTCCGAGACGCCATCGTGTTCTTCCAGGCGTTCGACGGCATGGAGGAGGGCTTCCGGGAACGAGCGGCCAGCACGCTCGACCTGCTCACCCACGAGGAGACCGCGTTCCTGCTCGTGGCCGCGCCCCGGGGCGACGTGGTCGAGGAGGCGACCTTCTTCGCCGAGAAGCTGCACGAGGCCGACATCCCGGTGCGGGCCCTCATCGTCAACCGGATGCACCCTCGGTTCGGCGACGCGTCCCCCGACGCCATGCGGGAGCGGGCCCGCACCTTCGCCGGCACCGACCTCGCCGGGCTCTACGCCAACCTCGCCGACTTCCTCACCGTCGCCGCCAACGAGGAGGCCCACCTACGAGGGCTGGCCGAGCGCGTCGCCCCCGCGCCGGTGATCCGGGTGCCCTTCCTCGCGTCCGACGTCCACGACCTCACCGGACTCGATGAGGTGGCGAAGTACCTCTTCCCCTGACCCCGGCGAGGCCGGTCAGTCGGTGGGGACGCGGAGGGCGTCGGCGGCTTCCTGGACCGTCTCGACCACCGACACGATCCGATCGAAGCCGGTGGTGTGCAGGAGCCGGGTGAGGGTGGGGCGGCTGCAGGCCACGCTCACGTCACCCTCGGCCTCGCGGGCGCGGCGGATGCCGCCGATCAGGGCACCCAGACCGGCCGAGTCCATGAACGGGACCTCGGACAGGTCGATCAGCAGACGCGGCGTCGACGCCAGGTCGGCGAGCGTCTCGCGGAACTGCCCGACGGTGTAGGCGTCGAGCTCACCCACCGGGCGGCACAACGTGTAGTGATCGATGACCTCGACATGGATCTCGAGCACGCGTCGCGTTCCTCCGTGGAGCCGGGCGGGACGGGACCGCCCCGCACCGCGATGGTAGCCAAGCCCCGCCCGATCGCGACCCGGGGTCATCGGGGCGCTCCTTGGGCCGCTCCGGCCGGCCCGTATAGCCTCGGTCGGTGCCCACCGTGCTGCTCGCCACCGACGCCGACTGGATCTACGACGAGGTCGACGCCTCCATCGCCACCCCCGACACCGTGGTCCATCGCGTGCGGCGCGGGGTCGACGTGCTCCCGGCGATGCACGAGCTCGAGCCCGACCTGGTCGTGCTCGACCTGCAGATCGGCAACATGGGGGGCATGGCGACGTGCATGGCGATCCGCCTCGAGGAGGGCGCCGACCGTCTGCCGATCACCGCGGTCCTGATGCTGCTCGACCGGGCCGCCGACGTGTTCCTCGCCCAGCGCGCCGACGCCGACGGCTGGCTGGTCAAGCCCCTCGACGCCTTCCGCCTGCGCAGGGCGGCCCAGACGCTGCTCGACGGCGACTCGTACGACGAAGGCGTCGACGAGCGCACCGACCTGCCCGAGGGCGCGGCCGTCGAGGCCTGAGCGGCCGGGAGCGGGACAGAGGCCTGAGCGGCCGGCCGGCCGGCCGGCCGGACCGCCTTTTCGCAGGCGGAACGGCGTCGGGTACGATCTGCGGTCCCACGGGGTGTGGCGCAGCTTGGCAGCGCGCTTCGTTCGGGACGAAGAGGCCGTGGGTTCAAATCCCGCCACCCCGACCAGCAGGCCCGCTCCGGCGGGCCTGCTCCCGTTTTCGCTTGTCCTACCGCCGCGACGGGCGCATCGTTGGACCTGAGCCGATGCCGGGGACATGCACGGGGGGGCGATGGACGGGCACGGGCAGGACAGAGCGGACGACGGCGCACTCGTCGGCATCCTCGTCGTGAGCCGCGACCCGACGATGCTCGGGCCGCTCGACGACGAGATCCGCCGCCGCTACGGCGCCGACTACGAGGTGATCACCTGCCCGGACCCCGACGTCGGGCTCGCGACCCTGACCACGCGGCGGGCCCGCGGCGAGCCGGTGGCGCTCGTCGTGGCCGGTTACACCGCCCTCGACGAGGATGCCCTCGACTTCCTCACCGCCGTCCAGCGGGTCGACCCGGGGGCCAGGCGCGCCGTCGTCACCGCGTGGGGCGACTTCGAACGGGCCCGTCGGATCTTCGAGGGCCTCGCCAACGGCCAGCTCGACTTCTACCTCCTGCGGCCCGACCGTCGACGTGACGAGGAGTTCCACCGCGCCATCACCGAGACCCTCGAGGACTGGGCCCTCGAGCGGGGCGAGGGCATCGAGGCGGTGCGCATCGTCGACCATCTGTCCTCGCCGCGTTTCCACGAGCTGCGCGACACCTTCCAGCGGAACCACATCCCGATCAAGGGGTACGAGGTCGACAGCGACGACGGCCGCCGGGTGCTCGACGGTCTCGGCCGGTCCGACCCCTCGTTGCCCGTCGTGGTGCTGCAGTTCACCCCGGAACCGACCGTGTTCGAGGATCCGAGCGACCTCGAGATCGCCGAGGCGTTCGGGATCATGACACCGATCTCCGACGCCGAGCGGTTCGACGTCGCCGTCATCGGCGCCGGCCCGGCCGGTCTCGCGGCCGCGGTGTACGCCGCGTCGGAGGGCAGGCGGACGCTCGTCGTCGAGCAGCAGGCGGTCGGGGGTCAGGCGGGCACCAGTTCGATGATCCGGAACTACCCGGGGTTCCTCCGTGGCGTCAGCGGCAACAAGCTCGCCTACAGCGCCTTCCACCAGGCCTGGTCGTTCGGCGCCGAGTTCTCGTTCATGCGCCGCGCCCGCCGGCTCGAGGTCGACGGCGACGACCGCATCGTCGAGCTGTCCGACGGCAGTCGGGTACGAGCGGCGAGCGTGATCGTCGCCACCGGGGTGGCCTACCGACGGCTGGACGTACCCGACCTCGAGGCGCGGCAAGGGCGTGGGGTGTTCTACGGCGCGGCCGTGGCCGAGGCGCCGGCGGCGAGGGGCGAGCGGGTGTACGTCGTCGGCGGCGGCAACTCGGCGGGGCAGGCGGCGGTGCACCTGGCCCGATTCGCCGACCACGTCACCGTCCTGGTCCGCGCTCCGACCCTCGCCACCAGCATGTCGGAGTACCTCGTCCGCCAGCTCGAGGGAATCCCCAACGTCGCCGTCCGCTACCACGCCGAGGTCGTCGGTGGCGGTGGCGACGCGGTGCTCGACCACCTCGTGATCCGCGACCGGGCGACCGGAGCCGACGAGCGCGTCGACGCCGACAAGCTGTTCCTGCTGATCGGCTCGGAGCCCCACACCGGCTGGCTCGACGGCACCGTCGAGCGCGACCGCTGGGGGTTCATCCTCACCGGCACCGACGTCGACGCCGAGCGCTTCCCGCTCGCCCGGCCACCACTGCTGCTGGAGACGAGCGTGCCCGGCGTGCTCGCCGTCGGCGACGTGCGCCGCGGCTCGGTGAAGCGCGTCGCCTCCGCGGTCGGCGAAGGTGCCATCGCCATCCAGTTGTTGCACGGCTATCTGGAGGAGCTCGCCGGTGACGTCCCCGTCCACGGCTGAGCGCGACGGCCGATTCGATCCGGCCACGCCGGTGAAACCCCTGACGCCAGGGATGCGGGCGCTGCTCGTCGTCGCCGCGCTGCTCGTGTTCCTCGCCGGTGTGCAGCTGTTCGTGTTCACCGAGCGCACCGATCGCTACTTCGCGTGGACGATCTCGCCGCCGCTGACCGCCGCGTTCCTCGGCGCCGCCTACTGGGCGAGCGTCGCCTTCGAGGCGATGGCGGCCCGGGCACGGACGTGGGCCGACGCCCGCATCGCCGTGCCGAGCGTCTTCGTGTTCACGACCATGACCCTGATCACCACGCTGCTGCACCTCGACAAGTTCCACCTCGGCGGCGAGTTCGAGGGCGGCACCCGGGCGGTCACGTGGGCGTGGATCGCCGTCTACTCCGTCGTCCCCGTCCTGATGGTCGTGCTGTTCGTCCGCCAGCGGCTCCTGCCGGGCGGTGATCCGCCGCGAGCCGTCCGCCTGCCGGCGTGGCTGCGAAGCATCGTCGCCACCCAAGCCGTCGTGCTGCTCGGCCTCGGCGTCTGGCTCTTCGTCACGCCCGCCTCCGGAGCCGACGTCTGGCCATGGACGCTCACGCCGCTCACGGCCCGGGCCGTCGCCGCCTGGCTGCTCGGCCTCGGCGTGGCCGCCGCCCACGCGCTCTGGGAGGACTGCGCCGTCCGGCTCCGGCCTGCCGCCGTCGCCTACCTCGGCTTCGGCACCCTCGAGGGGGCCGCGCTCGTTCGCCACCTCAGCACCCCGGACTGGGGCGACCCCTCGTCGTGGCTCTACGTGGCGTTCCTCGCCAGCACCCTCGTCACCGGGGCCGCCACCCTGACCCTCTCCCGATCGGCGTCGGCCGACGCGATCACCGGCTGAGCCCGGCACCTACGCTCCCGCGATGCAGATCGGGGAGTTCCAAGAGCTCATGGAGCAGCTGTACGGCGAGGCCGACCGGGCCCGGGGCGTGCCGGCGACGGTGGCCTGGCTGTGCGAGGAGCTGGGCGAGCTGGCCCAGGCGGTGCGCAAAGGGAGCAGCGAGGCACAGCTCCACGAGCTCGGCGACGTGCTGGCCTGGTTGGCCTCGCTCGCCAACCAGCTCGGTCTCAGCCTGGACGAGGCGGCGGGACGCTACGTGGTCGATCCGCCCGTCGGGTGACGGGATCTAGTGTGCGCCGCACGCGGTCGCGCACGAGGGGGAGACGCCATGGCCCACACCGTTCGAGGAGTCATCGCCCGGGGACGCGGCGAGCCCGTCACCGTCGAGCGCATCGAGGTTCCCGATCCGGGACCCGGTGAGGTCCTGGTCGACGTCCAGGCGTGTGGGGTCTGCCACACCGACCTGCACTACCGCGAGGGTGCGATCAACGACGACTTCCCGTTCCTCCTCGGCCACGAGGCGGCCGGGACGGTCGCCTCGGTCGGGCCCGACGTCACGGCGGTGGAGCCCGGCGACTTCGTCGTCCTCAACTGGCGAGCGGTGTGCGGCACCTGTCGGGCCTGCCGGAAGGGCAGGCCCTGGTACTGCTTCTCGACCGGCAACGCCACCCAGCCGATGACCCTCGACGGCAGGCCACTGGCCCCCGCCCTCGGCATCGGCGCCTTCGCCGACAAGACGCTCGTGGCCGCCGGGCAGGCGACGAAGGTCGACCCGAGGGCCCGGCCCGAGGCGGCCGGCCTGCTCGGCTGCGGCGTGATGGCCGGCTTCGGCGCGGCGGTCAACACCGGGGGCGTCGGGCGGGGCGACCGCGTGGCCGTGTTCGGTTGCGGCGGCGTCGGCGACGCCGCCATCGCCGGAGCGGCGCTGGCCGGGGCGGCCACGATCATCGCCGTCGACCTTGACGCCACGAAGCTCGAGTGGGCCCGCCGGTTCGGTGCCACCCACGTCGTGGACGCGTCGAAGGACGATCCGGTCGAGGCCGTCCGCGCCCTCACCGACGGCCACGGCGCCGACGTGTGCATCGAGGCCGTCGGCCACCCCGAGGTGCTGCGCCAGGCCTTCTTCGCCCGCGACCTCGCCGGCACCGTCGTCCAGGTCGGCGTGCCCAACCCCGAGATGGCCATGCCCGACATCCCGATGATCGACTTCTTCGGTCGGGGTGGCGCGCTCAAGCCGTCGTGGTACGGCGACTGCCTCCCGAGCCGTGACTTCCCGATGCTCATCGACCTGTACCTCCAGGGCCGCTTCGACCTCGACGGGTTCGTCAGCGAGACCATCGCCCTCGACGACGTCGAGGAGGCCTTCCACCGCATGGAGCGGGGCGAGGTGCTCCGCTCGGTCGTGGTGCTCTGACCACGGGAGACGGCATGGCCACCATCGAGCGCGTGATCACGAGCGGCACCTTCTCCATCGACGGGGAGGACTTCGCCGTCGACAACAACATCTGGCTGGTCGGCGACGATCGGGAGGTCCTCGTCATCGACGCCGCCCACGACCCCGGGCCCATCGTCGGCGCCATCGGCGACCGCCGGGTCGTGGCCATCGTGTGCACCCACGGCCACAACGACCACATCAACGCCGCCGTGGCCCTCGCCGACGCGGTGGGCGCACCGGTGTGGTTGCACCCCGACGACCGCATGCTGTGGGACGCCGTCCACCCCGACCGGCCCCCCGAGGCCGGCCTCGCCGACGGCCAACTCGTCGCCGTCGCCGGGACCTCGCTCGAGGTGCGCCACACCCCCGGTCACAGCCCGGGCGGCTGTTGCCTCTACGACGCCGAGGACGGGGTGCTGTTCTCGGGTGACACGCTGTTCAACGGTGGGCCCGGTGCCACCGGCCGATCGTTCTCCGATCGGGACGTGCTCGTGGGCGCCATCCGCGACCGCCTGCTGGGTCTTCCCGGTGAGACGGTGGTGCACACCGGTCACGGCGAGGACACGACGATCGCCGCCGAGATCCCCAACGTTCCCTGACCGCCGCCCCAGATGGTCGAACTGGTTGCGGGTTCCGCCACACCGAGCTGCCAGGTCCGCAACCAGTTCAGAGATGGGTCCCCATCGACGGCCAACTGGTTGTCAGGTCCGCCACCGGTGAACCCGGTTCCCGCAACCGGTTCGGGCCCGAGACGTGCCGTGTCGGGCGACCCGGGTCAGCGGTCGCGACGCTCGAGGAGCGCCTCGGCGATCTGCACGGCGTTGAGGGCCGCCCCCTTGCGGAGGTTGTCGCCACTGACGAACAGCGACAGCCCGTGCTCGCGGGTGGGATCGCGGCGGATGCGGCCCACGTAGGTGGGGTCGGCCCCGGCGGCGTGCAGCGGCGTCGGCACGTCGACCAGCTCGACCCCGGGAGCCTTGAAGAGCAGCCGACGGGCGTGCTCGGGCGTGAGCTCGGAGGTGAAGCCGGCGCTGATCGACAGCGAGTGGCCGGTGTAGACGGGTACCCGCACGCACGTGGCGGCCACCGCCAGGTCGGGCAGCTCGAGGATCTTGCGGCTCTCGTTGCGGAGCTTCTGCTCCTCGTCGGTCTCGGCCAGGCCGTCGTCGACCAGCTTGCCGGCGAACGGGATGACGTTGTAGGCGATGGGCTCGGGGAAGGCGTGGGGGTCGGGGTAGTCGACGGCCTTGCCCGACATGGCGAGGGCCGGCGCGCCGTCGCCCACCTTGCGGATCTGGTCGTCGAGCTCGGCGGTGCCGGCCAGCCCGGCCCCCGAGACGGCCTGGTAGGTGCTCACCACCAGTGAGCGGAGGCCGGCCTCGACGTCGAGCGGCTTGAGCACCGGCATGGCAACCATCGTCGTGCAGTTGGGGTTGGCGACGATGTTCTTGGGGATGCGGTCCAGGGCATGGGCGTTGACCTCGGGCACGACCAGCGGGACCTCGGGATCCATCCGCCACGCCGACGAGTTGTCGACGACGACGGCTCCGGCCTCGGCGACTCGGGGCGCCAGCTCGCGTGACGTGGTGCCACCCGCCGACATCAGCACCAGGTCGAGGTCGCCGTAGTCGGCGGTCGCCGCGTCCTCGACCTCGACCTCGCCGTCGGCCCACGGCAGCCGACGCCCCGCGCTGCGGCTCGACGCGAACAGGCGGAGCGCGTCGACGGGGAACTGGCGCTCGGCGAGCACGGCGCGCATGACACCACCGACCTGGCCGGTTGCACCGACGATTCCGATTCGCATGGCAGAGACGCTATCGGGGTCGACCTGGCCGGAGCGACCGGGTATCGGCCCCTCGGGACGGCTCAGTCGACGTAGGCGGGGCCCTCGTGCAGGTGGAACGCCTCGTGCAGGGCCTGGACCGCCTGCTCGACCTGGGCCTCGTCGACCACGCAGCTGATCCGGATCGCCGACGTGGAGATCATCTCGATGTTGATCCCCTCCTCGGCGAGGGTCTCGAACACGGTGGCCGCCACACCGGGGTGGGTCTTCATGCCGGCGCCGATGACGCTGACCCGGGCGATCGCCCCGTCGGCCTGCACGCCCGCGGCCCCGACCGTGGGCGCCTCGGCGCGACACACCTGCTCGGCGCGGGCCGCGTCACGCTGGGGCACGGTGAAGGAGATGTCGGTCACGCCGTGCTCCGAGGTGTTCTGCACGATGAGGTCGACGTTGATGCCCTCCCCGGCCAGGGCCCGGAACACCTGTCCGGCGACACCGGGCCGGTCGGGCACGCCCGTGAGCGTGATCTTGGCCTCGTCGGTGTCGTGGGTGACGGCCGAGATGATGGCCTGCTCCATGTCGTCCTCCTCGATCATGACCAGCGTGCCCGGCTCCCAGGTGAAGGCGGAGCGCACGTGCAGGTCGACGCCGTGCGTGCGGGCGTACTCCACGGATCGCATGGCCGGCTTGGGGCACCCGTTGGCGGTCATCTCCAGCAGCTCGTCGAACGAGATGCGGTCCATCTTCCGGGCGTCGGGCACCACCCGGGGATCACTCGTGAACACGCCGGACACGTCGGTGTAGAGCTCGCACAGGTCGGCACCGAGGGCGTGGGCCAACGCCACCGCGGTGGTGTCGGAGCCACCCCGCCCGAGGAACGTGACGTCCTTGGCGGTGCTCACCCCCTGCGCGCCGCCGACCACCGGGACGATCCCCCGCTCGACCGCGGCACGGACCCGGTCGGGCCGGACGTCGAGGATCTTGGCGTTGGTGTGGGTCGTGTCGGTGATGAAGCCGGACTGGCTGCCCGTGAAGGACTCGGCCGGGACGCCGACGTCGTGCAGGGCCATGCACAGCAGGGCCATGGCCTTGCGCTCACCGGCGGTGATCAGCATGTCCATCTCGCGGCCCGGGCGGGTCGACGACACGTCGGAGGCGAGCCGGAGCAGCTCGTCGGTCTCCTTGCCCATCGCGCTCGATGACCACCACGGCCCGGTCGCCACGACGGACCGAACGGGCGACGTGGTCGGCGACGGCCCGGATGCGCTCGGGGTCGGCGACCGAGGTGCCCCCGAACTTCTGCACGACGAGGCGACCGGCGGGAGGCATCCGGGGAAGGCTAACGGGGACCGCCACGCGCGCACCACGCCGGCGCGGGCCGGTAGCGTCACGGGGCCATGGCCCGACCGCCCACCCAGCGAGAGCGCGAGCGCGCCCGGCAGCGGGCCCGCGACGAGGCCCGCCAGGCCGCTGCCGACGCCCGGCGGAGCCGTCGACGCACCCTCGCCGCCGTGGGCGTCGTGCTGCTGCTCGCCCTCGTCGCCGGCATCGCCGGTGCACTCACCGGCGGCGGCGACGAGGTGGCGACCACCTCGGCCACTGCGCCGGCGTCGACCACCACCACGCTGCCGGCCACCAGCGGGATCGAGCTCCCCCGGGTGCCGCTGGGCGAGACCATCACCGGCGAGACCCCCTGCCCGGCCGAGGACGGCTCGTCGCCCAGGACGACGAGCTTCGCCGGGCCACCGCCCACCTGCATCGACCCGACCCGCTTCTACGAGGCGGTGATCACCACGACCAAGGGCGAGATCGTGCTCCAGCTCAACCCGGGCACCGCGCCCGGAGCGGTCAACAACTTCGTCGTGCTGTCGCTCTACGGCTACTACGACGGGCAGCCGGTCACGGCGGTGATCCCCCGCCAGGCGATGGTGTTCGCCGGGAGCTTCGACAACCCGGACGCGGTGGCGACGCCCGGCTACACGCTGCCCGACGAGTTCCCCGAGGGCGGGCAGATCTTCACTCCCGGGGTCATCGCCATGATCCCGAAGAACGGCGAGCCCGACTCGATCGACGCCGCGTTCCTCATCGCCACCTTCGAGGACGCTCCCGGACTTCCCCAGAACCTCACGCAGTTCGGGATCATGCTCGACGGCGCCCAGACGCTGGCCGCCGTCAACCGCGTCGGCACCGAGAGCGGCGCTCCCACCGAGGTCGTGACCATCGAAGCGATCCGGATCACGCCGTCGGTCCCGATCGACTAGGTCGGCGAGGCCGCTCGCGACGGCCACGGCCGGCGCGCTAGCGTGCGCCGCCGATGGGGACGGAGAAGCGAGAGCGACAGAAGGCCGGACGCCAGCAACGGGTCGAGGCCGCTCAACAGGCCCAGAAGCAGGCGGAGAACCGCCGCCGGATCCTGCTCGTCGTGGGGCTGGCCGCGTTCGTCGGGGTCCTGGTGGCGGTCCTCGCCCTCCTGAACCGGGGCGACGACGACGAGTCGGCCTCGGCCTCGTCGACCACCACCGTCGACCCGACGGCCACCGTCGCCCCCCTCGAGTCGGCGGCCGGCAAGGACTGCGTCGCGCTCGCCGACCCGCTCCCCGAGGGTGCTCCCGACGTGCCCATCACCCCCGGACCGCCCCCGACCGAGCTCGTCGTCGAGGACCTCGTCGTGGGCACCGGCGAGCCCGTCCCCGCCGGCGCGACGGTCGACATGCACTACATCGGTGTCTCCTGCTCGACCGGGAAGATCTTCGACTCCTCCTGGTCGCGCGGCGAGCCGCTGAACATCTCGCTCGATCAGGTCATCCAGGGCTGGTCCGAGGGCGTGCCGGGCATGCAGGTGGGGGGCCGGCGCCTCCTGATCATCCCGCCCGAGCTCGGCTACGGCTCCCAGGGCGGCGGTACCGACATCGCGCCCGACGAGACGCTCTCCTTCGTCGTCGATCTCGTGGGGTTCACGCCGGCGGCCACGTCGCCGTCCGCGCCGGCCGGAGCCACACCGGAGACGACCATCCCGTCGACCACCGTCGCCCCCTGACGCCCCGCGCGGTGACCGGGAGCGGGCGAGGAGGCCCTCAGGCCGACGGCAGGACGTCGAGGCCGGCCAGGGCACCGTCACGGTAGACCACCACCTCGCCCACCCCGTCGGCCCGCCACACCCCGCCGCTCCCCCGGATGAGGGCGGTCGCCTCGGGCAGCACGGCCAGCGCCAGCCCGGGCGGGGCCAGCTCGACGGTGCGACGGACCTTCTCGGGGGACCACTGGTTGGCCCGCGGGATCACCGCCAGGTCGGACACCAGGCCGAGCCCGACGGTGAAGGCACCACCTCGCGTGTCGACCATCGGATCGCACAGCACGTCGGCGCCGGCGCCGGATCCGGCCAGCACCGCGCCGTCCCGCCACGCGGCGACGAGGGCCTCGAGCAGCGGGGTGTCCTTGAGCACGGACCGGAGGTGCATCGGCGAGGTGCCGACCAGGTAGACGAACCGGGCGGTGCGCACGGCGACGACGTGCTCCTCGACGAGGGCGTCGGCCCGGGTCAGCACGTCGAGGGGCCGGGCGGTCACACCCAGCCCGCGGAACCAGGTCTCGGCCCGGGCCACGACCCGACCCGGGTTCTCGTACGCGGAGCCGGTGGGGAGCACCACCACCTCGTCGGCGCCGGACGAGTCGAGGAGCGCCCGGTCGAAGGTGCAGCCGTCGGTCCACTCGCCGCCGCCGACGAGGGCGAGCTCACCGGCCATCGCCGCCACCTCGTCGGTCGGACGCCGGTGGCGTCGGGAAGCGGCGGGCGGCACCCTCGGCGAAGTGCCGGAGGGGCCAGACGGGCGTCGGCATGGTGAACCTCTCGATCTCGGTCACGGTGAAGCCGGCGGCCCGGGCGGTCGCGGCGAGGTCGCGCTGCAGGTGCAGGCCGGCGACGGCCGGGTGGCGGGACCACGCGGTGGCCAGCACGACGCCGAGGGCGCCGGGACGCTGCACGGGCTCGACGAACCGGAGCTCGCCTTCCGGGGTGAGGCACCCGGCGATGCCGGCGAGGGCGGCGAACAGGTCGGGGAACCGCACCAGGTCGAACGCGCTCAACACGGTGGCGTAGGCGCCGGTGTGGCCCCCGTCGACGGCCGCCGCCGCCACCTCGGCCCGGGCCTCGGGGTCGCGCAGGTCGAGCAGCGGACCCGGCGCCGACGCCGCCAGCCGCGCCCGGCGCCGGTCGACCTCGACGGCCACGGCGGGGGCCAGGACGGCGAGCGACTCGACGACGGGCACCCGCCGAACCTACTGCGCGACCGACCCTCCGGGCGGCGCCCGTGCCGAGGACCGGGCGCCTTCTGGAAGCCGGGAGCTACCCACCGGTAACGTGCGCGCCATGACGATCAAGCGCGTGGGCATCGTGGGTTCCGGGATCATGGGTTCGGGCATCGCCGAGGTGGCCAGCAAGAGTGGCTTCGAGGTGATCCTGCGCTCCCGGCAGCAGGCCACCGCCGAGGCCACCGTGGCCGCCCTCGAGAAGTCCCTCGACCGGCAGGTCGAGAAGGGCAAGCTCGAGCAGTCCGAGCGCGACGCGGCGTTGGCCCGGGTCACCCCCACCGGCGACCTCCACGACCTCGCCGGGTGCGACCTCGTGATCGAGTCGGTGGTCGAGGACCTCGCCACCAAGAAGGACCTCTTCCGCGAGCTCAACCACATCGTGGGTGACGACGCCGTCCTGGCGACCAACACGTCGACGCTGCCGGTGGTCGAGATGGCCATCGAGACCCACCGTCCCGAGCAGGTCGTCGGCATCCACTTCTTCAACCCGGCCCCGATGATGTCGCTCGTCGAGGTCGTACGGGCCATCACCACGAGCGACGAGACGGTCGAGCGGGCGAAGGAGTTCGCGTCGGCCACGGGGAAGTCGCCGGTCGAGGTCCGCGACCGCGCCGGCTTCATCGTCAACGCCCTCCTCTTCCCGTACCTCAACAACGCCGTTCGCATGCTCGAGAACGGCACGGCCACCCGCGACGACATCGACACCGCCATGAAGGGCGGCTGCAACTTCCCGATGGGCCCGCTCGCCCTGCTCGACCTGGTGGGCCTCGACACGTCGCTCGCCATCCTCGATGCGCTCTACGACGAGTTCCGCGACCCGAACTACGCGCCGCACCCGTTGCTGCGGCGCATGGTCGCCGCCGGACTGCTCGGCCGGAAGTCGGGGAGCGGGTTCTACGACTACCGCAAGTAGGCCCGGGTCGGCGGGGCCCGCCACCGGGACGCCGTGATCGAGCCGCCGCCCTCGCGCTGGGCCTTCCCGCCGGTCGACACCGCCGACGACCACGGCGTGGTCGGGGTGGGCGCCGACCTCGAGCCGGGCACCCTCCTGGCCGCCTATCGGCACGGGGTGTTCCCGATGCCCGTCGGTCGGGGGAAGCAGATCGCGTGGTGGTCACCCGACCCGCGGGCGATCATCCCCCTCGACGGGCTGCGGGTCTCGCGGTCGTTGCGTCGCGCCTGCAGCCGGTTCGAGGTCAGGGTCGACACCGCGTTCACCCGGGTGGTCGAGGCCTGCGCCGACCCCGCCCGTGACGGCTCGTGGATCACGCCCGACATCGTCGCCGCCTACCGCCGGCTGGCGACGCTCGGGTGGGCGCACAGCATCGAGACCTGGACGCACGACGGCCGGCTGGTCGGCGGGCTGTACGGGGTGGCGATCAACGGGTTCTTCGCCGGCGAGTCCATGTTCCACCGCGAGACCGATGCGTCGAAGGTCGCGCTCGTGGCCCTGGTCGCCCGCCTCCGGGAGATGGGGGCTGCGCTGCTCGACGTGCAGTGGACGACGCCGCACCTCGTCTCGCTCGGGGCGGTGGACCTGCCCCGCGAGGTCTACCTGCGCCGGCTGGCGGAGGCGGTGACGGCGACGGTCGAACCGTTCGCCTGACGGGAGACGCGCACGGGCTGCAGGTCGTCGCCCGGGAAGGTGATCGGCAGCATCGCGCCGTCGCTGCACCGCCGGAGGCGGTAGCCGTCGCCGGCGTCCTCGACCACCTCGAAGCCCGGCGCCCAGGAGCCGTCGAACCGGTTGCGTACCTCGACCCGGGCTCCGGGGTCGAGCGGGATCGTCGTCTGCATGTCCAAGCCTCCTGTCTCACCTGGCCCATCCGGCTATCAACGAAAGCGGATTCGTCATATACTAGTCGTATATTGTCCTCGGCGGCAACCCCACCGGAGGTGACACGGGCACCGGGACCGCGGGACCATGGCTCCATGGACACGGCTCGCCCCGAACGCGACAAGCCCTGGCTCATGCGGACCTACTCGGGTCACTCGACGGCCCGAGCGTCCAACGAGCTGTACCGGACCAACCTGGCCAAGGGCCAGACCGGCCTGTCGATCGCCTTCGACCTCCCCACCCAGACGGGGTACGACCCCGACGACCCCCACGCCCGGGGGGAGGTCGGCAAGGTGGGCGTGCCCGTGGCGCACCTCGGCCACATGGGCCAGCTCCTCGACGGCATCCCCGTCGGCGAGATGAACACGTCGATGACGATCAACGCACCGGCGGCATGGCTGCTCGGCCTCTACGTCGCCAACGCCGAGCACCAGGGCGTCGCCTCGCAGCAACTCCGGGGCACGACCCAGAACGACATCGTCAAGGAGTACCTGTCCCGGGGCACGTACATCTTCCCGCCCGAGCCGTCCCGACGGCTCATCGTCGACATGATCGCGTTCTGCGCCGAGTGGATCCCCAGCTGGAACCCGATGAACGTGTGCAGCTACCACCTCCAGGAGGCGGGGGCCACGCCGGTGCAGGAGATCGCCTACAGCCTGGCCACGGCCATCGACGTCCTCGACGCCGTCCGCGATTCGGGCCAGGTGCCGGCCGACCGGTTCCCCGCCGTCGTCGGCTCGATCTCGTTCTTCGTCAACGCCGGCATCCGCTTCGTCGAGGAGACCTGCAAGCTGCGGGCCTTCACCGAGCTGTGGGACCGGCTGACCCTCGAACGCTACGGCGTCGACGATCCCAAGCTGCGTCGGTTCCGCTACGGCGTGCAGGTCAACTCGCTCGGCCTCACCGAGGCGCAACCCGAGAACAACGTGCAGCGCATCGTGCTCGAGATGCTCGCCGTCACCCTCTCGAAGCGGGCTCGGGCCCGCTCGGTGCAGCTCCCGGCGTGGAACGAGGCCCTCGGCCTGCCCCGCCCCTGGGACCAGCAGTGGTCGCTGCGCATGCAGCAGGTGCTCGCCTTCGAGACCGACCTGCTCGAGTACGGCGACATCTTCGACGGGTCACGGGTGGTGGAGGCCAGGACGGCCGAGCTGATCGACGCGGCCCAGGCCGAGCTCGACGAGGTCCTGGCCCTCGGCGGCGCGTTCGCCGCCATCGAGGACCTGAAGGGCCGGCTGGTGTCGTCCAACACCGAGCGCACCCGCCGGATCGAGACCGGCGAGCAGGTCGTCGTCGGCGTCAACGCCTACACCGAGACGGCACCCTCGCCGCTCGGTGGTGAGGAGAACATCCTCAAGGTCGACCCCGCCGTGCAGGACGAGATGGTCGCCGACGTGCAGGCCTGGCGGTCCGAGCGGGACAACGACGCCGTCAAGCGTTCGCTCGACGAGCTGCGGCGGGCGGCCGAGAACGGGGTGAACGTCATGCCCGCCACCATCGACCTCGCCCATGCCGGTGGCACGACCGGCGAGTGGGCGGGCATCCTGCGCGAGGTGTTCGGCGAGTACCGGGCGCCAACGGGCGTGGCCGCCGCCGTCGGCGTCGGCGGACTGTCGACCACGCTGCGCGAGGTCGCGGCGCGCGTGGCCCAGATGGCCGGCGGGCCGCCCCGCTTCCTCGTCGCCAAACCCGGCCTCGACGGCCACAGCAACGGCGCCGAGCAGATCGCGGTCGCCGCCCGCGACGCCGGCATGGAGGTCATCTACCAGGGCATCCGTCTCACCCCCGAGCAGATCGCGGCGGTGGCTCGCGACGAGGACGTCGACGTGATCGGCCTGTCGATCCTGTCGGGGAGCCACCTCCAGCTCGTCCCCGACGTGCTCGACCGCCTGCGCGAAGCCGGCGTCGAGGCGCCCGTCGTGGTCGGCGGCATCATCCCGGAGGACGATCGGCCGACCTTGCTCGCTCGGGGGATCGCCGCCGTGTACACCCCCAAGGACTTCGAGCTCGGCCGGATCATGGCCGACATCGCCGACCAGGCCGAGCGATTCCGGCGCACCTGACCCCTGCGCACCGGCGACCGACCCGAAATCGGGGCGGGCCCTTGATTCACCGCCGTCCCTTCCGATCTAGAGGACGTGGATCGGCGTGCCCTCGTAGCCCTCGCGCTCGGAGCGATGGGCCTCCTCCTCGGCATCGTCGCCGCCATGAACGACAACCACCGGCTGGCCGTGGTCGCCGGTGTGGCGGCCCTCGCCGGCGGCGTCGTGGCGTGGTGGCTGGCCGTCTCCCTGCGGCGCGCCCGCCAGGAGCAAGACGCCCTCACCGACAAGGTCGTCGCCCTCGAGCAGGCCAAGGCCGACGAGGCCCGGGCCCGGGCCGACGTGGAGGCGCAGCTGGCGTCTCGCATCGAGCTGACCGCCATGCGCAAGGGCACCGAGCTCAACGCCCTCACCGACGACGCCACCGGCCTGTTCAGCGAGGGGTACTTCACCGTGGCCCTCGACGCCCGCATCGCCACCGCCCGCCGTCATCTCCGACCGGTGGCGGTCGTGCTGATGGAGGTCATCGAAGGCCTCGACGCCGGCTCGCCCCACCCCGCCGATCCCCACCGGGTGGCCGCCAACATCCTGGAGACGCTCCGCGAGGCCGACACCGCGTCGCGACTGCTCGACGGCGGCTACGCCCTCGTGCTCGAGGACACCACCGAGAACGGGGCGATCTGGACGGTCGAGCGCATCCGGCGCCAGCTCGCCTCCTCCCACCCCGGGCTCACGATGTGGGCCGGTGTCGCGTGCTACCCCGCGCACGGGCTCACGACCGAAGAGGTCCTCGACCGGGCCGACCTGGCGCTCGACATGGCTCGCGAGTGGCGTCAGGACCGCATCGAGGTCGCATCGGCGGACTCGTAGAGGCCGACGTGCACCTCGAGCGCCCACCCACGACCCCGGTGGTCGGGCCCGCTGCGGGCCGTGACGAGGCCGCGGCCACCACCGGCGCGCCGGCAGCCCCCGACCACTTCTTCCGTCACCTGGTCACCATCGCCCTGCTCGCCGGGCTGGCCGTCGCGATGTGCACCTCGCTCCGCCCCGGTGGCGCCGAGGTGTACGAGTGGGTCAGCAACCTCACGCAGATCGTCGCCCCGGTCCTCGTCGTCGTCGCCGCCGTCGCGGCCGGTCGGCGCAGCCCCGACCGGCACCGCCACCTGGGGTGGTGGCTGATCGCGTCGTCGGCCGTCGCCTGGGGCCTCGGCTCGGTGGCGTGGGCCTGGCTGGAGCTGACCACCGAGGAGATCCCGTTCCCGTCGATCGCCGATCTCGGCTACCTGGCCTCGGTGCCGCTGGCCGTCGCCGGCCTGCTCGCCTTCCCGGCCGCCCCGCAGAAGGCGGGACGCACCCGAGCCGTCCTCGACGCCGTCATCGTGGCCGGGTCGGTGCTGTTCGTGAGCTGGGTGGTGGTGCTCGGGCCGACCGCCGACGACGCGTCCACCTCGGGCTTCGCCAGGGCGCTGAGCCTCGGCTACCCGGTCGGCGACGCCGTGCTGCTGACCATCGTGATCATCGTCTCGGTGCGGGCCACCAGCCACGCCCGCGCCACCATGGCCTTGGTCGGCATCGGCTACGCCGCGTTGGCCGTCGCCGACAGCTCCTTCGTAGCCAGCACGCTCGAAGGCGTGGAGATCACCCCGCTCTCGGACACCATGTGGTTCCTGGGCTGGGTGCTCATCGCTCTCGGCGCCACCTACGCCGTCCGTCATCCCGAGCCGCCCCACGCCGACGACGGTCCTCCGGGTCGGTTCGCCCTGCTCCTCCCCTACCTGCCGCTCGGCGCCGTCCTGGCGGTCATCGCCGCCAGCAACCTGATGGGCCGCGAGCTCTCGATCGCCGGCGCCGAGTTCTGGATCGGCCTGGCCCTGGTGGCCGCCCTGCTCGCCCGCCAGGCGGTGGTGCTGCTCGACAACGACCGCCTGACCCGCTCCCTCGCCGGCAGCAACGCCCGCCTCGCCCAGCAGGCGCTGCACGACCAGCTCACCGGACTCCCCAATCGGACGCTGTTCTCCGACCGCCTCGCCGTGGCCGTCGCCCACACCACCCGACGACCGGCGCTCCTCGCGGTGATGTTCGTCGACCTCGACGCGTTCAAGCCGGTGAACGACCGCTTCGGCCACAAGGTCGGCGACGCCGTGCTCCGGACCGTCGCCGACCGCATCACCCAGGTCACCCGGGGAGCCGACACCGTCGCCCGGTTCGGCGGTGACGAGTTCCTGGTGCTGTGCGAGCGGCTGCCGTCGGCCGAGGCGGCGCTCGCCGTCGCCGAGCGGATCCACGACGCCGTGACCGCCCCGGTGCCGCTCCACGAGGTCGGGGCCACGCCCGGCGACCCCGCCGCCCGACGATCGGCGTCCACGGGCCCCAGCGTCACCGTCGGGGCGAGCATCGGGATGGTGCTGGCCGACAGCCCCCGCGACCACCCCGACGAGCTGCTCAGGCTGGCCGACGCCTCGATGTACGAGCGCAAGCAGGGCCGGGTCGAGGGCATCGCCGTGGTCGACCGCACGCTCGGCGTCGCCCCCGCCGCGCTCGACGCCGTCTGAGGCGAGCCGGCCGCTACCCCGATCGGGGGGGACCGTCGAGCTCGGACAGCACCTCGTCGGTGTCGGCGCCCAGGGGGCGGCCCGCCCACCGGATGCGTCCGGGGGTGCGCGAGAGGCGGGCGACGAGGCCCTGCATGGGCACCCCGTCGACCTCGACGATGGCCTGCCGGGCGGCGAGGTGCCGGTCGGTGGCGATGTCGGCCATGGCGTACACGGGGGCGGCGGCCGCCTGGGCGGCCTCGAACGCCGCGAGCACCTCGTCGAGGGAGCGCTCGCCGACCCACGTGGCCACGTGGGCGTCGACCTCGTCACGGTGCTCGACCCGCCCGGCGAAGGTGGACAACCGCGCGTCGTCGCCCAGTCCGACGAGGTCCATCACACGACGGGCCACCGAGTCGGCCGAGGTGCTGATGGCGACCCACCGGCCGTCGGCGCAGCGGTAGGTGCCGCGGGGCACGGTGTAGGGGATGCCGGCCCCGAGCCGCGGCTGCTCGTAGCCGAGCAGGGCATGGGCCGACACGAGCGGACCCATCAGCTGCAGCATCGATTCGAGGAGGTTGACGTCGACCACCTGACCGACGCCGGAGTGCACGGCGACCATGGTGGCGAAGGCGGCGACGAGGGCGGTGACCTCGTCGGTGAGGGCGATGGGCGGCAGCAGCGGCGGGCCGTCGGGCTCGCCGTTGATGGCGGCGAACCCGGACATGGCCTCGGCGAGCGTCGCGAACCCGGGCCGGTCCCGATAGGGCCCGTCCTGCCCGAAGCCGGAGACGCGGGTGACCACGAGACGTCGGTTGGCAGCGATGAGGTCGTCGGGGTCGAGGCCGAGCGACTCGAGCTTGCCCGGGCGCATGTTCTCGATCAGCACGTCGGCCGAGGCGATGAGCCGCCTCGCCTGCTCGAGTCCCTCGGCGGTGGTGAGGTCGATGGCGACGGTGCGCTTGCCCCGCCCCACGAGCTTCCAGAACAGGCCCACCCCGTCACGCTCGTCGACCCAGGCCATGTTGCGCAGCGTGTCGCCACCGTCGGGTCGCTCGACCTTGACGACGTCGGCGCCGAAGTCGGCGAGGTAGCGGGCGCAGCCCGGGCCGGCCAGCACCGTGGACAGGTCGATGACGCGGAGGTCGCCGAGGGGCCCGTCGCGCCCGTCACCCGCGGACTCGGAGCCGCTCACGCCGTGGCGATGGCGAAGCAGCGGTCGCCGAGGTCGCCGAACGCGTACTCCTCGTAGGTGCCGTCGTACATGCCGCGGGTCTTCTCGGTCCACACCAGCGCGTCAGGCGACGAGATGCGATGGAACACCTGGAGGACGCCGCTCTCGTACACGCGGTACTCGGCCCACGCGCCGGGGAAGTCCTTCACGCACGCGACCTCCACCCAGGGCACGTCGTGGGTCAGGCCGAAGCGGCGCACCCGGTTGCGATGGGTGTGGCCGGCGAAGTAGCCGCGCAGGTTGGGGTGGGCGGCGAACACCTCGACCAGGCGCTCCGAGTCGTCGGGGCTGATGCCGAAGTAGTTGTCGGGTCGGTGCGCCGACTCCGGTGACCAGATGTGGTGATGGCCGAAGACGAGGACCGGACCGTCCACGTCGGTCGCCAGGTCGCGCAGCCACGTGAGCGTGTCGGCCGGCACGTGGCCGGTGGCGCGCTCCTGGATGCTCGTGTCGATGACCGCCAACGTCACGCCCGGCAGGTCGACCCGCTGCACCGGATCGGAGGCGTAGGTGGCGCCGTAGTAGGAGTCGTGGTTGCCCCGCACGTGCACGAGGCGCTCGCCGAACGCCTCGCCGTAGTAGTCGAGGAAGAGCTGGTACTCGTCGTGCGTGCCCCGGTTGGTGAGGTCGCCCTTGGCCACGACCACCTCGGGGCCGAGCTGCTCGATCTCGTGGATCGCCCCACGGTTCATCGTCTCCGGGTACGGCTCCTCGCCGTCGGCGACGCTGAACACGGGGCCGAGGTCGAGCCCCTCGATGATCCCGCAGTCCGTCTCGCCGAAGTGGACGTCGTTCACCGTGGCGAACGTGGTGAGGTGCTCCCCCGGCGGGCGGGCCAGGGTTCGGAAGGCGAAGCCCTCGTACTCGTAGACGTGGTCGGGCTCGAGGTCGTCGTAGCGGCGGACGTCGAGGCCGTCGTGGATCACCGCGTGGTCGTCGGCGACGGTGGTGAGCTCCATCCGACCGACGTTAGCGAGAGGTCACCACGGCCGCTCGCGGCGGGCGGGCACCGGCTTGGACCACCAGCGCCCGCTGAACCGCCAGCGGGGCGGCGGCTCGACGCCCTCGGCGACGACCGCCCGCGGCCAGGCGACCTCGACGGCGGCGACGATCGCCACCAGCTCCTCGGGTGAGGGGTCGGGCCGGACCCCGCCGACGGCGACGTCGGACCGGGCTCGTGGGGTGTCGCTCACAGCGGGATGTTCCCGTGCTTGCGCTGCGGCAGCTCCTCGCGCTTGGAGCGCAGCAGGTCGAGGCCGGCGATGAGCTTGATCCGCGTGTCGGCCGGATCGATCACGTCGTCCACGTAGCCACGCTCGGCCGCCTCGTACGGGTTGGCGTACTTCCGCGTGTACTCGTCGACCAGCTCCTCGCGCCGGCTCGGGTCGGCGGTCTGCAGCTCGCGGCGGTAGAGGATCTCGACCGCGCCCTGCGGCCCCATGACCGCCAGCTCGGCCGACGGCCAGGCGAAGGCCAGGTCGGCGCCGATCGACTTGGAGTTCATCACCACGTAGGCGCCGCCGTAGGCCTTGCGGGTGATGATCTGGATGCGGGGCACGGTGGCCTCGCAGTACGCGTACAGCAGCTTGGCGCCGTGCCGGATGATGCCGCCGTACTCCTGGTCGACCCCGGGGAGGAAGCCGGGCACGTCGACGAAGGTGACGAGAGGGACGTTGAACGCGTCGCAGGTGCGCACGAACCGGGCGGCCTTCTCCGACGACTCGATGTCGAGCACCCCGGCGAGCACCATCGGCTGGTTCCCGACGATGCCGACGGGGTGTCCGTCGACTCGCGCGAAACCGCACACGATCGACTGGGCCCAGTGGGGGAAGTACTCGAAGAAGTCCCCGTCGTCGACGACGACCTGGATGATCTTCTTCATGTCGTAGGGCAGGTTCGGGCTGGCCGGCATGAGGTCGGCCAGCTCCGGGCAGTGCCGCTCGGGATCGTCGCCGGGAGCGAAGGAGGGGGGCTCTTCGAGGTTGTTCGAGGGCAGGAACGACATCAGGTAGCGGACGTCGTCGAGCACCGCCTTCTCGTCGGGGCCCACGAAGGTGGCGACGCCGGACTTGCTGCCGTGGCTCTTGGCGCCGCCGAGCTCCTCGAGCGTGACCTCCTCGCCCGTCACCGCCTTCACCACGTCGGGGCCGGTGATGAACATGTGCGAGGTCTGGTCGACCATGAAGATGAAGTCGGTCATGGCCGGGCTGTAGACGGCCCCGCCGGCGCAGGGGCCGAGGATCACCGAGATCTGCGGCGTCACGCCCGAGGCGAGCACGTTCCGGTAGAAGATGCCGCCGTAGGAGTCGAGCGACACCACACCCTCCTGGATGCGGGCGCCGGCGCCGTCGTTGAGGCCGATCACGGGGGCCCCGACCGACAGGGCCAGATCCATCAGCTTGTGGATCTTCTCGGCGAACACCTCACCGAGCGCCCCTCCGAACACGGTGAAGTCCTGCGAGAACACGAAGACCTTGCGGCCCTCGATCGTGCCCCAGCCGGTGACCACGCCGTCCGTGTAGGGCCGCTCCTCGATGCCGCTGGCGTGAGCCCGGTGGCGGGAGAGCATGTCGAGCTCGTGGAACGAGCCCGGGTCGAGCAGGTAGTCGATCCGCTCGCGGGCGAGCAGCTTGCCCTTCTCGTGCTGGCGGTTCACGGATCGCTCGGAGCCGGGCTGGATCGCCTGCGCCTTGCGGGCGGCGAGGTCGGCCAAGCGGTCCGACATGGGGATCTCGGTCGTCACGGAGCCGAACTCTACCGACGGGCCCCCACCGGCACGAATGCCGGACCGGAGCTACCCACGACGCCGCCGAACCGACCGCCCCCATCGCCGAACCGACCGCCCCCACCACCCGAACTGGTTGCGGGATCGCCGGTTCCCGACCCCCGATCCCGCAACCGGTTGCGCAGGAGTCGGAGCGCGCGCCACCGAACCGGACACCGGGCTGGGAGCACCCCTCGGCGGTCGCGCGCACCAGGCACGGAGGGCGACCTCGGGGGCGACGATCCGGCGGTCCGAGCTCCGCTCGACGTCGCGGGCGGCCCGAACCCACCGGCGGGGCAGGGAGGTACCGTGCGCCGATGACGGCACTGCGCCGCGTGTGCGTGTACTGCGGATCGAGCCTCGGGCGGCGGCCGGCGTTCGGCGCCGCCGCACGCGCCCTCGGGCAGGTGCTGGCCGACCGCGGCGTGGGCCTCGTGTACGGCGGCGCCCATGTCGGCCTCATGGGCATGGTCGCCGACGCCGTCCTCGACGCCGACGGAGAGGCCTTCGGGGTGATCCCCGCCTCGTTGGTCGAGGCCGAGATCGCCCACCGCGGGCTCACCGAGCTCCACGTGGTGACGTCGATGGCCGACCGCAAGGCGCGGATGGGCGAGCTGGCCGACGCCTTCATCGCCCTCCCGGGCGGGTTCGGCACGCTCGAGGAGTTCTTCGAGACGGTCACCGCCGTCCAGCTCGGCCTGCACGCCAAGCCGTGCGGGTTGCTCGACGTCGACGGGTTCTTCGCGCCACTCCTCACCTTCCTCGACCACGCCGTGGACGAGGGCATGGTGCGCCCCGAGAACCGGGCCATCCTCGTCGTCGACGACGACCCCGACCGGCTCCTCGACCGGTTGGCCTCCTGGGAGCCGGCGCAGCGCCCCAGGTGGGCCTGAGCCGGCGCCGGCGGTCTCCGGGCCGGGTCAGCCGGCCGGGTCGAGGAGCACGGGTCCGATCGCGAGCTCGTCGCCGTCGATCCCCTCGTCGTCGGGCACCGGCACCTCGTCGGTGGCGCCCACCGCCCGTGCCGGGAGGAAGGCGATGGCGAGCACGGCACCGAGCAGCACGACGCCGGCGGCGACCCGGCAGCCGATGGCGAAGCCGTCCATGAAGGCATCGGAGGCCACCGCCCGGAGCTGGTCGGCGAACGGGGCCGGGGCCTGCTGGGCCACCGCGTAGGCGGCCCCCACGGAATCCTCGGCCGCCTTCGCGGCGTCGGCGGGGATGGGCTGGCCGGCCAGCGCATCGGCGATGCGGGCCCCGTAGGCCGACGCGAAAAGGCTACCGACGATCGCCACGCCGAGCGTGCCCCCGAGCTCGCGGGTGGTGTCGTTGACGGCCGACCCCACACCTGCCTTGGCCGGTGGCAGGGCGCCCATGATCGACTCGGTGGCCGGCGCGTTGACCAGGCCGAGGCCGCCGCCCATGAAGAACATCGAACCCACGATCATCCCGTAGCTCGAGTCGGCGGCGAGGGTGCTGGCGACGAGGAACCCGACCGCCATCGAGATCAGCCCGATGGCCACGATCACCTTGGTGCCGAAGCGCAGCGCGAGGCGGGCCGAGAGCGGCGCGGCCACGCCGGTGAACACGGCGAAGGGCACCGTGCGCAGGCCGGCCTCGAACGTCCCGTACCCGCGCACGAACTGGAAGTACTGGGTCACCATGAAGATGAAGCCGAAGAGGGCGAAGAAGGCGAAGGTCACGGCCACGCTCCCGGCGGTGAACCGCAGGTTGGTGAACACCCGCACGTCGAGCATCGGGTGGTCGCTGCGCAGCTCCCAGCCGACGAAGGCGGCGAGGAGCACCGCGGCACCGGCGAAGGCGAGCAGGGTCTCGGTCGAGCCCCAGCCGTTGACCGGGGCCTCGATGACCGCCCACACCAACAGCGTCACGCCGGCGATCGACAGCACCAGGCCGAGGGGGTCGAGCCGTTGCACCTGCTCGTCGCGCGACGTGGGCACGACGAGGGCGACGGCGACGATCCCGGCGACGACGATCGGGATGTTCACGAGGAACACCGAGCCCCACCAGAAGTGCTCGAGCAGCCAGCCGCCCGAGACCGGGCCGAGGGCGACCGACAAGCCGCTCACGGCCGCCCAGATGCCGATGGCCTTGGCCCGCTCGGCAGGGACGGTGAAGACGTTGACGAGGATGGCCAGGGTCGCGGGGAAGATCAGGGCGGCACCGACACCCATGAGGGCTCGCCAGGTGATGAGGGCCTCGGCGCTGCCGGCCCAGGCGGCGGCCGCGCTACAGAGACCGAACAGCACCAGCCCGACCTGCAGCGCGCCCTTGCGCCCGTAGCGGTCGCCGAGGCTCCCCCCGGCCAGGAGCAGCCCGGCGAAGACGAGGGTGTAGGCGTCGACGATCCACTGGAGCTGGCTGGTCGTGGCGCCGAGCTCACGGGAGAGCGTGGGCAGGGCGACGTTGACGATCGTGTTGTCGACCACGATCAGGAAGACCGAGACGCACAACACCACGAGGATCGCCCACCGGCGGGCGTGGTGGATGCTGGTCGTCCCGCCGACGTCGGTCGCTGCGGTCGTCATCGGTTCGCTCCTTCCCGGCGTCGGCCCGAGCCGGCGCGACGGCAATAACGACGTTATGCCATCGGCGTGGCCGCCGTCCACGTGCCAACTGGCACATCCGTCCCGACGGGCGGGTCGGGGCTACGGTCGTCCCCGTGAGCGCCCGCACCCGACCCCGCATCGATCCGCAGGGCGCCGACGACGCCGGGGTGCCACGCACCGCCATCCTCGACGCCGCCGGGGCCCTGCTCGCCGCCGAAGGGCCCGATGCCCTCACGGTGCGACGCATCGCGGACCGGGCCGGCTGCTCGACGATGGGCCTCTACACCCACTTCGGCGGTAAGGACGGCGTGATCGAGGAGCTCTTCCTCGATGGCTTCCGCCGGCTGACCGCGGCCATCGACGGGGTGCGATCCACCGACGACGCGCTCGACGACCTGCGCCGGTCGTTCGTCGCCTACCGACGGTTCGCGCTGGCCAACCGCACCCACTACGCCGTCATGTTCGCGAGGGCGGTCCCCGACTTCGTACCGAGCGCCGACGCCAAGGCCGTGGCCTACGGTTCGCTCGGGGCGCTGGAACGGCGGGTGCAGCGGTGCCTCGACGACGGTGCGATCCACCGGGGCCACGGGTCGGCCGCCGACGTCGCCTTCGCCATCTGGGCGACGGGCCACGGCGTGGTGAGCCTCGAGCTCATGCAGGTCGGTCCCCGCTCCGAGTTCGCCTCGCTCTACCGCACGACCACCGGCATCGTCCTGAACGGGCTGGTGCACCCGCCGACGCGCCGGCCGTAGGGTCGGCGACCGTGGACCTGCCCGTCGCTCCGCCCGTCTCGCCCATGCTGGCGAAGGCGGTGCGGGAGATGCCCGACGGCGACCTGGTGTTCGAACCGAAGTGGGACGGCTTCCGTTGCATCGTGTTCCGCGACGGCGACGAGGTCGTGCTCGGCTCCCGCAACGAGCGGCCCCTGACCCGCTACTTCCCCGAGCTGGTCGAGCCGATCCGCGAGCAGTTCCCCGACCGGTGCGTCGTCGACGGCGAGGTGGTGGTGGCCCTCGGTGGCCGCCTCGACTTCGATCTCCTGTCCCAGCGCATCCACCCGGCCGCGTCGCGGGTCGACCGCCTCGCCGCCGAGACGCCGGCGTCGTTCGTCGCCTTCGATCTGCTGGCGCTCGGCGACCGGTCCCTGCTCGCCGAGCCGCTGGCGGCGCGGCGCGAGCTGCTGGTCGAGCACTTCGGCAACCTGCACGCCCCGCTGCACCTCACGCCGTCCACCGTCGACCGGGAGGTGGCGGCGGACTGGTTCGTGCGGTTCGAGGGTGCGGGGCTCGACGGCGTGGTGGCCAAGCCGCTCGGCGGCACGTACCAGCCCGGCAAGCGGGCGCAGTTCAAGGTCAAGCACCTCCGCACCGCCGACTGCGCGGTCGCCGGCTTCCGGATGCACCGCAGCGGGGACGGGGTGGGCTCGCTGCTGCTCGGCCTCTACGACGACGCCGGCGTGCTGCACCACGTCGGCGTGGCGACGTCGTTCACCGCCGCCCGACGGGTCGAGCTGCTCGACGAGCTCGCGACGTTGCGGGACGGCGCGCTCGACGACCACCCCTGGCGGGGGTGGGCGGAGGCTGCGTCCGGACCGGACCCGGGCTCGACGGGCCGTCCCGGGGGTCGCATGCCCGGCGCGCCGAGCCGGTGGAACGCCACCAAGGACCTGTCGTGGACGCCGCTGCGCGTCGAGCGGGTCTGCGAGGTCGCCTACGAGCACATGCAGGGCGACCGGTTCCGCCACGCCACCCGGTTCCAGCGCTGGCGCCCCGACAAGCGGCCCGACCAGTGCACCTACGACCAGCTCGAGGTGGTGACGCCCTTCGAGCTGGCGGAGATCTTCCGGCCGGCCTGAACGCGCTCGCCGTGGCGTCGAGCCCCGCGACCGGTCAGGCCCGCGACCGGTCAACTCCTGCGGCGGCGGCTCGGCTGCACCCGTGGCCCCTCCCCCGCCTGCTTGGGGAAGTTCGGTGGCCAGGGGGCGTCGCCGAGGCCCTCGGCCTCGTCGCGGGCCGCCAGGTCGAGCAGGGGTCGCAGCGAGCAGGCGTGGTCGTCGATGGTCGCCTCGAGGTCGCCGACCGTGCGGTAGCGCGCCGGCACGGTGGCCAGGGTGAAGTCCTCGAGGGCCACGTCGGGGAGCTCGTCCCAGGTCACGGGGCACGACACCATGCCGAGGGGGTTGGCCCGCACGGAGTAGGCCGAGGCGACGGTGCGGTCACGGGCGTTCTGGTTGTAGTCGATGAACACGCGGTCGCCGCGCTCCTCCTTCCACCACTGCGAGGTGGCGACATCCGGCCGTCGCCGCTCGACCTCGCGGGCCAGGGCCAGCGCCGCCCGGCGCACCTCGACGAAGCCCCACCGGGCGACGATCCGGACGTTGACGTGGATGCCCCGTGAGCCCGAGGTCTTGGGGAAGCCGACCAGCTCGTGCTCGTCGAGCACGTCGCGCACGCACGACGCGACGGTCTTGACGTCGTCGAAGGTGACCCCGGGCTGGGGGTCGAGGTCGACGCGCAGCTCGTCGGGGTGGTCGAGGTCGAAGCGCCGCACGGCCCAGGGGTTGAGGTCGATACAGCCGAGGTTGACCGCCCAGATGAGGTGGGCGACGTCGGTGGGGCACAGCTCCTCGGCGGTCCTGCCACTCGGGAACGTGACCGTGGCCGTCTGCAGCCAGTCGGGACGCGACTTCGGGACCCGCTTCTGGAAGAACATCTCGCCGTCGACGCCGTCGGGGAACCGCTTGAGCACGGTGGGGCGCAGGTGGACGGCGCGGAGCGCGCCGGGGCCGACCGACAGGTAGTACTGCGCCAGGTCGAGCTTGGTCTCACCCCGGACCGGGAAGAAGACCTTGTCGGGATTCGACAGCCTCACCTCGCGGCCGTCGACCTCGAGCATCGTGTAGGGCGACGCCACGACGGCCGAGTGTACGGGTGGCGCGCCTCAGGAGCGGGCGGCGGCGATGCGCTCGGCGCGAGCCACGAGGTTCGGGGCGTCGATGCGCTCGGCGACTGCGGGGAAGGCAGGCGCCGGCCCTCGCCAGCGCAGTTCGTCGACGGTGTCGAACGTGGGGGCGTCGTGCTCGAGGGTGGCGATGCGTCGGAACAGCAGGGCCAGGTCGAGCTGGTCGTGCAGCGTGACGGCGAGCTTCGCCGCGCCTCGCACCGCCACGTCCCAGTCACCGCCCACGGCGGGCACGTCCTCGAGGTGGCCGTAGCGGGCCAGCACCGCCGCGGCCGACTTGGCACCCCAGCCCGGCAGGCCGGGGAAGCCGTCGGCGCTGTCACCGACGAGGGCGAGGTAGTCGGGGATCGACGCCGGGGGCACGCCGAACTTGGCCGTCACCCCGGCCTCGTCGAGCACGACGTCCTTGCGCCGGTCGACCTGCACGATGCGGTTGCCGGTCACCGCCTGACCGAGGTCCTTGTCGGGCGTGCAGATGCGCACCTGCTCGACGGCCGGATGGGCGGCCGCCTTCACGGCGGCGGCGGCGAGGGCGTCGTCGGCCTCGAACTCGACCATCGGGAACACGACGAACCCGGCGGCGGTCAGCGCCTCCTCGACGAGCGGGAACTGGGCGAGGAGCTCGGGTGGCACGCCCTCGCTCGTCTTGTAGCCGGGCCACAGCTCGTTGCGGAACGACTCGATGACGTGGTCGGTGGCCACGCCGACGTGGGTCGCGCCCTCCTCGAGCAGGCCGAGCATCGACCCCAGCACGCCCCTGGTCGCGGCCACCTCCTGCCCGCTCGCCGTCGAGTGGGACGGGAGGGCGAAGTGGTAGCGGAACAGCTCATAGGTGCCGTCGACCAGGTGGACCTGCACACGACGAGCCTGGCACAGCACGAACCGAGGGGGTCAGGCGGTCACCCGTACCAGCCGGCCACGTCGGCGAGGACGTCGACGGTGCCGAGGTTGTTGTACACCGACACCTTGCCGCCGGAGCCGACCTTCGCCGTGACGGCGTTCGGGATCGTCCACCCCGGACTCCAGTTGAGGCTCGACGGCGTCATCGTGCGCCATGCCTTGCGGGTCACCGCCGTCGGGGTCCCGTTGTTCGTGGTGCTCGGACCCGTCCTGGAGCGATGGGAGGCGGTCGGGCCGGGCGTGTTCGCCGTGTTCGCCCTGGGTTCGTTCGCCGACTTCAGCGGGCTTCCCCGCCGCCGGGCGACGCGATACCTCACCTGCGGAGCGGTGGCCCTCCTCATGATCCCGCTCGGCACCCTGGCCGGACGGACCATGGCCGGTGTCGTGATCGTCACCGGGCTGGTCGTGTTCACCACGTTCTACGTGGGCGCGCTCGGCGGTCCGTGGTTCTCGGCCCGATTCCCGGTGGTGATCGCCTTCCTCTACGCCGCCGCCGCGCCGGAGCCCGGCGCGCTGGGCGAGCGCATGGTCGGGTGGGCGGCGGGCACGGTGCTCATCGCCCTCGCCGCGCTGGTGCTGTGGCCGCTGCGCCCCCGCCACACCGCCCGGGTCCTGGCCGGGCAGGCGAGCCGGTTGACCGCCGCGGCCCTCCAGGCCCAGGCCGCGGGACGCGAGGCCCCGGACGTCGAGCTCCGCTCGGTGGTCGACCGTCTGCGGGCGCGGTCGACCGCCGTCGACCTCCACCCCGGGGCGGTGGCCCGCGACGAGCGGCTCGTGTCCGAGATCGTCCATCTGGTCGAGCGCACGGTGGCCGTCGTGCTCACGATGCCGATCCGGGTCGCCGGCGCCGACGATCGCGAGCTCGTGGACCGGGCGGACCGCGCCCTCGGCCGGGTGGCCGACGTGCTCGACCCACCGACCGGGACGTCGAGGCCCGACCACGAGCCGGCCCCGATCGGTGACGAGCTCGAAGCCGCGCTCTTGGCCGTGCCGGCGACGGGCGGGCGGGAGGCCGACGCGACCGCGGCGGTGGCGGCCGCGCTCGACGACGCCTCCGTCCGGTTCGTCGCCCGCATCGTCGTCGTGCTCGCCCGACTCACCGAGGGCTTCCTGCGAGTGCTCGCCGGCTCCCCGCTCCCGCCCGAGCCCGATCGAGGCGACGGCCCCTGGCCCACCCTCCGCTCCCAGTTCACCCTTCGGTCGCTGTGGTGCCGCGAAGCCGTGCGGGCCGCGGTCGCCCTGATGGTGTCGATGGCCGTCGTCGCCGCCGGCGCCGGAAGCGGCCACGGCTTCTGGGTCGCCCTCGGGACGTTCTCGGTGCTGCGGGCCGACCTGTCCACGATCGGTCGATCGGCGGTCTCGGCGATCATCGGCACGGCCATCGGCTTCGCCGTCGGAAGCGGACTCGTGCTCGTGGGGGAGCGCCAGGAGTGGGTGCTCTGGGTGTTCCTGCCGATCACCATGTTCCTGGCGTCGTGGACCGGTCGCTTCCGGCCCGAGGTGACCTCGGCCGCGCTCACGACGTTCCTCGTCGCGATGTACGCGCTCGCCGACCCCGATGGGCTGGCGACCGCCGAGGCACGGCTGGCCACCGTCGTCATCGGCGCCGGCGTCACCCTCGTGGTCGGCGCCCTGCTGTGGCCCAAGGTGGGCTCGGTGCCGGGTGCGGCGCTGGCGCAGGTGGTGGCCACCGCCCGAGCCCGCCTGGGCGAGGCCGTCACGTCCACCACCGCCTGGGCGACCGGGCCGGCCGGCGATCGCCCCGTGCCCCGAGGTCCCGGACCGACCGCCCCGGGGACGTCCCTCCCGGTCGTCACCGAGCTCGACCGGGTGCTCGACACCCTGGCCTCGTCGGCACCGGCGACCCTCGACGCCGGCATCCGCCAGCAGATCCTCGCCACCGTCGACGTGGCCGTCGCGATGCACGACCTCGTCGCCGAGAGGGACGACTGGGTGGGGGGCCCGGGCGCGGCCGGGTCCCTGAGGACGGACGCGGCGCTGGCCCGGGCGCTCGCGGCCGATGCCGTTGCCGCCGACGCCGCGCTCCACGACCTCGTCGACCGGCTGCGGGGCGTCGCCGGCCGAGACGCGACCGGCGCCGAGTCGCCACTCCCCGGTGCCCTGGTGCACCTCGCCGAGGGTCGGGTCGGGCTCCCGGCCGATGGCGACGTGGCCATGACGGCGCGGTTGGCCGAGGGCCTGCGGCAGGTCACCCGGCTCGCCGCGGCCACGCCCGCGCTGGCGTCCGACACCTGATCCCCACACCGTCCCGACCGGCGGGCGGTACCGTTGGTCCGTGAGTCGTCACGTACCCATCAAGGAGTCTCGGATGCCCGACCGTCGCCGTCCGCGCCCGTCCCCCGCAGGACCCGACCCCGCCGACTTCGCCCTCGCCACCCTCCTGGCCCGGGCCGACGCCGAGGTGCGTCGACGGGTCGACGCCCGATTGGCGAGCGGGCACGGGGTCAGCCTCAACGACCTGGCGTTGCTCGTGCACCTGCGGGACGCGCCCGAGGGTCGGCTGCGAAGGGTGGACCTGGCCGAGCGGGTGGGCCTCACGCCATCGGGGGTCACCCGTCTGCTCGGCCCCCTGGAGCGGATCGGCCTGGTGACCCGCGAGGCCAACCCCGCCGACGCGAGGGTCGCCCTCGCCGGCCTCACCGCGGCCGGAGCCCAGCTCGTCGAGGACGCCACCGTCACCGGTGCCGCCGCCGCCGGCGAGGTGCTGCGCTGGCACTACACCCGCGACGAGCTCGACACGCTGCGCGAGTTGCTCGGCCGGCTGCTGCCCTACCCGTTCGAGCCCGGCGACGGCTCGCCGCGGTAGGTACCGGATCTCTGGACGCTCCCCGCCGGACGGCGTCACGAACGACCCGACCCCGCCCGACGCGACTCGAGCCGGCGCTGACGAACCGCGGCGAGGTCGACGCGACAGAGAGTGGTGTTACCGTCGGGCGTCGCCTCGTCGGGGGACGGAGCGGCGTTGGGGGACAGATGCGGGAGGGGTTTCGGCCGGGGCGCTACTGCCGCCGCGTGGCGGCCGTCGCGGTGGCGGCGACCATCCTCGCCGCCTGCGTGGAGCAGGTCGAGGTCGTCGAGACGGGTCCCGACGCCACCGCCCCCGACCCGACCGGCGGCGGGACCGGCGCGGTGATCGACCAGTTCGCCGGCGAACGGATGTCGTTCGGGGTCGTGCCCGATGCACCGATCGTCGCCGAGGGCGACCCGATCCGCATCGGCATGATCAACCAGGAGAACACCCCGCTCGGCTCGTTCCCCGAGCTCCGCCTCGGCGCCGAGGCCGCCGTCGCGTTCATCAACGAGGAGCTGGGCGGCGTCGACGGCCGGCCGATCGAGCTGGTCCCCTGCATCACGTCGTTCTCCGTGGAGCAGTCGCAGGCATGCGCTCAGCAGCTCTCGCAGTCCGACGTGGTGGCCGTCACCGGCGGCATCGACATCACCAGCAACGGCTCCATCCCGGTGCTCGAGCAGAACCAGGTGCCCCTGATCGGGGGTATCCCCGTCAACCTCGAGGAGATGACCAGCCCCATCTCGTTCCAGTTCAGCGGGGGCACGCCCGGCGCGTTCGCCGCCTTCGCCCACCACGCCGCCGAGTCCGGGGCCGAGAAGGTCGCCATCGCCTACGGCGACTACGGCCCGATCAAGGCCGCCGCCCTCGAGTTCGGCGTCGCCCCGCTGCGCCAGCGCGGCATCGAGGTGACCGAGGTGCCCTTCCCCATCACCGGTACCGACTTCCTGCCGGTGCTCACCAAGGCCGACGAGGGCGACCCCGACGCCATCTTCGTGGGTGCCGCCGACACGTCGTGCGCGCCGGCGATGCGCACCGCCCACGACCTGGGCATCACGGCGCGCATCTACCTCGTGGGCTCCTGCGCCGCCCCGGGCATCGCCGAGGAGGTCGGCGAGGAAGCCGCCGAGGGGCGCATCTTCAACGTCGAGGGCCCGGTGTCGGGCAAGGACCGCGAGGGCGATCTCTACCAGCAGGTCGTCGCCCGCTACGGGGCCCCCGACCTGCCCGCCCAGAGCGCGGCGACGGTGAGCTTCCGCGGGGTGATGAACCTCTACGGCCTGCTGCTCGGCGTCGGGGCCGAGGACGCGTCACGGGAATCCCTCCTCGCCGCCGCCCGCGCCACCCGCAACGTGCCCAGCTTCGACGGCCACCCCTATACGTGCGACGGCCAGCAGATCCCGACGCTGCCGGCGCTGTGCGCGCCCCAGCAGGTGCTCACCGAGCGGCGCGACGGCGCGCTCGTGCCCATCACCGGCTGGATCGACGTGCCGGCCGTGCTCCGCGGCGAGGGTGGCTGACCGTTGGCCGACCACCTGCAGTACCTGCTGCTCGGCCTCGGCGGCGGCGCCGTCATCGCCGGTCTCGCCCTCGGCCTGCTCCTCACCTACCGGGCGTCGGGGGTCGTCAACTTCGCCCACGCCGCGCTCGGCATGTGGATCGCCTACTCCTACCTCGCCCTGCGTCGCGACGGCGACCTGCTGCTGCCCGTCATCGGCCTCCCCGACACCGTCTCCCTGCTCCCGGAGGGGTACCGCTTCAGTTGGGCCACGGCGCTGCTCATCGCCATGGTGCTGGCCTCCGTCTACGGACTCGTGATCCACGCCCTCGTGTTCCGGCCGCTGCGCCACGCGCCCTCGCTGGCCAAGGTCGTCGCCAGCCTCGGCCTGTTCTTGTACCTCCTCGCCATCGCCGACCTGCGCACCGGTGACCAGGGCGCCGCCCTCACCCGCACCGAGGCCCTGCTGCCCGACGGCGTCGTGACCATCGCCGGGCTCGAGGTGCCCCAGGACCGCATCTGGCTGTTGGCGCTCGTCGTGGTCGTCACCGGCAGCCTCGCCGCGCTCTACCACCTGAGCCGGTTCGGGCTCGCCACCCGGGCGGCCGCCGAGAACGAGAAGGGCGCCGTCCTGCTCGGCCACTCACCCGACCGGTTGGCGGCGGCCAATTGGATGCTCGCCTCCATGCTGGCCGGGGCGGCCGTGATCCTCATCGCGCCGATCGCCGGGCTGAACCCGAGCGCCACCAGCCTGCTGATCGTGCCCGCCCTCGCCGCCGCCCTCCTGGGCGGGTTCCGGTCGTTCGTCGGCACGAGCGCCGCCGGCCTCGCCATCGGCATGGTGCAGTCCGAGGTCCTCAACCTGCGCACCGACTGGACGTGGCTGCCCGACCTCGGCTTCCAGCAGGGGCTGCCGTTCCTCCTCATCGTGGCGGCCCTCGTGTGGCGCGGCGAGTCCCTGCCCACCCGGTCGACCCTGCGCACCGGCCACTTCCCGCGCTCCCCCCGCCCGGTGCGCGTCGGTTGGTGGGCCACCGGTCTGGCGGGTGCCGCCATCGTCGGCCTGCTCACCCTCGGCAGCGACTGGCGGCAGGCGATCATCGTGTCGTCGGTCTTCGCCCTCATCGCCCTGTCGATCGTGGTGCTCACCGGGTACGTGGGCCAGATCTCGCTGATGCCGATGGCCCTCGCCGGCATCGGCGCCTTCGCCATGATCAAGCTCACCGCGTCGGGTGGCGTGCCGTTCCCCCTCGCTCCGCTGCTCGCCGCGCTGGTCGCCGTCGGGGTCGGCCTGATCGCCGGCGTCCCCGCGGTCCGCGTGCGGGGGATGAACCTGGCCATCGCCACCCTCGCCGCCGCCGTGGCCATCGAGGAGCTGGTGCTCAAGTGGGGCTGGTTCACCGGTGGGCTCGAGGGCGCCGACGTGCCCACGCCCCGCCTGTTCGGCATCGACCTCGGCATCAGCGCCACCGGTGGCGACTTCCCGCGCGCCGCGTTCGGGATCCTCTGCGTCGTCGTGCTGGCGGCGACGGCCGTGATCGTCGCCAACCTGCGCCGGAGCAGCACCGGGCTGCGCTGGCTCGCCGTGCGGGCCAACGAGCGGGCCGCGGCCGCCGCCGGGGTGGACGTGGCCCGCACCAAGCTCGGGGCCTTCGCCTTCTCGAGCTTCCTCGCCGGCCTCGGCGGCACGCTGCTCGCGTACCAGTACGACACCCTGTCGGTGAACTCGTTCCTGGTGTTCCAGTCGCTCGCCCTGTTGGCGGTCACCTACCTCGGGGGCATCGCCAGCATCGCCGGCGCCCTCGTGGCCGGGGCCATGACCGACGGCGGCCTGCTCTCGGTCGCCACCGGAGGCGGGGGCAACCAGACCCAGTTCGCCATCAACGGGCTGGCACTGATCGCCGTCGCCGCCCTGTACCCCGAAGGGATCACCGGTGCCGCCTACCGGCTGGTCGAGCGCCTGGGGCTGCGCGAATCGGCGACCGGCGACCCCGGTGAGGACGCCGGTGACGAGGACGAGGCGAGCCCCCTCGTCGCCGCCGGCGGCGGCTGACCCCGACGGGGCCGCCGCTACTCCTGGACGAGCTCGATCAGGGTGCCGAACGCCGTCTTCGGGTGGACGAAGGCCACCGTCGTGCCACGCGAGCCGGGCCGCGGCTGCTCGTCGATGACCCGGCCACCCTGGTCCTTGACGGCCTGGAGGGCCACGGCGCAGTCGGCGACCCGATAGCCGATGTGGTGGAGACCCTCACCCTTCTTCTCGAGGTACTTGGCCACCGGCGAGTCGTCACGGGTCGGGGTCAGCAGCTGGATGTAGCTGTCGGCCACCTTGAGCAGGGCCTCCTCGACACCGTCGCTGTCGACCACCTCCCGATGGTCGACCACCGCGCCGAAGGTCTCGCGGTAGTAGTCGATGGCGGCACCGAGGTCGTTGACGGCGATGGCCACGTGATCGATCTCGGTGAGCAGCGGCGCCGGGGCGGCGCCGGTGGACGCCTGCGAGGCGGTGTTCTCCTCGCCGGGCATGCGGGCGGTCAGTCCGGCCATCGGGTACCTCCTAGGCGCCGTAGTTGCGGAACAGGTTGATCTTGTCCTCGCCGACGCGCTCGCGCAGGTCGCGGTCGTCGATGCCGAGGCCCTCCTCGGGCGCCAGGCACAGCACGGCGATCTTCCCCTCGTGCAGGTTCTTGTGGACCTGGTAGGCGGCCTCGCCCGTCTCGGTGAGCGGGTACACGGCCGAGAGGATCGGCTGGATCTTGCCCTCGCAGATGAGCTGGTTGGCGGCCCACGCCTCGGCGTAGTTGGCGAAGTGCGAGCTGACGATGCGCTTGAGCTTCATCCAGAGGTGCCGGTTGTCATACTCGATCATGTACCCGGAGGTCGCGGCACAGGTGACGATCGTGCCGCCGCGGGCGGCGACGAACACGGACGCGCCGAACGTCTGACGGCCGGGGTGCTCGAACACGATGTCGACGTCCCGACCGATCAGGGCCCGGATGTCCTTGCCGAGCCGGCGCCACTCGGCCTCGTCCTGGGTGTGCTCGTCCTTCCAGAAGCGGTAGTCCGCCGCCTTCCGGTCGATGACCGCCTCGCAGCCCATCGCCTCGAGGATCTCCGCCTTCTCGGGCGACGACACGACGCCGACGGGTGTGCCGCCGCCGTTGAGGACGTACTGGACCGCGTAGCCGCCGAGACCGCCGGTGGCGCCCCACACCAGCACGGCATCGCCCTGGGTCATGTTGCCGGCGTGCTCGCTCACGAGCATGCGGTAGCTCGTGGAGTTGCACAGGGCGTTGACCGCCGACTCCTCCCAGCTGAGGTGCGTCGGCTTGGGCATGAGCTGGTTGGCCTTGACCACGGCCAGGTCGGCGAGGCCGCCGTAGTTGGTCTCGAAGCCCCAGATGAGCTGGTTGGACGCCAGCATCGAGTCGTTGTGGGCGGCCGGGTCCTGATCGTCGACGTAGTTGCAGTGCACGGTGACCTTGTCGCCGGGCTTCCAGTTCCGCACGGCAGAGCCGGTGCGCAGCACCACGCCCGACGCGTCGGACCCGACGATGTGGAACGGCTGGTCGTGGCGGGCACCCCAGACCCCCTGCCGGCCGAGGCGCTTGAGGAACCCGAAGGTGGGGAGCGGCTCGAAGATCGACGTCCACACCGTGTTGAAGTTGATGGAGCTGGCCATCACGGCCATGACGACCTCGTCGGGAGCCAGCTCGGGCAGGCCGACCTCTTGGAGGTGCAGCGCCTTGCGGGGGTCCTTGTCGGCGCTGTCGAGGCCCTCGAACATCCCGGTCTCGGACTCGAGGACCACGGCGGCGCGGTAGGACTCGGGCAGCGGGAGGGCGGCGATCTCGTCGCCCGACGCCCCGTTCTGGATGGCATCGAGGATGGCCTGGGTGGACATGGCACCTGACGCTAGCCGGGACCTCTCGACCGGAACAAACGCCCAGGATTCCTGAAAGATGGATCGGGAATGACGCCGCCACTCAGCGCGCGTAAAGTAGGGCGATCGGCCTACCCGGACCGCCCGTCCGGGTCACGCACGGGATACGCGGTTGGAGAGCGGGGCTTGGGTGCTGACACCCGAGGAGATCGAGGGTCGAGCGTTTCGCGCCGAGCCTGACGGCTACGACCGGCGTGAGGTCGACGCGTTCCTCGCCGACCTCGCCGCCTCGGTCCGCGCCGACCGGGCCCGCCTCGCCGCCTCCTCCGCCGAGGGCGATCCGTTCGCGGTGCTCGGCCAGGAGGTCGCCGACATCCTGCGGGCCACCGAACAGGCCGCCGCCCGCAAGCGCGCCGAGCTCGAGACCGAGCTGGGCGCCCGTCGGGCCGAGGTCGACATCGCCCTCGAGGAGTCCCGGCAGCGGGCCGAGCGCGAGCACGAGCAGGCCAAGCGGCTGCTCGTGCGGGCCCAGCAGCGCGCCGACACCATCGTCGCCGAGGCCGAGGAGCAGGCCCGGGCCCGCATCCGGCGAGCCGACGTCGAGGCCCGGCAGCGCACCGACGTCGTCGTCGAGCGGGCCCGACGCCGCGAAGAGCGCCTCGTCGAGGCCGAACGGGCCGCCGCCGAGCGCATCCGGGCCCTGCGGGCACAACTCGCCGCCGTGCTCGACGGCGCGCCGCTCGACGACCCGGGCCCCGTGCTCGACCTCACCGAGGGCGAGGCGGTGCTCCGAACGGCCGACGAGGGGGCGGGCTCGGAGCGACCGGGCACCATCGGCGTGGTCCGCGACCCGCTCGACCACCTGGTACGAGCCGCGGTCGCCCGTGCCCAGGAGCACCCGGTCCGAGCCGACGACGATCCCGACCGCCAGACGGGGCCGGCACTCGACGTCGACCCCGACGGGCACCCCGCCAGCGGCAACGGTCGCGCCTGAGCGCCGAGGCGCTCAGGCGCCGGGCTTTTGACCGGCCCCGGCCGGTGGTCCCTACACTGCCGACACGCCCTGCGGGGCGCTCACCCGGGGGAAAGGAACACCACCATGGCAGGTTCGGTCATCGTCGCCGGCGCCCGTACGCCGATCGGCAAGCTCTCCGGCGGCCTCGCCTCGTTCGCCGCCACCGACCTCGGCGGCTTCGCCATCAAGGCCGCCCTCGAGCGCGCCGGCGTGCAGCCCGACCAGGTCGACTACGTCTTCATGGGCCAGGTGCTCCAGGCCGGTGCCGGCCAGATCACGGCCCGCCAGGCCGCGGTGAACGCCGGCATCCCGATGACGGTGCCCGCCACCACCGTCAACAAGGTCTGCCTCTCCGGCCTGAACGCGATCTACCTGGCCGACCTGATGATCCAGGCGGGCGAAGCCGACATCGTCGTGGCCGGCGGCATGGAGTCGATGACCAACGCTCCCTACCTGTTGCCCGGCGCGCGGTCCGGCTACCGCCTCGGTGACCAGTCGGTCGTCGACTCGCTCATGTACGACGGGCTGTTCTGCGCCTTCGACCAGGTCGCCATGGGCGCCGGCACCGAGAAGTACGCGGCGTCGGCCGGCATCGACCGGGCCAGCCAGGACGAGGTGGCCGCCCTCTCCCACGAGCGGGCCGCCGCCGCCCAGAAGGACGGCCTGTTCGACGACGAGATCGTCCCGGTCGAGGTCCCGCAGCGCAAGGGCGACCCGATCGTCGTCCGCGAGGACGAAGGCGTTCGGCCCGGCACCACCGTCGACTCGCTCGGCGCGCTGCGCGGCGCGTTCGACAAGTCCGGCAACATCACCGCCGGCAATGCCTCGCAGATCTCCGACGGCGGCTCGGCCGTCGTCGTCATGTCGAAGGCCAAGGCCGACGAGCTCGGGGTGTCACCCCTCGGCAAGGTGCTCGGCTTCGGCCAGGTCGCCGGTCCCGACCCGTCGCTGCTGACCCAGCCGGCCCGGGCCATCGAGCAGGCCCTGGACAAGGCGGGCAAGTCGGTGGGCGACGTCGACCTGTTCGAGCTGAACGAGGCGTTCGCCGCCGTCGGGGTGGCCTCGATGGCCCAGCTCGGCACGACGGCCGAGGTCACCAACGTCAACGGCGGGGCCATCGCCCTCGGTCACCCGATCGGCGTGTCCGGGAACCGCCTGGCCCTCCACCTGCTCCACGAGCTCCGCCGTCGTGGTGGGGGCATCGGCGCCGCCGCCCTCTGCGGTGGCGGCGGGCAGGGCGACGCCATCCTCCTCGAGACGCTCTGAGCCGCACCGGGCCGGGCGTTCGCGTCCGGCCCGGGAGAAGGGTCCCACCCCGACCGCTCGGGCGACTCAGCCCTCGACGTCGCGCCGACCCTCGAGGGCCCGACCGAGGGTGAGCTCGTCGGCGTACTCGAGGTCGCCGCCCACCGGCAGCCCGCTGGCGATGCGCGTCACCCGGACCCCGAGCGGCCCGACGAGGCGACCGAGGTACATGGCCGTCGCCTCGCCCTCGATGTTGGGGTTGGTGCAGAGGATGACCTCCTGCACGTCCTCGTGGTCGAGCCGCGCCAGCAGCTCCTTCACCCGCAGCTGCTCGGGCCCGATCCCCTCGATCGGGCTGATGGCCCCCTGCAGCACGTGGTAGCGGCCGTGGAACTCACCGGTCTTCTCCACCGCGACGATGTCCCGCGGTTCTTCGACGACGCAGACCACGGTCGCGTCCCGACGGGGATCGGTGCAGATGCCGCACTCCTCGCCCTCGGACACGTTGTAGCAGCGCGCGCAGAACGAGACCTTGTCCTTGACCTCGGCGATCGACCGGGCCAGTCGGAGGGCGTCGTCCTTGGGCAGCTTGAGCAGGTGGAAGGCGATCCGCTGGGCCGACTTGGGGCCGACGCCGGGCAGCCGCCCGAGCTCGTCGATGAGGTCCTGCACCGGACCGGCGTAGACGCTCATCCGGGGGTGGGGCGCGGCCCGCCGTCACCGGCCCCTTCGTCGTCCTCGTCGCCGGCGGCGACCTCGTCGGCCTCGTCGAGCTCCTCGACGTCGATGACCTCGTCGCCGCCGACGAACATGGCCTCGAGCGGGTTGCCGCCGAGCAGATCGCCGAGCGGCCCGGCCGTTCGCTCCTGCAGCTCGGCGATGCGGCGCACGGCATCGTGCAGGGCGGCGAGGACGAGGTCGGCCAACAGCTCGACGTCGTCGGGGTCGACGGCGTCGGGGCGGATGCGCACGGCGCGGAACTCCATGGCCCCGGTGACCTCGATGGTCACCGCGCCACCGCCGGCCTGGCCCTCGACGACGGCTTGGGCGACCTCGTCCTGGGCGGCGGCCAACTGGGCCTGCATCTGCATGGCCTGGGAGAGCAGGTCGTTGAGGTCGAAGGGCTGGTCGGTCATGGGGTCCTCGGGTCAGTCGCCGTCGACGAGCTCGGCGCCCGGGAACACCTGGGCGATCCGCTCCACGCCCGTCGTCGCCACGTCGGTGGCGTCGGTGAGCTCGGACAGGTCGATGGTGTCGGGATCGTCGGCGGTCGGCGGCCCGTCGTCGGCACCGCCGTCGCGGGGGGCCGGCACGGCGCCGCCGGCGTCGACGACGATGCGGATCGGCACCGGGCGCCCGAAGTGGGCGGCCAGGGCGGCCTCCACGTCGCCCCGGACCTCTTCGCACTTGGTGGCATGGATCGCGTTGGGCAGCCCGAACACGGCGGCGTCGGCCTCGACCGCCACCCACCGTCCGCCCGAGTAGCGGGGCTTGGCCCGGCCGAGCGACGGGAGGATGGCGTCACCCCAGGCGATGGTCAGCTCGTCGCGGCTCGGCAGGCCGCCGTCGCCGGTGGCGGCAGGCGCCGGCGCGGTCGCGGGGGACGCAGCGGGACCCGGCCCCGGGGGGGCGGGAGCCGACGCCGGCGGCCGGGGTGGGGGGGACGGCGGGGATTCGGCGGTCGCCGCCACCGCGGACCGCGGCGGCGGGGCGACACCACCCCTGGCCTCTTTGCGACGGGCGAGCTCCTCGCGCGCCAGCTCGGCGGGACCGGGGCGGCGATCGGTGCCGGGAGCACTCGGGGCCGCGGGCTCGGCGACGTGCCCGGCGGCGTCGGCCACCGGGGCCGGTGGAGGCCCGGCGCGCCGTGATGGCGAGACCGGGGGCGGTGGCGGGGGCGCCGCCGGCGCGGCGGAGGGCGCCGCCGGGACCCCCTCGCGCTCGAGACGGGTGATGCGGTCGGCCAGCGCCGCCAGGTTGAGGTCGGCGTCGGGCCGGGTGAGCCGCACCAGGGTGACCTCGAGGGTGATCCGCGGGTCGGGGGCGTCCTGGATCCCGACGAAGGCCTCGCCCAGCAACTCGAGGGCGCGAGTGGCACCCGCCGGCCCGAGGCGCGCCGCCTGGTCGACGACGGTGTCGCGCTCTCGATCGGCCAGGCGTTCGAGGTCGGCGCCGACGGCGGCGAGGAACACGTCGCGCAGCCGGCCGATGAGGTCCTCGCCGAGGGCCCGCGGCGCCCTCCCGTCGGCGATGGCCGAGTCGACGGCGAGGAGGGCCCGGCCCGTGTCGCGGTCGCAGAGCGCCTCGACCAGCTCGTCGAGCACACCGAGGTCGGTCGGCGCGCCGCCACCGGCGGCCGCCACCTGGTCGAGCGCCGACAGGGTGTCGCGGGCCGAGCCGGCACCGATGCGCAACACGTAGTCCCGTCCCTCGGGGGTGACCTCGAGCCCGGCGTCGTCGATCACGTCGTCGACCAGCGACTCGAGGTCGGCGGCCGGCAGCAGGTGCACCTCGTAGTGCTGGGTGCGGCTCTTGATGGTCGGCAGGACCTTCTGGGGGTCGGTGGTGGCCAGCACGAACACGACGTGGTCGGGCGGCTCCTCGAGCGTCTTCAGCAGCGCGTTGGACGCTGCGTTGGACAGCATGTGGACCTCGTCGAGGATGTACACCTTCGTGCGCCCGGGGGTGCCGAGGGCCGCCCGGTTGATGAGGTCGCGGATGTCCTCGACCTTGTTGTTCGACGCGGCGTCGAGCTCGTGGACGTCGAACGACGTGCCGCCCTCGATGGCCCGGCACGACTCGCAGACCCCGCACGGCTCGCCGTCGACGGAGGCCTCGCAGTTGAGCACCTTGGCGAGGATGCGCGCGGTGGTCGTCTTGCCCGTGCCACGAGGGCCGCTGAACAGGTAGGCGTGGCCGACCCGGTCCTCACGGACGGCGTTCTGCAGGGCCCGCACCAGGTGCTCCTGGCCCCGCACCTCGCCGAACCGCTGGGGCCGGTAGCGCCGGTAGAGGGACTGGTACGCCATCGCCGGCGATCCTACCGAGGGCGGGCCACCCCCGAAGCCGGCACCGCGCCGAGCGGCTGGGGCGTCGGGCGGCGGACGCGATGCGTCCGCTCCCCCACGTGATGGTCAGGCGACCTGCGGCACACCGGAGGCACCGCTGAGAGCTGCTGCCTCCCGGCCCTGACTCGGTTCACGGGCTCCGATTGCACAGGGCCCGACCATCACGTGCGAGAGCGGACGAGGCACAGGATAGCCTCCCCAGTCGCGTTCCCCCAGGGGACGCCAGCCAGGAGGGATGCGAGAGCGGCCGAATCGGCACGCTTGGAAAGCGTGTGTGGGGCAACCCACCGTGGGTTCGAATCCCACTCCCTCCGCCACGGGCCCACGGTCAGCCCCCGCAGGCAGGGGGCCGTCGGGCCACGTTCACCTCGTTGTTCAGGAAGTACTCGTCCCGGGGCTCGAGGTCGCGGTTGAGGGCGTCGTCGGGCACCGTCGGGGCCGGGGATCCGTCCCGGAGGCACTCGGGGACGGCGGTGTCGAGGAAGGCCCGCAGGCTCTCGTACTGCTCGGGCGAGTAGCGGTCCCGCGTCGCTTCGAGGTGCGCGAGCACGACGGCGCGGTCGAAGACGACGGGCTCGTCCGAGGCGAGCACGAACGGCGAGTCGCCGTAGCCCCCGACCCGGAAGGCCAGCACGTGGTCGAACGACTCGGTGATGGTGTTGACCGTGCGGGGGGTCGGGGTCCACTGGGCGAGCAGCCCGCCGGGTGCCATCCGTGACTTCACCAGGTCGTAGAACTCGAGCGAGTAGAGGTTGCCGCTGAAGGCGGCCTGCGGCCGGAGGGTGTCGACGACCACGACGTCGAACCGCTCGTCGGTGCGCAGCAGGTGGTCGCGGCCGTCGGTGACACGCACGTCCTGGCGGGGATCGGCGAAGAACGCCTGCAGCTCGGGGGCGCCGGCGGCGGCCAGGCCCTGGAGGAGGTCGATCTGACCGCCGCAGATCTCGACCGTGGTCACCCGATCGGCCCGCGGGTCCGAGGCGAGACCGTACGCGGTGGCGCCGATGCCGAGACCGAGGGCCATCACCGACTCGGGGTCGTCGTGCACGATCGCGGGCATCAGGCCGATGAGGACGTGGAAGTCGTCGAACGGGTAGGCGTTCTGCGACGCGGCGTTGACGGTCATCATCTCGAGCCCGTCGGTCTCCTTGAGGGCCGTCGCGCACGACCGGTCCTCGGCCAGCTCGAGGCGGTCCTGGGGAACCGTGTGGAGGTAGGACCAGAACCGCTGGTTCGACGGGGTCGCGACCAGAAACACGACCAGCACCGCCACGGTGGCGGCGAGGTAGGCGAACCGTCGCCGCCCCGCCGCCAGCCACGCGGCGGCGACGCCGGGCACGACCAGCAGGGCCGCCAGCAGGCGGTAGGTGCCGGTGGTGCCCAGGTGGTCGATGGCCACGAACCCGACCAGGAGCGTGCCCACCACGTTGCCGACGATGTTGGCGAACACGAGCAGGCCCGTGCGGCGGCCCAACGTGTCGACCCGCCGGTTGACGAGGGCCTGCGCACACGGGAAGGCGGCTCCCATGCACAGCACCGGGGCGCCCATGATCAGCAGCGGCAGCCCGAAGAACACCGGGAGGAAGGCGTTCTCGCCGCCGGCGGCGCTGTCGAGCCCGGTGGCGAACCCGTCGCCGGCGAAGAACCGGGCGACGTCCTCGGCCCACGGCGTGTGCGGGGTCACGCGGACGAGCACGATCAACCCGGCCAGCGCGGTCAGGCCGACGGCGAACTGCAGCGCGAGGAACCACCGGTCGGGCCGGAGCACGCGTCGCACGAGCACCGACCCGAGCGCGGCACCGATGCCGAAGAAGGCCAGGTAGGCGGCGAGCACGTGGGGGAAGCTGTACGAGTTCGAGCGCATCACCCCGTCGACGACGCGGAAGAAGACGAGCTCGAAGCCGAGGGCGACCGCGCCGGTCAGGCCGTACACGACGAACCACGGCCACACCCGCTCGTGGGGCGCGTCCGACTGGCGCGGACGCGGCGCGACGGGGGCCGGTGGTGACGTCGCCGGCACCGTCGCGGTGCCCTCGGCCCGCACGGCGAGGAGCACCAGCCCGGCGGCGACCACGTTCAGCAGACCGGCGAGGCGCACCGCGGTGAGGAAGCCGAACGTGCCGAGGAGCAGCCACCCGGCCGCAGCGGCGCCCGCGGCGGCGCCGAGCGTGTTCACGGCGTAGAGCCGCCCGATGAGCGGGCCGGCGTCGTCGGCTCGCGACACGACACCGCGGGCGACGAGTGGGAGCGAGAGGCCCATGAGCGTGGTCGGCACGAGCAGCAGGGCGACGTTGAAGACGAACTTGGCGCCCGTCGATCCGAGGTTGGCGGCCTGGGCCTCGTACACGTCGTAGAACAGCCAGATGCTGATCCACGCGAACAGCCCGATGGCCAGGTTGGAGGTGGCGAACAGGAGCACCGAACGCCGAGGACCGAGGCGATCGGCGAGCCAGCCGCCGAGGAGGCTCCCGAGGCCGAGCCCGGCGAGGAAGGCGGCGACGACCGTCGTGAACGACACCAGGTCGACCCCGGAGTGGAGGGCGATCACCCGCTGCCAGACGACCTGCAGGGTGAGGGCGGAGAACCCGGTGAGGGCGAACACCACGAACAGGACGGTCTTGGTCGGGCCCTTCACGCTCCCGCCGTTCTAGCAGTGGGCCGCTAGGTTGCTGCGGACATGGATGCCGCACGAGGTGTGGACGTCGACGCCGCGATGGCGGTCGCCCTCGACGAGGCGCAGGCCGCGCTCGTCCACGGCGACGTGCCGGTGGGCGCGGTCGTCGTCGTCGACGGCGTCATCGTCGCCCGGCGCCACAACGAGCGGGAGCGCACCGGTGACCCCACCGCCCACGCCGAGCTCCTGGCGCTGCGCGACGCCGCCTCGCACCTAGGCCGCTGGCGGCTCGACGACGCCACCGTGGTGGTGACCCTCGAGCCGTGCGCCATGTGCGCCGGGGCCATGGTCAACGCCCGGGTCGCCGGCGTGGCCTTCGGGGCCGCCGACCTGAAGGCGGGTGCCACCGGGTCGCTCTACAACCTCGGTGCCGATCCCCGCCTCAACCACGAGTTCACGGTGACGGCGGGCGTACGGTCGGCCGAGTGCGCCGACCTGCTGACCGCCTTCTTCGCCGACCGCCGCTGACGAGGCGTCCCCCGGCCGCCGGCCCCGTTCGCTTTTCCGGATCGAGCTGCCGGCCCGGTAGTCTCGCCGGCGGAGAGTTGCCAGAGCGGACGAATGGGGCGGCCTCGAAAGCCGTTGTGGCCCTCGGGTCACCGTGGGTTCGAATCCCACACTCTCCGCCGCCCGCCCCGAGCCCCGTGCACGCCTCCGGGACCACGGGCCCCGGTGATTACGGGATTACAGCCCCTAGGCTGCCGGCATGCGCATGGCACCACACATGGCGATGGGGTCGGACCCGTCGGCGATCGAGGGGGCATCGGTGCGCAGCGGCGTGCTGCGTCGGGTCGTGGCCCTGGCCCGCCCCTACCGGTCGATGCTCATCGCGTTCCTCGTCACCATCGTGCTGGCCGCCCTGGTCGCGCTGGCACCCCCACTCCTGTTCCGCTCGATCATCGACGACGCCATCCCGAACGGTGACCGGGCCCAGCTCAACCTGCTGGCCGGGCTCGTGGTGGCCGCCGCCGTCGGCGATGCCCTGCTCGCCTTCTCCGAGCGGTGGTTCTCGTCGAAGATCGGCGAAGGCCTGATCTACGACCTCCGGGTGAAGCTGTTCGGCCACGTGCAGGACATGCCCATCGGCTTCTTCACCCGCACCCAGACCGGCGCGTTGATCAGTCGACTCAACAACGACGTGATCGGCGCCCAACGCGCCTTCACCGCCACCCTCGGATCGGTCGTGTCCAACGTCATCGTGTTGGCGACGACCCTGACGGCGATGTTCCTCCTCCAGTGGCAGCTCACGCTGCTCGCACTGGTGCTGTTGCCACTGTTCATCCTTCCCGCCAAGCGGGTCGGTCGACGTCTGCAGGCCATCACCCGTGAGGGCATGGACCTCAACTCCGCCATGAACACGCAGATGACCGAGCGCTTCAACGTGGCCGGCGCTCTGCTCGTCAAGCTCTTCGGTGACACGCGCACCGAGCAGGACGAGTTCGCCGGACGGGCCGGGCGGGTGCGCGACATCGGCGTGCGCAGCGCCATGTACGGCCGCACCTTCTTCATCGCCCTCGGCCTGGTCGGTGCCGTCGGCACGGCGGCCGTCTACTGGGTGGGTGGTCAGCTCGTGATCAGCGACGCCCTCTCGATCGGCACCCTGGTCGCCATGGCCGCCTACGTCACCCGCATCTACACGCCGCTCACCAGCCTCACCAACGCCCGCGTCGACATCATGACGGCGTTCGTGTCGTTCGACCGGGTGTTCGAGATCCTCGACGCCCGCCATCCCATCCAGGATCGGCCCGGCGCCGTCGACCTGGTCGAGCCCGAAGGGCGCATCGACGTCGACGACGTGTGGTTCCGGTACCCGCCGGCGAGCGAGATCTCGGTGGCCACCCTCGAGGGCAGCACCGGCACCGAGCTCAGCGACGAGGCCGGGCCGTTCGTCCTCGACGGCGTGAGCACGTCGATCGCCCCCGGTGAGCTGGTCGCCCTGGTCGGCCCGAGCGGGGCGGGGAAGACGACGCTCACCTCGCTGCTCCCCCGGCTCTACGACGTGACCGAAGGAGCCATCCGCGTCGACGGTCACGACGTGCGGGACCTGACCCAGCAGAGCCTGCGCGCCGCCATCGGCGTGGTCAGCCAGGATCCGCACCTCTTCCACGAGCCGGTGATGGCCAACCTGCGCTACGCCCGCCCCGACGCCACCGACGACGAGATCGAGGCGGCGTGCCGGGCGGCCCAGATCCACGAGGTCATCGCCAAGCTCCCCGACGGCTACGACACCATCGTGGGCGAACGGGGCTACCGCCTGTCCGGCGGTGAGAAGCAGCGCCTCGCCATCGCCCGGATGCTCATCAAGGACCCGGCCATCGTCATCCTCGACGAGGCCACCAGCCACCTCGACTCCGAGAACGAGTCGCTCGTGCAGCAGGCGCTCACCACCGCGCTCGCGGGGCGCACCTCCATCGTGATCGCCCACCGGTTGTCGACCATCACCGCCGCCGACCAGATCCTCGTCATGGACCGTGGCCACATCGCCGAACGGGGCACCCACGAGGCGCTCGTCGCCGCCGGGGGGCTCTACGCGGATCTCTACCGCACCCTGGTGCGCGGCGAGGTCTCCACCGCGCCGGAGGGCTGACGGCCGGTCTCCCGCCGCGTATCGTCGCGACGTGGCCACGGCATCAGCGAGCGATCGCTTCACCGGCTTCCCACCCGAGGCCGTCGAGTTCTACCGGCGGCTCGAGCGCGACAACTCGAAGGCCTTCTGGACGGCGAACAAGGACGTGTACGACCGTGCGGTGAAGGCACCGCTGGTCGCCCTCACCGCCGAGGCGACGGCCGAGTTCGGCCCCTTCCACCTCTTCCGTCCCCACCGTGACGTGCGGTTCAGCACCGACAAGAGCCCCTACAAGACCCACCAGGGCGCGGTGACCGAGGGCGAGGGGGGCGAGGCCTACTACCTGCACCTCGGGCCCGACGGTCTGTTCGTCGCCACCGGCTACCACGACATGGCCCGGGACCAGTTGGCCCGCTTCCGCGACGCGGTCGCCGACGAGCGGACCGGCCCCGAACTGGCCCGGCGGGTCGCCGCCCTCGAACTCGAGGGCTACGCCTTCGGCGGCGAGGCGCTCAAGACCGCCCCCCGCGGCTACCCGCGGGACCACCCACTCGTGCGCTTCCTGCGCTTCAAGGGCATCACCGCCCAGCGCAGCTTGGGCGCCCCGGCCTGGTTGTCCACCCGGAGGGCGCTCACGCGGGTCACCGACGCGTGGCGGGGCGCCCGGCCGCTGAACGAGTGGCTGGGCACCCACGTCGGCCCGTCGGAGGAGCCGCCCGACGAGCGACGTTGACGCCGAGCCGACCGGTCAGGCGCTGGTGCCGCCGTCGACGGTGAGCACCGAGCCGGTCACGAACGACGACGCGTCGCCGGCGAGGAACAGCGCCGCCCCGACGATCTCGTCGGGCTCGGCGATCCGCTTCTGCAACGTCGACGCCTTGATGGCCTCGTGGAACTCGGGGATGGCGTAGGTCGGCTCCATCATGTCGGTGCGGAACGGCCCCGGCGCGAGGGCGTTCACCCGCACCCCGCGCGACGCCCACTCCTTGGCCATCACCCTGGTGAGGTTCCACAGCGCAGCCTTGCCGCTGCAGTACAGCCCGAGGGTCTCGCCCGGCACGAAGGCCCCCACGGTGATGACGTTGATGATCACGCCGTGCCCGGAGAGGGACAGGTGGTCGACGGCTCGGGCGCTGAGGAACAGCGGCGCCTTCACGTTCACGTCGTAGGACTTGTCGAAGGCCAGCTCGGTGAGGTCGGTGAGGGCGCCGCTCAGCGGGTTGGCGGCGTTGTTCACCAGCACGTGCAGCCCCCCGAAGTGGTCGACGGTGCGGTCGACGAGCGCCTCGAGCTCGTCGACGCGACCCACGTGGGTGGGCACCGAGAGCCCCTCGCCACCGGCCGCCTCGATCTCGGCGACCACGGCCTCGCAGTTGTCGGCCTTGCGGCTGGCGACCACGACCTTGGCCCCGGCCCGGGCGAACCCGAGGGCGATGGCCCGACCGAGGCCCCGGCTCCCGCCGGTGACGATGGCGACGCGACCGTCGAGGTCGAACAGGTCGTGGGGCGCGGCGGGTGTGGGAGTGGTGTCGGCGCTCGTCATGGCCGTCAGCATGGCATCCGTCACCTGGGCGCCGAGTCGTGCACGGGTCCACCAGGGTGGCTAGCTTCACCGGCCATGCACACCCGGGGGAACACCACGAGCAGGCTCACCCGCCTGGCACTCGTCATCGTCGCCACCTTCGCCCTCGTGGCCGGTGGCTGCTCGTCCGACGACGACGCGTCGACGTCGACCGGCGACACCACCGCCACCACCACGTCCACCACCGACGAGGCTGCCTACGAGGCGGCCGGACCCTACGTGGCGGGCACCACGTCGCTCGACCTGGACGGGCGGATCGTCGAGGTCTGGTACCCGGCCGACCCGGGCTCGGAGACCGGCGCGACCAAGGCCGTGTTCGAGATCCGCGACCTCCTGCCCGAGGCGCTGAAGAGCATCGTTCCCGACGACCTGAACCCGACGTACGAGACCGACGCCTACCTCGACATCACCGCCAGCGAGGACGGGCCCTTCCCGCTCGTGATCTTCGCCCACGGCTTCGGCGCCTATCCCACCGAGTACCAGTTCATGCTCAGCCACCTGGCCAGCTGGGGCTTCGTGGTCGCCGGTCCCGACTTCAGCGAGCGAGGCCTCGTGTCCGCGTTCACCAGTGGGTCCGAGGCCACGACGACCACGCTCGACGAAGCCGCCGCCGAGGCGGCGCTGCGCGACCGGGCTGCGTCCGAGGCGGCGATCATGACCGGCACCCGAGAGCTGCTGGCCGCCGAGAACGCCAAGGCCGGCGGGCTGCTCGAGGGCCGGGTCGACGCCACCAACGTGGGCGTCGGCGGGCACTCGGCCGGCGTCACCTCGGCGCTGGCCGCGGCCAACGTCGATCCCAACGTCAAGACGTTCATCGCCATGTCGGGTGGCCGCGCCCTCACGGCGGGCTCCGCGCTGCCCGCCCCCGAGATCCCCGGCATGGTGATGACCGGCGGACGTGACGAGGTCGCCGAGCTCGGCCGGGTCCAGGAGTTCTACGACTCGCTGAACCCGCCGAAGAGCCTCGTGGTCATCGACGAGGCCGGCCACAACACGTTCAACGACCTGTGCGTGATCGGCGCGGACCAGGGTGGCCTGGTCGCCATCGCCAAGCAGGTCGGCATCCCGGTGCCCGAGAACATCGAACGGCTCTTCGCCGACGGCTGCATCGGCGAGTTCCTCCCCCCCGCCGACGCGTGGCCCGCCATCAACCACTTCACGACTGCCCAGTACCGCTACCGACTGGGCGTCGACCCGGAGCCGGTCGGCCTCGGTCAGGGGGTGTCGACCGCCTTCGGTCCCGCGACGATCACCTACACGGTCGAGGACTAGCGAGCGAGAACCCGTTCGCGCAGCCAGGCGATGTCGTCCTTGCGGCCGTCGTCGCCGGTCTCGCAGATGACCGGTGCACGAGCGGCCCCGACGACGGCCACCAGCGCGTCCGGGTCGATGCGCCCGCGGCCGAGGTGCTCGTGGCGGTCGCGGCCCGAGCCGGCGGCGTCCTTCGAGTCGTTGCAGTGCACCAGGTCGATGCGGCCGGTGATGGCGAGGATGCGGTCGACGGCGTCGACCAGCTCCTCGCCGGCGGCGTGGGCGTGACACGTGTCGAGGCAGAACCCGAGGCCGAAGCCGGCGATCTCGTCCCACAGCCCGGCGATGGTGTCGAAGTGGCGGGCGATGGCGTGGTCGCCGCCGGCGGTGTTCTCGAGGTAGACGGGCACGTCGGTCTCGAGCTGCTCGAGCGCCTTGCGCCACCGCTCGAACCCGGCCGTCACGTCGTCGTCCTCGGTGACGTGACCTCCGTGGACGATGACGGCGGCGGCGCCGATGTCGGCCGCGGCGTCGCACGTCTGCTGCAGGATCTTCCGGGAGGGGATGCGCACCCTGTTGTTGGGCGACGCCACGTTCACGAGGTACGGCGCGTGCACGTAGACGGGCACTGGTGAGCTCCGGAGCAGGTCTGCGTCCTCGCGGGGCTCGGGCGGCTTCCAGCTCTGGGGGTTGCCCAGGAAGATCTGGACGCAGTCGGCGCCCTCGGCGGCCGCCGTGCCGAGGGGATCGTCCGGGCTCACGTGGCCACCGATCTTCATGGACCGACCGTACCGGCACCGGGGCGGTGCAGGGTCGAGGTGGCGGTGTCGGGGTCGACGACCAGCTCGTAGCCGGCGCCGGCCAGGTGCCGGGGGATCTCGTGGTCCATGAGATCCTCGCTCACCGGCACGACCCCGCCCCGGGCGGCGGCGTCCACCGCCTGCCCGATGTCGACCACGTCGTCGAGCAGGGCCCGGGCCTCGGGGCCGAGCAGCGCCAGGTCGTCGGACACGAGGGCCATGCCCCCCGACACGCCGACGGCGTGGGCCCAGGTTCGCACCGCATCGGCCGTCATCGCCGTCTCCTCGGTGCGCAGCATCAGGCAGTCGGGGTCGTTGAGCCACAGGTTGCGGTGCATGAAGGCCCGGGTGACGGTGTTGGCGTAGGCGTTGCGGGTGGACGGCTGGTTCGACGAGTAGCCAGATAAGTGGTCGTGGTGGGCCAGCAGCTCCCACGAGGGATCGACGTCGGAGCCGATGCGGTTGCCGTCCACCACGCCGACGACCTGGCTCAGGGGCGCGCCGCACGCCAGCAGGAAGGTGTCGTCTCCCGCCCCGCGACGGATCGCCTCGTAGCCGGCCCGCACCCGCTGCGCCGGTGTCCTGGACGGGTCGGCCCACACGCCGGGGAACGACGGGGCGAAGGTGAAGTCGAGCTTGAGGTAGGTGAAGCCGGCTTCGACGAGTTGGCGGGCCACCGAGGCGAGGTGGTCGAGCACCTCGGGGTGGGTGGTGTCGAGGGCGTACATGAGGCCGCCCTCGCCTCCGCCCCACTCGGGGTTGACCATGCCGTAGAGCGGGCGGCCGTCGGCGTGGCGCGCGATCCAGTGGGGATGGAGGCGGGCGACCTCGGAGTCCGGGGCGGCGATGAACGGCGCGAGCCAGATGCCGGGACGCCTGCCCTCGGCGGCGATGGCGGCGGCGATCTGGTCGACGGTCGAGGGGAAGGTGTCGTCGGTGGTCAGCCAGTCACCGATGGCGGACTGGAAGCCGTCGTCGAGTTGGAAGACGTCGAACGGCCAGTCGGACGCCCGAGCCAGGTTGGACCGCAGGGCGTCCTCGGTGATGCCGTGGAAGTAGTGGTACCAGCTGCACCAGCCGACCTGGTACGGCGCCGAGGTCCGGGCCCGGTTCTCGGCCCCGGCGTCGGCCGCCCAACCGGCGAGGAGGTCGGACGCGGCGCGGCCGGCGCCCGATGCCACGCGGAAGGGGTGCAGCCCCCGCTGCTCGCCGGGCTCGAGGCGGGCGTCGCCGAGGAAGGCCTCGGCCCACAACTCGACCCCGCCGTCGCCGTCGCGGAGGCGCCAGGTCCCGTCGTGGTCGATCCCGAGGAGGAAGCCGGCGAGCCACGGCTCGCCGGCATCCTGCACGACGGTGACCCACTCCGAGCGCAGCTCTCCCGGACGTGCGGCTCGGGGATCGGCGTGGTGCACGCCCTGCACGAACCCGATGACCCCCGGGGTGGCCGTGGGGTCGTGGTCGACGCCGAAGGTGGCCACCCCGGACCGCGACCACGACTGGTAGCCCTGCCGGAACATGCGCAACGGGCCGGAGACGCCCTCGACCGCGTGCACCACCGCGACCGAACGCACGGCGACGGTCCGGTCGCTCCGGTTGGCCACCCGCCAGGTCGTGTCGGGGCCGTCGACGCCGACCGTGGCCTCGAGGGGTCCGAGGGCGGCCGCGCCGACGCCACCGGGCGCGGCCACGAACACCTCGCCGTCGACCTCCACCTCGATGCGCACCGGCGTCAGATCCATCGTCGGATCGTAGGGCGCTACCGTCCTCGCCGATGACCGACGTGCGGCCGGACCAGCGCCCTCCCGACACGTGGCGGGTCGGCGAGCTGTGGACCGCGGTGCAGGAGGCACTCGACGGCTGGTTCGGCGGCGAGCTGTGGGTCGAGGGCGAGCTGTCGTCGCTCAAGCGGTCGGCCGCCGGCCACGTCTACTTCCAGCTCGTCGAGTCCGCCGGCGCGACGGCGGACGGAGCACCCCGGCCACCGGGCGGCCAGCCGGAGGCGAGCCTGTCGGTGTCGCTGTTCGCCTCGGCGAGGAACCACGTCAACCGCGTCCTCCGCAACGCCGGCGGGGTCCGGATGGCCGACGGCATGCGGGTGCGGATCCGCGGCCGGCTCGACCACTACGCCCCGTCCGGCTCCCTGCAGCTGCGGATGTCGGGCATCGACCCCACCTACACGCTCGGGCTCCTCGCCTCGCGACGTGACCTGCTGCTGTCGGCGCTCGAGGCCGAGGGGCTGCTGCACGCCAACCGATCGCAGCCGATGCCGCTCGTCCCCCTCGACCTGGCGGTGATCGCGGCGCCGGGCAGCGCCGCCCTCGCCGACGTGCTCCACGAGCTCGAGACGGCGGGGGTCGGCTGGCGGGTCCGGGTGCTGGCCACGCCCGTGCAGGGCGTCGGCGCCGACCGATCGCTCGCCGCGTCGCTCGCCCGCGCCGAGGCCATGGGCGTCGACGCCGTGCTGCTGGCGCGGGGCGGCGGCGCCCGCACCGACCTCGCCACCTTCGACAGCGAGGTGCTGGCCCGGGCGATCTGCGGGCTGACCGTGCCCGTCATCACCGGCATCGGCCACGAGATCGACTCGAGCGTCGCCGACGTCGTCGCCCACCTCTCGTGCAAGACACCGACGGCTGCTGCCGCCGCCGTCGGTGCCCGCGTGCGCGACTACCTCCTCCGGGTCGACCGGGCTGTGACTCGGTTCACCCACGCCGCCGGTCGCGCCCTCGACGCCGACGAGCGCGTCCTCGACGAGCGGGCCCGGACCGCGGCGGTGGCCGCCCGTCACGCCCTGCGCCGGGGCGAGCAAGGCCTCGTCCGCGACGCCGGTCGGGTCGAGGGGGCGGCGCGGCTCCAGCTCCGCAGCGCCGAGGGCGACCTGGGGCACCTCGCCGTGGGCGCCGCCCACGCCGGGCGTCGCGCCCTCGACACCGCCGGCCGGCGTGTCGACCACGCCCACTCGCGCCGTCTCGCGCTCGACCCGGTGCGCACCCTCGCCCGGGGTTGGTCGATCACCCGCACGACCGGTGGGCGGATCGTCCGCGCCGTCGCCGACGTCGCCGAGGGCGCCGAGCTCGAGACCGTCGTCGCCGACGGCGTCATCACCAGTCGCGTCACCACCGCCCCCCGGGAGCACGAGGAGCTCGATGGAAGCTGAGGACCCACCCGCCCCCGAGCCGGCCGCCGACGCCGGCGGCGGGGCCACCGCCATCGGCTACGCCGAGGCCGTCGCCGAGCTCGAGCAGATCCTCGACGAGCTCGAGGACGACACCGTCGACGTCGACGTGCTGGCCCGCCGGGTCAGGCGGGCAGCGGCGCTGATCCGCGTCTGTCGGTCCCGCATCGCCACGGCCCGCATGGAGGTCGAGCAGATCGTGGGCGAGCTCGACGACGTCGACCCCGAGGTCTCACCCCCTCCGGACGGCCGGTAGTCGTACACTGGTTCGCCATGGTGGACGGGCGAGTCCCGACGGCGGCACGGGGAGTGGGCAAGTGACCTCCCTGAGCGATCGGCTCTCGGTCCTGGCGCGCCTGCCCGGCGACGTGATCGCGCTCGCCCTCCCGACCGGCGACCTGGTCTACGTCTCCCCGTCGGTCGAGCGGACCCTCGGGTATCCCGTGGAGGAGTACCAGCGGCTCGGCTTCCGCGACCTGATCCACCCCGACGACGAGCCCGTGGCGGCCGAGCACTGGCGGCGACTGCTCGAGCGGCCGCACGGCGAGGAGCGTTGGGAGCTGCGCCTCCGCCACGCCACCGACGGCTGGCGGTGGTGTGAGGTCATCGCCGTCAACACCACCGACGACGAGACGATCGGCGCCGTCTACACCAACTTCCGTGACATCCACGAGCGGCGGGTGGCCGAGGACGCCCGGCGCGTGAGCGAGCACCGCCTCGACGCCGTGCTCCGCAACAGCCCCGACGTCACCGCCCTCCTCGACCCGACGGGGATGCTCGTCTGGGTCAGCCCGGCGGTCGGCGGGATGCTCGGCTGGCGCAGCGACGAGGTCGTCGGCACGTCCGCGTTCGACCTGGTCCACCCCGACGACCTGGAGGCGGCGACGGCGCGCTTCGCCGAAGCGGTCACCTGGGATCTCGCGGTCGAGCCCATCACCCTGCGCGTCCTGACCGCCGACGGCACGTTCCTCGCCATCGAGGTCGCCGGCTCCGGATGGCGTGACGCCGACGTGCTCGAGGGCGTGGTGCTCAACCTGCGCGACGTGGGCTGGCGACTCGAGGCCGAGGAGGCCCTCCGTCGCTCGGAACAGCGGTTCCGCGCGCTCGCCCACTCCTCTCCCACGGGCATCTTCCAGCACGACGCCGAGGGCGCCTGCGTGTTCGTGAACGACCGCTGGACCGAGATCACCGGGCACCCGCACGACGCGGCGCTCGGCTCCGGATGGCGGCGGTCGATCCATGCCGACGACCTGCACGTGGTCGACGCCGCGTTCGCCGACCTCGCCGCGGCCGAGACCGACGTCGACGTCGACGTCGACTTCCGCGTGGTGCGGCCCGACGGCGAACTGCGGTGGGTGTCGGCGCGGGCCACCAGCGTCGTCGACGGCGACGGGCGCCCGGCCGGGCGGGTGGGCACGCTCGAGGACATCACCGAGCGGGTCGAGACGGAGCGTCGCCTCGCCCACCAGGCCACCCACGATCCGCTCACCGGACTCCCCAACCGGGCACTCCTGCTCGACCGCCTGGGCATGGCGCTGGCCCGGGCCCGGCGCCACCACCGACGCACCGCCGTGCTCTTCGCCGACCTCGACCACTTCAAGGTCGTCAACGACAGTCTCGGGCACTCGCTCGGCGACCGGCTGCTCGTCGAGGTCGCCGAGCGCCTCACGGAGGCGCTCCGGCCGCAGGACACCGTGGCCCGTTTCGGCGGCGACGAGTTCGTGGTGCTCTGCGAGGACCTCCACGACCAGCACGACGCGGCCGCCATCGCCGAGAGGATCATCGACGCGATCAGCGGCCCGTTCGGCTTCGCCGAGACCGAGGTCTACATCGGGGCCAGCATCGGCATCGCCTTCCCCGACGACGTCGACGTGGAGCCGGAGACGTTCATCCGCGACGCCGACGCCGCCATGTACCAGGCCAAGGAGCGTGGCCGCGGCCGGTGGGTGGTGTTCGACAACGCCATGCGGGCCAACGCCGTCGACCGGCTCGACATCGAGAACGCGCTGCGTCGGTCGATCGAACGTCGCGAGTTGCGCGTCCACTACCAGCCGGTGGTCAGCATCGCCACCGGCCACATCGTCGGCGTCGAGGCTCTCCTGCGATGGGAGCATCCCGAGCGCGGCCTGCTGCTGCCCGGCGAGTTCATCGGCATCGCCGAGGAGACCGGCCTCATCGTGCCGATCGGGGCCTGGGTGCTCGAGCAGGCGTGCCGCCAGGTGCACCGTTGGGAGGCGTCGCTCCCCGACCGGCCGAAGCTGTCGGTGGCGGTGAACCTCTCCGGCCGGCAGCTGTCGCACCCTGGCCTGGTCGACGACGTGGCCGCCGTCATCGGCGCCACGGGTGTCGACCCCGGTCAGGTCGAGCTCGAGATCACCGAGAGTGTGCTCATGGACGACGTGGAGATGTCGGCCGACACCCTCGGCCGGCTCAAGCAGCTCGGCGTCCGGCTGTCGGTCGACGACTTCGGCACGGGCTACTCGTCGCTCAGCTACCTCCGCCGGTTCCCCGTCGACCTGCTCAAGGTCGACCGGTCGTTCGTCGACGGACTCGGGAGCGACCCCAGCGACTCGGCCATCGTCGAGGCCATCATCACCCTGGCCCACACCCTCGGCCTCGAGGCGGTGGCCGAAGGCGTCGAGACCGAGGCGCAGCTCGCGGAGCTGCGCCTACGGTCGTGCGACCTCGCCCAGGGGTACCTGTTGGCCCGCCCGGCGGCGGGGGACCTCATCGCCGAGACGCTCGTGGGTCGGGTCGGTCACCGGCGTGTCGGCCCGGCCGTCGTCTCGTAGGCCGTCGCCGCCCCGACCGCGATCCCTCGCCGGGTGCTAGCAGAGGGCGACGAAGGTGTAGCCCGCCGCCTTGAGCTGGGTGACGGCCTCGGTGATGGAGGCGATGGTGTTCGGCGCCTGCGGGCCGACGTCGTGCATCACCACCACCGCGCCCTTGTCGGGGCCGAGGGCCTTGACGTCGTTCGCCACGCGGGCGGCCAGCTCGGGCGGTGGCTGCTGGAGGTAGTCGCTCGGGTCGACGTTCCACAGCGTCTGGCTCATGCCGAGCGCCGACGCCGCGGCGACCACGGCGTCGTTGGTGCGACCCATCGGGGGCCGCATGCACCGCGGACGGACACCGCCGGTGGCGGCGGCGACCACGTCGCTCGTGCGCTGGAGCTGATCGACCTGCATCTGCTCGCCCGGGAGCTTGGTGAGGTCGGGGTGGTTCCACGAGTGGTTCCCGAAGCCGTGCCCGCGACGCACGATCTCGGCGACGAGATCGGGGTACTTCTCGGCCTGCTGGCCCAGGAGGAAGAAGGTGGCCTTGACCCCGAGGCTGTCGAGCGTGTCGAGCATCAGCGGGGTGGTGCGCGGATCAGGGCCGTCGTCGAAGGTGAGCGCGACCTGCATCGGGCCGGGCTGGAGCGGCCGGTCGGACGAGGGCGCCGTCGGCCCGGGCGGGGGCCGCAGCGCGTCGAGCTCCGCCTGGGCGGTGGCCGCCGCGCCCTGGGCCTCGGTCAACTGCTCGCCCTGGGTCGTGACCTGGGCCTGCAGTTCGTCGAGTCGTCGCTGCAACTCGACCACCCGGGCGTCGCTGGCCACCTGCACCTCGAGATCGCTCGTGGCGCCGGCGTTGCCGCCGACCTCGCGCACGAGGAGCACGCCGAAGACGAGGGCGACGAGCGCGACGAGCGCGGCGAACGACGCCAGGAGGCGGAACCGGCGGCGCACGGCCCGACCACGCCCCGACCCGCCGGCGGGCCCGGGCGGGGGAAGCAGGAACGGCTCGGGCGCGGGCTCAGGCACAGCCTCGGGCTCGGGGGCGTACTCGGTGGACACGGCCTCGTCGGCCATCGGTGCAGGCGCGTCGTCGTCGGTGGTGGTCGTCTGCATGTTCGCCTCTGACCCGACCGCCTGGCGCCGACGACCGGGAGTGAGAGCCTACGGGACGCGCCGGCTCCCCGACGAGTCGCCCCTGTCACACCAGCGGTATCGGCACGCGCCGAGCGTGACCGTAGCGGAGGCTTCAGGTGACGTCGGCGAAGCGGGCCAGGGCCTCCGAAACCGGGGCCTCGACGACGCCGGGCTCGGCGACCACCGCCGCCAGCCACTCGGGTCGGGTCACGGCGGCGACCACGATCGGGTGCTCGAGCCCCGAACCCTGCATCGCCTGGCGCACGTACTCCTGGGCGTAGTCGGGCGGCCGGACGTCACGGGACAGCTCCAGCAGGGCGACAGGATCGGGGGTGCCCGGTCTCCTGGACGGGGGCGGGCCCATGACGTAGGGCGAGCCGGGCCGGATGCCTCCCCCGACGAGGCCGGGGCCGTCGGCGAGGACCACGCCCCGCACCAGCTCGGGCCGGGCACCCGCCGCCAGCAGCGCCAGATAGGCGCCGAGTCCGCGGCCGAGCACGGTGACCGGGCCGAGGTGGGCCAGCGCCACGTCGACGTCACCGAGCAGGATCTCGGCGGTGTAGCCGCCACCGGCGGGCACCGTCGACGCCCCGTGCCCGGTCAGGTCGAGCCCCGCCACGGGGCCGGGCCAACCGTCGCACTGCTGGGGGGCGCGGGCCGGCGTGGCCTCGCCCAACCCGTGGAGGAGCAGCAGGGGCCGACAGGGGTCGCCCGCGCCCTCGGGCGCGGGCCGCAGGTGGTGGAGGGCGAGCTGCGCCTTGTTGTGCCGGAGGAGGACGGGCTCGCTCACCAGTCCGCCGCCAGGAACTCGAGCACGAGGTCTGCCACCCGCCGCGGCTGCTCGATGTGCACGAAGTGGCCCACCCCCTCCAAGGCCTCGAAACGCGCCCGGGCGGGCAGGTAGGGCTCGACGTCGGCCGGCCGGGTGCCCCAGCCCATGACCTCGTTCTCGAGGCCGAGCACGCCGAGCACGGGCACGCCGAGCCCCGGCATCCGCTGCATCGACCACTCGGGGCGCCACGGCCCGAACCCGCCCAGCCGAAGGCTCGGGTCGATCTTCCAGCGCCAGCCGTCGGCGTCCTCCCGGGCACCGATGGTGACCAGGTACTGGAGCCAGTCGATCGACAGCCGCGGGTTCATGCGGCGACGGCGCTCGGCCAGCTCCTCGATCGTGCCCGGCTTCCGCTGGCTGTCACCACAGCGGCGACGGTGGTCGAGCCAGCTCGTGAGCTCGCTGTGCAGCATGCGGGTCCGCTCGTGCTCGGACACGTCCGGCCAGTTGTTCTTCGACGGGAGCCCGTCGAGGTTGACGAGGTGCGACACGCGATGGGGCATGGCGTCGGCCAGCTCGAGCATCACGTTGCCGCCCTTGGAGTGGCCGAGGAACACCGCGGGCCCATCGGTGACGTCGTCGAGCACGGCGAGGGCATCGCGCAGGTCGGCGGCCCAGCTGTAGAGGACGGCGTGCTCCGAGTCGCCGTGACCGCGGGCGTCCCAGGACACGACGCGGTACCCGCCCGCGACCAACAGCGGCGCGAACAGGTCGAAGGTGCCGGCGAAGTCGAAGCCGCCGTGGGCGGCGAGGATCGGCGGGGCGTCGGGAGGACCCCACTCGTAGGCGGCGATGCGCAGACCGCCGGCGTCGACCCAGAAGGAGCGGTCGGGGCGAGTGGCGCCCGGCGGCGCCGGCACCCGTGGGTCGGCGGCGACGGGTGGGGCCTCGCCGCGGCGGTCGGTCTCGGGCCGGGCCCGGGTCTCGGACATGGGGCGGAGCCTACGCGTCCTCGCGTTCTCACTTATTCTCAACATCCGCTAGGGTGGCGGCATGGCTCCGCCGACGACCCCCGAGCTCGTCGACGTGCACCGCACCGCGGCCGAGCGACTGCAGGCCGACGGCCAGCGCTTCACCGGCGGCCGTCGCACGCTGGTGGACACGCTGGTCCGCACCGACCGCCCGCTGACCATCGCCGAGATCCTGGCCCGGGTCGACGGGTTGGCCCAGAGCTCGGCCTACCGCAACCTCGCCGTGCTCGAACGGGCCGGGGTGGTGCGTCGGGTGGTGGGAGCCGACGAGTTCGCCCGCTTCGAGCTGGCCGAGGGCCTCACCGAGCACCACCACCACCTGATCTGCTCCGAGTGCGGGCAGGTGGTCGACTTCGCCCTCGACCCCGAGGTCGAGTCGGCGCTCGAGTCGGCGCTCGGCCGGGTCGCCCACGACGGCGGCTTCACCGTCGAGTCGCACCGCCTCGACCTGCTCGGGGTCTGCGACGCCTGCGCCTGACCACCGGTTTGGCCCTCACCGCCGAGACCGTGGGAACATCGTGGTCATGACGAGCACCGAGGGTTGGACGGCGCCGGGGTGGGAGGGCGTGCGGGACGCCTTCGACGAGAACTTCGAGCAGGGGCTCGAGGTGGGGGCGGCCTTCTCCGCCTACCACAGGGGCGAGAAGGTGGTCGACCTGTGGGGTGGCGTGGCCGACCCCGAGACCGACAAGCCCTGGATGGAGGACACCTTGATGCTGGTGTACTCCACCACCAAGGGCGTCACCGCGATGTGCGCCAACAAGCTGGCCCAGGAGGGGAAGCTCGACGTCGACGCCCCCGTGGTCGAGTACTGGCCCGAGTTCGGCAAGCACGGCAAGGGCGACATCCCCGTGTCGCACCTCCTGTCGCACCAGGCCGGCCTGGCCTGGGTCGACGGCGAGCTGACCCTCGAGGAGGCGCTGTCGTGGGGCCCCATGATCGAGGCCCTCGAGGAGCAGCGGCCGTCCTACGTGCCCGGCTCGCAGCACGGCTACCACGCCACCACCTACGGGTGGTTGGTCGGTGAGGTGATCCGTCGGGTGGCCGGTCGCTCGGTCGGCACCTACCTGCACGACGAGGTGGCCGGTCCCCTGGGCGCCGACTTCTGGATCGGCCTGCCCGCCCCGGAGGACCATCGGGCCGGCCGGCTCGTGCCCATGTTCCCGACGCACATCAAGATCGAGGACCTGCACCATCCTGGCGACGACCCCGTCCTCCAGATGATCGCCGCCTTCGTCGGCCCACAGACCGATCTGGGCAAGGCCCTCGGCGCGCCCAGCTTCGTCTTCGCCGACCAGGACGTCTGGAACTCGACGGTGGTGCGGGCGGCGGAGATCCCGGCGGCGAACGGCGTGGGCGACGCCCGATCGCTGGCCCGGCTGTACGGGGCGTGCGTGTCGGAGGTCGACGGCATCCGCCTGCTCACCCCCGACCAGGTCGACCGGGCCGTCACCCAGCGCACCTCGGGCCCCAACACCGTGCTGCTGGGGCTCGACATCCAGTTCGGCCTGGGGTTCATGCTCAACACCGGGGTCATCCAGCTGGGGGGCCCACGCTCGTTCGGCCACTTCGGGGCCGGCGGCTCGGTCGGTTGGGCCGACCCGGACGCCGAGCTCGGCATCGGCTACGTGATGAACCGCATGGACATCGGCCTGTCCGGCGACCTGCGCTCGGGTCGGCTGGTGCAGGCCTGCTACCGGGCCATCGCCTGAGGTCCGGTCATCGGGGCCCTCCACCGGGCACCGGTAGGCTGACCCCGTGACCCCCACCGCCTCGGCGGAGGCGGCGCGCCGTCGCACCTTCGCCATCATCAGCCACCCCGACGCCGGCAAGACCACGCTCACCGAGAAGTTCCTCCTCTACGGGGGCGCGCTCACGAGTGAGGCCGGCGCCGTGAAGGCGCGCGGGGGTCGGCGGGGGGCCACCTCCGACTGGATGGCGCTCGAGCAGCAGCGGGGCATCTCGATCACGTCGGCGGTGCTGCAGTTCCCCTACCGCGACCACGTGGTCAACCTGCTCGACACCCCCGGTCACCGCGACTTCTCCGAGGACACCTACCGGGTGCTGGCCGCCACCGACGCCGCGGTGATGGTGCTCGACGCGGCCAAGGGCATCGAGCCCCAGACCCTCAAGCTGTTCGACGTGTGCCGGCGAAGGGGGCTGCCGCTGCTCACGTTCGTCAACAAGTGGGACCGTCCGGGCCGCGGCCCGCTCGAGCTCATCGACGAGATCGAGGCGCAGCTCGGCATCGTGGCCACCCCCGTCACCTGGCCGGTCGGCATCGCCGGCGACTTCCGGGGTGTCGTCGACCGGCGCGACCGCTCGTACACGCGCTTCCTGCGCACCGCGCGGGGGGCCACCGAGGCCCCCGAGGAGCTCGTCGAGGCGGCGCGCGCCGAGGTCGAGGAGGGCGAGGCCTGGACGGCGGCCGACGACGAGCTCGACCTGCTCACCGAGGTGGGCGCCGACCTGGACCCGAAGTCGTTCCTCGCCGCCGAGACCACGCCCGTCTTCTTCGGCAGCGCCCTCACCAACTTCGGCGTGCGCAAGCTGCTCGACGCCGTCGTCGACCTGGTGCCGTCGCCGTCGCCACGCGACGACACCGAGGCCGTGCCCCGCGCCCTCGACGCCCCGTTCTCGGGGTTCGTGTTCAAGGTGCAGGCCAACATGAACCCGGCCCACCGTGACCGCATCGCCTTCGTGCGGGTCTGCTCCGGGCACTTCGAGCGGGGCATGGTCGTCACCCACGGGCGCACCGGCAAGCCGTTCGCCACCAAGTACGCCCACCAGGTCTTCGGCCAGGAGCGCGAGACCGTCGACGAGGCGTGGCCCGGAGACGTGGTCGGCCTGGTCAACGCCACCGACGTCGGCGTCGGCGACTCGCTCTACCTCGAGCCGCCCGTCACCTTCCCCGCCATCCCGAGCTTCGCCCCGGAGCACTTCCGCGTCGCACGGGTGCGAGACACCGCGCGCTTCAAGCAGTTCCGTCGTGGCATCGCCCAGCTCGACGAGGAAGGGGTGGTGCAGGTGCTCCGCGATCGCGACGAGGGCGACCAGGCACCCGTGCTCGCCGCCGTCGGGCCCATGCAGTTCGACGTCGCGCTGTGGCGTCTCGAGCACGAGTTCGGAGCGCCGGCCGAGCTGTCGGCGACCTCGTACACCCTCGCGCGGCGCACCGACGCGTCCAGCGCCGAGCGCCTCCGCGGCATGCGGGGTGTCCGTACCCTCGCCAGAGCGGACGGTACGCTCATGGCGTTGTTCGAGAGCCGCTACTGGGTCGAGCGGCTCGAGGGGGAGCATCCCGACCTCGTGCTCGAGCCGCTCGTCGCGGAAGGAAGCGTGGGCTAGGACATGACGCCGGGGGGACCAAGCGACCGGAGTGTCCCGCTCACCCCGCTCGGCGACCGCCGTGCTCCCGAGCCCGGCCGTCCTTGGCTCGTGCCGCTGATCATCCTCGCCGCCGTGCTCGCCGGGGTCCTCGTGTGGCGGCTCGCCGAGGGCGGCGGCGGCGGATCGGCCGCCGACACCGAGGGCACGGCCGCCGACGGCGAGGTCGCCACCGACGAGACCGCCGGCGAGGGTGGCGACACCACCCTGGCACCCCTCGAGCCCTACGACGGATGGGTCAACCCCGCCTCCTCCGGTCGCCCGTGGGGTGACACGGTGAACGGCCTGCTCACCTTCCGGGGGAACCCCACCCGCTCGTGGTACGGGCAGGGACCGGTCCCGACGGCGCCCGAGGTGCTGTGGAGCTATCCGGCCGAGGGCACGATGTGCGGGAACTCCACCGACGGCAGCGGCACCTCCACCTGGTGCGGCACCGGGTGGACCGGCCAGCCGGCGGTGTGGGAGCGCGACGGCCGCACCTGGGTCGCGTTCGGCGCCTACGACTACGGCATCCACTTCGTCGACTACCAGACGGGTGCCGCCATCCTCCCCCCGTTCGAGACCGGCGACATCATCAAGGGCACGGTCACCGTCGACCCCGACGGCTACCCGATCATCTACAGCGGATCGCGGGACAACTACTACCGGGCCGTCGCGTTCGACCGGCCCGAGCCGACCGAGCTGTGGAAGATCAACGCCAAGGACGTCTCCCCCACCCTCTGGAACGACGACTGGGACGGCAGCGGCCTGATCATCGACGACTACCTGTTCGAGGGCGGCGAGAACAGCCAGTTCCACATCGTGAAGCTCAACCGCGGCTACGACGCCCAGGGCAAGGTGACGGCCGACCCCGAGCTCGTGTTCAACACGCCGGGCTGGGACGACGAGCTCCTGTCCGACGTCGGCGACAACCAGATGTCGATCGAGAACTCCGTCGCCATCTCCGGCAACGTCGTCTACTTCGCCAACGGCGGTGGGCTCGTGCAGGGGTGGGACATCTCCGGCCTGCAGGAGGGCCGTGACCCCACACGGGTGTTCCGCTACTGGGCCGGTGACGACATCGACGCGTCGATCGTGGTCGACGACGAGGGCTTCCTCTACGTGGCCGCCGAGTACGAGCGGGGCAACGCCCGGGCCGAAGAGGTGGGGCAGCTCGTCAAGCTCGACCCCCGCAACGCCGAGAACCCGCTCGTGTGGTCGGTGAAGGACCTCGGCACCGGCGGGAAGTCGGGGTTGTGGGCCACCCCGGCCATCTGGAAGGACACCGTCTACGCCGCCACCAACAGCGGGCGCGTGCTCGGCGTCGACCGGGCCACCGGCCGGATCCTCTGGGAGAAGGACTTCGCGAGCCAGACCTGGCAGTCGCCGGTGGTCGTCGACGACGTGCTGATCCAGGGCGACTGCGAGGGCAACCTCCGCGCCTTCGACGTCCGCGACACCCGGGTCGACCCCCCCGAGCTCTGGAACGTGAAGCTCGAGGGCTGCATCGAGTCGACGCCGGCGGTCTGGAACGGCCGCCTGTTCGTCGGCACCCGGGCGGGCAAGGTCTACGCCATCGGCGACCAGTAGGCCCGACGATGACCGGTCGTCGCGTCCCCGCCGCCCTCGCCACCCTGCTGCTCCTCGTCGGGGTCGCCGCCTGCACGAACGACGACGACGAGGACGCCACCGGCGCCAGCCTCGCCCCCGCCGTCGAGCTGGCCGGCACCACCGCCGTCGCCCTCGACCAACCCGACCGCTGCGAGTTCTTCCAGGCCGGCGGGTGCCTCCTCCCGTGGCCGAGCAACCGGTTCACCCGGGCCGACCCCGGCACCGACACGGGGGTCCGGGTCGCCCTCGATCCCGCGTCGATGCCGGTCAACGCCGACGGGAAGCCGGTCGACCCGACGGAGTGGAACCGCGACGACGGGTTCTCGCCGGGCGGCCCCATCGTGCTCCACGTGGACGGCCTCGACCTGACCCGCACGGGGGCGCCGCCCGTCACCGACATCGGCTCCTCGCTCGACGGCGACTCCCCGATCGTCCTGGTCGACATGGACACCGGCGAGCGTCGCCCCCTCTGGGCCGAGATCGACGCCAACGCCCCACCCGGCGAGGGGGCCCTCCTCATCCGCCCAGCGGCGAACCTGACCCCCGGGCACCGCCACGCCGTCGCCCTGCGCAACCTGGTGACGGCGAACGGCGAGCCGATCGCCCCGTCGCCCGCCTTCGTCGCCTACCGCGACCAGCTCGGCACCGACGTGCCCCAGGTCGAGGCTCGGCGGGGACCGATGGAGGAGGTCTTCGCCGCGCTGGACGACGCCGGGATCGCCCGTGACGACCTCTACCTGGCCTGGGACTTCACGGTGGCTTCGACCGACGGGCTCACCGGTCGGGCGGTGGCGATGCGCGACGGCGCGCTCCGGGCGCTGGGCGATGCCCCGCCCTCGTTCGCCGTCACCTCGGTCGAGGACAACCCCGACCCGGCAGGGCAGTGGTCCCGCGCGGTGCAGGGCACGATCGACGTCCCCAACTTCCTCACCGGCGACGGCGGGCCCGGCACGGTGCTCAACAACGGCGCCGACCCCGACGGCATCCCGACCCAGAACGGCACCATGGCCGTGCCCTTCACCTGCGTGCTGCCGGCCCCGCCACCGGGGGCTGCGGCCGCGCCGGTGGAGCGCACCGTGCTCTACGGGCACGGCCTCCTCGGCTCCCGGGCCGAGGGCGAGGGCGTGGGGAAGGCGGTCGCCGGCACGCTCGGCGCCTCGGTCTGCGCCGTCGACTGGATCGGCATGTCGAGCGCGGACCTCGGCACGGTGGGTTCGATCCTCGTCGACGTGTCAGGGTTCCGGTCCCTGCCCGACCGCCTGCAGCAGTCCTTCGTGAACTTCATGGTCCTCGGGCGGGCGGTGACCGCGCCCGACGGGTTCGCCGGCGACGCCGCGTTCTCGAGCCAGGCCATCGGGGACGAGCTCGTCTTCGTCGGCAACAGCCAGGGGGGCATCCTCGGGGGTGCCCTCTCGGCGCTCACCGACCAGTGGGACCGGGTCTTCCTCGGCGTGCCCGGCATGAACTACGCCACGCTCCTGCAGCGCAGCATCGACTTCCAGCCGTTCGCGCCGGTGCTCTACCGCTCGTACCCGAACCCGCTCGACCAGCAGCTCGTGTTCGCCCTCATCCAGCAGCTCTGGGGCCGGGGCGAGAACGACGGCTACGCCGCCCACCTCACCGCCGATCCGCTGCCCGGCGCCACGCCCAAGCGGGTGCTGCTGTTCGCCGCCTTCGGCGACCACCAGGTCGCCAACGTCACCACCGACGTGCTGGCCCGCACCATCGGCGCGTCGGTGCGCTCACCGGCCCTGGCGCCGGGCCGGTCGACCGACGTGGTGCCGTTCTGGGGCATCCCCACGGTGACGCTCCCCTCCGACGGGCCCGCCACCTACGTGATGTGGGACTTCGGCACCCCGGCGCCGCCCTCCACCAACACCCCGAACACCCAGGGCGAGGACCCCCACGGCAAGGGCCGCACCAGCCCCCGGGTGCTCGAGATGGTCGGCACCTTCCTCCGGGACGGCACCGTCCCGGAGGTGTGCGGCGGCCAGCCCTGCCAGGGCGAGACTTGACACCGCACCTCGCCTTGTCTTGACTTTCGCCCCGTCAAGGTCAGTTTTCGACGAGACGAAAAGCGTGACCATCGAACTGTCGAAATCAGAGCGCGAGATGCTGAAGGCGATCTACCGGTCGACGAAGGACGGGTCGGACGCCCACACCGGCGACCTCGCCGACGGCCTCGGCGTCTCCCCCGGCACGGTCACCGCCACGGTGAAGCGTCTGGCCGAGCGCACCCTCGTCGACCACCGCCCCTACCACGGCGTGCGCTTCACCGTCGACGGCCGCAAGGCGGCCATCGCCCTGATCCGGCGCCACCGCATCGTCGAGCGGTTCCTCGCCGACATGCTCGGCTACGCCTGGAACGAGGCCGACCGCCTGGCCACCTCGTTCGAGCACGACCTGCCCGACGAGGTCGAGGATCGGCTGTTCACCGCCCTCAACCGGCCGGCCACGTGCCCGCACGGGTTCCCGATCCCGGAGCCCGAGCAGGCCGAGCTGCCCGACATGCCGCCGCTCTACGACCTCGAGACCGGCGACCAGGCCGAGGTGGCCGTGCCCGGCTCCACCGATCCCGAGGTCGTGTCGTTCCTCGAGGAGCTCGGGGTGCGCCCCGGGGTCCTCGTCGAGGTGCGCGAGAAGCACCCGTTCGACGGCCCGGTGGTCATCCGGGTCGAGGGCCGCGACCGCACGCTCGGCGAGCGCGTCGCCCGTCAGATCTTCGTGCGAAAAGCCAATCCACCCGGTGACGGAGCTCCCGTCCCAGACACGGAAGGAAGTGTTCGATGACTCCGGTCCTCGCCGCTGAGGGCGGGTACCAGGACTTCACGCTGGGAGGCCAGGAATGGTTCTGGCTGATCTTCTCCGGTGTGACGGCCCTGCTCGCCCTCGCCGTCGGCTTCGCGCTCATGAAGGGGGTCCTGGCCGCTGACCAGGGCACCCCGAAGATGCGCGAGATCGCCGCCGCCATCCAGGAGGGCGCCCTCGCCTACCTGCGCCGCCAGTTCCGCACCATCGGGATGATCCTGATCCCGCTGGTGGTGATCGTCTTCGTCACCTCCACCGAGATCGTCAAGCCCCTGGCCGCCGGGGGCGGGGTCGCCCTGACGTTCGTCGAGTCCGGTCTGGCCCGGACGCTGGCGTTCCTCGCCGGCTGCCTCATGTCGGGCCTCACCGGCTTCATCGGCATGAGCCTGGCCGTGCGGGGCAACGTCCGCACGGCCGCCGCCGCCAAGTCGGGCTCGATGCCCGCGGCGCTGAAGATCGCCTTCCGGACCGGGGGCGTCGCCGGCATGTTCACCGTCGGCCTCGGCCTGCTCGGCGCCACCGCCATCATCATGATCTTCCAGAACACCAGCTCGGCGATCCTGATCGGGTTCGGGTTCGGCGGCTCGCTGCTCGCCCTGTTCCTCCGGGTCGGCGGCGGCATCTTCACCAAGGCCGCCGACGTCGGCGCCGACCTGGTCGGCAAGATCGAGGTCGGCATCCCCGAGGACGACCCCCGAAACCCGGCCACCATCGCCGACAACGTGGGCGACAACGTGGGCGACTGCGCCGGCATGGCCGCCGACCTGTTCGAGAGCTACGAGGTGACCCTTGTCGCCTCCATCATCCTCGGCGTCTCCGCCTTCCAGTCGATCTACCCCGACGACCCGTCGAAGTGGGCGATCGGCCTGATCTTCCCCGTCGCCGCCCGCGCCATCGGCGTGCTGGCGTCGATCGTCGGGGTGTTCATGGTCCGCGCCACCGAGAACGACAAGTCGGCCATGGCGCCCATCAACCGGGGGTTCGCCACCGCCGGCATCCTCACCGTGCTCGGCACCGGTGCCGTCGCCCTGCTCTACGTCGGCAACGACGAGGGCACGCTGTCCAACCCAGGGTGGCGCATGCTCGGCGCGGTGGTCATCGGCCTGGTGCTCGCCCAGATCGTGAGCCGCATCACCGAGTACTTCACCTCGACCGAGCACAAGCCGGTGCAGGAGATCGCCGAGGCCGCCCGCACCGGTCCTGCCACCACCGTCCTGTCGGGCACCAGCTCGGGCCTGGAGTCGTCGGTGTGGGCCATCGTGGCCATCGCCGTCGCCATCGGCACCGCCGTGGTGCTCGGCGGAGGCGACATCCAGTTCAGCTTCTACCTCGTCGCCCTGGCCGGCATGGGCATGCTGGCCACCACCGGCGTGGTCGTGTCGGAGGACACCTTCGGCCCGGTCGCCGACAACGCCGCCGGCATCGCCGAGATGTCGGGTGAGTTCCACGGCGAGCCGGAGCGGATCATGGTGAGCCTCGACGCGGTGGGCAACACCACCAAGGCCGTCACCAAGGGCTTCGCCATCGGCTCGGCCGTGATCGCCGCCGTCGCCCTGTTCGCCTCGTTCGTCGAGACCATCGCCGCCGAGAAGCTCGGCGAGCTCGGCATCGAGGAGATCGAGGCCGCCGGCCAGACCGTGTTCGACGCCTTCCCGATCAACGTGGCCGACCCGACCACCTTCATCGGCCTCCTCATCGGCGGATCGGTGTCGTTCCTCTTCTCGGCCCTCGCCATCCGCGCCGTCGGCCGCACCGCCGGTGTGGTCGTCGAGGAGGTCCGCAAGCAGTTCCGGGAGAAGCCCGGGATCATGGACGGCTCGGAGAAGCCCGACTACGGCCCGGTCATCGACATCTGCACCACCGCCTCCCTGCGGGAGCTGGCCACGCCGGCCCTGCTGGCGGTGCTGACCCCGGTGATCATCGGCTTCGGCATCGACTCCATCGCCCTCGGCGCCTTCCTCGCCGCGGTCATCCTCACCGGCCAGCTCATGGCGAACTACCTGTCGAACGCAGGTGGGGCCTGGGACAACGCCAAGAAGTACATCGAGGACGGCCACGAGGGCGGCAAGGGCTCCGAGGCCCACAAGGCCGCCGTCATCGGCGACACGGTCGGCGACCCGTTCAAGGACACCGCCGGCCCGGCGCTCAACCCCCTCATCAAGGTGATGAACCTGGTGGCGCTCCTGGTGCTCCCGGCCATCATCAACCTCGAGGACAACAACTGGCGCTACGCCGTGGCCGGCGCCGCGCTGGTCGTCCTCCTCGTCGCCATCGGGTTCTCCAAGCGGAGCACCGGTTCGATGGTCGAGGGCGGCGTTCCCGCCGAGGCCGAGGCCAACGGTCCGGCGGTGATGGCGGGCGACCGCAACGCCACCCTCCGACAGGCCATCGATCTCTGGATCGACGACCTGACCGTCGAGGAGAAGGACCTGCGCGACAAGCTGCTCGAGGTGCGGGACTCCCTCCCGGAGACCACCACCACGACCACCTGAGGCCTCCCGCCGTCGCAGGTCGCAAGAAGGGCCCGGTGGTTCGCCACCGGGCCCTTCCGCGCCCGCCCCTCGCATCCGCTTCGTGTGCGTAACCACCCACATCTCGTGTGGTCGGCTACGCACGCTTCTGCCAGCCCCACATCGTTTGCGTAACCACCGACATCTCCTGTGGTCAGCTACGCCTGCGTCGAGCCACGTCCTCTCCAGCCGCGGGCGCTCGCCGAGGCAAGGACGAGGCGTCGACAGCGCTCGACGTCGTGGTTGACGTCGAACCAGGTGAACCGGAGCACCGCCTGACCATGGGCGATGGCGAGGTTGTCACGGGCACGATCCCGGGCGAAGTCGCGCTCGCGGGCGTGCCACGCACGGCCATCGCCCTCGACCACGATCCCCGGGTCGGCGGCGTACGCGTCGACCCGTCCCGAGCCGGACCGCCACCACGGCATCGCCACCTGGAACTCGAACTGCGGAAGCCTCGGATCGTCGAGCACGTCTCGGAGGCGGCTCTCGAGTCGTGACTCGGGAGGACTCCACGCCTGGGCGGACCTGGCGTCGAGCAGCAGGCGGAGGATCCGGGTCCCGGGCCTGCGCCCCACCGCCCAAGCCACGTACAGGTCGACCAGCTCGTCGAGGAACGCCGGCGACCGCAGCGCGAGGTGATCGATCAGGTCGCCGGTGCCGACCGAGCCGAGCCTCGACGCCAGCTCGAGCACGGCGACCGCCGGTCGCTGGCACGGGATCGCGCCGACCGAGGTGGAGCGGACGAAAGGGCTCCGGCGTACTCGGGCCAGCCGACTCCGCTCGTTCCGACCGGGTGCCACGACGATCTCGGGTCGCCCCGTCCGTGCGTCGGGGAACCCGTGGAGCCGCCCCGCCGAGCCTCCGCAGGCGACCGCCTCGGGAACCGAGAGCGTTGCCGCCATGAGCTGTCGCTCCCAGGTGGCAGGGTGGCTGGGTATCGCGTAGACGGCGGCGTCCAGCCGCAGCCACCATCCACTGCGCAGACGGTGATCGATCTGTCGGGCGCTGAACCCGACGGCCAGGGCCTGGTTCCGCGAGAAGACGCCGTGCTGACGTCGAGCGAGCGGGTCGAGCCGCCGGTCGGGCGGCAGGTGGTCGGCCATGGGGCCTCCGGAGTCGTCCAGTGGTGGAGGACGCCGCACCACGCGGCATCGCTCGATGGGCGACGCGGAACCCCGCCATGGCCAGGTAGAACGACGGGCGTGAGGCAACCCGTGCACGTCAACGACCCTCAGACCATCGCTCGCATCCGACGGGAGAGCAAGACCTGGGCCGTGGTCGGCTGCTCTCCCGACCCGGAGCGAGCGAGCCATCGGATCGCGGCTTACCTGCAGGGCCTCGGCTACCGGATCATCCCCGTGAATCCCCTGGCCGACGGCTCCATCCTCGGAGCACCCGTCGTCGCGCATCTCGGAGAGCTCACCGAACCCATCGACGTGGTCGATGTCTTCCGGAGATCCAGCGAGGCCGGTGCCGTCGTCGATCAGGCGATCGCCGTCGGCGCCAAGGCGGTGTGGCTCCAGCTGGGGGTCATCGACGAACAGGCCGCGTCGCGGGCAGTGGCGGCCGGCCTCGACGTCGTGATGGACACCTGCCCCAAGATGGAGTTCCCGTACCTCCCCGACTGACGGCGACCTTCTGGTGCGTACCAGTGCACTTGGGAGGTGGGTGGATACGCAAGCGAGGCGGGTGGCCGGATCGATTGCGGAACGAGCCACACGGGACGTGGACGGATACGCACGCGATGGTGCGGGCGCGCGGGCGGACGCGACGGGGCCCGGTGGTGAACCACCGGGCCCCGTTCCTGCCGCTCGCGTCGCTGCGAGACGAGGTGGACTAGCTGGTGACCTTCGCCGAGCTCGGCGCATCGGGCGACGGATAGCTGTCGCCCGCACCGGCGAACTCGGGGTAGGCGAGCACGCCCATCTCGGGCAGGTCGAGACCGGCGACCTCGTCGGCCTCGTCCGACCGGATCCCGCCCTTGGTGAGCATGTCCTGGATCTTGAAGAAGGCGAACGACAGCCCTCCGCCCACGATCAGGATCGTGACCGCGCCGATCGCCTGCGAGGCCAACTGGCTCCACCCGTCGGAGCTGTACAGCACCCCGGTGACACCGAGCGGGTCGCCGGCGGCATCGGTGTAGGTGGTGGTCAGGTTCCAGCCAGCGCCGTACTTGCCGTTGGCGAAGATGCCGACGAACAGCACGCCCAGCAGGCCGCACACGCCGTGCACCGAGATGGCACCCACGGGATCGTCGACCTTGAGCACCCGCTCGATGAAGAACACCGACTCGATCACGACGACACCGCAGATGATCCCGATGACCGCCGCCGCCCAGGGGTCGACGAAGGCACACGGAGCGGTGATGCCGACCAGGCCGGCGAGCATGCCGTTGGCCACCATGGCCGGGTCGGGCTTGCCGGTACGGATCCAGATCCAGCACATGGCGACGATGGAGCCGAAGGCTCCGGCGATCGCCGTGTTGGCGGCGATCACGCCGACCTGCGGGTCCGAAGCGGCGAAGGTCGACGCCGCGTTGAACCCGAACCAGCCGAACAGCAGGATGAACGTGCCGAGCATGGCCATGGGGATGTTGTGGCCGGGCAGGGCCCGTGGCTTGCCGTCCTTGCCGAACTTGCCGATGCGGGGACCGAGCACGATCGCCCCGGTGAGGGCGGCGACGCCGCCCATGGCATGGACGATGCCCGAGCCGGCGAAGTCCGTGTAGCCGTTGCCGAGATCCATCGAGTTGCCCAGCTGGCTGAGCCAGCCGCCGCCCCATGTCCAGGCACCGAACAGCGGGTAGTAGAGCACCCCGCAGAACAGGCCCCAGATGGCGAAGCTCTTGAACTTCCACCGCTCGGCCATCGACCCGGTCGGGATCGTCGCCGTGGTGTCCATGAAGGCCACCATGTAGAGGAAGAACGCCATGGCGGCACCGGTGAAGGTGAGGTTGTCACCGTCGAAGAAGCTGCCGGCGAACCCTCCCTGCCACAGGAAGACCCACTCGCCACTGCCGAGCAGGTTGCCTCCACCGATGGCCTGGGTGAGGCCGTAGTCGAAGCCCGGCAGCACGTAGCTGTAGCCGCCGAACATCAGGCCGAAGCCGACCAGGAAGAAGCCGATGAACCCGAGGCCGAACACGGCCAGGTTCGTGGTCACGACGTGGGACGCGTGCTTGGCCCGGCAGAAGCCGGTCTCGACCATGGCGAAGCCGGCCTGCATGAAGATCACCAGCGCAGCGCCGATGACGATCCACGTCAGGTTGGTGGTCTGCGAGACCGTCACCAGCGTCTCGTTGACGACCTCGACGGTGACCGGTTCCTCTTCCTGGGCCATCGCCGTGCCGGCCATGGCCAGGAACGTGGCCCCGGCCACGCCGGCAGCGACCGCCAGGCGCTTGGGGGACAGCAGTCCGCTTCTCACTCGACTCCTCTCGGTGCTCTCGAGGCTCGGGATGTCACGCATCAGAGGGCCTCCACGTCTCGTTCGCCGGTGCGGATCCGCACCACCCGATCGACAGGCGTCGCCCAGATCTTGCCGTCGCCGATCTTGCCGGTCTTGGCGGCCTGGGCGATCGTGTCGATCACCTTGTCGACTTCGTCGGTGTCGGCGAGCACCTCGACCTTGACCTTCGGCAGAAGATCGATCGTGTACTCGGCTCCGCGGTAGGTCTCCGTGTGGCCGCCCTGTCGTCCGAAGCCTTTGACCTCGTCGACGGTCAACCCATGGATGCCGATGCCGCGGAGCGCGTCCTTCACCTCGTCGAGCTTGTGTGGCTTGATCACCGCAGTGATCAGATGAACCATCGCTCCTCCTCCGTTCGGTTGCGGCGCCTGGAGCAGGTGTGCACGACGTGGTGTCGCCGGGACCTACCCGTTACTGCCTGATCCGTCTGACGCAGTTCTGACCGTAGAGAAGGGGCGTTTCCCACCCGTTTTCCGCGTGTTACGCCCGCCGACCGTTTTCCTGACGACAATCTGACCTCCAAGGAGCCGAATGTGACGCATCCCTGGCATCGGGCTGACGCCCGTCTGCGCCTGACGAAGGGCGGCCTCCCTCGCGGGTCGCGGTCGTCTTTCGTCGGCGCCGGGAGCGGACCCCACTAGCCTCCCGACGTGCGCGGCGATCGACACGGCGGTCACCGGCGAGGGGCGGCTCAGGGGCGGCGCGCCCTGCGGTGGGTCGCAGCGCTCATCGCGGTCGGCGCGACCTACCACCTGGTGGTCAGACCGAGGCACCTCCAGTGGGGGGCGACCGACGAGGAGGCCCGCCGGCCACTGCCGGGGGACGATCTCACCCGACCGACACCGTTCCGCGACACGCGGGCGCTCACCATCGACGCGCCGCCCGAGGCGGTGTGGCCGTGGCTGGCCCAGATCGGTTGGGGTCGGGGCGGCTTCTACTCCTACAACTGGCTGGAGAACCTCTTCGGTGGCGACCTGCACAACGCCGACCGCATCCACGAGCAGTGGCAGTCGATCGCGCCGGGAGACGAGATCTGGATGGCTCCGCCGGGGCGATGGGGCGAGCCGAGCCGGGCCGTGGTCGCCGAGGTCGAGCCGGGTCATCATCTCCTGCTCGGCGCCCGTGACCTGGACAAGGGGCCGTGGGTGTTCGTGCTCGAACCACTCGACGACGGCCGCCGGACCCGCCTGATCGTCCGGTGGCAGCAGTCCGTGCGCACGCCGTTCGCGCGGGCCTACATGTACCTCGTCTTCGAACCTGCCCACTTCCTGATGGAGACGGGGATGATGAAGGGGCTGCGGGCTCGTGCAGAGACGACCGCTGAGGACGGAGGACCTCGTTGTGCCCCCGACGAGGGATCGCCTGTCTAGGCTGGGCTCTTCGTTACGGGGCTGTAGCTCAGTTGGCGAGAGCACCTGCTTTGCAAGCAGGGGGTCGTGGGTTCGAGTCCCATCAGCTCCACGACCGATCACGAGGACGGACCATGACAACGCGTACCGACGTCGTGGAGCTGACCGCGGGGATGCCCGAGCGGCGGCTCGCTCCCGGCGAGTCGTTGTTCGGCCAGGGCGACGACGCCGACCGGGTCGTTGCGGTGCTCGTCGACGGCTCCCTGCAGGTCGAGCTCGACGGCGTCGTCATCGATCAGCTCACGATCCCGGGTGCGTTCGTGGGTGAGATCGGCGCCCTGCTCGGCACCGTCCGCACGGCAGGCGTCGTGGCCGGTGCACCGTCGACGGTGCGCATGATCGGCGACCCCGAGCGGTTCTTCGGCACGCACCCGCAGCTCGCCCTCGAGCTGGCGCGTCAGCTCGCCGGGCGCCTCCAGCGGATCCTCGCCTACCTGGCCGACGTGCGGGCGCAGTACGCCGACGCCGAGGGCCACCTGGCCATGGTCGACGCCGTGCTGGGCCGCATGTCGGCGCGGCCCCCCGTCGACATCGACCCCGGCTCGGATCGCTCACCCGACTACTGAGCGGCCGACGGGCCACCCAGCCGCACCTCGCCCGACTCCCCGTACGACCACCACCGAGCCAGGCCGTCCTCGAGCTCGAGGATCGTGTGGGTCGGGATCTCACCGGCCTGGCGGCCGCCGTTGAACAGCCACGTGTCCCCCCGCCGCTCGGCCCACCCCCCGTCGGGCACGAACGGTGCCTCGTGCACGTGCCCGCACAGGACGAGATCGGGCCGATGGCGATCGAGCAGCTTCGGCAGCTCCGGGTCGCCGTAGTGCCGTGACCCCGTCCAGGCGAGGGGTCCGTCGGGCGGACCGTGCCACGCCCACATCCAACGCCCGGTCCGCGAGGCCGCCGCTTCGTCGAGCGACGTCTCGAGCGCACCGAGTGTCTCGGGGCCCTCCCACCACGCGCAGGAGGTGACGAGCCACTCGTCGACGACGACGGTGTCCCCGTCGACGACCACGCCGGCGTCCTTGGCCTCGGCCAGCCACCCCGTCGCCTTCTCGCCGGCTTCGGTGCGGTGGTCGAGATCGTGGTTGCCCGAGCACACGACCGTCGTCGTCAGGGCGGCGAGACGGGTGAGGTACTCGAGCACGACCGTGATCTGGGCGTCCAACGGGACGGCAGAGGCGATGTCGAGCGAGTCGCCGGCGACCACGACCAGATCGACTTCGTCCGCCCGGCCGAGCACCCAATCGAACTTCCGAAGGTCGTAGTGCAGGTCGGAGACGAGGAGGGTCCGCACCGCGGCAGTCTCGCATCCGATTGGCCGGGCGCCGGGCCACCCGAGCGGTACGGTCGGGCCGTGCAGGCCGAGCCGTCAGCGACCGCGGACGACGCACCGACGCCGACCCGGCGGCAGCCGCACTGGATCGGTCTCGTCGTGTTGGTGGCCGTACCGTTCGCGGTGGCCTCGATCGCCGCCTTCACCCGACCGTGGGCACCCTCGGGGGACGAGGCGATCTTCCTCAACGGTGCGCTCGACGCGCCGTCCGACCTCCCTCTCGTCGGGGTCTACAGCCGCTACGGCTGGTTCCACCCGGGCCCCCTCCTGACGTGGTGGTTCACCCTGCCGAGCTGGATCAGCGGTGGTGCGCCGGCGGCCGCCCTCGTGGCCACCGTCGTGCTCAAGGCGCTGTCCGCCGGCGCCGCGGTGCTGACCGCCGGCCGCCAGGCCGGAGCGACGGGGGCGGCGTTGGCGGTGACCGTCGCCGGCATCGTGCTGCTCGCCCACCCCGGCGGCCCGTGGGCCATCTGGAACCCGATGGTCGTGCTGCTGACCGTCATCGCCTTCCTGCTCTCCTGTTGGGGCCTCGCCAACGGGGACCTGTGGTCGGCGCCGGTGCTGGTCGTCACCGGTTCGCTGTGCACGCAGGCCCACCTCGGCTACGGGCCGATCGTCGCCGCCGGCGCCGGATGGGCGGTCGCCGCCGCGGTGGCGCGCTGGCGCTGGCGAGCCCACCGAGGAGACCCGGCGTGGGATGGTCCGGTGCGGTGGCCGCTGATCACCACGGCCGTGCTCACCGTCGTCGCATGGGCGCCAGTCGCCTGGGATCAGTTCGCCGGCGAAGGGAACCTCGGGAAGATCATCGACCACTTCCGCACGAGCGACGAGCCGAGTCTCGGGATCGCCGCGGCGTCGCGCGTCGCCGCCCGTTCCTACCTGCCATGGGGGCCTTGGGCGGGCGGCGCCGAGCCGGTGGGGCTGTTGGGCGAGGCCGTCGGTGTCTCGCCGTGGTGGCTCGTCGTGCCGTCGACCGGGCTCGCGCTCGCCGGGTGGTCGGCCTGGCGGCGCCGGGACGGCGTGCTCGGCACGCTGGTGCTCACCGCCGCCATCGCCGCCGTCGCCGGACTGGCCGCCTTCGGCGCCACCACGGGGACCGCCTTCCCCTACCTGTTCACGTGGAGTCGCGGCGTCGCCGCCGTGGTCTGGTTCTCGGTGGCCCTCGCCGTCCAGCGCGAGCTCGTGGCCGCCCGACCCGAGCGCGACCTGGCGGTGCGGCGGACGGTGGTCGGCATCGCCGTGGTGATGACCGCGTTCGCTGCGATCGTGGCCCCGACATCCGATCGGCCGCTGACGGGCCAGTCGCTCGCGGTGCGGGCCCTCCTCCCGGCGGCCGAGGCGGCGGCGCCGGCGGGCTCGACGGTGGCGATGATCATCGACGAGGCGTTCCCGGGGGTGGGTGAGGGCCTCGTGTTCGAGCTCGAGCGGGCTGGGCGCGACGTCACGGTGCCTCCCGGGAGCGTGACCAGCACGGCGAGGGCGCCGATGGCGGCGGTCCTGGGGAACCGAGACCGCAGCGCCGACCCCGACACGGCCGACGTGTGGCTCGCCGTGGCCGTGGGCGACGGCCGACAGCAGTGGGACGACGACCCCGCGTGGACTCGCATCGGTGCCTACGACTCGCTCACCCCCGAGGAGCGAGCGGAGTACGACGAGCTCCGGACGACGCTGCAGGCGCGGCTCGAAGAGGCGGGGCGCGCCCCCGACATCGTCGACCTCGTGCGGGAGCGACCGGAGCTGTTCGCCGAGGACCCGATCATCGGCGGCCCCGAGCTCGACCGCGCCATCGAGCTGTACCGCCGAGGGCTCGCCTTCTCCCTCTATCGACACCGCTGATCGCGAAGCGGCGTCCGCCCCACGCGTCCGGCGAAGACGAGCAACACTGGCGTGCCGCACGCAGTCGGCTCCTGCACCGACCGCAACGACACGAGGGGGATCCTCCCCTCGACGGGAGGGGACCATGGCCGTCGTCGTCACCGAACAGCAACTCGAGGACCGGTGCCGGGAGCTGTTGCCAGGGGAGGAGGTGCTGGCCGCCGGTGCCTTCCAGCCCTACGGAGCCGGGATGGCCACGGGTGCCGCGGCGGGCGCCGGGGTGAACGCCGCCCACGACCTCCACCTTCCCGGCGTGGCCGGGCTCGCGCTCTCGGCCGCCGCCGGGTACGCGGCCCACCGGGGGATGGCCGTCGCCGACCGCCAGCCGCCGTGGACCGTCATGGCGGTCACCGCCGATCGCGTCTACGCCTTCGACGGCAGCGACGTCGAAGGGATGACGGTGAAGCGTCAGTTCGACGGTCCCCCCTACGCGACCTGGTCTCGGGCCGAGATCGTGGTGCACGTGTCGAAGCACCTCACCCAGTTCACGATGTCGATCGACGACCCCACCACCGGCACCAGCTGGGAGTACACCGGCAACAAGCTCTACAAGGTCGGCGGGAAGCTCGTCGCCCAGCTGCTCACCGACGGCTGACGACGCCCTGGCCGGGGCCGCCCGGATCGCACTCCCACACCAGGCCTGCCGGTGCTCCTCGCACGAGAGCCCGGTGCGCTGCGGTGTGGCGCCGCCGGCGCAGTTCCACTTGGTGCCGCCGAGGATCCGGTAGGTGAACCCCGGGGACCCGGACCCCGAGCGTGTCGGCCGCCCCCAGGGCGCCCTACGGGCCGTCGCCGACGACGGCCGGCGCGGCCAGCGCCTGGCGCCAGAGACCCAGAGCCAGCGCCAGAGCGGTCGCTCTGACACCGAGCTTCAACAGGTCACGGCGCTCCATGAGCCGGATCACAACATGCGGATTCGTCGTTCCGATGACCCCCGACCGAACAGCGGGTGAAGGTCGGAGGGCGATCCGGCGACGCACCCCACCGCGGCCGGTGGGCGCTCCCAGACCCGCAGCGGGCCGAGCATCCGGGCGCCGAGCTCGATCGCGGTACCCCGGTCCCCGCCAGCCTCGTACCCGACGATCGGGACACCCGGCGCCACGACGTCACACCACGACGCGCTGGGACACCCACCCCACCCGCCGGTGACGACGGGATCGACCAAGACCTCATCGACATCGACCCCGACACCCCCGAGATCGATGAACCGGTGGTGACGGACGACGTCGGGGTCGGGCTCGGCCCCGAGGGCGACCTGGGCGGACGCCCCCCGACGGTGAGGACGGTCCCCGTCCCCGTCCCCGCTCGTGCGAGGATGCCTGCCGTGGAGGTGGTGGAGCCGACACCCGACGGAGGGGCGACGGAGCCGACCTCGCCACCCGCCCGATGGCGGCGCGTGGCGCCGTTGGCCGGCCTCGCCGTGCTGGCGATGGTCCTCGCCGTCGTCGTGCGAGCGTGGCTCGTCCCCCTCGGCACCGGCAACGCGGACGAAGGCGTCTACGTGCAGCAGTCCGAGTGGCTGCGCAGCGGACAGCTCACGGTGTCGACAGACGACGTCGAACCGTTCTTCCGCCCGTGGCTCACCGGCGAGCGCGACGGCCGGGTGTTCTTCCAGTACCAACCGGCGTGGCCCGCCGTCATCGCCGTGACCGACGCCGCGACGGGCCTCCCTTGGCTGGCGTCGGTGCTGTGCTTCGGCGGCCTCGTCGTCGCCGTCCACGCGCTCGCCCTCGAGGCACTCCGCTCGCGTCGCACCGCACTCGTCGCCGCCGCCCTCACCGCGCTCAGCCCGCTGTTCGTCCTCCACGCCGCCCTCACCCTCGCCTACCTGTTCACGACCCTGCTCGCGACCCTTGCCCTGTGGTGTGGCCTGCACGTCGCCCACGACCTGGCTGAGGGCGACCCGGACCCGTCACCCAGGGCCATCCCGTTCCCCCGTCACCTCGGCTGGCCGCTGGCCACCGGCGCCCTCCTCGGCGTGCTGCTCCTGACCCGTCCCCTCGACGCCGCCCTCACGGCGGGGCTGGTGGGGCTGGCCGTGCTCGTGTTGGGAACCACCTCGCCCAGGCGGCTGTTGGCCATCGGCATGGTGGCGGCGGTCGCAGGCGCCCCGTTCCTCCTGTTGGCCGCGTGGCACAACCTGCGGGTGACCGGCTCGCCGGCCCGGTTCCCGCTCACCACCAGCGATCCACTCAATCGGTTCGGCTTCGGAGACCGGCGCATGCAGATCGGCACGACCCCGATCGAGTACCCGATCGATGAAGCGTGGCGCTCGCTCGGCGACAACCTCCGGGGGGCGATCGGCTGGGTGTTCGGCGGCGGCGTCGCCGTCGCCCTGGCGGTGGTCGCGGTCGTCCTGCCGCGACGGCGGGGAACCCGCATGGTGCTGCTCGCCGCCATCGTCGTCTACCCGGCGGCGTACTTCTTCTGGTGGGCCACGTCGCTTGCCGCCAACGGGGCGACGAACGGCTTGGGCCCCCACTACTACGTTCCCGCGTTCGTCCCGCTGATCGTGCTCACCGCCGACGGGATCTGTCACCTGTGGGACGGAGCGCATCGCCGACTGACGGCCTCGTGGCAAGGGGTAGCGCTCGCCGGACTGCTGGTCACGGTGCTGGTCGGCGCCACCCTGCTCAACCTGCCCGACAAGGTCGACTCGAACCGGGCGGTCACCGGGCTGTTCGAGTCGGTTGACGACGCCCTGCCCGACGATCTCGACGACGCCGTGGTCATCATCCGGATCGGGGACCCCTCCCCGTTCGTGGAGGTGCGCTTCCCGTTCCTGTTCAACGGACCCGATCTCGACGGCCCAGTCATCTGGGCCGGTGACCTGGGCAACGAGAACGCCCTGCTCTTGGCCGACACCGACCGTCAGGTCTACCTGCTGCATCGCCAGCTCGAGCCGGGCGACGACCTGCTCGCCCCGTCGGTGGTGCTCACTCCGCTCCAGGTGGGGCGGGGTGGCACGATCGAGCTGTCGGCAACCGTCGGAGCCCCGTGGGGCGACGGCCTCACCGGCGCCCGGGTGAGCGTCGACGGCGTCGGTGGTGGAGTGCCGCTCCCCAACACCGGCGAGGCCCTGTCGGCGACGCTCGTGGCCGCAGGGACCCTCGCGGCCGACGAGGACGTGGACGTGGACGACCCGAGCCGTCTCGTGCTCGACGCCGGGCCCCACGAGGTGACGCTTTCGGTCGACCGGGAGACCCCCTCCGGCACCGAGGTGTGGGAGCGCCGGTACGAGGTGATGGTGACCGACGACGGCGAGGTGCTGGCGGTCCACCCGGGCCTCGGCTGGCACCGCGTCGACTTCGGTACCGGTCCGATCTGGATCGCCGAGGAGGTCAGCCAGGTGCTGGCCGACGTGGGTCCCTGAACGGTGTGGCGTCAGCCGCCTCTCGACGTTCCCCGCCGCAGCAGGCCGAAGGCGAAGTCGGGGCCGTTGCCCTCGACGTAGGCGAGCCGCACCCACAGCAGGGCCAGCTCCTCGAGCCGCCGGGCCATGGTGAGGGGGCCCACGTCGGTCGCGTCGAAGCCGAGGGCCTCGGCCAGGTAGATCACGACCTCCTTGGCGTCGGGATCGTCACCGGCGACCGGCATCCACACGGCGGCGCCCCCATAGCCCGGGTCGGCCATGTTCGCGGCCCCCGTCGTGTTGAACGCCTTCACCACCCGACCGCCGGTGGCCAGGGCTTGCACCACCTCGGCCCCCGAGGGATCGGCGACCAGCCCGCTCATGCCGTCGGCCAGGGGGTTGGTGGCGTCGACGAGCACGGCGTCGCCGAGATCGCCCAGCTCGCGCACGACGTCGCCGACGGCCCCCCATGGCAGGGCGAGGAGCACGAGGCCGGCCCCTCGGACCGCCTCGGCCGGAGCCGCGGTGGCACCGACCTCGGCATGCCGGGCCGGGTCGCGTACGCCGTAGACGACCTCCTCTCCGAGGTCCGCGAACCTGCCCCCGAGGGTGGATCCCACCCGACCTGCTCCGATGACGGCGATCTTCATCCACGCGCCTCCTGGTCGACGATGGAACGCTCCGCCCGCACGGCGACGCCACGCACGAGCAGCGGTGTCACCCGGACGAGTATGGCGCGAGGGGGATGGCGGCGGTCCGTGCGCGACCGTCGGTCGGCGGCCGATCGACCCGACTCAGCGCACGAACGTCCACCACAGGCTGAGCCCGATCCCGACCACACCCACGGTGGCGCTCGCCCCGATGAAGTACGGGGAGACCTGGCCGTCCTCGCCCTCGGGGAGCCGCTCGCGCACCCGCTCGAGGAGTCGGGCGGCCCACGGCACGTCGACGGCCAGCAGCACCAGACCCATGGCCAGGACCACGAGCCCCGGCCCCGGCAGGACCAGGAGGGCGAGGCCGAGGAGGCACAGCAGCGTGCCGCCGGTCATGCGGACGAGGCGCCGGATGACCCCCCGCTTGGCCTCGGCGCGGGTCTCCTCGCGGCGGCCGGTGGCCTGCTCGGCCTCGATGGCCGCCTCCTCGAGCGCTTCGAGGTCGTCGCGCAGCTCCTCGCGGAGGTGCTCGAACCGATGCGGGTGCTCCGGGTCGTGGTGGTGCTCGTCGGTCATGCTCATCCCGTCACCGCCGGTCGCATGGCACGAAGCCGGGCGATGCGGTCCTCCATCGGTGGGTGGGTCATGAACAGCTTGCTCGTCTTCACCCTACGGCCGCTCAGCGGGTTCACGATGTAGGCGCTGGCCTGGGCCGGGTTGACGTCTGCCGGCACCCGGGACGCCGTCGCCTCGAGCTTCTCGAGCGCCCGGGCGAGGGGCTCCGGGTCGCCGAGGATCTCGGCCCCCGCCCGGTCGGCCTCGTACTCCCTCGACCGCGACAGCGCGAGCTGCAGGATCGTCGCCGCGATCGGAGCGACCAGGGCGATCAGCAGTGCGGCGAACGGGCTCGGCGAGTCCTCGTCGTCCCCGCCGCCGAACATGCCGGCGAACATGGCGATGTTGGCCACGAACGAGATGCCGGTGGCGACGGCGGCGGCGACCGACCCGATGAGGATGTCGCGGTGGCGGATGTGGCCGACCTCGTGGGCCACGACACCGGCGAGCTCGTCACGGGTGGTCACCTCGAGCAGGCCCCGAGTGACCGCCACCACCGCGTTGTCCGGGTTGCGACCGGTGGCGAAGGCGTTCGGCTGGGGACTGTCGATGAAGTACACCCGGGGCATCGGCACGTCGGCCCGGCCGGCGACCTCGCGCACCACCTCGTGCAGACGGGGGAGCTCGGCCTCGGTGACCGGCACGGCGCCGGCCGAGCGGATGGCGAGGGCATCGCTCTTCCAGTAGCTGGCCCCGCAGATGACGAAGCCGAGGCCGAGGCCGATCACGGCACCGGTGGTGCCACCGAGCAGCGATCCGACGGCGACCAGCAGGCCACCGATGGCGGCGAGCAGCACCGCGGTCTTGGCGACGTTGCGGAACATGGGATGCGTCTCCTTTCGAGGGGCGTCGTGGCTCAGAAGTCGAAGATCTCGTCGAGGAAGCCCTTGCGCTTCTTGCGCTTGTGGCCCGGATGCCCGTAGTCGTACGGCGAGCCGTAGCCCCCGGCCGGATACGTGGCGACGGGCTGGGGCGGGGCCTGTGGGTACGGCGCCGGCGCCGGCGGTGGGGGTGCGGCAACCGCGGCCGGCTGAGGTGCCGGAGCGGCGGCCGGCTGAGGTGCCGGAGCGGCGGCCGGGGCGGCCTGGGCCTCGAACTGGTGGCTGCGCTCGATGATCTTGTCGAGCTCACCGCGATCGAGCCAGACGCCGCGACAGGTGGGGCAGTAGTCGATCTCGACGCCCTGACGTTCACTCATCACGAGCGGGGTGGCGCAGTCGTTGGGGCACTTCACGGTGACCTCCGGGTCAGTGGGGGATGGCGGTGGAGGGAGCCGGCGTGGGGGTGGCGTCGTCGCCACGCGACACGAGCCGGGTGACGAGCTTGCGGAGCTCGTCGAGCGGGATGATCAGGACCGCAACACCGAGGCACAGCAGCCACTGCTCGAGCGACAGGGTCTCGGTGTCGAAGATCGACTGCATCGGGGACCACTTGGTGGCCAGCACCTGGAGCAGCACCACGATCCCGACGGCGGCCCAGACCTTGCCGTTGGTGAACGTGTACCGACTGAACACCGAGCCGTGCGGCACCCGGGCGTTGAACACGTTGGCCATCTGGAAGAGCACGAACGTGGTGAACGTCATGGTGAGGGCGACGGGCTCACCCCACTGCGACTCGGCATAGACGTACAGACCGAGGGTCCCGCCGGCCATGATCACGGCGCCGTAGATCATCGGGATGAGCCGGCGGGGGGTGAGGATGGCCTCGTCCTGGCTGCGGGGTTCGCGCTCCATGACGTTGGGCGCCGGTGGGTCGATGCCGAGGGTCATGGCCGGCGGGCCGTCGGCGATGATGTTGACCCAGAGCACCTGGATCGCCGTGAACGGCACGGGCAGCCCGATGATGCTGGCGGAGAGGATCGTGGCGATGGCGCCGAGGTTGGTCGTGAGCTGGAAGCGGACGAACTTGACGATGTTGTCGTAGATGGTGCGGCCGCGCTCGACGGCGCCGACGATCGTGGCGAAGTTGTCGTCGGCCAGCACCATGTCGCCGGCCTCCTTGGTCACCTCGGTGCCGGTGATGCCCATCGCCACCCCGATGTCGGCGCTGCGGAGGGCGGCGGCGTCGTTGACCCCGTCACCCGTCATGGCGACGACGTCGCCGTTGGCCTTGAGCGCCCGGACGACCCGCACCTTGTGCTCCGGTGAGACCCGAGCGCACACGCCGATCTCGCCGATCTGGGCGGCCAGCTCGTCGTCGGTCATGCGCTCGATCTCGTCCCCGGCGACGACGCGGCCGCGGATGTGGAGCTCCTTGGCGATCGCCGCGGCGGTGGAAGCGTGGTCACCGGTGATCATCTTCACGTCGATGCCGGCGCTCCGGCACAGGTCGATGGCGTCGCGGGCCTCGCTGCGCGGCGGGTCGACGATGCCGACGAGGGCGTCCAACGTGAGCCCGTCGATCCAGCGGTCGGGGTCGGCCACGACGCCCGAGTCGTCGAGCACCTCGTCGGGCACCAGGCGGCGGGAGGCGACGGCCAGCACCCGCAGGCCGTTCCGGGCGAGGGCCTCGTTGTCGGCGTGCACGGCGTCGGTGTCGATCGCCTGCTCGAGCCCGTCGGCGTCGCGCCGGGCCGCGCACCGGGCCAGCAGCACGTCGGGCGCGCCCTTGACGTGGACGACCACGTCGTCGCCGTCGCGGTGGTAGGTGGCCATGAACTTGGTGGCCGAGTCGAAGGGGACCTCGCCGATGCGGGGATGGGCGGCCCGGTCGGCGGCCACGTCGATGCCGGCCTCGGCGGCGGCGACGACGATGGCCCCCTCGGTCGGATCGCCCACGTAGCCGCCGTCGGGGACCAGCGCGGCGTCGTTGCACAGAGAGCCGGCCCGGAGGCCCACGGCGGGGTCACCGACCACGTCGCGCACCGTCATGCGGTTGAGGGTGAGGGTCCCGGTCTTGTCGGAGCAGATGACCGTCGTCGAGCCGAGGGTCTCGACCGAGTGGAGTCGCTTCACGATGGCGTTGCGCTTGGCCATCTGGCTGACGCCGATCGCCAGGGTGACGGTGACGACTGCCGGGAGGCCCTCGGGGATCGCGGCGACGGCGAGGGCCACGGCACCGAGGGCAGCGTCGGCGAACGTCTCGCCCTGCACGAGCTGGAGGACGAACACGAGGCTCACGGCGGCCACGGCGATGATCGCCAGGCGCTTGCCCAGCGTGTCGAGCTGGCGTTGCAGCGGCGTGGGGCCCGGGTCGCCTTCGTTGAGCAGCTCGGCCACCTTCCCCATCTCGGTGGCCATACCGGTGTCGGTCACCAGCAGCTCGGCACGACCCCGCACCACGGTGGTGTTCATGAAGCCGAGGTTCTTGCGCTCGCCGAGGGGGAGGTCGCCACCGGCGCCCCCGTCACCGGAGATGGGGTCGACGGTCTTGTCGACCGGCACCGACTCGCCGGTGAGGGCCGACTCGTCGACCGACGCGTTCACCGCCACCAGGAGCCGACCGTCGGCGGGGACCCGATCGCCGGCCTCGAGCATCACGACGTCCCCGGGCACGAGGTCCTCGGTGGAGACCTCCTGCAGCGTGCCGCCCCGCCGCACCTTGACCCGAGCGACGAGCATCTCCTTCAGCGCGTCCATGGCCGACTCGGCCTTGGCCTCCTGGACATAGCCGAGGACGGCGTTGATCAACAGGACGATGAAGATGACGATGGGGTCCTTGACGTCGCCCACCATCCCGGCGAGCACGGCGGCGCCGATCAGGATGTAGACGATCCCGCTGCGGAACTGGTCGAGGAACTTCTTCCACGCCGGGCGGGTGGGGGGCTCGGCCAGGCGGTTGGGGCCGATCTCGCCTCGCCGGCGCTCGACCTCCTCGGGGGTCAGGCCGACCACCGGGTCGACCCCCATGGCCTCGGCCACCCCTTCCCCCGGCACCTGCCACCACGACGGGCGCGCGGCGGCGGGAACGGCGGCGGACGACGCGATCAAGGACACGGGCTTCTCCGGTCAGAGCAGGGACAGGTTGTGACCGGAGGTCTCCCCCACTCGCCGGGGCGAGCCAGCGGCACCGGGCCGAAGCCGTGATGACGGCACCGCTGTGAGGTGGGGTACTCCCCTCGCTGTCGGCCAGTGTGCGGGTACCGGCCGCCGAATGCAACCTCTTCGCACGAATTCCACTTCTGGTTTCCCCACCCCATTCCCCGTTCTGGTAGGCGAAACCCGTGCCAGAGCACCGGTTTCGCCTGCCAGTTCGGGTCTGGAGGGCCAGTTCGGGGGCAAGGATCGGGACGACGGGATGCGGCGCCCGGCGTACGGTGCCAGCCATGTCGGCCATCACCCCCGCACCAGGGGCCGCACCCGCCGGCGAGCTGGTCGTCACCGACGAGGTCTGGGAGGCCATCGCCGGACGGTCCCGGGCCGGCGGGTTCGTGTTCGCGGTGCGCACCACCGGCGTCTACTGCCACCCCTGGTGCCCGGCGCGGCGGCCCCATCGGCGCCACGTCGCCGCCTTCGCCGACCCGAGCTCCGCCGACGCCGCCGGCTTCCGGGCGTGCCGGCGGTGCCGTCCCGACGAGTCCGTCGAACACCCCCACGCCGCGCTGGTCGGCGCCGCCCTCGAGGCGCTCGACGGGCCCGAACCGCCACCGACCCTCACCGCCCTGGCCGAGGTGGTCGGGGTCAGCCCGTGGCATCTCCACCGGGTCTTCCGGGCTGCGACCGGCTTGTCTCCTCGTGGCTACCTCGCCGCCCGTCGCCTGACGGCGCTGGAGACGGCGCTGCCCACCGCCGGGTCGGTGGCCACCGCAGGGTACGACGCCGGCTACGGGTCGTCTCGTGGCCTGTACGCCGATGCCGGGGCGCTCGGCATGGCGCCGGCCGCATGGCGAGCCGGCGGTATCGAGGGGACCTTGTGGGTCAGCAGGATCGACACCCCACTCGGCCCGGTCGTGACCGTCGCGTCCGACCGGGGCCTCGTCGCCCTCGAGTTCGGCGAGCCCGACGACGTCCTGCCCGGATTACGATCCCGCTTCCCCCGATCCCGCGTCGTCGAAGGCGCCGACCCGGCGCTCACCGCTGCCGTGCAGGCCCACTTCGCCGGTGGCGACACGCTCGTCGAGCTCCCCCTCGACCTGCGGGCGTCGGCCTTCCGGCTCCGGGTCTGGCAGGCCGTGCGCGCCATCCCCCGAGGCGAGACCCGCACCTACACCGAGATCGCGGAGGCGCTCGGCGCGCCCGGGTCGGTGCGGGCGGTGGCGGGCGCGTGCGCCGCCAACCCGGTCGGCCTGGCCGTGCCCTGTCATCGGGTGGTCCGACGTGACGGCACCCTCGCCGGCTACCGCTGGGGCGTCGACCGCAAAGCCGCGCTGCTCTCCCTCGAGGCGGGAGGGGGCGACCCCCGCAGCACCGACCACCGCTAGAGCAGCGTGTAGGCGGGGTTCAGCAGCACCAGGTGGGTGCGCTCGGTCCGAGCCACACCCTCGAGCAGCACCCCTCGGCCGAGGCCGAGGCCGGGGATCTTCTTGGTGCCGGTGAACACGGCGTAGGCCCGACCGCTGCCGTCGGAGATGGCGACCTCGAGGCTGGGTGCGCCGGCCCGGGGCACGACCCTCGTCTCCTGCACCTCACCGCAGACGCGCACCGGGGTGCGCAGCGGCGCCTCGTCGATGCGGGTGACGTCGAGACCGGCATAGCGGTCCTGGAGCCGAGCGGCGTCGAGCTGCTCGACGGTCGCGTTGAGCTTGCGCTTCAGCTTGCCGAACGCCACGCGGCTCAGCCCCCGCGATCCCGTCGGCCGGGTCGCCCGAGTCGGCCGTGTCCCCGATCAGGATCCGACGCACCCCGTCCTCGCTCTCGTCGGTGACGAGCACGAGCACCTCGTCGCCCGGATAGAGCACGGTGTCGCCCCGAGGCACGACGAGGTGCTCCTGACGGATGATGGCGACCACGGTGGAGTCCCGTGGGAAGTCGAGGTCGACGATCTCCTTGTTCTGAGCCGGAGAGTCGTCGGCCAGCGTGACCTCGGACAGCCGGGCCCGGCCGCCCTCGAACGACAGCAGCCGCACCAGCGAGCCGACCGACACCGCCTCCTCGACGAGGGCGGTGAGCAGGTGGGGGGTCGAGACCGAGACGTCGACACCCCAGCTCTCGTTGAACAGCCATTCGTTGGCCGGGTTGTTGACCCGGGCCACGACGCGGGGCACACCGAACTCCTGCTTGGCGAGCAGGGAGATCACCAGGTTGTCCTCGTCGTCGCCGGTGACGGCCACCACGACGTCGGCCTTCCCCGGCTCGGCCAGCACCAGCTCGGACACCTCGCAGGCGTCGGCCAGGAGCCAGGGCACGCCGGCGGGCTCGCCGGTGGCCTCGGCCTCCGCCACGCGGTTGGGGTCGGCCTCCACGATCAGCACCTCGTGCCTGGCTCGGTGCAGCTCGTCGGCGATGTAGGTGCCGACGTTGCCGCCGCCGGCGATCACGACCCTCATCAGTGACCTCCCGCGTTCGGTCCCGCCGCCAGGAAGGCGTCGAAGGCGTCGATGGCGTCGCCGGCCACCGCCGCCCACAGCACATCACCCTGCTGGGCGACCACGGTGGGTCCCGGGATCGAGCCGACGCCGAGGCGGGTGAGCCCGGCGATCCGGGCCGTACCGGCGCGCTCGAGCTCCTCGAGCGGACGCCCGGCCCACGCGTCGGGAACGATGCGCTCCACGAGGCACACCTTGGCCGACGGGTCGATCCACTCGACCCCCGAGGTGTCGGGCAGGATCCGTCGGAGCGTGCGCTCGATGGCCCACCCCACGGTCGCCACCGTCGGGATGCCGACCCGCTCGTAGATGGCAGCCCGCCGCGGGTCGTAGATGCGGGCGACGACCCGCTCGATGCCGAACGCCTCCTTGGCGACCCTGGCGACGACGATGTTGGAGTTGTCGCCGTTGGTGACCGCGGCCAGCGCGGCCGCCTGTTCGATGCCGGCCTTCTTCAGGCGCTCCCGGTCGAACCCGACGCCGACGACGGTGCGGCCCGAGAAGTCCTCGGGCAACCGGCGGAACGCTGACGACCGGCGATCGACGACGGCCACCGAGTGGCCCTGTTCCGACAGGGCCACGGCCAGACCCGAGCCGACCCGGCCGCATCCCACCACCACCACGTGCACGGTCTCTCCGTTCCCTCGGACGAACCGCCGCATCCTAAGCCCGCGCGCGACCTCTCCGACACGGCGGAACCTGACCGGTGTCTGTCGGCTGTGGGCGGCGCCCGCCGGTGGACTGCCCCTCGGGCTCGGGAGTGCGTAGATTCTGCTGGTCGGCTTCCCCCGGAGCCGTCGGCCGAACCCAGGGAGAGCGATGTACTCGGCGTTGAAGCGACTGGTCGTGGGCACCCCGATCGCGAGCAGCGACGAGCACCACACCCGGCTTGGCCGACCCACCGCGCTGAGCGTGTTCGCCTCCGACGCCATCTCGTCGACGGCCTACGCCACCGAGGAGATCCTCCTCGTGATGGTGCCGGTGATCGGCCTGGCCGCCCTCAACAGCCTGGTGCCGATCTCGTTCGTGGTCGCCGCGCTCCTGCTCATCGTGATCACGAGCTACCGCCAGACGATCTACGCCTACCCGAACGGCGGCGGCTCCTACGTCGTCAGCCGCGAGAACCTCGGCGTGCTGCCGTCGCTCGTCGCCGGCGCGTCGCTCCTCGTCGACTACATCCTCACCGTCGCGGTGTCGATCTCGGCCGGCATCGCCGCCATCACGTCGGCGTTCGACCAGCTCCGGCCCTACCGGGTCGAGCTCTGCCTCGTCGCCATCGCCTTCATGATGCTGACCAACCTGCGGGGCACCAAGGAGTCGGGGAAGCTCTTCGCGCCGCCCGTCTACACCTACGTCGTGAGCCTCGCCTTCCTGATCGGGTTCGGCCTCTACGAGGTCTTCATCAAGAACATCCCGGCCATGGCGCCCGACGTCGAGTCGCTGGTCGAGTTGGCCGAGGGGCACGGCACCGAGATCGGCGCCGACGGGATGCCGCTGTTCACCACCCTCACCGTGCTGCTGCTCCTTCGGGCGTTCTCGTCGGGCGCCGTCGCCCTCACCGGCATCGAGGCCATCTCCAACGGCGTGCCTGCGTTCCGCAAGCCCGAATCGCACAACGCGTCCAGCACCCTCATCACCATGGGCCTCATCCTCGGGACGGCCTTCATCGGTCTCTCCGTCGTCGCCCACAACCTCGATCCAACGGTGAGCGAGAGCGAGACCCTGCTCTCGATCATGGGCCGCTACCTCTACCTCGACGGCCCCAACTCGCTCCCGAGCGGCGTGGGCGACGTCCTCTACTACGTCCTGCAGTTCTCGACGTTCGCCATCCTGATCCTCGCCGCCAACACCGCCTTCGCCGACTTCCCTCGCGTGTCGTCGATCATCGCCGCCGACGGCTACCTCCCCCGCCAGCTGTCGAACCGCGGCGACCGCCTCGTGTTCTCCAACGGCATCGTGGTCCTCGCCGTCGTCGCCGGAGCGCTGATCATCGCCTTCGGCGGCGTCACCAGCGCCCTCATCCCCCTCTACGCCGTCGGCGTGTTCACCGGCTTCACGCTCTCCCAGGCCGGCATGGTCATCCACCACCGCAACGAACGGGAGAAGGGTTGGAAGCGCAACCAGACGTTGAACGCCGTGGGCGCCGTCGCCACCTTCATCGTCCTCGGCGTGGTGGTCGTGTCGAAGTTCACCATCGGGGCCTGGGTCCCCGTCGCCCTGATCCCGCTCATCGTGATCGGCTTCAAGGCCGTGCACCGCCACTACGCGCACGTCAGCCAGTCGATCGCGGTGCCCGAGGGGTACCGGTCGAGGCGACACCGCCACACGGTCATCGTGCTCGTCGGCCAGGTGCACCGCGGGGTGCTGGACGCGCTGACCTACGCTCGCTCGCTCGCCCCCGACCGCCTGCTCGCCGTCACCGTGGTCCACGACGAGGAGCAGCAGACGAAGATCCAGCAGCAGTGGGACAAGTTCGAGATCCCCGTCGAGCTGCGCACCATCTACTCGCCCTACCGTGAGCTGGCCGGCCCGGTGATGAGCCTGATCGACGAGCTCGACCAGGAGTGGCCCGACGACATCGTGACGGTGATCGTCCCCGAGTTCGTGTTGGCCCACTGGTGGGAGCAGCTGTTGCACAACCAGAGCGCCCTCGTGCTGCGGGCCCGGCTGCGGCTTCGGCCCAACACGGTGGTGACGGCCGTACCCATCCACATCTACGACCGGGCCGAGGAGCGCTACTAGGGATCGGGCGCGCGACGGCCCCTCCGGAGAGGGGCCGTTGCGAGGTCTGGTCGGTCGGGTGCGGTGACTACGAGGCGGCGGTGCCGAGCTGCGCCTCGCGGTCCTTGGCCAGCTCGTCGAGGCTCTCGTACTCGGTGGAGGTGTCGGCCCAGTCCTCGAACTGGATCACGCCGATGTCGGTGAACTTCTCGCGCAGCCAGCCGCCGCTGGCGTCGAGCAGCCCGAGCTTCTTGCAGTTCGGGACGATCTTCGAGAAGAGCATGATCTGGAACGGGTCCTCGAGCTTGTCGCCCCGGAACAGCTTGATCGGCACCCGGGCATCGATGCCCATGCGCTCCCACACCTCGACGGCCAGCAGGCGGTCGCGCATGCGCAGCGCGGCCTCGAAGGCGAACTCCTGGCGCTCGCGCAGCTCGGCGTCGGAGAGCTCCTCGTAGTACTCCTTGAGCGAGAGCACCCCGAAGGCGACGTGGCGGGCCTCGTCGCTCATCACGTAGCGCAGCATCTGCTTGAGCAGCGGGTCGGGCGTCATGGCGTGCATGTAGCCGAAGGCGGCGAGGGCCAGGCCCTCGACCATGATCTGCATGCCCAGGTAGGTCATGTCCCAGCGGCTGTCGAGCAGGATGTCGTCGAGCAGCAGGCCGAGGTGGTTGTTGAGCGGGTAGTGGCCCGACAGCTTGGTGTCGAGGTACTTGGCGAACACCTCCACGTGGCGGGCCTCGTCCATCACCTGGGTGGCGGCGTAGTACTTGGCGTCGATCCAGGGCACCGTCTCGACGATCTTCGCCGTGCAGAGCAGCGCGCCCTGCTCACCGTGCATGAACTGGCTCAACGTCCAGTTCTGCTGCTCGATGTTCCACTGCACCCACTCCTTGCCCGTCCAGTTGGCGAGCGGAGTGCCGGTGACGTCGATGCCGAGGAAGTCCCAGTTGGGCTCGGTACCGGAGATGGCGGCGGCGATGGCCTCCTGGTCGACGTCGGTCGACCAGTCGAGGTCGGTCTCGCCGTTCCACTGCGAGTTCTTGGCCTTCTCGTACAGCTTGTTGAGGCCCGGCCGAGCACCCTTGGTGTAGTCCCAGGTGAAGATGGCGTCGGCGTGGTCCTTGACCGAGTGGATGGCCTCGTCGACGCGGGTCTTGTCGAGCGCGATGTCGATGATCGTGTCGAGATCGTTGGCCTCTTCGCGGCCGATCAGCTCGCGGGTGGACGTCATCGTGAACCCCCTGGGACGTCGTGGTGTCGCACATGATACAAACCCTGTCGTTTGTCGCAAGGTCGGACGCGTTCCCTTAGGCTCTCGGCGGTGACGAAGCTGCGATGGGGGGACGAGGTGCCGGCCGATGCCACGGCGGCGCGCGCCCGGCTCGTCGACGCCGCCGAGGCCTGCATCGACCGCCACGGCCTGGCCAAGACCACGGTCGAGGACGTCGCCACCGAGGCCAAGGTCTCCCGGGCCACGATCTACCGCTACTTCGGCAACCGCGACGAGCTGATCCTGCGGGTGCTGCTCCGGGACCTCGAGCGCTCCACCGACCGCGACCTGGCCGAGTTCTACGACGGCGTCGCCGACCCCATCGGGTTCGCCCAGGCCACGGTCGACACCGCGGCCTACCTGCTCGCCTCGATCCGCCGCAGCCCGAAGCTGCAGCTGCTGCTCCAACGGGAGTCGGCCGGCTTCAACGCCGCCATCGCCGGGGCGTCCGACGCCCTCTTCGCCGAGTGGACCGAGGACATCTCGCCCTTCCTCGCCACCGCCCAGGCGTCGGGACTGCTGCGCGACGACGTCGAACCGGCCGAGATCGCAGAGTGGATCCTCCGCGTGATCCTGTCGCTCCTCATGATCGAAGGGCCCACCGTGCACACCGTGGACGAGGAGCGACGCCTCCTGCAGACGTTCCTCGCACCCGGCCTGGTGCCGCCCGACGCGTCGCTCCTCAGTCGCTGACCGCCGACGCGGGCGGCACCCGCGTCGCGCCCATCTCGACGCCCCGGTGGAACGCCGGGCCCTCCTCGCCGTGCGACAGGTTGGCGGCCGAGAGGATGACGCCGACGTGCGAGAACGCCTGCGGGAAGTTGCCGACCATCCGGCTGGCAGCCACGTCGTACTCCTCCGACAGCAGCCCGACGTCGTTGGCCAGCCCGAGCAGCCGCTCGAAGATCGCCTCCGCCTCCTCGGTGCGTCCGAGCAGGGTCAGGTTGTCGACCAGCCAGAACGTCGTCAGCAGGAACGCACCCTCCCCCGGTGGCAACCCGTCGACGGTGATCCCGTCCCCCTTCCCCTCGGCCCCCTCCCCCGCAGCCTGTCCGTCGTCGGTGGTCGGGGGATGGACCGGATCGGTGCGGTAGCGCAGCACGAACCCGTCGACGAGCAGGTCGCGCTGGATCGCCTCGACGGTGCCGACGATGCGCGGATCGGTCGGTGGGAGGAAGCCCACCAGCGCCAGCATCAGCAGGCTGGCGTCGAGCTCGGTGGAGCCGTAGTACTGCGTGAACGCGCCCACGGCGGGGTCGTACCCGCGCCGCACGATGTCGCGGTGCATGTCGTCGCGCAAGGTGCGCCATCGCTCGAGCGGCTCGTGAGGTCGTCCCGCCTCGCACAGCTTCACGAACCGGTCGACGGCGACCCACGCCATCACCTTGGAGTGCACGAAGTGCCGGCGAGGGCCCCGCACCTCCCAGATGCCGTCGTCGGGCTCGGTCCAGACCCGGGACACGTGACCGACGAGGATCCGGGCCAGGTCCCAGAAGTCGTCGGGGAGGTCGTGGCCCAGGCACTCCTGCGAGTGCAGGAACATGTCCATGACCTCGCCGAACACGTCGAGCTGGAACTGCTCGCTGGCGGCGTTGCCGATGCGCACCGGAGCGCTCCCCTCGTAGCCGGCCAGCCACGGGACCTCGGCCTCGGTCAGCCGGCGCTCGCCGCCCACCCCGTACATGATCTGGACCCGATCCGGGCTCCCGGCGACCGCCCGTCGCAGCCACGTGCTCCACGCGAGCGCCTCGTCGACGTAGCCGCACGAGCTCAGCGCCGTGAGCGTGAAGGTGGCGTCACGGAGCCAGCAGTACCGGTAGTCCCAGTTCCGCACGCCACCCAGACGCTCGGGGAGCGACGTGGTCCCCGCGGCCACGATCCCCCCGGTCGGACCGAAGGTGAGGGCCTTCAGGGTGAGCAGCGCCCGCCTCACCTCGGCGGCCCACCGCCCCGTGTACCGGTTGCGGCTCGACCACTCGCGCCAGTGGTTGGTGGCCGCGGTCAGGGCCACGTCGGCGTCGAGCGGGGAGGGTGGGTCGTGGTGCGAGGGGAACCACGTCAGCACGAAGGGGACGCGCTCGCCCTCGGCGACGGTGAACCGGGCCACGGTCGTCATGTCGCGGCCCTCCAACGCGGCCGGCGTACGGAGCACGAGGGCGTCGGCTCCCCCGACGGCGACCCATCCGTGATCGTCGGAGCGCACCCACGGCACGATGCCGCCGTAGTCGAAGCGCGTCACGAGCTCCATGCCCATCTCGACCGAGCCCGTCCGACCCTCGACGATGCGGACCAGGGCGGGCGGGCGGTCCTCCCGCACGGGCATGAAGTCGATCACGGCGACGTCCCCGCCTGGCCCGGTGAACACCGTCTCGAGCACGAGGGTGTCGTCGAGGTACCGCCGCGTCACCGCGGTGGGGCGGGTCAGCGGGGCGATCTGCCATCGACCGTTCGCCGGCGACCCGAGCAGCGAGGCGAAGCACGCGGCGGAGTCGAAGCGTGGCGTGCACAGCCAGTCGACCGAGCCGTTCCGGGCGATCAAGGCCACCGTCTCGGTGTCGCCGACGATGGCGTAGTCCTCGATGAGCATGCCGGCGTGCGCGTCCCGAGGAGCCACCCGGTCATCCTCTCACCCGACGTCGACCGCCGAGCGGTAGGGTCCGCGTCCGTGGCCGCCGAACGTCGAATGCTCCCGACCGCAGGGGGTCACGACCCCCGGCCCCGCTCGGACTCGCTGGTGATGTTCGGCGCCTCGGGCGACCTGGCCAAGAAGAAGCTGTTCCCGGCCCTGTACCGGCTCACGAGACGCGGCCGGCTCGGCATCCCGGTCACCGGCGTCGCCCTCGACGACTGGACCGACGACGATCTTCGCACCCACTGCGAGACGGCGGTCCGCGACGAGGGCGAGGAGTGGGACCAGAAGGCGGTCGACGCCCTGCTCGCCTCGCTCACCTACGTCCAGGGCGACTACGCCGAGCCCGACACCTTCCAGCGGCTGCGGGCCGCCGTCGGCGAGCCGACGCACCCGATCTTCCACCTGGCCATCCCCCCGTCGATGTTCCAGACCGTCGCCGGTGGCCTGGCCGGGGTGGGCCTGAACGAGGGTGCCCGCCTCATCGTCGAGAAGCCCTTCGGGCGCGACCTCGACAGCGCCCAGCAGCTCAGCGCCACCCTGCACCAGTGGTTCCCCGAGTCGGCGATCTTCCGCATCGACCACTTCATCGGCAAGGAAGCATCGCGCAGCCTGCTGATCACCCGCTTCACCAACACGCTGCTGGAGCCGATCTGGCGCCGGCAGTACGTGAAGGCGGTCAAGATCACCATGGCGGAGTCGTTCGGCGTCGAGGATCGGGGCGCCTTCTACGACTCGGTCGGTGCGATGCGCGACGTGATGCAGAACCACCTGCTGCAGATGGTCGCCCTGCTCGCCATGGAGCAGCCGGTGAACGAGTCGTCGAAGGCGTTGCGCGACGAGAAGGGCAAGGTGCTCACCGCCTGCAAGCCGGTCGACCCCGCCCGCTACGTACGGGGGCAGTACGCCGGCTATCGGTCGGTCGAGGGTGTCGAGCCCGGCTCCGACACCGAGACCTACGGTGCCTTCCGCGTCGACATCGACTCGCCTCGCTGGCACGGCGTGCCCTTCTTCCTGCGGGCCGGCAAGGCGATGGCCGACACGGTCACCGAGATGAGCGTGGAGTTCCAATCGCCGCCCCGACCGCTGTGGCTCGAGGACTGGGAGGAGGAGCACCTCCCGCCGAACGGCATCCGCATCGAGGCCAAGCCCGACAGCTTCTCGGCCGTCACGTGGCTCCACAAGCGCCCGGGCGAGACGATGAAGCCGGAGCCGATCACCCTCGCTCCTCCGCCCGACCTGCGGGCCGACACCGGCCCCGAGCCCTACGAGCTGCTCATCGAGGACGCCATGCAGGGCGACCCGACCCTCTTCGCCCGCCAGGACTCGGTGGAGGAGTCGTGGCGGATCGTCGAGCCGATCCTCGATGGCGTCGCTCCGGTGGTGCCCTACCAGCAGGGCACCTGGGGGCCGGAGGAGGCCCGGGCCCTCGTACGCGGCTACGGCCCTTGGCCGAGCGAACCGCCCGCGTGAGCGCGCGCCACACCCGGTGAGCGACGCCGCCATCCCCGTCGCCCGGCCGCAGATCGTCCTGGTCCGACACGGCGCCACCGACTGGAGCGAGGCCGGCCGCCACACCGGTCGCACCGATCTACCCCTGAACGAGCTCGGTCGCGAGCAGGCGAGCTCGGTCGGACGGGTCCTCGACGGACGGTCCTTCGCCCTCGTCCTGGTCAGCCCCCTCGGCCGGGCGCGACAGACGTGTGCCCTCGCCGGCTACGGGGACGAGGCCGTCGTCGACGACGACCTCGTCGAGTGGGACTACGGCGACTACGAGGGCGTCACCACGGTGGCCATCCGCGACACGGCCCCGGGGTGGACGGTGTGGAACGGCCGTGTCCCGGGCGGCGAGACGATCGAGAGGGTCGCGGCCCGGGCCGACCGCGTCATCGCCCGTGCCGCTGCGGTCGAAGGCGACGTGGCCCTGTTCTCCCACGGTCACTTCCTGCGGGTGTTGACGGCACGCTGGTGTGAGCTCGATGCGCGCGAAGGACGCCGGTTCCCGCTCGAGACCGGCACCCTCTGCGTGCTCGGCTGGGAGCACGAGTACCACGGCGTGCGCCTGTGGAACGATCCCGGCTGACCTTCGCCGGGCGCGTGGTCCGCGGCGGCGGGTGCCGAGATCAGGCGTCGGGCGGCGGTCGGTCGAGGGTGGCATCAGCCGAAGTACCGCCCCAGCCCACCGGCCACGTCGTCGCGGAAGCGGTCGACGGCGTCGAGCACGAAGCCGACCGGGTCGAGGGTGTCGTCGTCGACGAGCGGGGTGAGGTCCATGGCCAGCGACACCTCCTCGGCGGCGTCGAGGTCGCGGGGAGCCTGCAGGGTCGCGTTGGCCCGGCGGCGTCCGGCCTCGGCCAGGTCGTAGCGCTTGCCGGTGAGCTGGCTCTCGAACACCCCGGTGAGCCGCGCCGCCAGCTCGCCGAGCCCGGTCGCGTCGAGTAGCACCTTGTCGTCGTCGGGGAGCCAGTCGAGGTCGCGCCAGCCCTCGACGCCGAGGAGGCGACGAGGGCGCCGATCGGCCGGGAGGCGCCGGATGGCGGCGACCGTCGCCGCCCCGACGGCCAGGTGGGTGCCGTGCTTGTCGGCCAGGTTGTGGGTGAAGACGCGCTCGGGTCGGGCCGCGACGAGCACCGCCTCGAGCTCGTCGACCAGCACCTCGAAGCCGTCGGCCGAGCGCACCGCCGAGCTCAGGTGCCCCAGTTGCACGACGGCGGCGTACCCGCCGACGACGGCGGCACGGCGTTGCTCGGCTCGCCGGACGGCGACCAACTCGTCATCGGACATCGTGGCGAAGCGGCCGGCACGGGCCGACCCGGCGCCGTCGGTGCAGGTGACACCGGCGAAGGCCCGGTCGGGGGAGGCCAGGCACTCGGCGATGGGGACGAGGGCGAAGAACTCGAGGTCGTCGGCGTGGGCACCGATGCCGACGTCGGTGGCGCGGGAGAGGGCCTCGGCCAGCGGCCCGCCGTCAGGCACGAAGGCGTCGACCTCGGGGGCGGCGAGCCGATCGACGCCGTCGCCCATTCCCGCGCCGGCTCCGCTCAGTCGCCGACGTGGCGATGGCGCTTGACCTTGATCTTGGGCAGCGCCTGCACGGCCGGGAGGTCGAGGTCGAGGCGCACGGTGCCCTCGTCGAACCCCGTGGCCGCCGACACCGGGATCACCACGTCGTCGTCGTGCCGGAGCAGGTGCCCCTGTCGCAGCACCACGTGGGTGATCGTGTTGTCGGTGGGGTCGACGAGGAACTCGTCGACATGGCCGACCCGGGAGCCGTCGCTCGACAGGACCTCGTCGCCACGACGGATCGACACCTCCCCCTTCGGGATGCGTTCGTGCTCGGCGAGGGGCCACCCCTCGAACGGGGAGGCGTACGGCTCGAGGAAGTAGGCGCCGGGGGCCAGGACGGCGTCGCCGTAGGCGAAGTCCTCGCCCGGCGCGTTGAAGCTGGGCTCGTCGAACGCCGGGCACGCCTCGAACCCGCCCCGGTCGAGGCTCACCGTCACCTGCTCCGGACGCCGCTCGGTCACCACGTCGACCGGGACGAGCACCCGCGGCCCGAGGTGCCGGCCGGCGACCACCAGGTGGGTGATCGCGCGTGTGGTCGGGTCGACGATCAGCGCGTCGATCTCACCGAGCTCGCCGTCGGTCCCCTCGACGGCGGCCCCCACCCTCAGTTCGTCCATGGGCCTGGATGCTAGGTCGTGTGGCGCGAGACCGGACACGGTCGCCCTAGCGGGCGTAGAGCTGCTCGATCTCCTCCTCGTAGCGGGCGATGATGCCGCGCCGCTTGAGCTTGGACGTGGGCGTGAGCACTTCGGAGTCGGGCAGCCACTCCTCGCCGAGCACCTTGACCTTCTTGACCCGCTCGGCGTTGTTGAACTGGCTCATCACGTCGGTGACGCCTCGCTCGACCTCTTCCTGCACGACCTTGTCGTCGGCCAGATCCTGAAGGGAATCGAAGCCGATGCCCTGGGACTGGGCCCACACCGGCGTGACCTCGGGGTCGAGCACGACCAGCGCCGACACGAACGGCTTGTTGTCGCCGATCACACAGGCCTGACCGACGAGCGGGATCATCTTGAGCGCCGCCTCGAGGTTGGCGGGGCTGACGTTCTTCCCGCCGGCGGTGATGATCAGCTCCTTCTTGCGGTCGACGATCTTGAAGTAGCCGTCGTCGTCGACCACGCCGATGTCGCCGGAGTGCAGCCAGCCGTCGGCGTCCAACGCCTCGGCGGTCTTCTCCGGCTCCTTGTAGTAGCCCGAGAAGACGTTGCCGCCGCGGCAGATGATCTCACCGTCGTCGGCCAGCTCGACCTCGCAGCCGGGGATGGCGGGGCCGACGGTGCCGGCCTTGATCCGCGTGGCCGTCCAGGTCATCGGTCCGCTCGACTCGGACATGCCGTAGATCTCGGACAGCGGCACGCCGATGGCGCGGAACCAGGAGAGGATCTCGGCCGGGATCGGGGCCGCGCCGGTGATGCCGGCCTCGAGCTGGTCGAGCCCGACGAGGGCACGGACGGGCCGGAAGGCGACCTCGTCGAGGAACTGGAAGGTGGCGAGGTCCTCGTCGGTGGCGGTGCCCCAGTCCATCCGCTCGGCGATCGGGCCGGCGGTGGCGACGGCGTCGTCGAACTGCTGGGACTTCTCGGGATCGGCACCGAGGGCGGCGTTGACGCCGGCGTAGATCTTCTCCCAGACCCGCGGGACGCCGAACATGAAGTTGGGATGCACCTCCCGCAGGTAGGTGGCGATCTGGCTGGGATCGGGGCAGGTGGTGACCTCGTAGCCGAAGAACGCCCCCGAGTAGTGGCTGGTGACCCGCTCGGCGATGTGGGCCATCGGGAGGTAGGAGACGACCCGCTTGCCGATGTAGTCGTCGAACGGCAGGCATCGCCGCAGGCTCTCGGCGGTCCAGGTGATGTTGCGGTGGGTGAGCATCACGCCCTTGGGCGGCCCCGTCGTGCCCGAGGTGTAGATCATGGTGGCGAGGTCGTCGGGCTTGCAGTTGCCCACCTCGACCGCCAGGTCGGCCGCCCCGTGCTCGAAGAGTCGGTCGACGCTCAGCACGTCGCTCGGGGCGAGGCCGTCGGGGTCGTCGAGGACGGCGAGCTGCTCGACCGTCGTGAGCTCGTCCCGGACCTTGAGGAAGCGCTCGAGGAACCCGACGTCTTCGACCACGGCGGCGACCGCCTCGCAGTGGTTGGCGAGGTAGAGCACCTGCTCGGGTGACGAGGAGTTGTAGATCGAGACCGACGTGGCGCCGCAGAAGTAGGCAGCCATGTCGAGGACGTGGAACTGCGGGATGTTCCGCATCATCAACAGCACGGTCCGACCGGGCCGTATGCCGTGGGCCTGGTAGCCGGCGACCGCCTTGGCCACCTGGTCGAGGTAGTCCTGGAAGGTCCACTCCCCCCAGGAGTCGTCGGGGTTCCTCCACCGCAGGGCGACGGCGTTCGGGTTGGCGGTGGCCAACCTCAGGAACTCCGACGCCACCGTCTGGCCCTCGACCACCTGCATGAGCTCGTCACTCGTCACCGGCATCGGATCCTCCTTCGTCAGGACTGCCCCCCACCGACCCGGGCGAGGATGGTCGTGCCAGTGTGCCGCCCGACACACCCACCTCGCCACCCGGGCCCCCCATCCGCCCGGGCCGACCGGCGGGTTGCCGCCGCGCCGGCCGCCGGGCAGACTCTTGACCGACCGGTCTAGTTGCTCTCGGGAGGATCCCACCATGCCCACCGCCGTCATCGTCGACGCCGTCCGCACCGCGGGCGGCAAGCGCAACGGGAAGCTGTCGGGATGGCATCCCGCCGACCTCGCCGCCGAGGTCCTGAAGGCCCTGGCCGAGCGCAACGACCTCGATCCGGCCCTCGTCGAGGACGTGATCATGGGCTGCGTCATGCAGGTGGGCGCCCAGTCGCTCAACGTCGGCCGCAACGCGGTGCTCGGCGCCGGCTGGCCCGAGGAGGTCCCCGCCACCACCGTCGACCGCCAGTGCGGCTCGTCGCAGCAGTCGGCCCACTTCGCCGCCCAGGGCGTCATCGCCGGGGCCTACGACGTGGTCGTCGCCGCCGGCGTCGAGGTGATGAGCCTCGTGCCCATGGGCGCCTCGGCCATGGTGAAAGACGTCGGCTTCCCGTTCGGCGACAACATGGGCCTGCGCTACGCCGAGCGCGGCGGGCTGGTGCCCCAGGGCATCTCGGCCGAGATCATCGCCGACAAGTGGGGCCTCACCCGTGACGACCTCGACGCCTTCGGGCTGCGCAGCCAGGAGCGCGCCGCCCGCGCCCGCGACGAGGGCCGGTTCGACAACGAGATCGTCCCCGTGCGGGCCAAGCCGCGTGACAAGGAGACCGGCGAGCTCATCGACAGCGACGAGATCCTGACCGCCGACGAAGGCATCCGTGACACCTCCATGGAGAAGCTCGCCCAGCTGAAGCCGGCGTTCAAGCCCGACGGCAAGGTCACCGCCGCCAACTCGTCGCAGATCACCGACGGCGCCTCGGCGGCACTGATCATGAGCGAGGACAAGGCCAGCCAGCTCGGCCTCACCCCGCGGGCTCGGTTCCACACCTTCGCCCTCGCCGGCGTCGACCCCATCACCATGCTCACCGGCCCCATCCCGGCCACCCACAAGGCACTCGAGCGCTCGGGCCTGTCGATGGACGACATCGACCTGGTGGAGATCAACGAGGCCTTCGCCTCGGTGGTCCTCGCCTGGGAGAAGGAGCTCAAGCCCGACATGGACCGGGTGAACGTGAACGGCGGCGCCATCGCCCTCGGCCACCCGCTCGGCGCGTCGGGCACCAAGCTGCTGTCCACGCTGCTCAACGAGCTCGAGCGCACCAACGGCCGCTACGGCCTGCTCACGATGTGCGAGGGCGGCGGCATGGCCAACGCCACGATCATCGAGCGCCTGGGCTAGGGATTCCGGCCCGGACGACCGGACGACGGGACGACCGGACGACCGGACGACGGGACGACGGGACGACCGGACGACCGGACGACGGGACGGCTCGGCGAGCGCCGGGCGAGTCCGTAGGCTGGAGGGTGGCCCCCGGGCCACCCTCCGGTCGTTCTCGCCGCACCGCTCCCCGCACCATGGACCGCCTCCTGCGCATCAAGCATCCCGTCGTGCTCGGCGCCGTCGTGCTCGGCGCCGCCGTCGCGCTGCTGGCCGGGTTCCCCCTCGTGAACGTGGCCATCGCCGCCTCGGCCGCGTGGGCGATCCTGCGCCTCGGCGTGATGATGCTCGGCGGGCTCGCCCGGCCCGTACCCGAGCCGCCACCGGCGGGCGAGCTGAGGAAGGTCAAGCTGGTGTACCGCTGCGACATCTGCGGGGCCGAGGTGCGGATGACGGTCTCCCCCACGGAGGACCCCGAGCCACCCCGGCACTGCCAGGAGGACATGCGGCTGATGACGCCGGTCGACGAGCTCTAGCCCGTCGGGTCCCATCGCCCTGTTTGTCCACAGGGTGGGGACGACGATGGGGAGCGTTACCTGACCGTCACGCGATCGTCGTGCGTTCGCCGCCTCCGTCTCCTGACCGCCACCGGGCCGGCGCCGGGCCGGCGCGACCACCGAGGACGGCCTGTGGACGGGGTGTGGACGACGAGCGCCCGGCGCGGGGGTGGCCGGTCGGTGACGGTGCCGTTCAGCGCAGCTGGGTGGCGGTGATGATGCCGGCGAGGATCGACCCCAGGCCGGCGGCCAGCCACCAGTTGCTGTCGGCGCTCGGCAGCAGGACGCCCATGTAGTGCAGGACGATCATCAGCATCCCGAGGCCGAACAGGGCGAACATCAGGATCGGCACCCAGCGGGGGCTCTCGACGTAGGCGTTGGGCACCGGCGGCGTGTAGCGGCTGGACGCGTCGGGAGCGTCGCCGCCCGACGGCACCTTCTTCTTGGGGGTCGGCTTCTTCTTGGGGGTCGGGCCGCCCTTCGGGGTGACCCGACCCCCGCCCTCGACCCGGCGCTTGTTGGGCTTCGCTGCGTTGGCCACGGCCGCCGAGCGTATCCGTAGGGCAGGGCGGTGGTCGACCGCTACCCTGCCCCTCTGCCATGGGCGCCCGGATCCTCGTCATCGACAACTACGACTCGTTCGTCTACAACCTCGTCCAGTACCTGGGCGAGCTCGGAGCCGCACCGGTCGTCCACCGCTGCGACGCCCTCGCCCTCGACCAGATCGTGGCCCTCGACCCCGACGGCGTGCTGATCTCGCCCGGGCCGGGCCGTCCCGAGGAGGCCGGCCTGTCCAACGAGGTGATCCGCCACTTCGCCGGCACCCGTCCGGTGTTCGGCGTGTGCCTCGGCCACCAGTGCATCGGGCAGGTGTTCGGCGGCGAGGTGGTCCGGGCCCCCACGGTGATGCACGGCAAGACGTCGCTCATCCGCCACCACGACACCGGCGTGTTCGCCGGGCTGCCCAACCCGCTCGAGGCCACCCGCTACCACTCGCTCGTCGTCGACCGGGCGTCGGTGCCCGACGTGCTCGAGATCACCGCCGAGACCGACGACGGTGTGGTGATGGGGCTGCGGCACCGGGAGGTCGACGTCGAAGGCGTGCAGTTCCACCCCGAGTCGATCCTCACCACCGCGGGTCACGACCTGCTGGCCACGTTCCTCGCCCGCTGCAGCTGACCCGCTCCCCGACCTCCCGAACCGGTTGCGGGATCACCCGCTCCCCGACCCGAGTCCCGCAACCAGTTCGACCTCGCGGCGTGACGAGCGAGCGGGTCAGGGGCTGGTGGACGACGTCGAGCTGCTCGAGCTCGACGTCGTCGGCGCCGTCGTCGAGGTCGTGCTCGACGTGGTCGTCGTGGCGGGGCCCGACGACACGACGAGCGTGACGGTGGCGCCCTTCTCGAGCTTGGTGCCCGCGGCCGGCTCGGTGGAGATCACGTCGCCCCGATCGACGCCGTCGGATGCCTCCGTGCGCTGGTCGACGGAGAAGCCCAGCTGGCCGAGCTGGTTCGACGCCGCCGTGGCACTCAACCCCTCGACGTTCGGCACGGCGATGGCGCCCGGGCCGACCGACACGACGATCTGGACGATCGAGCCCTTGTCGGCCTGCGTGTTGGCCGCCGGGTTCTGCTCGATGACCTGGCCCGAGTCCACCGAGTCGTCCTCGCGCTCGACCACCTCGGCGACGAAGCCGGCGTTCTCGAGCAGCGACACCGCCGCCGCCTGGGTGCGGCCGACGACGTTCGGCACGGCCGCCTTGCCGACGCCGGAGCTGACCCTGAGCACGACCGTCGAGTCCTTGTCGGCCTTGCTGCCGCCCGGTGGCGTCTGGTCGAAGACGATGCCGACCGCCACCTCGGTGTTGGTCTCCTCGCGGACCTCGGCCTTGAAGCCGGCCTGGGCGAGCCGGGCGGTGGCTTCGGCGACGGGCAACCGGGTCACCTCGGGGACGGTGATCTGCTCGTCGGTCTTCGACAGCTGCAGACCCAGCACGACGAGGATGCCGGCCAACAGCACCAGCAGGATGATCATCACGGCGAGGAACGCCCCCGAGCGGCGCTTGCGGGGCGGGGTGCCGTCGCCCGGTTCGGGTGGGTACTGGTCGGGCGGGACGCCGCCGGCCACCACGGTGCCGCCACCCGACCCAGCGGCCACGGCGGTCGGCACCGCGGCCGTCGCCATGCCGGCGGCGGCACCGGCGAGGGCCGGGTCGACCGACACCCGGCGTCCGTCGATGAACCGCATCAGGTCGGCGCGGAGGTCTTCGGCCGAGGGGTAGCGGTCGGCGGGCTCCTTGGCCAGCAGCTCGAGGTCGATGGCCTCGAGCGCCGAGGGGACGGCCGGGTTCACCGCCGACGGCGGCACCGGCGCCTCCTGCACGTGCTTGTAGGCGATCGCCACCGGCGTGTCGCCTTGGAACGGCGGGCGGGTGGTGAGCATCTCGTAGAGCACGCAGCCGAGGGAGTAGAGGTCGCTGCGGGGATCGACCGGCTTGCCCTGGGCCTGTTCGGGCGAGAAGTAGGTGGCCGTGCCCATCACCGAACCGGCCTGCGTGAGGGTCACCGCGTCCTCGCCGCTCGTGACCGCCTGGGCGATGCCGAAGTCGGCGACCTTCACCAGGCCCGCCGAGGTGATGAGGATGTTGCCGGGCTTGATGTCGCGGTGGATCACGCCGTTGCGGTGGGCGAAGGCCAGGGCGGCGGCGACGTCGGCGGCGACCTCGGCGGCGCGGGTCGGGTGGAGCGGGCCCTCGGAGCGGACGATCTCGGACAGGGTGCGCCCCTCGACGTACTCCATCACCAGGAAGTAGGTACCGCCTTGCTGACCCCAGTCGTAGACGGCGACGATGTTGGGGTGGTTGAGGTTGGCGGCGGCCTGGGCTTCGCGGCGGAACCGCTCGACGAAGGTCGGGTCCTTGGCGTACTCGGGGAACAGGACCTTCACCGCCACCGGTCGGCCGAGCAGGACGTCGCGAGCCAGGTAGACGTCGGACATCCCGCCGCGGGCGAGCTTGCGGTGCAGCTCGTAGCGGTCGTTGATGACGGTCGGGCGGCGGGGCGTGTCGGACATGCGGGACCCTGGGGGCAGCTACACCCTAACGAGCAGTGGTGGGGCGCATTGATCAGCCCCCGAAGTAGGTCTCGAGGACGGCGCGGGCGATGGGGGCGGCCACCGCGCCACCGGTGAACTCACTGGCGCCGGGCTGGTCGAGCACGACGACGGCGACGGCGATCTCGGGTGTGCCGCCGGGTGGGCCGGCGAAGCCGATGATCCAGGTGTGGGACCGCGGCGGCTCGGTGCCGAGCTGGGCCGTGCCCGTCTTGCCGCCGACCTCGAGGCCGGGGATGGCCAGGTTCTCGGCGGTGCCGTCCTCCACCACCCCGACCATGGCCTGGCGCATCGTCGCCGCGGCGTCAGGGCCGAGGGCCTGCTTCCAGGCTTCGGGGGCGTACTCGTCGACGAGGGCCTGGTCGTTGTCGCGGACCTCGGTCATGAGGTGCGGGCGCATGACGGTCCCGCCGTTGGCGACGGCGCCGGCGACGAGGGCCATCTGCAGCGGGGTGGCCTGCACGTCGTTCTGGCCGATCGACGACTGGGCGAGCTTGGGCAGGTCATCGGTGAAGTCGGTGGGGAACACCGACGACGCCGGGGCCGGCATGTCGATCGGCGGTGCGGCGTTGAACCCGAACGACTCGGCCCCCCGCACCATGCCGTCGGGACCGATGGTCTCGGTGCCCATGCGGGCGAAGGCGGTGTTGCAGGACACCTCGAGGATCCGGAAGAGGGTGCCGCCGCACGCCGTGCCGCCGAAGTTGAAGATGGGCGTGGTCGTCTGCGGCGGCGTGTAGCTGCGCTCGACCGGGTACGACGGCCTGTCGGGAGACACCTCCCCGATCTCGACGCCGGTGCCCCCGGTGACCACCTTGAACGTCGACCCGGGGAAGTAGCGGTCCTGGTACATGTGCGGTCGCAGGGGCTGGCCCGGCGCGACGTTGAGCAGCCCCCACGCCGCATCGGCGGCCTCGAGGTCGACGGTGGACAGGGCGTTCGGGTCGTAGGACGGGAAGCTCCAGAACGCGAGCACGGCACCGCTGCGGGGGTCGATGGCCACGACCGAGCCCTCCCGCTCACCCAACTGCTCGCGCGCCACCCGTTGGAGGTCGTCACGGACCGCCAGGGTGACGTTGCCCACCGTCGGGCTGGTGACGAACAGGTCACCGAGGCCCCGGACCTGCTGCTCGAGGGTCTGGCCCGAGAGCTCGTCGCCGTAGCTCTTCTCGATGCCGGTGGCGCCGAACTTGAAGGAGAAGAACCCGGTGACCTGGCCGTAGAGATCGCCCTGCGGGTAGACGCGGATCCGCTCGAACTCGGAGGCGGTGTCGGGGTTGTCGACCGACTGGGCCAGCAGCACGCCGTCGGAAGTGGTGATGGTGCCGCGCGGCCGGTTGAAGTCGGCGCGGATCTGGGCGGTGTTGAGGGAGTTCTCGTTGTAGTCGTCGGCCCGGATGACCTGCACCCAGTTCAACATGGCGAACAGGGCCGCGTAGCAGGCGAGCAGGCCGATGCCGAGGCGTCGGATCTGGCGGTTCACGAGCTCGACCCGGCCGCGCCGTCGCCGACCTGCCCGACCTGCACCTCGGGTGGCACGGGCGACCGAGCCGACTGGTCGCTGATCCGCAGGAGCAACGCGATCAGCACGTAGTTCGCCAGCAACGACGACCCGCCGTAGCTGACGAACGGGAGCGTGACGCCGGTGAGCGGCAGCAGACGGGTCACACCGCCGATGATGATGAACGCCTGGACGCCGATCAGGGCGGTGAGGCCGGTGGCCAGGAGCTTGTCGAAGGCGACGTCGGCCCGCGTGGCGATGCGCAGGCCCGAGCCGACCATGAGGGCGAAGGCCATGATCACGACGGTGCCGCCGAGGAGGCCGAGCTGCTCGGCGATGACGGCGAACACGAAGTCGGTCTCCGCGAACGGGATGCGGACCTGTCCACCGAGGCCGAGACCGGTGCCGGTCACCCCGCCGTAGGCCATGGCGAAGGCGGCCTGCACGATCTGGAAGCCGTCACCGGTGGGGTCCTGCCAGGGATCGAGCCAGATCTCGACCCGCTGCTGGACGTGGCCGAACCCGAGCCAGGAGAGGTAGGCGCCGACCGCGAACATGAGCGCGCCCACGACCAGCCACGACGTCCGCTCGGTCGCCACCCACACCATCACGATGAAGAGCGCGAAGAACAGCAGCGACGAGCCGAGGTCGCGCTGGGCGATCATCACCAGCAGCGAGGCGACCCAGGCCAGGAGGATGGGTCCGAGGTACTTCGGCTCGGGGAGCTGGATGGGTCCGATCCGGCGGGAGCTCGACCGCATCAGCTCCCGCTTGTCGACCAGATAGCCGGCGAAGAAGATGGCCAGCGCGATCTTGGCGAACTCACCGGGTTGGAAGTTGACCGGACCTGCTCCGACCCAGATCCGCGCCCCGTTGATCTCGCGCCCGATGAACGGGAGGAAGGGCAGGACGATCAGCCCGAAGCCGACGACGGCGAACGTGTACCGGTACCGCTCGAGGACCCGGGTCCGACGCACGAACACCAGGGTGGCGGTGAAGGCGGCGACGCCGAGCGCCGTCCACGTGGCCTGGGCGGCCGCCAGCTCCTCGTCGAGCCCGGCGATGACCACGTAGCCGAGGCCGTTCAGCAGACCGGCGAGGGGCAGGAGGATCGGGTCGGCGTCGGGCGCGAAACGGCGTACGGCCAGGTGGGCGACGAGCAGCAGCCCGAGCACGACGAGCAGGAACGGCCCGATGTTCACCGGGATCTCGGCCCGGTCACCCAGGCTGGCCAGCACGTAGGCGGCGGCGGTGACGACGACCGCCAGCACGATGAGGCCGAGCTCGGTGTTGCGACGGTTCCCGATCACGGGACGAGTGTCGGCTCGGCGGGCACCGCCGCCGCCGGCGCGTCGGTGGCCGGCGGCGGGACGGCGGTCGTCGCCGTGGTCGCCGTGGTGGTCGTGGTGGTCTGGGCCCGGAGGTTGTCGACGTAGGCCCGGGCGTCGTCGAGGCTGGCCTCGGTCTTGCCGCCCTCGATGTCGAGCACCGCGCTCGGCGGCAGGTCGGCACGGGTGAGCTCGGTGGGCTCGGCCAGCTCGGGCTCGATCCAGAGCACGCCACCCGGCTGGCCGCGGTAGATCACGACCTGGTCGCCGTCGAAGCCCACGTAGTAGGTGCCGCGGCCGGCGAAGAGGACGGCGCCGACGGCGGCGCCGACGATCACGACGAACGCGAGCCCGAAGAGGGCGACCCGCCAGGTGAACCGGCGTCGGCCCGTAGCCGACTCGGACGCGGTGGCCGCCTCCGGTTCTTTGGTCGGGCTCTGGCCTCGGCCGATCACGCGCTCGACGCCGTCGGCGTCGTCGAGGGCGTCGGCGGCCGCGGCGACCCCCGGCGGGTCGGGCGACGCGGTGGCGCTCGTGACCCGGGCGCCGAGCGTCGACGCCTCGGGATCGCGCCCCTCGTCGTCGACGACGTCGACCACCACGCACGTGATGTTGTCGCGCCCGCCCGACTCGTTCGCCAGGCGCACCAGCTCGTGGGCGGCCTCCGACGGGTCGGCGAGCTTGCGGAGGGTGGCCCCGATCTGGCTGTCATCGACCTCGTTGAACAGGCCGTCGCTGCAGATGAGGTAGCGGTCGCCGACGAACGGGAGGATCTCCCACGAGTCGACCATCACCTTCCCGTCGATGCCGAGGGCGCGGGTGAGGATGTTGCGCTGCGGGTGGACGGCGGCCTCGGCCCGGGTGAGCCGTCCCTGGCGCTCGAGGGTGGCGACCAGGCTGTGGTCCTCGGTGATCTGCTCGAGCTCACCCTCCTTCAGGAGGTAGAGCCGCGAGTCACCGACGTTGACCACGCCGAGCAGGTCGCGCTCGCCGTCGTCGACGAGGGCGAGCGCGGTCAGGGTGGTGCCCATCCCTTGGAGGTCGGGATCGTCCTCGGCCCGCGACACCACGGCGTCGTTGGCCTCCTCGACCGCCTCGACCAGGCGGTCGGTCGAGGTGGCGTCGAACCCCTCGACGAGGGTGGCCAGGGCGATCTCTGCGGCGACGGCCCCGCCCCGGTGCCCGCCCATGCCGTCGGCGACCGCGAAGAGGCGATCGGTGACGACGAAGGCGTCCTCGTTCGCCTGGCGCACCCGACCGACGTCGGTGGCCGTGCCCGACACGAACGCGGTCATCGCAGCTCCAGGATCGTGTTGCCCACCTGGAGGCGGTCCCCGGCCTGCATCACCATCGGCCCGCTGACCCGCTGACGGTTGAGGTAGGTGCCGTTGGTGGAGCCGAGGTCCTCGACCAGCCACCGGCCGTCACGGGCGTAGACGCGAGCGTGCAGCTGCGAGATGTAGGTGTCGTCGAGGGTGATCTGGCACCCCGCCGCCCGTCCGAGGGTGACCTCCTCGGCGAGTGGGAAGCTCCGGCCTCGCAGTTCGGTCGGTTCGAGGGCCACGAGCTGGGGCGGGGCGGGCGTGGCGGCCGCGGCCCTCGCCGCCCTGCGACGGCCCTTCCGACCGGCGTCGGCCGGGGCGCGTCCGACGGGGGCGGCCACCGCCGGCGCCTTGATCTCGGCCCACACCGCCCGCAGCACCCTGAAGAAGAAGAGGTACAGGAGGGCGAGCAGGCAGAGCTTGAGGATGAACAGGAGTTGGTCGGACACGCGGCCTCAGAGCGTACCGAAGGCCTGGTCGCCGACCCCGGAGGCCGGCGCCGCGGCGGCCGACCTCATGACGCTTCGAACACCAGCCGGGTGTTGCCGAAGGCCAGCTCGTCGCCGTCGCGCAGCTCCCGCTCGGTGATCCGCACGCCGTTCACCCGGGTGCCGTTGGTCGAGCCGAGGTCGACGAGCACGAAGTGGTCGCCCCGGGGCTGGATCTCGGCGTGGCGACGGCTCACGTTGCTGTCCATGATCGTGATGTCGCACTCCGGCAACCGGCCGACGACGATGGTGTGCTCGGTGAGCTCGTAGCGGTCGTGGTTGGGCAGCACGAGCGACCCGGCCCCGATGCCGCCCTCCCCCGCCTTCATGCGGGCGTCGATGGAGAAGGCACCGGTGCGCAGGCCCGGGTCGACGAGCATGACCACGGTGACCGGGCCCGGGAAGGCGTAGCCCTCGTCGCGGGCGTGCTCGCGAGCGGCGTCACCGAGCTCGCGGCAGAGGGCCTCCTCGATCTCGGCGAAGCGCTCGTGGTCCTCTTGGCTGACCTCGACGGTGAAGGCGTTGGGGGCGACGGTGCGACCCCGCACGTCGACGGTGCGGTGGTCGTCCATCTCCCGCGTGAGGCGCCGGCCGAGCTCGATGGGGCGCAGGCCGCTCTTGAAGACCCGCGCGAACGCGCCCTCGACGGCGTTCTCCAGTCGTCGCTCGAAGCCACGCATGCCCACGACGCGAGACGCTAGTGGCGGCGCGTCACCCCCGGAAGCCGCGTCGCCCCGAGCAGTCCGGTCATCCCAGGAAATCGGTGACGTGGAGCTCGTTGGACGGGTGCCGCAGCTTGGAGAAGGCGTTGGCCTCGATCTGACGGATCCGCTCGCGGCTCAGGCGGAACGCCCGGGCGACCTCGGGCATGGAGTGCTCCTCGCCGTCGCTGCCGAGGCCGTAGCGCATGCGCAGGATGCCCCGCTCGCGCTCGTCGAGCACCTCGAGGAGCCGGTCGAGCGAGTCGGCCCGGTCGAGGTCGGCGGCGTGGGCGTCGGGATCGAGGGCTCGTTCGTCGGCGAGCAGGTCACCGAGCACCGAGGCGTCATCGGCGACGGGCTGGTCGAGCGACGCGGCGACGGCGGGCGTCTGCAGGAGGCGCTCGACGGCAGGCTCGTCGAGACCGGAGGCGGCGGCCAGCTCGGCGACGGTCGGCTTGCGCCCGTGCTCGGCCTCGAAGTCGTCGCGGGCCCGGGCCATCACCCGGAGGTGCTCCTCGGCGTGGGATGGGACCCGGATGGTCTTGCCGGCGGCATCGACCCCGCGGGAGATGGCCTGGCGGATCCACCACGTCGCGTAGGTGGAGAACTTGTAGCCGAGCTTGGGGTCGAACTTCTCGACGGCGTGGAGCAGGCCGAGGTTGCCGTCCTGCACCAGGTCGACCAGCGCGACGCCGGGGTAGTGGTACCGGCGGGCGACGCTCACGACGAGGCGCAGGTTGGCCCGCACGAAGTCGGCGGTCGCATCCTCGCCCTTGCGCACGGCACGACGCAGCTTGCCCCGCTCCCCGGGGGTGAGGGACTCGTCGGAGTCGAGGCGGGCCCGGGCCGCGAGGCCGTGCTGGACGAGTGCGCCGAGGCGGACCTCGTCGTCGGCGGTGAGCAGCCGATGGCGACCGATGTCGTCGAGGTAGAGGCGCATCAGGTCGGTGGTCCCCGACTCACCCGACCGACGCGCACCGGGGGATCGGTCGGCGTCCTCGCGTCGGCTGGCGACTGCCTTCATGACCGCACCTCCGTGGACCGGGGGACGCCTACTTGCGCCGTGTTTAGCACTAATTGTGCCGGTTGGTCGCCAGAAACAACGGCCGTGTGTCGAACGACCACCCCCAGGGCGCGACGCTCACCCCGCCCCGCGCCGCGGACCCCTCGTCGAGCGACGGGTTCCGGGCCGACCGAGGGTGTCCGCTAGCCTGAGTGGTCCACTCGCGCGAGTGGCGGAATTGGCAGACGCGCAGGATTCAGGTTCCTGTGTCCGCAAGGACGTGGGGGTTCAAGTCCCCCCTCGCGACGACGACGACCGACGACGACGACCGACGACGACGACCGACGACGGACGCACCCATGGACGACATCGCCGCACCCCATGGCTCCTCGCCGATCGCGGTGGGCGCATCGCCGGTCCACGGTCGCGGCGTGCTCGCCACGCGCGCCATCGACGTCGGTGAGGTGCTCGACCGTGCGCCACTGCTGATCGTGCCCGCCGACGAGCGCGACGCCTTCGATCGCACCACGCTGGCCGAGCACTGCTTCGAGTGGGCCGACGACGCCGTCGCCCTCCCCGCCGGCCCGACCGCCTTCCTCAACCACCGTGACACGCCCAACGCCCGTGCCGAGCTGGACCTCGACGCCGAGGTGGTGGTCATCGTGGCCGTCGCACCCATCGCCGCCGGCGACGAGGTCACGATCGACTACCGGGACGGCGAGGCCGACGGCGACCTGTGGTTCGAGGTGGCCTGACCGGCCGACGCCCGGGTCAACCGGAGCCGACCACGGTGCGCCGGGCGACCAGCCAGTCGAGCATCTGCTCGTAGATCGCCAGCAGCGTGGGACCGTAGACGGGGTTCGTGGCCCACACCCCGGTGAGCTCGTTCCAGGTCTGGCAGCACGCCGCCGGACCGTAGAGCCGTCGGTCGACCAGCGGGCTGGCGAAGACCGGATCGCGCATGACGTAGGTCTTCAGGTGCTGGACCTGGGCCCGCACGCCGACGCGGGCCGACGGGAACTGGAAGCCGGTCGGACAGCTGTCGCAGTGGCCGATGCCGGCGTAGTTGTTGAACCGGCGGGTGTCGTCGTTGCGGAACCAGCCCGTCTCGAGCACCGCCTGGGCCAGGGCGACGTCACCGCGAACACCTTCGGCCTGGCCCTCCTCCACGTAGTACCGCACCACGTCGAGCACCGGCTCGGTGGTCTGACCCCCTTGGCCCTTCTCGGCGTACCAGGCCGCCACCTCGTCGGCGGTGAACGTGCTGGGGCCCATGATCTCGAGCTGCCAGCCCTGGTCCTGCGCCGCCCGGTCGAACATGCGGGGCGCCGAGCCCCGCTCGGCATCCACGAGCACCAGCTCCGCCGCCTCGAGGTCGTCCTCGACGGCTGACACCAACACGTTGAAGGCCTCGACGCGCTGGTCGGTCGCCTCGGCCACGCGCCGCAGGGCCACGAGTCGGCTCTCGGCTTCCGACAGACGAGCCTGCGCGGCGTCGACGACCTCCTGGCGGTGGTCGAGCACGCTCTCGCTCAGCTCTTCGCCGCGCCGCTGGTCGTACTCGCCGAACCCGGTCGACGTGGCCGCCGAGCCACCGGTTGCGTACATGAACGAGTTCACCGCCGCCGAGCTCATCAGCCCCTGGGCGGCGGCGACCGCATCCGCGGCGCGCGCCACCTCTCCCTCGCCTTCGCCGACGAGCGCGTCGGTGTTGGCGGCGTCGGTCACGAACGGCACCAGCGCGGCGCGCGCCTGGCCCACCCGGGCCTGGCGATCCAGCACGTCGAGGCGGGCCATGAGCACGCGGATGCGGGGCGTCGGATCACGCATCACCGGGGGCGGGGCGTTGGGGTCGACGGCGCCGGCGCGGATGCCGCCCTCGGGGATCACCGGCGGAGGCGGCGGGACGTCGAGCGTGGCGTCACCGGGTGCCGGGGGCGGGCTCGGCGCCGGCGGGTCGGTGGGCGGCGGCGGATCGGCCGGCGGCGGCGGATCCGCCGGCGCCGTCGTCGTCGTCGTGGTGTCGGGGATCGTGACGCCCGGGTCCTCGACGGGCTGGGCCGCGAGCGGTGCGGCTGCGCCCGCGACGAGGCCGGCCACGGCCAGCAGGGCGGCGAGCGGACGCGACAGCGTCGTGGTTCGGGTCGGGGTGGCGGGCACGGGTCGGTCTGGGGAGCCGGGTGTCGTCCTATCGGCACGTCGGACCCCGAACCGTAGCCACCCCGGGGACGCCGGCGACAGGCCTCGAGCCGGATCGACACCACCGCTTCGTCCGGCGGTCACCCGTCCGTCACCCAGGGGCGGCGGATCGACCATCCCCTAGGGCAGCCCTAGGGTGAGCGCATGCACCATCGTTACCTCGGCAACAGCGGTCTCAAGGTCAGCGAGATCTCCCTCGGCAACTGGATCACCCACGGGTCCCAGGTGGGCGACGACGCCGCCCACGCCTGCGTCCACGCCGCCCTCGACGCCGGGATCACCACCTTCGACACCGCCGACGTCTACGCCGGCACGCGGGCCGAGAAGGTGCTCGGCGCCGCCCTCGCCGGGCAACGGCGCGAGGGCCTCGAGATCTTCACCAAGGTGTACTGGCCGACCGGGCCCGGGCCCAATGACCGGGGGCTGTCGCGCAAGCACATCATGGAGGCGATCGACGGATCCCTCCGCCGGCTCGGCACCGACTACGTCGACCTGTACCAGGCCCACCGCTACGACCACGAGACGCCGCTCGAGGAGACGATGCAGGCGTTCGCCGACGTCGTCCGCCACGGCAAGGCCCTGTACATCGGGGTGTCGGAGTGGAGCGCCGGTCAACTGCGCGCCGCCCACGCCCTCGCCACCGAGCTCGGCGTCCAGCTCGTCTCCAACCAGCCGCAGTACTCGGCCCTGTGGCGGGTGATCGAGGCCGAGGTCGTGCCGACGAGCCGCGAGCTCGGCATCTCCCAGATCGTGTGGTCGCCGATCGCCCAGGGCGTGCTCACCGGGAAGTACCTGCCGGGCGAGCCGCCCCCGGCCGAGTCCCGGGCCACCGACGAGACCGGTGCGGGCTTCGTCGGGCGGTTCCTCCGCGACGACGTGCTCGAGCGGGTGCAGCTGCTCGCCCCGATCGCCGCCGACGTGGGCGTGACCATGGCCCAGCTCGCCGTGGCCTGGGTGCTGACCAACGACAACGTGGCGTCGGCCATCGTCGGCGCCACCCGGCCCGAGCAGGTGGTCGACAACGTGGGGGCGTCGGGCCTCGAGCTCGACGCCGACGTGCTGGCCCGCATCGACGAGGCCCTCGGCCCGGTGATCGAGCGCGACCCGCGCCGCACCGAGCAGTTCACCCCCCAGACCCGGTCCCTGACCACGGCCCTGACACGGCTCAGCTCTCGCCGAGGGCCTCCCGCACCATGGCGTGGAGCTGGGTCTCGGCCTGCTGGTAGGAGAAGTACCGGGCGCCGAGGTCGAAGTTGACGTCGGTCATGGCCGCCGCCCGCTCGGGGTCGCGCATGACCGCCTTGGCCTCGGCGATGGTCTCGTCGGTCACGTAGCCGTCGAACTCGATCATCTCGAAGCCCTTGGGGCGGATGTCGAGGCTGTAGATCGAGTACCGGTTCACCACCACCGGTCGGCGGTAGTAGATCGCCTCGACGAGGGCGTTGCCGAAGCCCTCGATGGTCGACGGGTAGGTCACCAGGTCGGCGGCCCGGTAGACGTCGCCGAGGGCGAGGAGCCGGCCGTCGCCGGGCCGGTGGCCGGCCTCCTGGCGGATGCGGTCGCCGGCGAAGACCACGCCCACCCCGAGCAGCCCGGCGTACTCGCGGATGCGGCGCACGTAGCCGCCCCCCTCGTCGTCGAGGCTGTGGGACACGACCATCCGGGCGGGCTCGTCGAGGCGCCGGACCAGCTCGATGGCGTGCTCGATGCCCTTGCGCTGCACCACCCGGGTGGGCTGGAGGACCAACCGCTCGTCGGGGCCGACACCGAGCTCGCCCCGCACCACCTCGCGGGTCGCCCGGGGCGGTGGCGGTGGGTTGGCGAAGTCCATGACGTTCGGGACCACGCGCACCGACACGCCCGTGCGCAGCCCGAGCTGCATCCCGGCCACCGAGTTGATCACCGCGTGGGTGATCGACTTGAGCCGCGGCGGGAACGCCGTGTTCAGCATGTCGTCGACGCAGTTGACGAGGAACCGGTCGCGCTCCCAGTAGAAGTCGTGGTGGTGGGCGATCACCGGGATGTTGGTCTCGGCGATGTACTCGGTGAGGGCCAACCCGAGCGGGATGTTCATCGGGATGGTGAGCGCGTTCTCGGCGATGAGCAGCTCGATGCCGAAGGAGTCGACGAACCGGGCGATCGCCTTCTTCAGCAGGTCGCCCAGCTGCATGATCTCGGCGGTGAGCGCTTCGGACCGGACCCGATCGTGGAACGCCTGCGCGGTGATGGCCAGGATCGCCGGGTGGGAGAACGCCGCCTCGGGCACCACCGACGAGTGCTCGGGCGGTCGATCCGATTCGCCGGCGAAGTAGAAGCAGGCGTGGCCGAGCCCCTCGAGGATCTCGGCCCACTTCCGCGTCTCGAGCGACACGCCGTCGGTGCCTTCGAAGCGGGTCGAGACGAAGCCGATCCGGCGGGCCCCCGGGCTCACCGCTGCTCTCCGTGGTGCACGGCGGGCAGCGTAGGCGCCACGGGAAGATCGCGACGGTCCCGCCGGTTGGTCCGTCCGTGCCCACCGTCGAGCTCACTGATCGATCCGTCATCGTCACCGGGGCCACGGGCGGGCTCGGATCCGCCCTCGCCCGCGTCCTCGCCGAGCGGGGTGCCGCGCTCACCCTGACCGGACGCCGGGCTGAACGCCTGACCGAGGTGGCCGCCGCGCTGCCCGGTCGACCGGCCACCTTCGCCGTCGACCTGCGCCAGCCCGGCGCCCCCGAGCGGGTCGTGGCTGCCGCCCTCGACGCCCATGGTCGTCTCGCCGGGGTGGTGAACGCCGCCGGCGTGGTCGCCTTCGGCGCACTGGCCGACACCGACGACGCCGTGCTCGAGACGCTCTTCGCCGTGAACGTGCTGGCGCCGCTGCGGCTGGTGCGAGCCGCCCTCCCCCACCTCGGCGGCGGGTTCGTCGTCGACCTCAGCGCGGTGGTGGCCGAGCAGCCGGTGGCCGGCATGGTCGCCTACTCGGCGACCAAGGGCGCCCTCACCGCGGCCGACACCGCACTGGCGCGCGAGCTGCGGCGTGACCGCATCCACGTGCTCGATGCCCGCCCTCCCCACACCGAGACCGGCCTGGCCGGGAGACCGCTGGCCGGTGAGGCACCGACCCTGCCCGAGGGTCTCGACCCGGCGGCCGTGGCCACCACCATCGTCGACGCCCTGGTGGCCGGGGAACGGGCCGTCCCCGCGGGGGCGTTCCGCGCGCACGGCTGAGCGCGTTCGGGACCCATCGGCGAACTGGTCGTCGTCTCGGAGTTCTCACCCCCCGCTCCCGCCACCGGTTCGAGGGTCGGTCGGGGGTTGGTCAGAGGCCTCCATAGGCGAGCAGACCCTCGGGCGGCAGGGTCCACGGCTCGCGAGGGACGCCGCCCGGGTCGAAGCGGGCCAGCAGCTCCGCGGTCGTCACCGGCTCACCGGGCTCGGCCAGGCCCAGGCTCACCGCCAACGCTGCCCGCACCTCGTCGGCCGACAGGCCGGCGTCGGCGCAGACGTCCAACGTCACCGCCCCGTGCCGCTTGGCCAGCCGCTGCCCGTCGGGGCCGAGCACCAGGGGCACGTGGGCGTAGGTCGGCACCCGGAGCCCGAGCAGCTCGGCCAGGTGGATCTGGCGGGGGGTGCCCGGCAGCAGGTCGTCGCCCCGCACCACCTCCTCGATGCCCTGGTCGTGGTCGTCGACCACCACCGCCAGGTTGTAGGCCGGGGTGCCGTCGTTGCGGCGCAGCACGAAGTCGTCGACCCGTCCCCCGGTGGGGCCGTGCAGCCGATCGACGAACGCCACCTCGGCCCCGTCGGCCCGCAGCCGCAGCGCCGCCGGCCGTCCTGCCGCCTCGCGAGCGGCCCGCTCGGCCGCGGTCAAGTCCCGGCACGTGCCGGGGTAGGCGCCGTCGGGCAGGTGCTCGTGCGGTGCCACCGCCGCCTCGCGCACCTCCCGCCGGGTGCAGTAGCACGGGAACGTGAGCCCGGCGCCGACCAGCTCGTCGATCGCGGCGCGGTAGCGGTCGAGCCGGTCGGCCTGGCACACCGGGTCGCCGTCCCAGTCGAGGCCGAAGGCCAGGAGGTCGCGCTGGTGGCCGGCGACGTTCTCGCGCCGCGACGACCCCGGGTCGAGGTCGTCGACGCGCAGCAGGAACCGTGAACCCGCCGACCGGGCGAACAACCACGCCAGCAGCGCGGTGCGGAGGCTCCCCAGGTGGAGCGGCCCGCTCGGGCTCGGCGCGAAGCGACCGTCGGCCATGGTGCGGCGATCCTCGCGCACCCGCTCGACGCCGCCATCGCCGAGCGCGGTCGGCAGCGCCGGGCCCGACCCTACGTCCGCTCGCAGCGTCGCCGTCTCGGCGCTCAGGGGTGGGACGAGCTGGGTTCGCCGGGGATCTCGAAGACCACGTCGTCGACGTCGCAGGAGCGCCGGTCCTCACCCGGCTCGTAGGACGGCACGATGGGGTGGAGAGGCCACGGGGGTCGCGCCCGTCGGTCTCACAGGCGGGTGACGACCTCGTCCCACAGCTTCCGATAGGCCCTGGCCGAGGCGCTGCGGGGAGCGAAGGCGCCGACCGGTGCGCGGTGGACGCCCATCCGCTCGATGTCGCTGGCCGACGGGATCCGCGCCTCGAGCACGTCGGATCGCTCGCTCGTCACCCCGGCGATCAGCTCGCGGTGCAGGCGCTTGCGGCCGTCGACCATCGAGAAGAAGCCGATCACCTGCGGCGGCCGGCGCACCCGGCCCTCGGCCAGGAACGTGTCGAGCTGGTCGAACGTGCGCAGCGACAGCGTCGTCGGGATGAGCGGCACGAGCAGCGCGTCGGCCGCCTCGAACACGCTCTCCGACGCCAGCGAGATGCTCGGGGGGCAGTCGAGGAAGACGTAGTCGTACTCGCGGGCGATCGGCTTGAGGACCCGGGCCAGGCGCCGGGTCGGCTTCTTGGCGGCGTCGAGCTCGAGGTCGAGGTTGCGGTAGGAGAAGTCGGCGGGCACGAGGTCGAGGTTGTCGTAGTCGGTGCCCTTCGCCACGTCCTCCAGGTCGCGCTTGCCCCGCACGATGGCCCGGCCGCCGCCCTTCACCTTCGGCTTCACCCGGAAGTAGAAGGTGGCGGCGCCCTGCGGGTCGAGGTCCCACACCAGCACCCGGGCACCGGTGGACGCGGCGAGATGCGCCAGGTTGACCGCCGAGGCCGTCTTCCCGACGCCGCCCTTGATGTTGTACGTCGCGAGGATCGTCACCCGCCGTCTCCCGTGTCGTGATCCCGGTCCCCGAAGAGGTGCTTCATCCGCCGACGGACCGCCTTGGCGTCGAACCGGCCGAAGCGTTCGTCGAACGCCGCCCGCGCCGCCCGCTCGCGCTCGTCGAGGTGGTCGACGAGGAAGCCGAGGGCGATGATGCTCGACGCCGGCACGTCGCCGCCGTCGAGCATCTCCTGACCGAACCCCTCGAGCGACCCGATCTGCACCTGGCAGTCCTGGTACTCGCCGAGCACGTCCTGCAGGCCCTTCAGGTCCTTCACCACCGCCGCCACCTCGTCGGTGTCGAACAGGCTCCCGTAGCACTCGAGCGCGTAGCGCAGCTTCTTGGCGTCCTTGCGCAGGGTGTGGAGGTCCTCGGGGGGCGAGGACCCGTCGATGCGGCGGCCGTCGCGGATCACCTTGCGATAGGCCGTCCAGATGCGCTCGGCAGCGACGTCGGCGGCGGGGCGGGCGGCGTCGGGCGCGTCGGTCGGGTCGGCCGTCGGTGCGTCGAGGAACGCCCGCCACCGGTCGAGCAGGGCGCGGTAGCGCTCGGTGTCGAGCTCGGCGACCAGCGCGGCGTGGGCGGCGCGTTGGTGCTCGGCGATGAAGGCGGCGAACGGGTCGAGGTCGGTACGCCGGTCGACCGGGAGGGCGTGGCGGAACTCGGGGATCTCGAGCAGGTAGACGTCGAAGTCCCGCGTGGGGCTGGTGACGCCCCCGAGCCATCTGAACTCGTCGGCCATGTGCCTGCGCACCTCGGACGGCAGCACGCCCTTGGCCTGACCGAGCACCGACCGGGTGCGGCGCACCGCCACCCGGTAGTCGTGCAGGAACTCGGAGTCGAGGTCGTCGCGCAGGCCCGGCTCGTTGACCTCCATGGTGGCCAGCAGGGCTCGGCACACGAGGGCCCATGCCTCGAGGGCGGTGGCCTCGGCGGGGAGCGCCAGGCGCAGCTTGCCGGTGTACCCGCCGGGATCGAGACCGGCCGCCCGCAGCGCCACCACGGCCAGGTCGTCGTCGGCGGGTCGCAGCACGACCTGGGACCCGAGGAGGGCCGACAGCTCGTCGGCCGCCTCGACGTAGCCCCGGACGGGAAGGACCTCCACCTGCGGGGCGAGACGGGTGGGGCGCGAGCGGGCGCCGTCGGCGCGAGCACTGGCCCCCTCCTCGACGACCACCCGGGCCACCGTCTTGTCCTCGTCGTCGAGCAGTCGGAGGGTGAGGTGCCGGGCCTCGACGGTCACCAGCGGCAGGAGCGCTCGCATCTCCACCACCGCCCCCAACCGGTCGGTGACCGGACCGGCGGGCAGGTCGGCCACGAACCGGGGCACCTCGTCGAGGTGGTACCGACCGAGCACCTCGCCGTCGTCGACCGACCGCCACACGAGCCACGCCGACGACGGGTCGACCCGGTGCTCGAGCACGGTGCCCTGCCCGTAGAGCCGCCAGTCGAAGGTGTCGAACAGGGTGCGCCGCACCGACTCGCCGCGGTCGCGGGCGAAGCGGCCGTGGGCCTCGACGGCAGCCAGGACGCGCGCCACGTCGGCCCGCGCCACGTCTCCCGACGCGGGCGCGGTGAACCGGGTGACGACCATGGCTCGCGCAGGGTAGTGCCCGCCCGGATCAGGCAGCGAGGCCCCGACGGCCCGCCGTTCGGGCCTCGGCCTCGCCGGCGATGCCGTCGAGCAGGCTCGGGAACACGAAGCGGTGGAAGGGCGCCACGCCGAGCCAGTAGACGCGTCCCCACAGGCCTCGCGGGTGGAAGCGGGCGAGCTGGTGGACGACGCAGCGATCGGGGTCGTCGGCCGCCGGGAGGATCCGCCACTCGAGCCACGCGTCGCCGGGCAGACGCATCTCGGCCCGCAGGCGCACCAGGTGGGGCCGCTCCAGGGCCTCCACCCGCCAGAAGTCGAGGGCCTCGCCCACACGGAGCTCGGTCGGGTGCCGGCGGCCCCGGCGCATGCCCGGCCCCCCGACGACCTTGTCGAACAGGCCGCGCAGGCTCCACAGCCACTCCCCCGTGTACCAGCCGTGGGTGCCGCCGATGGCGGTGACGACGTCGTACACGTCCTCCGGCCGGGCGTGGATCGCGTGCTGCCGTCGGTCGGCGAGCACCGTGCCGCCCGACCAGTTGGGATCGGTGGGCATCGGTTCGGCCGACCGCGCGCCGATGTCGGCCCCGGCCCAGCTCGTCGTGACCTCACCGGCGCGGATGCGACCGAGGGCCAGGCGCACGGCGGTGCGGTAGCTGTGCAGCGGCCCCGGGCACAGCCGCTCGATGGCATCGTCGTGGACGACGACCTCGTTCACCAGGCTGTCGACGAGGGGACGGGCGAGCGAGCGGGGCAGCGGGGTCACCAGGCCCACCCACCACGACGACAGGCTGGGCGACAGCACCGGGACGGGGATCAGCCGCCGGCGGCGCAGGCCCGCCTCCTCGGCGTAGATCTCCATCATCTGCCGGTAGCTCAGGACGTCGCTCCCGCCGATCTCGAGCACCCGACCGGCGGTGGCCGGTGTGCCGAGGACCTCGACGAGGTAGCGGAGCACGTCGCGCACGGCGATGGGCTGGCAGCGGGTCTCGACCCACTTCGGGGTCACCATCACGGGGAGCACCTCGACGAGGTAGCGCAGCATCTCGAACGACGCGCTGCCCGACCCGATGATCACCGCCGCCCGCAGCTCGGTGACCGGCACGGGCCCGTCGGCCAGCACCTCGCCCACCTCGTGGCGGCTGGCCAGGTGGGGCGACAGGTCGGCCGACCCGGTGCCGCCGTCGCCGAGGCCGCCGAGGTACACGAGTCGCCGGACGCCGGCGGCCGCGGCCGCATCCCGGAAGTTGGCGGCGGCCTTCCGGTCGCGCTCGATCCAGTCGACGTCGGCGCCGATCGAGTGGATCAGGTAGTAGGCCGCGTCCACGTCGTCGAAGGCGCCGTCGAGGGGCTCGGTCACGTCGCCCTCGACGATCTCGACCCGAGGGGCCCAGGGCGCGGCGGCCAGCTTGGCCGGGGTGCGCACCAGGCACCGCACCCGGTAGCCGGCGGCGAGCAGCTCACCCACGAGGCGGCCACCGATGTAGCCGGAGGCCCCGGCCACCAGCACCAACGAGCCCGGCTCGACGGCGAGGGGATCGTCGGTGGACGCGGTCATTGGCTGCGGAGGGCGACGCGCTCGCCGATGAACCAGGCGAGATCGTGACGGTCGGGGTGCTGGACGACGACCCGAGCCGGGTCATCGAGGTCGGTGTCGATGACCAGCACCTCGTCGTCGCGGTACACCGACCAGAACTGTCGGGCGGCGGGGCGTCCCTTCATCCCGAACGTGCCCGTGGCCATGATGCCGGGCAGGTACCGACCACCGATCCGCCACGCGAGGTCCTTGCGGACCTCGTCGACCGGCCGGACCGTCGCCGACACGATGTGGTCCATGGGGACGGCGTGGTGCCAGCTGAGGGCGGCGAAGGCGTCGGCCCCGTCGAGGTCGAACTGGACACGGTCGTCGTGGACGTGAACGCGAACGGCCATGCCCCCGAGGCTACGGCTCTGGTGTGGGATCCGGTCGCCCGGGCGACCAGGTTCCACACCAGAACGGTTCGGTCCGACGGGCGTCACGCCCGTTCGACCTCGACCCGGGCGTCGTTGAAGGTGGCGCCGCCGGCGAGATCGGCCAGGGCGTCGGGGGCGAAGGCGTTGGCGGTCAGGCCCCCCGGGAAGCACCGCCGCCAGGCGCCCTTGGGCAGGGTCGCCACCCCGGGACGCAGATCCGGGTCGAGCCTGGCCACCACCTCGAGCACCACCGCCGTGCCGCCGCCGGCCCCGCCCCGGACCCGGACCGGGTCACCGTCGCCGATGCCGCGGGCGGCGGCGTCGTCGGGGTGGAGGTGCACCGGCGGAGCGCCGTCGTCGAGCTCGCCGAACATCGAGTTGATGGTTCGGGGTGTGGCCGGGCTGAGCAGCGTGAGGGGACGATCGTCGTCGAGGGGGCGGTAGGTCGGCAGCCGGTCGACGCCGTCGAGGTCGGGGGCGACGAGGCGGGCGCGACGGTCGGGCGTGGTCGGGAACACGTCGGCGAACTGCACCCGGCCGGCGCCGAGATCGGCGGCGGGCGGCAGCCCGTCGGGCAGGGCCACCTCGAGGCGCCGGTGCGGATCGGGGTCGAACCCGGTGGGCTCGAACCCGAGGCGAACGGCCAGACCGGCGACGACCTCGTCGTTCGTGCGGGACCCGCCCACCGGCGCGATCACGGAGACCATCGGCTCGGCGGTGAACGCGCCGTAGGGCACCGACACGTCGGTGGCCTCGAAGTGGGTGGTGGCCGGCAGCACGACGTCGGCGAGGGCGGCGGTGTCGGTGAGCACCTGGTCGTGCACGACGGTGAACACGTCGTCCCGCGCCAACCCCTCGAGGACCCGCACCTGGTCGGGGGCGGTGACCGCCGGGTTCGAGCCCTGCACGAACAACACGGCCACCGGCGGGTCGAGCTCGCGATCGTTCAGCCAGCGACCGAGGTGGTTCATGTTGAGCGGCCGGCCGGGCGGGGGCACGACGGCGTCGGGGCCGAGCACGGCGCGGGCGACGGCGTCGTCGTCGATGGGGAGGTGGTGGTCGGTGTGCACGTGCACCCCTGCGCCCCGCACGCCGAACTGTCCGGCCAGCACCGGGAGGGCGAGCACCGCCCGGTGGGCGCTGCCGCCGTTGCGGTTGCGCTCGAAGCCCCATCCCAACCGGAAGGAGCCGGGCCGGCGCTCGCGCACCAGTCGGGCGAGGGCGGCCACGTCGGCCGGCGCCACGCCGCACACGTCGGCCGCCCGCTCGACGGTCCAGTCGCGACAGGCGTCGAGGTACTCGTCGACGCCGGCGGCGTGAGCGCCGACGAAGTCGCGGTCGACGCCGCCCTGCCGGTCGAGCTCGGCGGCGACGGCCATGGCCAGCACGACGTCGGTGCCGGGCCGCACGGCCAGGTGGAGGTCGGCCCGGCGGGCGGTGGCGGTGCGACGCGGGTCGACCACGACCACGGGTGCGCCCCGCCGGCGGGCCCGGTCGATCAGAGGGAGGGCATGGGTGTTGCTGATGCCGGGGTTGGCGCCCCACACCACGACCAGGTCGGCGTGGTCGAGGTCGGTGAGGTCGGCACCCGGCATGTCGCCGAAGGTCAGCTCCCACGCCGCGCCGGCGGTCGCCGCGCAGATCGTGTGGAGCACGCGGCTCGAGCCGAGGGCGGCGAAGAGGACCGCCGAGAGCGAACCCTTGGCCAGCACGCCACCGGACGAGTTGTAGCGCCAGGGCACGATCGACTCGGCGCCGTGGCGGTCGATGGCCGTCCGCATCTCCTCGGCGACCAGGTCGAGCGCCTCGTCCCAATCGGCCTCTCGCCACCGGCCCGAGCCCTTGGGGCCGGTGCGGATCAGCGGGCGGCGCACCCGCTCGGGCGCGTACACGCGGCGGGCGTGGCCCCGCACCTTGCGGCAGATCCAGCCCTCGGTGAGCGGGTTGACGGCGTCGTCGACCGGCGCCGCACCGACCTCGGTCAGCACGCCGTCGACGACGGTGACCTCGAGCGAGCAGCCGTCGGGGCAGTCGAGCGGGCAGGCGGTGCGGACGCGACGCACGCCGGGCCCGGCGGGAGCCCGGTGCGTCGGTTCCATCAGGACTCCTGGATGACGACCAGGCGCTCCTCGGTCATCTCGCGGGCCGTCCAGGCCGGCCCTTCCTTGGTGTTCCCCGAGTCGCGCACGCCACCGTAGGGCATCTGGTCGGCACGCCAGGTGGGCACCTCGTTGACGGTGACCCCACCGAAGTCGAGGGTGCGCGCCGCGCGCAGCGCCTTGTTCAGGTCGTTGGTGAACACACCGGCCTGCAGCCCGTACCTGGTGTCGTTGGCCATGCGGAGGGCGTGGTCGAAGTCGTCGTAGGCCTGCACGCCGACGACGGGGCCGAACACCTCGGTGCGACAGACCTGCATCTCGGCCCGAACGCCCGACAGCACGGTGGGGCGCAGCACGTCGTCATCGGTGAGGGAGCCACCGGCCTCGACGACGGCACCCTCGCCCACGGCCTCGTCGACCCAGGACTTCACCCGGTCGGTCTCGCCCCGGTTGATGAGCGCGCTGACGTCGGTGGTTTCGGCCAGTGGGTCGCCCACCTCGAGCCCCTCCACCGCCGCGACCAGGGCCTCGGTGAAGTCCTCCGCGATCGACGAGTGGACGTAGGCCCGCTGCACCGAGATGCACGACTGCCCGGCGAACGCATAGCCGGCAACCGAGACCTTGGCCGCCGCCGTCTGCCAGTCGGCGTCGGGCTCGATGATGATCGGCGAGTTGTTGCCGAGCTCGAGGCTCACCTTCTTGCGGGCGGCCCGGGCCCGGATGCCCCAGCCCACGTCGGGCGAGCCGGTGAAGGTGACCATGGCGACGTCGGGGTGCTCGACCAGGTGGTTCGCCACCGAGCCCGGGCAGGTGACGACGTGCAGCCAGCCCGGCGGCAGCCCGCACTCGTCGATCAGCAGCGAGGCGAGGGCGAGGGCGGTGAGGGGGGTGGCCGACGCCGGCTTCAGCACGACCGGGCAGCCGGCGGCGATGGCCGGCGCCAACTTGTGGGCGACAAGGTTGAGCGGGAAGTTGAACGGCGAGATGGCGGCGATGACCCCGACCGGCACCCGCAGGATCAGTCCGAGCTTGCCGACGCCGACGGTGCTGGCGTCGAGCGGCACCGTCCCGCCGGTGAGGGTGCGGGCCACGGCGGCCGAGAACCGGAACGTGTCGACGGCCCGGGCCGCCTCGACCCGGGCCGTCTTGATCGGCTTGGCCGCCTCCTCGGCGATGGTGCGGGCGAACTCCTCCTGCCGCTCCTGGAGCAGGACGGCGGCCTTGTCGAGGATCAGGGCCCGCTCCCACGCCGGCAGAGCGCCCTCGAGGTGGCGGGCGAGGGCCTCCTCGACGGCGGCGTCGAGGTGCTCGGTGCCGGCGACGGGCACGAGCCCGACCTCGTGGCCGTCGTAGGGCGACAGCACGGGGGACACCTCGCCGGTGGTGACCTCCTTGGAGCCGATGCGCATGGGGGTCACGGTGGGGGCGGTCATCGGGGTCTACCTCACGTGTTGGTCGGGAAGCCGAGGTCGGGGCCGCGGGTGGTGGGCGACGGCCACCTGCTCGTGACCACCTTCCCACGGGTGTAGAAGTGCACGCCCTCCGTTCCGTGCATGTGCGTGTCCCCGAACAGGGAGTCGTTCCAGCCCCCGAACGAGTAGTACGCCATGGGCACGGGGATCGGGACGTTGACGCCGACCATGCCGGCCTCGATCTCGAACTGGAAGCGGCGGGCGGCGCCGCCGTCGCGGGTGAACACGGCGACGCCGTTGCCGTAGGCGTTGTCGTTCACGAGGGCGACGCCGGCCTCGTACGACGACGCCCGCACCACCACCAGCACCGGCCCGAAGATCTCGTCCCGGTACACCGTCATGTCCGGGGTCACGTGGTCGAGCAGGCACGGCCCGAGCCAGAAGCCCTGCTCGTGCCCGGCGACCGCGATGCCGCGACCGTCGACCACCAGCTCGGCCCCTTCGGCGACCCCCCGGTCGACATAGCCGGCGACCCGGTCGCGGTGCTCGCGGGTGACGAGCGGGCCCATGTCGGCACCGGCCTCGGTGCCGGGAGCGATCTTCAGTCCGGCGATGCGCTGGCCGATCCTGGCGACCAGCTCGTCGCCGACGGGATCGACGGCGACGACGACGGAGATGGCCATGCACCGCTCGCCGGCGGATCCGTAGCCGGCGCTCACGGCGGCGTCGGCGGCCTGGTCGAGGTCGGCGTCGGGCAACACGACCATGTGGTTCTTGGCCCCACCGAGGGCCTGCACCCGCTTGCCGTGGCGGGCCGCCGTCTCGTAGACGTGGCGGGCGATGGGCGTCGAGCCCACGAAGCTGACGGCGTCGACGCCGGGGTGGGTGAGCAGGCCGTCGACCGCCTCGCGGTCGCCCTGCAGCACGGTGAACACGCCGTCGGGGAGCCCGGCGTCGGACCACAGCTCGGCGAGCAGGATCGAGGCCCCCGGGTCGCGCTCGCTCGGCTTCAGGATGAAGGCGTTGCCGCAGGCGATGGCCATGGGGAACATCCACATGGGCACCATGGCGGGGAAGTTGAACGGGGTGACGCCGGCGCAGACGCCGACCGGCTGGCGGATCGAGAACACGTCGACGTCGCTCGACACCTGCTCGCTGTACGAGCCCTTCAGCAGGTGGGGGAGCCCGCAGGCGAAGTCGACGACCTCGAGGCCGCGGCCCACCTCGCCGGCGGCGTCGGACAGCACCTTGCCGTGCTGGTGGGTGATGACCCGGGCCAGATCCTGGCGATGGCGCGAGACCAGCTCCCGGAACGCGAACAGCACGCCGGCCCGCTTGGTGAGCGACGCGGCGCGCCACTCGGTGAACGCCGCACGGGCCGAGGCGACGGCGGTGTCGACGTCCCTGTCCGACGCGAGACGCACCTCGGCGGTCACCTCGCCGGTGGCCGGGTCGTACACGGGCGCCGTGCGCTCGCCGCCGCCCTCCCAGCCCTTGCCGTCGACCCAGTGCGTGATGACGTTGGTGCCGGCCGCGCTCATGCGCCGACCTCTTCCTGGTCGATCGTGGCGAGGACGTCGAGGAGGATGCCCGTCCCGGTGTCGGCCTCGTCGGCGGTCAGCGACAGCGGCGGGGCGACCCGCAGGCAGTTGCCGTACAGCCCGCCCTTGCCGATGAGCAGGCCCTGACGCTTGGCGTGCTCGAGGGCGCGCGACGCGCCGGCGGGGTTGGGGGTGTGGCCGTCGGCGGCGACCAGCTCGACGCCGATCATCAGGCCCTTTCCCCGCACCTCGCCGACCACGCCGAACTTCTCCTCCGCCGGCCGCAGCTGGTCGAGGATGCGGCTGCCGACCACCGCGGCGTTGGCCTGCAGGTCGTGGTCGAGCAGGTACTGGAGGTTGGCGAGGGATCCGGCCGTGACCAGCGGGTTGCCACCGAAGGTCGAGATGGAGTTGGCGGTGATCGACTCCATGATGTCGCCCCGGGCGACGACGCCGGCCATGGCGAGCCCGTTGCCGAGGCCCTTGGCGAAGGTCAGCAGGTCGGGACGGACGCCCTGGGCCTCGTAGCCCCAGAAGTGCTCGCCGGTGCGACCCCAGCCGGTCTGCACCTCGTCGGAGACGTAGAGGATGCCGTACTCGTCGAGCACCTCCTGGAGGGCGCCGAGCATGCCGTCGGGCGGGATGGTGAACCCGCCGACGCCCTGGATGGGCTCGGCGATCATGGCGGCCACGTCACCGGCGGTCATGGTGTCGATCACGTCGCGCAGGTCGGCGACGACGGCGCGGGTGTAGGCGCCGTCGTCGAGGTCTCGGTACGGGCTGCGGAACCGGTAGCCGTTGTGCACGTAGTGCACGGTGAACGGCGACAGGCTCGACGCCGACCAGCCACGGTTCCCGGTGACGCCCATGGTGGCGAACGAGCGCCCGTGGTAGCTGTTGCGAAGGGCCAGCACCTGGTTCGACCGGCGGTGGCTCGACGCCAGCAGCAGCGCGGCCTCGTTGGCCTCGCTGCCCGAGGTGGTGAAGAAGACCTTGGCGTCCGGGATGCCCGACAGCTCGGCCAGCCGCTCGGCCAGCTCGATCTGCGGGCGGATCAGGTACAGGGTCGACGTGTGGAGCATGCGGCCCGCCTGCTCCTGGATGGCCTCGACGACCTCGGGCACGTGGTAGCCGGTCATGGTGGTGAGGATCCCGCCGAAGAAGTCGAGGTAGCGGCGGCCCTCGCCGTCGACCACGTGGCGGCCCTCGCCGTCCACGAGCTCGATCGGCTCGTCGTAGTAGAGGGCCAGCCACGACGGCATGACCTGGCGGTGACGTGCGAGCAGGTCGGCGTGCTCGGGCACGGGTATCACGTCCTCGGCGGGAGGGCTCGGCGGCGGAGCGGTTGGTCAGACGGGCAACAGAATCGCTCGCAGATGCGATGATCAGCACACGATTCCACGGCACCGCCGCCGATTCGTCAAGCGGATCCCGCGAAGTAGCATCCGGCCGTGTCCGCCCCGCTCGCCGACGACCACCGGCCCGGCGTCCTCTGGCACGACACCGCGGCCGGGGCCCTCCCCGACCTCGAGCCCGAGCCGCTGCCCGCCCGGGCCGACGTGGTGGTCGTCGGCGCCGGCTACGCCGGCCTCTCGGCGGCCCGGGAGCTGGCCCGGCGGGGCCGGTCGGTGGTGGTGCTCGAACGCGACGCCCTCGGCACCGGGGCCAGCACCCGCAACGGCGGCATGGTGATCCCCGAGCTGAAGGCCGGGCCGGTCACCCTCGAGCGGCGCTACGGCGAGGTCGGCCGCCGCATGTACGACGAGGTCGCCGAGGCCTTCGACGACGTGGAGCGGCTCGTCGCCGACCACGACGTCGACTGCGGGTACGAGCGCACGGGTCAGCTCTACCTCGCCCACCGCGCCGAGAAGGTGCCCGAGCTGCAGGCCCTCGCCGAGGAGCACGGGGCGCGGGGCGAACCGGTGCGGTTCGTCGCTCGTGACGAGCTCGCCGACGAGATCGGCTCCGACGTCTACTTCGCCGGCTTGGTGTTCGAGCGCACCGGCGGGCTCGACCCCGCCCGCTTCCACGCCGGGCTGGTCCGACTCGCCCTCGGCTCCGGTGCTGCGATCCACGAGCGCACCGCGGCCGAGTCGTGGACGCGCTCGGCCGATGCTGGCGGCGGCACCCGAATCGGGACGTCGCGCGGGGTGATCGAAGCGGCCGACGTGGTCGTCACGACCAACGCCACCGCCGACGGACTCGTGCCCTGGCTGCAGCGGCGGGTGCTGCCGGTCGGCAGCTTCGTCATCGCCACCGACGTGCTCGGGCCCGACCTCGCCGCCGAGCTGTCGCCCCGACGGCGCATGTTCGTGGACACCAAGAACTTCCTCTTCTACTGGCGGCTCACCCCCGACGGCCGGATGCTGTTCGGCGGTCGCCGGTCGCTGTCGCCCACCACCCTCGACGAAGCCCGTGACTTCCTCTACGACTCGATGGTCCGGGTGCACCCGCAGCTCGCCGGCGTCCCCGTGGCCCGGTGGTGGGGTGGCGAGGTCGCCATCACCTTCGACCGCCTCCCCCACGCCGGGCGGCTCCCCGGCGGTGCCGGCTGGTTCGCCACCGGGTGCAACGGGTCGGGCGTGGCCCTCAACTCGTGGCTCGGGGCGCGCCTGGGTGCGGTGGTGGCCGGCGACGCCGAGCTGCCGGCCTGCGCCCGTCGGCCCACGCCGACGATCCCGGCCTGGCGGTGGCGGCAGGCCTACCTGCCCGTCGTCGGCCGCTGGTTCCGCCTGCAGGACCGCTCGCGATGAGCGCGAGCCGGAGCAGCAGCCGGTCTCCCCGTCGTCCTAGCCCTTCCTAGCCGGGGACGACGTCTCCGACGCCGACCAACGGGCCGTAGACGTCGGGCCGACGGGTCGCGAGGAGCGGGAACAGCTCGAGCCAGTCGCGCCGGGCGTCGAGGTCGAGGTCGGCCACGAGCACCGCGTACTCGTGGCGCCCGGCCTGCACGAGGATCCGGCCGTACGGGTCGCTCACGAACGACGACCCGTAGAAGCTGAGCGGTCCCTCGGTGCCGACCCGGTTGACCGCCACCATGAAGGTGCCGTTGGCGATGCCCTGGCCCACGATGACCTTCTCCCACAGCGGCTGGGTGTCGAAACCGGGGTGGTCGGGCTCCGACCCGATGGCCGTCGGGTACACGAGCAGGTCGGCCCCGGCGAGGGAGTAGGCGCGCGACAGCTCGGGGAACCACTGGTCCCAGCACGTCGGGAAGCCGACCTGGGCGGCGGCCACGCCGACCACCGGGAACCCGCTGTCGCCCGGGGCGAAGTACCGGTCCTCGAAGTAGCCCTCGGTGACGGGCAGGTGCACCTTGCGGGTGCGGGCGACCAGCTCACCGGTGGGCGCCACGCAGATGGCGGTGTTGAAGCCGAGGCCGCCGTCGGGGTTCTGCTCGTACAGGGAGGCGTGGACGTGGACTCCGGTCTCGCGGGCGAGCCGCTCGGCGAAGCGGTGGGTCGGCCCGCCCGGGAGCGGCTCGGGCTCGACACCCGCCGCCTCGGGGCCGCCAGGCTCGACCGCGAAGTAGGGCGAGAGGGTGAGCTCCGGCAGGCACACGAGCCCGGCACCGGCCTCGGCGGCCAGGCGGATGCCCTCGGCGAGCACGGCCTCGTGCTCGGCCGGATCGGGATGCCAGGCGACCTGGACGGCGCCGAGCCGGAAGCGGCTGCGCTCGGGCGGGCGGGTGCGGGCCGGCGATGGCAGCAACCCACCGACGGTCGAGATGACGCGGAAGCGGTGCACGTCCCCAGTCTCTAGTCGGGTACGGCGGCCCTCACCAGAGCCACCCGGCCCGAACTGGTAGCGGGATCGATCCCTCGAGGACCCGGACTCCGCAACCAGTTCGAGATGAGCGGAGACTCGGCGGGAGCGCGAGCCCCCGCGATCAGGCCGCCAGCTCCTTGCAGAAGTCCGAGAACTGCTCCACGTAGCGGTCGATGTCGGCCTCGGTGTGCTGCACCGACAGGGTCCACTGCTCCTCGTCACCGGGCGTCATGAAGATGCCCCGGTTGAGCGCCCACGGGAACGCAGCGCCGAACAGCTGCGGCTTGGTCTCGAGGAAGTCACGGTAGTTGCGCAACCGGTCGCGGCGGAACGACACCGCACCCTTGGCCCCCAGGTCGGTGGTGTGGGCCGGGATCCCGTTGGCGTCGATCGCCGCCTGGCAGCCGGCCGTGAGCCGCGCGCCGAGAGCGCGCAGGTACTCGTAGGCGTCCGGGGTCAGGACCTCGGTGAGGCAGGCCAGACCGGCGGCGGCCACCAGCGGATTGCCGTTGAACGTGCCCATCTGGGCGGCACCGTGGGCGATGATGTCCATGACCGCCTGCTCGCCGCCGAACGCGGCACCGGGGGTGCCACCGAACAGGGCCTTGGCGTAGCAGGACAGGTGGGGCCTCACGCCGTAGCGCTCGGCGGCGCCGCCAGGGGCCATCGCGGCACCGGACTTGACCTCGTCGAAGATGAGCACGACGCCGTGACGGTCACAGAGGTCGCGGAGCGACTGCAGGTAGCCGGGCTCGGGCTCGACGATGCCGATGTTCATCATCACCGGCTCGAGGATGAGGCAGGCGATCTCGCTCGACCGCTCGGAGAAGAGCCGCTCGACGGCCTCGGCGTCGTTGAAGGGGACCACGAGGGTGTGCTCGGCGTAGCTCTGGGGGATGCCGAGCGACATGGGGGTCGAGGTGGGCATCTCCCGGCCGCCCACGCTGTCGGCGTTCGGGAGCACCGAGAACATCACCGTGTCGTGGTGGCCGTGGTAGGAGCCCTCGACCTTCACCATGACGTCGCGGCCGGTGGCGGCCCGGGCGACGCGGATGGCGTCCATCGTCGCCTCGGTGCCGGAGTTGGCGAAGCGCACCGCGTCGAGGCCGAACCGCCGGCAGATCTCCTCGGCGAGCTCCACCGTCACCGGGGTCGGCGCGGCGAAGTGCGAGCCGGTGGAGATCGCCCTGGTCACCGCCTCGACGATCTTCGGGTGCGCGTGCCCGACGAGGTTGACGCCGAACCCGCCGTGGAAGTCGAGGTACTCGCTGCCGTCGACGTCCCAGATGCGGCTGCCGGCGCCCCGCTCGATGTAGATGGGGTACGGGTCGCCCGCCTGGAACGAGGAGGGCACCCCCAGCGGCAGGTGCTCGACGGCACGGTCGAACCACTCCTTGCTCTTGCCGGTGCGGGACAGCAGCAGGGCCTGCTCGCGCTCGGCGATCTCGGCGGCGCGGTCGGAGAGGCGCCCGGTGTCGGTCATCAGGTCGGTCATCAGTGCTTCACCATCACGTGCTTGAGTTCGGTGTAGTGCTCGATCGCGTAGATCGACATGTCGTTGCCGTAGCCGCTCTGCTTGAAGCCGCCGTGGGGGATCTCCGAGACGATCGGGATGTGGTCGTTGACCCAGACGGTGCCGAACATGAGCGAGCGGGACATCCGCATGGCCCGGCCGACGTCGCTGGTCCAGACGCTGGCGGCGAGGCCGTAGTCGACGCCGTTGGCCCAGGCGAGGGCCTGGTCCTCGTCGCGGAAGCGCTGCACGCTGACGACGGGGCCGAACACCTCCCGCTGGACGATCTCGCTGTCCTGGGCGGGGTTGGCCACGACGGTGGCGGCGTAGAAGAAGCCGTCGCGGTCGAGGGGCGAGCCGCCGGTGACGACCTCGGCGCCGGCGGCCACGGCCCGGTCGACCATGCCGCTGACCCGCTCGCGCTGGGCGGCGGAGATGACGGGCCCGACGGCCGTGTCGGGGTCGCTCGGGTCGCCCACGGCCAGCCCGCCGACCGCATCGCCGAGCGAGCCGACCAGGTCGTCGTAGACGCCGGGCCCGGCCACCACCCGGCACGGGGCGGTGCAGTCCTGGCCGGAGTTGTAGTACGAGGCCTCGGTGAGGGTGGACACCACCGCCTCGACGTCGGCGTCGTCGAACACGATCACCGGCGCCTTGCCGCCGAGCTCGAGGTGCACCCGCTTCAGGGTGTCGGCGGCGTTGCGGGCGATCAGCTTCCCGGTCGCCACGTCCCCGGTCAGCGAGAGCATGGCGACGCCCGGATGGCGCACCAGCGCGTCGCCGGCGGTCTCGCCCTGGCCGCAGACCACGTTGAACACGCCCGGGGGGAAGATGTCGGCCGAGATCTCGGCCAGCTTCAGCGCGGTGAGCGGGGTGAGCTCGGACGGCTTGAGGATGAAGGTGTTGCCCGCGGCGAGGGCGGGGCCGAGCTTCCACGTCGCCATGTTGAGCGGGTAGTTCCACGGGGCGATGCCGACGCACACGCCGAGCGGGTCACGCCGCAGCATCGAGGTGTGGTCCTCCATGTACTCGCCGGCGGCCTGGGTCTCCATGCACCGGGCGGCGCCGGCGAAGAACCGGAGGTTGTCGACGGTGAGGTCGAACTCGAAGTCGATGATCGACAACGGCTTGCCGACGTTGTCGATCTCGAGCCGCTTCAGCTCGTCGATGTGGGCCTCGACGGCGTCGGCGAGGGCGAGCAGCTTCTCGCTGCGCTCGCGTGGCGTGGTGCGACCCCAGGCGGTGAACGCCTCGGCGGCGGCGGCCACCGCGGCGTCGACGTCGGTGGCGTCGCTCGAGGGGACCTCGGCGATCACCTGGCCCGTGGCGGGGTTCAGGACGGGGTCGGTGGCGCCGCTGGCGGCCGCCTTCCAGGCGCCGCCGACGAAGTTCTCCAGGGCCAACGTGTGCTCCTCGGGCTGCGGGGGCAGGGGTGCTCCCCGGCAGTGTGCTGCGTCCGACGACACTTGTGCAAGGGATTCGGTTGCAGACGTGTGAACTCACGACCGGATCGCTTGCGAACTGAACGTAAGTTTGCCAATGTGCGTCCCGCCCATGGCCGACGATGTCTGGCATCCTGTTCGTGCACTCGTGAGAGGGGGCGATACTGAGCGAGCTCTCCACCCCCGAGGTGGGCGACGCCCCCGCCGACGTCTCGGCGGCCGGCGCCACCGCCGCGCCCGGTACGAACGTGATCGAGATCGATCACGTCACCAAGCGCTTCGGCGACTTCGTCGCCGTCGACGACGCCCACTTCGCCATCGCCCAGGGCGAGTTCTTCTCGATGCTCGGCCCGTCGGGCTGCGGGAAGACCACGACCCTCCGCATGATCGCCGGGTTCGAGACCCCGTCCGAGGGCGCCATCCGCCTCGAGGGCACCGACGTGTCCCGGGTCCCCCCCTACAAGCGCAACGTCAACACCGTCTTCCAGCACTACGCCCTCTTCCCCCACATGTCGGTGTGGGACAACGTCGCCTTCGGCCCCCGCAGCCAGAAGGTCGACAAGCACGAGACCGAGCGCCGCGTCGACGAGCTGCTCGAGGTGGTGCGGCTCGCCGAGTACGCCAAGCGCCGACCGTCCCAGCTCTCCGGCGGCCAGCAGCAGCGGGTAGCCCTGGCCCGGGCCCTCGTCAACTACCCGAGTGCCCTGCTGCTCGACGAGCCGCTCGGCGCCCTCGACCTCAAGCTCCGGCAGGTGATGCAGTTCGAGCTCAAGCGCATCCAGCGCGAGCTCGGCATCACGTTCATCTACGTCACCCACGATCAGGAGGAGGCGCTCACCATGAGCGACCGGATCGCGGTGATGAACGCCGGCAACGTGGAGCAGATCGGCACCCCCACCGAGATCTACGACGACCCGGCCACCGTGTTCGTGGCCGGCTTCATCGGCCAGGCCAACCTGTGGCCCGCCCGGGTCGAGTCGACCGACGAGACCTACGCCGCGGTGCGCAGCCTCGGCACGATGCTCAAGACCCACACCGGGCGCACCCGCATCGAGGCCGGCAGCGCGGCCACCGTGATGGTCCGCCCTGAGCGGGTGCGGGTGGCCATGGACGAGCCGGACGGGCCGGCCCGGGTGGCCGCCACGGTGTCCGACCTCACCTTCCAGGGCCCGGTGGTGCGCCTGTCGCTGGCCGCTGCCGACGGCTCGCCCATCGTGGCCCACGTCGGTGCCGACCAGGACCTGCCGCTGCTGCGCCCCGGCGACGCGGTCTGGGCCACCTGGGCTCCCGACGCCGCCTGCGTCCTCCCGCCCGCCGACATCCCCACCCCCCAGGACCTCGAAGAGCTGCTCGACGAGACCTGACCGACCCACCCGAGCCACGACCACCGACCCACACCCAGGAGCCCGAGCCCCATGCGCACGCCCGACCGCTTCGACCCCGCCCTGGCTGCCCGCCTGGCCGCCATCCGCACGACCCGACGACGGTTCATCGGCCGCGGGTCGGCGGCGGCCGCCGCCGCCGTGATCCTCGGCCCCGGCTTCCTCGCCGCCTGCGGCGACTCCGACGACGACAGCGACACGTCGTCCACCGGGAACGCCTCCGAAGGTGCCTCGGGCTCGCTGCGCATCTCCAACTGGCCGGCCTACATGGCCGAGGGCTTCGTCGCCGCCTTCGAGACCGCCACCGGCATCAGCGTCGACTACCTGGAGGACTTCAACGACAACGCCGAGTGGTTCGCCAAGGTCAAGGACCCGCTCAGCCGCAAGCAGGACATCGGGTCCGACCTCGTCGTGCCCACCGAGTTCATGGCCGGCCGCCTCATCGGCCTCGAGTGGCTCAACGAGATCAACGAGGCGAACTGGCCCAACAAGGCCAACCTGCGGCCAGACCTGCTCGACTCCCCGGTCGACCCCGGCCGCAAGTACACCGCGCCCTACATGAGCGGGCTCCTCGGCCTCGGGTACAACAAGGCCCTCACCGGGGGCGAGATCACCAGCCTCGACGACCTGTTCGACCCGCAGTACGCCGGTCAGGTGTCGATGTTCTCCGACTTCCGCGACGGCCTCGGCATGGTGATGATCTCGCAGGGCAACGACCCGTCGAACCCCTCCACCGAGGCGGTGCAGCAGGCCGCCGACAAGGTGCAGGAGGAGGTCGACAAGGGCCAGATCCGGCGCTTCACCGGCAACGACTACCTCGACGACCTGGCTGCGGGGAACCTCGTCATCGCCCAGGCCTACTCGGGTGACGTGGTGCAGCTGCAGGCCGACAACCCCGACCTCGACTTCATCGTGCCGAGCGCGGGCAGCACGGACTTCATCGACACCATGGTCATCCCCTACACGACCGAGAACCAGGCGGCGGCCGAGGCGTGGATCAACTACGTCTACGACCGCAAGAACTACGCCGAGCTGGTCAACTTCGTGCAGTACGTGCCCGTGCTGTCGGACATGACCGCCGAGCTCGAGGCCCTCGACCCCGAGGTGGCGTCGAACCCGCTCATCAACCCGCCTGCCGACGTGCTCTCGCGCGTCACGTCGTGGGCCAACCTGACCGACGAGCAGGACCAGGAGTACACGACGATCTACGCCGAGGTGACGGGCGAGTGATCGACCGGTTCCCCCACCCGGTCGGGGCCGGCTGATGGCAGGGGTGGCGACCAGCGGTCGCGAGCGCAGCAAGATCGCGCCGTACCTGATGGTGCTGCCGGCGCTGGCCTACCTCTTCGTCTTCTTCGTCGTCCCGCTCTTCTCGCTGTTCCGCACGTCGCTGTCGACGAACTCGGGCTCGGTGTTCCTGCCCACGCTCGAGTTCTCCTGGGAGTGGAGCAACTACACGACGGCGTTCACCGACTTCCGCGAGCAGATCGTCCGTTCGTTCACCTACGCAGGGATCGCCACCCTCCTGTGCCTGTTGATGGCGTACCCGCTCGCCTACGTCATCGCCTTCAAGGCCGGCCGCTACAAGAACCTGCTGCTCGGCCTGGTGATCCTGCCGTTCTTCGTCACGTTCCTGGTGCGCACGCTGGCGTGGAAGACGATCCTCGCCGATGACGGCGTGGTGGTGTCCGTGCTCGACACCGTCGGGCTGCTCCCGAGCGAGGGACGACTCCTCAGCACGAGCTGGGGGGTGATCGGCGGCCTCACCTACAACTTCCTGCCCTTCATGATCCTGCCGATCTACGTGAGCCTCGAGAAGATCGACATGCGGCTCCTCGAGGCGTCGCGCGACCTCTACTCGACCGGGCGGCGGGCGTTCGGCAAGGTGGTGCTGCCCCTGTCGCTGCCCGGCGTGTTCGCCGGGAGCCTGCTGGTGTTCATCCCCGCCAGCGGCGACTTCATCAACGCCGAGTACCTGGGCAGCACGCAGACCACCATGATCGGCAACGTCATCCAGAAGCAGTTCCTCGAGGTGAACGACTACCCGGCGGCGGCCGCCCTGAGCTTCGTCCTGATGGCCATCATCCTCGTCGGGGTGCTGATCTACACCCGGGCCATGGGCACGGAGGATCTCGTCTGATGGCCATGCAGGAGGCACTGGTCGACGCCGAGGTCTTCGGGAACGAGGAGCTCGAGAAGCCGTCCCGACCGGTGAGGGCCCGCAGGGCATGGGGCGACGTCGCGCTCAAGGTCATCGCCGCGCTGGTGCTGATCTACCTGTTCATCCCGATCTTCGTGATCATCCTCTTCTCGTTCAACGCCCCCGAGGGCAAGTTCAACCTGGTCTGGAAGGGCTTCACCTTCGACAACTGGCTCGACCCGTTCAAGTACCCGCAGCTCGTCGACGCCCTCGAGGTCAGCCTCAAGGTCGCCGCGGTGTCGACCGCGGTGTCGGTGGTGCTCGGGACGCTCGTCGCCATCGCCCTCGTCCGCACTCGGTTCACCGGCAACAAGCTGGTCGACACCTTCCTCGTCGTGCCGCTGACGGCGCCCGAGGTCGTCATGGGCGCCTCGCTGCTCACCCTGTTCCTCGACCTCGGGTGGAACACCGGCTTCGTCACCATCGTCCTGGCCCACATCATGTTCCAGGTCAGCTTCGTCGCCCTCACCGTCCGGGCGCGGGTGCGAGGCTTCGACTGGACGCTCGAGGACGCGGCGATGGACCTCGGCGCGCCGCCGCTGCGCACCTTCATCAGGATCACCCTGCCACTGATCCTCCCCGGCATCGTCGCCGCCGCCATGCTGGCCTTCGCCCTGTCGCTCGACGACTTCATCATCACCTTCTTCAACAGCGGCTCGACGATCACCTATCCGCTGTACGTCAACGCCGCCACCAAGACCCAGCTACCGCCGCAGATCAACGTGCTGGCCACCACCATCCTCGTGGCGAGCCTGGTGCTGCTCGCCCTCGGCACCGTCGCCCAACGACGCCGGACGGCCAAGATCGGCACCTGAACCCCCGGACGGCACGGAACGAAGGGATACCCCAGCCATGAGCCCGTGCATCGTCGGCGTGCCCCGCGAGATCAAGGCCGCCGAGCACCGCGTCGCCATGACCCCCGACGGCGTCCGCGAGCTCGAGCAGCACGGCGTCGACGTCCTCGTCGAGGCCGGCGCCGGTGACGAGTCGAGCTTCCCCGACGACGACTACCGTCGGGCCGGCGCCGAGATCGTGGCCGACGCCGGCGAGGTGTGGGCGCGCGCCGACCTGGTCTGCAAGGTGAAGGAGCCCCAGCCGAGCGAGTTCCCCCACTTCCGGCCCGACCTCACCCTGTTCACCTACCTCCACCTGGCGGCCTACCCGGGTGTCGGCGAGGCCCTGCTCGACGCCGGCAGCACCGGCATCGCCTACGAGACGGTGCAGCTCGACGACGGCGCCCTGCCCCTGCTCGCACCCATGAGCGAGGTCGCCGGGCGGATGTCGGCGCAGATCGGCGCCCACTTCCTCGAACGCCACAACGGCGGCCGAGGCGTGCTGCTCGGCGGTGCCCCGGGGGTGCGACCGGCCCGGGTCGTCGTGCTCGGCGCCGGCAACGTCGGCTGGAACGCGGCGTGGATGGCCGCCGGCCTCGCCGCCGAGGTCGACCTGCTCGACCGCAACGTCGACCGCCTCCGCCACGTCGACCAGATCCAGATGGGACGCATCACGACGCTCACCTCGAACCGCGGGATCGTCGAGCGCACCGTGGCCGAGGCCGACCTGCTGATCGGCGCCGTCCTGGTGCCCGGCGGCCGGGCGCCGGTGCTGGTGGCCGACGAGCTGGTGGCGGCCATGAAGCCCGGTTCGGTGATCGTCGACATCGCCATCGACCAGGGCGGCTGCGTCGCCACGTCCCACGAGACCACCCATGCCGACCCGGTGTTCGAGACCCACGGCGTCATCCACTACTGCGTCGGCAACATGCCCGGTGCCGTTCCCTACACGTCGACCTACGCCCTCACCAACGTCACGCTGCCCTACATCGCCGAGCTGGGCCGGCTCGGGGTGGCCGACGCCCTGCGGGCAGACCCCGCCCTGGCCCTCGGCGTGAACACGATGGCGGGCCAGGTGGTCAACCCGGCGGTGGCGGAGGCCCTGGGTCGCCCCGCCGTCGATCTCGACACCGTGCTCGGTGGCACCACCGGCCCCGCGCCGGTGGGTGCGGTGACGGCCTAGGACCACGATGGCCCTCGTCGCCAAGGACCACCCCAACCGGCGCGTCGCCATCGACGACGTCGACAAGGCCATCATCCGAGAGCTCCAGCTCGACGGGCGCGCCGCCTACTCGAAGCTCGGGCCCGCCGTCGGGCTGTCGCAGGCGGCGGTGCGCCAGCGGGTGCAACGGCTCATCGAGGGCGGCGTGGTGCAGGTCGTGGCCGTCACCAACCCGCTCATGCTGGGCTTCGACCTCCAGGCCATGATCGGGATCCAGGCCGAGGGCGACCTGCGGGCCATCGCCGTCGAGCTCGGACGAGTGAGCGAGATCGACTACGTGGTGATCACCGCCGGCCGGTACGACCTGTTGGTCGAGGTGGTCTGTTCGGGCACCGACGCCCTGCTCTCGCTGGTGAACGAGGTCATCCGTGGCATTCCCGGCGTCCGCTCGGCCGAGGCCTTCACCTACCTCTCGCTCGAGAAGCAGACCTACAGCTGGGGCACCCGCTAGACCACCACCGGCGGTCAGGCGCCCAGGACGTCGCGGATGCTCTCGTCGAGCGCCGAGACGCACCGGGCCAGGTCGTCGTCGCCGATCACGAGCGGCGGGCAGAAGGCGATGCTGGTGGTGCCGATGGGGCGGGCGATCACGCCCCGCTCGAGCAGCCCGTCGCGCACGTCGAGGGCGCTGACGTCGGACCGCATGCCCGCCGCCCAGATGCCGCCCTCGCCGCGGGCCTCGGCGAGCAGGCCCTCCTCGACCATCGCCCCCAGACCGCCGCCGAGCACCTCGCCGATGGGCTCGGCCCGCCCGAGGAGGGCCTCGTCACGCAGGATGCGGATGTTCTCGATGCCGGCGACGCACGAGGCCGGGTGCCCGCTGTAGGTGAAGCCGTGGCGGAGGACGAAATCGGGATCTCGCTCCAGTGACTCGCGGACACGTGGTCCCACCACGACCCCGCCGAGGGGCTGATACCCCGACGTGACCGCCTTGGCGAAGGTGATCAAGTCGGGGGTGATGCCGTAGCGCTCGCTGGCGAACCAGGCGCCGAGACGGCCGAAGGCGGTGATCACCTCGTCGAAGATGAGCAGGGCGCCGTGCTCGTCGCACAGCTTCCGCAGCCCGAGGAGGTAGCCCTCGGTGGGCGGGTAGACGCCACCGGCACCGATCACCGGCTCGGCGATGAACGCCGCGATGCGGTCGCCGTACTGGGTGAACAGGGCTTCGGCCTCCGCGATCTCGTGGGGGTCGACGTGGTGGATGTCGGGGAGCAGCTGCCCCCAGCCCTCCTTGTTGAGCGGCAGACCCTGCACGGACACGCCGCCGTAGGTGACCCCGTGGTAGGCGTTGTGCCGGCCGACGACGATCTGGCGGTCGGTCTCGCCGTTGAGGTGATGGGTCATGCGGGCCAGCTTGAGCGCGGTGTCGACCGCCTCCGAGCCCGAGCAGGTGAGGAAGACGCGGGCCTCGGGCACCGGCGACAGCGCAGCGATGGTGGCCGAGACCTCCTCGGCCGGCTCGTTCGTGTAGATGTCGAAGGTGTTGTAGTCGTCGAGCACGGCGAGCTGGTGCCCGACGGCGTCGGCGATCTCCCGACGGCCGTGGCCGACGTTGCAGTACCAGAGGCTGGCCAGGCCGTCGACGTAGCGCTTCCCGGTGTCGTCGAAGACGGCCGCTCCCTCCCCCCGCACGATGGTGATGAAGTCCTCGGCGGCGGGCTTGGCGAACGGGTGCAGGAAGGCGGTCGGAGCCATGCCGAGATTCTGGCACCGGCCTGCCCACACGCGTTCCTTGACGTCCTCGCCGGTCTGGCCTACACGTGTCGGAGAGGGTCACGAGGGGGGACGGGCGCGTGAGCGAGCGGACGGGCTACGACCAGGGTGTGCCGTGCTGGGTCGACCTGATGGCCCTCGACCGGGGGCGGGCGACGGCGTTCTACGAAGGCCTCCTCGGGTGGCAGGCCGCCGACCCCTCCGGTGCCGGTCTCGGCTTCTGGGAGCCCGCCGCTCACCGCGGTGCACAGGTGGTGAACGAGACCGGCGCCCTGTGCTGGAACGAGCTGACCACCCGCGACCCCGAGGCCGCCCAGGCGTTCTTCGCCGACGTCCTCGGCTGGTCGATGGCCCCCAACTCGGACGATCCGGCCGACGAGTACCGGATCATCTCGGTGGGCGACCGGGGCGTGGCCGGGGTCATGCCGATGACCGGGGACATGTGGCCCGCCGACCTGCCGGCCCACTGGATGGTGTACTTCGCGGTGGACGGCACCGACGAGGCCGCCGCCCGGGCCGAGCACCTCGGTGGCACCATCAGCGTCCCGCCCTTCGACGTCCCGGTCGGGCGCATCAGCGTCCTGAACGACCCCGACGGCGCGGTGTTCTCGGTGATCACCCCGGCCGAGGGCTCCGGCTTCGACGGGTAGCTACGGTGGCGCCATGACCACCACCGACGACTCGGCGGACCGCACCGTCCTCGTGACCGGAGCCAACTCCGGCATCGGGCTGGCCGCCGTCGTCGAGCTGGCCCGTCGGGGGTTCCGCACGCTCGGCACGGCGCGCTCCGACGCCAAGGCGGCGGTGATCCACCAGCGGGCCGAGGAGGCGGGCGTCGAGGTCGAGACGGTGCTCGTGGACGTGAACGACGCCGGTCGGTGCCAGGAGGTCGTCGACGGGCTCGACCTCTACGCCCTCGTGAACAACGCCGGCTACGCCGTCACCGGCGCCGTCGAGGACATCGGCGACGGCGAGGCCCGCCAGCTCCTCGAGACCATGGTCGTCGCCCCCATGCGCCTCGCCCGCCTGGTTCTCCCGTCCATGCGCGAGCGCGGAGACGGCCGCATCGTGAACGTGTCGTCCATCGCCGGACTGGTGAGCGCGCCGCTCTCGGGCTGGTACACGGGCGCGAAGCACGCGCTCGAGGCCCTCTCCGACTCGCTGCGCATGGAGGTCGCCGGCGACGGGGTGAAGGTCGTGCTCGTCGAACCGGGTGGGTTCAAGACCGGGATCTGGGAGGACGTGCGCCGAGACGTCGACCGGTTCGAGGAGGAGGGGTCGCGCCTCGCCCCCGCCTACGACCGGATGCTGCGCGTCCAACGCCTGTTCGAGCCGCTGATGGGCGAGCCCGAGCACTGCGCCAGGGTGATCGCCGACGTGATCGAGGCCCCGAACCCGAACGGCCGCTACCTCGTCGGCCTCGACGCCCAGGCCATCCACCTGTCCCACCGCCTCACGCCCCCGTGGGTCCGAGACCGCTTCCTGCGGCTGGCCCTCGGCATCTGAGGCACCCGGCCCCGTGGCCGTCGGCGTGTACCCGGGGTCGTTCAACCCGGTGACGGTCGCGCACCTCGAGGTGGCGGCCGCCGCCGTCGAGGCCTGCGGGCTCGAACGCGTCGACCTGGCGCTGTCCGAGGACCCGCTGGGGAAGGCCACCGACGGCCTGGCCGGGCTCGGCCACCGGGTCGAGGTGTTGGAGGCGGTGGCACGACGCCGGCCCTGGCTCGGCGTGGTGGTCACCCCGGCGCGTCTGCTGGCCGACATCGCCGACGGCTACGACGTCGTCGTGCTGGGCGCCGACAAGTACGCCCAACTCGTCGACCCGGACTGGTACGGCGACGAGGCGGCGCGCGACACGGCACTGGCCAGGCTCCCGACGCTCGCGCTCGCCCCGCGGCCGCCCGCGCCCCTTCCGGCGTCGGGCGACCACGGCCTCGCGGTGGTGGTGCTCGACGTCCACCCCGGTCACCACGAGGTCTCGGCCACCGCGGTGCGCGACGGCCGCCACGACTGGCTCCCCGAGGAGGTCCGCCACCTCGTCGCCCGCTCGGGCGCGTGGCCGGGACTCGCCGGTGACGGCGGCGACGCCCCCGACGACCGGGCCTACGAGCCCGACGGCGCGTCGGGCCAGCGGTAGGCCTCGGGCCGGCGGTTGGCCAGGCTCGGTATCGACCGGCGGACCCGGGTCACCTCGTCGTCGTCGAGGTCGGCGATCAGCACCGCCTCGTCGGTGCCGGCCTCGGCGACCACCCGCCCCCAGGGGTCGAGGATCAGCGAGTGGCCGTGACGGGGCGTGCCGTCGGGACTCGTGCCGCACTGGCCGGGGGCCACGACGAACGCCTGGCTCTCGATGGCCCGGGCCCGCAGCAGCGGCTCCCAGTGGTGCGGCCCGGTGGCGGCGGTGAACGCAGCCGGCACCAGCAGCACCCGGGCACCCCGGAGGGTGAGGATCCGGTACACCTCGGGGAAGCGCAGGTCGTAGCAGGTCGAGAGCCCGACTCGGACGCCGTCGACCTCGACGGTGACCAGGTGGTCGCCGGGGCTGAGGACGTCGCTCTCGTGGAGGCCGGCCCCGGGCACGTCCACGTCGAACAGGTGGACCTTGCGGTAGCGGGCCGACACCGAGCCCGACGGGTCGGCGACGATCGCGGTGTTGTAGATCGAGTCCTCGTGCGCCTCGAGCAGGTAGGCGACGAGGTGGACCTCGAGCTCGGCGGCGAGGGTCGTCGCCCAGGTGACGGTGGGCCCGTCGATCGGCTCGGCCGCGGCCCGCATGGCCGCACCGGTGCCGAGGTGGGCGAACAGCTCGGGCAGGACGACGAGGCGGGCGTGGCGCTCCGCGGCGTGGCGGATCAGGGTGTCGGCCCGGGCGAGGTCGTCGGCCGGATCCGGCCCACACCACATCTGGACGGCGGCGACTCGCACCTCATGAGTCTGCCCGCGCCGGGACAGTGACGGCGAGCCCCATCGGGCTCGCCGTCGACCCGTGCGTGGCCCCTCGGTCTCCGCCCGTCGAGCCGACGAGACTTTAGCCGACGACCGAACTCTCCGCCTGGGCCGCTCGCCCCATTCGTCGGCGGGCCCGTCCGGTGGTTAGATCGCGTGGTCCTCGAGGAGGCGGCGGCCGATGACCATCTTCTGGATCTCGTTGGTGCCCTCGCCGACGATCATCAGCGGGGCGTCGCGGTAGAGACGCTCGATCGGGTACTCGTTCGCGTAGCCGTTGCCGCCGTGCAGTCGCAGGGCGGCCTGGCAGATCTCCCAACAGGCCTCGCTGCAGAAGTACTTCGCCATCCCTGCCGCCAGATCCACCCGTTCGCCGGCTTCCTTCCGTCGGGCGGCGTCCTCATAGACGAGCCGGGCGGCATGCAGCTTGGTGCCCATCTCGGCCAGAGAGAACTGGATGGCCTGGTGCTGGGCGATCGGGCGGCCGAAGGTCTCGCGCTCCTGGGCGTAGCGAATCGACTCCTCGAACGCCCGGCGGGCGACGCCGGTGGCGCGGGCGGCGATGTTGATCCGCCCCAGTTCGACCGCCGCCATCATCTGGGCGAACCCGTGGCCCTCCTCGCCGCCGAGCAGGGCGTCGGCCGGGACCCGGTGCCCGGCGAAGGTGAGCTCGACCGTCTCGACCCCGCGGTAGCCGAGCTTGTGGATGTTCGGCCCGACGGTGATCCCCTCGAACGACGGTCCCGGCTCCTTCTCGACGAGCAGCACGCTCATCCCACGCCGGGGCGGGTCGGTCTCGGCCGTCTTCACCAGCGTGACGACGAGGCGGGCCTCGCGACCGTTGGTGAGCCACATCTTGGTGCCGTCCACGACGTACTCGTCCCCGTCAGGAACGGCCTTGGTGCGGATGGCGGCGACGTCGCTGCCGGCGTCGGGCTCCGACAGCGAGTACGCCCCGCGCACCTCGCCGGAGGCCATGAGCGGCAGCAGCCGGGTCTTCTGCTCGTCGGTGCCGAAGGTCGAGATGAGCAAGCAGCCCATGACGTGGGTGTTCAGGAACCCGGTGACGCTCATCCAGCCGTAGGCCAGCTCCTCGACCACGGCCGCGTAGGTGGGCACGTCGAGGCCGAGCCCGCCGTACTCGGTCGGGACGGTGAGCCCGAACAGGCCGAGCCCCTTCATCTGCTCGACCAGCTCGGCCGGGTACTCGTCGTCGCGGTCGTACCGGGCGGCCTCGGGGATGATGCGCTCGGCGGTGAACCGGCGCACCACGGCGAGCAGCTCGGCGCGGACGTCGGCGTCGGGAGGCGTCGAGGTGCCCGGGACGGAGTCGAGAGCCATGGCTCGGAGCCTAGGACCCCACCGACGTCGCTCGACCCCGGAGATGAGCCCGACGCCCCCCACCCGCCCGTTCCGGTGGGAGAACGCGTCGTCGCGGCGACGCGAAACCAGACCAGAACCGGGAGGGACCGGTCGGGCGACTAGAACATGTTCTCGTGGAACTCCTCGCCAACCCCTTCGACCAGACCGAGCGACCGCGGCGCTACGCCGGCAAGGTCGCCATCGTCACCGGCGCCGCCTCCGGCATCGGTCGGGCCACCGCGCTGCGCCTCGCCGCGGAGGGCGCCTCGGTGTGGGCCGCCGACATCAACGGTGCCGGCGCCGAGGAGGCCGTCTCCTTCATCGCCGACCAGGGCGGCACCGCTCGCGGTGGGCCGCTCGACGTCACCGACCACGAGGCGTGCCGTGCGCTGGTCGATGAGGTCGTGTCGAGCTTCGGTGCCCTCGACGTGCTCTGCAACATCGCCGGCATCGGCGGGTCGGCCCACACCCTCGACGAGACCCCCGAGCGGCTCCAGGCCTTCTTCGCGGTGAACGCGGCCGGGCCGTTCGTGCTCAGCCAGGCGGCCCTCCCACACCTGCTCGAGCGCAAGGGCAACATCGTCAACCTGGCCTCGACCGCCGGTGTGATCGGCCAAGCCTACTGCACCGCCTACTGCGCATCGAAGCACGCGCTGGTCGGCATCACGAAGGCCATGGCCGTCGAGTACGGCCGCACCGGCGTGCGGGTCAACGCCGTGTGCCCGGGTGGGGTCAACACCAACATCATCGGCGGGTTCACCCCTCCCGAGGGGGCGAGCATGTCGCTCATCTCCCGCTCGTACCTCACCCGCGACATGCAAGAGCCCGAGTCGGTGGCGGCCATGGTCGCCTACCTGGGGTCGGACGAGGCCTACTACGTGAACGGGGCGATCCTGTCGATCGACGGCGGCACCACCACCGGTTGAGTTGCGCCCTCGGCGCCTCACCCGAACGCGTAGGTCATTCGGCCCATGAGCGGTAAGCTCCGGACGTGACCCTGCGAGAGCGCCTCGACGCCGCCCGGGAAGAGCGCCGCCGGGCCGCCGGTCTGCCTCCGACCCCGCCGGCCGAGCCGGCCACGATGACGACCGACGACGTGGTGGCCAAGGGCGACTTCGGCGTCGACCTCGACTCCGTCGTCGATCTGCGAACGCCCGCCCCCGTCATCGACCTGCGGCCACTGCCCCCCGAGCGGCCGGAATCGACGCCGCCGCCCTCGAACCCGTCGTTCACGGCTGCCCTCGCGGTGAGCACCCGCACCACCTGCCCCCAGTGCGGTGGTCCCGGCCAGCGAGACATGCAGGACGTGGTCGGCGGCGTCGACCACTACAGCTGCACCTTCTGCGGTCATCTCTGGCAGGTCGCCCGCTGACCCGCCGACCGGGTGGCGGCGAGGGAGCGACGACGACGATCAGGCGCCGCCGAACATCCTCAGCCACGACGCCGCGTCGCGAGGCGCGAAGACGTAGTTGAGTCGCCGGGTGTCACCCATCGGTGCCGAGGCCTCCATCGAGTACTGGTGACCGGGGAACAGCACGGCGTCGTCGGGCACTCTGGCCAATCGCTGGGTGAGGCTCTCGTAGAGCGCCCGCGGATCGCCTCCCGGCAGATCGGTCCGTCCGCACCCCTCGAGGAAGAGGGTGTCACCCGACACCAGACGGTTGTCGACGAAGAAGCACTGGCTGCCCGGGGTGTGGCCGGGGGTGTGGATCAGCTCGATGGGGATGTCGCCCACCAGCACGGCGTCGCCGCTCGTGTGCTCGACGAGATCGCCGGCCGCGAGCTCGGTCACCCGCAGCACCCACGGCGCCTCGTCGGCCTGCACGTGGACCGGCACGGGCGCCAGCCCGAGCAGCTCACGCACCCCCGAGATGCGGTAGCCCATCATGTCGCCGCCGACGTGGTCGGGGTGGTAGTGCGTGGCCAGGGCGCCGACCAGGCGCATGTCGTCGGCGGCGAGCACGTCGAGGATGCCGGGCACGTCGTAGGCAGGGTCGACCACGACCGCCTCACCGCTCTCGCGGTCGCCGATGAGGTAGACGAAGTTGACCATCTGTCGGGCCAACGGGTCGTCGCGGGCGAGGTCACGTCCGGCCAGGAGCTGGCGGAAGTAGAGGCGTTCGTCGGGCATCGGCGTCATCGTAGAGTGCTCCGGGCCCGCCCCCGGGCCGGCGCGCGCTGCTCTCGGAACCAGGCCCTCCACACCTCGCTGAAAGCGGCGTCGAACCGCTCGTAGGCCTCCCGCAGCGCCGCTCCCGGCCACCCGACCGGCAACAGCTCGTCGGGGAGGAGCGGGTCGGCGAGCAGGTGACGCAGCACCGCGGCCGAGAGCACGAAGGCCTCACCCAGCCGGGACGGGTCGCCCGCCTCGAGCAAACGGATGCCGGCGGCCATCTCCCGTCGCAGGTCAGCCGTCCCGGCCGCCCACCCGTCGAGGTCCCAGAGCGAGGCGGCGAGCGCGGCGGCGTCGCCCTCCGGGCGGGCGGCGAAGCGCTCGCACTGACGAGCGAGGACCTCGCGGTCGTCGGGCTCCCGGTCGGGGTCGAGGTTGGCGGGCCGGGTCCACACGCCGTCGCGCACCTCGGCCAGGCGGAGCCGACCGGCGGCGGTCCGCAGCGCGGCCCGGGCGGCCACGGGGCGACGGTCGGCGTGGACGACGGCGAGCTCCCAGTCGCCGCGCCACCGGCGCCGGCGAGCGGCCCGACTGGCGTCCTGGCGGGCTTGACGGGCGAGGAGCGGGCCCGCCAGCGTGTACGCGCCGTCATGGGCCTCGAGCTCGCCAGCCGCCAGCATCCGGCTGATGGCCGTGCGGGTGGTGCCCTCGCTGATGCCGAACAGCTCTCCCGACCGCACGAGGATCTGGCTCGGCAGCCGAGGTGGATGGATGCCGAGCAGGGTGCTGGCGATCACCGACCGGGCGGTGAGCGGTCGGGCGACCGCCGGTGCGGTGTCAGCGGTTGCGGCTCGACGGGACGGCACCGCCGCAGGCTAGGACGCGTGGCGGTGCGACGTGCCAGTGTGTCGAACCGTGCACTACCTGCGGATCTGGACCGACGACGACGGTGAGACCCACCAGACCGAGGTCGAGCTGGACGTGACCGTGAGCCCGCCCGAGCCGGGGGTGGCCGCGCTGGTCATCGCCGACGCCGGTCCGGTGGCGGACCTGCAGTTCGTCACCGTGCGGGCGGGTGAGCAGCGACCCGACTGGCACACCGCGCCCCGGCGGCAGTTCGTCACCTTCCTCACCGGTTGGGTGGTCATCGAGACCAGCGACGGTGTCCGCCGCACCCTGCCCGCCGGCTCGACCGTGCTGGCCGACGACCTCTCCGGCAGGGGCCACGTGACCACCCACCAGCCCGGCGATCAACGGGTCCTCGTCATCCCGGTCTGATCGGCGCCGCCACGGGCAGAGAGGCTCCGCCGGGTGACGCCATGTCGCCGTCCACCGACCGCTGGCCTTACGAAGCTGGTACACGTGATGCCCACCGTGTAACATGAGCAGGTGACCGCGACCGCCGCCCGTCGCCCCGCCGGGCCGCCTCACCGCGCCGAGGACATGGTGCCCGTCGAGGCCGTCCTGCCATCGGTGCTGCCGACCGACCGGCTCACCGTCTCGGGCATGCCCGTCCCCGAGCTGCGGGCCGAGCTGCGACGCATCCCGAACGTCCGCAACGTCGCCAACGTGGTCGGCGTGTGGCTCCAGTCGGTCGGGATGCTCGCCGTCACCTGCTGGATCACGGTACGACTGCCGCTGTGGGCGGCCCTCCCCCTCTGGGCGCTCACCTTCGTGCTGATGGGCCGGGCCTTCGCCCTCTTCGCCATCCTGAGCCACGAGGCCGCCCATCGGCTGCTGTTCTCCAGGCGGTGGGCCAACGACCTCGTCGGCAAGTGGCTCCTGTCGTACCCCGCGTTCGTGCCGTTCGACGGCTACCGCCGCAGCCACTTCGCCCACCACAAGGACGAGATGGGCCCGAACGAGCCCGACCTCAACCTCTACCTCGGCTACCCGATCAGCAAGGCGTCGATGCGGCGCAAGCTCCGGCGGGACGCGCTCGGCATCTCGGGGTGGAAGAACCTCAGGGGACTGCTGCTCGCGCTGCGCAGCGACGGCGCCCGGCCAGTCGCCCTTCGCATCATCGCCACCCAGCTCGTGCTGTTCGCCGGCTTCTGGTTGGTCCTCGGGCGCTGGTGGCTGTGGCCGCTCCTCTGGCTCGCCCCGTGGATGACCGTGTGGCGGGTCATCAACCGGCTGCGAGCCATCGCCGAGCACGGCGGCATGACCCGGTCGAAGGACCGGCGCATGACGACCCACGTGATCGATCAGTCGTGGACGGCACGGTTCTGGATGGTGCCGTTCAACACCGGCTGGCACCTCGCCCACCACGTCGACATGGGCGTCCCCTTCCAGCGGCTGCCCCAACTGCACGACGAGCTGGTGCGGGCCGGTTGGGTGACCGAGGAGCTCACCTACCCGAGCTACCGGGCCCTCTGGTCCGCCCTCTCGGACGGCTGAGGCGTCGGTCGCGCCAACGGGGCCTCAGGCCCCTTCCGGTTCGGTGTCGGTGTCGTCGTCATCGTCGTCGTCGGTCGCCGCCGACGGATGGGTGTGTTGGTGGCGGAAGCGCTCCTCGGCCAGCGAGATGACCTCGCGGTAGGGGCGGCCGGTCCTCGACGCCACCCGGGCGGCGTCGTCGTGCTCGACCTTCACCCGGCCGGCACCGACCTTGATCCGCACGGGCAGGCCGTCGACGTCGACCTCGTGGTCGGCCCGGGCCTGCGGCCAGCGCTCGAGGACCTGGCCGCGCACGCCGAGTGAGCCGGTCTCGGCCACGAGCGTGCGCGAGACCTGATCGGCCAGTGACGGATCGACGAGGGCGCTCACCGTGTGGGCCGGTCGTCCCTTCTTCATCACGATGGCGGTGACCCATGCATCGTGGGCACCGGCGTCGAGCAGGGTGGCGATGGCCCGGGCGAGCTGCTCACCGGTCGCGTCGTCGACGTTGGCCTCGAGCAGCACCACGGGCTGGCCGGAGGTGTGGGCGACCACGGCGTCGCCGATCACGACCTGCGTGAGGTTGGGTCGGCCGTCGAGCTCGGCGGTGCCGGCCCCGAACCCGACCCGGGCGACGGTCATCGCCGGCAGGGGGCCCCACCCGGACACGTTGGCGGCCAGCAGCGCGGCGCCGGTGGGCGTGGTGAGCTCGACCGGGATGTCGAGTCCGTGGGTGGGGGCGTGCCTGAGCAGCTCGACGACGGCGGGGGCGGGGTTGGGCATCAGCCCGTGAGCGGTGCGGACCATGCCGAGGCCGTTGGCGACCGGGCTGGCCACGATCCGGTCGACCCCGAGCAGCTCGAGGGCCGCGCAGGTACCGACCACGTCGACGATGGCGTCGACGCCGCCCACCTCGTGGAAGTGCACCTGCTCGGGGGGACGGCGGTGCAAACGCCCCTCGACCTCGGCCAGCAGACGGAAGGTGGCGAGGGCCCGCTCGCGGACCCGATCGGGCAGGCGGGCCTCCTCGACGAGGGCGGTGACGTGGGCGGCGGTGCGCACCACCTTGTCGGCGGGGGGCCGTAGCACGTGCACCTTGGTGCCGGCGATGCCGCAGCGGGTCACCCCCTCGACCTCCAGCCCCCAGCCGCCCACCGGGAGCCGGCGACAGAGCTGGCGGATCTGTTCGACGTCGGCGCCGGCGTCGATGAGCGCACCGAGAGCCATGTCACCGGCGATGCCGGAGAAGCAGTGGAACCACGCGGTCGTCGTGGGGGCGGCGTCGCCGTCAGGCACCCGGGGCCCCGATGCGGTCGCCGCCGACCTCGGCTGCTCGATGGTCCACCGGCTGGTCCCCCGCCGACGCGGTGGCGGGGGCGGCGCCGGTGAGTGGGAGCATGCGCACGATGGCGGTGGCGGCGCCGAAGCCGTTGTCGATGCCGACCACCGTGATGCCCGACGCGCACGACGCGGTCATGCCCAGCAGCGCGGTGACGCCCTCGAGGCCCGACCCGTAGCCGACGCTCGTGGGCACCGCGACCACGGGCGCAGCGGTGAGCCCGCCGACCACGCTGGCGAGGGCCCCCTCCATGCCGGCGACCACGACGACGGCGTCGGCGGAGGTCAGCTCGTCGGCGGCGTCGAGCACCCGGTGCAACCCGGCCACGCCGACGTCGGTGATGCGGAGGGGGTCGAGGCCGTACGCGGCCAGGGTGGCGGCGCACTCGTCGGCGACGGGGAGGTCGGCGGTGCCGGCGGTGACCACCAGCACCTGCTCGGCGCGTGCGGTCGCCGCCCGCCAGACGACCGTGGCCAGGCCCTCGTGGCGGCCGCCGAGGGTGGGCGCGACGACCCCGCCCGGGTTGGCGGCCATGGCGAGCTCGCACTGCGGCGGCGAGGCCCGGGTCAGCAACACCGGCGAGCTGCCCGGTTGGGCGAGGAGCTCGGCGACGATGGCGGCTGCCTGGTCGGGTGTCTTGCCCGGCCCGTACACCGCCTCGGCCCTTCCCTGGCGCAGGGCGCGGTGGTGGTCGACGCGGGCGAAACCGAGATCGGCGAACGGCAGGCGCCGCAGTGCGGCGACGGCGTCGTCGGGGGCGATGACGCCGTCGCGGACGGCGTCGAGCAAAGCTCGGAGGGCCGGTTCGTCCACGTCACTATCCTGACCCGTCGTGACCGAGGCTGCCGCATCCCATCCCGCGCCGCTCGCCCCCGACATGGCGTCGCGCCGGGTCGGCTATCTCGGGCCGGAGGGCACGTTCACCGAGCAGGCGCTGCTCACCCAGCCCGACCTGGCCGAGGCGAAGCTGGTGCCGATCCCGTCGATCCCCGAGGTGCTGGCCGCCACCACCAGCGGCGAGGTCGACTACGGCTTCGTCGCCATCGAGAACGCCATCGAGGGCTCGGTCAACATCACCCTCGACGTGCTCGCGTTCGACTCCGACCTGCTCATCCAGCGCGAGGTCGTGATCCCGGTCGAGCTCTGCCTGCTGGCGCTTCCGGGCGTCGGCCTCGACGAGATCGACACCGTCCAGTCGTTCCCGCACGCATCGGCGCAGTGCGCCCGCTTCCTCGCCGAGTCGGTGCCGGGGGTCCGCGTCCAGGCCACCAACTCGACGGCGGAGGCGGCTCGCCTGCTCGCCGAGTCGGGCGAGCGCTCCCGGGCCGCCATCGGCACCGCCCGGGCGGCCGAGGTCTACGGGCTCGAGGTGCTGGCCGCGGGCATCGAGGACCACCCGGAGAACGCCACGCGCTTCGTCGTGGTGGCCCGCGACGGCGTGCCGCCCGAGACCGGCCACGACAAGACCTCGCTCGTCGTGTTCCAGCGGGCCGACGAGCCCGGGTCGCTGCTCTCGATCCTGCAGGAGTTCGCCGCCCGGGCGATCAACCTGTCGAAGCTGGAGTCGCGGCCCACCAAGCGCGGCCTCGGTGACTACTGCTTCCTCATCGACCTGGAGGGCCACCTCGAGGACGAGGTCGTCGCGGACGCGCTGCGCAACCTGAAGATGAAGCAGGCGGACGTGAAGTTCCTGGGGTCGTACCCCGCCGCGGGCGCCCACGGCCCGGCGGCGCGAGCCGCGGCCGATGCCCGCTGGTCGGCGGCGGTCGACTGGGTCGACCAACTGCGATCACGCATCCGCCCGTGAGGTGACGCCACCGATAGCGTCTCCTCCGCTGGAGGGATGGCAGAGCGGACGAATGCGACGGTCTTGAAAACCGTTGAGGCGCGAGTCTCCGTGGGTTCGAATCCCACTCCCTCCGCTCGAGCTCGGCCGCGGGGAACACTCCGGGGGCAGCGCGACCGGGAGGCGGTCAGACCGCGGTTGCTAGGGTGGGCGCTCCGTACGGCGCGCCGTGCGGCGTGGAGAGGTGCCGGAGTCAGGTCGATCGGGCCTCCCTGCTAAGGAGGTGAGGGCGCAAGCTCTCCGTGGGTTCAAATCCCACCCTCTCCGCCAGTCGGGCCCCGCCGGCGCGGGGCCCGATGCGCGTCCCGACCCGGCCGGGCGTCCGTGACCCATGTCACTCGGGGTCAGATTGCGTTCGTGTTGCGATCTTCGCCAGAGTGTCACCAACGACGAACCACATCGGCCCGTGCCCGACGCCGGTGGCCGCACCGTGACCGACCGGTCACCCGCCCACCGGCTCCCCCACCAGGCCCGACGCGTCCGCCACCCTCCCCCTCCGACCGGCACCGCCGTTCCCGGGACCGAGGCGCAGCGCCGCCGAGGGTCCGGGCACGGAAGCGAAGGAGACGCCGACCCCCATGAAGACCCATGTCAGTCGCATCGCGCTCGCCCTCCTGATCCTCGTCGGGGCCGCGGCGTGCACCCCCGACGAGCTGAAGCAGTGGTGGACCGCCAACGGTGTCGACTACAGCACCAAGACCGAGGAGCAGATCGCCTTCGAGGCGTTCGTCATCACCCTCTGGAAGCAGGAGCAGGCCGAGCTCAGCAAGTTCGCCTCGGCCCTCGGCGCCGACCAGCTCTACCGGCTCCGCATGTGCGAGTCGACCGACAACTACGGCGCGGTCAGCGCCAACGGCCTCTACATGGGTGCGTACCAGTTCAGCCAGACCACCTGGAACTACGTGGCCAACCGGTACTACGGCGGCCGCCACGCCGGCGTGCGACCGAACCAGGTCGCGCCCACCTGGCAGGACGCCTTCACCCGGGCGCTGTTCGCCGAGCAGGGCCGCGGGCCCTGGCCGGTGTGCGGCCGACGAATCTGACCCAGGAGTGGACTCCGACCGACCTCGGTGCCGCCGGTCTTCCGGCGGCACCGTCGCGTCCGGGGCCGGTGCCGTGCTCATTGGGACCCCGCCGGGCGGTCGCCTAGACTCGAGGACTCCTGCGCTCGTAGCTCAATTGGATAGAGCATCTGACTACGGATCAGAAGGTTGGGGGTTCGAGTCCCTCCGAGCGCGCTGACCAGGATCCCTGGTAGGAGGCGGTTTCCGGCTTCGGCAGCCGCCTCTGTCGCGTCCCGGATCGGGTCGACTTCTAACGGGTCTTCTAACGGATCGGCTGGGACGGGCCACGACCGGCTGGGACTGGACGTTCCAGGAGGTCATGAAGCGCGCCGGTTGGGGGATGCTGAACGCCGTCTCCGGCGCAACGCTCATTTCGTTGGTTTCGTTCGCTTCGTTCAGAGGTGGGGATCATGGGCATCCAGTCCGAGGTGGAACAGGCAGACGCTGCCGCGAGCGTGCTCGCCAAGGGTCGGGTCGTGGTGATGCCACGGGGACGCACGGGCGAGCCGGTCGAGGTGCCCGAATCGGTCGTGCGCGTGCTGGCCGAGGTGCTCGATCACGCTCGTCGCGGCGAGCACGTGCGGGTGATCGCCGATGACGAGGAGATCACCACCCAGCAGGCCGCCGACCTGCTCAACGTCTCTCGCCCCTACCTCGTCGGGCTCGTCGACCGTGGCGAGATCCCCTCCCGCAAGGTCGGCACCCGACGTCGGCTGAAGCTCGCCGATGTGCTCCTGTACCGGGAGGTCGACCAGGCCCGCCGACTCGACGCCGTCAACACGCTCGCACGGGTGGCGGACACCGTGCTCGTCGATCTGGGCCACGCGAGAAGGGCCGCCCTGACACCCGCTCATAGGCGAGGCCTCGGTCGGAGATCCCTCGCTCGCGCCGCCCGGCGAATGCCCACCGCCCACGACCTCGATCGCCCGCCGTCGTAGGATCCGACCATCGCCACGCCGTCCACCATCCATCCCGCGCCGCCGAGCGACGACCTCGCCGGGGCCGTCCGTGCCGTCGGGGTGCGGGCCGACGAGCGATGGGAGGAGGCGGACCGGCTGCGGCACCTGCCCGCCGACCTCGCCGGCGACCTGATCGGTACCCGCGTCTTCCAGGCCTGGGTGCCCGCCGCCTACGGCGGGGACGAGCGGCCCGTGCAGACGCTGCTCGACGCCATCGAGGAAGCGTCGTACTGGGACGGCTCGTTCGGCTGGTGCGCCATGATCGGCGCCACCACCGCGCTGCTGTCGGCCCACCTTCCGGCCGACTTCGCCCTTGAGATCTACGGCGATCCGGGCTCGTGCACCGGCGGCTACGCCCTGCCGGTCGGCCAGGCGGTGGCCCTCGACGGCGGCGGGCTCCGGGCGAGCGGTCGCTGGCCCTGGGGCTCGGGCACCGACCACTGCACCTGGATCGGTGGGGGCTGTCGCATCGTCGACACCGACGGTGCACCGAAGCGTCGCGACGACGGACTGGCGGCGCCGTTCGTGTTCTTCCGACGCGACGAGGTCGAGCTGCTCGACACCTGGGACTCGATGGGCATGCGCGGCTCGGGCAGCACCGACTACGCCGTCACCGAGGTCGTCGTCCCCGAAGGCCGCTGGGCCCAGCCCCAGGCCACCCCGCCCGTGGTCGACGGCCCCCTCTACCGCTTCCCGTTCATGGCCGCGCTGGCCCTCGGCGTGTGCTCGGTGTCGCTCGGCCTCGCTCGGCGTGCCCTCGACGAGCTCGTCGACCTCGCCGGGGCCAAGCGCCCGGCGCAGAGCTCGCGCACGCTCGCCGAGCGGCCGGTCGTGCAGGCCGACGTGGCGACCGCCGAGGCCGCCATCCGGTCGGCCCGGGCCTTCCTCCACGAACAGGTGGCCGAGGCCTGGGCGGCGGCGACCGAGGGCGCGCTCTGCGACGAGGTGCGACGCGGCCTCCGCCTGGCCGCCACCAACGCGACGGCGCAGGCCACCACGGCGGTCGACCTCGCCTACACCGCCGCCGGCGGCAGCGCCGTCTACCGCACGAGCCCGCTCGAGCGGGTGTTCCGCGACGCCCACGTCGCCACGCAGCACGCCATGGTGGCCCCCCGCACCCTCGAGGCGCTCGGGCGGGTCACCCTCGGGCTGCCCACCGACACCGGCAGCTTCTGAGGCCGAGGGACGCGCCGGCGTGGACTTCGACCCGCCCCCCGACGACGACCCGCGCCGACAGGCAGTGCGCGTCTGGCTCGACGAGCACCCCGAACCCTCCGCACGCGAGCTGGCCGAGGCCGGCTACGTCGCCCCGCACTGGCCGCCGCCGTGGGGCCTCGGCGCCGACCCCACCGAGCAGCTGGTGATCGACGACGAGCTCGACCGCGCCGGCGTCACCCGGCCCGACAACCCCATCGGCCTCGGGTGGGCGGGGCCGACGATCCTCGCCGGCGGCACCGGGGACCAGCAGCGGCGCTGGCTGCCCCGCATCCTCGACGGCTCCGAGGAGTGGTGCCAGCTGTTCAGCGAGCCCGACGCCGGATCCGACCTCGCCTCGCTGCGCACCCGCGCCGAGCGCGACGGCGACCACTACGTCGTGAACGGCCAGAAGATCTGGAGCACCTGGGCGAGCCGGAGCGACTGGGGGATCCTGCTGGCCCGCACCGACCCCGACGCCGCGCCCCACCGGGGCATCTCCTACTTCGTGCTCGACATGCGCACGCCCGGTGTCGAGGTGAGGCCCATCGTCGAGATGACCGGGGGGAACCACTTCAACGAGACCTTCCTCCACGACGTCCGCATCCCCGTCGACTGCCGCATCGGCCCCGAGCACGAGGGTTGGCGGCTGGCCAGGGTCACCCTCGGCAACGAGCGGGTGTCGCTGTCGGAGGGCGGCGTGCTGTGGGGCATGGGGCCGACCTCGCAAGAGTGCCTCGATCACCTGCGCGGGACCGCGGTCGAACACCCCGTGCTGCGACAACGGGCGGCCCTGCTCGCCACGGAGACGACGATCATCCGGCTCCTCGGCCACCGGATCATGGCCACGATGCAGCGCGACGGCGATCCCGGCTCGTTCGCATCGGTGCGCAAGACCCTCGCCGACGAGCACGGGCAACTGGCCATGGGACTCGTCAAGGACCGCCGCGGCCCCGACGGCATGCTCGGCATCCAGGACGAGCACGCCGAGGAGCACGACCCGTGGCACTGGGGCTACCTGTTCTCGCCGGCGCTGACCATCGGCGGCGGTACGAGCGAGGTGCAACGGAACATCATCGGCGAGCGACTGCTCGGCCTGCCCAGGGAGGCTCGGCCGTGACCAACGCCCACACCTCCGGTCCGTTCGCCGGCTTCTCGTACCTCCGCTTCGAACGCGACGGCGACGTCCTCCGGGTCACCATCGACCGACCGGACGATCCCCGCAACGCGGTCGACGGCACCATGCACGACGAGCTCACCCGGTTGATGGAGGTGCTCGGCGCCGAATCGGAGGCTCGGGCGATCGTCCTCACCGCCGATGGCAAGGCGTTCTCGGCCGGCGGCGACTTCGCCTGGTTCCCCGAGCTGCAGACGCCGGGGCGCCTCGAGGCGCTGCGCCTCGACGCCCGACGCATCGTGTTCGGACTGCTCGACGTGCCCCTGCCGATCGTGTGCGCGGTCAACGGACCGGCCGTCGGGCTCGGCGCTTCGATCGCGCTGCTGTGCGACGTGATCTTCGCGGCCGAGTCGGCCACCCTCGTCGATCCCCACGTGCGGGTCGGCCTGGTCGCCGGCGACGGCGGCACGGTGGCCTGGCCCCTCGCCGTCGGTCCCGCCCGGGCCAAGCAGTACCTCCTCACCGGCGATCCGATGTCGGCGGCCGAGGCCGAACGACTCGGCTTGGTCAACCGGGTCGTACCCGACGCCGACCTCCTCAGCGAAGCCCTGGCCTTCGCCCGTCGGCTGGCCGAGATGCCGCCGCTGGCGGTGCGCCACACGAAGGCGGCCATCAACGCCCTCGTCAGGCAGGCGGCGATCACGTCGTTCGAGCAGGCGGTCGCGGCCGAGATCACGACCTTCGCGTCGGAGGACCACGCCGAGGCCCTGGCCGCCCGGCGGGAGAAGCGTGCGCCCCGGTTCACGGGACGATGAGGGAGGGGGAGCCGATGGAGCTGCTCGAAGGGATCATGACGGCACGAGCCATCCGGCGGTTCACCGACGAGCCCGTGACCGACGAGGAGATCTGGACGTGCCTGCGGGCGGCGGTGCAGGCACCGAGCGGCGGCAACATCCAGCCCTACCAGTTCCTGGTGGCGCGCGACCCGGAGGTGAAGGCCCGCCTCGGCGACGTCTACCTCCGGGCGTGGGAGCGCTACTCGGCGGCGACCGAGGCCGCCATCGGCGACCGCTTCCCGAGCGAGGAGGCCCGCGAGGGGTGGCGGCGGAACGTGGCCGCGTCCGACCACCTGGCCCGGCACCTGGGCGAGGCCTCGGCGCTCGTGCTCGTCCTCATGCCCGACATCGAGATGGTCACCACCGACGCCGAGGGGGCGATGGACGTCGGCCCCACCTACGCGTCGGTGTACCCGGCCGTGCAGAACCTCGTGCTGGCCGCTCGCGCCCAGGGCATCGGCACGGTCCTCACGACCGTGTACCGGATCCACGAGGACGAGGTCCGCGAGATCTGCGGCATCCCCGACCGCTATCGGGTCGTGGCCATGCTCCCGCTCGGCCGACCGAAGGGCCGCTTCGGGGTGGCTCCCCGCCCACGGACGCCCGAGCAGCTCACCAGCTGGGACCGCTACGGCGAGCGCCGGACGCCGTGACCGGGCGACTCGACGGTCGAGGTGTGCGTCGCCCCGACTGGCCTCGCTGGGCCGCCCTGGCCGCGGCCGCCACGTTCCTGGTCGCAGCGGTCGGGTACTTCGTCGGCGTGCGAACCACCGAACCCGACGCGCCGACGGCCGCGGACGTGGGCTTCGTCGCCGACATGACCAGCCACCACGACCAGGCCGTCGAGATGGCGCTGATCGCGGTGGACAAGGCCGCGGACCCCATCGTCCGCTCGTTCGCGACCGAGGTCGTCATCTTCCAGCGGTGGGAGCTCGGTCGGTTCCGCTCCATCCAGGAGCGGTGGGGCGTCCGACAACCCGAGTACGACCCCGAGCGCGAGACCATGGCCTGGATGGACATGGGCACGCCCCTGTCCGCCATGCCGGGCATGGCCGCCGAGGCCGACCTCGACCGGCTGCAGGACGCCTCGGGGACGGCGTTCGATCTGTTGTTCCTCGAGCTCATGTCCGAGCACCACCGCGGTGGGCTCCACATGGCCGAGGCCGCCGAGGAGGACGCGTCGGATCCGGAGGTGCGGGACCTCGCGGGGATCATGGCCCGCGCCCAGGCGTCGGAGATCGCGGAGTACGCGGCGCAGGTCGAGCGGATCCGCGCCACGATGGGCCGATGACGACCACGCTCGACTGGTACGGGTGCGCCACGTTCCGGTTGCGGACGCAGGGACTGACGGTCTTCCTCGACGCGTACATCGACCGGGCGCCCACCGCCCAGGGCACCGGGCTCACCGCCGACGCCGTCGACGTGTGCGACTGGATCGTCGTCGGCCACTCGCACTTCGACCACCTCTACGGGGCCGAGCGCATCGCGGTCCGCACCGGGGCCAAGCTCGTCGGCAGCTACGAGACGGTGCGGGTGATGGAACAGGCCGGCGTGCCGATCGGGCAGATGATCCCCGTCGCCGGTGGCGAGCGCGTCGACCTCGGCGAGGGAGTGGTGGTCTCCGTGTACCCGAGCCTGCACTCGTGCGTCTGGTCGCACGGGCAGATGGCCCAACCGAGCGAGGTCTGCATCGGCGACCTCGGCCTCACCTGGCAGGACCGCGACCAGCGCTTCAAGGAGCTCGTCGCCTCCATGAGCACCGAGCTCGACCCGGTGGCCATCGATCACCTCGTGACGTCGTTGCCCGGCCACAGCGACCGCGGCGACGGTGGTGCGTTGGTGTTCGTCTTCGAGACCCCCGAGGGCACGCTGCTGTTCCAGGACACGTCCGGCCACTGGGGCTCGGTGCTGGCCACGCTGTCGCCGGACGTGGCCATCCTCGCCGCCGCCGGGCGCGCCAACCTCGACGGGGAGCCGATCCAGGGCCGGCTGGCCGACTTCGTGGCCGACGAGGCCCGGGTGCTCGGTGCCCGTCGTGTCGTGCTCGGTCACCACGACGACTGGCTCCCGGGCTTCTCCGTCGCCACCGACATGGCCCCGATCCGGGCCGCGTTCGCCGAGCGGGCGCCGGACTGCGAGCTGCTCGAGCCCGGCTACCTGGCCGCCACGCCGATCTTCGACGGGCTCTGATCCGGCCTGAACCCGGCCGGGTGCCCCCGGATGTCGCGGTTCCGGCGTTCGAGGCCACCGGAACCCCACGACCTCGCAGGGAGAACCTGTCATCCGGGTCGGCGCTCGCTCCGTAGGACGGTGGACGAACCCGCCGTGCGGTCACCGCCACCGCACCCGCCCACAAGGAGATCCTCCGGATGCGCCTCCGCAAGCTCATCGCCGGCCTCGTCGCCGGCACCGCCCTCGCCGGCTCGGTCGCCCTCGCCTCACCGGCATCGGCCACCCAACCGACCAAGCCCACCCTCGCCGAGATCCTCGCCGCCCAGGGCCCGATCGGCGACGGCAACTGGTACGACTTCGACATCATCAACGGCGTGGTGACCACCATCCTCAACGCCGACGTCGCCAACGGCGACTCCAACGGCGACGGTGACCCGAAGGACTCCCCCCTCTGGCTGGCGACCGACGCCAACAGCCCGGTGAAGCTCACCGTGTTCCTCCCGAACGACCGAGCCTTCCAGGCCCTCGCCGCCGACCTGCTGGGCTGGCGCTACTGGTTCGCCAACGAGACCAAGGTCGCCCAGGGCCTCCTCGGGGCCATCGACGTGGCGACCCTCGAGACCGTCGTGCTCTACCACGTGGTCGCCGGCGAGACGGCCATCGACTCGAAGACGGCGCTGAGCGTCCCGAAGGGCACGAAGCTCGACACCGTCCAGGGGGGCCAGATCACCGTCACCCCGGTTCGCGTCTTCGGCTCCGCCATCCTCGGCGATCTCGACAAGAACGACATCGATCCGTTCCTGGTGCCGAGCAAGCTCGACATCCACGCCAGCAACGGCATCGCCCACGGCATCGCCTTCGTGCTGCGTCCGTTCAACCTCTGAGTCCGAGCAGGACCTCGCCGACGACCCGGGGCCCGGTCCGCACGGACCGGGCCCTGGCGCGTCGGCGCGCCTGGGCCCCCTCGCCGATGGCACGGAGCTCGGACCCGACGAGGCGTCCGGTGAGAGGTGGTCGACGAACCTCGGGTGGGCCATCGCCCGGATCGGCCCCGCGTTGCCCGCGGCGACACGGATGCATGACGATGGCGGCGTGACCTACTGCCTGGCGATGCGCCTCGACGACGGCCTCGTGTTCCTGTCCGACACCCGGACCAACGCCGGCGTCGACGACATCGGCACCTACCGGAAGCTGTTCGTCTTCCATCCCGCGCCCGATCGCACGATCGTGGTCCAGTCGGCGGGGAACCTGGCCACCACCCAAGAGGTGCTCGACCGCATCGACCGCGACCTCGCCGATCCGGACGCGGTCGACTCACTGGCGACGGTCGGCGCGCTGTTCGAGGCGTCGCTGTACGTCGGACGGGTCAGCGTGGCCGTGGCCCGAGCCCACCAGCCGGCCCTCGCTGCGTCGGTGGCCGACGCCACGTCGACGTTCCTCGTCGGCGGTCAGATCGGCGACCAGCCTCCGGACATCCACCTGGTGTATCCCGAGGGCAACTACATCCGAGCGTCCGACGAGCGGCCCTTCCTGCAGATCGGCGAGAAGAAGTACGGCAAGTTCCTGCTCGAGCTGGCGACACAGGCCGACCTCGGCCTGGAGGACGCGGCCAAGATCGCCCTCAGCTCGATGATCAGCACGGCTCGGGCCAACCTCTCGGTCGGGCCGCCCTACGACCTGGGCCTCTACCGGCCCGGCACCCACGTGGTCGAGCACGCCCGGATCGACCCCGAGTCCGCGTTCCTCGCCGACCTCGAGGCGGTGTGGTCGCACCACCTCGCCCGGGCGCTGGCCGAGCTCCCGATGGTGGAGTCCGCGGACCGCGAGTCGCTCTGATCGGCCGGATCGGTCGGGCCCCTCCTCACGTCGTTGGATCCCCTCGCCCCGGCTCGTGTCCGTCGGGGAGCACGGGAACCGACGGGCCGAGGTCACGCCCGAGCAGGACGGCCCGGGTCACCGAGGCCGAGCCGAACCGGTCGCGGACGTCGTCGACGGCCGCATCGAGCGCCCCGGCGCGCGGTCGTTCGAGGGGCAGGGCCAGCTGCACGGCATCGGCGTCGGCGAGGTTGGTGATGGCGATGCCGAGCAGCGTGATGCCCCGCTCCTCGGTCATCGGCCGAGCGGCGGCGAGCAGCGCCCGGAGGGCGGTGAGCAGCGCCGGCGTGTGATCGGTCGGCTGGGCGAGGGTGTGCGACCGGCTGGCACGGCTGAAGTCCCCGAAGCGCAGGCGCAGGACCACGGTGCGCCCGACCCGCCCCGCGCCCCGGAGGCGCCGGGTGACCCGGTCGACCAGCCCGACGAGCACGACGTCGAGCTCGTCGGCCGACCGGGGACCACGGCCGAGGGCCCGTTGCGACCCGATCGACCGCCGGCGACGTCCGCCCTCGACGCGGCCGCGGGTCGCGGTTGTGGGCGAGGGCGTGGAGGTGCCGGCCCGACGCCGGGCCGAGCAGCGCGACGAGGGCGGCCTCGGGGAGCCGGGCGACCTCGGCGACGGTGGTGATGCCCCGCCCACGCAGCTTGCCGGCCGTGACCGCGCCGACGCCCCACAGGCGCTCGACCGGCAGCGGGTGGAGGAAGGCGAGCTCGTCCTCCGGGGGGACGACGAGCAGCCCGTCGGGTTTGGCCACGGTGCTGGCGACCTTGGCCAGGAACTTGGTGCGGGCCACCCCGACGGTGATGGGCAGGCCGACGAGGTCGGCCACGTCGGCCCGCAGGCGGCGCGGCGATGTCGACGGGGGCTCCGGCGATCCGCCACAGCCCGGCGACGTCGAGGAAGGCCTCGTCGATCGACAGTCCCTCGACGATCGGGGTCGTGCGCTCGAACACGTCGAACACCGCCCGGCTGGCCTCGGTGTAGGCGCCCATGCGCGGCGGCACGACCACGGCGTCGGGGCACAGGCGCCGGGCCTGGCCGCCCCCCATCGCGGTGCGTACGCCGTGGGCCCTGGCCTCGTAGCTGGCGGCCAGCACCACCCCGCCGCCGACGATGACCGGCCGGCCTCGGAGGTCGGGATCGTCGCGCTGTTCGACCGAGGCGTAGAAGCTGTCGAGGTCCGCGTGGAGGATGGTGGCCCCGTCCGTGGGCCGACACCGCTCCCGGATGGCCTTCGGTTCCCGGGGCACGAACACATGTTCGCACCCCGCACGCACCCTGTCACGCCGACGAGGTGAGCGCCCTCAGCGGACGGCGGGGATCGCGAGCGTCGCCAGGAGATCGCGGACCCGCAACTCGATGTCGTCGCGCACGTCGCGGACCATCTCGATCGGCTGCCCGGCCGGGTCGGCGAGCTCCCAGTCCTCGTACCGCTTGCCCGGGAACACCGGGCACGCGTCACCACAGCCCATCGTGACGATCACATCGGCCGCCCGGGCGATCTCGTCGGTCCACGGCTTCGGGAACTCGCCCGAGATGTCGACGCCCGCCTCGGCCATCGCCTGGACCGCGACGGAGTTGATCTCCGGGCCTGGGTCGGATCCGCCGCAGTACACGTCGACGGCGTCACCGCCGAGCCGGCGCAGCCAGCCCGCCGCCATCTGCGACCGCCCCGCGTTGTGGACGCACAGGAAAAGGACGGAAGGCTTCCCCGGCCCGCCCACCTCGAGCCGCGCCAACGCCCGGAGCCGCTCACGGGTGAACCGCTCGATCAGCACGGGCAACCACGTGTCGAACCGGGCTCGCCCCTCGAGACGTTCGCGAGAGTCGACGATGTAGCGCTCGATCGTCTCGAGGCCGAAGACGCCGTCGAACTCGCGGGTGAGCCTCGTCGCCACCTGGCGCACCTTCAGCCGCTGCTCGGTGGTCAGGCCGCCGGTCGGTCCATCGGTCTCGGTCACGCATCGCGCCTTTCGTCCGGGTGCTTCGTCCCCAAGATTCTCTCTCAGTTCCTCTTGAGTCAACAATAACTGATCGAGTGGCCCGTATCGGGCTGGGACCCGTCACGGGTTCGTCGTTGACAGATCGAACTGGTGTTCGCTACGATGGTCGGCATGGAGTTGGAGACCGTCCGAGACGGCTTGCAGGCCGCGGTGGCCGGGTTCGAGCCGGGGTGCCTGACCGGGGCCCAGGCGGTCGAGGCGGTCGAGCTGTTCGCCGAGATGAAACGGCTGGCCGAGACCGGGCAGGCCTTGGCCGCTCGCCGGGTGGAGGAGGCCAACGCCTGGCAGGCGTCGGGCTCGCGGTCGGTGCGGGAGTTCCTGGCCACCAGGACCGGGGAGTCACCGGGCGGTGTCGGCAAGCTGGTCGACACCGCCCGCAAGCTCGAACATCTGGGTCCGACGGGTGACGCGGTGCGCGCCGGTGCGGTGTCGATCGACCAGGCCGCGGCGATCGCCCGAGCGGCCGAGGTCGACCCGTCGTCGGAGCACGACCTGTTGGCGACCGCGAAGCGGGCCGATCTCGGGCAGCTCAAGAAGGCCGCGGCCGCGGCGAGGGCGGCCGGGGACCCCGACGAGCAGCGCCGCTACGCCCGGCAACGCCACGACCGGGAGCTGAGGACCTTCGTCGACGACGACGGCATGGGCAACGTCCACTGGCGCACCACCCTCGACGAATACAGCGAGTTCGTCTCGTTGCACCAACGCTTCCGGGAGCACGCGTTCAAGGCCGCGTACCGGGCCGGGCGACGCGACCCCGACCGCCACCTCGCCTCCGACGCCATGGTGCGCCTCATCCGGGCGTCATCGAGTGGTGACGGCGCCACACCGGTCCGCGAGCCGCGGGTGTACATCCACGTCACCGACACCGCCGTGCTCCGCGGCCGCACCCAACCGGGTGAGACCTGCGAGATCGCCGGCATCGGCCCCGTCCCCGTCCCCGTCGCCCGCCAGATGTGGGGCACCAACCCGTTCGTGTCGCTCGTCGAGACCGACGGCACCGACGTCCACCGCGTCGTCCGCCTCGGCCGCCGCCGGCCCCCCGAGATCGACGACGCCCTCCTCGTCCGCGACCGCTGCTGCGTCGTCCCCGGCTGTGCCAGCACCCGCCGGCTCGAGGTCCACCACACCGTCCCGTTCGCGACACCGGCCGCACCACCCTCGACGAGCTCGCCACCGTGTGCGCCCACCACCACCACCTCATCACCCACCGCGGCCACGACCTGCGCGGCGGCCCCGGATCCTGGACCTGGCACCCACCCCCCGACGGTGAGCGAAGTCCGCCCGACCCGAACCTCCCCGACCAACTCGGCGTCGACGCGGCGTGATCAGCGAACCGCCGGCTGGCGGACGGTCGCCCCGGCCCGAGATCCGATCTCCGTGAAGCGCCCGTTCTCGAGGCGCACGACCCGGGCGTCGGGGCCGACGCCTTCGGACCGGTGGGTGATGACGATCGTGGTCCGGCCGCGGGTCCCCTCGACGAGATCGACCATCAGCTCCTCGGCGGTCTCGGGGTCGAGGTTCGCGGTCGGCTCGTCGAGCACGACGACCGGCGGGTCGGCCAGCAGCACCTGGGCCAGGGCGAGGCGCTGGGCCTGCCCACCGGAGAGCCGCGCGCCGCCCGTGCCGACCCGGGTGTCGAGACCGCACGGGAGACCCGAGACCCACGACTCGAGGCCGACGGCGCGCATCGCCGCGAGCAGCTCGTGGTCGTCGCCGTTCGGCCGGGCCACCCGCAGGTTGTCCCGGATCGTGGCGTCGAACAGGTGCGTGTCCTGGGCGCACCATCCCACGAGCCGGCGGACATCGTCCCCCCGCAGCGAGCGGACGTCCACACCGCCCAGTCGGATGGCCCCCTGCTCCGGGGCGAGGAACCGCACCAGCCCGGCCGCCAGCGTGCTCTTCCCGGCGCCGCTCGGTCCGACGACGAACACCAGCTCCCCCGCAGCGACGTCGAGGTCGGCCCCGCGGAGCACGGGCGACGCCTGATCCGGCCAGCGCAGCACGATGCCGTCGATCGACACGGCGAGCGGCCCGATCGGAGGCGCGAGTGGGTGGTCGGGATCCGGGACCGGGTCGTCGGCATCCAGCACCCCGGTCACGCGCCCGGCGGCCGGAACGAAGTCGGCGAGGTGGCGGGCGGTCCCGGGCATGGCGCCGACGATCTCCGGCAACGACCAGCCCAGCAGCACCAGCGCAGGGACCAGGAGCACGGCCAGGCCGCCTTCCCCGGCGGCGATGCCGGCGGCGACCAGGACCGCGGCGGCGACCGCGGCGCGCACCAAGGTCTCGAGTCCGTCGACGAGGCCACCCATGCGCGCCTCGTGCCCGTGGAGCGAGGCCAGCCGCAGGTCCCGGTCGGCCACCCGGGTGAGCACCGGCTCGGCGCCGCCGTAGGCGTGGAGCTCGGGCGCCGCCTCGACGAGATCGACGACGTCACCGGTGAGCTCGGCCCGCTCGGTGGCGGCGGCCGTGCGCGCCCCTCGCTCCCAGCGCGTACCGAGCCACGGCAGCACGATGCCACCGAGAGCCAGACCCAGCGCGAACGCGAGGGCCGCGGCGGGCAACGTGAGGACGCCGGTGAGGACCAGCCCGACGCCCGCCGTGAAGGCGACGACCGGGGGCAGGACGGCCCGAAGCCACAGCTCCTGGACCGCATCGAGATCACCCACCAGGCGGGCGAGCACGTCGCCGTGGCGCAGCCCGGGGAGCCCACCCGGCGTGAGGACGGCGAGGCGATCGAACACGCGCGCCCGCAGACCACCGACGAGCCGGAGGATGGTGTCGTGGGATGCGAGCCGTTCGACGTAGCGCAGCCCCGCCTTGGCGAGCGCGAAGCCCCGCACCATGGCGACCATCACGCCGAGCGAGAGGATCTCCGGACGCTCGGAGGCCCGAGACAGCAGCCACGCCGCGCAGGCGGTGAGGGCGAGCCCTGATGCGGTGGCGCCCGCGCCGAGGGCGACGGTGGCGAGGAGTCGGCCGCGCACGGGTCGTCCCTCGTCCCGGAGCCACCGCCAGGCCGAGCGACTCCGTGGCGTTCCGTCGAGCGACGAACCCCGTTCGGCCGGGTCGGCAACCGAGGCTCGGAAACCCTCCGTGCCGTCGGTGCGAGGCTCCCGCGCCACGACCGCCGACGGCGTTCCCGCTCCGAGCTCGTCGGAGGGGGCGAGGCGCTCGTCCCCGCCGACGACGGCCACCACCCGATCGGCCGCCGCGATCAACGCTGGTCGGTGGGCCACGACGACCACGGCCGCCCCTCGTGCCGCCAGCCGACGAACGACGTCGACGACGGTGGCCTCGGTCGCGGCGTCGAGGTTGGCGGTGGGCTCGTCGAGCAGCGCCAGTCGGCCGCCGCCGCGCTCGACCCGGAGCAGGGCCCGGGCGAGGGCGACCCGCTGGCGCTCGCCGGCGGAGAGCGACCGGGCCCGGCGATCGAGGAGGTCCCCGAGGCCGACCGAACGAGCCACGGCGGCCACGGCGGCCTCCGCCGACGGGGCACCGAGGACGATGTTGGCCCGGACGGTGTCGTCCACGAGTGCCGGGCGCTGCGGCACCCAGGCGATCGCGTCGGACCACGCCGTCGGCTCGACCCGGTCGAGTGGGACCCCGTCGACGGCAACCGTGCCCTCGTCGGGGCGGCGAGCGCCACGGAGCACGTCGAGCAGCGTCGACTTGCCGGACCCGTTCGGTCCGACCAGGGCCACGACCTCCCCCGGGCCGACGGCCAGGTCGGCCTGGCGGGGTGCCGAGGCGAGCCGGCCGGGATGACGCACGACGACACCCGAGGCGGTGACACCCAAGGTGGCGGGCACGGGCTGGTCACCGACCGGGGGCCGCCCGGTCTCGACCAGGCCGAGGATGCGATCGGTGGCGGCGGCCCCCTCGGTGGCGGTGTGGTATTCGGCACCCACCCGCCGGATCGGGGCGAAGACCTCGGGGGCGAGGAGCAGGACGGCGAAGGCGGCGGCGAGGCCGACGCTCCCGTGCACCAGGCGGATGCCGAGCGGCACGGCCACGAGGGCCACCGAGAGCGTCGTCGCCAGCTCGAGCACGAACGCCGACAGGAACGCGACCCGCAGCGCGGCCATCGTCGAGCGTCGCGACTGCTCGCTCATGCGGAGGATCGTCTCCCGTTGGGCCCGGTGGCGGCCGAACCGCTTGAGCGTGGGCAGCCCCACCACCACGTCGTGGAGGTGACCCGAGAGCCGCTCGAGGCCGGCCCAGCTCTCGGCGGCGCGAGCCCCGCTGAACCGGCCCACCAGGGAGAGGAAGAGCGGCACCAGCGGGAGCGCCACGGCGAGGATCACACCGCTCGGCCGGTCGATCACCAGGACCACGGCGAGGAGGCCGAACGGCACGATGGCCGCCCCCACGAGCTGGGGGACGTAGCCGGCGACGTACGGCTGGACGGCGTCGACGCCTCGGGTGGCGAGCACCGCGACCTCCCCGGGAGGAAGCAGGCGCCCGTCCTCGAGCACCCGGGCGAGCAGCCGGTGCCGCAGCCGGGCCGCGGTGCGGGAGGCGGCGTCGGTGAACACCGTCCGGCTCACCCAGGCCACCAGCCCCCGGGCCAAGGCCAGCAGGACCAGGACGATCCCCGCCCGCACCAGGCCGGCGGTCGAGGCCGTCCCGTCGACCACGTCGGCGAACACCGATGCCAGCACCAAGGCCTCGGCGACGAGGACGGCGACATCAAGGACCGACCGACCGCCCGCGGTGAGCACGAGCGCTCGTACGGCGCCTCCCTGCCGGAGCAGGCGGGGGTCGAGAGGTCTCATCCCCCGCCGGCGGTCGAGACCCCACCCGGAGCCGGTTCCGGGCCGGATGGGGTGGGGCCGGCCGTCGTCCGTTCGAGCGGGAGGCTCCCCACACCGATCCGGCGGCGGAAGACCCAGTAGGTCCAGCCCTGGTAGAGGAGCACGACCGGGGTCATGACCACGGCCACCCAGGTCATGACCGTGAGCGTGTAGTCGGTGCTCGAGGCGTTGTCGACGGTCAGGCTGAACGCCGGGTCGGTGGTCGACGGCATGACGTCGGGGTACAGCGACCCGAACAGCACCACCACCGCCATGGCGATGGTGACACCGGTACCCACGAACGCCCAGCCGTCGCGTCCCTCACGGTTGGCGCCCGCACTGGCGACGAGGGCCAGGGCGGCCACGACGACCGGCACCCAGGTCCACGCCTTGCCGAGCGACAGCTGGGTCCACAGCAGGAACGCGGCTCCGGCGACGATCACCACCGGGGAGATCATCGTGGCGATCCGCTGGGCCCGCTCCTTGACCTCACCCGTCGTGCGCAGCGACAGGAAGTGGGCACCGTGCATCGTGAACAACCCGAGGGTCACGACGCCTCCGAGCAGACCGTAGGGGTTCAGCAGGGTGAACAGGTTGCCGGTGAAGTTCCCGGCGGCGTCGATCGGCACGCCCTGCACGATGTTGGCGAGGGCGACGCCCCACAGCAGCCCTGGCAGCAAGGAGCCGAAGAAGATGGCCCGATCCCACCAGGCCCGCCAGCGGGCGTCCTGGCGCTTGCCGCGGTACTCGAAGGCGACTCCCCGCACGATGAGGGCCACGAGGATCACGAGCAGCGCAAGGTAGAACCCCGAGAAGAGCGTGGCGTACCAGTTGGGGAAGGCGGCGAAGGTCGCACCACCGGCCACGAGGAGCCACACCTCGTTGCCGTCCCACACCGGCCCGATGGTGTTGATCACCACCCGCCGCTCGGCGTCGGTCTTGCCGACGACGGGCAGGAGGATCCCCACCCCGAAGTCGAAGCCCTCGAGGAACAGATAGCCGGTCCACAGCACGGCGATGAGGAGGAACCACACGGTCGTGAGCTCCACGGGGGTCTCCTTCAGTAGGCGAACGTGAGCCGGTCGGAGTCGTCGTCGGCCGGCACCGGTGCAGGCATGGCCCCCTCGGGGCCGTTGCGGACCGTGCGCACGAGCAGGCCGACCTCGATCACGGCGAGGAAGCCGTAGACGAGGGTGAGGACGACGAGCGAGAAGAGCAGGGTGCCGGACGAGACGTTGCTCGAGATGCCGGCGTCGGTGAACATCCGTACCGCGTCCACCCCGGTCGGGTTGGGGGCGACGACCCAGGGTTGTCGCCCGAGCTCGGTGAAGATCCACCCGGTCGTGTTGGCGAGGAACGGGGCGGCGATGCCGAACATGGCGAACCGGACGAACCACTTGCCGGCGACGTCGCGGTTGCCCCGCGTGTGCCAGAGGCCCCAGGCGGCGATGGCGGCGGCCACCACGCCGAAGCCGATCATCAGGCGGAACGACCAGTAGGTCACGGCCATGTTGGGCCGATAGCTGCCCGGGCCGTAGCGGGCCTCGTACTCGGCCTGCAGGTCGTCGACCCCCTTGATCGTCGCGTCGAAGCGGTCGGTGGCGAGGAACGACGTCGCGCCCGGTATCGAGAACGTGCGGACGTCGCACTCCCTGCTGACGTCGCCGTAGGCGAACAGCGAGAACCCGGCACCGTCCTCCGTGTCGCACAGCGCCTCGGCCGAAGCCATCTTCATCGGCTGCTGCTCGAACATGAGCCTCGCCTGGTAGTGACCGGTCAGCGCGACACCGAGCGACGCAGCCAGCACCAGCCACATGCCTCCGCGCATCACCTTGCGGAACGCGACGCGGTCGTCGTCGGTCGAGTGCTCCCGCGTGCGGGACAGCTCCCACGCCGAGATGCCGACGAGGAAGGCGCCGGCCGTCACCAACGAGGCGAGGATCGTGTGCGGGAAGGCGGCGAGCACCGTCGAGTTGGTCAGCACCTCCCCGATCGAGGTGAGCTCGGCACGGCCCGTCGCCTCGTTGTAGATGACGCCGACCGGGTGCTGCATCCAGGAGTTGGCGGCGAGGATGAAGTACGCAGAGATGGTGGTGCCGATCGCCGCCAGCCAGATCGTCGCCAGGTGCAGCTTCTTCGGCAGGATCCCCCACCCGAAGATCCACAGCCCGAGGAAGGTCGACTCGAGGAAGAAGGCGGCCAGGCCCTCCATGGCCAGCGGCGCGCCGAACACGTCGCCGACGAAGCGCGAGTACCCGGCCCAGGCCATGCCGAACTGGAACTCCTGGACGATGCCCGTCACCACGCCCATGGCGAAGGTGATGAGGAAGAGCTTCCCCCAGAACTTGGTCTGCCGGAGCCACCGCTCGTCGCCGGTGCGGTACCAGCGGGTGTGCAGCACGGCGACGACGAGGCCGAGGCCGATCGTCAACGGCACGAACAGGAAGTGGTAGATCGTCGTGATCCCGAACTGCCACCGACCGATGTCGACTGCGCTCATGGCGACCTCCGGAGCGTGATCCCCGCCATCCTCGGGTCGTCACCTCCCGAGCGAACCGGGCCGGAGGTCCGTACCGGTCGGGTCGAACGACCACTTCCTCAGATGAACGAGAAGTGAACCATCTCCCATATAGATGAACGCCATCGCCCGGGGCGGTCCAAGATCGGGGGGTGGCCCGCCCTGATCTCCCGCACTGGGCCCGGTGCCGGGACGACGGCGTCGACCTCACGGTGCGGGTGCAGCCCGGCGCCCGGCGGTCGGAGATCACGGGGGCCGACGAGCAGGGGCTGCGGGTGCGGCTCGCGGCGCCGGCGAGGGGCGGCAGGGCCAACGCCGAGCTGGTGCGGCTCCTCGCCGAGGTGCTCGACGTGGCGCGCCGACGGATCTCGATCCGTCGGGGTGAGACGGGCCGCACCAAGACGGTGACCGTCGACGGAGCGGTCGACCTCCGCCGGCTGCTCCCGGAGGCGGACGGGTGAGGGACGGCGGCGGCTGCACCCGACGACGACTGGGAGAAGATCTACGACGAGGGTGGCGCCGGCGTGGCGCCGGGCGCGTTCACGATCGACGACGAGCGGCCGCCGTTCACGCCGTGCCCCTCGGCGTGGCTGGCGTGGCTGGCGTGGCTGGCGGTGGCGGCCAACGTCACCGCTGCCATCTGCTACCGCGCCGTCGCCGAGGTGCTCCGCCACCGGTTCGGTTCGCGTTCCTGATTCGACGCCGTCCGGTGGACGTCCGGTCCTCGATCGAACCGCGGGCTCGCGTCGCCACCTACGCTTCGGTCGACCAACCCGCCCGAAGGAGTCCTCATGGCCGCCCCCGATCGCAACCGTGTCATCCTCGCCGCCGTGGTCGGCTTCGTCGTCGTCGCCGCGATCGTGTTGATCGCAGCGTTGGCCCTCGGCGTCGACGGGATCTACGCCGCGATCATCGCCGTCGGCGTCGGGTTGATCGTCGGCGGCGGGCTCGGCGGGCTCATCGGTGCCCGGCTCAGCGTCGGCGACCAGCCCTGAGGCGGCTGGCCGTCTCGAGCCGGCTCAGGCCGGCTCGGTCTCGGCCCCGAGGAGGCCGTCGAGGCGCTCGACGGCCTCGATGAACTCCTCGACCATGTCCATGACCACCCGGCCGGCGGGCTTGACCGTGTTCATCGAACCGACCACCTGCCCGACGAAGTAGGTCACCAGGTCCTTGGCGCCCGGCTTGTCGGCCACCCTGCCGATGCGGGCCATGGCCGGGGCGATCAGGATCGGCTGCATCGGCATGGGGAGCGGATCGGGGCCGTCGGGCCGGTCCCACTCGTCGGTCCAGGCGGTGCGCAGCATGCGTGCCGGCTTCCCGGTGAGCGAGCGCGACCGCACCGTGTCGCCCGGCCCGGCGGCGAGGAACTTGTCCTTCACCACGGGCGGGGTCTCGGCCTCCTCGGTGGTGAGCCACACCGAACCACACCAGGCACCATCGGCGCCGAGGGCCATCCCGGCGGCGAGCTGGCGGCCCGAGGCGATGCCGCCGGCAGCCAGCACCGGCAACGGAGCGACCGCGTCGACGACCTCCGGGACGAGGACCATGGTGGCGATGAGCCCGGTGTGGCCGCCGGCCTCGGTCCCCTGGGCCACGATCAGGTCGGCGCCGGCGGCGGCGTGCTTGCGGGCGTGGTCGACCGAGCCGGCGAGGGCGGCGACGGGGATGTCCGCCGCCCGTGCCCGCTCGATGAAGTGGGGCGGCGGCGGGCCGAGGGCGGAGGCGACGAGCGCCGGGCGGTGCTGGAAGCACACGTCGAGCAGCGGCGCCATCGACTTGGGATCGACGCGCATGCTGCCGCCCACGTTCCACGCCGGGCCGTCATCGGGCAGCGGGGGCACGCCGTAGCGCTCGAGGAGCTCGTCGACGAACGCCTGCTGCTCGGGCGGCAGGAGCGCCCGCAAGGAGTCTCGGTCGAGGCCGCCCTCCTCGGCACCCACGAACTTCTCGGGTACCAGCAGGTCGACCCCGTAGGGCCTGCCCTTGGTCTCCTCCTCGATCCATCGGAGGTCGACGTCGAGCTGCTCGGGATTGTGGGCCACGGCACCGAGGACGCCGCACCCGCCGGCGTTGGTCACCGCGGCGACGACGTCACGGCAGTGGCTGAAGGCGAAGATCGGGAACTCGATGCCGACGAGCTCGCTGGCTTTGGTGCGCATGGTGGCTCCCGTGGTCGAAGACGGCCCGACACCACTCCCCCGGTGGCGGGCGTCCGACAGGCTACGCCGGGCCGACCGAGGGGCCATGATGGGCCCGTCCGCGACCAGGGAGGTGGGTGACGTGGAACCACGGCACGAGGAGGCCGACGTCGTGGTCGTCGGAGCGGGGCTCGGTGGGCTGGCGACCGCCGCCTACCTGGCGCAGGCCGGGCAGCGGGTCGTGGTGATCGACCGGCACTCGGTGGCCGGCGGCAACGGCACCGTGTTCACCCACGACGGCTACGAGTTCGACGTGGGTCTGCACTACATCGGTGACTGCGGGCCGGGCGGGGGCATCCCGTCGGTGCTCGAGCCGCTCGGCATCGAGCTCACCTACCGGCGGATGGAGGCCGACGGCTTCGACACCTTCGTCTTCCCCGACGGCACCCGGTTCCGCATCCCCGAGGGGGTCGACGCCTTCCGGGCCCGGCTCCACGAGGCGTTCCCGGACGAGGCCGAAGGCATCGATGCCTACCTCGATCTGATCGTCGCCATCGACGGCGAGCTCAGCGGTGGTGGGCCCGGCGAGGTCGTGATCGCCCACCTCGACGACACCCTCGCCGACCTGTTCGACCGGCTCGGGCTGTCGAGGCGACTGCGCACGATCCTCGGCGGCCAGCACGGCACCTACGCCCTGCCGCCCTCGCGGGTCTCGCTGCTCCTGCACGCCGGGCTGGCCATGCACTACCTGAAGGGGGCCTACTACCCCGAAGGGGGCGGCCAGGTCATCGCCGACCGGCTGGCCGAGGCGGTGCGGGCCGACGGGGGCGTGATCCACCTCCAGACGCCGGTCGAGCGCATCCTGGTCGAGCCCGATCCCGACGATCCCGACGGTGGCGAGCGAGTGTGCGGCGTCCGCCTGCACGTGCCATCGGCCCGGCGTCGCCAGGGCGTGCCCGACGAGGTGCGGGCACCGGTCGTCGTCTCGAACGCCGACCTCAAGCGCACCGTGCTCGACCTGGTCGGTCCCGACCACCTGCCCGCCGACTACGTCGCCAAGGTCGCCGACTACGAGATGGCCCTCCCGTTGTTCGTCGTCTACCTGATCCTCGACATCGACCTCGCCGACCAGCTGCCCAACACCAACCTCTGGCTGCTCGGCGACGACGTGGAGGAGGAGTACGAGGCGCTCGAGGACGGTCGGATGACGGAGCGTCCGATGGTGTACATCACCTCCGCCAGCCTCAAGGACCCGACCAACCGCCGTCTGTGCCGCCCGGGTCAGACGAACGTCCAGATCATGACCCTGGTGCCCCGAGACCTGGCGTTCTGGGGGCTGCACGCCGGCGGTCCGGCCGCCGGGGAGCGCTACCGCACCAACCCCGACTACCTGGCCCGCAAGGCCGAGGTCCGCGATCGCCTCCTCGCCCTCGCCGAGGAGGCGATCCCCGGCCTGCGCGACCACATCGTCCACGAGGAGTGCGCCACGCCGATCACCCACGAGCGGTTCGTGCGCTCGACCGGCGGCACGTCCTACGGGATCGTCGCCACCCCCGACCAGTTCGCCCTCAACCGGCCTCAGTACCAGACGCCGCTCCCGGGGCTCTACCTCGTCGGGGCCAGCACCATCGCCGCCCACGGCATCGGCGGCGCCCTCGCAGGCGGTCGGGCGTGCGCCAAGGCCGTGCTCCGCTCCGCCCGCTCGTCGCCGTCGGTCGCGCCCTAGCCACCCCCGGGATCACCGTCGCCGACGCGACCGGCCGCGGCGCCATCGACACCCTCCACGCCGTCGATCGCGGCGCGGCGCGACGACCACCAGGCCACGACGGCCACCCCCGAGACCACGCACATCACGAGGTCGATGCCCAGCCGATGCCGGGGGATGCCGTTGAACGCGGCGGTGGACAGCACCGTGAGGGCGACGGTGGCGACGACCGGCACGAGGGTGACCCCGCGTCGCCGCAACTGGACCGCCCCCACGACCGACACCGGCACGAGCACCCAGAACACGATCAGCGCGGCCCACGACACGGCCCTCGGTCTCCCCTCGCCCTCGCCGGCCCCGACGACCTGCTCCGGACCCCACACCCCGAGCAGCCGGCCCTCACGGGCGAGCACGACCAGCGGCACCCGATCGAGGTTGTCGCCGATGTAGGACCGCGCCTCGTCCTGGAGTCGAGCCGAGTTCTGCGATGCGTCGGACTCCGGGTCGAGCAGGGGCAGACCGCAGTCGAGGCTCCAGAGCCCGATCCGGGAGGTGTAGTAGGTGGTCTCGCAGTTGGCCCCGGCGAGCGTCAGCCCGCCGTTGGTCGAGATGAGCACCGGCTCCTCGAACTGCTGGTTCACCCAGATCATCCACGGCCCGACCACGACCAGCAGCGCCAGCGCGGCCGCCATCGCTCGACCGAGTCGAGCCATCGGGGTCAAGGGCCGGGCCAGCACCAGGATCGGGAGCACCATGATCGGCAGGTACCCCAGGGCCTCAACCCGCGTGAGGGCCACGAGTCCGCAGAGCGCGCCGGCGATCGCGGCGTTGACGACCGTCGGCTGCCGGGCCAACCGGAAGGCGCCCAGCAACAGCAGGGCGAACACCAGCCCGAACGGCGTCTCGCTCATCACCAGGGCGTGGTTGACCCAGAGGTTGGGGTTCACGAGGGCGATGGCAGCAGCGGCCAGTCCCACGGCATCGCCTCCCACCTCGCGGCCGACGAGCCCGATGACGCCGACCGTGAGCGCGCCGAGCAGGACCATGGTGAGCCGTTGGGCCATCGGGTCCTCGGTGAGCCACGAGGCCGGCACCAGGAGGACGAGCGTCAGCGGGGGGTGCTCGGCTGCCGGTTCGCCGGTGAACGGTTCCACGAACCACTCGCCGGTGGCTGCCATGGCCGCCGTGAACCCGTAGTAGAACGCGTCGCCCTCATCGAGGAGGACGTCGTCGCCACCCTTGGTCACCAGGGTGTAGGTGACCCCCCACGCGAGGGAGGCGACGACGAGGAGGGCGAGGGCGAGGGCGAAGCCGAGGCGGCGACGAGGCGGTGCGACGGCGCCGGGCGGCGGAGCCGACGCGGGTGCGGCGGGCCCGGGCGCGTCAGCGGCTGTCACGCTTCGCCTGGCCCCGGCGACCCGTCGCCCGGGCCGTGGCCGAGGCCCGCTTGCTGATCGGCGTGCGGCGAGGCGCCTTCGCCTTCGTCGCCCCCGACGGCCGGGACGAGCCCGCCGGCTTGCCGGCGCGCCGGGTGGGCCGGGTGGGCCGGCTGGCACCGGCGGCCGCACCGGCTCGCTCGACTCGGGCCGCGGCCAGGCGCTCGGCCTTCAGATCGGCGGCCGAACGGCGGGCGGCGGCGGCCAGGGCGGTGCTCACCCGGGCCAGCGCGTCCTCGAACACCTCGGCCTTGGCCAACGTTCGCTGGTTCTTCGGGGCGGCCGCGCCACGGGCACGATCGCTGCGGACCTGGGCACCGGCCTGACGCCGGTGCAGCTTCGCGTACTTGGTGCGAGCCCTCCGGACGCGGGTGTGCAACTCGACGAGCGCGTCCTCGTCGAGCTTGTCGAGACGGGCCTTGTCGGACCGGCGGACCAGATCCGCCTCGTCGGCGCTCAGCAACGCCCTCGTGGCCTTGTCCATGTGCCCTCCGTCGCTCGTCGTCCCGTGGTCGTCGCGCCGAGTCTCGCGTACGGCCTCGCCCCGGCCGAGAACCGGGCGTTCAGGCGAAGCAGGAGCGGGTGAACGCGGCGAACCCCTCGGGGTCGCCCAGGATCCGGAGGTGGCCGCGGTCGTCGCGGCTGATGTCGAGGGCGGGGCAGAAGAAGCCTCCGTCCCGGGTGAAGAAGTGCGGGGACCCGACGACGCCGCGCCTGCGACCCTCGGCCAGGTCGTCGAGCACGGCGTCGTCGACGAACAGGTCGTCGGTCGTCACCGACAGGTCGTGGCGGGCGGCGACGGCGAGCAGCACGTCGGCGCGCGACACGTCGACACCCTGCTCGAACAGGAGATCGCGCAGCTCGAGGCTGACCGCCTCACCGACGCGGAGGTCGTGCCCGTAGGCGTGGTCGACGAGGGTCATGCCCGGCATCGACGTCGACGGCATGACTTCGGCCGTGAAGCCCGAGAACAGGTCGGGGGCGATCTGCCGCCGGATGTCGTCGACCTCCTCGGCGATGAAGTGGGCGTCGAGCGGCGTGCCGTTCACCACCTCGAGCGGCCAGGCCCGCACGCGCAGCACGACATCGGCGCGGCCATGTGCCGCCCGTTCGTCGATCATCCGCCGCAGACCGACGTGCGTGAACGGGCAGCACAACTCGGCGAACACCTCGATCACCACGTCGTCGGGCATCACGAGCCCTCCCTTCGCTCGGCGCGCACGAGGCAGTCGAGCGCGGGTCGGGCGGCGTCGTCGACCGGTCGCTCCACCGTCGACGCCTTCACCACCACGAACGGCAGGCCCGAGGACCCGAGGTCGTCGAGCACGTCGCCCGGCCCGTAGAGCACGGCCGGGTCCTGCGGTCCGCCGGTGCCCTCGTCGAGGTTCCGTCGGTCGTGGGCGACGACCAGCAGCGTGCCGTCGGGGGCGACCGCTCGGGCGGCCCGGGCGAACGCCTCGCGCCGCTCGTCGGCCGCGAGCTGCAGGTAGCAGACGATCACCAGGTCGAACGCCGCCTCGGTCGGGTCCCAGTGCACGGCGTCGGCCTCGACCCAGGTGACGGTCACGCCGCGCTCGGCGGCCAGGCGGGCACCCTTGGCCAGGCCCACGGTGGAGAAGTCGGCACCCGTGACCGTCCAGCCCTGCTCCGCCAGCCAGACCGCGTTGCGACCCTCGCCGCACGCGAGGTCGAGGGCGGTGCCGGGCGACAGGCCGGCGGCCTCCTCGGCGACGAAGCGGTTGGGCTCGCCCCGCCACACCAGCTCGTCACCGGCGTAGCGGGCGTCCCAGGAGGCAGCGTCCATCCCTGCAGCTTCGTCGCCGGGAACGGCTCAGGTGAAGATGATCTGACCGCCGGCGGCGATCTCGTAGAACTCGCCGACGGTGATGATCTCGGAGATCTGGGGGACGAAGTCCTCCTCGGACAGATCGAACATGTCGACCGACGCCTTGCAGGCGTACATCCCGGCACCGGTGTCCCCGATCATCTCGATGAACTCCGAGATCGGCGGGATGTCGAGCGCGGTCATCTTCTTCTCCATCATGTGGGTCGCGATCGCCGACATGCCCGGGAGCAGGCCGACGATGGTGGCCATGTGCATGCCGGGGTTGCCCACGGTCGCGACCTTGATGTGCTCGACGCGCTCCTTGTGGACCGCGTCGAGGCCGAAGAAGGTGAAGAACAGGTTGGCCTCGATGCCCTCGGCCCGGGCGCCGTTGGCCATGATCAGCCCGGGGTAGATCCCGTCGAGCGATCCCTTGGAGATGATGATCGACACCTTCTCGATGGGTTCGTGACCCATGTCGGTACTCCTCTCGCCGGCGCCGGGTGGGGCGCTCGGATCAGATGCAACCGCGGGGCTTGGGGATGCCCGCGATCTTGGCGGCCAGCTTGGCGGGGCCCTTCGGGAAGAGCTGGTAGAGCTCCTTGACGGTGACGCCGGAGTTCTTGCCCAGCACCCGCACGGTGGGCCCGGTGCCCTTGTCGAAGTACTCCTTGCGCATGAAGTGGAGGACCTGCCAGTGCTTGTCGGTCAGGGGCTCGATCCCCTCCTGGCGGGCCAGCTCGACGGCCATGGCCTCGGTCCACTGATCGGGGTCCTCGAAGAACCCCTCGTCGTTGACGGCGACGTCGACGCCGTCGAGCAGCTCGGTGGGCATGGGTTGGTGCTCCTCTCGTGTCGATCGGTCAGTCGTCGACCGGACCAGACGGTACGGCCTCGGACAGGTGCTTGCCCGACGTCGGCATGTCGGCGCCGATCCCAGGGATGTCCCGGCCGGGCAGCAACGAGTGCCAGTAGAACCACTGGAACATCAGCTTCCCCAGGTGGTTGAGCCGCGACTCCTTGAGCAGCGGCATGCCGACGCTCGTGGGGAAGTGGCCCGGCACCGGCTCCTGCTCGTAGTTGAAGTCGATGAGCATCGCCTTGTGGAAGCCGGTCTCGATGAAGCAGTTGGCGTGGCCGTCGTAGGAGGCGTCGAGGGGCTCGTCGTGCAGGAACCGCACGACGTTCTCGACGAGCACCTCCCCCTCGAAGTGGGTGACCGACCCCGCCTTGGAGATGGGGAGGCTGGCGGCGTCGCCGATGGCGAAGACGTTGGGCCTCACCGCCGCCTGGAGGGTGCGCTCGTCGGTGATGACGAAGTCGAGGTCGTCGCCGAGACCGGGTGAGTCGGCCACGTAGGCAGCCCCGCTGTGCACCGGGACGACGACCGCCAGGTCGAACGGGACCTCCCGCTCGTCGTAGCTCACGAGGCGGCCACCGCGCTCGGGGGTCGCCTCCCCGTCGACCTCGCCGGTGTTGAACTCGGTCACCAGCTCGATGCCCCGGTCCTCGAGCATGCCGCCGAGCACCGCGGCCGCGGTCGGCTTGGTGAACGCGCCGTCGAGGGGGGTGACGTAGGTGATCTGCACCTGGTCGCGGATGCCCCGCTCGTGGAAGTACCAGTCGGCGAGGAAGCAGAACTCGAGCGGCGCGACCGGGCACTTGATGGGGAGGTCGACCACGTTCACGACGAGGCGACCGCCCTCGAAGGTGGCGAGCCTGGCACCGAGCGCCGCCGCGCCCTCGAGGTCGTAGAAGGTGAACACCCGCTCCATCCACCCGGCGCCGAGCAGCCCCTCGGTCTCCTCGGGCACCAACCGAGACCCGGTGGCGACCACCAGCGCGTCGTAGCCGAGGACGGTGCCGTCGACGAGATGGACCCGGTCGGCCTCGACGTCGACGCGCTCGATGGCCGACTGCACGTAGGAGATGCCACGACGGAGCTGACGGCCGCGGGGGCGGACGATGTCGTCGGCGTGGGCCAACCCGAACGGCACGAACAGCAGGCCCGGCTGGTAGACGTGGCGGTCGTCGGCGTCGACGACGGTGATGCTGGCGCTCGACCCGAGCCGCTTGCGGAGCCGGTTGGCGGTCAGGGTGCCGCCGGTGCCGCCGCCGAGGATCACGACCCGCGGGTGGCTGGGTCGTTCGTTCGTCGGCTGCTCGGCCATCGGTGCCTCCCGTTCGGGGGTGGATGCTGATCTACCCCCTAGGGTATGCGGGCGCCAGGGGATCGGCCGGGGGCCAAGGTCCCGATCTCACCCGGCGTCGGCCTCTGGGTCGTTCGGCTCAAGTCACCACTCTCCGTGGTCGATACCCCTTCCATCGCCACGGATCCGCACCCCGCCGTCGACCCCGCTCCCGGCCCCGCTCCCGGCCCGCCACCCGATCCGGCCCCGTCTCCCGCCGACGAGGGCCCGGGTGGCGGGTGGGACCGGCGCACCCTCCTCGCCGGGGCGGTGGCCCTGGTCGCCGCCGCCTGCGTCGCCCCGGGTGACCCACCGGCGCCCACGACGACCACGGCACCCCCACCCCCGCCACCCACCACCAAGGCGCCGACGACCACCGCCAAGCCCACCACCACCACCGCCAAGCCCACCACCACCACCGCCAAACCCACCACCACCACCACGGGGCCGCCGCCGCCGGTGGAGACCGACGCCGAGCTGGTGCACACCGCCCGGCGGCTCAGCTTCGGTCCCACCCCGGCGCTGCTGGCCGAGCTGCGCACCAAGGGCTCGGCGGCGTGGATCGACGAGCAGCTCGCACCCGCCTCCATCGACGAGAGCGCCATCGCGCCCTACCTCGCCAAGTACCCGCGGATCGACCAGACCGCCGCCCAGATCCAGTCCGGGGTGGATCCGTGGCGGGCCCGTTACGACCTCGCCACCGCGTCGATGGTCCGGGCGGTCTGGGGGCGTCGCCAGCTCTTCGAGCTGCTGGTCGACTTCTGGTCGAACCACCTCAACGTCGACATCAACCACGACGCCTCCCAACCGCACAAGCCGACCGAGGATCGGGAGGTCATCCGCAAGCACGCCCTCGGCCGCTTCTCGGACATGCTGCTGGCATCGGCCAAGTCGGCGGCCATGCTCCTCTACCTGGACCAGGCCATCTCCCGGGCCGACGGCGGGCGCATCCCCAACGAGAACTACGCCCGGGAGCTGCTCGAGCTGCACACCGTGGGCGTGAACGGCGGGTACGACGAGGGCGACGTCAAAGAGGTCGCCCACCTCCTCACCGGGTGGACGATCGCCGACTCGAGCACCGGGGCGTTCACCTTCAAGTCGGCATGGCACAACCTTGGACCGCTGGCGAGCGGCGGGAGCGTCCTCGGGTGGTCACCCAACGGCCTCACCGGCCTGGCCGCCGGCGAGTCGTTCCTGAAGCACCTGGCCCGCCACCCGAAGACGGCCGAGCGACTCGCCCACAAGCTGGCCGTCCGGTTCATCGGCGAACACGTCAAGCCCACCGACGCCGTCGTGGCCGCCGCCGCCCAGAAGTACCTCGCCAACGACACCGCCATCCGGCCGATGGTGCAGCACCTGCTCACCTCGGCCGAGTTCAAGGTGGCCGCGGGCCGGAAGCTCCGCCGTCCCATCGAGTACGTCGCCGCGTGCATGCGCGGCGCCGCCCTGCAGTTCGACCCGGCCCGGGCGGACTCGCTGGTGTGGGCCCTCAACAACCCGCTCGAGCTGATGGGCCAGGCGCCGTACGCGTGGCCGGCGCCGAACGGCTACCCCGACGCCAACGGCAAGTGGGCGTCGGTCGGCGGGATGGTCGCCCGATGGAACCTCGCCGCCTCCGTCTCGGTGGGCTTCTGGTGGGGCGCGCCCACGATCGACCTCAATCGGATCCTCGGCCTGCCGGCACCGGCCACCGTCGGCGAGGCCATCGACCGAGTGGCGCTCGCCGTCCTCGGCGAGCCGCTCGAGTCGACGGCTCGGGCCGCCCTCCTGTCGGCCACCGGCCTGGCGGCGAGCGCCCCGTGGAAGTCCACCTACAACACCAGGGCGATCCTGACCTACGTCCTCCAGGCGCCCCAGAACCAGATCCGGTGATCCGATGACCCCGTTCCCCCTCCCGTTCTCCGGTCGCCGCCACGGCGGGGAGTGCGACTGCGAGGCGACGGCCGTCCCGATCCCGGTGGCCGGCGGCATCGACCGGCGTCAGTTCCTGGCCGCAGCCGGGGCCACCGCCGGCGCGGCAGCGGCCACGGTGTGGCTCCGGCCATCGGCGCTGTTCGGCTCGGCGGGCGCAGCCACGACCGAGAACATCGTCGTGCACGTGTTCCTGCGGGGCGGCGCCGACGGTCTGTCGATCCTGGCGCCGGTCGGCGACCCGGCCTACCAGACGCTGCGCCCCGGCATCGCCGTGCCCGACACGGCCGCCCTGCCCGTCGACGCCACCTTCGGCCTCCACCCCGCGGCCACCCGCCTGCACGGGCTGCTCGGCGAGGGCCGCCTGGCCCTGATCCCCGCGGCCGGGTCGCCCAACCCGAGCCGCTCTCACTTCGAGGCCCAGGACCTCATCGAGAAGGGCACCCCGACCACGATGCTCACGCCCGACGGCTGGCTCGGTCGCTACCTCAACGGGTCGGCCAACGCCACCGAGTCGCCGCTGCGCGGGATCAGCGTGGGCAACGGGCTGCAGGCGTCGCTCCGGGGCTCGCCGGCCATCGCCACCCCGAACCTCAACTCGCTGACGCTCACCACGTCGGGCACCTGGGCCTCCACCTCCGCCCAGGTCTCGGGCGTGCTGTCGTCCATGTACGGCGCCGCCCCCGACCCACTCCTCCGGGCGCAGTCGGGGGCGGCGCTGTCGATCGTGGACCAGATGTCGCCCATCGCCGCCAGCTCCGCCCCGCCGACGGGGTGGCCCGGGGGTTTCGGCCAGGCGCTCTGGCCGATCGCCAAGCTCATCGTCGAAGGGTTCCCGATCGAGGTGGCCACGGCCGACTTCGGGGGCTGGGACCTGCACGACCGGATGGGCTCGCCCACCGACACGGCGGCGCCCCAGCACCGCCAGATCGCCGGCCTCGACGCCGCCCTCGGAGCCTTCTTCGACCACATCGGCGCCGCCGCGTCGCGCGTCACCGTCGTGGTGATGACCGAGTTCGGCCGGCGCATCCGCGGCAACGACTCGGGCGGCACCGACCACGGTCGCGGCCTCGTCATGCTCGTCGCCGGCGGGGGCGTGAGCGGCGGCGTCAAGGGCCGGTGGCCAGGCCTGGTCGACACCGACTCCGGCGACGTTCGGGTGGTGAACGACTACCGGCTGGTGATGGCCGAGGTGCTCGCCTCACGACTGCGCCCGACCGACCTCAACGCCGTGTTCCCCGGCATCGACGCCTCGCCGGGCAACTGGCTCGACGTCATCGCCTGACCGCCTCGGGCGGCGAGCCGAACGGCGTCAGCGGCGACGAGCGCCTCGCCCCGACGGACGGTCGGACAGCTCGGCGCCGCCGCCGTTCAGACGCTTGGCCTTCCGGCGGGCGGCCCCGCTCGGACGCCGGGCGCCAGGAGCCTTGGGGGCACGGTGCGTCGCCGTCGCCCGATCGCCCTCGGCGGTGTCGCCCGTGGCCCGTGTCGGGCGGCCGCTCCCGGTGGCGCGACCGGTTCCGCCCTTGCCGCGGGACGACCCGTTGCGGGACGAGCCGTTGCGGGACGAGCCGTTGCGGTCAGGGGCCGGACGCGGGGACCCGCTCGATGCCGGGGCCGGGGTCGGGGCTGCGGACCGCCGCGGGGCGGGTGGGACCGGATCGCCGAGGACGCCGAGGTCGACGTCGTCGAGACCGACGGGGCGGCCGAGGTCGCGCTGGAGCACGCCCACCGGCTTGCGCAGCTCGGGCGGCACGAGCGACACCACGACGCCACGTCGGCCGGCGCGGGCGGTGCGGCCCGATCGGTGCACGTAGTCCTTGTGGTCGGCGGGCGGGTCGAAGTGGATGACCCCGGCGACGTGATCGACGTGGATGCCACGGGCGGCCACGTCGGTGGCGACGAGGGCGTCGATCGACTGGGCGTGGAAGGCGGCCAGAGCCCGCTCGCGCTGGCTCTGCGATCGGTCACCGTGGATGGCCGCGGCCCGGACGCCGGCGGCGGCGAGCTGGCGGGCGACGCGATCCGCGCCCCGCTTGGTGCGGCAGAACACGACGGTGGGGCCGATGTGGTCGACGAGCCGGGCGGTGGTGCTCACCCGGTCGTGACGCTCGACACGCCAGAAGTGGTGCTCGGCCAGGTCGGGCACGTCGGGGTCGGCGACGAGCTCGTGGCGCACCGGCTGGCGCTGGTAGCGCCGGATCAGCTCGTCGACCGCACCGTCGAGGGTGGCCGAGAACAGCAGGGTCTGGCGGTCGGGAGGGCACTGGTCGAGCAGGCGCTTGACCTCGGGCAGGAAGCCCATGTCGGCCATGCGGTCGGCCTCGTCGAGCACGACGCTGTCGACCTCGGACAGGCGCAGGTGGTTCTGCGAGAGCAGGTCGGCGAGCCGGCCGGGACAGGCCACGACGATCTCGACGCCGTCGCGCAGGGCACGGATCTGTCGGTCGAAGCCGACACCGCCGTAGACCGCGGCGACGCGTGGTCCGTGACGGCCGGCCAGCAGGTGCAGCTCGTCGGCGACCTGCGCGGCCAGCTCACGGGTCGGCGCCAGCACGAGGGCGAGCGGGCGCCGGGGACGGGCCCGCCGGTCGTGGTTGGCGACCACCAGCGGGATGCCGAAGGCGATGGTCTTGCCCGAGCCGGTCGGGGCCCGGCCGGACACGTCCCGCCCGGCGAGGGCGTCGGGCAGCGCGGCCACCTGGACGGGGAACGGGGCATCGATGCCCCGCGCCGCGAGGGATCGGACGATGGTTTCGGGGACGCCGAGGTCGGCGAACGAGGACGAGGGCGCGGCGGGCTCGATGGCGGCGCGCGCCGCGAGGGGGGATGCGGACATGGCGAAGTGCTCCAGTACCGGCCGCGTCGGCCGGGGTTCGGGGGGATCGGTCTCGGGGCCTCGGCCGCAAGAGGTGGGCGCCGGACACGTGGTTGGGGTCGGCCACCCGTCTCGCCGGCGGTCGCGGGCCTCGGCCCGGTTCGACACCAGCGGGACGTGCCTCTTCGTGGAACAGGCCGGCCCTCGAAAAGAACCCTACCAGCAAACCGGCGGTTCCCCGGTCGACGGCGGCGCGACCACGACATACTCCCGGCATGCGCATCTCGTTGAACGGTTCCGGTCAGCTGGCCGTCGATCCCACGATCGGCGGCCTCGCCGACCACGTCGACCGGGCCAACAGGGAAAACTTCGCCGGCTACTGGTTGGCTCAGACCGGCCTCACCGACGCCCTCACCGCGCTGACCGCCACCGCCCCCCAGCAGCGGCGTGACGGCAGCGGCCTCGAGGTCGGCACCGCGGTGGTCCCCACGTTCACCCGTCATCCCGCGGCGCTGGCCGGGCAGGCCCTCACCACCCAGGCCGCCGTGCCGGGTCGGCTGGTGCTCGGCATCGGCCTGTCCCACCAGCCGGTCGTCGAAGGCAGCTGGGGCCTCACGTGGGAACGCCCCGTCCGCCACATGCGCGACTACCTCGACGTGCTGCTCCCGCTGCTGGAGCGCGGCGAGGCCCACCACCGTGGCGAGATGTGGAGCGGTGACGTCACCTCGGCGCGCCCCACCGAGACGGTCCCGTCGGTGATGATCGCCGCCCTCGGCCCGCAGATGCTCGACCTCGCCGGTCGCCGCACCGACGGCACCATCCTGTGGCTGGTGGGGCCCCGCACGATCCGCGCCCACATCGCGCCACGTCTCAACGAGGCGGCCGCCGCCGCCGACCGGCCGCCGCCCCGGGTGGTGTGCAGCCTCCCGGTGAGCGTCACCGACGACCCCGACGCGGCCCGCGACCTCATCAGCCAGATCCTCGGCGGCTACGAGGACCTCCCCAGCTACAAGGCGATGCTCGACCGGGAAGGCGCGACGCGACCGGGTGACGTCGCCGTCGTGGGTGACGAAGCCGGCGTCGGGGCGGCGCTCGACGAGCTGGCCGACGCCGGCGCCACCGACTTCGCGCCGGTACCCATCGAGCTCGACGGTCAGCGGCCCACCCGCACCTGGGATCTGCTGGCGTCCCGCACCGCCGGCTGAACCGAGTGCGCATCCCGCCGCGTTCGCGGCAGGATGGGCGCTCGTCGGGCCCGGCGGGGGCAACGGATCCCGGCCGGGGGGAAGGGAGGAGGGAGGCACCATCCACACCAGGCCACCCGTGCGTGCCGATCGGCTCGACCACGGCGTCGCTGCCACCATCCCCGCCTTCGCGGCGGCCGGTGCCGCCGCGGCCGTGATCGCCGCCGGCGTACGCGGCATCGACTGGCCGGCCCAGGACTTCCGGGCCCAGTTCTTCCGTGACCACGGCTTCGCCATCGTCAACTTCAGCTGGTACGGCGGCCACCAGCTGCCCGGGTACAGCCTGCTCACACCGGCGGTCTCGTCCGTCGTCGGCACCCGCGCCCTCGCCGTGGCCGCCGCCTTCGTCGCCACCCTCCTGTTCGGTCGCGTGGCCCGGCGGCTCGTGCCCGAGCGGGCCGTGCTGGCCACGTGGGTGTTCGGAGCCGGCACCCTCGTCGAGGTCATCATCGGCCGCACCACGTACCTGGCCGGGATCGCCGTCGGCATCGGTGTGGTGCTGGCCGCGGTCGCCGGCCGGCGAGGGCTGGCGGTGGTCCTGGCCGCCGTGTGCGGGGCCACCAGCCCCGTCGCCGGCGCCTTCCTCGTGGTGGCGATCGCCGCCTGGTGGTGGCCCCGCCGCAGCGACCGCTCGGCTCTCGGGCCGGCCGCGGCGCTCGCCGCCGCGACGGCGATCCCGATGGTGCTGCCGCGCCTGCGCTACCCGCAGGGAGGCACCTTCCCGTTCGAGCTCGAGGACGTCGTCATCGTCGCCCTCGCCGTGCTGGCCGTGTTCGTGGCGGTGCCGGCCCGCCAACGCGAGATCCGGGCCGGTGCGGTCCTGGTGGCGCTGGCCGCCACCGCCCTCCTGATCGTCCCGACGCCGCTCGGCGCCAACCTCGTCCGTCTCCCTCTGTCGTTCGCGCCGGCCCTCATCGTGGCCACCGCCACCTCGGCGCGGCGCGCCGTCGTCGCCGTGGTGCCGTTGCTCGCCTGGCTCTGGGTCCCCGCCGTGTGGACCGTCGTGGCCCAGCCCACTGCGGCGTCGGCCCGGGACGGCTACTACCGGCCGATCGAGGCGTTCTTCGACGCCCGCCTGGCCGAGCCGACGCGCGTCGAGGTCCCGCTCACCGAGTGGCGCCGGGAGACGAGCGAGCTCGGCGGCAACGCCCTGTTGGCCCGCGGCTGGGAGCGCCAGGTCGACATGGACGTGAACGACGTCTTCTACGACGGCACCCTCGACGAGTCGACGTACCACCGGTGGCTGGTCGACAACGGGGTGCGGTTCGTGGCCCTGCCCGACGCCCCGCTCGATCCGTCGGCCGAGCGCGAAGCGGAGCTGCTCGACGGGGGCCTGCCGTACCTGGAGGAGGTCTGGCGCAGCCCCGACTGGCGGGTGTGGGAGGTGCTCGACAGCACCGGGCTGGCCGCCACGACCGGGTCGCGGGTCACCGAGATCGACGGCGACCGCGTGGTGCTGCAGCTCGACCGGCCCGGTCGCCACGTGATCCGGCTGCGCCAGCCCGAACGGCTCGCGGTGCGCGAGCCGGCGGACGACTCGGTGTCGATCGGCGCCAACGCCGCCGGCTGGCTGGTGCTGTGGTCCGACCGGGCCGGCACCGTGGAGCTCGAAGGTCGCTGGTAGGCGGCCCCGAAGCGCCCCGGTCAGGCGACCGACGCGCTGAGGGCCTCGAACAGGATCGGCGCCACCCAGGCGCCGCCCTCCTCCGAGTAGTGGCCGCCGTCGCGAGGACGGAGCGTGACGTCGTCCACCCGCTCGGGACAGGGAGGTCCGTCCGGGCAGACGATGGCGGCGAGGTCGACCACGCGGGTGTCGGCGGGGTTGGCTGCGGCGTAGCGCCGCAGCAGCTCGTTGAGGTGCACCATCCGCTCCACGTTCTCGGCATCGGCGGCGCCGAGGTCGGACGTGGCCGCGTTGGGGGGCTGCAGGGCCAGCACCAGCACCGCGTCGCTGTCGCGCAGGATGCGGGCCTTCGCCTCGTCCACGAGACGGAGCAGCACCTCGTCGGCCTCCGGGGTGCCGAACTCGTAGCTGGTGCCATCGACCACCCGGTCGGCGGTCTCCCACGTGCCCATCCACACGACCGTCGAGGCCCCGGTGCGGGCCGCCAGCCCCTCCTGGAAGCCGGGGAGCGCCGTCTCGCACTCGGCGGCCCACGCGATCGGCTCCGATCCGACGGCGGCCAGGCCGGTCACCATGGAGCACCCGGGCAGCGCAGCCGAGCCGAACACGATGCCCGCCGAGGACGCGTAGTCGCCGAGGGCCGGCGCGAGGGAGGCGGCGATCGAGTCGCCCATGAGGGTCACCCGTCCGAGGGGGCGTGGGGCCGTCGGGTCGAGCGGCGCAGTGGCCGTGGGTGGGGTGTCGGCGGGGACCGACGGCCCCACGGCGAGCACGTTGGTGGGGTCGGCGACCAGGTAGTCGGGCGGAGGCGACGCCTGGCGCGACTGCACGAGGATCACGCCGACCACGGCCACGACGGCCACCGGCGCGGCCAGCCAGGCCGTCCGACCGTGGAGCCAGCGACCGCGGCGGATCGGCTGCTCCAGCAGGTAGTACGACGCCGTCGTCGCCCCCAGGATCAGCGCGGCCCGCAGCAGGAACAGCGCCCACCCGTCGAGTCCGGTGGTGCCCTCGTGGACGAACACGATGACCGGCCAGTGCCACAGGTAGAGGCCGTACGACACGGCACCCACCCAGCACAGCGCCGGCCACGACAGCGCCCGACCGATGCCCACCGGGGAGGCGGCGATGGCGACGATGACGGCGACGACCGCCAGCTCGAACACCAGGAAGCCCCACGGGTACAGCCAGGCGTCACGGTCCTCGGCCACCACGAACCACACGACCATGACGACGGCGCCGACGAGGCCGACGAGCTGGGCGGCCCGTCCCTGCGTCGACGCGAGCAGGGTGCGGGGACCCAGCCGGGCACCCGACGTGCGCAAGGCGTGTGGGCGCCACGCGAGGGCGACGGCGGCGAGCGCCCCGATGAGCAGGCCGTGGGCCCGGGCGTCGGTGCCGTAGTAGGCGCGCGAGGGGTCGCCCTCGGTGAACAGCGCTCCCATCACCGCCAGCGAGGCGACCGTGCCGGCCAGGCACAGGCCGACGAGCACGCGGACCCGGCCGCGCGCGAGGTGGAGGGCGGCCACGAACAGCAACGGCCACACCAGGTAGAACTGCTCTTCGATGGCGAGCGACCAGGTGTGGCGGAGGGGCGACGCCGCCGACATGAGGTCGAAGTACGACTGGTCGCTGAACACGAAGTGCCAGTTCGCGCCGTAGAAGAGCGTCCACAGCCCGTCGGCCCGCAGGTCGCCCAACCGGTCCGGGGGGAGCTGGATCGCCCCCCAGACGGCGACCACGACGAGGACCACGAACAGCGCGGGGAGCAGGCGGCGGGCCCGTCGCACCCAGAACGCGCCCAAGTCGGTCGCGCCCGGACCGGCCCCACTCCACGAGCAGGAGCGACGTGATCAGGTAGCCCGACAGGACGAAGAAGGTGTCGACGCCGAGGAAGCCCCCGGGGAGCCAGCCCGCTCCGAAGTGGTAGGCGACGACGCTGAGCACGGCGATGCCGCGGAGCCCGTCGAGGGCGGGCAGGTGCGGGAACCGGGTCGGGAGGTCGGCCACCCCCGCCACCGGCAGCGCACCGTCTTGCTGGTCCTCCTGCTCGGTGTCGACGACCACGTCGCTCCTCGTCCGATCGGGCGGTCGCGATGGTACGGGGCGACCGGGCCCGTTGGGGCTCAGGCGACGGCGGCGGCCAGCATGGCGAACAACGTCGGGGCGAGCCAGGCCGCGCCTTGCTCGGAGTAGTGCCCGCCGTCGTCGGGCCGGGGTCGGATCCCGTCGACCTCGATCGGGCAGGGCGGTCCCCCCGGGCACACGACGGCGGCCATGTCGACGACGCGGGTGTCACCAGGATGGCGCGCCGCGAAGTCGCGCAGCAGCCCGCCGAGGTGGACCATCCGGGCGACGGCGTCGGGATCGGGGGAACCGAACGAGGTGGGGGCGTTCGGGGGCTGGACGGCGACGACGAAGATGGCGTCGCTACCGGACAGGAGCCGATCCTTGGCCTCGGCCAGGAGCCGCAGCACCACCTCGTCGGCCTCCGGGGTGCCGAAGCGGTAGAAGCGGCCGTCGACCCACCGATCGGCGGTCTCCCACGTGCTCATCGCCACCACGGTCGAGGCGCCCTGGCGCGCCGCCAGACCCTGTTGGAGCTCGACGATCCTCTCCTGACAGCCCTCGACCCCCGGCACCGCGGTGCCGTCGGGAAACGCGGTGACGCCGGTCACGACGCCACAGCCCGACATGAACGCCGTCCCGAGGGGGATGCCCTGGGCGTCGGCGTAGGACTGGAACCCCGGGGCGAGGGACGCGGCGACCGAGTCGCCGATGAGGGTCACCCGTCCGAGCCGTCGAGGCGCGGGCGGTGGCGGCGGAGCGGGGGCGGGGGCAGAGGCGGCGGTGGGCGCGGGCGAGGTGACCGGGACCGGCGCCTCGGTCGGGGGTGGGGGCGGGGTGGTCTCGGGCGCGGGTGCCGTCGACGTCGTGGTCGTCGACGATCCGGTGGGGCGACCGGTCATCGAGACCTGGGTGCCGGCGGTGACCTCGTCGGTCGGCGCCGGGTCATCACCCGCGGCGACCACGAGCACGGCCACCGCCGCCGCCACGGCCACGAGGGCGGCGAGCGAGACGGCCACCAGGCGGACCGCGGACGCCGGCTCGCGTCGCGACGCCGGCTCCTCGACCGAGGCGACCTCGCGACCATCGACCACCGTGGACACCTCCGTGTCGGCGACGCCGGCCCTCGCCGGCGACGCCGGACGATCGTAGGGGCCGTCCGAGCCGGATTTCGGTCGCGTCGCCTCGGGTCGGCACCCGGGTCAGCGGCGGGCGGCGAGCACCGCCTCGGCCGTCCGGCGCCCGGAGAACAGCGCGCCCTGGATCGACGCCGTGTCGCGGTGGTCGCCGCAGACGAACCGCCCGCCCCCGAGCGCGACCGCCCGACGGGGCGAGAACGGCGGCCGCTGGTCGGGGTGGCCGTGCGGGATGCGATCGACGCGCAGCACGTCCCACCGGGCGACGTCGGCACCGAACCAGCCCCTGAGCTGACGCCGGGCCGCGTACGCGAGCAACGCCGGTGGGGCGATCCCGTCGGGGCCCGGCACGGCGGCCACGACCAACGCCCGGCCCGGTGGGGCGTACCCGGGGGCCACCTCGCTCATCACCGCCAGGTTCTTGACCGGGCCCGAGCGGGCCCCGTCGAGCACCACGAGCCGATCCGTGAGCGGCGCTCGGTCAGCGGCGAACCACACCGCCCCCGCCGAGCGCGAGCCGGGGTCGGGCAGGTCGAGCAACCGAGCGGCGGTGGGCCCGTCGGTGGCCACGACCAGGGCCGCACCCCGCACTGCGTCCCCCGACGAGAGCCGTGCCGTCGTGCCCTCGATCGCCTCGACGGCGACCCCGAGGCGGACCGCGCCGTCGGGCAACGGCGCGGCGATCAGCTCGGGGAGCCGGCCCATCCCCCGATCGGGGACGGCCGCGTCACCGGTGGCCAACATGCGGAAGATCACCTCGAACCGCCGGCGCGAGACCTCGAGGTCGGGGTCGAGCTGGATGCCCGCGAACAGCGGCCGGAAGAACCGCTCGATGATCGTCATCGAGAAGCCGAGCTCACGGAGCCGGTCGAAGGTCGACTCGTCGGGTCGACGCAGCAGGTCCGGTACCGAGCCGCGGCGCACCGAGGCGCGCAACCCGAGCACCCGCAGCTTGTCGGCCAGCGTCCCGATGCGGGCGGTGGCCGTGGGCAGCAGGTCCCGGGGTCGACGCAGGGGATCGCCGACCCGCTGGAAGCCGTCGCCGAGCCAGACGAGCGCCCCCGGGTCGAATCGGCGGAGATCGAGGGCGTCGAGGTCGACCAGGCGGCCCAGCTCGGGGTAGGCGGTGAGCAGGATCTGGAAGCCGCGGTCGAGGCGGAAGCCGTCGATCTGGTCGGTGCGCACCCGGCCACCGACGGCGTCGGACGCCTCGAGCACGGCGACCGTCCGCCCGCCGGCGACCAGGGTCCGGGCACAGGCCAGCCCGGCCAGCCCCGCCCCGATCACCACCGCGTCGACGTCCATGCTGCTCCCCTCGCGCCTGCGCCGCACGACGGCCTCCGCCATCCGGGTGTCATCCACCCCGCAGCAACCCTCCGGGCCGCAGCCCGGGAACCCCGATGCTGCCCGACCGGCACGGGGGCTGCCCAACGGGGGCACGGTCGCCGGCGCGGCAAGATGGCCGGGTGCCCGACCCGACCGGCCCCGACCTCGACCGACTCGTCCGCTACACCGACTTCCTGGCCGCCGCCCGCGAGCGACTCGACGCCGAGGCGTTCGACTACTACCGCAGCGGGGCCCTCACCGAGTGGACGCTGCGTGAGAACGAGGCCGCGTTCGGCCGCTGGCGGTTCCACAAGCGGGTGATGGTCGACGTGTCGGCCATCGACACCCGCGCCACCCTGCTCGGCACCGACGTGGCCTTCCCGGTGCTGGTCGCGCCCACCGCCTTCCATCGCCTGGCCCACCCCGACGGCGAGCTGGCCACCGCCCGGGCCGCCCTCGCCGTCGACACGATCATGGTGAACTCGACGCTGTCGACCACGTCGCTCGAGGACGTGGCCGCCACCGGCGTGAAGCGGTGGTTCCAGCTCTACGTCCTGAAGGACCGCGGCCGCACCGCCGCCCTGGTCGAGCGGGCGGCCGCCTCGGGGTTCACGGCCATCGTCCTCACCGTCGACGCCCCGACCATCGGCATCCGCTACGCCGACCAGCGCAACCGCTTCACCCTGCCGCAAGGGCTGCACCTGGCCAACGTCGACGCCGAGATGCCCGGCGGCGCCGGCTCGGGGCTGCGGGGGTTCAGCGAGCAGTTCGACCAGGCGCTGACCTGGCGTGACCTCGAGCGGTGGTGCGGGACGGTCGGCCTCCCCGTCGTGGCCAAGGGCGTGCTGAGCGGTGACGACGCCCGGCGGGCGGTCGATGCCGGGGCGGCGGGCGTCGTCGTGTCCAACCACGGAGGCCGCCAGCTCGACGGCGATCCGGCCACCCTCGACGCCCTGCCCGACGTCGTCGAGGCGCTGGCCCGGTCGGGCGCCGACGGGGGCACGCCGACGGTGCTGCTCGACGGGGGGATCCGCTCCGGGCCCGACGTGGTGAAGGCGGTCGCCCTCGGCGCCGACGCGGTCATGGTCGGTCGTCCCGTCCTCTGGGCCCTGGCGGCCGCCGGCGAGGCGGGGGTGGCCCGCCACCTCGGTCTGCTGCGCGACGAGGTCACCGACACCCTCCGCCAGGCGGGCGTGCCCCGCCTGGCCGACGTCGACCGGTCCCTGGTCCGCCCGTCGGGTGCGTGACCTCCGACCCCGACACCGTCGCCCCGTCGCGCCGATAATCGACCTGTGCGGCACCACCTCGAACCCCTCCCGCCGGAGGCCGTCTTCGATCACATCCGTCCGAAGGACGACGTCGTCGTCCCGCTCGCCAACGGTGAGCCGGTCGCCGTCGTCGACGCCCTCGAGGCCGACTACGAGCGCCTCGACGGCGTCCGCATCCACCAGATGCACGCCCTCCGCGACCGGCCCTACCTGCACGGACGGCTCCGGCCCCACCTCTCCCACGTGTCGTACTTCCTCTCGCACGTCACCCGACCGGCCTTCCAGGAGGAGGGCCTCGACCTGGTGCCGGCGAACTTCAGCGAAGTGCCGGCGATGCTCCGCGACCACACGAGCTGCGCGCTGGTGATCGCGACCGTGTCCCCCGCCGACCGTCACGGCTACTTGTCCCTCGGCACGAGCGCCGACTACGTCGCCTCGTTCATCGGGAAGGTCCCGTTCTTCGTCGAGGTGAACCCGAACATGCCCCGCACCCACGGGCGCAACCAGCTGCACGTGAGCCAGGTGCTCGGCATGACCGAGTCCGAACACCCGCTCATCGAGCTGCCGCCCCCCCAGGTGATCGACCTCGACCGCCAGATCGCCGCCTTCGTCGCCGAGCGCATCCCCAACGGCGCCACCATCCAGGCGGGCATCGGCGGCATCCCCAACGCCATCCTCGCCCTCCTCGTCGACCACGCGCACCTCGGGATGCACACCGAGCTGTTGTCCGACGGTGTGCTCGACCTGATCGACAGCGGGGCCCTCACGGGGCTGAAGAAGACGCTCAACCCCGGCAAGTTCGTGGCCACCTTCGTGCTCGGGACCCGACGGGTCTACGACTTCGTGGCCGACAACCCCGCGGTCGAGCTCTGGCCGGTCGACTACGTCAACGACCCGCGGGTCATCGGCCAGGAGGACTGCTTCGTGTCGATCAACGCCACGCTCGAGGTCGACCTGCTCGGCCAGTGCGCCTCCGAGACGCTCGCCGGGCGCTACTACTCGGGGAGCGGCGGGCAGGCCGACTTCGCCCGGGGGGCGATGTACTCGCCCCGGGGACAGGGGTTCGTGGTCCTGCACTCGACCGCGAGGGGTGGTGAGGTGAGCCGCATCGTGTCCCGCCTGGGTGCCGGCCAGGTGGTCACCACCCCCAAGAACACGGTCGACAAGATCGTGACGGAGTGGGGAGTGGCCGAGCTGCGGGGCCGGAGCATCCGGGAGCGGGCCCGGGCCCTCATCGCCATCGCCCACCCGGATCATCGGGACCGCCTGGCCTGGGAGGCCGACGAGCTCGGGTTCGTGTAGCCGCCGACGGGTGCCCCGTCGACGGAGTGCTCAAGGTGCCCGGCCAGTCGGTCGATGCCTCCAAGGGCACTCGAACGACAGGTGGAGGCTCTCACCGTGCTGGATCTGCTGGACGTCCCCCGGGCGCCGCGCGAGCTCGCCAACCTCGGGATCCCCGAGTCGCTCGTGCAGGACATCATCCTTCGGCGGACGCTGTTCGAGGGCCGAACGTCGACGCTGCGGCTGGCCACCGCCACCGGCCTGTCGCTCGTGATCATGGCCAAGCTGGTCGAGGACCTGCGCGACCAGCGCCTCGTCGAGATCATCGGGCTCGACGGCTACGACCACATCTTCGAGCTCAGCCAGGCCGGCCGCGAGGCCGCGACCGAGCGTCTGAAGCTCTGCCGCTACGCCGGCTACGCGCCGGTGAGCCTGGCCGACTACGTCGAGGTGGTGCGCAAGCAGACGGTACGACCCGTGGTCACCCCGGAGTCGGTCCGGCAGTCCTTCGACGACCTGGTGGTCAACGAACGGCTGCTCGCCGAGCTGGGCCCCGCGCTGCTGACCTCGGGGGCCACGTTCCTCTACGGGCCGCCGGGCACCGGCAAGACGAGCATCGCCGAGCGGCTCATCCGGGTGCACACCGACCCCGTGGTGGTGCCCCGCGCCGTCGAGGTCGACAGCCAGATCATCACCGTGTTCGACCCGGTGATCCACCGGCCGCTCGACGACCAGCCGGCCGAGCTCGATCCGAGGTGGGTCCTCTGCCACCGCCCGTCGGTGATCGTCGGTGGCGAGCTGACCCTGTCGATGATGGACCTGACCTACGAGCCCGCCAACGGCGTGTACCTGGCCCCGATCCAGATGCAGGCCAACAACGGCATCCTGGTCATCGACGACTTCGGCCGCCAGACGATCACGCCCGAGCAGGTGCTCAACCGGTGGATCGTCCCGCTCGACCGACGCATCGACTACCTGTCGCTGAGCTACGGCGTGCGCTTCGAGATCCCCTTCGACGCCAAGGTCGTGTTCTCGACCAACCTCGCGCCGGCCACGCTCGGCGACGAGGCGTTCTTCCGCCGCATCCAGAACAAGATCCTCGTCGCTCCCATCACCGACCTCGAGTTCGACCTCGTCCTGTCCCGGGCGGCGGCCCACGCCGGCGTGGCGGTCGAGCCGGGCGCCGCCGACCACCTCCGGCGGGTCAGCCGCGAGAAGGGCGACGGTGACCTCCGTCCGTACCTGCCCATCGAGGTGTGCCGGATCCTCAACGCCGTCTGCGAGTTCAACGGCTGGTCGGCCGTGCTCCGGCCCGACACGATCGACCGGGTCGCCGGCATCTACTTCACCAAGGACCGGGTGCGCGACGTGCCCGTCGAGCCCCACCCGGCCCCGACGAACGGCAACGGCGCCGCCCACTGAGCCGACGGTGCGGCTGGTGACGACGCTGCCGCCTCCCTAGCATCGGCGCGCCCCGACGCGAGGGGGGGCCCGCAGCACCCGGGGGGGGATGCGCCGATGACGATGACGTTCGACGAGGCGGTCGAGGCCGCCACCGGGCCCGGCGGCCCGTTCTCCGTGCACGAGGAGCACGTCGAAGGCCGCCCGCAACTCGTGTTCGACCGGACGCCGTCGTCGTTGCGGGCCGTGTGGGCGACGCTCCGGGACCGCGCCCCCGGGGACGTGTGCCTCGTCTACGAGGACGAGCGCTGGACCTTCGCCGACGTCGACCGGCAGATCGACGCCCTGGCCGCGATGCTGGTCGACCGCTACGGCGTGCACCCCGGGGACCGAGTTGCCATCGCCATGCGCAACTACCCGGAGTGGATCACCGCCTTCGCCGCCACCACGGCGGTGGGGGCCATCGCCGTCGCCATGAACGCCTGGTGGACGACCGACGAGCTGGGGTACGGCCTGCGCGACTCCGGTGCCCGGGTGCTCGTCGCCGACGAGGAGCGGGTCGACCGCGTCCTGCCGCTCCTCGACCTCGACGACGGCCTCGACCTGCGGGTCGTCGGGGTGCGGCTGGCGGGCGACGCCCCCCACCCCGGCGTCGAACGGCTCGACGACGTGGTGGTGCCCGGCGCGCCGATGCCCGACGTCGAGGTCACCCCCGACATGGACGCCACGATCCTCTACACGTCGGGCACCACCGGCGAGCCGAAGGGGGCGGTGTCGACCCACCGGGCGGTGCTCTCGGCGCTCATGGCCTTCGCCTGCCGATCGGTGGTGCACTCGATGATGCGGGGGCCGGCCGAGCCCCATCCCCACCCGACCTGCTTCATCCTCACCGTGCCGCTGTTCCACGTGACGGGCCTGGTGCCGGTGATGCTCGGGGCCGTGCTCGGCGGCAACCGCCTGGTGATGATGTACCGGTGGAACCCCGAACGGGCGCTCGACCTCATCGAACGGGAGCGGGTCACGACGTTCGTCGGCGTGCCCACCATGTCCTGGGACCTGCTCGAGTCACCCGACTTCGCCACGCGGGACACGTCGAGCCTGCAGAGCGTCGGCGGTGGTGGGGCGCCGGCCCCGCCCGAGCTGGTGCGACGGATCGACGACGGCTTCTCCGAGGGGCGTCCGAGCATCGGCTACGGGATGACCGAGACCAACGCCTACGGCCCCCAGAACATGGGCGACGACTACGTGCGCAAGCCCCGCAGCGCCGGACGGACCGTGCCGGTGATGAAGGTGACCGTCACCGACCCGGCGGGGAACGAGGTGCCGCGGGGCGAGGTGGGTGAGATCCGGTTCACCGGGCCGAACCTGATCCGCGGCTACTGGAACAAGCCCGAGGCCACGGCCGACACGATCATCGACGGCTGGCTTCGCACCGGCGACATCGGCCGCATGGACGACGAGGGCTTCGTCTACGTCGAGGACCGGGCCAAGGACATGGTGATCCGAGGCGGCGAGAACATCTACTGCGCCGAGGTCGAGAGCGCGATCTACGAGCACCCGGCGGTGCACGAGGCGGCGGTGTTCGGCATCCCGCACGAGCGCCTCGGCGAGGAGCTCGTGGTGGCGGTGTTCCCCAAGAGCGGACGGGTCATCGTCGTCGAGGAGCTGCAGGCGTTCGTCGGCGAGCGGCTGGCATCGTTCAAGGTGCCGACCAGGGTCATCGTGGCGGAGGTGCAGCTGCCGAGGGGGGCGACCGGCAAGATCCTCAAGCGCGAGCTGCGCGACGGCATCGTCGGCGACGGCTGAGGTGGACCGACGGGCCACCTACGAGCGCAGCAGGGTCCCCGGGTGGGAGCCCGTGTGCTGCCCGCCTTCGAGGGTGACGGTGCCGTTGACCATCGTCGCCCGGTAGCCGCTCGCCCTCTGCACGTAGCGTCCGGCGCCACCGGGGAAGTCGTGCACGTACTCGGGAAGGTCGAGGGTGAGGTGGTCGAGGTCGATCACGTTGAGGTCGGCGAAGGCGCCCTCGCGCACCACGCCCCGGTCGACCACGCCGAACAGCTCGGCGGTGTCGGAGGTGAGCCGGCGCACGGCCTCCTCGACGGCAAGGACGCCGCGGTCGCGCACCCACGTGCGCAGGAGGAACGTGGGCTGGCTCGCATCCATGATCTGGCCGACGTGGGCGCCGGCGTCGGCCAGGCCCATCACCACGGTGGGGTCGGCGAGCATCTCGTCCACGGCGGCGAGGTCCTGGTTGAGGAACGGCAGGTTGACGAGCACCCGTCCGTCGCTCTCGAGCGACAGGTCGATGAACGCCTCGACCGGGGTGACGCCCCGGGCCTCGGCCACGGCCGGCAACGTGGCGGCCGGGTCGTGGTCGTAGTCGGGCGACCCGGGCCCGAGCACGTAGAACCCGGCGAGCTGCTCGGCCGTCGGGCGGTCGCGGGACTCCTCGACCAGCCGGGCCCGGTGCCTCGGGTCGCGCAGGGCGACCAGCTTCTCGTCGAGCGACCGCCCGCGGAGCTCCCTCCACGAGGGTGCGCCGTCGAACGGCGTGTGGTGGGCGAGGCCGAACAGGGCGCCGATGCCCCGGGCGGTGGTCTGGGGGCGGATGTGGGCGCCGGCATCGTTCTCCTCGTGCACGAAGTCGAGGACCCGGCGGTAGAGATCGGGGCGGCGGAAGCTGTGGGCGAGGCCGAAGGTGACCGGCCGGCCGGTCTCCCGGGAGAGGCGGCCCATCCACGCGATCTCGGCGCGGGTGTTGCCGTAGGTGGCGTCGTCGCGCTCGCCGAGGCGCGGCGCCGACTCGAACACGCCTCGGCCCTCGGCGCCCATGACCTCCCCCAAGGCCAGGAGCTCATCGGGGGCGGCCCACGTACCCGGCACCGGCCGACCATCGGGTACGCGGTGCAGCAGCGTGCGCGACGTCGAGAACCCGAGGGCACCGGCGCGGATGGCCTCCTCGACGAGGGCGCGCATGGCGGCCACGTCGGCGGCGGCGGCGGGCTCCTCCTGCAAGCTGCGCTCCCCCATGGCGTGCACCCGCACCGCGCAGTGGCCGACCATGCCCCCGACGTTCACGCCCTTCGGCAGGCGGTCGATGGTCGCGAGGTACTCGCCGTAGCTCTCCCAGTCCCAGGGGAGGCCGTCGAGGATCGACGCCTTCGGGATGTCCTCGACCGACTCCATCATCTCGGCCAGGAACTCGCGGTCGGCGGGCTTGCACGGGGCGAAGGTCACCCCGCAGTTGCCGAGCACCACCGAGGTGACGCCGTGCCAGCACGACGAGGTGGCGGCCGGGTCCCAGGCCAGCTGGGCGTCGAGGTGGGTGTGGATGTCGACGAAGCCGGGGGTGACGAGGCAGCCGTCGGCGTCGATCACGCGGCCGGCGTCGGTGACGTCGACGTCGCCGACGGCCACGATGCGATCGCCGTCGACGGCCACGTCGGCCGGTCGCGTCGGTGCCCCGGTGCCGTCGACGACGGTTCCGTTGATGATCACCACGTCATGGGCCATGCCCATCCCCCCTCGTCCGGCGGGCGGTCCCCCGGCAGGCCCGAGCGTAGAGCGGCGTCTGCGACCGGGCCCGACCGAAGCCCCGGTGGCGGGTCAGGCCTCGCGGCCGCCCGTCATTGCAGGCGGTGGGACCGTTCGACCTCGCGGGCGAGGTCGTACACCGGCTCGCCCTGCACGCTCACCACCACCGGGCCGAGCCGGCCGGTGAACGGGAACGGCGCGTCGTAGTCCCCGACGGCCGACGCCTCGTCGTAGCCACAGCACAAGCCCTCGCCCGTGAGCGCGTACTGGAAGGGGATGGTGTCGGGCACCGCGCCGTGGGCCACCTCCTCGCCGTCCACGAACAGGACCGCGGTGCCCGCCATCCAGTCGGTGCGGCGGAACTCGAAGCCGAGGGTGTGGGCCCCGGGGGTCAGCGGCTCCGGGGCGGTCACCACGAACGAGCGGCCGTCCACATGGCGGTAGGAGTAGGTGAGCCGACTGCCGATCACGTGGAGCGAGTAGCCCCCGAACCGGCCTCCGTGGGCCAGCACCACCCCCTCGACCCCGCCCTCGGGGACCTCGACCGTGGTCACCATCACGTGGGGGCGGTCCTTCACGTTGACGGCCAGCTCGGCCGGGACCGGAGCGGCCCCCGGGTAGTAGACGTAGCGATCACGAGCGGCCTCGAGGCCCATGCGGATCGACATCGGCACCGTCGCGTTGTTGAGCGGCAACACATCGAACCGCCCGGCCTCCGACCACCAGCGATCGATCATCTCCCGCAGCTTGTCGGGCTGGCCGTCCGCGAGGTCGTGGCACTCCGAGAAGTCCTCGGCCACGTGGTAGAGCTCCCACCGGTCCTGGTCGAAGGGCAGGAACGGGTCGCTCGCACCGTCGTACTGCGCCGACGCCAGGGCGTGGTAGGTCACCGCCTTCCAGCCGTCGTGGTAGATCGCCCGGCAGCCCATCTGCTCGTAGTACTGCGTCACGCGCACCTCGGGCGCGGCGGGGTCGCGCAGCACCGGCACCAGGCTGCGGCCCGCGACCGGGGTCTGCGGCACTCCCGCCACCACCGAAGGGACCTCCACGCCGAGCAACTCGGCGAGGGTCGGCATGACGTCGACGGCATGGGCGTACTGGCCGCGGATGCCACCGTCGGCGCCGAGCCCGTTCGGCCAGTGGACGATGAGCGGGTCGGCGGTGCCGCCCTCGTGGGTCTCCCGCTTCCAACGCTTGAACGGCGTGTTCCCAGCCATCGTCCAGCCGAACGGGTAGTGGCCGTAGGTGGAGCGTGAGCCGAGCTCGTCGACTCGGGCGAGGTTGTCGTCGAGCGAGTCGGGGATGGCGTTGAAGAACAGGTTCTCGTTCACCGAGCCGTGCGGCCCGCCTTCGGCCGACGCCCCGTTGTCGGAGATGAGCACCACGATCGTGTCGTCGAGGTCGCCCGTGTCCTCGAGGAAGCGCAGGAGCCGGCCGAGGTGGTGGTCGGCGTGCGACAGGAAGCCGGCGTACACCTCCATCATCCGCGCGTAGAGGCGCCGCTCGCCGTCGCCGAGCGAGTCCCACGCCGGCACCCAGGGCGGGCGGGGCGACAGCTCGGTGCCCTCGGGGAGGATGCCGGTCGCCAGCTGCCTCGCGTGGGTCTGCTCGCGCCACACGTCCCAGCCGGCGTCGAACCACCCCCGGTACCGCTCGATCCACGCCTGCGGCACCTGATGGGGTGCGTGGCAGGCCCCCGGGCAGAAGTAGAGGAAGAACGGCTTGTCCGGCGCGGCGGAGCGCAGGTCGGCCACCATGTCGATCGCCCGGTCGGTGAGGTCCTCGGTCAGGTGGTAGCCCTCGTCCCGCGGCGTCGGGATCACGTGGTTGTCGGCCACGAGATCGGGCTCGTACTGGTTGGTCTCCGCGCCGAGGAAGCCGTAGTAGCGCTCGAAGCCGCGCCCGAGTGGCCAGCGGGTACGGGGCGCACCGGCGTGCAGCTCGTCCTGTGGAGCCAGGTGCCACTTGCCGACGGCCATGGTCGACCAGCCCTCGCGGACGAGCACCTCGGAGAGGAAGGCGCTCTCGTGGGGTACGCGGCCGTGGTAGCCGGGGAAGCCGTTGGCCAGCTCGGTGATGGCGCCGAGGCCGTTGGTGTGGTGGTTGCGGCCGGTCAGCAGGCATGCCCGGGTGGGCGAGCACATGGCCGTGGTGTGGAAGTTGCGGAACCGCACGCCCCGTGCCGCGAGGCCGTCGATGGTGGGCGTGTCGATGTCGGAGCCGAAACACCCGAGCTGGCCGTAGCCGACGTCGTCGAGGACGACCACCAGCACGTTCGGCGCACCTGCGGGGGCTCGTGCGGCGACCGGCCAGGCCGGCTCCGACTCGGCGGCCGTGCGTCCGATCCGCCCCGGGAAGGGGGTGCCGTCGAGGTACTCGACCCGGTCCGTCATCCCGACCTCTACGACGCCGTCTCGACCGCGGCCAGGGCGAGGGAGACGAACTCGTCGAGCTCGGTCTCGGGGAGCGCGGCGTAGGCAACCCCGAGCATCCGGTCGGTGACGAGCTCGGCGTCGACCCAGCGGTCCCGGACCGCTTCGGGGTCCTCGTCCGACTCGCCCCAGCCGAACAGCGCCACCATCCCCGGCGCGTTGAACCGCACCGCCAGGTGGGGCGGGATGCCGGCGGCGACCACCGCCGCGCCGTGGTAGGCGCCGCGCAGCTCGCGCAGCTGGTTGAGCTGGGTCAGGACGCGTCCCTCGACGTCGTCGGGCAGCGGCAGCGCCCTCGCCCCGGCGAACAGCGGTGCGATGGCCGGGTTGGCGCCGTCGATGATCCGACCGGCGAGCTCGGACAGGCGCTCGAGGTCGACGTCATCGCTCAGGTGATCCCGTCCCCACTGCGCGCCGACGTCGGCGAAGGCCCGGGCGGCCTCCTCGTACGGCATCACGTCACCGGCCTTGATCCAGTTGATGACGATGCCGGAAGGCTCCCAGAACACGAACGCGGCGGCCACGACGTGTCCATCGGTGGGCCCGAGGACGCCGCCGCGGCCGGCCACGTAGAAGTCGAGACCCTCGAACCCGAGCCCGTTGCCGATGCCGTAGGTGCCCATGTCGAGCATGAAGTGGCTGGGCAGGGTCACCACGGCGGGCTGGGTCGCGGCGGCGGCTTCGGCGGGCTGCATCGAGGCTCCTCGATCGGTCGGGGACGGCGGCGGGACAGCCCGCAACCTATCCGCCTCCACGGGCCGCCACCGGGGGACCGGGCGGCCCCGCCGCCGAACCGGTGGCCGGATCACCCCTCGGCCGGCCCGGATTCCGCAACCAGTTCGCTCGGGGCGGGGGTCTTCCGCCGCCACCCGGCACCGACGGCTGCTCAGCTGCCGTTGACGGACCAGTGCCAGGGCTCGGAGGGCAGGTTGTAGAAGCCGAACCGGCCGGCGTTGGCGGCGAGCCACCGAAAGGCGGGGTTGTCGCGGGAGGTGATGGCGGAGCCGTTCCAGGTGAAGTCGATCGCCTTGCCCTGCTCGTGCAGGGAGGTGCCGGGGATCGCCGTCGGCGGCACGCACTGCGAGGGCGGCATCTGGTAGATCGCGTAGGTGCTCGTGCCGCAGTGGGCTCGGCGGAGGGCGATCTGGCCGGCGGGGTCGCGGTAGCCCGAGCCCCCCAGCCCGATGCCGGCGCTGGCGGCCGCGGCGAGCAGGGACTCGAGGGCACCGGCGATGTCGACGTGGACCGTGATCCCCCGCACGGTCCGCAAGGGCACCTTCGGGATCGAAGGTGGCGGCGCGGACGGCAAGGTCGCCGGTGGCGTCGACGGGGTCGATGGCGCCGAGGGGGGAGACGCGCCCTGGGCCGGCGCCGGTGGGGTCGAACGCCGGAGCTGCTCGGCGAGAGCGGCCTGCTCGGCCGCGACGCGGCGCGACAACTCGCCATCGACGGCGGCCAGCGCGTCGGCCTCGGCCAACCGGGCGTTGAGGCGCACCTCGAGCTCGTCGGCGAAGGCCCGCTGCTGGGCCTCGGCCTGGGCCAGCTCGGCCAGGCGCGCCGTCGCCTCCTGACGTCGGCGCTCGGCCTCGACACCCGCCTCCTCGGCCCGGCGCAACTGCTCCTCGGCCTCGTAGCGGGCAGCGCGAAGCCGGTCGATGAGATCGGTGGTGGCGCTCACCCGGGTGTCGAGCAGGGCCCGCTTCTCTGCCGCCTCGGTGGCATCCGCGGCCTTGAACCGCTCGAACAGCTCATCGGAGGGCAGGTTCACGTAGTTCTCGACGGCCAGGGCGCCGATGCGCGCCCGCAGCTCGTCGGCCTCCCGGGTGCGCGCCTCGGCGATCGTCGCCGACTCGTCGGCTCGCCGCTGGGCGTCGAGGGCGGCCCGCTCGGCGTCGGCCACCGCCGCCTGCTGGCCCCGCACGTTCTCGGCGAGGTCGCGGAGAGCCCGGGCGACCTGGTCGTCGCTGGCCGCCAGCACGTCGATCTGCCCGGCGAGGGCGGCCCGTGCCGCCCGCACCTGGTCGCGCTCGGCCCGCGAGTCGGCCCCGACGCCGGGGGCGAGGGCGGTGACCAGGAGGGACACGACCACGAGGACCACCCCCGCGCCGAGGAGGAGGCCCCGCCGGCAACGGGCCGTGCGGACGCGGGAAGCCGGCACGGATGCCTGGGACATGGCGGGCGTTCCTCCCTCCGACGTGAGCCGGGAGAGACAGGAACGTGCGTCAGGAAGGCCGCTCTCCGCCCGCAGCGTGACCACGCTAGTCCTCCGGGTCGCCGGAGGGAAGGGGCGATCCCACGGAACTGGAACGTGTTCTCGTTCTCACTCGCCATCGCGCTAGCGTGCCGCGATGCTGCTCGACCGCTTCCGGATCGACGACCAGGTCGCCATCGTCACCGGGGCCGGCCGCGGCATCGGCCGTGCCTCGGCCCTCGCCCTCGCCGAGCAGGGCGCCGACGTCGTGCTCGTGGCCCGGAGCGAGGACCAGCTCGAGGCGGTGGCCGGCGAGATCGCCGCCCTCGGTCGACGAGGCCTGGTGGTACCCGCCGACGTGAGCGACACCGGCAACCTCGAAGGCGTGGTCGGGGCCGCCATCGACGAGTTCGGCCGGCTCGACATCGTGGTGAACAACGCCGGCGGCACCGAGCCACGCCCCTTCCTCGCCACCTCCGAGCGGTTCTTCGAGGCGGCGCTGCACTTCAACGTCACCACCGCCTTCACCATGACCAGGCTGGCGACGCCCCACCTGCTCGACACGGGTGGTGGCGCGGTCGTGAACATCTCGTCGGCCATGGGTCGGCTCACCACCCGTGGCTTCGCCGCCTACGGCACGGCCAAGGGCGCGCTCTCGCACCTCACCCGACTGCTCGCCGCCGACCTGGCGCCCCGCATCCGGGTCAACGCCATCGCCGTCGGCTCCACGGCCACGTCGGCCCTCGAGACGATCCTCGTCGACGACGGGCTCCGCCAGGCCATGGTCGACGCCACGCCCCTGAAGCGGCTGGGTGAACCCGAGGACATCAGCCTCGCCGTGCTCTACCTCGCCTCGCCGGCGGGCAGCTACCTGACCGGGAAGGTGCTCGAGGTCGACGGCGGCATCGAGACGCCGAACTTCGACATGGGGTTGCCGGATCTCTGAGCCCGGGCTCCTCGGTGGTTGCCCCGTCCGTGACCCCGACGACGATCAGCCCGCACGCCGCTCGGCCAGTGCGTCGGCGATCGCCTGCGCGAGGGCCTCGGGACGGCCGTCGCACGCCTCGAGCACGTCGGCACCCACCAGCACGAACCACCCGTCACCGGTCTCGGCGGCCACGCACGGCGTGTGTCCCTCGGTGGCCGCCGCCAGTGCTGGCTCCCGCTCGTCGAGGTGCACGGCGGTGAACGGCACCGGCAGGGCGTCGGCGCAGGCCTTCCACTCGGGCCGGGCCCGGAAGGTGCCGTGGGTGATGTCGCAGAGGGCGCAGTGCGCTCGGCCGAGCCGGGCGCCGATCCAGTAGCGGAGCTCGCCGACGAGGGTCCCCTCGGCGTGGTACACGCCGACGAGCCGTCGCACCGTCACCGGCGCCGACGCGGAGGCCGGGGTGGAGGCGGGATCGGTGGAGCCATCGGAGGGCACGTCGGGCAGAACCCTGCGACCCGGCACGGGATTCCCCGTCCGGGTGCGGCCGGGCGGAATAATAGTTCGGTCCCATACAGTTTGGCCCGATACACCGCCGTCGGCGGTGTCCGGGCCCCGGTCCGGGATGACCGAAGGAGACCCTCCACGATGACCGACACCACCCACCTCGGTGCCACCTCCGCCACCGCCGGCCGAATCGTCGACGGTCGACCCGTCCCGGCCGCCGGCACCTGGACCGTCGACCCCAGCCACTCGCAGGTCGGGTTCACCGCCAAGCACCTCGTCGTCAGCAAGGTGCGCGGCCGGTTCTCCGACTACGACGTCGACCTCAGCGTCGCCGACGACCCGGCCCGGTCGCGCGTGGCCGTCACCATCCAGGCCGGCAGCATCTCCACCGGTGACGACCACCGCGACGGCCACCTCAAGGGCGCCGACTTCCTCGACGTCGAGAACCACCCGACGCTCTCGTTCCGCTCCACATCCGTGCAGCCGGTCTCCGAGGACACCTGGAAGGTCACCGGCGACCTCACCATCCGCGGCACCACGAAGTCGGTGGCGCTCGACGTCGAGTTCCTCGGCGTGGCCGAGGACCCGTGGGGCAACCAGCGCAGCGGGTTCAGCGCGACCACCGAGATCGACCGGGGCGACTGGGGCCTCACCTGGAACCAGCCGCTCGCCGGCGGCGGCGTCCTCGTCGGCAGGAAGGTGAGGATCGAGATCGAGGTTCAGGCCGTGCAGACCTGATGCACCCGGCGACGAGTGCTCCCACCGCCACGCGCGACGCGGTGGGAGCACCACGACCACCCGACTCGGATCGGCACGGGTCAGCCGAGGGCGGTGCGGATCTCGCGGGCCACCCGCTCGCCCGACTCGATGGCGCCGTCCATGTAGCCGCTCCACACCTCGGCGGTCTCGGTCCCGGCCCAGTGGATCGGGCCCACCGGCCGCCGCAGCGCAGGGCCGAACTGGGTGAGCGCGCCGGGCGGCAGGTGAGCCCCGTAGCAGCCACGGGTCCACTCCTCCTGCTGCCAGTCGAGGTGGACGAAGTCCACGGCCCGGGCCGCCTGGGGGCCGAAGAACCGGGCCAGGGCCGAGAGCACCTCGGCCCGGAGCTCGCCCGGCGTCGCCCGGCCGAGCTCGATCGCCGAGCGGCCCTCGACGAACGCGAGCAGGATCCCCGGTGAGCCCGATGGCGGGCTGTTGTCGAACACCACCTTCACCGGCGGGGTGCTGGTCGCCACCTGGCCGTCGAGCCCGTCGTCGCGCCAGAACGGCCGGTCGTAGAGGGCCATCGTCTTGATGACCGCGCCCGCCGGCATCCGCTGGGTCAGCTGGTCACGGTCGCCCGGCAGCGCTGGCCGGTAATCGATCCGCCCGGCGAGGGTCGGCGGGACCGCGACCACCACGCGCCGGGCCCGCACCTCGACGCCGTCGCCGTGCACCACGGCGCCCCGAACGTCGTCGCCCCCCCGCCCTGGGGCCCCTGCGCCGTGGTCGATGCGCCGCACCGGCGCCCCGAGGTGGATTCGGCCGGCGAGCCCCTCGGCGAGCCGGTCGGACAGCTGCTGCGTGCCGCCCACGACGCGGTCCTGTTGGGCGCCACCGCGCGTCCCGACCAGCATGTCGACCCCGCGACCGGACCGGACGTAGAACGCCGCGTGCAGGAGCGAGATCGACGACGCATCAGCGGCGAACACCGCCTCGCTCACGACGCGGAAGTAGTCACGCCCCCGTCCGGTCCGCGCCGTGCGTCGGATCCAACCCTCGAGGGTCTCGGCGTCGAGGCGATCGGCCCGCTTGGCCTCCCAGGGCCGGTCCAGGGGGATGGTGCGGGCCAGCCGCTCCAGGCGGAACTGGGTCTGGCCGACGTCGGCGAGCACGACCTTGGGCAACTCGGGCACCGCGCCCCGGTAGCGCACGAGATCGGACCGGCCGAGGCCGAGCAGCGACTCCCCGGTCGTCCAGGTCGGGAAGGTGGACAGGCCGAGGTCGGCCACGAGGCGAAGCACCCGGTCCTGGGTGGGACCGATCCACTGGCCACCGAGGTCGACCACGGTGCCGTCGTCGAGCGCCCGGCTGTGGGTACGCCCGCCGACGCGGTCGCGGGCTTCGACGACGACGACGTCGTAGCCGGTGTCGATCAGTCGGTGGGCGGCGGTCAGGCCGGCCAGACCCGCCCCGACGACGCACACCTCGGTGTCGATGCTCGTGGTCACCGGCGACACCCTGACACACGAGGCACCACGGGGATCGCTGCGCCGGCTCGCCGCCGGTTCGTGAGGTCGCGGTCCGTCCGGCCCGAGGGAGTGGATCAGGCCCCGAGGGAGTGGATCAGGCCCCCGAGGGAGTGGATCAGGACGGCGCGACGACGCCCTCGGGGGGTCCGAGGTAGACGGCGACGGGGTCGCCCTTGCGCCGGGAGGCCTCGACGCGCGCCAGCAGATCCTGGTCGACGCCGGGAAGACCGACGGCCGGGTCGGTGCTGCCGCCGCCCTCGAGGGCGGTGACGAGGTCGTCCCGTCCGAGGGCGGCCAACTGGTCGCCGAGGATGGCCTCCAGCACCGTGTGGTCGGCCCGCTCCTCCGGGCTCAGGGGATCCCACCGCGCCACCTGGGTGAGGCCGGCGGTCTCGTCGGCCCGCTCGATCGACCCGACCCCGGTGACGACCCAGACCACCCAGGCCGGCGGTTGGCCGCTCGCGGCCCGGCCCGAGCCGAACTTGATGAGCTCGGGGTCGTCGACGACCACGTCGAGGCCGTCCTTGGCGAGGGCGAGGCGCACCCCGTCGCCGACCGAGCCCCACTTCGAGCCCACCGCCCGTACGAGCACCGGACCGTCGCGGGGGACACCGGCCAGCGTCTGCGGCACGATCTCCTCGAGCGTCACCCACCACTCGCCGTCGGGGGTGCCCACCTCGTCGACCCCTCGCACCACCGTCGCCGACGACCAGAGCACGGCCACCGCACCGACGGTGGCGACCACCGCCACGAGGCGGCGTCGAGCCGTCACCGGCACCGCCGACCAGCACGACCACAGCACGGAGAGCCACCAGCACAGGGCGATCGCCCACCACCAGCGCACGAGGTACGCGAACAGCTCGCCCGTGATGCGGGAGACCGACAGCCACCCCACGATCGCGGCCACGGCCACGACCACCTGGAAGCGCACCGCCGACCAGGCTCCCGAGCGCACCGCCAGGCCGGCGGCCAACGTGAAGGCGGCGAGCGGCACCACCAGACCGCCGAGTGGGGAGGTGAGCAGCTCGCCACGGTCGCCGACCAGCTCGAGACCACCCATCCACGGGCCGATGCCGCCGAGCTCGCGGGCGACGATGCCCGCCGCGGTGCCGAAGCCGGCCGGTGCGTCGCTCCCACCGGTGAAGTACGAGACCAGGAGCCCGAGGTTCCCGTCGCCGACGACCTGGTCGACGACCACGGGGAGCCAGGCGATGGCGAGCACGGCCGCGGTCCACAGGAGCACCCCCCGGCGGGGGCGCCACCAGCCGGGGTCTCTCAGCGAGCCCGTTCGACGGACGTAGCCGACCACGGCAACCACCACCAAGGCGCCGACGAGCACGGCGAAGCCGACGTGGGCCTGCACGAGGAACGACCCCACGAGGGCGCCGAACGGGAGGGCCACGTCGTCGCCGTCGGTCGCCGACCACACGAGGAGCACGAAGCACAGGAACGGCAGCACGGTGACCGACGGATTCCAGGGATCGCGCAGGAACGCCGGTCCGAGGTGGACCATGGCGACGCCGATCAGCGCCGCGGCGGCGGCGACGAGCACGAGCCGGCCTCGTCGCCACGCCAGGGCCAACGAACCGACCACCGCAGCCAGGTTCACCAGTGCGGCCCCGAGGAGCATCCCCGACGAGCGGGCACCCACCAGCCGGTAGGGGACCGCGAGCACCCAGAACAGGAGCGGGCCGGGGTGGTTCCACCCGAAGCGGGAGTAGGGCCCGAGCAGGGGGGTCATGCCCGTACCGACGTCGTGGGTGCGCAGCTCGAGCACGGCCCAGTCACCACCGGGGTACCAGTCGCGCGCGGCGCCCGCGATCCCGGTGACGAGCAGCGGGATCGCCACGGCGACCCCGACGGCGACGGCGACGGCCGCCGGCCACCAGCGCGGCCCGGGCGGGCGAGCGGCATCGGCCTCGCCGGGTGCGAGGGGGGTGGCGACCGGCTGGGACACGCCGTGATGCTAGGAGGCCCCCGGGGTCCGACCGGCGCGGGTCGTCAGGAGAACGTCAGCACGGTGCGAACGCCGCGTGCGGCCCGCAGGTCGTCCATGGCCTCGTTGATCTCGACCACCGGACGGCGGGCGGTGATCAGGCCCTCCAGGTCGAGACGACCCGCCTTCCACAACGCCAGCAGGCGCGGGATGTCGCGGCGGGAGTGGACGCTGCCGAGCAGGCAGCCGAGGAGCTTCTTCTCGGTGGACCCGAAGACCGCGAGGGGGTCGATGGTCAGCGGGTCGTCGATCGGCGGTGCCCCCACGATGACGGTGGTGCCGCCCATGCGGGTGCTGTCGATGCCGGTCCGCACCAGCGCCGCCCGGCCCGCGGCCTCGAACGCGTAGTCGGCTCCGACGCCGCCGGTGATCTCGAACACGGCGGTGGGCACGTCGTCGGCCGTCGGATCGAGCGCATGGGTGGCACCGAAGCGCTGGGCCACCTCGCGTCGCTCGGCCACCGGATCGCTCACGATGATCGGGGTCGCGCCGGCGAGCACCGCTCCCTGCACGATCGACAGGCCGACCCCACCGAGCCCGGTGACGAGCACGCTGGCACCGGGCTCGACCGCGGCGGTGTTCAGCACCGCGCCGACCCCGGTCTGCACCGCGCAGCCGACCACGCAGGCCACGTCGAGGGGGATGTCGTCGTCGATGCGGACCGCGGCCGCCTCCACGACGTTCGCCAACTCGCCGAACGCGCCGATGGCCAGACCGCGGTAGACGGTCTCCCCCTGGCGGCTCAGGCGCGTGCCGCCATCGAGGAACGTGCCGGTCATGAGGGACAGCGCGTTGATGCAGATGCTGAACTCGCCGCGGGTGCACGAGTAGCACTGCCCGCACGGCGGGCACGGCGTCAGCACGACCCGGTCGCCCGGCGCGACGAGCGTGACCCCGTCGCCGACCGCCTCCACGACGCCGGCGGCCTCGTGGCCGAGCACGGTCGGCACCGCGCCGGGCAGCGCCCCGTCGATGATGCTGAGGTCGGAGTGACAGGCCCCGCAGTGGTGGATGCGGACCTGGACCTCGCCGGTCCGGGGCGGCTCGATGTCGACGTCGTCGACGAGCAGGAGGGGCTGGCCGTGGTTCTCGAGCAGGGCGGCACGCATGGCGCCGGAGCCTACCGAGGGCCATCATGCCGAGGTGCCGACCATCGACGACGCCCACCGCCAGCGCCAGATCCTCGACGACGTGGTGGCGCTCGTCCGCGACGCCGGCGACCTCACCCTCCAGTGGTTCCGCAGCCAGACCCTCGCCGTGGAGCGCAAGGACGACGGCACCCCGGTGACCGAGGCCGACCGCGCCGCGGAGCGCTTCTTGCGGGTCGAGCTCGAACGCCGGTTCCCCGACGACGGCATCATCGGCGAGGAGGAGGACGAACGCGCCGGCACCTCGGGTGCGGTCTGGGTCATCGACCCGATCGACGGCACCAAGGCGTTCGCCCGTGGCGTGCCGCTCTACAGCAACCTGGTCGCCCGCTACGACGGCGACGGCTGCCAGCTCGGCGTGATCAACCTGCCCGCCCTCGGCGAGACCGTGTTCGCCGGCCGGGGGCTCGGGTGCCACCACCGGCTCGCCGACGGCACCCACGAGCGGCCCCGGGTGAGCCGCCATCCCACCCTCGAGGGGGGTGCGCTGTGCACGTCCGGCCTCGGCCCGTGGAGCCCGGAGCGGCTCGCCGCGGTCGATCGGTCGGGGGCGCTGCTGCGGACCTGGGGCGACGGCTACGGCTTCGCCCTGCTCGCCACCGGCCGGATCGAGGCCATGGTCGACCCGCAGGTCGCGGTGTGGGACCTCGGGCCGCTGCCGGTGCTGGTGGCCGAGGCCGGTGGCCGCTTCACCGGCCTGGACGGCGGGCCGTCGCCCTCCGATCTCGATCCGGGCCGCACCCACGCCGCGGTGGCGACCAACGGCCTGGTCCACGACGAGGTGCTGGCCATCCTCGCGCCCTGACCCCTACTCGGCGGCCTCGCGGCCGACACCGTCGTCGATGCCGTCGAGGAGGTCCTGGCGGGCACGCGCCACCCGGGACCGGATCGTGCCGACCGGGCACCCGCAGACCTCGGCCGCCTCGGCGTAGCCGAGGCCCAGCACCTGGGTGAGCACGAACGCCTCCCGCCGGTCGTCCCCGAGCCCGGCGACGAGGACGTCGAGCGACACCGCCGCCGTGGGATCGACCACGACGGCGTCGAGCTCGGCCTGCCGCTCGAGGCGACCGGTCAGGACCCGCCGGCGCGACCGGCGGCGCAGCTCGTCGACGCAGGTGTGCCGGGCGATGGTCAGCACGAAGGTGCGGGCGGAGGCGTCGCCCCGGAAGCTCGGCAGGGCCCGGATGGCGCGCAGGAGCGTCTCCTGGGTCAGGTCGTCGGCGGCGTCGCGGTCGACCAGGTGGGCGCACAGCCGCCACACGTCGACCTGGGCGCCGGCCACGAAGCGGGCCAGGGCCTCCTGGTCGCCGGCTCCGGCCCGGCGGGCCTGCTCGGTCAGCGCGTCCACCCCCGAAGTGTGCCCCACGCGCCCGGGTGTTTCGAACGGCCGGCTCCGCCGGGAACCGGGGGACGGCCCCGGACGACTACCTCTCCATGGCGTGCACCCGGTACCACGAGGCCCTGTCGGCACGGATCGACGGCGAGGACGGTGGCGTCCCCGAGGCCGATCTCGACGTCCACCTGACCGCCTGCGCCGACTGCCGGCGCTTCGCCCAGGAGCTCGCCGACCTGCATCGGCTGGCACGCGTGCGCGCCGCCGAACGGGTCCCGGACCTCACCGGATCGATCCTCGCCGCCGCCGACGGCCCACCGGTGCGGGCGCTGCGGGCGGTGTCCGCCGAGACCGTCGCTCGGATCACCCTCGCCATCACCGGGCTGGTGCTCGTGGCGATCTCGGCGCCCGACCTCCTGGCCGGCGAGTCGGGCTCCAACCACCTCGCAGCATGGGACATCGCCTTCGGGGCCGGCCTCCTCGTCGCCGCCCGCCGGACCGACCGGTCCCGGGCCCTCATCCCGTTCGCGGCCGTGCTCGTGGCCGCCATGACCATCGCCGCCGTGGCCGACGCCCACCACGGCCACGTCGCCGACCACGGTCTCTCCCACCATCTCCTCGAGGTGGCCGGGCTGGCGCTCCTGTGGTGGTGCGCCCGCGCCTCGCGTGCACTCGACGGGCCGTCACGCACCACAATGAGAGCTGCGTGACGACGACTCCTCTCCGGCCCGACCCCAGACGTACCCCCCTGAGGCTCCTCCCCGCGCTCGCCGGCGCCCTGCTCCTCCTCGGGCTGTGGGCCGTCCCCGCGTCGGCCCACGCCGTGGTCACCTCGTCGTCCCCGTACGACGGTCAGGTGCTCGCCGAGGCCCCGTCGGAGGTGCGGGTGGACTTCAGCGAGTCGGTGTCGATCGACCTGGGCGGGCTGACCGTGGTCGACACCGAGGGGAACGAGGTCCAGCAGGGAGACGCCTCGTTGGAAGGCGGCGGCAGGATCCTCCGGGTCGCGGTCGAGCTCGACCTCGCCGAGGGCACCTACGTCGCCAACTACCGCGTCGTGTCCGGCGACGGTCACCCGGTGAGCGGGGCGATCGTGTTCGGCGTCGGGGCCGACACGGTCCTCGACCAGCGTGCCGCCGCGGGCGTGTCGGCCGAGGGCGACCCGCCGTTCGAGATCGCCGGGGCCGTGTCCCGGTTCATCACCTACGTGGCCGCGTTGCTCGCCGCCGGGCTCGCCCTGTTCCTCGGGTTCGTGCACGACCAGCACAAGGACCGCTGGAAGCTCACCCCGATCGTGCGCTTGGCGACCCTGCTCGCCGCCATCGGCGCGGTGCTGACCATCGGATCCCAGGCGGCCCTCGCCACCGGCGGGGGCCTGTCGGCGGCGACGGACGTCTCCACGCTCCGAACCGTGCTCACCGAGGGGCTCGGCTGGCAGTCGATCATCCTGCTCGCCGGGCTCGCGCTGGTGCACCTGTCCACCGACACCAACCGTCTCCTCGTGGCCCAGGCGCTCGCCTTCTACGGCTGGCTGGCGGTCGGCATCGGGTTCGCGTTCTGGGGGCACGCCACCGCCGCCCCCAACGAGGCGGTCGCGGTGATGGCCGACGTGATCCACGTGCTGGCCGCCGCCTTCTGGTTCGGGGGTGTCGTCGGGCTCTGGTCGACCCTCGCCCGGCGGCGGCCGCGCCGGGCGCTGCTAGCCCGATCGGTCGGCGCCGCGGCCAACGTCGGCGTCGAGGAGGACGACCGCGACGACGGCACCGCCGTCGCCGAGGACGCCCGACCGGGGTCGGTGGCGTCGTCGGCCCGACTCGTCGGCCGGTTCTCGACCCTCGCCGCCATCTCCGTCGGCTTCCTCACGGTCGCCGGCATCGCCCTGTCGTGGCAGGAGGTGGACGGGCTCGGCAACCTGCTCCCCACCACCTACGGCCGACTCCTGGTGGCCAAGGTGGCGGTCGCCGTCGCCATCATCGGCGTCGCCGCCTACAACCGGTTCCGGCTCGTGCCCGACATCGTCGACCCCATCGAGGACGACGAGACCGACGCCGCCACCGTCGCCGAGATCCGCTCCCTCGAGGCGGCCAGCTTCGAAAAGCTGACCCGGACGCTCGGCCTCGAGGCCGTCGGCATGGTCCTCGTGCTGGCCCTCACCGCCGTCCTCGTGAACGTGACCCCGGCGCGGATCTCCGCGGCCGGCACGGAGCCGGTGGTGTTCAACCAGACCCTGCCCCACGTGGGCGACCAGCAGATGAACCTCGTCGTGGCCCCCGCCGCGCCGGGCGCCAACACCATGCACCTCCAACTCCTCGACGGCACCGGACGGCCCGTCGACGGGATCCAGTCCGCCACCGTCGAGTACCGACTCCCCGCCGAGGGCATCGAGGCGTCGGAACGAGCCGGGCTCGAGGCCGGCCCCGGCCACTTCGTCGTCGAGGACGCCGAGATGCCGTTGCGCGGCACGTGGGAGGTCACGGTCGTGTCCCGCGTCTCGGACTTCGTCCAGGAGCGCACCGTCTTCCAGGTCCCGATCCGATGACCACCTCGACCACCCCCACCCGGAGCGAACCCATGCCCGCAATCCGACCGGCCCACCCCCCGGCCCGCCTCCCGACCGGGCCGATCCCGACCAGGCCGATCCCGAGCCTCCTCGTCGTGGTCGTCGGCGCCGTCGCCGCCGTGCTGGTCGCCGCCGGACCCGCCGGTGCCCACGTCGAGGCCGACGAGCCCGCCGTCGGGCCCGATGGCGCCACCACCATCGACTTCACCTTCGACCACGGCTGCGACGGTCAACCGACGACCTCGCTCCGGGTAGAGATCCCGCCCGGCGTGACCGACATCGTGCCCGAGCCCAGGGACGGCTGGCAGGTCCAGGTGAGCGCCACCGAGTTCGGCTGGTCGGGTGGCTCGATCCCCGACCGCGAGGAGGCGACGTTCCGGGCCGCCATGCGCGTGTCGGGCGAGGCGGGCACCACGATCTACTTCCCGACCCTGCAGGGCTGCCCCACCGCCGAGCTGGCCTGGATCGACCGCCCGGACCCCGGCGGGCCCGAGCCCGAGGACGTGGCTCCCTCGGTGACCCTCACCGAGACCGTCGCCGCCCCGCCCACCGCTGCGGCGCCCACCACTGCAGCACCGACGACCAGCGCCGGCCCCACCACCACCGAGGCGGCGGCGCCGATCAGCCAGGACCAGGGAGCCGATCGGGGCACGGCGGGCCTGATCGTGATCATCGTGGTCGTGGCGATGATCGCCGGCGGTGCCGGGTTGCTCTACCTCCGCAACCGTGGCAAGGGCCGTGTCTGACGTGCCGCCCGACGACGCCTACTTCGCCGCGCTGACCGACGACGCCCACGCCCTGGCCACCTTGGACCCACCCGACCTGGCGGTCCGGGTGCCGGCCTGCCCGGACTGGACGGTCGCCGACCTCCTCGGGCACCTCGGCGGCGTCCACCGGTGGGCGACGGCCCTGGTCCTGGCGCCGCATGGCGAGCGCGTGCGTCGACGGGAGATCGCCCCACCGCCCGACGGTGACGCCGTGGTGACCTGGTGCGCCGAGGCCGTCGCCGGGTCGCTCGCCGCCCTACGGGCGGTCGACCTCGACGGCTCCGCCTCCACCTGGGCGGGCCCCGCGCCCCGGCGATGGTGGCTGCGCCGGCTGGCCCACGAGACGGCCGTGCACCGGGTCGACCTCGACCAGTCCCTCGGCGGCGACCGATCCTGGCCGGGCGATCTGGCGGTCGACGCCGTCGACGAGTGGCTCGACGTGTTCGTGGCGTCGCTCGTCACCCCCGACCAGCTCGCCGGCCTGGACGGGACGATCCACCTGCATCGCACCGACGACCTCGACGGCGCGGCGCCCGGGGAGTGGCTCGTGGCCATCTCCGACGGGACGGTGACCGTCGACCGCACCCACGCAAAGGGCGAGGTGGCCGCCCGCGGGCCGGCGTCGACCCTGGCCCTCGTGCTGTGGCGACGGGCACCCGTCGACGACCTGGAGCTGTTCGGCAACCGGGCCCTGCTCGACGGGCTCGTCGATCGGGTCCGGTTCTAGGTGTTCACCTAGAGCTCGGGGCCATCCGCCCGCACCTGCTCCACCCTGGCCATGGCGTCGCGGAGCTGATCGATCCACTCGGCCTGATGGCGACCGACCAGGCGGACGCACCAGGCGAGGGCCTCGCTGCGGCTGCGCGCCACCCCGGCGTCGATGAGGGTGTCGAGGACCGAGCGCTCGGCCATGCGCAACCGGGTCATCACCGGGACCGACTGCGTCGTGAACAGCTCCTCGCGCTCGCCGCAGCGGGCTCCCCACGACACCTTTCGGGCCCACATGGCCTCGGCCTCGTCGGCGATGCGCATGCGCACCTCGCGGGTGTCCTCGCGGAAGCCCTTGATGCGGGCGGCGCGGGCGGCAGCGACGGCCTCCTCGCTCCCCTCCTCACCGGTGTCGGGGACGGCGAGGTCGCCGACGACGAGGATCTCCTCCCGGTCGGCCTGCACCCTCGGCGGCCCGTGGAACCAGCCGTCGGGCACCCGCCCGGCGAACCAACCCTGCACCTCGTCGACCGTCCACACCCGCTGCTGACCGTGCTGAGATTTCATGAATTACATGATTACATTCACTACGGCACACGGCAACCCGGGCGGGCCGGTGCGGTCGGGGCCCGACCAGGGTGGTCCCGCTCAGACGGCGGCGAGCCGGGACCGCCAGGCGCTGGCGTCGGCGATGGCCACCGCGTAGGTGGCCTTGCGCCGTGCCACCCGACCGCTGCCCGGCTCGGCCGGGACCGGCGTGCCCTCGTACTGGGCCTCGATGCCCTCTTTGAGCATGGCGAGCGCCTCGCTGCGGAGCTGGGAGACGCGGGACTCCGTGACCCCGAGGAACCGGGCCAGCTCCTGGCTGGTGCGGCCCTCGAGGAAGTACCCGACGATCACGAGCCGCTGCCGCTCGGGCAGCAGCTCCACCGCGTCGCGCAGGTAGGCGTGCAGCTCACGGGACTCCAGCTCCTCGAGGGGCTCCACCGCTCCCCGGTCCTTGAGCACGTCGACGAGGGTGAGGTCCTCCTCCGCGTCGTCGTTCACCTCGTGCTCGAGGGCCAGGACGACCGACCGGAACAGTCGATCCTGCAGGCGGCTGAGCTCGTTTCGGCTCATGCCGAGGGCGGTGGCCATCTCGTCGGTGTTGGGCACCCGCCCGAGCTCACTGGCCAGGCGCTGCTCCACCGACTCCAGCTTGCGCGCCAGCGTCCGCACCGAACGCGGCGCCCAGTCGGCGGCCCGCACGGCATCGAGGATGGCCCCACGGATCCGTTGGGCGGCGAACCGATCGAACGGTACGCCGCGAGCCTCGTCGTAGCGACGAGCGGCCTCCACCAGTCCGAGCGCGCCCGCCCTGGCCAACTCGTCTCGATCCACGTGTCGTGGGAAATGGATCGCCACCTGGAAGACGATGTGCTTGACGAGGGGCAGGTGCTCCTCGATCAGCTTCGTCTCTTGTGGGTCCCGCTCGATACCCCGCATGGCCGCTGCCCTCCGTGTCGCCGGCGCCCGCGGGTATCGACCTCGCCCCCGGGGGGACTTTAGGAGGGTGACGGCTCTCGGGGGTGCATGGGGCAGAAATGAGCCGGACGGCCCAGCCGAACCCGCGCGCTCCGTGAGATCGGGGCGATGACGGCGACGATGGGTGCCCTCAGCGGCTTCCCTCGAACACGGCCACCCGGACCCCCCGCCGGGCCAGCTCGGCGAGGAACGGGACCGGCTCGACCAGCGACGCCAGCCCGCCGGCGCCCGGCTGGCGCAACTCGCCACGAGCGGCGGTCAACGCCGCCAACGCGCCGACCGCTCCCGCAGCGACGGCCGGCCGGTCCATGGCGCCGAACACGACCGTGTCGCGCGTCTCGCCCCGACGGCCACGCACCTCCACCCGCACGGCACCCGGACCTCCCTCCGGATGGGTCGGCCACAGCATCGGCAGGCGGGCGGTGAGGCGATCCCGTCGGGTGGCGGCCACGCGGGCGGTGACCCGCAGGACGCCGGGGAACGCGGGCACGAGGGTGAGCGCATCGGGGAGGGCGGCGCGGTAGCAGTCCTGGGCGCCGACCGGGTCGGGGAACCAGCACAGCTCCCGACCCGACCCTGGCGGGCGCTGCACCCAACCCCCGTCGCGCCAGTCGAGGGCGAGGTGGCCGAGAGCCCAGTGGTGGTGTCGGGCGCAGGCGGGGCCGCCGGTGCCCGACTTGGCCACGTGGACCTCCTCGACCGCGTCGAGGCGGTTGGCGGCGTGGGCGGCGAGCACGTCGGTGAGCCCGGGGGCGAAGCCGGCGCCGACCACGACCTGCAGGCCGCGCTCGGCGGCCTCGGGGCCGAGGTCGAGCAACGCCCGCACGTCACCGATGTCGTCGCTCACCGACACGACGTGGTGGCCGGCATCGAGGAAGGCGCGGGCCTGGGCGGCGTGCACGCCCGCCGGGCCGGCCAGCACCACGACGTCGCTGTCGACCGGGCCGTCGAGGGGCCCGCGATCGGCCACCACCTCGTCGCCGAGGGACGTGGCCACCTCGTCGAGCCGGGTCGGGCGCTCGTCACGGACGAGCAACTCGCGGACCCCCTCGGTGGAGAGGAGCTGGCGGGCGAGGCGGGCGCCCACGGCGCCCAGCCCGATCACGGCGAACCGCATGTCAGGTGAGCTCGGGGCCCGACAGCTCGCGCCAACCGCCCTCTTGCGGCGGGGTGCCGCCGGTCCCCCGCGCCCGGAGCACGGCGGCGACGAGGCCGGCGATGCCGAGCGCCACCATGGCCTTGCGGAACATCTTCATGTCGTGACCTCGGTGACGGTGGCGGCGGCCCGAGCCCGGCGGACCACCCGGGGGCGTCCGCGGGAGCAGCGGAGAGCGGGAAGCTGGACCCGTGGGGCTAGTTGGAATCGAACCAACGACCTCACCCTTATCAGGGGTGCGCTCTAACCGACTGAGCTATAGCCCCGGAGCAGACTGGGCACGCTAGCGGAAGCCCGTCGCGAGCCGCTACCCCGCTCGCCGCCCTCGGCAGCGCTGCGACCGGGGTGCGACCCGTCCCTCACGGTCCACGGGTGACGACGGTGCGCGCCGCGCGCGCCGTCGCCTCGGCTTCGCCGACCCGGACGGTGACCTCGACCACGCCGTCGAGGGCGACGTAGCGAACGGTGCGGGCACCGTTGTGGACCACCGTGGCCTCGGCCGCCCGGGGACCCTCGGCGGCCCCGGCCAGCGCCGCGGCATCGGCAGCGGCACGGGCCCGGGCCCGGTCGTGGGCGACGGTGGCGGTGCGGACGAGGAGCAGGAGACCGAGCAGGGCGACCAACACGACGAGGGCGAGGAGCGGGGCCACCTGCCCGGCGTCGTCCTCGCGACGGCGGGGCGGGACCGGCACACCGGACACGCGTCACCTCCAGGGAGCGACGACATCCGGGGGAAGGTTGGGGACGAGGGCCTGATGCGGGTCGCAGCGGGGCGACATCGAGGCGGTCACTCGTCGATGTCGACCTGGAGCACCGGTGCCACCGCGGCCACGGTCGCATCGCCTTCGAGGTTCATCACCCGCACGCCGGTGGCGTCGCGCCCCTGCGAGGAGATGCTGCGGACCTCGGTGCGGATGACCGTGCCGTTGGAGGCGATGACGAAGATCTCGTCGTCGATGCCCACCATGAAGGCGGCGACCACGAACCCCTTGCGGGCGGTGAGCTTGATGCCCCGTACGCCTTGACCGCCACGCCCCTGCCGGTTGAAGCGGTCGAGCTGGGTGCGCTTGCCGTAGCCGGCGTCGGTGACGAGCAGGATCGTGGCGTCGTCGCGGGCGACGTCGCACGACACCACCTCGTCGCCCTCCTTCATCTTCATGCCTCGCACGCCGGCAGCGGCCCGGCCCATGGCTCGGACCTCGTCCTCGGCGAAGCGGATGGTCAGGCCGTTGCGGCTCACCATGAAGATCTCGTCGCCGCCGTTGGTGGCGATCACCTTCACCAGCTCGTCGCCGTCGCGCAGGTTGAGGGCGATGAGCCCGGTGCGCAACGAGTTGTCGTACTCGGTGAACTTGGTCTTCTTCACCTGGCCCTTGCGGGTGCAGAAGAACAGGAAGCGGTTGGTCTCGTAGTCGCGGGTGTCGATGATCGACTGGATCCGCTCGCCCGGTTGGAGCTGCAGCAGGTTCACGATGGCCGTGCCCCGCGCCGTGCGCTCCTTCATCGGGATCTCGTGGGCCTTCAGGCGGTACACGCGGCCACGGCTCGAGAAGAACAGCAGGTAGGCGTGGGCCGAGGTGTGGATGATGTGGGTGACGTAGTCCTCGTCCTTCAGCTTGGCGCCCGCGACCCCGCGCCCACCGCGGCCCTGCACCCGGAAGGCGTCCGCGGAGACGGTCTTGATGTAGCCCTTGCGGCTCATCGTGACCACGAGCTCCTCGTCCTCGATGAGGTCCTCGATGTCGATGTCGCCCACGTCGAAGGTGACCTGGCTGCGTCGGTCCTGGGCGTACTTCTCGCGGATGTCGCTGAGCTCGGCCTTGATGACGCCGCGGAGCTTGCCGTCGTCGGCGAGGATCGCCTCGAGCTCGGCGATGGTCTGTCGGAGCTGGGCCATCTCCTCCTCGAGGGTCGACCGGCCGAGACGGGTGAGTCGCGACAGCGGCATGTCGAGGATGTGCTCGGCTTGGACGTCGGAGAACTCGAACGGCGCGGCCACGAGCGCCTCGCGGGCCGCTCCCTTGTCGGCCGACGCCCGGATGGCCGCGATGATCTGGTCGATCAGGTCGAGGGCCTTGATGAGCCCCTCGACGATGTGGGCCCGGTCGCGGGCCTGCTTCAACCGGTACTCGGACCGGCGGGTGATCACGTCGATCTGGTGGTCGACGTAGGCCACGAGCGCGTCGCGCAGGCTCAACGTGCGGGGCACGCCGTCGACGAGCGCCACCATGTTCACCGCGAAGTTCGTCTGCAGCGGCGTGCGCTTGTACAGGTTGTTGAGGATGACCAGGCCCGGGGCGTCCTTCTTCAGCTTCACGACGAGGCGCAGCTTGCCCTGGGCCGACTCGTCGTTGAGGTCGGCGATGCCCTCGAGCTCTCGGGCCTCGACCAGGTCGCGGATCTTGGTCAGCACCGCGTTCGGGCTCACCTGGTACGGCAGCTCGGTGATGACGATCTCGTCGTTGCGCTTGCCCTCGACGATCTCGGCCGTGCCCCGCAGACGGATCGAGCCCTTCCCGGTGCGGTAGGCGTCCTGGATGCCGCTGCGACCCATGATCGACGCGCCGGTCGGGAAGTCCGGCCCGGTGACGAACCGCATCAGATCGTCGGAGGTGGCCTCGGGGGTGTCGAGCAGGTGGACGACGGCGTCGATGACCTCGCCCAGGTTGTGGGGCGGGATGTTGGTGGCCATGCCGACGGCGATGCCCTGGCTGCCGTTGACCAGGAGGTTCGGGAACCGCGACGGCAGGACCTCGGGCTCGACCTCCTGGCCGTCGTAGTTGTCGTGGAAGTCGACGGTCTGCTCGTCGATGTCCTCGAGCATCTGCATGGCGATGGGAGCCAGGCGGCACTCGGTGTAGCGGGCGGCGGCCGGCGGGTCGTCGAGCGAGCCGAAGTTGCCCTTCGGGTGCACGAGCGGGTGACGCAGGCTGAAGGCCTGCCCGAGGCGCACCAACGCGTCGTAGATGGCCGAGTCGCCGTGGGGGTGGTACTTGCCCATCACGTCGCCGACGATGCGGGCGCACTTGACCGTGGGTCGGTCGGGCCGGGCGCCGGCCACGTGCATGCCCCACAGGATGCGGCGGTGCACCGGCTTCAGGCCGTCACGGGCGTCGGGCAACGCCCGCGCCGTGATGACCGACATGGCGTAGTCGAGGAAGGAGCGCTCCATCTCCTCCTGGATCTCGATCGGCTGCACGCCGGTGCCCGAGGGCGTCGACTCGTTGCCGTCGGTGGGGGGCACATCGCTCATCGCGGAGAACTCCTTGCCCGGCGAACGACACCGGGGTCACACGTCGGGGACACCATCAGATGTCGAGGAACCGGACGTCCTTGGCGTTGGTCTGGATGAAGTGCTTGCGGGACTCGACGTCCTCGCCCATCAGCACCGAGAACACCTCGTCGGCGATGGCCGCCTGCTCGACCGACACCTGCAGCAGCGTGCGGCGGCTCGCGTCCATGGTGGTCTCGCCCAGCTCCTGCCAGTCCATCTCGCCGAGACCCTTGAGGCGCTGGAACTCGCGCTTGTGGTTGGGGTTGTCGGCCAGGAAGGCCGACTTGGCGGCCTCGTCCTTCAGGTAGATCTTCTCCTTGCCCACCACGGTGGAGAACAGCGGGGGCTGGGCGATGTGCACGCGCTGGCTCTCCACGAGCTCGCGCATCTGCCGGAAGAAGAACGTGAGCAACAGGGTGCGGATGTGGGAGCCGTCCACGTCGGCGTCGCACATGATGATGACCTTGCCGTAGCGGATCTTCCCACCGTCGAACTCCTCGCCGACCCCTGCACCGATCGCCGAGATCAGCGTCTGGATCTCGGCGTTCTTCAGCATCTGGTCGATGCGGGCCCGCTCGACGTTGAGGATCTTGCCCCTGATGGGCAGGATCGCCTGGGTGCGGGGGTCACGGGCCTGGATGGCCGAACCGCCGGCCGAGTCGCCCTCGACGATGAACAGCTCGGCCTCGTCGGGGTTGCGGGTGGCGCAGTCCTTCAGCTTGTCGGGCATGCCCGCGCCCTCGAGGGCCGACTTCCGCCGGGTGGCCTCCCGGGCCTTGCGGGCGGCCATGCGGGCCCGCGACGCGGCGATCGCCTTGCTCACGACCTTGCGGGCCTCGGTCGGGTTCTCCTCGAACCAGTCGCTCAGCCGGTCGTTGGTGGCCCGCTCGACGAGCGAGCGCATGGGGACGTTGCCCAGCTTGCCCTTGGTCTGGCCCTCGAACTGGGGGTCGCGGAGGCGGACCGAGATGATGGCGGTCAGCCCCTCGCGGATGTCCTCGCCCTGGAGGTTGTCCTCCTTCTCCTTCAACAGGTTCTTGCTGCGTGCGTAGCGGTTGAGCACGTTGGTGAGGGCCTTCTTGAAGCCCTCCTCGTGCATGCCGCCCTCGATGGTGTTGATGCCGTTGGCGAACGAGTGGAGCCCGTCGGTCTGGTAGCCGGTGTTCCACTGGAACGCGATCTCGACCTCCTGGTCCTCCTCGGACTGCTCGAGGTAGCCGACCCGCTTGAAGAGCGGTTCCTTCGTCTCGTTGAGGTGGCGGACGAAGTCCTGGATGCCGCCGGCGTACTTGTAGGAGGTCGGCGACGGGTTGCCGCCGGGGCGGAGGTCGCGGAAGCGGATCTCGAGGCCCTTGTTGAGGAAGGCCATCATCTGGAACCGCTCGAGCAGGGTCTGGGCCCGGAACTGGAGGTCCTCGAAGATCGACCCGTCGGGCCAGAACCGCACCGTGGTGCCGGTGCGACCGCGTGGGGCGTTGCCGATGACCTTCAGCTTGGTGCGGGTCTTGCCGCCCCGCTCGAAGTCCATGAAGTGGCGCTTGCCGTCGCGGTCGATCTCGACCTCGACCTTGACGGACAGGGCGTTGACCACCGAGACGCCCACACCGTGCAGGCCGCCCGACACCTTGTAGCCCTCGCCGCCGAACTTGCCACCGGCGTGGAGCACGGTGAGCACGACCTCCGCCGCCGACATCTTCTTGAGCTTCGGGTCGGGGTGGGGGTCGGTCGGGATGCCGCGACCGTCGTCGCTCACCTCGCAGCCCCCGTCGGGCAGCAGGGTCACGTCGATGCGGGTCGCGTGCCCGGCCATGGCCTCGTCGACGGCGTTGTCGACCACCTCGTACACCAGGTGGTGGAGCCCGGCGGGGCCGGTCGAGCCGATGTACATGCCCGGCCGCTTGCGGACCGCTTCGAGGCCCTCGAGGACCGTGATGTCCTTCGCGCCGTACGACGATTGGGTGGTGTTGGCCACGGGGGACGAAGGCCTTTCAGAGACGGCCGGAGCAGGCCTGGGTTGCGGGTGATCGGCGCCGGAGAGGTACGGGAGGACACTGCTCGACGGGCCCGATCACGATGACGGCAGTGTACCAGCCGAGGCACCCGATCCCGGTGCTCTCGGGCCCCTCCACAGGCTCGGCGCCGGGGCTCGCGACGGGGGCCGGTCAGGCCCCGTCGCGGCGGCCGGATCGGCGGTCGCGGGGGCGCACCCGGACCTCGACGGCGGTCACCTCGCCGACGCCGAGCACGGCGGCCAGGCGGGCCAGCAGGTCGGCCTCGAGGTACCGCACCTGCGTGGCCCAGGCGGGATCGTCCACGCCGATCACGAGCCGGCCGTCCCGCAGCGAGAGCGGCCGGGTGTGGCCCGCCAGCTGGATGCCGACGACCTCCTCCCAACGCGCGAAGACCCCGTCCACCGCGCTCACCGACGGCCCGCCGAGACGACGGACGACCGGTTGCAGCGCGTCCCGCACGGGTGACGGGTCGTCGTCCCCACCCCCCGGCAACGGCTCCCACGGCACCCGTCCACCTTCGCACGGACGCCAGGGCCCCGACGACCGCGACCCCTGCGCCGCGGCCGAGGTCAGGTCACGGCGCCGGCGGCGACGTGCAGCACGAGGTCGGGCGAGGTCCCCGGCGGCAGGCCGGCGGCGCTCGACAGCAGGGTCTGGCCGACGGGCAGGTGGGCCAGCAGGGCATCGCTGCGATCGGGGTCGAGCTCGGAGAACACGTCGTCGAGCAGGAGGACGGGCGGGCTGCCGGCGGCATCGGTGACCACCTGGTGGGCGGCCAGGCGCAGGGCCAGCGCGAGGGACCGCTGCTCGCCCTGCGAGGCGTGGGTGCGGGCCGGGAGCCCGTCGATGGTGAGCGTGATCTCGTCTCGGTGCGGGCCCACGAGGCTCACCCCCCGCCGGAGGTCGTCACGCCGGCCGGCAGCCAGCGCGGCGGCCAGGCCCGGCTCCCGCCACGGCGCCTCGTAGACGGCGCCGACGTGGGCCGGCCGTCGCGCCACCTGGTCGTAGGCCCCGGCCAACACGGGGGTGAGGCGGGCCAACAGGTCCCGGCGGGCGTCGGCCACGGTGGTGCCGATCTCGGCCAGCTTGGCGTCCCACACGTCGAGGGTCGCCTCCACGTCGGCGGTCAGCCGGCCCCCGGCCTGGCGGAGCAGGCTGTTGCGCTGACGGAGCACCCGCTCGAGCTCGCCCCGCGCCTGATCGTTGCTGGGGCGCACCGCCACCAGCGTGTCGTCGACGTAGCCGCGTCGCTCCGCCGGCCCGCCCTTGACCAGCACGAGATCGTCGGGGGCGAACACGGTGACCCGCAGGGCCCCGAGCAGGTCCCGGGTGCGGGCGAGGCGTTGCCGGTTCACCTGCACCCGACCACGGCCCCCGGGAGTGATCTCGGCCTCGATCAGCAGCTCGCGACCCTCGCGCTCCCCTTCGGCCCGGACGACGGCCTGTGCCGCGCCGCGGCGCACCAGTGCCTCGGTCGGGGCACCACGGAACGATGACAGCGTGGCCAGGTACCCGACGGCCTCGAGCAGGTTGGTCTTGCCCTCGCCGTTGGCGCCGACGACCGCGGTGAGGCCGGGCGCGAGCTCGACGTCGGCCTCGGCGTAGTTGCGGAAGTCGGCGAGCCAGAGCCGGCGCAGCCGCACCGGTCAGCTCACGCGCACCGGCATGAGCAGGTAGAGGAACTCCCCGCCGTCGAGGGCGTGGATCAGCGCCGGCTTGAGCGCGTCGACCGTCTCGAGGGCGATCTCGTCGCCGGGCGTCACCTCGATGCCCGCGATCAGGTACTCCGGGTTGAACGCGACCGTCAACTCGCTCCCCTCGTACTTCGCGTCGAGCTCCTCGTGGGCCTGGCCCACGTCCTGGGTCACGGCAAGCAGCTCGAGACCGTCGCCTCGCATGACCAGCCGCACGGGCGTGGCCTCGCGAGCGAGCAGGCGCACACGGCGCAGCGCGTCGAGCAGCGCCTCACGACCGACGGTGAGCTGGTTGGGGTGGTGCTGCGGGATGAGGCTGCGGTACTTCGGGAACTCACCTTCGATGAGCCGGCTCATGAGCAGGACGTCACCGACTTCGAACGACGCGTCGCGCTCCCCAAGGCGCAGGACGACCTTCTCCTCGTCGCCGAGGAGCCTGGTCAGCTCGCGCAGGGCGGTGGACGGCACGATGACCTCCTGGCCCTCGGCGAGCACGGAGGTGCCGGGCAGGTCCCGTACGGCGAGTCGGTAGGAGTCGGTGGCCACCAGCCGCAGGCCGTCGCCTTCCGAGGCCATGAGCACACCGGTGAGGATCGGCCGGGACTCGTCGGTGCTGGCCGCCGAGACCACCTGGCGGAGGGCCTCCTCCAGCGCGAGGCCGTCGAGCTCGACGTGGTCCTCGGCCGGCTCGGGCAGCTGGGGGAACTCGTGGGCGGGGATGGTGCGCACCGAGAACTCGGAACGCCCGGCGCTGATGCGCGCCTGCTCGTCGGAGACCTCGAGCTCGACGGCGCCGGGTTCGAGGGCCCGGACGATGTCGCCCACGAGCTTGGCCGGCAGCACGCCCACCCCGTCCTCGGAGCCCGACACGCCCGACGCGCACGGAGATGGTCAGGTCGAGGTCGCTGCCGGTCAGCCGCAGCTTGTCGCCGGCCAACTCGAGACGAACCCCGGACAGGACGGGCAGCGAGCTGCCCCGGCTCGTGACGGCCCGGGCCGCCGTGCCCAGGGCCTCCACGAGCACGTCGCGCTCACAACGGAACTTCACGCTTCGCTCGCTTTCTCGATCGATGACGTCGGGCCGCCGGCGCCGCCGGCGGGTGGTTTCGGCGGCTGTGCCTACGACTGGTCATCTTCGGTACTTCTGGCTAGTAGTGGTAGTAGGGGCTGTGGATTGTGGATGGACCCGCGTCGGTGCTGGTCAGCGGACACCCGGCTGTCCGGCGACGATCCCCAGATCCCACAGCGTGACACGCCGATCATCGATCGCGTGGGACGGGCTGTGGGCGCGCCACCGGTTGTCCACCGGTGATCCCCGGTTCGTCCACCGGGTGGTCCCCAAGCGGTCGGCTCAGGCACCGCTGCGCACGATCTGGGTGAGCTCGGTGACCTGGTCGTAGATCTGGCGACGTTCCTTCATCAGGCCGCCCATCTTCTCGACGGCGTGGATGACCGTCGTGTGGTCCCGCCCACCGAACTCCCGGGCGATGGCGGGATAGCTGAGGTCGGTGAGCTCGCGGAAGACGTACATCGAGATCTGGCGGGCGGTCACGAGCGGCCGCCGCCGGCTCTTGCCCCGGATCTCGTCGATCGAGAAGCCGAACATGTCGGCGGTCTTGCGCAGGATGAGGTCGGGGGTGATGGGCCGGGGCTGGCTGTCGGTGATGATGTCCGACAGCACGCGCTCGGCCAGCTCCACCGACAGGTGCTCCTTGGTGAGGCTGGCGTAGGCGCAGACCCGGATGAGGGCCCCCTCGAGCTCACGGATGTTGTTGGTGATGTTGGAGGCGATGAACTCGAGCACGTCGTCGGGCGGCGGCACCGGCTCGCTCTCGGCCTTCTTGCGGAGGATGGCCAGCCGGGTCTCGAGCTCTGGGGGGTTGATCTCGGTGGTGAGGCCCATCTTGAAGCGGCTCCGGAGCCGGTCCTCGAGCGTTGGCGATGGCGTCCGGTGGCCGGTCCGACGACAGGACGATCTGCCGGTTGGCCTGGTAGAGGGCGTTGAAGGTGTGGAACAGCTCTTCTTGGAGCTGCTCGGACTTCTCGATGAACTGGATGTCGTCGAGGAGCAGGACGTCGACCTCGCGGTACCGCTTCTTGAAGTCGGCCATGGCGCCAGCACGGATGGCGTCGACGAACTGGTTGAGGAAGGTCTCGGTGGTGACGTAGCGGACCACGAAGGTGGGGTAGTTCTCGTTCACGTAGTGGGCCACCGCCTGGAGCAGGTGGGTCTTGCCGAGGCCGGCGTCGCCGTAGATGAACAGCGGGTTGTAGGCCCGAGCCGGGGTCTCGGCGACCGACAGCGCGGCGGCGTGCGCGAAGCGGTTCGAGGTGCCGATCACGAAGGCGTCGAAGGTGTACCTCCGGGTGCCCCCGTCGACCGGTCCGGCGACGACGGGGCTGTCTCCGTCGCCCGATGCCGGCTCGTCGAGTGAGACGAGGTCCACGTCGTCACGCAGATCCACCAAGTCGTCCACAGGTTCGTCCACAAGGCCGGTGAGGGGGGCGTCGGTGCGCACCTCCACCCGGAGGTCGAGCTCGCCGGCGCCCACATCGGACAACGCGCTGCGCACGAGGGTGAGGTAGCGCCCTTCGATGCGGTCCTTCACCACGGAGCTGGGAACGGCGAGCACGAGCCCGTGGTCGACCAGCTCGACCGCCTCGGCGCCGTTGAACGTCGTGAGCCAGACCGCCTCCGAGACCTGTTCCCGGAGCACCTCCGCGCAGGCTGTCCACAGTTCCTGCGCTCCGTCCACCAGCCCAAAGCCTCCTCGGTTCCCCCGGAACCCCACAGTGACGTCCACAACTGTGGATAACGACGGGGGTGCCCACGTGGGGGACGCTCCGCCGCCGGCACCCGTTCGACGGAGCGGAAGGATCGGCGAGGCGCCGGCCCACTCCCAACGGGTGGAGGACGGACCGTAGCACCGTGCCCAGCGGTGCGCACAAGGTGGGAACGACGCCTCGGTCATGGCGGGCCAAGGCCCGTTCCGGGGTGGTCCTTCGCCGACCCACGCCCCCGGGCACTCCCTGGGGAACCCCGGGTTGCCCGGGGGGCGGCCCAGTCAGTAGCGTGGCCCGATCGTGGCCGACGTGCGCCCCCACCCCGGAGCGGGAACGGGGACGGGCGACGGCCACCGTGGAGGGTCGGTCGCACCCTCTGCGGTGATCTTCGGGGCGCCGATCGCCCACACCCCGACCCCGGCACGCGCCGGCGTCGCGGGCTCGAGCACGCAGCGTGGCCGCCGACCGGGAGGTCCGGTGGTGGAGGAGGCAACAGGTGAAGCGCACGTATCAGCCGAACAACCGGCGGCGCGCCAAGCGCCACGGGTTCCGGCATCGCATGTCGACGCGCGCCGGGCGCGCCGTGCTCCGGTCCCGCCGGCTGAAGGGTCGGCACCGTCTGTCGGCCTGATCTGGCGCATCCGGAGCCGGAAGGGCTTCGACGCGCTGCGTCGGACCGGTTGCCGGGCCCGGAGCGGCCCGGTGCGGGTAGCCTTCGACCCAGACCCGCCCGACCGATCGGCCGGGCCCCCGGACCCGCCCCGCGTCGCGTTCGCCGTCGGGCGGAAGGTGGGCTCTGCGGTGGTGCGCAACCGGGTCCGGCGTCGCCTCAGAGCCGCGATGGTCGACGCGGCCCGCGACCAGCGGCTCCGGCCGGGTGCGTACCTGGTCAGCGCCGGTCCCGACATCGTCCCCATGTCCTTCGAAGAGGTCCAGCGAAGCGTGTTCACCGCCCTGCAGCGGCTCGAGCCAGCGGCCCCCGATGGCTCTGGCGCGGCCCGGTCCCGCACATGACCGCCGCGACCACCGGGGCCGGGGGCTCGATGCCGGGGATGGGGCCGAAGCCGGGACTCGGGGGCCCCACGGACGACGCCGGTCCCGCGCTCGCCGTTCGCCGTCGTCGCCGGCCCGGTCCGGCCGGCCGGTTGCTCCTCGGCCTCATCCACGCCTACCAGTGGGTGATGGGCGGGCGGGCCAGCCCCTGTCGCTTCGTCCCCAGCTGCTCCAGCTACACCGCCGAGGCCATCGAGGTCCACGGTGCGGCAAGGGGCACCTGGCTCGGCCTCCGCCGGCTGGGTCGCTGCCATCCCTGGGGTGGCCATGGCTGGGACCCCGTCCCCCCTCGGAAGGCCGCCTGATGCAAGCGTTCTTCGATCTGTTCGCCAACATCCTGGCGTTCTTCTACAGCCTGGTCCCCAACTACGCGATCGCCATCGTCATGCTCACCCTGCTGGTGATGATCGTGGTGACGCCGCTGACCCTCAAGGGCACGCGGTCGATGATGGTCATGCAGCAGCTCCAGCCGGAGATGCGCAAGATCCAGACGAAGTACAAAGACGACCGCCAGAAGCTCAACGAGGAGCTGCTGAAGTTCTACAAGGAGAACAACATCAACCCCCTCGGGGGTTGCCTCCCGCTGCTCGTCCAGGCACCGATCTTCATCGTCCTGTACCAGGTGCTGCGCGGTCTGACCCGTCGCGAGCCCAGCCTGGGGTTCGACTCGGGCTGGAGCATCGGCCAGTTCGGCCTCGGTAACGGGCCGTCCGCCGCCCCGGATGTCGAACGTGTGTTCGATCCTGCCTACGTCAACCAGTCGACGGAGCTGTACCAGGACCTCCACACGTCGACGACGATGGAAGCGTTCGGCATGGACCTGTCCCAGAGCGCCAGTCAGGCGTTGAGCGAGGGCGTCGTCCACGCCCTCCCCTTTCTGGTGCTGATCGCGATCGTGGCCGTCACCGGCTTCGTCCAGCAGCGCCAGATCCAGGGCCGCAACCCCAACGCCACGGTCAACCCGCAGCAGCAGATGATCATGAAGGTCCTCCCGATCTTCCTCCCGGTCATCTCCTTCGGCCTGCCCGCTGGCCTCGTCCTGTACTTCGCCGTGTCGAACCTCTTCCGGATCGGCCAGCAGGCGTTCATCTCCCGGAGCATCTACGGCATCTCCCGCGCCGACAAGAAGGCTGCGCCGTCGGGCGGCGCCAAGCCCGGCAAGGACGCCAAGGATGCCAAGCCAGCCAAGGATGCCAAGGATGAGAAGGCCGCCAGCGCCAAGCGGGCCAAGGATGCCCCGGCCAAGCGGTTGACCCCGAAGGGCGGCGCGTCCAGAGGTGCGGCGAAGAGCGGGGGCAAGGCGGACGGCGGCGACAAGCCCGCCCGGAAGCCCACCAAGGAACCAACCCAGGGCAGCGGACGAGGTCGATCGGGTTCGTCGACGTCGTCGGGCTCGAGCAACGGTGGCGGTGGCGACGCCACGACGAGCCCGCCGGCCCTGCAGCCACGAGCCCGCAAGCCAAAGAAGAGGTAGCCAGACGTGGAATGGGTGGAGACGACCGGGAAGTCGATCGAGGAGGCGAAGGATGCTGCGCTCGATCAGCTGGGGGTCGATGACGACGACGCCGAGTTCGAGATCATCGAGGAGCCGCGCGCCGGCCTGTTCGGCCGGGTGCGCGGAGAGGCCCGGGTGCGAGCGCGGATCCGACCGACGGCACCGAGGGCCAAAGCCGAGCGGCGGGACCGCAAGCGTCGCCGGCCGACCAACGGGGGAGGGGCGACACCACCCGGTGGCCGGGCGGGCTCCCGTGCCTCGACCGCGGTGGAGCCGGAGGCGCCGGTGGACGACGCCGTCGACCGGGGTGACCGGGAGCGCGAGGAGAAGGGCAACGGCGTTGCGCCGGGCAACGGCAGGGGTGGGACCGAGCGCAAGAGCTCCGGGGGATCCCGCCGCCGGAATCCTGCGGCCAAGACCGACGACGTCACCGAGACCGAAGTGGATGCCGGTCCGCCGGCCCGAGAAGGAGCGAAGATCATGACCAGCGAGCTGAGCCTCGAGGCCCAGGGGGACCTGGTCGAGGACTTCCTCGACGGTCTCCTCGACGCCTTCGACCTCGACGGCGACCTTCGCCGGGTGGAGATCGACGACGAGACCATCGAGGTCCACATCGACGGCGAGGAGCTCGGTCTCCTCATCGGACCCAAGGGGCAGACCCTCACTGCCGTCCAGGAGCTGGCTCGCACCGTCGTGCAGCGTCAGTCCGAGGGCCCGACCCGCGGCCGGATCCGCCTCGACGTGGCCGGCTACCGGGAGAAGCGCCGGGTCGCGCTCGAGCGATTCACCCGACAGGTGGCCGACGAGGTCAAGGCGAGCGGGGTCAAGAAGGCGCTCGAACCGATGTCGCCGCCGGACCGAAAGGTCGTCCACGACACCGTGAACACCATCGAGGGGGTGGGCACCATCTCCGAGGGGGAAGAGCCCCGGCGGCGAGTGGTGCTCGTCCCCGAGGACTGAGTCGGGTCACCCGGTCGGTCGGCGATGACCGACCGGGCCCCTCCTGATGGATCCGCCCGCGTTCCTCACCGCCCGTCTCGTCCCGGTGCTCGACGAAGCCCGGGCCCGGGGATTCCTCGGTCCGGGCCCGGTCGAGGCCCACGTGGCCCACGCCCTCGGCTTCGCCGCCGTCATCGAGCCCGTGGTACCCGACGTGGCCCTCGATCTCGGCAGCGGCGGCGGCCTCCCCGGGCTGGTGCTGGCCCTCGTGTGGCCCTCGGCGACCTGGGTACTGCTCGATGCCGGCCAGCGGCGCACGGCGTTCCTCAGCGAGGCGGTGGCGGCGTTGGACCTCGGCGACCGCGTCACCGTCGAACGGGCCCGGGCCGAGGAGTGCGGCCGCCACCCCGATCGTCGGGCCCGTTTCGATCTGGTGACCGCCCGCAGCTTCGGCCCCCCCGCCGTGGTCGCCGAGTGTGCCGCCCCCTTCCTCCGGGTGGGTGGCCTGTTGGTCGTGTCCGGACCGCCGGAGGCGGCCGACGACCGGTGGCCGGCCGAGGGCGTCGCCCTGGTGGGGTTGGCGTCCCGTCGGCCCGGCGTCGTCACCGGCACCGCCCACTTCGAGGTGCTGGAGCAGGGAAGCCCCTGCCCGGACCGCTTCCCTCGGCGGGTGGGCGTGGCCGCCAAGCGCCCGCTGTTCTGAGCCGGTTCCGGAAGGGGATCCCCCGAGGTGTTTCACGTGAAACACCTCGTCGGGTGGATTCCTCGGCGGTTTCACGTGAAACCGGGCCGGGGATCCTTGACCCGGCCCAGGCCACCGGGAAGGATGGCCCGGTGACCTCCGACTCCCCCTCGGCACCGGGGACGCCGGGGTTCGGGATGCTCCGTCGCTTCCTGCCCGCGCAGGACGACGTGCCGCAGGTGGACGCCCCCCCGGCTGCGGCACCTGGTCTCGACGCCCCGCCCGCGTCCGGGCCGCCGGACTCCGACGACTCGCCTCCGGATGGATCGGCGACCAAGGAGATCCCCGCGGACCTCCTCCTCGCCGAACGAGTGGTGGAGGCCGGCGAGCCGGCATCGAGCCCGCGGCCCCTCCCTCGGGTGATCGCGGTGGCCAACCAGAAAGGCGGCGTGGGCAAGACCACCACGGCCGTGAACCTGGGAGCCTGCCTGGCCGAGCTCGGCTACCGCACACTGGTGGTGGACCTCGATCCGCAGGGCAACGCCTCGACTGGCCTGGGGGTGAACATCCGCGCCCTGGATGCGTCCATGTACGACGTCATCATCAGCGGAACCCCGCTGGACGACTGCATCGAGGGCAGCTCGGTGCGGAACCTGTTCGTGGCTCCTGCCAGCCTGGACCTGGCCGGCGCCGAGATCGAGTTGGTGCCCGCCTTCAGCCGCGAGCTGAAGCTGCGCAACGCCCTCCACGAGGTCCAGGACGACTTCGACTTCGTCTTCATCGACTGTCCGCCCTCGCTCGGTCTGTTGACGGTCAACGCCTTCGCGGCCGCCACCGAGGTGCTGGTGCCCATCCAGTGCGAGTACTACGCGCTGGAGGGGCTGGGCCAGCTGCTGCGGAACGTCGATCTGGTTCAGCGCAACCTGAACCCGGCCCTCGAGGTGAGTGCCATCGTGCTCGTCATGTACGACGCCCGCACGAAGCTTGCCGAGCAGGTGGCGGACGAGGTCCGGACCCACTTCGGCGACAAGGTCCTGCGCCAGGTCGTCCCTCGCACCGTGCGCCTGTCGGAGGCGCCGTCGTTCGGGCAGCCGATCATCACGTTCGATCCGAGCTCGCGGGGCGCCATCGCCTATCGGGAGCTGGCCAAGGAGGTGTCCGGTGGGACGGCGAAGCGGACTGGGTAAGGGCCTCAACGCCCTCATTCCGGCCGGTGAACGGGTCGAGCAGGCCGCCCCGCAGGCCCACCTGCAAGAGCTGCCCGTGGCCCACATCGAGCCCAACCCGGTCCAGCCCCGGGCCTACTTCGATGACGAGGCGCTCGCCTCCCTCACCGATTCGATCCGCGAGGTCGGCGTGCTCCAGCCGGTGCTGGTCCGGGTCACCGGCCCCGACCGCTACGAGCTCATCGCCGGCGAGCGCCGCTGGCGGGCGGCTCGTCAGGCCGGTTTGCGCACGATCCCGGCGCTGGTGCGGTCGGTCGACACCACCCAGTCGCTCGAGCAGGCCCTGGTCGAGAACCTCCACCGCGAGGACCTCAACCCGCTCGAGGAGGCAGCCGCCTACCAGCAGCTCGTCGACGAGTTCTCGCTCACCCAGGACCAGGTCGCCCAGAAGGTGGGTCGCAGCCGTTCGGCGGTGGCCAACACGATGCGGTTGCTGCAGCTCCCACCGCTCGTGCAGAAGTACGTGGCCGACCGTCAGCTCACCGCTGGCCACGCCCGGGCCGTCCTCGCCATCCAGGACCGGGCCGTCCAGGAGGAGGTCGCCAAGCTGGCAGTGGAGGAGGAGCTGACCGTCCGCGAGATCGAGGAGCTGGTGCGGCGCCAGCTCGACGGCGACACGCCCGGCCCGGCGGCCGACGCCACCCCGTCCCCATCGATCTCCCCGCCGGCCCGGACCCCCGGAACCGTGCGGCCGGCATCCGTGCTGGAGCTCGAGGACGCCCTCGGCGATCTCCTCGACACCCGGGTCGCCGTCCAGTTGGGGGCCCGCCGCGGCAAGGTCGTCATCGAGTTCGCGACGCTCGACGACCTCGATCGCATTGCCCGCGTCATCACCGATCGACCGATCGCCGACGCCGATGCCGCCTCCCCCGGCGTGTGACCGCCGCCACCTGCTCCAACCGTTAACCACAGGGTTGGTCACAGGGTGTGGACGACGGTGGCACCCCACCGGCGGCACCCGCTGAACCGGATCCTGAGCTCGTGGCGACGCTCGCCGGGCGCCGGGCGCGTCAGCGATCGACCGGCTCGGCGCACCACGCGGCGGCGGCCCGAGCCAGGGCAAGGGCCACGTCGGCGCCCCGCCGGACCACCTCGTCGGCCGGGCCCAGGTAGCACATGACCGCCGGCATCCGGGTCTCCCGAAGGATCGGCAGCCGCATGCCCTGGACCGGGTAGCACGCGAGCGGGAGCGCGGTCAGGGCACGGGCGACCTCTTCGGCCAGGCGCTGACCGCCGTTCGACACGAAGCCCTCGGTCGCGTAGTAGGCGATCCGACACGGTCCCCGCTCGTCGACGGCCAGGCCGATGAAGGCGGTCACGTCGGCGTCGTTGGCGGCGACGGCCTGGTGGGAGGGGTCAGGGTGGGTGAGCACGACGGTGGTGGCCCCCTCGTCGTGGAGCGCGCGCGCCACGGCATTGGCCATCGCCGCCAGTCCGCCACCCTCGCCGATCGCCATCCGTCGCCCGGCCAGTGCCCGGGGGGCCTGGCGCAGCACCTCCCGCTCGCGGACGCCGGCGACCAGCTCGGACTGGTCGGTGCGGGAGCCGAGCCGATCGAGGGTGGCGAGCACGTCGCGACCGCACACGCCGTCCGACGTGAGCCCGGCGTTGCGCTGGAAGTCCTTGACCGCTCGCTCCGTGTCGGGTCCGAAGATCCCATCGACCCGTCCGGCGTCGAACCCGAGGGCGCCGAGCTTGCGCTGTACGTCGGCCACGTCGTCGCCCCGCAGCATGGGGGAGCGGAGGTAGAGGAGCCGGTCTCCGAGATGCCAACCGGCCTCGACGAGCGCCGCCCACGTGGCTCGGTCGCACGTGCCGGTGACCAGCAGGCCTCGGGCCTCCTGGAACCGGCGGACGGCCTGCTCCGTGCTCGCGCCGAGGCGCCCGTACTCGGAGGGGGACGGGTCGAACCCGGCTGCCGTCAACCGGCGCTGGAGATCCCGCACCGCCTCACCGGCGGCGCCCGGCGCGAGGGGCAGGATGTCGTCGGGGGCGGGCGGGGTCGGCACGGAGGAACGGGACCCCGGATCAGAGGAAGCTGCTCAGCTCCTCGAGCAACTGGCCTTTGCCCTTGGCTCCGATGATCCGGGCCGCCTCGGACCCATCGCGGAAAACGATCATCGTGGGGATGCTCATCACTCCGAAGCGGCGGGCGAGGTCGGGGTTGTCGTCGACGTTGAGCTTGGCGATCCGGATCTTGCCGGCGTGCTCGGTGGCGATCTCCTCGAGCACCGGGGCGATCATCTTGCACGGCCCGCACCACTCGGCCCAGAAGTCCACGAGCACGGGCTCGGTGGCGCCCTTGACGACCTCGTCGAAGGTCGCATCGGACAGGGTGGTCAGGTTCTCGGCCATGGTTCTCCTCGTTCGGTTCGGGACCCCCGTGGGCCTCGCCCCAACCGCGTGACGCCGGTGGGCATTCCGGGGCGAGGCTAGCGCGGGTGGTCGGAGGCGCCGGTGGGGGTGATCACCGTTCGTTGGCGGTGTCGGCCTCGAGCCAGCGCTCGGCGTCGATCGCGGCCATGCACCCGGATCCGGCCGCGGTGATCGCCTGGCGGTAGGTGTGGTCCTGGACGTCGCCGCAGGCGAAGACGCCCTCGACGTTGGTGGCGGTGCCGTCACGGGTGATCAGGTACCCGTTGTCCTCCATGTCGAGCTGACCCTTGAACAGGTCGGTGTTGGGCTTGTGCCCGATGGCCACGAACAGGCCGGTGACGGGCAGGGTCTCGCGCTCGCCCGTCCGCACGTCGTCCACCACGACCCCCTCGACCGTCTGCTCGCCGATGACGTCGACCACGGTGGCGTTCCAGCGGAACGAGATCTTGTCGTTGGCGCGCGCCCGGTCCTGCATGATCTTCGACGCGCGGAGTGCGTCGCGGCGGTGGATGATCGTCACCGACCGGGCGAACTTGGTGAGGAAGATGGCCTCCTCGAGCGCCGAGTCGCCCCCGCCGACCACGGCGATGTCGTGGTCGCGGAAGAAGAAGCCGTCACAGGTCGCGCAGGTGGACAGGCCATGGCCGATGAGCCGGGACTCGGCCTCGAGGCCGAGCATCAGCGACTGGGCACCGGTCGACACGATCACCGATCGGGCCCGGAAGGTGGGCTCGGTGGCGTCGGGATCGCCGAGCCACACGCCGAACGGTCGGGCCGACAGATCGACCTTCGAGACCTTGCGGGTGAGGATCTCGGCCCCGAACCGCAGCGCCTGCTCGCGGAACCGGGTCATGAGCTCCGGCCCCATGATCCCCTCGGGGAACCCGGGGAAGTTCTCGACCTCGGTGGTGAGCATGAGCTGCCCACCGGGCTGGTCGCTCGTCGAGGACGGCTCGCCCTCGATGACGAGTGGTGCCAGGTTGGCCCGAGCGGTGTAGATCGCCGCCGTCAGACCGGCCGGACCCGACCCGATGATGATCACGTCTCTCACGTCGCTCTGGCCGGGCATGTCATCCTCCGTGCAGCGGTCGCCGATGGGAACACCGGCGCCGGGGCGCGCATTCCCCCCGGGGTACCTGTGGGTCAGTGGTCAGCGGGTCGACGGGGCGAGGACGTAGCGCTTGCGGAACACGGCCACCCCCGCGATCAGGCAGATCAGGCCGAGCGTGAGGTAGGTGAGCCAGACACCGCCCCACGGGAGCGCCCACTCGTAGAACTCGGTCATGGCCCGGACCAGCGCGAGGTAGACGAGCACGAGGATCGTGCCGGCGAGCACTGCGGCGAGCAGCCCGTACACGGCGCCGCGGGCGACCTGGGTCGCGGGGGCCACCGTCTTGGCCTTCACCTGGTCGACCACGTTGACGATCGTGTCGGCGGCCTGGGCGGGCCAGTCGCCGCCGGTGAGGGTCTCGGGCCCGCTGGGTGGGGGCAGGGCCGGCGGCATCGAGGTCACGGGCGGGACGGGTCGCGGGGTCCCGTCGGTCATGGCCATGGCCGAAGCGTACCAGCGGTGGTCAGAGTGGAAGGCGGGCGACGACCGCGCAGGTCGTCGGGTCGACGACGACGACCTGCGAGGTGCCGTCGGCGGTGTCGACCACGTACACGGCGCGCGGCACGCCGGCGATGGTGGCCTCGGCCGTGGCCCGCGGCGCCACCCCGCCGGCTTCGGTCACCTCGTCCAGGCACGCGTCGGTCGCGGCGGCGGCGACGGGCGGACCGGGGGCCACGGTGGTGGTGGGCGGGTCGGGGGCGGTCACCGCGGCCGTCGAGGTGGGGGCCTCGGACGCCTCGGGAGCGGCCATCGACGCTCGGGCCACCAGGGCGGCGTCGACTCGCACGCGCAGCGCGTCGGGGTCGGCGACGGCTCCCAGGTCCCCGAGATCGGTCGGCGCCGCGTCGGGGACGGTCGTCGGCGTGACGCCGGGATCGGCGGCCGAGGCCCCGCCGTCGGGCGTCGCCTCGGCGGTGGCGGCCGCGGGTTCCCGAGCCGCGTCGCCGGTGTCGGCCGCGACCACGGTGGACGTCGGTTCCGCCCGGGCGGCGGCGGTCTCGTCGTCACCGGGGTCGGTCGATCTGGTGAGCACGGCGACGAGCACGGGCAGGACGAGGACCAGGACGGCGATGGCGGCGGCGGCGGCGAAGGTCCGGGTGGTGCGTCGTCGTCGGCGGGTGGCCAGCTCGGTGACCGCGGTGGCCCGATCGCCGGGCGCGGCCGGGGTCGTCTGCGTCTCCCACGCGGCACGAGCCGCCGCCAGGTGGCGGTCCTCGAGGGTCGGGTCGACGGTGACGGGCTCGGCGACCCGGGCGGCGACGGCGCCGAGGACCCCGACGCGGGCCCGCAGCACCGGGTCGGCCTCGACGCGGGCCACCTCGGCCGGGGTGGCCTCGCCGTCGAGGACGGCGCTCACCACCTCGTCGTCCGACGAGGGTTGCTCGGATGGCACGGGGGCGGAACGGTCGGTCATGGCGTGTCGGTTCCGACGCTCCTCGAGGGGTCCTGGTTCCCGGCGTCGTCGACGCCGGCGGGTCGGCCGAGGGCGTCGGCAAGGGCCGCCCGCCCCCGGGCGATGCGGGATCGGACCGTCCCGGCGGGCACCTCGAGGACCTCGGCGATGGCGGCGTAGTCGAGGCCGAGCTGGTCGCGGAGCACGACCGCGGCCCGGTAGTCGGCGGGGAGCGCGGCGAGCGCGTCCTCGAGGGCGAGCCGGTCGGTGACCGACTGGTCGAGGGAGGGGGGGCCGCCGTCGGGCCGGCCGACGTCGATGCCGTCGGCGTCCGGGTCGACCGGCCGGGGCCTGCGCCCTCGTCGGCGCAGCTCGTCGAGGCAGGCGTTGGTGACCACCCGGTAGGCCCAGCTGGTGAACGCCGCACGCCCGTCGAAGCGGGGCAGGCCCCGGACGACGGCGATCAGGGCGTCCTGGGTGGCGTCGTCGGCGTCGGCGGCGTTGCCGGTGAGCCGCCGGCACAGCCCGTGGATGGAGGCGTAGTGGCGGCGGAGGAGGGCGTCGAGGGCGGCACCGTCACCGGCCTGGGCGGCTGCCACCAGCGTCGCGTCGTCGGCCGCCGGCGTCACGCCACGGGGGTGAGCTCGGCGATCTCGACCCGACCGGGGCCCTCGCCGAGATCGGTGATCCACAGCAGCACCCACCGACCCTCGGCGCCGTCGAGCGCGAAGGTCGCGTCGCCGTCGATGCCCGATGCCGACGTCACCGGCTCGCCCCAGCCGACCAGGTCGTCGGCGGCCCGGTCGGCGACGTAGACCTGCGCCGCCCAGCCGGTCGAGGGCGAGCGGACGGTGAGGGTGTCGAGCGCCTGTCCACCGTCGAGCTGGACGGCCAGGCCGACGCCGGGCTTCAGGTTGCCGAACGATCGCGAGTCGTAGCGCTCGGTGCGCCAGGCGGTGGTGGGGTCGCCGTCGACGGCCGCCGGTGCCAGGGCATCGTTCTCGCCGTCCCCGCCGACGGGGTCGAACGCCCGTACCGACATCACCGGCACCGGTGCGGTGGGGGTCGGGTCGGGCTCGACGGCGTCGAGCAGGTCATCGCCGGCCCGGGTCCGCGTGACCAGCAGGGCGGCGACGACGAGGGCGACGACGACCGCCAGGCCGACGACGGTGGCCACGACCCACCGGCGTCGACGGCGCGTCACGGGCCCGACCGGCGGCTCGACCGGGTCGGTGGGGCTCGGCGTCGGCGTCGGCGGTACCGCCGTGGTCGCATCGCGTGGTGCAGCGGCGGCCACGGTGAGGTCGGTGACCACGGTGCGGTCGGCGTCGGGCCCGGTGGTCGGCACCCGGGTGCGGCCCGTCGCCAGCAGTGCGGCTCGGAGCTCGGCGACCGAGGCGAACCGGTCCTCGGGCCGTCGGGCCATGGCCCGGACCACGGCGTCGTCGAGGGCGTCGGGCACCTCGGGGCGGGCCGTCGAGGCGCGGGGCGGCTCCTGGTGCAGGCGGGCCAGTGCGGTGGCAGCGGCGCTGTCACCCTGGAACGGCGGGCAACCGCACAGCGCTTCGTACAGCACGACGCCGAGCGCGTACTGGTCGGTGCGGGGGTCGACCGGTTCGCTGGCCACCTGCTCGGGCGCCAGGTACTTGACCGTGCCGAGCATGATCCCCGTGGTGGTGAGGTCGCCGCTGTCGCGCACCTTGGCGATGCCGAAGTCGGTCACGACGACGCGGCCGTCGTCGCACAGCAGGATGTTCGCCGGCTTGATGTCGCGGTGGACCACCCCGGCGGCGTGGGCGGTCTGGAGCGCGTCGGCGACGTCGGCGCCGATGTCGACCACCTCGGCGGGATCGAGCCGGCCTCGCTCGTCGAGGAACTCCCGGAGCGTGCGGCCGTGCAGCAGCTCCATCACGATGGCCTCGGTGCCCCGATCGGAGCACGTGTCGAAGATGGCGATGATCGACGGATGGCGGAGCCGGGCGGCGGCGATGGCCTCGGCGCGGAACCGCTGCCGGAACGTCTCGTCGGCCGCCAGGTGGGGGTGGAGCACCTTGATCGCGACCCGCCGCTGGAGCACCTGGTCGATGCCCTCCCAGACCTCGGCCATCCCGCCGCTGGCGAGGAGGGAGCGGGCCTCGTAGCGACCGGCGATCACCGTGCCGGGACGGAGCATCTCCCGGTCGCCGCCGGTCGGGCGGGGGGTCGGCCGCTCGTCGGGCCCGTCGTCGTGACCGGGCGCGATCGCGGCAGGGGTTCCGGGCGCGTCGGGCACCGCGCCAACCGTACCGGTGCGGGTGGGCGGGGTGGCGCAGCCCTCCGTGCTACTCGACGTAGCAGACGCCGACGATCCCGGGGCCGCCGTGCGTGCCGATGACGGCACCGATCTTGCCGGTGCGGATCTGGTCACGGGTGAACGCGGGGGCGAGGGAGTCGACGAACGCGTCGTAGTCGGCGGCTTCGCTGTGCATGACCGCCAGGTGCTCGACGTTGGGGGCGTCCACGAGGACGGCCTTCAGGGCCTCGAGCGACTTCTTCCGGGTGCGGTGCTTGCCCGCCTCCTCCACCTTGCCGTCGACGATCGAGATCATGGGCTTGATCGACAGCATCGAGCCGAGCAGGGCCTGGGCGTTGCCGATGCGGCCGCCCTTCTTCAGGTTGTCGAGGGTGTCGAGCACGGCGACGATGCGGGTGCGTCCCGCCAGGTCGTCGACGCAGGCGACGACCTCGTCGACGCTGCCGCCCTCCCGGGCGACGCGGGCCGCTTCCAGCACCTGGGTGCCGAGCCCGCCGGTGATCGAGCGGGAGTCGATCACCCGCACGTCGACGGCGCCGTCGAGGGCTTTCTGGGCGGCGAGCGCGGACTGCATGGTGGCCGACAGCTCGCTCGACAGGTTGATGCAGACGACCGCGTCGGCGCCCTCGTCGGCGGCCCGTCGGAACGCCGCCTCGAACGCCCCGGGGGCGGGGGCGGCGGTCTCGGGGAGGGCGGCGGACGACGCCATGCGCCGGTAGAACTCGTCGACCGAGAGCTCCTCGCGGTCGACGAACTCGTCGTCGCCGATGCGGATCGACAGCGGCACGACGATCACGTCGTTGGCGGCGACCTCTTCGTCGGAGAGGTCGCAGGCGCTGTCAGTGACGATGCGGACTCCGGGCATGTTCCCCCTCGGGCCGGACGGGATCGGCCGTGGCGGCGAGCGTAGCGGACGGGCGCTCCGGCGCCGGTCCCGCCGGCGGGCCCGACGGCGGCACCGGCGGCCCGTCCGCGGGTGGCGGGAGCGTGCTCGGGTGGCCCGACGCGACGAGCAGCCGGTTGCGGCGGACCTTGCGGAAGTGGCGGGCCCACCACACGGCCAGGAACCCGCCGGCGGCGACGGACAGCAGCAGTCCGAGTCCGGAGAACGCGGTGGACCGGACGGTGAGGTCGGTCCGGCCCACGAGGAGGGTCTGGTCGGGGGAGCGCACCTCGAGCTCGAGCGGGAAGGCGCCCGACGCCTTGGCCTCGACCGCGACCTCGAGGCGCGTCGGACCGGGTGGCAGCACGACCGTCAGCTCGTCGCCGTCGGGGAAGCCGAGCTTGTCGCTGCGGAGGCGCACGAAGACCGTGACCGGGTAGTCGAGGGTGTTCTCGAGCGAGAGCGGGATGTTCCCCGACTCGCTGGTGAGGGTGACCCGTTGCTGATCGGGGAGGGCGAGCCCGGCGAGCTGGCCGTCGATGCCCTGGACGACCCCGGCGAGGTAGGCCTGGCGCTGGAGGTCGTCGAGACCGTCGGCGCCGGCGATGAGCAGCGACCGCTCGAAGGGGATCGCCGGTTCGAGCGAGGTGCCGAGCATCGACCGGTAGCCGTCGAGCCGTTCGCGCACCGGTGGCTGGCGGACCGGCAGCGAGCCGAGGGAGCCGGGCTCGTCCGACGAGTACTCGCGCACGACGACCCGGTCGCGGCCACTCGTCGCGGGGTCGGTCACCGTGAACAGGTCGTCGAGGGTGACGGGGCTGACGACCGGAGCACCGGTCGGGGCGGCGGTGCGCTGCTCCAGACCGCCGAGGAACGCGTCGACGGTCGCCGGCGCCAGGTCGTCGTCGGGCAGGCGGACGGCGACACCGCGTGCCGCGTTCGGCGCGTACCCGTGGAGGACGGCGAGCTCGGCGAGGGCGAGGTGGGCGTTGAGCACCGGGTCGTCGGTCTGTACCAGGCGCTCGCCGAGGTCGCCGTCGAGCGCGACGGCGGGGATCTCGGTGCCCGAGCCGTCCTCGACGGCGAACGTCTGGGTGAGGGGATCGGCGGACCCGTCGTCGAGCACGCCGACCTGGTCGTCGGGCACGGCGACGTGCTGCACGCCGGATTCCCGCAGCCAGGTGAGTGCGTCCGGGGTGACGGTGGGGTCGGCCACCCACGAGGCGAGGTCGGGCCGGGTGCCGAGGTAGACGTCGACCGTGTCGGCGCCCGCCCTGAGCTGGCCGGCGAGCTCGTCGGGATCGCCGATGGCGACCCAGCTCCCCCAGTCGAGGTCGACGTAGGGCCGGGCCATCACCTGGCGGCCGACCAGCGCCCCGCCGAGCGCGGCGACGGCGGCGGCACCTTCGGGTGCGGCGGCCGACGCGAGGGCGTCGAGCGTCTCGGGGGTGGTCTCGAGGGAGAGGGGGACGGCGGGGTGGGCCGCGACGGCCCCGACCAGTCGCGTGAGGCGATCTCGTTCGGTCTCGGGGAGGACGGTCTCGCCCGTCGGAGCGTGGGCGATCGGGGCGCGGACGGGGACGACGGTGGACACGGCGAGGGGGACGGTCGCCTCGTCGGGGCCGGGCAGGCGGACGAGGTGGGTGACGAGGGTGTCGAGGGTGGCGCCGTCGGCCCCGACGACGGCGACCGACACCGGGTAGACGCCGCTCTCGATCAGCCGGATGCCGAGGAAGCCCGCGGTGCCGGCGGTGACGGGGAACGACAGCGTGGCGGCGCCGACGGTGTCGCGGGGGAGGGCGTCGAGGGGGAGGTCGGGCAGCAGGGGCCGCAGCGGGCTGCCGAGGTTCTCGCCGCGGGTGCTCTCGTCGAACCGGATGCGCCCGGTGACGGCCGGGTGGACGCGCACCTGCAGCGCGCCGCCCGGCGCATCGGCGAGCAGCCGGAGGTCGAAGGTTCCCTCGGGACCGACCCAGGATGATTGGCCGGCCAACCGCAGGCCGGCGTCGCCGGCCGTGCTCCCACCGGGGGTGCCCGGGCCGGTCTGGCCCGGTGCGGGGGCGGCGACGGCGAGGGCGGCCACGGCGGCGACCACGAGGGCCATCACGGCGCGCCGGGCGGTACCACGCGGGCGGGACGTCGACCGGGTCACGCAGTGGCCTCGAGCCCGGTGAGGGACCGCTCGAGGACCACCAGCCCGTGGGGCTCCGGGACGAACCCGAGGCGCTCGTACAGCGCGAGTGCCCGGCCGTTCGACTCCTGCGTGTTCACCAGCGCGGTCGTGGCGCTGCGCCGCCGGGCCCATCGCAACCCGTCGACGACGAGGGCGGCGCCGATGCCGGAGCCCTGGTGGTCGGGGCGCACCGCGAGGCGCTGGACGTAGGCGATCGGCCCGGCGCGCCCGGTGACCGCGTAGCCCACGGCCCGCCCGGCGTCGGCGACGCGGAACCGGGACACGGGCGTGGCGGCGCGGGCGTCGTCGAGCCCGGCCCGGTCGAACCGCCAGAAGGGGGTGAAGGCGGCGGCGTCCACCTCGAGGACGTCGAGCAGGTCGCCCCGACGCCCGCGCCGGAGGCGAGCGTCCCCGCGCAGCGGGCCCACGTCGGGCAGGTCGCGCAGGTCGCGCCGGAGGAGGTGGAGGCGCTCGTGCTCCTGGAACCGGGCGCCGAGGAAGGGCTGCTGCTCGCTCCAGGTGAGCGCCGAGGTGAGCACCGACCGGTAGCCACGAGCGGCGAGCAGTCGCACGGCTCGGTCGATGGCGGCGAGCGAGGGCAGGCGCCCGGGCGCGGGCGTGATCTGGGCGACCTCGGGGTCACCTCGCCAGGGGCCGATGCGGAGCCGGTCCGCGCCCCACTGCACCACGTCGAGCCTGCCCATGGGAACCAGCCCGAGGATACGTTCACGGCAGCATGGCCGCGGTGCAGGGCCGGGTAGCCTCGCGCGGTGGCATTGCTGCTCGCGACCCATCCGATGTACCTGCGCCACGAGACGGGGCCGTGGCACCCCGAGTGCCCCGAGCGGCTCACGGCGGTCATGCAGGGCATCGACGACGCCGGCCTGCGCGACGCGGTCACGGCCTTCGAGCCCCGTGAGGCCACCGTCGCCGAGGTCGAGCGGGTCCACCCGGGTCGGTACCTGCGGGCCCTCGAGGAGCTGAGCGTCGCCGGCGGTGGCCACGTCGACGCCGACACGGTCGCGTCGGAGGACTCCTACCGGGCCGCGCTCCTCGCCGCCGGCGCCGGGCTGTCGGCGATCGAACGCCTCGACGCCGGCGAGGCCGACGCCGCGTTCTGTGCCGTGCGCCCGCCCGGGCACCACGCCACGCCGACGCGGCCCATGGGCTTCTGCCTGGTGAACAACGTGGCGGTGGCCGCCGCCGCGCTGGCCGAGCGGGGTGAGCGGGTGCTCGTCGTCGACTACGACGCACACCACGGCAACGGCACCCAGGACGCCTTCTGGCGTGACCCTCGGGTCGTGTACGTGTCGCTCCACGAGTTCCCGCTCTACCCCGGCACCGGTCGTGCCGACGAGGTGGGGGAGGGTGAGGGCGAGGGCACCACGGTCAACCTGCCGTTGCCGGCCGGGGCCACCGGCGACGTGTACCGCTTGGCCGTCGACGAGGTCATCCGCCCACTGGCCGAGCGCTGGCAGCCCAGCTGGTTGATCCTCTCGGCCGGTTTCGACGCCCACCGTGCCGACCCGCTCACCGGGCTCGGCCTCACCGCGGCCGACTTCGCCGACCTCACCGCCGAGCTGGTGGGGCTGGTCCCGCCGGGCCGACGCCTGCTCTTCCTCGAAGGGGGCTACGACCTCGACGGGCTGGCCCGATCGGTGGGGGCGGCGCTCGGCGCCGTGGTCGACGAGCCCTATCGACCGGAACCGCCGAGCGCTGGTGGACCCGGTCGCACCGTCGTCGACGCCGTCCGGCGCCTGCGCGACGAGTGCGGGTTCGCCTGACCGTGGTTCCCGAGCGCGTCCAACCGCTCCTCGACGCGACGCGACCGCTCGCCGATCGCTTCATCGCCGCCGATCGCCGGCTCTACCTCGTCGGCGGGGTCGTGCGCGATCTGGTGCTCGGCCGGGGGATCGGCGGCGACATCGACCTCACCACCGACGCCCGGCCCGACGAGGTGAAGGCGCTCGTCGCCGGCTGGGCCGACGCGGTGTGGACCCAGGGGGAGCGCTTCGGCACGATCGGCTGTCGGGCGGGCGAGCACACCTTCGAGATCACCACCCACCGGGCCGAGGCCTACCAACCCGACTCCCGCAAGCCCGACGTGGTCTTCGCCGACGAGATCGAGGCCGACCTGTCTCGTCGCGACTTCACCGTCAACGCGATGGCGTTGGCCCTTCCGGACCCGGTGCTCATCGACCCGTTCGAGGGGGCGGTCGACCTGGCCGCCGGCCGGCTCCGGACGCCGCTCACGCCGGAGGAGTCGTTCGCCGACGATCCGCTGCGCATGCTTCGCGCCGCACGTTTCATCGCCGGCTACGGACTGGGGCCGGTGCCCGAGCTGGTGGCCGCCGTCGAGGCCATGCACGAGCGCCTGTCGATCGTCTCCTCCGAACGGATCCGCGACGAGTTCGACAAGCTCGTCGTGGTCGACGACCCGTCGGCCGGCCTGTGGTTCCTCGTCGACACCGGGCTCATGGGTCGGTTCCTGCCCGAGCTGCCGGCGACCCGCCTCGAGCAGGATCCCATCCACCGCCACAAGGACGTGCTCACCCACACGATCGCAGTGGTGGCCAAGACCCGCCCCGAGCGGATCGTGCGGCTCGCCGCGCTGTACCACGACATCGGCAAGCCCCGCACCCGTTCGATCGCGTCGGGCGGCGTGTCGTTCCACCACCACGAGGTGGTCGGCGCCCGCATGACCCGCGATCGCATGCGCGCCCTGAAGTACTCGAACGACGACGTGGAGGCGGTGAGCCGTCTCGTCTACCTCCACCTGCGCTTCCACACCTACAAGATGGGGTGGACCGACGCCGCCGTCCGCCGGTTCGTCCGTGACGCCGGCCCGCTCCTCGACGAGCTGATCGAGCTCACCCGCTGCGACTGCACCACGCGCAACGAGCGCCGGGCGCGCGAGCTCGACGGGCGCATGGACGAGCTCGAGGAGCGCATCGCCGAGCTGGCGTCGCGCGAGGAGCTGGCCGCCATGCGGCCCGACCTCGACGGCAACGAGGTGATGCGTCACCTGGGCCTGCCCCCTGGCCCCGCCGTGGGCCGAGCCCTCGACTTCCTGCTCGAGCTGCGCCTGGAGGAAGGACCCCTCGGCACCGACGAGGCCTACCGTCGCCTCGATGCCTGGTGGGCCGCCCAGGCCGCCGCGACCGACGGCTGAGCCCCGCCCCCGCTACACGCCCTCCTTGCGGGCGCGCATGACGAGGGTGGCCGGCACCCAGGCCATGGCCTCGGTCCAGAACCGGTCGCCGGGTCGGGGCTCGGGCTCGAGGATGGTGTCGACCCGGAAGTTGGCCCGGGTGAGGCTGGTGAACACGTCCGACACGGAGCGCACGTGGTCCTCGCCCTCGGCGTCGACGGTCTGCCAGGGCGTGGTCTCGCGTGCGAACCAACTCGTGACGATCCGTCGGGGATCGTGGGGTTGCACCAGCGCGTACGCGGGGTGGGGGAGCGACAGGACGAAGGGCCCGCCGGTGCGCAGGACCCGATGGGCCTGCCGGAAGACCCGGTCGAGGTCGTCCACGGTCGCCAGCGCGTAGACGCTGAGGACGGCGTCGACCGTGTCGGCCCGGACGAAGGGCAGCTCGGCCAGGTCGCTCTGGTGCAGCTCGAGCCGTACCTCTTCGGCGTCGGCGAGGGCCCGCACCCGGCCGAGGCGGTGGTGCGAGGGGTCGACGGCGATGACGTGGGCGCCCTGGCGGGCCATGGCGACGGCGTTCTGTCCGGCGCCGGCGCCGAGCTCGAGGATGCGGCGGCCCTCGGGATGGCCGAGGAGCCGCAGCGCGGTCTCGTCGGGGATCCCGGGACCGTAGTGGACGGTGTCGGTCGACAGGGGCGCCTCGGCCGGGAACACGGCCGACAGAGGCAGGTCGGTGACGTCGTCGTCGGGTTCGGGTGCAGGGCGGAGGTGACCGCTCGGGTGCCCCGTGGTGATGTCGTCGCCCTCGTCGGCCATCCCGCGAGTCTGGCCCGGCGGAGCCCGAGCGCGGTGCACCTCCGTTGCGGCCGTCGAACCGTCGCGCCGCGGGGCCCCGCCGGAGGCGTCGCACCGCAGAATGGCTAGGGTTGTCCGCCGTGAGCTTCGGACCTGGCGCGATCCCGGGGGCGACCGCCGGCACCGCGGGTGAGATCGACTACCGACTGGCTCGCCGGGCGCTCATCTCGGAGTTCCGGAAGGGCCGTCTGGCCCAGCACGAGGTCTGCGACGCCCACCCCGAGCTGCGGCGGGCCGCCCGCGAGTGCAGCCAGCCGACCCGGGAGGCCTGTCCGATCTGCGAGGACGCCGACCTGGTGCTCGTCTCGTACGTGTTCGGGCCGCGACTGCCGGCTCACGGACGTTGCATCACCGACAAGAAGGAGCTGCGGACCCTGGCCAAGCGCTCCGGCCAGTTCGCGTGCTACGTGGTCGAGGTCTGTCCGGAATGTGCCTGGAACCATCTGGCCCGTTCGTTCGTCCTCAACCCGGCGCGCTCCGCCTGACGCGGCCGCCGACCCTCGCCACGATGCCCCCCGCCTCCCCGTCCGCCGTCCCGAGACGTCCCCGGTCCCGCCGCGCCCGGGCCGCCGACCAGGGCGGCCGCCGGAACCTCCTCTGGCGCTGGCGCCGCCCGTTCTTCCTGGTCGGGCTGACGTTCGTGCTGGTCGTCGCCGGGGCCGGCTATCTGTTCGCCTCGGTGCCGCTGCCCGCCGAGGAGCCGCCCCTGCTCCAGACCACCTTCATCTGCGCCGACGACGTCACCGCCGGTTGCGACACCGACAACTCGATCGCCCAGCTCTCCGGTGGCATCGACCGCGTGAGCGTCGACTACTCCCAGTTGCCGCCGGTCCTGGTCAACGCGGTGGTGTCCGCGGAGGACCGTGACTTCTTCACGCACAACGGCGTCGACCCGATGGGCATCGCCCGGGCCTTCTGGTCGAACCTCCGCAACGAGGGGGGCACGCAGGGTGGATCGACGATCACCCAGCAGTACGTCAAGAACGTCTACCTGAGCCAGGAGCGCACGGTCACCCGCAAGCTGAAGGAGGCCTCGCTCGCCGTGAAGGTCGAGCGCGAGCTCCCGAAGGAGGAGATCCTCCTCCGCTACCTCAACGTCATCTACTTCGGGCGGGGCGCGTACGGCGTCGAGGCCGCGGCGCAGACCTACTTCGGCGTCCACGTCGAGGAGCTCAACCTCCCGCAGGCGGCCTACCTCGCCGGGCTCATCCGGGCGCCGGAGCTCGCCGACGCCAACCTCCCCGAGGGCGATCCCGAGCGCGACGCCCAGCGCCAAGCGGCGGGCAGCCGCCGCCAGGCGGTCCTCGACGCCATGCTCGAGGAGGGCTACGTCACACCCGAGCAGCACGCCCTCGGCTCGCTGACCGGCTTCGACGACGTGCTGCTCCGCAGCGAGGTCACGTCGTTCGGGAAGGTGGCGCGCCCCGAGCTCGGCACCGAGTACTGGGTCGACTACGTACGGCAGTGGCTCGTCGACGAGGCCGGGTTCACCGACGCCGAGATCTACGGAGGCGGCCTCCGCGTCTACACGACCCTCGACCTGTCGATGCAGGAGGACGCCGTGTACGCCGTCGAGGAGACGCTCGACTGGCCCGACGACCCCGCCGGCTCCCTCGTGGCCGTCGACACGACCGGCCGCATCCGGGCCATGGTCGGCGGGAGCGACTTCCAGAACGAGCGGGTCAACCTGGCGCTCGGCGTCGACGGCGGTGGCTCGGGCCGCCAACCCGGTTCGTCGTTCAAGCCGATCGTGCTGGCCGAGGCCCTCAAGCAGGGCACGCCGCTCACGACCGTCTACGACGCCCCGAGCAAGAAGACGTTCCGGGGAGCCGACGCGGGCGACGACTGGGTGGTCGCCAACTACGCCGATGCCGGTCTCGGCGAGCTCGACCTCGTCGACGCCACCGCCAAGTCGTCCAACACCGCGTACGCGCAGCTGCAGCTCGACGTCGGGGTCGACAACACGGTGGCCCTCGCCCGCCGCATGGGCATCACCGGTGAGCTGCCCGAGGTGCCCTCGTTGGTGCTGGGCACGGCGAGCGTGTCCGTGCTCGACATGGCCTCGGCGTACAGCACGTTCATGAACGAGGGCGAGCACGTGCCGCCCTTTCCGGTGTCGCGGGTGACCGACGCCAGCGGCACCGTCCTCTACGAGGCTCCCGCCCGGCGCGACCGTGTGCTCCCACCCGAGGTGGCCGACGAGGTGAACTGGACCCTCAACCAGGTCGTCGAGGCGGGCACCGGCAAGGACGCCCGGTACGAGCAGCCGGCGGCCGGGAAGACGGGTACCACCGAGAACTACCGCGACGCCTGGTTCGTCGGCTACACGTGTCGCCTCACTGCCGCGGTCTGGGTCGGCTACCCGGGCACCGAGACCCGCTACATGGAGGGCGTACACGGCCTCGACGGCGTGACCGGGGGCAGCGTGCCCGCCGAGATCTGGCGCATCTTCATGGACCGGGCGACCGAGGGCCTCGAGTCGTGCCCGTTCGACCAACCCGACGAGGCGCCGGCGCCGTCGGGCACGGGCGATCGTGGCGACGACACGACCGGTACGACGGTGGCGCCGAGCGCCACGTCGTCGACGGCGCCGAGCTCGAGCTCGACCACGACCCCGCCGGCCTCGTCGACCACGACCGCCCCACCGCCCCCGCCGACGACCGCCCCACCGCCCCCGCCGACGAGCACCACCGTCGCGCCCGGCCCGGGCGTCTAGGCCGTCAGCCCGCGGGAGGGGCGGGCCAGCCGGTGTCCTGGCCCTCGATGCTGTGGGGGTAGTGGGTGCGGCACACGAAGCACCAGCGCTCCTCGTCGCCGACCTCCACCTTGCCCGGCGTGTCCCACGACTCGGGGGTCACGTAGAGGCGGCGGACCACCACCACGGGCTCGTCGTCCCGGCCACAGCTGTCGCACACGCCCGTGTTCACGTCCCCGACGCTACCCGGGTACGCTGAGGGCGACCGCCGGCAGCCGTGGGGCGCTGGACGGCACAAGGAGGCTCGCGATGAGCACGAAGGTCACTGCGCCTTCCGTCCGTGCACGGAAGGTGTCCCTCGGGGCCGACCCTCTCGTCATGGTCACCGCCTACGACGCGCCCGGGGCGCGCATCGCCGACGAGGCGGGCGTCGACCTCATCCTCGTCGGCGACTCCGTCGCCATGGTGGTGCTCGGCTACGACGACACCCTGCAGGTGACGGTCGACGACATGGCTCACCACGTGGCCGCCGTGAGGCGGGCCCGGCCTCGTCCCCTGGTCGTCGGCGACCTCCCGTGGATGAGCTACCACGTGTCGGTCGAGCAGACCGTGGCCAACGCCGCCCGGTTGGTGCGGGCGGGCGCCCAGGCGGTCAAGCTCGAGGGGGGCCGCAAGCGCCTGCCGATGGTCGAGGCGATCCTCGACGCCGAGATCCCGGTCATGGGGCACCTCGGCCTGACCCCCCAGTCCGTCCACGCCATGGGCGGGTTCAAGGTGCAGGGCCGTGAGCACGAGGCCGCCATGGCCCTCGTGGCCGACGCCAAGGCCCTGGCCCACGCCGGCTGCTTCTCGATCGTCCTCGAGGGCGTGCCCGACGAGGTCGCCGCCATCGTCACCGACGCCGTCGACGTGCCGACCATCGGCATCGGGGCGGGGCCGTCGTGCGACGGCCAGGTGCTCGTGCTCCACGACCTGCTCGGGCTCGAGGACCGCATCACCCCCAAGTTCGTGCGGCGGTACGCCTCGCTGAAGGCCGACGCCGTCGCCGCCGTCGCCGCCTTCGCCACCGACGTCCGCACCCGGCGCTTCCCGTCCCACGACGAGAGCTACCACCTGTCCGTCGATCAGGCCGAGGGGCTGGCGCCGTACGGACGGGTGACCACGTCGGCGTGAGGCGTGTGCTGTCGGCGCTGGCCGTCGTCGTCGTCGTGGCGACGGCCGGTTGCGGCGGCGACGACGGCCCGGGCGACGCGGACCCGCCGGCCACGGCGCCGGCGGGCACGGGTGCGGGCGACCTGGGCCTGCTCGATCCGGCGGCCCTGGGGGCCGTGCGGGTCGTGGTGACCTACGCCGACGGATCGACCCGGGAGTGGTGCCTCCTCCTGGCCGACGACGACGACGAGCGGGGCCAGGGCCTGATGTCGGTCACCGACGTCGCCCTCGGCGGCTACGACGGGATGGTCTTCGCGTACGACGAGCCCACGAGCGGGCGGTTCTGGATGCGCAACACCCGGTTGCCGCTGACCGTCACCTTCGTCGCCGCCGACGGTCGACCGGTGACCACCATCCCCATGGAGCCGTGCCCCGACGACCAGCCCTCGTGCCCCACCTATGGTCCCGGCACCGCGTACCGTTGGGCGATCGAGGTGCCGACGGCCCTGGCCTCGGAGGTGCCGCTGGCCGACGCGGCCACGATCGAGGTCACCGGCGAGTCCTGCTCGGTCTGAGCTGTCGGGGGGTCCTGGGATACTCGTCGGCGATGAGGGGTTCGCCGGAGCGGTCCGCTAGGATCGCACGGTCCATTGCGAACCCTGCCCCGATCGTCGGGGCCCCGGCTGCTCGGCAGCGGGTCCACAGGGAGGTGATGCTCGCCGTGGCGCGAGTGTACGAACTCATGATCATCTTCGACGGCGAGCTCGAAGACGCCGTCGTCCAACGCCAGATCGCGGCGGTCAGCCGCCAGATCGAGGCCGGCGGTGGTCGTGTCGCCACGACCGATCTCTGGGGCAAGCGTCGCTTCGCCTATGAGATCAACCACAAGTGGGAGGGCATCTACGTCGTCCTCGAGATCGTCACGGAGGCCACCGACCTCCACGACCTCGAGCGCAACCTCCGCATCGCGGACGAGGTCGTCCGCCACAAGGTCATCCGCCTCCCCGATGCCGAAGCCGCCCGACGTGGCCTGCTCGGCGAGGCCACCCCGGCCGACGCCGGGTGAAGGAGGGACGATTCCCATGGCAACCGGCAACAACGTGACGGTCATCGGCAACGCGACCCGAGACCCGGAGCTGCGGTTCACCCCGAGCGGTCAGGCGGTCGCGACCTTCGGGTTGGCCGTGAACCGGCGATGGCAGAACCGCCAGACCCAGGAGTGGGAGGAGGCGACCTCGTTCTTCGACGTGACCTGCTGGCAGCAGATGGCCGAGAACGTCTCCGAGTCGGTGCAGAAGGGCACCCGGGTGATCGTGACCGGTCGCCTCGACCAGCGCTCCTGGGAGACCGAGCAGGGCGAGAAGCGGTCGAAGATCGAGATCGTGGCCGACGAGGTCGGCCCGAGCCTGCGCTATGCGACCGCCGCCGTGCAGCGCAACGAGCGCCGCGACGGTGGCTTCGACGGCGGTGGTGGTGGTGGCCGTACCCCCGTCGCCGAGCCGCCGGCCGGCTACGGCACCGACGAGGAGCCCTTCTGATGGCCAAGGCAGCCGCCAAGCGCGGCAAGAACAAGGACAACGCTCGTCGCAGCAAGAAGAAGACGAGCATCCTCACGATCGAGAAGGTCGAGTACGTCGACTACAAGGACGTCAACCTGCTCCGCCGGTTCATGTCCGACCGGGCCAAGATCCGGGCTCGTCGCGTGACCGGCAACGACAGCCAGCAGCAGCGGGAGATCGCGCTGGCCATCAAGAACGCCCGTGAGATGGCGCTCCTGCCGTACGCCAGCCGTGTCACCACCCAGCGCGGTGGTCGCGGCGATCGGGGCGACCGCGGTGACCGGGGTGACCGAGGTGACCGAGGTGACCGTGGTGATCGGCCACCGCGCGACCGGGAGGCCGCGGCGCCGGCTCCGGCCGCGGCGCCGGCCCCGGCCGCGGCCCCGGCCGTCATGCCGGTCGACGAGGTCACGGTCGAGGCCACGGCGGAGGAGGTGTGATGAAGGTCCTCCTGCGCACCGACGTCGACGGCGTCGGCAAGAAGGGCGACATCGTCGACGTCGCCGCCGGGTTCGGACGCAACTACCTCGTCCCCAAGGGCTTCGCCATCAAGGCGACGCCCGGCGTCGAGTCCCAGGCGGCGTCGATGCGTCGCTCCCGCGACGTGCGGGACGCCGCCGACCGCTCGGCCGCCGAAGAGGTCGCGAAGACGCTCGTGCCCACGGTCATCACGGTCACCGGCAAGGCCGGCGCGGAGGGTCGTCTGTTCGGCTCCATCACCACCGCCGACGTGGTGGAGGCGGTCGAGGCCCAGACGGGCATCCGACTCGACCGGCGTCAGCTGCACCTCGACGAGCCGATCAAGTCGATCGGCACCCACAGCGTGCCGGCCCGACTGCACGCCGACGTGCAGTTCGCCATCACGGTCGACGTCACCCCCCGGTGACACCGGCTCCGCCTCCGGCGGAGCGGCTTCGCCGTACCGGGGTCGTGCCGCGGCAACCTCGGGGTCCGCGTTCGTGTCACACCCGGCTGCTTCACTCCTTCCATGGACGCCGGTGACGAGCCGCGACACCCACAGGGTGGGCGTGATGTCCACAGGTCGTCCCCAGGCCCGTCCACCGAAAAACACGGGGTTGCGCCCCTAGTGATCCCCAGGCCGGACCGGTCAGGCTGATCCGGCCATGAGCTTCCCCGGCGACGACGACGCACCCCCCCACGGCGGCCCGGCCCGACCGGTGACGCCCACGCGGGTCCCACCCCACAACCTGCAGGCCGAGGAGTCCCTCCTCGGCGCGATGCTCCTGTCGAAAGACGCCATCGCCATCGCCACCGAGACGGTGTCGAGCGCCGACTTCTACAAGCCGGCCCACGGGCACGTGTTCGAGGCCATCACCAACCTGTCGGCGGCGGGCGAACCCGCCGACCCGGTCACCGTGGCCGACGAGCTGCGCCGCGCCGGCCTGCTCGACGCCATCGGTGGGCCCACCACGCTGGTGCACCTGCAGGCCAACACGCCGGCCACCTCCAACGCGCAGCGCTACGCCCGCATCATCGAGGAGCACGCGCTGCTCCGGAAGCTCATCGGCGTGGCCGGCGAGATCGCCGAGATGGGCTACGACCTGCCCGAGGACGTCACCAAGGTCGTCGACCGGGCCGAGTCCCTCGTGTTCGAGGTCGCCCAGCGTCGGGTCACCGACACCATGGCCGTCATCCACGACCTGCTGGCCGCCAACCTCGACCGCCTCGAGCAGCTCTACGAGCGGGGCGAGGCCATCACCGGCGCCCCCACCGGCTTCGCCGACCTCGACGAGCTCACGTCCGGGCTCCAGCCGAGCGCGCTCTACGTGCTCGGTGCCCGCCCCTCGGCGGGCAAGACCGCGCTTCGCCCTCGGGGTCGCCACCAACGTCGCCGTCGAGGGCAACCGGCCGGTGCTCGTGTTCTCGCTGGAGATGAGCCAGCTCGAGCTCACCCAGCGCATGCTGTGCTCAGAGGCCCGGGTCGACTCCCGCAAGGTGCGCAACGGGCACCTGACCGAGGCCGACTGGCAGAAGATCGCCCACGCCACCGGCCGGCTGGCCGAGGCCCCGATCTGGATCGACGACAACCCCAACCTCACGATCATGGAGCTGCGATCCAAGGCCCGTCGCCTCAAGGCCCGCATCGGCGACCTCGGCCTCGTGGTGGTCGACTACCTCCAGCTCATGACCGGTCGCTCGTCGGCCGAGAACCGCCAGGTCGAGGTGTCCGAGATCAGCCGCGGGCTGAAGATCCTCGCCCGCGAGCTGGAGTGCCCGGTGCTGGCCCTGTCGCAGCTGTCCCGCCAACTCGAGTTGCGGGCCGACAAGCGGCCGATCCTCGCCGATCTCCGCGAGTCGGGGTGTCTCACGGCCGACACCTGCATCACCCGGGCCGACACCGGCGAGTCGGTCACCCTGGGCGAGCTGCTCGACGCCAACGCCCACGACATCCCGGTCTGGACCCTCGACGAGCACTACCGGCTCACGGTCGGGCGGATGACCCACGTCTTCCCGAGTGGGGTGAAGACGGTCTACGAGCTGGTCCTGGCCTCCGGTCGCACCGTCCGGGCCAGCGCCAACCACCCGTTCCTCGCCCTCGAGGGCTGGTTCCCCCTCGACAAGCTCGACGTCGGCGATCACGTGGCCGTGCCCGGCGCGGGGCCGTGGCCCGGCACGGTCGGCGAGGCACCGGTCGCCGGCGCCGACCACATCCCGCGTGAGGTGTGGGGCTACGTCCGCAAGGTGCTGGCCAACCACGGGCTCGACCTGCGCGACCTCGAACGGGCCTTCGGTGGTCGCGAGGCGTTCCTCGACCGGGTGTACGGCGAGCCGGTGTCACGTGCCGACATGGCCGTGCTGGCCGCCGCCGTGCCCGACCCGGCCCTCGCCGACCTGGCCGCCGCCGACGTGTGGTGGGACCTCATCGTGAGCATCACCGAGGTGGGCGAGCTGCCCGTGTACGACGCCACGGTGCCCGGCACCCACAACTTCGTGGCCGACGGCGTCGTCGTGCACAACTCCATCGAGCAGGACGCCGACGTCGTCATGTTCATCTACCGCGACGAGGTCTACAACGCCGAGTCCCCCGACCGCGGCACGGCCGAGATCCTGGTGAGCAAGCACCGCAACGGCCCGACCGGCATGGTGCGGCTCGCCTTCCTCGACCACTACACCAAGTTCGCCAACATGGCGCGAGGGGCCTGAGGCGCGCCGTCGGTCAGGGCGCGACCCGGTCCGACCACAGGGGCATGGTGCCGGTCTCCGGGTCGTACTGGCGAAGCCACACCGGCAGGTAGACGGGGTCGGCGAACGAGCCCGGGTGGTGACCGGGCATGGCCGATGCCGCCAGCAACGGCAGCACGGTGAAGGCCAGGCCGATCGCCCACCGGGTGAGACGGAACCAGGTGACCGGCAGGTGGAGGCGGCGTTCTCCGGCCAGCATGACCGTGGTGGCCGCGGTGGTCAGTGCCACGAGCAGCACGACCGACGCCAGCGTGGCGAGGGCATAGCGCAGGCGCGAGCCGTCGACGGCGTCGAACACCTCGTAGGCGACGTCTTTGTGCTCGACCTCCTCGGCCAGGTGCCACAGGAACAGCGTGGCCGGTCGGGGGTCGGCACCGTCGAAGCACTCGTGGAGGTGGTGCTCGGTCCAGCGGGCGATGCCGAAGGCGATGGTCTCCGACCCGGCGGCGAAGGCGAGGCTGTAGGGGAGGCTCCGGCGGCGCCCGAGGCCGCCATAGGCCCGAGCTGCCCAGCCGTCGACTCGGCGGAGCGCGGGGTAGCGCGCCAGCAGCAGCGCGTTGAAGCGGCGGTGCTGGCCGGCGTGCTGGGCCTCCTGACCGACGAACGCGTCGACCTCGGCGCGCCGGTCGTCGTCGAGCCGAGGGAGGGCGGCGCGCACCGAGCGCACGAAGGCCGGCTCCGCGTGGGGCATCAGCAGCGAGATGCTGTTGGCCGCCGCCGCGAACTCGGGGAAGCGGGGCTGCCACGCGGGATCGAGGTCGTCGTCGTACTCGAAGGCGACCCGCCGCACGGCCAGCTCGGACATCCCCTTCCATCGGCCGATCGGGGCGTCGGGTGAGGCCCGGCGCCTAGGGGCGCGGCGGCGGCTCCGAGGTCACACCGTCGAGCAGGGCTCGGAGGCCGTCGGCCAATCGGTCGAGGCGGCCCTGGAGGTGTTGGACCTCGGCGAACAGGGCGAGGGCGTCCTCGCGGGGGAGGGCCATGGTGCCGGGGCTGAGCATGGCGATGGAGCGGCGGAGCTGCTCGAGGTCCTGCGGTCGGGCGGGAAGGGGAGCCATGGGCCCACCGTAACGAACAGGTGTTCGCCGAGCAAGGGACTCGGCGAGGGGACTAGGCGAGGGGGGCGAGCGCCTCGGCGATCGGCTCCAGCGCCGCGGCGTCGTGGGGGGTGGGGAGGTAGACCACGGCCACGTCCACGCCGACCTCGGCGAAGCCGGCGGCCTGCTCGGCGATCGGGCCGGCGCCGGCCGCGGGGTCGAACCAGAGGTTCACCGAGCACGTAATGTCGTCCACGTCACGGCCTGTGTCGGCACAGTGGCCGGCGAGCACCTCGTGGAGCTCGACCCAGTCGGACGGGCTGCCGATGAGCGAGTTCCAGTGCTGGGCGAACCGGGCCACGGTGCGCAGGGTGCGGGTGCGCCCGTTGCCGCCGATGCAGATCGGTGGGTGGGGACGCTGCACCGGCTTGGGTTCGCACCGGGCGTCGGTGAGGCGGACCCACGACCCCTCGAAGGTCGTCGTGGTGTCGGAGAGCAGCCGGACGATGGCCTCGACGCCCTCGTCGAAGCGGTCGAAGCGCTCCCGCAGCGGCGGGAGCTCGATGCCGTAGGCGTTCGCCTCCTCGTCGTTCCAGCCGGCCCCGAGGCCCAGCTCGAGGCGCCCGTCGGAGATGACGTCGACCGTCGCCGCCATGTTGGCCATCACCGCCGGGTGGCGGTACGGCATGCCGGTCACCTGGCAGCCGATCCGGATGCGCGTGGTGGCCGCGGCCATGGCGCCGAGCATCGTCCAGCCCTCGAGGCACGGACCGGTGGCATCGGAGAAGATCGGGTAGAAGTGGTCGAAGTTCCAGGCCGACTCGTACAGCTCGATGTCGTCGGCGGCCCGCCAGACGTCGAGCAGCGCCGGCCAGGTCGTGTGCTGGGGCGCGGTCTTCACTCCGAATCGCATCCGGCGACCGTACCCGGCCCCCGGTGCCTGGTCCGGCTCAGAGGCCCTGGGTCCGCAGCCAGTCGACGATCAGGTCGAGAGCCTGGCGGCGGTGGCCGTGCAGGTAGTGGGGCGCGCCGGCCAGCTTCACGTAGGTGACGTCGCCGGCTCCCGACGCGGCGGCGATCTCGTCGGCCTGGCGCACCCGGATCTCGGTGTCGCCGGTCGGGTGGATGACGAGGGTGGGAACGGTCACCGCCGGCAGGGTGTCGACCAGGCGGGCCGCCGAGGACAGGCCGGACCACGTCGAGAGCCAGCCTCGGGCGGTCATGGTGCGGGCCAGCCCGCCGTAGCCGTAGTTGGCGTCGAGGGGATCGGGGAAGGCGAACACCGTGCCCAGCTCGCGGTCGTCGGGCTCGATGGTCGGGTCGAGGTAGGCCGGGTCGGCAAGGGTGCGGTACACGGTGAGGTAGCGGGCGTGCACCGCTCGTCGACGGCGCTCGTTCCACGCCCGGCTGCCCGGCTCGACCTCGACCAGGGATCGCTTGGCCTCGGTGCGGGCCGCCAGTGACTCCTTCGCCATCGCGTCGATGCGGGCCACGCGGGCGCGCTGGGCGGCCCGGTAGGTGGCCAGCCAGGCCGGGTCGTAGACCGACGGCTCGGGCCAGGGTCGCCAGCCGTTGTCGGGGTCGTACATGTCGAGGCTCGCCTCGACCGAGAACGGATCGGTCTCGTCGGTGACCGACGGGTCGATCACCTGGAGCATGAACTCGCCCTCGCCGGGGTGGGCGGCGAGGGCGACGAAGGCGTCACCGAGCTCGCGGCCCGCCGCGGTGACGGTGGCCTGGCCGAGCGCCATCAGCGACCCGCCGCCGCTGTTGCCGAGCAGCACGACCGAGTCGGCCCCTCGGCTCCGAAGCTCGGCGACGGCGGTCTCGACGTCGATCACGCACTGCTCGTGCTGGCAGTCGGTGTCGTTGTTGACGTAGCGCCCGGCGAAGCCGAGCACGGCGTAGCCGGCGGCGGCGAGGAGCGGGCAGACGTAGTGGACGCTGAAGTCGCCCCGGGGATGGGAGAGCACCACGCCGGTGCGCCACGGCGTGCCGGCGGGCGGGGTCCACAGCAGGCCCCGCACGATGGCGCCGTCGGGGGTGACGGCGACGATCGGCTCGCGGCCGAGGGTGACCCCGGGGTCGTCGTCCGGGTCGGGCCAGTAGCCGAGGAACGGTCGGCGCCCGGCGGGCCCCGGGCGGGTGGAGGCGACCGCCGGCGGCTCGCTCACACCGGTGCCGCGGCGGTTCGGGCCCGGGCCCTGTGGAACCGCGGCTCCTTCATCGGCTCGAGCTCCGGCGCCGGATCGTCGAGCATCAGTCGAGCGTGCTCGCGGTCGGACTCGTCGAGCGGTCGGGTGTCGGCGCACCACTCCACCAGCACGCCGTTCGGGTCGACCGTGTAGATCGACACGCAGAACCCGTGGTCGACCTCCATCACGTCGTGGCCGTGGTCGAGCCAGCGGTCGCGGTGGGTCCCGAGGGCGTCGAGGTCGCTGTGGAAGGCCAGGTGGTTGCTCCAGATGGGCAGGCCGAGCCCGGTGGCGATGGCCGGCTCGAAGTCGCCGACCCCCTCGTCGTGGATCTCCCAGAAGGCGATGAGGCCGTCACCGCCGGTGTCGTAGAAGAGGTGCTTGGCCCAGCCGCCGGGGTGGTCGGTCGGCCCGACCACCACCTTGGCCAGCTCGAAGCCCATGGCCTCGGTGTAGAAGCGGTGCGTCGCCTTCGTGTCGCGCGTCGCCAGCGCGACGTGGTGGAACCCCATCGTCTCCCCCTCTTGCGGTGGAACGTCCGACCCCCAGGTTCGCGCGCGCCGCCGCGGCGCGCGCCACGGGGACGGCACGACCCGGGACTACCGTCGTCGCGGTGGCCGCGACCGTTCCCCCCACGTCGACGGACCCGCACACCCGGACGGGCTCGCCGCGCCGGTCGCGGCCGTCGTTGCTCGCCCTCGTCGCGGGGGTCGTGGTCGGCATCCTCGTGGCCGTGGCACTCGTCGCCACCGGCGTGCTCACCGACGACGAGCCCTCCGTCGTCGACGCCGTCGAGCCGTTCCTCGACGCCTACCGGCGGAGTCGCGAGGCGACCTACGCCATGGAGGGCGAGTTCAGTCGCACGCTGCCCGACGGACGCACCTTGTCGTCGGCGTCGTTCGTCGCCCAACGTCCGCCCGACGTCATCCGTCGCCAGCTCGGGTCGCTGACCGGTGCCTTCCGGGGACGCAGCCTGAACTGCTCGACCGGCCCCGACGGCCGGTTCAGCTGCGCCGCCGGCGTGCCGGCGCCCGACTTCCAGTCCGAGGTCGACCGCGACGTCGAGATCTTCGCCGGCTACTTCCGCGGCGCGGTGCCGCTCTACGACGTGGTCGACGCCGGCGACGGCTGCTTCGATCTGCGCCAGGTCGCGTCCTACCCCGATCCCCCGTACGGGATCGAGACCCGCATGTGCTTCGACGAGGCCACGGGAGCGATGCGCCTGCTCGAGCTGCGACGGGAGGGCGGGTCGGTCGATCGCGTGGAGGCCACCACCATCCGCACCAACGTCGTCGACGCCGACTTCGGCACCGAGGAGGACGCCGACTTCGCCCCGGAGGGCCTGCCCGCCTCCTGACCCGGATGTCCGGGCGCCGGTGGTCGGTGCCACACTGTCGGCGTGAGCTTCAGCGAGTACGAAGGACTCCTGCCCTGGTTCGTGCTGGCCCTTGGCGCGGCCCTCGTGATCGGCACCGGCCTGGCCCTCGCCCGACCCCGCGCCCAGACCACCGACGGCGAGCTGACCCGACCGCCGGTCGGGCGTAGCGTGGTCATGATCGCGCTCGGGGCCGTCGCCGCCATCTGGGGCCTCGCCAGCCTCGTGAGCTGACGCCGGTGCTCGACGTCGTCGATCTCACCGTCACCTTCGGTGGCCTCCGCGCCCTCGACGAGGTCAGCTTCTCGATGGCCGAGGGCGAGCTCGTCGGTCTGATCGGACCGAACGGTGCCGGCAAGACCACGGCCGTCGACGCCCTCACCGGGTTCGTGGCCCACCGGGGTCACGTGTACCTCGACGGCGACGACCTCGCCGACCGCCCGGCCCACGAGCGGGCCCGGCTCGGCCTGGCCCGCACCTGGCAGTCCCTCGAGCTGTTCGACGACCTCACCGTCGTGGAGAACTGCCGGGTGGCCGCCGAGCGGGGCGGGTGGCGCACCTTCGTCCGCCACCTCGTGCGCCCGACCCTCGCCGGCACCACGGTCGCCGGCGACGACGACGTCGCCTGGGCCATCGACCTGCTCGGCCTCGGCCCCGACGCCCACCGCCACCCGACCGCGCTCCCGCTCGGTCGCCGCAAGCTCGTGGCCGTGGCCCGCGCCCTCGCCGCCCACCCCCGCCTGGTGCTGCTCGACGAGCCCGCCGCCGGGCTCGACACCGACGAGAGCCGGGCCTTCGGCGAGCGCCTCGCCGCCGTCGTCGACCACGGCGTGGCCGTGCTGCTGATCGACCACGACATGGGTCTCGTGCTCGACGTGTGCGAGCGGGTGATCGTGCTCGACTTCGGCCGCCTGCTCGTGGTGGGGCCACCGGCGGCGGTGCGTCGCGACCCGCGGGTGATCGACGCCTACCTGGGTGAGGCCCACCGTCACGTCGACGTCGACCACGCCGCCGGCAACGGCGACGGCGATCACGCCGCCGACGGGGTGACGGAGGCGACGCCGTGACCGCCGCGCTCGAGCTCCGCGGTGTCGAAGCGGGCTACGACGGCGTGCCCGTGCTGCACGGGATCGACCTGCTCGTCGAGCCCGGCGAGGTCGTCGCGCTGCTCGGGCCCAACGGTGCCGGCAAGACCACCACGTTGCTCACCGTGTCGGGACTGGTGCCGTGCGCCGCGGGATCGATCGACGTGCTCGGCGGGGGACCACCGTCGACCCGTCGCCCGGCGGAGCTGGCGCGTCGCGGCGTGTCGCACGTGCCCGAGGACCGCGCCGTGTTCACCGGGCTCACCGTGCGCGAGAACCTGCGGCTGGGCGGCCACGGCGGGAGCGGCGACGGTGGGTCCCTCGGGCGAGTGCTCGGCTTCTTCCCCGCCCTCGAGCCGCTGCTCGACCGCAGGGCCGGGCTGCTGTCGGGCGGGGAGCAGCAGATGCTCGTGCTCGGACGGGCCCTGGCCGGGGCCCCACGGCTGCTGCTCATCGACGAGATGAGCCTCGGGCTCGCGCCGGTCGTCGTCGAGCGCCTGCTCCCGGTCGTGCGCCGCATCGCCGACGAGACCGGTGCCGCCGTGGTGCTCGTCGAGCAACACGTCCACCTCGCCCTCGAGGTGGCCGACCGGGCGGTGGTGCTCAACCACGGAGAGGTGGCCCTCACCGGGACGGCTGCCGAGCTGGTAGCGAAGCGAGACCTGCTGGCATCGAGCTACCTGGGGGCCGAGGCCCTTCCCTGAGCCGTCGTCACGAAATCGTGACGCGGCCAACCGCCTGATGGGTCGCGCGACCCGTCGGGTATCCGCTCCAGCGGCCCGCTCGCGCCCACCGTGTCGGGAAGAGCCCAGGTCAGGACCCCTTTTCCGGTGGATGTGCGGTTCCGGCCCCGGCGGGGGCTAATGTTGCGGTCGTGTTGCGATCATGTCCGTCCCGTGTCGCGCTCGCCGTCGCGAGGCGGAGCCGTCGCACCGCCCCCCGCCTCCTCGCCGCCGTGATCGCCGTCGCCCTGCTCGGGGGCGTGGCCGTGCCCGGCGCCGCCCAGTCCGATCCTCGGGCCGAGCGCGAACGGGTGCGGGCCGAGCGCGCCGCCGCCGCCGGCGAGGTCGACGCCCTCCAGGCCGACGACGCCGACGTCGACGCCGCGCTGCAGGCGCTCGACGAGAACCTCCGCGGCACCCAGGCGTCGTACAGCGACGCCGCCCGCGAGGCCGAGCGGGCCGCCGAGGAAGCGGCCGCCGCCCGCGAGGCCGAGGCGGCCAAGGCGGCCGAGATCGAGGTGCTCCGCAGTCGCGTCGCCACCCTCGCCGTCGACGCCTACGTCAACCCGCCCACCGAGGACTTCCTCGACACGTTCCAGGCCGACAGCGCCCACCAGTCGGTCCAGAAGCGGAACTTCTACGACCTGCGCGCCGGCCGCAACACCGACCTGCTCGACGAGCTGAAGGCCGCCCAGGCCGAGCTCGTGGATCGGCGAGCGGACGCCGAGGAGGCGAGTGAGCAGGCCGACGAGCGCGCCGCCGAGGCCGAGGAGAGCCTCGACCGCGTGCGCACCGCCCGGTCCCAGCAAGCCGAGTTCGCGACCCAGGTGCAGGCCCGGCTCGACGCCAAGCTGTCGGAGGCCGCCGCCCTCGCCGACCAGGACGCGGAGCTGTCGGCCCGCATCCAGGCCGACGAGGCCGCCCTGGTCGCCAGCCTGCGCCGCATGAGCGCCGCCGCCGAGGCCGCCGATCAGTCGACCGGCGGGAGCAGCGGTGGGGGCAGCGGCGGCGGGAGTGCCCGGCCCCCGGTGCCCGTGTCGGGCGGCAGCGTGCCGCTCACCAACGTGCGGGGGATCACCGTGAACAGCGCCATCGCCGGCCGGCTCGAGTCGATGTTGGCCTCGGCTGCGGCGTCGGGGTTCGTGTTCTCGGGCAGCGGCTACCGGGACTCGTCCCAGCAGATCGCCCTCCGCATGCAGAACTGCGGGACCAGTTCCTACGCCATCTACGAGATGTCGCCCGACGCCTGCCGCCCGCCGACCGCGCGCCCCGGTGCCTCCAAGCACGAGCAGGGCCTGGCCATCGACTTCTCGTGGAACGGCTCGGTGATCAACAGTCGCAGCAGCCCCGCCTTCCAGTGGCTCGCGGCCAACGCCGGCTCGTTCGGCTTCGCCAACCTGCCGAGCGAGCCCTGGCACTGGTCGGTCGACGGCAGCTGACGGTCGGGTTGGCCGGTGCTCGGCCTTCGGCCGCGCCACCGGCCCGCGAGCCGGTCGACGCGTGAGCTGGTCGTGGTGGTCGACGCCGACGTGGAGGGTCCGTCGGCGGCGCCCTCGTTGGTTGGGCGATCACGCGGCGGGCGGGCCGCCCCCGCTGGACCTCGGCGCTGCGGAGCCGGTCGGGCCGGGTCGCCGTCGTCGTGGCCGGGCTGGACCTCCTCGCCGCCGGCGCCATGTTCCGGTCCCTCGCCGGGCTCGCCCTCGCGTGCACCCCTGCTGTCGCCCTCCTGGTGCGCGACCGAGCTGGCCGCCTCGCCACCGTCGTCGCCGTTCACCCCGAATCGGCCACTGCCCAAGAGCAACGACCATGACTGCTTCTCGGGGAGCAGCCGTAGGCTTCCATGACGTGTTCGACGTTTCCCCTGCTCCCGTGATCGCCGGTCGGACCTCGACCGGCGCCGCGTGCGTCGAGCCCGCCCGACGCCGGTGGACGCTCCTCGGTGTCACCGTGTCCGTCCTGGTGCTGACCGGGCTCGCGTGGGGTGCACACTCGTTGCTGTCCCGTGTCGATGATCCCCTCAGCGGTGCCGTTCGCAACCAGGGTTGGCTCGACGTCCTCGCTCCGATCAACGAGCTCGGTTCGGAGCAGAGGGGAGCGGTACTGGCCGTGATCGTAGGGCTCGCGCTGTGGCGGTGGTGCCGGACTCTGAGTCTCGTCGTCCCCGCCGCAGTACTGGGGTCGGTCGCCCTCAACGTCGCCGTGAAGCTGGTCGTCGATCGCCCGCGACCGCCCAGCCCGGCGACGGGTACGGCGCTGGCATCGTTCCCGAGCGGTCACGTGCTGCACGCCGTGGTACTGCTCGGTCTGGCGCCGCTGGTCGTCGCGGTGCTCGGCGGCCGGCCGGCGTTTCGTCGCGTGACAGCAGCGCTCGCCGCCGTCGGGGTCCTCGGCGTCGCCGCCATGCGGATCCACCTCGGCGCGCACTGGCCCACCGACGTCATCGGCAGCGTCCTCATGGGCACGCTCGTGCTCGCCGTCGTCGCCAAGGTGGCGCGGGAGCATCGCCTGTGCGACGAAGGGGCTTCCTGCGGATCGGGCGGTGACCCGTCGAGTCGCGGAGTCGCTTCGTAGCGGGGTGGAGCGGGTGACGGGAATCGAACCCGCGTTCTCAGCTTGGGAAGCTGATGTTCTGCCTCTGAACTACACCCGCGAGGTGGAACCGGCAGTCTAGCGACCCCCGCGATCGGGGCTCATCTCGCGGCGCCCGATCCGGTCGCGAGGGTCCACTAGCCTCGCCGCTCGTGATCCTCTCCGACCGCACCATCCGTGAGGAGCTCGAGGCCGGGCGCATCGTCATCGACCCGCTCGATCCCACCTGCATCCAGCCCTCGTCGGTCGACCTGCACATCGACCGCTACTTCCGGGTGTTCCGCAACCACACGATGGGCTACATCGACGTGAAGCAGAACCTCGAGGACCTCACCGAACTCGTCGAGATCCCCGAACAGGAGGCCTTCATCCTCCACCCCGGCGAGTTCGTGCTCGGCTCCACCCTCGAACGGGTTGCCCTTCCCGACGACCTCGTCGCTCGACTGGAGGGAAAGTCGAGCCTTGGACGCTTGGGCCTCCTCATCCACTCGACGGCCGGGTTCGTCGACGCCGGCTGGGACGGCCAGCTCACCCTCGAGCTGTCCAACGTGGCCAACCTCCCCATCACGCTCTACCCGGGCATGAAGATCGGCCAGATCAGCTTCATCCGGATGACCACCGACGCCGAGCACCCGTACGGGTCGAGCGAGGTCGGATCGAAGTACCAGGGCCAGCGCGGCCCCCGGCCCAGCCGCTACTGGGAGAACTTCCGCTGATCCCGTGCGTACCGGACCACACGCGGTGTGGGTGGCTACGCAGACGGATGCTCCCGTGCGTACCGGCCCACCTGCGGCGTGCGCAGTTGCGCAAGCGAACGGGAACGGTGCGAACGGGAACGGTGAGAAGGGGAGCGGGGACGAACGTTCAGTGGCTGGCGGCCTCGAGGGCAGCGTCGCGGTGGGCGGCCCGCTGATCGGGCGACCGCTCGAGCGCGGCGTCGAGCTCGGCCAGCAGCTCGTCGGCGTGGATCGGTCGCACCAGGAAGGCGTCGACCCCGGCCTGCCACGCGAACACACGGTTCTGGTCGAGGCGGGTGAGGATGACCACGGCCAGGTCGGTGACGGCGTCCGAGCTGCGGATGTCCTCGAGCAGGGCGACGCTCGCTGACGGGCCGCCGTGGCTGAAGTCGATGATCACGGCTCGGAAGGCGTTGATGGCACCCAGCAGCTGGGTCATCGCCTCGCCGTGGTTGAAGGCCCGGACCGCTTCCATGTCATGCCGTTCGACGATGCGGGCGATCAGCTCGCACGCGTCGGGATCGTCATCGACGACGAGCACCCGGACGGGCCGCTTGTGCCGGGCGTCGTCAGTCCGCGATCGCTTCAACATCACGAGCCCCCCGGCGTTCGCCCTCTTCGATGGCGTCGAGAAGGTGCATGGCGATGTCGGCGACCTTCACGTCGCCTTCCTCGACACCCTCACCCTTCACCCCGTCGTCGATCATGATGTAGCAGAACGGGCACGCGGTGGCGATGCGTGACGCGCCGGTGGCCAGCAGCTCCTGCGAGCGCTCGACGTTCACCTGCTTGCCGGTGTGCTCCTCCATCCACATGCGGGCGCCGCCGGCGCCGCAGCACATGCCCTTGGTGCCGTTGCGGGACGCCTCGACGATCTCGATGCCGCCGAGGTTGCCGATGACCTTGCGGGGCGCGAGGTACACGTCGTTGTGGCGGCCGAGGTAGCAGGAGTCGTGGTAGACGACCCGCTCGTCGAGGCGGGCCTCCGACAGGTCGAGCTTCCCGGTGTCGATCAGCCACTCGAGGAACTGGCTGTGGTGGACGACCTCGTAGTTGCCGCCGAGCTGCGGGTACTCGTTGCCGAGGGTGTTGAAGCAGTGGGGGCACTGCGTGATGATCTTGCGCACGCCCATGCCGTCGAGGGTCTCGATGTTCTGCATGGCGAGCATCTGGAAGATGTACTCGTTGCCCGAGCGCCGGGCGGGGTCACCGGTGCACATCTCCGACGGCCCGAGGATGGCGAAGCTCACGCCGGCCCGCTGCAGGAGCTGGGCCATGGCCTGGGTGACCTTCTTGTTCTTGTCGTCGAACGAGCCGGCGCAACCGACCCAGTAGAGGTACTCGGCCTCGAGGGGGTCGCTGCCGTCGATGATCTCGATGCCCTCGAGCTTGTCGGCCCAGTCGGCTCGCTCGGCCTGGCTGATGCCCCACGGGTTGCCGGAGTTCTCCATCGAGCGGTAGGCGTTGCCGAGCTCGGTGGGGAAGTTCGACTCCATGAGCGACAGGTAGCGACGCATGTCGAGGATCTTGTCGAGGATCTCGATGTTGACCGGACAGTTCTCGTCGCAGGCCTTGCACGACGTGCACGCCCACACCTCTTCGGGGGTGATCCGCTCGAAGACCGAGTCGGCGCTGATGGTGATGTCGCCGTCCACGCCGATGGGCGGGGACACCCTCGGGTCGCCGGTGGCGGCCATCACCTCACCGGTCTTGAGCACGATCTCTCTCGGATCGAGCGGCTTGCCGGTGGCGTGAGCCGGGCACACCGAGGTGCACCGACCGCACATGGTGCAGGCGTCGGTGTCGAGCAGCTGCTTCCAGGTGAAGTCCTCGATGGTGGACGCACCGAAGCTCTCGAGCTCGGTCTCCATCAGGTTGGGCATGGGCTTCATGGCGCCCTTGGGCCGGTCGCGGTCGCGCAGGTACATGTTCAGCGGCGACGTGAACACGTGGCGCAGCATGGTGACCGGAAGGATCGCCAGGAAGGCGACGAAGGTCAGCACGTGGGCGATCCACCAGAACTGGTGCCAGCCCGCCAGGTTGTTCGCCCCGTCGATGGCCAGCGACAATGGATAGCCGACGAATGACCACTTCTCGAAGTCCGGCGAGCCCTCGTCCGCGATCCGGTAGGCCTCCGTCATGAACCCGGTGACGGTGATGGCGAGCAGGATGCCGAGGATGACGGCGTGCTCGGGTTTGGACTTGATGCGGATCCGGTAGGGCCGCTGGACGTAGCGACGGAAGACGGCCCACAGGACACCGATCAGGAGCGTCAGGCCGGCGAGGTCCCCGACGAACGAGTACGCCTGGTAGACGCGACCGGAGAGGAACTTCAGGTCGTCTGGGAGCTGGTGGTTGATCTCGAGGATCGTGGTGACCGCCAGCAGCACCAGGAAGCTGAAGTAGATGAGCGAGTGCATGATCCCGGCGGCGGGGTCGCGCAGCAGTGTCTGCATGTAGACACCGGCCCGGAAGTCGCCCAGACGCCGCTTGACGTTCTTCTTGGTGGTGGCCCGGTTGTCGGGCTTGCCCCGCTCCCAGTTGCGGACGCGGTTGGAGAACATGACCGCGCCGTAGATCAGCATCATCGGGATGACGATGTAGAAGACGAGCTTGAAGGCGGAAGGGATGCCGCCGAACACCTCTCGGGTGACGGGGTTCTCCTCGTTGTGCTCGAACAGCTGGCTCGACACGCCCGACAGGGCGGTGAACACGGCGATGCCGATGCCGATCCAGATGACGACCTTGGTGGCCTTCGGCCGCTTCCCGGCAGGGATGTCGGCCTCGGTGTCGGTGGTGGTGGGCGCGCTCATGACAACGCAGAAACTACTCCGGCGTCCCCGGGGGATCCCATTCCCCGGGGCGAGTGGGGCCCGTCGGTTCCCCGTGAGCGTCGATCGGATGCCCTAGAGTCCCGGGTCCAGCGGGCCGGGCGTCGTACGCAGACCGTCCGCGGTCCGCACGAGGGAGAGGATGAAGACCGTGAGGGAACGAACCGTGAAGGTGCTGGCCGCCGCCGGCGTCGTGGCCGGGTTGGCGTTGGGTGGGGTCTCCACCTCGTGGGCGGGGTCGCCCCCGATGACCGTCGAGCCGACCACCGTGACCTACGACGAGGAGTTCACCATCAGCGGCGAGGGGTGCTCGACCCAGGTGGTGGTGGGCGTGTCGGGGATCCCCGGTTCCCAGGCCAGCGTCACACCGGCACCGGACGGGACGTGGTCCACGACGAGGGTTGCGTTGTCGGAAGCGGGGATCCCCACGGGCACGCTCACGGTGTTCGCATCGTGCCTCGAGCCGGCGTTCGAGTACATCGACGTGGAGGTGACCCTGACCGCCACCGGTCCGACCACCCCGACCACGGCCACGCCGACCACGGTGACCCCCACCACCGTGAGCGCGGCCGCGACGGCCGCGACGGCCTCACCCCGCTTCACCGGCTGAGCCCGAGGCGGCCCTGGCCACCCGGGTTCGTCCGGGCGGCCAGGGTCAGCCGTAGGCCTTCTGGTCGAGCACGCGGATGCGGGACGCGAGCGACGCGAGGATCTTGTGGGCGAGGCCCGGGACCTCGTCGATCACCCCGCTGAACTCGCGCTGGCCGAGCACCAGCACCCGGAGCGGGGTGTCGGCGATCACCGTGGCGGTGCGGGGGCCCCGGTCGAGCAGGGCCAGCTCGCCGAACGGGGAGCCGGGGCCGAGGGTGTCGACCTTGCGACCGTTTCGCCTGACCGTGGCCTGGCCGTCGAGGAGCACGTAGAACTCCCGTCCGGTCGTGCCCTGCTCGACGAGCACGCGGCCTTCGGAGACGCTCACCTCGTCGGAGGCCTTGGCGATCTTCTGCAGGTCGCGCTTGGAACACGCGGAGAAGAGGGGCACCTGGGCGAGCGTGTCGAGGTACTGGTCTCGGGCCATGGGCCGGAGCTTAGGTCGCCAGGGCGAGGTCAAGCCGGGGATCCGTTCACGAGCGTCGCGACCCGGGTTGCGAGGTAGTCGGCGAGGATGAGCACGCCCCGCCCGCGACCGAGCATCCCCGACCGCCGGGCAGGGTCAGCAGCACGAGTGCGAACCCGGCGCAGAGGGCGACGAAGGTCAGACCCACGACGAAGGGGTCGAGGCCGAGCCCGTCACCGATGTCCTCGGCGGCGATCACGATGAGGCAGCCCACCCCGATCAGCAGGGCGGGCCCCGCCATGACCGACGGCGCGACGAGGGCGATGGGGACGTCACGACGGAGGTCCGCGGGTTCGGGGCGGATGCAGGCAAGGTGGCGGCCGGGCCGAGGACGAAGCCGATGTCGACCACGTTGCTCCCGAGCGCGTCACCGACCGCGTCACCGATCGCGATCTCGGGTGGGCCCTCGACGGCGGCGTTTGATGCCGACCGCCCGCTCCGGGGCCGAGGTGACGAAGACGGCCACGGTGCCGATCACCCCGGCGGGGATCCGGAGCCAGGCCGCAATCCCGACCGCGCGGCGCACGGACAGCTCGCCCGCGGCGACGAGGATCCCGGCGAGCAGGACGACCGCGGTTGGTCACCAGCCCGTTCCGCGACCAGACGACGGGAGGCCAGGCATCCGCCCAACGTACGCGTGACCTCCCGCCGGGCGTTCACGTTGGCGAAACACGCGGGAAATACCCGTTTCCTACGGTCGCTGTCGATGGACGTGGTGCTCCTCCGGTGGCCGCTCGAGCAGGACCGCAGGTCCGACCTCCTGCGAGACGGTCTGCCGCGATTGCTCCTGGTCGAGGGCCAGGTGCCCGCACCCCAGCCGACGGACTGCCTCGAGGACTGGGTGCGTCTCCCGGTCGACGAGGCGGACCTGCGGGCTCGTGTCGAGGCGCTGGCCCACCGGGCCCGGGCCCACCGGACGGACGTACCGGAGCTCGATCCCGACGGCGTGCTGCGCTTCGCCGGCGGCTGGGTGTCGCTCCCGCCGGTCGAGTGCCGGCTCATGCAGGCGCTGATCGAGCGGTTCGGGGCGGTCGTGAGCCGGGAGCAGCTCTCCCGGACGGGGTGGCCCGACGGCGCGCCGGGCCGCAACGCGCTCGACGTGCACGTGCTGCGCCTCCGTCGGCGGATCGACCGGATCGGCCTGGCCATCCGCACGGTGCGGTCCCGCGGCTACCTGCTGGAACCGGTCGGAGCGGCGCCGCGCCGTGCTGTGGCGGAGGTCATCGAGAGGTCAGACAACGTTCAGGAGAGTGCATGACACCCGTCATGCCGGCCGCACGAGGCCGAAATGCCCGGCCCCTACGGTCAGGTCCGAGCAAGAGAGCGACGTCCGCGCGGCGTCCGACCACAGGAGGAGCGATGAGGAGGAAGCTGCTGGCCGGCACGGCCGCCACAGCACTGGTGACGGTGCTCGGCGCGATGCCCGCCTATGCCCAGGAGGTCACGGAGGAGGTGGTTGAAGAGGCACCCCTGCTCGCCGAGGACGTGCAGATCGTCCTCGACAACATCTGGATCCTCATCGCGGCCGTCCTGGTGATCTTCATGCAGGCCGGGTTCGCCCTGGTCGAAGCGGGACTCACCCGCGCCAAGAGCGTGGCCAACATCATGATGAAGAACCTGATGGACTTCTGCGTCGGCGTTCTCGCCTTCGCCGCCTTCGGGTTCGCCATCGCCTTCGGCACGGGGAACGACCTGTTCGGCACGTCGGGGTGGTTCCTCGACTCGACCGAGTTCACGACCAACTACCTGGCCGAGTCGAACCTGCAGTTGCCGACGTTCTTCATCTTCCAGGTGGCGTTCGCGGCGACGGCCGCCACGATCGTGTCCGGCGCCATGGCCGAGCGGACGAAGTTCAAGAGCTACTTCGTCTACTCGTTCTTCATCACGGCGCTGGTGTACCCGGTCGTCGTGCACTGGGTGTGGGGCGGCGGCTGGCTGTCGCAGCTGGACACGCCCTACCACGACTTCGCCGGGTCCGGCGTGGTCCACATGGTCGGTGGGGTGGCTGCCCTCGTCGGTGCCGCCTTCCTCGGGCCCCGCATCGGCAAGTACGGGCCCGACGGCAAGCCGAGGGCCATCCCCGGCCACTCGATCCCCTTCGCCATCATCGGCGTGTTCATCCTGTTCATCGGCTGGTTCGGCTTCAACCCGGGCTCGGAGCTGGCGGCCGACGACGCGGTCACGGGCATCGCGGTGACGACGTTGCTGGCCGGCGTGGCCGGCGGCGTGGTGGCCATGGCCGTGATCTGGATCAAGTCGGGCAAGCCCGACGTGGCCATGACCGGGAACGGCGTCCTCGCAGGGCTGGTGGGCATCACCGCCGGCTGCGCGGCCGTCGACAACTGGGGCGCCGTGATCATCGGGGTCATCGCCGGCGCCCTCGTCGTGGGCTCGGTCCTGTTCTTCGACCGGATCCGCATCGACGACCCGGTCGGCGCAGTGTCGGTGCACGGGATCTGTGGCGCCTGGGGCGTCATCGCCGTGGGCCTGTTCGCCGCCGAGGACTCCGACTTCTGGGCCCAGGGCCTGTTCTACGGCGGCGGCACCGACCAGCTGGTGAGCCAGATCATCGGCGTCCTCGCCATCGCTGGGTTCACCGCCGTGGCCATGGCCATCGTGTTCGGCCTCATCAAGCTGGTGCTGGGCCTGCGGGTCCCGCCGGAGGAGGAGATCGAGGGCCTCGACGTCGTCGAGCACGGGGCGCCCGGGTACGGCCCGGACACGCTCGGTGGCAGCGGTGAGCTCGGGGCCGGGGCACGGGTGTCGACGGCGTCGGTCGGAAGCTGAGGAGGATCACCATGCAGAGCTTGGTCACCGCGATCATCAAGCCCCACGCCCTCGACGGCGTGAAGGAGGCCCTCCGGGGTCTCGGGGTCCAGGGCATGACCGTCGACGAGGTGAAGGGCGTCGGCCGCCAGGGCGGCCACACCGAGACCTACCGGGGAGCGGAGTACGTCATCGACCTGCTCCCCAAGGTGAAGGTGGAGCTCGTCGTCCCGACGGAGGACGCCGACAAGGTCGTCACCGCCATCGCCGACGCGGCCCGCACCGGCAAGATCGGCGACGGGAAGATCTGGGTCAGCCCGGTCGAGCGGGTGGTCCGGATCCGCACCGGGGAACAGGGCGACGACGCGCTTTGACGCATGCGCCCGCACCGCGTAGTGCGTGCGGGCGAGCCGACGAGAGCGTGTGCACGACGGGGAGCGACAGCGACGTCGCTCCCCGTCGTCGCGTCGGAGCGCCGGCGGGGCCGGTCCCGGTCAGCCCGCCTGGCGGGCCACGGCCTCGGCGGCGGCCTTGGCCGCCTCCACGTCCCCGAGGTAGCGGTCCACGACCGTCTTGCGCTCGAGGGGCAGGTAGTCGTCGCCCAGCTCGTAGCGGATGGGCACGCCGGTCGGCAGGTTGAGCTCCGGGATCTCCTGGTCGGAGATGCCGTCGAGGTGCTTGATCAGCGCCCGGAGGCTGTTGCCGTGGGCGGCGACCAGCACCGCCGCCCCGGCCTGCAGGTCGGGCACGATGCCGTCGTACCAGTAGGGCAGCATCCGCTCGACGACGTCCTTCAGGCACTCCGACGCCGGCAGCACCTGGGGGGGTAGGTCGCGATAGCGAGGGTCGAAGCGGGGGTGGCGGGGGTCGTCGTCGGCGAGCGGCGGTGGCGGGATGTCGTAGGACCGGCGCCAGACCTTCACCTGGTCGGCCCCCCACTGCTCGGCGGTGGCCTTCTTGTCCTTGCCCTGCAGGTCGCCGTAGTGGCGCTCGTTCAGCCGCCACGACCGCCGCACGGGGAGGTAGAGCCGGCCCATCACGTCGAGGGCCAGGTTGGCGGTGCGGATGGCCCGGGTCTGCAGGGACGTGTGCACGACGTCGGGGTCGATGCCGGCGTCGGCCAGGGCGCGGCCCGCCCCCTCGGCCTGCCGCCGACCGAGCTCGGTCAGGTCGGCGTCGTACCAGCCGGTGAACAGGTTCAGGGCGTTCCACTCGCTCTCGCCGTGGCGGAGCAGGACCAGCGTGTGAGCCATGGCCGCAGCGTAGGAGAAAATCCCGCAGGGTCCGGAAGAAATCGCTCTCCGTCCAAGTTGATAATCCCGCGCTCAACTTTTATCGTGGACCGCAGTCAAGTTCTCCCACCATCCCCGATCACCAGGAGTAACCCCCCATGCCCAAGGCCGTCGGCATCGACCTCGGCACCACCAACTCGGTCGTCTCCGTCCTCGAGGGCGGCGACCCGGTCGTCATCCCCAACGCCGAGGGATCGCGCACCACCCCGTCCGTCGTCGCCTTCGCCAAGAACGGAGAGGTCCTCGTCGGCGAGGTCGCCAAGCGCCAGTCGATCACCAACCCCGATCGCACCATCCGGTCCGTGAAGCGCCACATGGGCACCAACTGGACCATCGACGTCGACGGCAAGGCCTACACGGCCCAGGAGATCTCGGCCCGCACGCTGATGAAGCTGAAGCGCGACGCCGAGGCCTACCTCGGCGACACCGTCACCCAGGCGGTGATCACCGTGCCCGCCTACTTCGACGACGCCCAGCGCACCGCCACCAAGGAGGCGGGCCAGATCGCCGGCCTCGAGGTGCTCCGCATCATCAACGAGCCCACGGCCGCCGCCCTCGCCTACGGCCTCGACCAGGAGACGACCGACCACACCATCCTCGTGTTCGATCTCGGCGGCGGTACCTTCGACGTGTCGGTGCTCGAGATCGGCGACGGCGTGTTCGAGGTGAAGTCGACCCACGGCGACACCCAGCTCGGCGGCGACGACTGGGACCAGCGCGTCATCGACTGGCTCGTCGACTCGTTCAAGTCGGCCCACGGCGTCGACCTGTCCAAGGACAACATGGCCATGCAGCGCCTCAAGGAGGCCGCCGAGAAGGCCAAGATCGAGCTGTCCCAGGTGCAGCAGACCCAGATCAACCTGCCGTTCATCACCGCGACCCCCGAGGGTCCGCTCCACCTCGACGAGCAGCTGTCCCGGGCCAGGTTCCAGGAGCTCACCGCCGACCTGCTCGACCGCTGCCGGGTCCCGTTCGAGCAGGCCATCGCCGACGCCGGGCTCACCAAGGGCGACATCGACCACGTCGTGCTGGTCGGGGGCTCCACCCGCATGCCTGCCGTCGTCGACCTCGTGCAGGAGATGACCGGGAACGAGCCCCACAAGGGCGTCAACCCCGACGAGGTCGTCGCCGTCGGCGCCGCCATCCAGGCCGGCGTGCTGAAGGGCGAGGTCAAAGACGTCCTGCTCCTCGACGTCACCCCCCTGTCGCTCGGCATCGAGACCAAGGGCGGGGTCATGACCCGCCTCATCGAGCGCAACACCACCATCCCCACCCGCCGGACGGAGGTCTTCACCACGGCCGAGGACAACCAGCCGTCGGTCGAGATCCACGTGCTGCAGGGCGAGCGCGACATGGCGCAGTTCAACAAGACGCTCGGCAAGTTCCAGCTCGTCGACCTGCCGCCGGCGCCACGCGGCGTGCCGCAGATCGAGGTGACCTTCGACATCGACGCCAACGGCATCGTGCACGTGGCGGCCAAGGACCGGGCCACGAGCAAGGAGCAGTCGATGACCATCACCGGTCAGTCGTCGCTCTCGAAGGACTCGATCGACCAGATGGTCAAAGACGCCGAGGCCCACGCCGAGGAGGACCGCCGTCGTCGCGAGGAGGCCGAGGTCCGCAACACCGCCGACACGCTCGTCTACCAGACCGAGAAGCTGCTCAAGGAGCAGGGCGACAAGATCAGCGCCGACGAGCGCAAGGACGTCGAGGATCGCCTGGCCGAGCTCAAGACCGCCCTCGGCGGGAGCGACATCGAGGCCATGAAGACGGCCACCGAGCGGCTGATGAGCTCGAGCCAGGAGTTCACCCAGAAGCTCTACCAGCAGGCAGCGGCGGCCGACCAGGGCGCCTACGCCGGCGCAGGCACGGGTGCCGGAGCCGGCGAGTCGACCGGGCCGTCCGACGACGAGGTCGTCGACGCCGAGATCGTCGACGACGACGAGGCCAAGTGACCATGGCCGATCCCAGTGACGCCGGTCCGCCGGAGGCCGACGTCGGCCTCACCGACGACGAGGTGCTGGAAGCGGCGGCGGTCGCCGAGGGTGACCCCGCCGCCCCCGGCGCCGACGAGGCGATGCAGGAGTTCGTCGACGGCACCGTCGGCCGCTCCGACCTCGCCGCCGAGCGCGACGAGTACCTCGACGCCCTGAAGCGGGTGAAGGCCGAGTTCGACAACTTCAAGAAGCGCACCGACCGCGAGCGCGGCGAGGTCGCGGCGCGTGCCAACGCCGCGCTCGCCGACAAGCTGCTCCCCGTGCTCGACGCCTGCGAGGCGGCGATCGGCCACGGCGCAACCGACGTCGAGCCGATCTTCAAGTCGCTCCTCGACGTCCTCGAGAAGGAAGGGCTCGAGCGGATGGCCGGCGACGACGTGCCGTTCGATCCCAACCTGCACGACGCGGTCATGCACGAGCCCGGTGACGGTGGTGAGCCCGTCGTGGTCGAGAGCCTCCGTGCCGGCTACCTGTGGCAGGGCCAGGTCGTGCGACCGGCGATGGTGAAGGTCCGGGGGTAGGCCTTGGCGGCGCAGCGCGAGTGGTTCGAGAAGGACTACTACAAGACCCTCGGTGTGTCCGAGACCGCGACCGCCAAGGAGATCACGCGCGCCTACCGCAAGCTCGCCCGTGAGCTGCACCCGGACGCCAACCCGGACAACCCGGCGGCCGAGGAGCGGTTCAAGGAGGTCTCGGCCGCCTACGACGTGGTCGGCGACGAGGCCCGTCGCAAGGAGTACGACGAGGTCCGTCGCCTCGGCCCGATGGGTGGGTTCACCGCCCCGGGCGGCGGCGGCGGCTTTGGCTTCGGCAACCCGCCCGGCGGCCCTGGCGGGGGCGACGCCCAGTTCAACGCCGCCGACCTGGGTGAGATGCTCGGCAACCTGTTCGGTCGCGGGCGCGGCGGTGGCCGGGGTTCCCCCGGGCCGTCGCGTGGCCCCGGCCCGCAGCGCGGCGCCGACCTCGAGGCCGACCTGCACCTCCCGTTCCGTGAGGCGGCGAAGGGCATCACGACGGCGCTCCACCTCACGAGCGAGGCGGTCTGTTCCACCTGTCACGGCAGCGGGGCCCGTCCGGGCACGGCGCCGGTCACCTGCCCGCAGTGTGTCGGGCGCGGGGTGCTCGACGACAACCAGGGCCTGTTCTCGTTCAGCACGCCGTGCCCGCAGTGCGCGGGGCGGGGCGTGGTGGTCACCGACCCGTGCGCGACCTGCCACGGCTCCGGTGCCGAGCTGCGCCCGCGCGAGGTGAAGGTCCGCATCCCCGCCGGGGTCAACGACAACCAGAAGATCCGGCTCAAGGGCCGGGGCGGGCCGGGACGCAACAACGGTCCGGCCGGCGACCTCTACGTCACCGTCCACGTCGACCCCGACCCGTTGTTCGGGCGCGAGGGGAAGAACCTCACCCTCACCGTGCCGGTGACCTTCTCCGAGGCCGCGCTCGGCACCCGGCTGACGGTGCCCACGATCGACGGCGAGAAGGTCACCCTGAAGATCCCCGAGGGCACCCCCTCCGGGAAGGTCTTCAGGGTGAAGGGACGGGGCGTGGAGGCCAAGAAGGGCGCGGGCGACCTGCTCGTCACCGTGCAGATCGCCGTCCCCAAGCACCTGTCGCCCGAGCAGCGCGACGCGGTGGAGGCCTTCGCCGCCGCCACCCAGGAGTCTCCGCGCCAGCACCTGGGGGTCTGAGCCATCATGGGGGCGCGTTCCCACCCGAGGTGGTCCCGATGACACCACGCCGATCGCCACAAGCCGTCTACGTGATCTCGGTGGCCGCCGAGCTGGCCGGGGTCCACCCGCAGACGTTGCGCATCTACGAGCGCAAGGGCCTCGTCGAGCCGGCCCGAACCGAGGGGGGAAGCAGGCGCTACAGCGACGACGACATCCGTCTCCTCCGGCGCATCCAGGACCTCACCGACGAGGGCCTCAACCTGGCCGGGGTGAAGCGGGTGCTCGACCTCGAGGCCGAGCTCGCCCGGCTCCAACGCGAGCTCGAGCAGGCCCGCACCGAGGCGCACGTCGCCGTCGAGGAGACCCACCGTCAGTACCGGCGCGAGCTCGTGCCGGTGCGCCAGGCCATGGTCCGCTTCGGCGAGGCGCGTCGCATCTTCGAGCGGGACTGACGCGCCGCGGGTTGCTCAGCCGAGGATGACGACGGCGAGGCTCAGATAGATCACGATCGAGAGCAGGTCCTGCACGACGGTCGCCAACGGGCCCGACCCGAAGGCCGGATCCCGTCCGAGGCGGGACAGGACCCAGGGCAGCACCAGGGCGACGACCGACGCCACCGAACAACTCGCCCACAGCGAGATCGCCACCACGGCCGCCACCTCGACGTCTCCCCACACGACAACGGCGAAGGCGAGGAACGCGGCGGCGATCAGGCCACCGATCAACATCCCGGTGGCCGACTCCTTGCCCACCACGTTCCGGATCGACACGCCGACCGAGAGGCCGCGCACGGCGACGGTCTCGGTCTGGGTGCCGACGGCGTCGGCCATGTAGACGATCGCGGGGAGGAAGAACGCGAGCACGACCTGCTCCTCGAGGCTGCTCTCGAACCGCCCGACGATCGCGGCCGACGCCATGGCGCCGAGCAGGCCGAGGGCGAGCCACGGCAGGCGGTGCCACAGGCGGGCGCGGATCCCCTCTTCGCTCGCCATCCGCACGGTGCTGCGGTCGTGCAGGAAGCCGCCGAGGCGGGCCAGGTCCTCGTCGTGCTCCCGGAGCAGCACGGCGGCCAGGGCGACCGGAGGGATGAGGCCGACGAACTCGTCCCGGTCGTCCACCACGGCGAGGGCACTCTCGCCGTGGCGGACCATCGTCCACGCCGCCACCTCCTGGTCGACCCCTGGCGCGACGACCGGCGGCGTCGCATCCATGCACGTCGACATCGGTGCGTCGTCGGGAGCGGCCATGAGGGTCTCGACGGTGACGAGACCTCGGAGCACGCGGCCCTCGCACACGGCGACGTCACTCAGGCTTCCCCACCGGTGCCCGGGGAGTCGGGCCCGGACCGCGGCGGCACGGTCGTGCGGGGAGGCGATGGGCACGTCGGTGACGACGTGGGACGAAGCCGTCTCGAGGCGGGACGGGAGCGTGTCGAGCGCGGTGTCGAGGGGTGCCATACGGCCATGATCGTCGCTTCGGGGTGCCGGCGGAACGGACTGCTCGTAGGCTCGCCGCCATGGCCACCACACGACGCGCGACGACCGACTGGCGAGGCCCCCTCATCGAGGGGAGCGGCCAGGTGACCCTCGAGTCCTCGGGGCTCGGCACCTACGACGTGACCTGGGCGTCGCGGGCCGAGGCCCCGGCCGGGCGCACCAGCCCGGAAGAGCTCATCGCCGCCGCCCACTCGTCCTGCTTCTCGATGGCGTTCTCCGCCGCGCTGGCGAGGAACGGCACGCCGCCCGAGCGCCTGGAGACCTCCGCCGACGTGACCTTCCAGCCCGGCGAGGGCATCACCGGCATCGTCCTCACCGTGCGCGGCACCGTCCCGGGGCTGTCGTCCGAGCAGTTCCTGGAGATGGCCGAGGCGGCCAAGCAGAACTGCCCCGTGAGCAAGGCCCTCACCGGCACCACGGTCAGCCTCGACGCGGCGCTGGCCTGAGACCCGGCGCCAGGCCCCGGACCCAGGGCGGCCGGCCCGTGGACCGGCCGCCCCCGTCGATCGAGGACGGTCCTAGAGGAAGTCGTTCTCCTCGAGCCAGGCCTGGGCGATGTCGGCCGCCTCTTCCTTGTCGACGCTGTAGCGCTCGTTGAGCTCGGTGAGGGTCTCGGTGGTGAGCTCGGCGCTGATCTCGTTCACCAGGGCGGCCATCTCCGGACCGTAGGCATCGACGACGTTCTGGGCGACGACGGGCACGATGTTGTCGGCGTTCAGCATCCCCTTGTCGTCTTCGAGAGCGATGAGCTCGTCGCTCGTCAGCTCACCGTCGGTGGAGAACAACACGGCGACCCCGATCTCGCCGTTCTGCAGTGCCGTGGCGGTCACGCCGGTGTCGAGGGCGACGAAGGTGCCGGAGAAGTCGACGCCGTACACGCTCTGGAGGCCGCCGACGCAGAACGGGTTGGTGGCGCAGTCGGCCGGACCGCCCATCTTCAGGTCAGCGCCCTTGGCGGCCAGGTCGGAGAGGGTGGCGAGACCGAGCGAGTCGGCTGTGGCCTTGGTGACGACGAAGGCGTTGGTGTTCACCCCGGGGGCCGGCTCGAGCGCCACCAGGCCCATCTCTTCGAGGCGGGGCTGGAGCAGGGCGAGGGTCTCGTCGACATCGCTCGTCGCCTCACCGGCCTTGTCGTTGAGGAACTCGAGCAGCGACGCCACGTATTCGGGCGCGAAGTTGATCTCCCCCGACTCGAAGGCCCCCATCTCGATGTCGCGGAACCCGCCGAGGGCCTGCTGCTCCACGTCGTAGCCCGCGGCGGCGAGCGCCTGGCCGTAGATCTCGGCCAGGATGGCCGACTCGCCGAAGTCCTGCGCGCCGATCGTGATGGTGGGACCGCTCGGGGTCGTGGTTCCCGTCGTGCCCTCCGACGACGTGTCGTCGTCGGAGTCACCGCAGGCGGCGGCGACGAGCCCCATCACTGCGAGCAGGGCGAGGAGCCATCGGAGGTTTCGCTTCATGGCGTGGCCTTTCCGGGCGACAGCTCGACGCCCTCGGTGGTGGTGCTGACGGATGGTGCCGCAGGGACACGTCGGGTGCGTCGGTGCTCCCATGGAGCCACGACGCGCTCGAGGGATGAGAACGCGACCTCGGTGAGGATGGACAGGGCGGCCACCAACACGGCGCCGGCCAGGATCTTGCCATCATCGCGCTGCGCGAACCCTTCGTAGATGAGGGTGCCGAGATCCTGGTAGCCCACCCAGGCGCCCAGGGTGGCGGTGGCGACGACCTGCACCGCCGACACCCGCACCCCGGTGATGATGAGGGGGATGGCGATCGGGGTCTGGACCCGCCACAGCACCTCCCTGCTCCGCATGCCCATGCCGACCGCCGACTCGGTGATGTCGCGGTCGACGCCCTGGATGCCGGTGAACGCGTTGGTGAACATCGGTGGGACGGCGAGCAGGACGAGGGCGACGAACGTGGGCCAGATGGTGAGTCCCCGACCCCACTGGCTGAAGATGCCGAAGGCGAGCACGAGCACGGCGAACGACGGCAGCGCCCGGCCGATGTTGACCACCGCCACCGCGGCGGCCCCGCCGCGCCCCCGCCGACCGATGATCACCCCCGCTGGGATGGCGATGGCCGCCGCCGCGCCGGTGGCCATCGCTGCAAGGCGTACGTGGTTCCAGAGCAGCGCGAGGATCCCGGTCGGGCCGGTCCAGTGCGCCGCGGTGGTCAGGAACTCCCACCCCTGTGCCAGCGCGCTCACGTCGCGACCACCCGTTGGTCGCGGGCCCAGGGCGTGAGCAGGCGCTGCACGCCGAGCAGGCTCAGGTCCAGCACGACGGCGAGGGCGATGGACAGGGTGGCACCGACGACGATCGGGGTCGTGAAGTTGCGACCCAGCCCGTCGAGGATGAACACGCCGTACCCGCCCGAGCCCACGAGGGCGGTGACCGTGACCAGGCCGACCACGGTCACCGACGCGATCCGCAGCCCGGCGATGATCGTCGGGGTCGCCAGACGGAGGTCGACCGACGCCAGGCGACGCCAGCGGGTGAAGCCCATGCCGTCGGCCGCCTCCTTGACCTCGTCGGGGACGCCGTCGACGCCGGCGACGATGTTCCGCACGAGGATGAGGAGCGTGTAGCTGACGAGGCCGATCTCGGCGGTGACGAAGGTCAGCCCGGTGATGGGCACGAGGAACGCGAACAGGGCGACGCTCGGGATGGCGTACATGATCCCGGTCGCCCAGGTGATCGGTGCGTAGGTGTGTCGCCAACGGATGGCGATGAGCGACAGCACGACGGCGATCACGAGGCCGACGCCGAGCGCGACCGCCGTGAGCTGCAGGTGCTCGACGGTGCGGGACCAGATCTCGTCGCGGTTGCGATCGACCCAGTCCCACCAGATGAACGACTCGGCGTCGTTGGTGCCGAGCACCGCAGCGGTCACCTCACGCCCTCGCTGATCTGGTCGATGGTGAGCATGCCGAGGTAGCCGTCGTCGCCGTCGAGTACGACCGCGACCCGCGTCTCGGAGGTCACCAGGATGTCCAGTGCCTCGCGGAGCGCCGTGTCGGTGCGCACCCAGGCGCGGAACCGACGGGCCGTGGCCTCGCCTACCGTCTCCACGCCATCGAGCTCGTCGACGGGCACCCAGCCACGGAGGCGGTCACCGTCAAGGACGGCGACCCAGTCGAACCCGTGGGCCTCCATGACCGCCTTGGCCTCGGCCGGTGTGGCGTCGGCGGGCACGGCGGCGCCCACCGAAAGGGCGACGTCGGCGACCTTGAGCAGGGCCATGCGCCGCAGGCCGCGCTCGGCCCCGAGGAACCGCTCGACGAACTCGTTGGCCGGTGAGCGGAGCAGTTCCTCGGGCGGCCCGTACTGTTCGAGCACGCCACCGATGTTCAGGAGGGCGATGCGGTCACCGAGCTTGATCGCCTCGTCGATGTCGTGGGTCACGAGCACGATGGTCTTCTGCACTCGGGCCTGCAGTGCGAGCAGCTCGTCCTGGAGGTGGGCTCGCACGATGGGGTCGACCGCGCTGTAGGGCTCGTCCATGAGGAGCACCGGCGGGTCGGCGGCGAGGGCCCGGGCCACGCCGACGCGCTGTTGCTGGCCTCCGGACAGCGCCGACGGGTAGCGGTCGAGCAGGTCGTCGTCGAGACCGACCAGGTCAGCGAGCTCGCGCACCCGGTCCTTGATGCGGTCCTTGTCCCATCCCACGAGCTTGGGGACCGTGGCGATGTTGTCGGCGATGGTCTTGTGCGGGAACAGACCGGTGTGCTGGATGACGTAGCCGATCCGACGCCGCAGTTCGTGGGTCGGCTGCTGGAGCACGTCGACGCCCTCGACCACGATCCGGCCGCTCGTCGGTTCGATGAGCCGGTTGACCATCTTGAGCGTGGTCGTCTTGCCACACCCGGACGGGCCCACCAGCACGGCGATGCTCCCCTCGGGGATCTCGAGGCTGAGGTCGGTGACCGCGGGACGGGGCGCTCCGGCGAACTCCTTCCGGACAGCGACGAGGCTGATCGCCGGCATCCCGCGACGCTAGCCAGGCCTCGGCACGATCGCGCGCCGTCGTGCCCGGGCTCGTCGACACGTCAGCGGCAGCGGTGCCGTGCGAGGACGCGCGCCACCGCCTCTCGCGGCACGCGCCCGTCGGCGACCTCGTCGGCCGATCGGCCGAGTTGGCTGCCGATCCACGCCAGCACGTCGTGCTCGGACCAGGCCGTCCACCGCCGCCCCTCGGCCGCCAGGACGGCGAGGGCGCGAGGGGTGCCGTCGACGCACAAGGTCCCGGCGGTGGCGCGGTACGCGAGCACCTCGGGATGGGACGACAGGTCGACGTCGACGTCGACGGGGGTCACCACGCCCGGGGCGACGGCAACGTGAACGTACGTGTCGGGGACCCCCTCGCTGTCGTCGAGGGCGATGCGCTGCGCCTCGGTGACGAGGACCAGGTGGGTCCGTAGGCGGGTGCCGACCGACGGGGCGATCGTCGCGGGGACGGCGCCGTAGCTCGCCTGGTAGGCCGCGAACGCGGCGTCGTGGTCGGCGACATCGACGGCCACCACGGCCAGGGGATCGACCGCCTCCCGCCGCCGGAGCTTCTCGGTGAGCCGGCTCGGGGCGGCGTTGGACCCGACGGCCAGGCGTGGCCACCGGCCGGCGAGGAGCTCGACCGTCTCGTCGGTCCGGAGCGGTCGGTGCTCGCCGGTGGCGGGCTCGAGTCGGTATGAGCCCCGTGGCCGGTCCCAGGGGTAGGTCCGCGGATCCTGCACGACCGGCGAGGGTAGCCATCTCGGACGGACGGGAATAAAGTTGAGCGTCTAGTTGTCAACTTTCCTGAGCTTCCCGTTTCGGGGAGCCTCCCCACGACCTCTCGACACGACACGGAGCACGCCCCGCCATGCCGCTCGACCCCAACCGGTGGACGCTGAAGACCCAGGAGGCGTTCAACACCGCCGTCTCGCTGGCCCGCACCAACAGCAACCCGGAGGTCACCCCCGACCACCTCCTGCTCGCCCTGCTCGGCCAGGAGGAGGGGGTCGTGCTCCCGATCCTGCAGAAGCTCGGTACCGCGCCGATGGCCCTGCGCAACCAGGCCGACGAGGCGGTGTCCCGCCTGCCGAAGGCCTACGGCGGCGAGTCCCGGATGGGGCGGGAGCTCACCGAGCTGCTCGATCGGGCCGACGCCGCCCGGGTCGAGCTGCACGACGAGTACCTCTCGACCGAGCACCTCCTCCTGGCGCTGTCGGACCGCCTGGGCGTCAGCCACGACGACCTGCTGCAGGCCCTCGCCCAGGTCCGGGGCAGCCACCGCGTCACCAGCCAGAACCCCGAGGAGCAGTACCAGGCGCTCGAGAAGTACGGCCGCGACCTCACCGACGCCGCCCGCGCCGGCAAGATCGACCCGGTCATCGGCCGCGACGAGGAGATCCGCCGCACGATCCAGGTGCTGTCGCGGCGCACCAAGAACAACCCCGTGCTCATCGGCGAGCCCGGCGTGGGCAAGACCGCCATCGTCGAGGGCCTGGCCCGGCGGATCGTCGAGGGCGACGTGCCCGAGAGCCTCCGGAACAAGCGGCTCGTGGCCCTCGACCTGTCCTCGATGGTCGCGGGCGCCAAGTACCGGGGTGAGTTCGAGGAGCGCCTCAAGGCGGTGCTGAAGGAGATCACCGACTCCGAGGGCGAGGTCATCACCTTCATCGACGAGATGCACACCGTCGTCGGTGCCGGGGCGGCGGAGGGGTCGATGGACGCCGGCAACATGCTCAAGCCGCTGCTCGCCCGCGGTGAGCTGCGGATGATCGGCGCGACCACCCTCGACGAGTACCGCAAGTACGTCGAGAAGGACCCGGCGCTCGAGCGCCGGTTCCAGCCGGTGTACGTCGACCAGCCGTCGGTCGAGGACACCATCGCCATCCTCCGCGGCCTGAAGGAGCGCTACGAGGTGCACCACGGCGTGCGCATCCAGGACGCCGCCCTCGTGGCCGCCGCCGTCCTGTCCGACCGGTACCTGACGGGGCGGTTCCTGCCCGACAAGGCCATCGACCTGGTCGACGAGTCGGCGTCGAAGCTGCGCATCGAGATCGACTCGATGCCCACCGAGATCGACGTCGTCGAGCGCCGCATCCGCCAGCTCGAGATCGAGCGGGTGGCGCTGGCCAAGGAGACCGATGCCGCCTCGCAGGAGCGGCTGGCAGCCCTCGACGAGGAGCTGGCCAACCTGCAGGAGCAGATCGCCGGCATGAAGGCCCACTGGCAGTCCGAGAAGGACGCCATCTCCGCCATCCAGGACCTGAAGGAGCAGCTCGAGATCGAGCGGTCCGAGCTCGAGCGCGAAACCGACCTCGAGAAGGCGGCGGAGATCCGCTACGGGCACATCCCCGAGCTCGACCGCCAGGTCGGCGAGGCCACCAAGCGCCTCGACGAGCTCCAGGCCGAGCAGAAGATGCTCAAGGAGGAGGTCGACGAGGAGGACATCGCCGAGGTCGTCAGCAAGTGGACCGGCGTGCCCGTGAGCCGGCTGATGGAAGGCGAGATGGCCAAGCTCGTCCACCTCGAGCAGGTGCTCCACGAGCGGGTCGTGGGCCAGGACGAGGCCGTCGTCGCCGTCGCCAACGCCATCCGCCGCAGCCGGGCCGGCCTCTCCGATCCGCACCGGCCCATCGGCACGTTCCTCTTCCTCGGCCCCACGGGCGTCGGCAAGACCGAGCTGGCGCGCTCGCTCGCCGACTACCTCTTCGACGACGAGCGGGCCATGGTCCGCATCGACATGTCGGAGTACATGGAGAAGCTCGCGGTGAGCCGCCTCATCGGTGCGCCCCCCGGCTACGTCGGCTACGAGGAGGGCGGCCAGCTCACCGAGACCGTCCGGCGCCGTCCGTACTCCGTGGTGCTCCTCGACGAGATCGAGAAGGCCCATCCCGACGTGTTCAACGTGCTCCTGCAACTCATGGACGACGGGCGTCTCACCGACGGCCAGGGCCGCACCGTCGACTTCAGCAACGTGGTGCTGATCATGACGTCGAACCTGCCCGGTGATCCTCGGGACTTCTTCAAGCCGGAGTTCGTGAACCGCATCGACGACATCGTCCGGTTCCGGGAGCTCACCGAGGCCGACCTGGCCCGCATCGTCGACATCCAGCTCCAGGCCCTCGCCCGGCGGGTGGCCGAGAAGCGGATGACCCTCGTCGTCACCGACGACGCCAAGGACGCCCTCGCCCGCGAGGGCTTCGACCCGGCCTACGGCGCCCGGCCGCTGAAGCGGGTCATCCAGCGCGAGATCGGCGACCGGTTGGCCCTGGCCATCCTCGAGGGTCGGTACGGCGAGGGGACCACCATCACCGTCGACGTCGAGGACGACCCGTCCACGGGCACCCGTTCCATCGTGATCGGGTGACGTCGGTCGGCCGCCGACGGCCCGCCGACTAGGCTCCCGACGTACCGACGGGCCACATCGAAGGGAAGTCGCGCGTGCCTGCAACCGTGGTGGTCGGGACCCAGTGGGGCGACGAGGGCAAGGGCAAGTTCACCGACCTGGTCGCCAAGGAGATGCACCTGGTCGTGCGCTACCAGGGCGGCCACAACGCGGGTCACACGATCGTGGTGGAGGGAGAGAGCTTCGCCCTCCAGCTGGTGCCGAGCGGCATCCTCTACGACCACATCACCCCGGTGATCGGCAACGGTGTCGTCGTCGACCCCCGTGTGCTGATCGCCGAGGTCGACGTGCTCGAGGCCAAGGGCGTCGACACCTCTCGGCTACGGGTGAGCGGCAACGCCCACCTGATCCTCCCGTACCACCAGGAGCTCGACAAGGTCACCGAGCGCTACCTCGGCAAGAACAAGCTCGGCACGACGAAGCGGGGCATCGGCCCGGCCTACGCCGACAAGGCGTCCCGGGTGGGCCTGCGCGTGCAGGACCTGCTCGACCCGAAGATCTTCCGCCAGAAGCTCGACGTCGTGCTCCGCGAGAAGAACGCGGTGCTGGCCAAGGTCTACAACCAGTTGCCCCTGGACGCCGACGTCATCGCCGACGAGTACCTCGACGTCTGCCTCCCTCGCATCGCCCCGATGATCGCCGACTCGGTCGCCCTCGTCCACGAGGCTCTCGAGGCCGGTCAGCAGGTCCTGCTCGAAGGGGCCCAGGCGACCTTCCTCGACCTCGACCACGGCACCTATCCGTTCGTCACCTCGTCGAACCCCGTCGCCGGCGGCGCGTGCACCGGTGCCGGGATCGGCCCGCGCTACATCGACCGCGTCATCGGCATCGCCAAGGCCTACGTCACCCGCGTCGGCACCGGGCCGTTCCCCACCGAGCTCCTCGACGACGTCGGCGACCTGCTCGTCGACCGGGGCCACGAGTACGGCACCAACACCGGTCGCCGGCGACGGCCGGGCTGGTTCGACGCGGTGATGCTGCGCCACGCGGTGCGGCTCAACTCGCTGTCCGACGTCGCCCTCACCAAGCTCGACGTGCTCGACACCCTGCCCGAGCTCAAGGTGTGCGTCGCCTACGAGGCCGACGGGGCCCGCTTCGAGCACCTGCCCTACCACCAGTCGGTGCTGCACAAGGTCGTGCCCGTCTACGAGACGCTCCCCGGTTGGCAGACCGACCTCACCGCGCTCACCGAGCGACGTCAGCTGCCGAAGGAGGCCCTCGACTACATCGCCTTCCTCGAGGACCAGATCGGCGTGCCGATCAGCCTCGTCGGGGTCGGCCCTGGCCGCGAGCAGTTCCTGCACTTCGCCCCATGAGCCGGCCGACCGTCGTCGTCGTCGGCTCCGGCGGTCGGGAGCACGCCCTCGCCGTGGCCCTCGGCCGCTCGGCCGACGTGGTCGTCACGCCGGGCAACCCGGGCATCCCCGGCTCGGTGGCCGCACCCCCCGAGGCGCTCGAGGCCGACCTGTTCGTCATCGGCCCCGAGGTCCCGATCGTCGACGGCCTGGCCGATCGGCTCCGAGCCCGGGGGGCGCTCGTGTTCGGCCCGGGGGCGGACGGGGGCCGGCTCGAGGGGTCGAAGGCCTGGATGAAGGAGATCCTGGTCGACGCCGGGGTCCCGACGGCGCGCTACGGAGCGTTCACCGCGTCATCCCCCGCCCATGCGTTCCTCGACACGCTCGACGGCCTGTACGTCGTGAAGACCGACGGGCTGGCCGCCGGCAAGGGCGTGCTGGTCACCGAGTCGATCGCCGATGCCCGCGCCGCGGTCGACGACTACCTCTCGGGCGCGGCGTTCGGTGATGCCGGCCGAACCGTCGTGATCGAGGAGGGCCTCACCGGTCCCGAGCTGTCGGTGCTGGCCCTGTGCGACGGCCGGGTTGCCGTGCCCCTCGCCCCGGCACAGGACTTCAAGCGCGTGGGAGACGGGGACGCCGGCCCCAACACCGGTGGCATGGGTGCCTACTCGCCGGTGCCGGTGGCCGGGCCCGCCGTGGTCGACGCGGTCATGGGCGGCGCCGTCGAGCCGACCCTCGCCGCGCTGCGGGCGCGGGGGATCGACTACCGCGGCGTCCTGTACGCCGGGCTCATGCTCACCCCGGCCGGCCCCAAGGTGCTCGAGTACAACGTGCGGTTCGGCGATCCCGAGACCCAGGTCGTGCTGCCCCGCCTGCGCAGCGACCTCGTCGACCTGCTGCGGGAGGCGGCCGAGGGCGCGCTGCGCAGCGAGCCGGTCTTCGACGACGGGGCTGCGGTCGCCGTGGTGTGCGCGGCCGAGGGCTACCCGCGCTCGCCGCGCACCGGCGACGTGATCGAAGGGCTCGACGAGGCGCGTGCGATCGACGGCGTCGAGGTGTTCTGCGCCGGCGTCGGCGCCGACGACCGGGGCCGACTGGTCACCGCCGGTGGTCGCGTGCTCGCCGTCACCGGCCTCGGTGACGACCTCGCCGCGGCGCGGTCGCGGGCCTACGACGCCGTCGGCCGACTCTCGTGGCCGGGGATGCACCATCGTCGGGACATCGCCGCCGACGCGGCGCGCACCTGACCCTGGGGTCGGCCCCGGTCACGCCGAGGCGCCGGCGGTCGAACGGCGTCAGAAGGGGACGCGGTGCTCCGTGCGGGGGCCTCGCTCGGCCTCGGCCCACGCGTAGGCGTCGGGCTCACCCTCGGCGGTCTCGGGCATGGACCAGTCGATCTCGACGGCCCGCACGTCGACGGCCCCTTCTGCTCCCGCAGCGGCCTTCTGGGCCTGCTGGCGCGCCTTGGTCCGGCGGCGGAGCTCCCGCCGCGAGATCCTGGTGGGCCGTCCGGCGTTGGACCGGACGCCCGACGCAGCCAGCGCGCAGGCGATGCAGTAGGGCGTCTGGCCCCGACCGAAGGCGTACACGAGGCACTCCTCGCAGAAGTCCTCGCCACAGCTCCGGCACAGGTCGGTCGCCTGCTCGAACTGGTGCTTCACGCACTGACCGTTCACGGCTCGGTCCTGCCGGTCTCCCTCGAGTAGCACGTTCGACCACCCATCCCGTCGCGGTTGTCCTACCCGAGCACTTCGACGCGGTGTGGTCACGGCTTGACCGTTCGGTGACCATCCGTGGTCGAAATGAACCGAACGACCCACCAGCGGTGGTCGTGCGGACCCATCGTCACTGGTCGTCCCGGCCCACCGGGGCGGGTGCCGCCTGGGCCGGACGGCCGGCCGTAGGGTGGGAGGGCGATGTCCGAGATCCCGAACGTGTTGGCCACCCGGTACGCGAGCGAGGCCATGCGCGACCTGTGGTCACCCACCCGGAAGGTCGTCCTCGAGCGCGAGCTCTGGCTCGCCGTGCTCCGGGCCCAGCGCGACCTCGGCCTCGCCGTGCCCGAAGAGGCCCTCGACGCCTACGCGGCCGTGCTCGAACAGGTCGACCTGGCCTCCATCGCCGAGCGCGAGCGCGTCACCCGCCACGACGTCAAGGCCCGGATCGACGAGTTCGCCGCCCTCGCCGGCCACGAGCACGTCCACAAGGGCATGACGTCGCGAGATCTCACCGAGAACGTGGAACAGCTCCAGGTGAAGCGCGCTCTGGAGCTCGTCCGCGACCGCACCGTCGCCGCCCTCGCCCGGTTGGCCGAGCGGGCCGCCGAGTACGACACCGTCGTGCTGGCCGGGCGCAGCCACAACGTGCCCGCCCAGGCCATCACCCTCGGCAAGCGGTTCGCCAACGCCGGCGAGGAGCTGCTCCAGGCCCACCACCGCCTCGACGACCTGCTGCAGCGGTATCCGCTCCGCGGGATCAAGGGCCCGGTCGGCACCCAGCAGGACCAGCTCGACCTGTTCGACGGCGACCAGCAGCGCGTCGACCAGCTCGAGCGGCGAGTCGCCGAGCACCTCGGGTTTCGTGCCGTGCTCACCAACGTCGGCCAGGTCTACCCGCGGTCGCTCGACCTCGACGTCGTGTCCGCCCTGGTCCAGGTGGCGTCGGCACCTTCGAGCCTCGCCCTCACCGTCCGCTTGATGGCCGGCCACGAGTTGGCCACCGAGGGCTTCCAGCCGGGGCAGGTCGGCTCGTCGGCCATGCCCCACAAGATGAACACGCGCTCGTGCGAGCGGGTCAACGGGTTGGCCAACGTGCTCCGCGGCCACCTCACCATGGTGGCGGCCATCGCCGGCGACCAGTGGAACGAGGGCGACGTCAGCTGCTCCGTGGTGCGACGGGTCGCCCTGCCCGACGCCTTCTTCGCCGTCGACGGGCTGTTCGAGACGTTCCTGACGGTCGTGGGCGACTTCGGCGCCTATCCGGCGGTGATCGAACGGGAGCTGCGTCAGTACCTCCCGTTCCTGGCCACCACGAAGGTGCTCATGGCCGCGGTCCGGGCCGGCGCCGGCCGCGAGACCGCCCACGAGGTGATCAAGGAGCACGCGGTGTCCGTGGCCCTCGCCCGGCGCGAACAGGGGGTCACCGACGACGACCTGCTCGAGCGCCTCGGGGCCGACCCGCGACTCGGCGTGCCCGCCGACGCGCTGCGCGAGGCCCTCGGCCGCCCACTCGACTTCGTCGGGGCGGCGCCGCATCAGGTGGCCACGTTCGTCGAGGAGGTCGACGAGCTGGTCGGTCGTCACCCCGAGGCGGCCGGCTACCGGCCGGCCCCGATCCTGTAGGGCGACGGGTGGACGGGATGGCCGAGCTCGAGCCCGCCTATCGGGGGAAGGTCCGAGACCTCTACGAGGTCGGCGCCGACCGGCTCGTGCTGGTCGCGTCCGACCGCATCTCGGCGTTCGACGTGGTGATGGCGGAGCCGGTGCCCGACAAGGGCCGGGTGCTCACCGCCATGTCGGCGTTCTGGTTCGAGCGCTTCGCCGGGGTCGTCGGCAGCCACCTCGTCTCCACCCGTCTCGACGATCTCCCACCCGAGGCCCGTCGACCCGACTGGGAGGGGCGGGTGATGCTGTGCCGGCGGGCCGAGATGCTGCCGATCGAGTGCATCGTCCGTGGCTACCTCTCCGGGTCGGCGTGGAAGGAGTACGAGCGCTCCGGCACCATGCACGGCGAGCGGCTCCCGGCCGGGATGCGCCAGAGCGAGGCCCTGCCCGAGCCGGTGTTCACGCCGTCGACCAAGGCCGAGCTCGGTGACCACGACGAGAACATCGACTTCCACGCCGCCGTCGAACTGGTCGGCCGCGACGTGGCCGAGCGGGCGAGGGACATCTCGCTGACCGTCTACGCGGACGCCGCCGCCCTCGCCGCCGAGCGTGGGATCATCATCGCCGACACCAAGTTCGAGCTCGGCTTCGTCGACGGGGAGCTGGTGCTCGCCGACGAGGTGCTCACGCCCGATTCGTCCCGCTTCTGGCCGGCCGACGAGTGGGTGCCGGGCACGGTCCCGCCGTCGTTCGACAAGCAACCGGTGCGCGACTACCTCGACGGGCTCGACTGGGACAAGCGCCCGCCGCCGCCGTCGCTTCCGCCCGAGGTGGTGGCCGCCACCCGCGCCCGCTACGTCGAGGGGTACGAGCGCATCACCGGGCGGTCCTTCGCCGACTGGCACGGATGAGCCGCTCACCGGCCCGATGACGACCCCGGGCCTTCGTCCTGATCAGCGCTGGAACGGCCGGGGCGGGGCGCGAGAGGGCCACGTCGGTGTGGGAGAGTGAGCCGATGGAGTACTCGGTGCACGTCGAGGTCCGCCTCCGGGAGGGGATCGCCGATCCGCAGGGTTCGACCATCGAGCGGGCTCTCCCGACCCTCGGGTTCCCCGGCGTCCGGGGTGTCCGGGTGGGCAAGAGCCTGCGGTTCTCCATCGAGGCCCCGGACGAGGACGCCGCCCGTCGGGAGGTCGAGGACATGACCCACCGGTTCCTCACCAACCCCGTGATCGAGGACGCCGTCGTGCACCTCGAGAGCGTGCACGGCGCATGAGCGGCACGGTCGGCGTCGTCCTCTTCCCCGGCTCCAACTGCGAGCACGACGTGGTCGAGGCGGTGCGCGGCCTCGGCGGTGAGGCCGAGATCCTGTGGCACGGTGACCCCTCGCTCGGTGGGGTCGACGCGGTGGTCGTCCCCGGCGGCTTCGCCCACGGTGACTACCTGCGGCCCGGTGCGATCGCCCGCTTCTCCCCGATCATGGGTGCGATCGGCGAGTTCGCCGCCGAGGGGGGACCGGTCGTCGGCATCTGCAACGGGTTCCAGGTCCTCACCGAGGCCGGGCTGTTGCCCGGTGCGCTCCAGAAGAACGCGGGGTTGAAGTTCCTGTGCCGCGAGGTAGAGCTGCGGGTCGACAGCGATCGGTCGCCACTCACCTCGGTCGCTTCCGTGGGACAGGTACTGCGGGTGCCCATCAACCACTTCGAGGGCAACTACACGTGTGACGACGCCACCCTCGCCCGGCTCCGAGCCGAGGAGCGCATCGTGTTGCGGTACGTCGACAACCCCAACGGGTCGGTCGACGACATCGCCGGGATCTGCAACGAGGGGCGCAACGTGGTCGGCCTGATGCCGCACCCGGAGCGCGCCTGCCACCCGTTGCTCGGCACGGGGGACGGCGCGGTGCTGATGCGCTCGTTGCTCGTCGCGGCCGGGGCTGCGGTCGCCGCCTGACCGGCGCGACGACGCCGCCCAGCGGATGGCCAGGTGGGTGATCGTGATACCCATGGGGGTATACTTCGGTCCGGACACGAGGAGGCTGCGGTGAAGTTCGTGCAGTACTACCTGGACTGCTTGTCCCAGGCCAGCTACCTGATCGCCGACGAGACGTCGAAGACGGCCGTCGTCGTCGACCCCCGACGCGACATCCAGACCTATCTCGACGACGCCGCCGCTGACGGGCTGACGATCGAGAAGGTCATCGAGACCCACTTCCACGCCGACTTCCTCTCCGGCCACCTCGAGCTGGCGGAGGCGACGGGGGCCGAGATCGTCTACGGCTCGGCGGCCCAGGCCCAGTACCCCATCCGACGGGTCACCGACGGCGAGCGGATCCGCCTCGGTGTCGACGACCACGGCGTGGTGCTCGAGTTCCGCGAGACGCCGGGCCACACGCCCGAGTCGATCAGCATCGTGGTGTGGGAGCACGGCGACGCGGACGAGCCCTTCGGCGTGCTCACCGGTGACACGCTGTTCATCGGTGACGTCGGCCGCCCCGACCTCCTCGCGTCGGTGGGGGTCACCGCCGAGGAGCTCGCCCGTCAGCTCTACGTGTCGGTCCACGACAAGCTGCTGCAGCTCCCCGACGACACCAAGGTGTTCCCGGCCCACGGCGCCGGGTCGGCGTGCGGCAAGAGCCTCTCGACCGAGACGGTCTCCACCATCGGGGAGCAGCGGCGCACGAACTACGCGCTCCAGCCGATGGGGGTGGACGAGTTCGTCCAAGCGGTGACCGAGGGCCAGAGCCGGGCCCCGGCCTACTTCGGGTACAACGCCGGGTTGAACAAGGCCGATCGCGACCTGCTCGACACCGAGCCGCCCCGCGAGCTCACGCTCGACGAGGTGGCCGAGGCCCGGGCGTCGGGCGCGGTGGTGGTCGACACCCGCAGCGACGTCGAGTTCGCCCAGGGCCACCTGGCCGGTTCGATCAACGTGGGCCAGGAGGGGCGCTACGCGGAGTACGTGGGCACGGTGATCGCGCCGGGCACCCCCATCGTCCTCGTGACCGAGCCCGGGGACGAGCGGGAGGCCAAGCTCCGTCTCGCCCGCATCGGCTTCGACACCGTCGTCGGGGTGGTCGCCGGTGGGGCGGCGGCACTGGCCGACCGACCCGACCTGGTCACGCCGTCGTCGCGTCTCACGGTGGCCCAGCTGCAGGACCGTCGGCGGGACCAGGACGTCCAGCTGGTCGACATCCGGAACCCCGGCGAGACGGCCCTCGGCACCATCCCGGGCGCCGAGGTCATCGCCCTCGCCGACCTCCGCGAGCAGGCGGCGCGCCTCCGGCTCGCGGAGCCGATCGTCCTCTACTGCGCTGGCGGCTACCGCTCGTCGATCGCGGCGAGCCTGCTGCGCTCGCTCGGCGCCACCGACGTGTCCGACCTGCTCGGCGGCTACACGGCCTGGATGGCGACGGCCGAGGGCGTCGACGCCTGACCGTCAGCCGTCGCCGCGACCGATGCCCGCCGACTTCAAGGTGGCGGCGGGCACGCCGAGCTCGCGCCAGGCTGCGTAGCTGATGCCCTTGCGCTCCGAGTAGCCCTTGGCCGAGGCCACGAAGTCCGCCTCGAGCGCGACCAGGTCGACGGTCTGCTCCGACGACTCGAGCTCACGCTGGAGGTCGATGCGCTCCTGCACCAGCTGCAGTCGCTTGAGCGGGTCGGCGGTCGCCAGCTCGCCGTCGATGGCATCGAGGCGGCGGCGGACGGAGTCAGGGGTCCGCTTGCGGCCCCGCTTCGGGCGGTGGGCGTCGAGGGCTTCGAGGTATCGCCGCACCGCCCGACCCTGGGATCGTCCCTCGGCCAGGGCCGCCTTGTGGGCATCGGACATCGGGCTCTTGGATCGCTTCGCTGGGGCCATTGCCAGGTAGTCGATCACCTCCATTCTTCGGTTGCAAGTCCCACCCATAGAGCCGCGGCGACCCAGAAGCTCGCCCGGCATTTACCGAAAGCGCCGGGTCAGCCATAGAGGCCGAGCGGACGGTGCCGGGGCCTCGGGGGAGCGGGTAGCGTGCGGGCGAGGGCGGCGCGCCGGGCGCGCGCCGGGCGACGAGAGGAGCACGCGACCGCATGGCCGACGAGGCGATCCACCGCTCGTTGGGGCTGACCGACGGCGAGTACGAGGCCATCGTCGGGATCCTCGGTCGAGACCCGAACCATCTCGAGCTGGCGATGTACTCGGTCATGTGGTCCGAGCACTGCTCGTACAAGTCGTCCCGGGTGCACCTGAAGCGCCTCCCGACCCAGGCACCCTGGGTGCTGGTCGGTCCCGGCGAGAACGCCGGCGTGGTCGACGTCGGCGACGGCATCGCCGCCGCCATCCGGATCGAGAGCCACAACCACCCGTCGGCCATCGAGCCCTACCAGGGCGCGGCCACCGGCGTCGGCGGCATCCTGCGGGACATCTTCACCATGGGTGCCCGTCCCATCGCGCTCATGGACCCCCTGCGCTTCGGTCCGCTCGACGACGCCCGGAGCCGCTGGATCGCCGAGGGCGTGGTGAGCGGCATCTCCGGCTACGGCAACTCGGTGGGCGTGCCCACGGTCGGCGGCGAGACCGTCTTCGACGAGACCTACGCCGAGAACCCCCTCGTGAACGTCCTGTGCCTCGGCCTGCTCCCCACCGAGCGGCTCGTGCTCGGGCAGGCGACCGGTGTCGGCAACCTGGCCGTGCTCCTCGGTTCCACCACCGGCCGCGACGGCATCGGCGGCGTGTCGGTGCTGGCCTCGGCCGGGTTCGGCGACGCCGAGGCCGACGCCGAGAAGCGTCCCAGCGTGCAGGTGGGCGACCCCTTCGAGGAGAAGCGCCTCATCGAGGCCTGTCTCGAGCTGCTCGAGGCCGGTCTGGCGGTCGGCATCCAGGACCTCGGTGGAGCCGGGCTGGCCTGCGCCACGAGCGAGACGGCCTCCCGTGGTGGCATGGGCATGGACGTCGACGTCACCGCCGTGCCTCGCCGCGAGGCGGGCATGGAGCCGTTCGAGGTCATGACGAGCGAGTCCCAGGAGCGGATGCTGGCCATCGTCGAGCCCGCCCACCTCGACGAGGTGCTGGCCATCTGCGAGCGCTGGGAGGTGCGGGCCTCGGTGATCGGTCGCGTCACCGAGGGCGGGGCGCTGCGCATCCGTGACGGCTTCGACGGCGAGGTGCTGGCCGACATCCCGGCGGCGTCCCTCCACGACGCCGCGCCCGTGTACGACCGCCCCTGCATCGCGCCGGCCGCCTTCGACGAGTCCACCCGCCGGTTGGTGGCGACGCCGGCGGGCGCGGGCCCGGATGCGGCCGCGTCGCCGCCCGGCGATGCCGGCGCCGACCTGCTCGACCTGGTCGCCGACGCCTCCTGGGTGTGGAGCCAGTACGACCACCAGCTCTTCCTCAACACCGTCGAGGGCCCCGGTGGCGACGCCGTCGTCCTGCGCCTGAAGCACCCGCGCACCGGCGCCGACACCGGTCGTGCCCTGGCCCTCACCACCGACGGCAACCACCGTTGGTGCGCAGTCGACCCTCGGCACGGCACGGCGCTCACGGTGGCCGAGAGCGTGCTCAACCTGGCCTGCGTCGGCGCTCGTCCCCTCGCCCTCGTCAACTGCCTCAACTTCGGCAACCCCGAGCACCCCGAGGTGATGTGGCAGTTCTCCGAGGCCGTCGACGGCATGACCGAGGCGTGCCTCGCCTTCGACCTCCCGGTCGTCGGCGGGAACGTGAGCTTCTACAACGAGTCCCGTGGCCGTGACATCGACCCCACACCGATCGTCGGCGTGCTCGGGGCCATCGACCGGCTCGAGCGCCGGCCGGCCGGTGTCGGTCTGGTCGACGGCGGGCGGCTCGTCCTCGTCGGCGTCACCCAGCCGGAGGTGTCGGGCTCGGCCTGGGCCCGGGCCAGGGGCCACGCAGGCGGCACCCTCCCGGTCCTCGACCTCGAGATGCACGCACTCGTGGTCAAGGCGGTGCGCGATCTGGTGGCGGGCGGGCTGGTCGACGGCGTCCACGACGTCTCCACCGGGGGCCTCGCGGTGGCGCTCGCCGAGATGGCCGTGCGTTCGGGCATCGGCTGCACGGTTGCCCGCGTGGGCGACGTCCTCGAGTTGTTCAGCGAGTCGCCCTCCCGGGCGGTGCTGTGCGTCGCCCCCGAACGCCTCGGCGCCGTCGAGGCCGTGCTCGACCACGCCGGGGTGCCCCGTGCCCGCATCGGCGTCGCCGGCGGCGACCGCCTGTCGGTGAAGGGGCTCCTCGACCTGCCGCTCCCCGCCGTCGCCGACGCCTGGCGCGACCGACTCCCCACGGCCCTGGGGGCCGGCACCACGCAGGGCTGAGCAGCCGCCCGGCGCCGATCGACCATCGGTACGGGACGGGTCGCGACCGGCCATAGACTGCGACCGTGGTGTCGGTTCCCCTCCCCCGCGACCCCCTGGTCGGCGGCGCGGACGACGACACGCCGAAGGAGGCCTGCGGCGTGTTCGGGGTCTACGCCCCTCAGCAGCCCGTCGCCCACCTCTGCTACCTCGGCCTGTACGCCCTGCAGCATCGCGGCCAGGAATCGGCCGGCATGGCGGTGAGCGACGGTCAGACCGTCACCGTGGTCAAGGACATGGGCCTCGTGTCCAACGTGTTCGACGACCGCACCCTCGCCGCCCTCACCGGCCACCTCGCCATCGGGCACACCCGCTACAGCACGACGGGGTCGAGCACGTGGCGCAACTCGCAGCCGGTGTACCGCGACGTCGGTGCCCACACCTTCGCCCTCGGGCACAACGGCAACCTCACCAACACCGAGGAGCTCGCCGCCGAGGCCGGCATGCTCCCCGGCACGGTGTCGAGCGACAGCGACCTGGTGGCCGAGCTCATCGCCACGGAGCTGGCCAAGGACCCCGAGCAGTCGTCCGACGGCCGGGCCCTCGAGCGGGCCCTGCTCGAGGTGTTGCCCCGGCTCAAGGGCGCCTTCTCCTTCGTGGTGATGGACGAGGGTCACATCATCGGCGTGCGCGACCCGCACGGCTTCCGCCCCCTCGCCCTCGGCAAGCTCGACAACGGCTGGGTGCTGGCCTCCGAGACGCCCGCCCTCGACGTGGTGGCCGCCCACCCGGTACGGGAGATCGAGCCGGGCGAGATGGTCGTGGTCGACGCCACCGGTTGGCGCTCGGTCCGCGTGTTCCCCGCCGGGGAGGTCACGCCCCGGCTGTGCCTCTTCGAGTTCGTCTACTTCGCCCGCCCCGACGCCAAGCTCTACGGCCAGAGCGTCCAGGCGGCACGGGTGCGCATGGGTGAGCAGCTCGCTGCCCAGGCCCCGGTCGACGCCGACATGGTGATGGGCGTGCCCGAGTCCGGCATCCAGGCCGCCGAGGGGTTCGCCCGCCGCAGCGGCATCCCCTACGGGCAGGGCCTGGTGAAGAACCGCTACATCGGGCGGACCTTCATCGCACCCGACCAGGCGATGCGGGCCCTCGGGGTGCGGATGAAGCTCAACCCGCTCAAGGACAACATCGCCGGCAAACGACTCGTGGTCGTCGACGACTCCATCGTCCGGGGCACCACCACCCGCGCGATGGTCGGCATGCTGCGGGAGTCGGGCGCGAACGAGGTGCACCTGCGGGTGTCGTCGCCGCCGTACAAGTGGCCGTGCTTCTACGGCATGGACACCGGCCAGCGGGGCGAGCTGCTGGCCGCCAACATGAGCATCGAGGAGATTCGCGACTACCTCAACGTCGACACGCTCGCCTATCTGTCGCTCGACCGCCTGGTCGAGGCCACCGGTGCCGTGGGCGCCGGCTTCTGCACCGCGTGTCTCACGGGCCACTACCCCGTGGCCATCCCCGAGCAGCTCCACAAGGGCGTGCTCGAGGACGACGGACGGACGATCGACGTCAGCGAGCCGTCCACCCTCGGGCTGCTCTTCGGACAGGAGGTCGACCTGCCCGCCCGGCAGGCCGAGGCCCGCGAGCCCACCACCTCCGAATGAGCGAGACCTACGAGGCCGCCGGGGTCTCCATCGCCGCCGGCGAGGAAGCCGTCGACCGCATCAAGGCCAAGGTGCGATCCACGTTCCGGCCGGAGGTCATCGGTGACATCGGCGGGTTCGGCGGCCTGTTCGCCTTCGACGGCGGTCGCCGGCGCAACCCGGTGCTGGTGTCGTCGACCGACGGCGTCGGCACGAAGGCCCTCGTCGCCCAGGCGGCGGGACGGTTCGAGACCATCGGCGTCGACCTCGTGGCCATGTGCGTCGACGACCTCGTGTGCCAGGGGGCCGAGCCGCTCTTCTTCCTCGACTACATCGCGGTCGGCCGGCTCGACCCCGACCACATCGAGCAACTCGTCGAGGGCGTCGCCGACGGCTGCCGCCAGGCGGGGTGCGCGCTGATCGGCGGCGAGATGGCCGAGCACCCCGGTGCCATGGAGCCGGGCGAGTTCGACCTGGTCGGCTTCGCCGTGGGCGTCGTCGAGCGCGACGAGCTGATCACCGGTGAGCGCATCGCCGTCGGCGACGTGCTGGTCGGGCTGCCGTCCACCAACCTGCGGTCCAACGGGTACTCGCTGGCCCGCCGCGTCCTGTTCGAGCGGGCTGGCCGTGGCCTCGACGACCCGGCCTATCCGGGCGCCCGCCACTCGGTCGCCGACGAGCTGCTCAAGCCGTCGGTCATCTACGCGCCGGCGATCCTCGCCCTCGTACGGGAGGTCGACGTCCGCGGGGTGGTGCACGTGACCGGCGGGGGGCTCCCCGGCAACGTCAACCGGGTGCTCTCCCCGCACCTCGACGCCGAGATCGAGCGCGGGACGTGGGAGATGCCGCCGGTGTTCGCCGAGCTGCAGCGGCTCGGGAACGTCGACGACGTGGAGATGGCCAAGGTCTTCAACCTCGGCCTCGGCATGGTGGTGGTCGTCCCCCGCGCCGACGCCTTCAAGGCTCTCGACGTGCTGCGTTCGCACGGCCACCACGCCTCCGAGGTCGGGCGCATCGTCGCCGGCCACGGCGAGGTCAGGCTCGTCTGAGGCCGGTACTTCGTTGGCCGGCTACAGGAGCTAGTCGGTCCAGCCGATCCGACACCAGGCGCGTCGACCGCACGCCGGGCAGCGCAACCAGTGGGCATAGGGTCGAGCCGGGAGCCAGGCCGACACCGTCAGCAGGCGTACACCGACGTCGACCAGGCTGACGCGCGAGCGCTCGCGGCACGACGAGCAGTCGACCAGCACGGTGCCGACGCGACGCGGACCCGTGGAGAACAGGGCGTCACGACCGCCGGCCGAGCGCCCGGGGGCGAGCTGGTCGGGCGGCGCGGCCACGCCCGCGGTGAAGAGGGCCTCCTTGCCGGAGGGATCGACCCGTCGGCGGTCGGCGGCGTCGCGCCCGGAGGGGGTCACAGTGACTCGGCGAGGTGGTCGGCGAGAGCCCGGTACGCGGCAGCGACCTTCGAGCCCGGAGCGTGGGTGAGCACGGTTCGGCCCCGGCCCGGGGCCTCGGCCGTCTTCACCGACTTGGGCACGGGAGGCTCGAGCACGGGGAGTCCGTAGGCCTCCGGGATCGAGGCCACGACCTCCTGTGACAGCCGGGTGCGGGCGTCGAACATCGTGGGGAGCACGCCCAGCACCGACAGCGAGGGGTTGGTGTAGTTGCGGACGTCGTCGATCGTCTCGAGCAGCTGGCCCACCCCGCGGTGGCTGAGCGTCTCGCACTGCAGCGGGATGAGCACCTCGTCGGCAGCGGTGAGGCCGTTGATGGTGAGGATGCCGAGCGAGGGCGGGCAGTCGATCAGGACGACGTCGTAGGCGTCGACGAGCGGCTGGAGCGCCCGACGCAGCACGTACTCGCGGCCGGTTCGCGCCAGCAGGTGGACCTCGGCGCCGGCGAGGTCGATGGTGGCCGGGAGCAGGTGGACCTCGTCGACCTTGACCAGCACGTCGACGGCCGCCGCCCGACCGACCATGACGTCGTGGAGCGATCGGTCGAGCGCGTCGGGCTCGATGCCGTGGGAGAAGGTGAGGCAGGCCTGCGGGTCGAGGTCGACGAGCAGCACCCCGAGGCCCTTCTCGGCAAGGGCGGCCCCGAGCGTGTGGACGGTCGTGGTCTTGGCCACCCCGCCCTTCTGGTTGGCCAGCGCGATCACCCGGGACATCGGCCGGAGTGTAGGCACGCTCCGACGCCCATCGACAGCGCGCGACGGGTCCCGTGACCGCCGCCGATCCCGCCCTCGCGAGGGGCGGTAGCGTCGCCGCCGTGAGTCACCGCGAGCTCGTCGAGCACCTCCTCGCCCACTCGGTCCGCACCGGCGATTTCGTCCTCAAGTCCGGGGCCCGCAGTGGGTGGTTCATCGACTCGAAGCAGACCGTCTGCCGGCCCGAGGGACTCCTGCTGATGGCCGACGAGGCGCTGCCCCGCATCCCCGAAGCCGTCACCGCCATCGGCGGACTGACCCTCGGAGCCGACCCCGTGGCCTACGGGATCGCCGCCGTGGCCGCCACCCGGGGTCGGCGCCTCCGCTCGTTCACCATCCGCAAGGAGGCCAAGGGCCACGGTGTGGCCGGCCGGCTCGCCGGCGCGCTGGAGCCGGGCGACAAGGTCGTCATCACCGAGGACACCGTGTCGCGGGGCTCGTCGCCGCTGGAGGCCGCCCGGGTGGTGCGCGAGCTCGGAGCCGACCCGGTGATGATCCTGGTGGTCGTCGACCGGGGCGGCACCTGCGCGGCCATGGCCGCGGCCGAGGGGATCGCCTTCACCGCCCTCGTCACCGCCCCCGACCTCGGCTTCGACTACGAGGGCGGCGCCTGAGGCCCGCCTCGACGAGGGCCACCCCTCGCGGCCGAACCGGTTGCGGGATCACCGCCCGAGAGCCCTGGATCCCGCAACCAGAAGGGCTTGGGGTCGCGCCGAGCGGGTCCGCTACCGTCTCGGGCCATGTCCAGCACGCCGACCGCCGCCTACTCCCTGCGCATCCGCGTCCGGCTGGTGAACCAGCCCGGCACCCTCGGGCGCCTCGCCATCGCCATCGGCGAAGCGGGAGGCAACATCGCCGGCCTCGAGGGGTTCGAGGCCAAGCACTCCCACCTCGACGAGGACATCATCGTCAACTGCTCGAGCGAGGAGCACCAGGACGAGATCGTCCAAGCGATCCACGACCTCGAGGGGGTCGAGGTGCTCGAGCACCAGGACCGCACCTTCACGATGCACCAGGGCGGGAAGATCGAGGTGCTCCCGCTCATGCCGACGGCCGATCGCGACGACCTGTCGATGGCCTACACGCCGGGCGTGGCGCGCGTCTGCAAGGCGATCGAGGCCGACCCGGCCCGCGTGCACGAGCTCACGATCAAGAAGAACACGGTCGCCATCGTCACCGACGGCACGGCCGTGCTGGGGCTCGGCGACATCGGGCCCGAAGCCGCCCTCCCCGTGATGGAGGGAAAGGCGCTGCTCTTCAAGGAGTTCGCCGGTGTCGACGGCTTCCCGATCTGCCTCGACACCCGTTCCGCCGCCGAGACGATCGAGACCGTCGCCCACCTGGCGCCCACCTTCGGTGGCATCAACCTCGAGGACATCGCCGCCCCGCAGTGCTTCGAGATCGAAGAGGCACTCAAGGAGCGACTCGACATCCCGGTCTTCCACGACGACCAGCACGGCACCGCCGTCGTCGTCCTCGCCGCCCTCGAGAACGCGCTCAAGATCGTCGACAAGAAGATGGTCGACCTCCGGGTGGTCATCGCCGGCGTCGGCGCCGCCGGCGTGGCCTGCGCCAAGATCCTGATGGAGGCAGGTGTGCCCCACGTCGTCGGGGTCGACCGCAAGGGCGCCATCTACGACGGGCGCGACGACTTGAACGTGGCCAAGCAGTGGTTCGCCGAGCACACCAACGCCGAACGAGTCCGGGGCACCCTGCCCGAGGTGATGCCCGGTGCCGACGTGTTCATCGGGGTCAGCGGCCCCGGCCTGCTCGCCACCGACGACCTCCGCCCCATGGCCAAGGACCCGATCGTGTTCGCGTTGGCCAACCCGGAGCCGGAGATCCGCCCCGAGCTGGCGGCCGGCGTGGCGAGCGTCATCGCCACCGGGCGCAGCGACTACCCCAACCAGATCAACAACGTGCTGTGCTTCCCCGGCATCTTCCGCGGCGCGCTCGACGCAGGGGCCACCACCATCACCGAGGGCATGAAGCTGGCTGCCGCCGAGGCCATCGCCTCGGCCGTGAGCGACGACGAGCTGGCCCCCGACTTCATCATCCCGTCGGTGTTCAACAAGCACGTGGCCGACCTCGTCGCCGAGGCCTCGGCGGCCGCCGCGGTGCGTGACGGGGTCGTCCGTCGCCGCTGATGGCCGCGGCCCGCTGATGGAACGGCGCGTCGACGCCGTCACGTACGACTTCTGGAACACGCTCGTCGTGGCCGACACCGTCGGCACCCGTGAGGCCCGGCGCGTGGCGATGCTCGCCGTGCTGGCCGAGCTCGGCCACGACGACCTCACCGCCGAGCACCTCGACCTCGCCTTCGACGGCGTCCTTGCCGCTTTCGACGCGGCCTGGGCCGCCAACCGGCAGTACACCGGCAGTCACGCCGCCGAGCACGCCATCGAGGCCCTCGGTCGGTCGTTCGGTGAGGTGGAGCGGCACGCGCTCGAGCGGGCCTACCTCGACGCCGCCGTCGACCTGGAGGTCGCCATGGCGCCCAACGTGGTCGAGGCGCTCGGAACCCTCAGGCGGGCGGGCGTGCGACTGGGCATCATCTGCGACGTGGGTCTGACGCCGTCGACGGTGCTCCGCCGCTACCTCGACCGCCACGGCGTGCTCGACCTGTTCGACCACTGGTCGTTCTCCGACGAGGTCGGCGTGTACAAGCCCGACCCGGTGATCTTCGGCCATGCCATGGACGGGCTCGGGGTGGACGATCCGGCGCGGGTCGCCCACATCGGCGACCTCCGTCGGACCGACGTGGCGGGGGCGCTCGGGGTGGGCGAGATCGCGATCCGATACCGCGGGGTGCACGCCGACGACCCGGGCCCCACCGACGACCACCGGGCGCGGCCCGAGGCCCGGCACGTGGTGGACGACCACGCCGAGGTCCCCGTGCTGTTGGGCGTCGGCCGATGACCGCCGAGCACCCCCACCCCTCGCCCGAGGGGCTGCCGGTCGACTTCGCCGACGTCGAGGCCGCCGCCGCGGTGCTCGAGGGTGCCGTGGTGCGCACGCCGACCGCGGCGTCGCGCACGCTCTCGGCGCTCGCTGGGTGCGAGATCGTGCTCAAGTTCGAGAACCTGCAGTTCACGTCGTCGTTCAAGGAGCGGGGGGCTCGCAACGTGCTGGCCCACCTCTCGTCCGAGGAGCGCAGGCGCGGGGTGGTGGCGGCGTCGGCCGGCAACCACGCCCAGGGCCTCGCGCACCACGCCGCGCTCCTCGGCGTCCCCTCCGTGATCGTCATGCCCGACGACACGCCATACACGAAGGTCGACCGCACCGAGGTGCTCGGCGCCGAGATCGTGCTGGCCGGAGCCGACTACGACGAGGCCGCCGCCGTGGCCCGTGCCATCGCCGACGAGCGGGGTGCCCGACTGGTGCCGGCCTTCGACGACCCCCTCGTGATCGCCGGGCAGGGCACGGTCGGCCTCGAGCTGGCGGCCGACGCCGGCCCCCTCGACGTGGTCGTGGTCCCGGTGGGTGGCGGCGGGCTCATCTCCGGGGTCGCCGTGGCCCTGTCGGGGGTCGCCCCCGACACCGAGGTCGTCGGCGTGCAGGCCGAGGGCTATGCGGGCATGCTCGCCGCCCTCGGTCGTGCCGGGCCCCCGACCGGTGGGCCGACCATCGCCGACGGCATCGCCGTTCGCGAGCCCGGGCGGCTCACCCGCGAGATCGTGGCCGCCCTCGTCGACGACCTGCTCGTGGCGCCGGAGCAAGCCATCGAGGAGGCCGTGGCACTGCTCCTCGAGATCGAGAAGACCGTGGTCGAGGGCGCCGGCGCCGTCGGGCTGGCCGCGGTGCTCGAGCACCGCGAGCGGTTCGCCGGCCGCCGGGTGGGCATCGTGCTGTCGGGCGGCAACATCGACCTGCGGGTGCTCTCGTCGGTGATCCTGCGGGCCCTCGCCCGATCGGGTCGCCTGCACCGGCTGGCGATCGAGATCCCCGACCGACCCGGCCTGCTCGCCGAGGTGGCCGGCATCGTCGGTGCGGCCGGGGCCAACATCATCGACGTGGAGCACCGGCGTGACCTCCCGGGGATCGCGTTGCGGCGCACTGTCGTCGAGCTGTCCATCGAGACGCGGAACGACGAGATGGCCCGCTCGATCGTCACCGAGCTCGAGGGTCGCGGCTACCGGGTCGAGGTCGGCTGACCGACGGTCCCATCAGCCGGTGTAGCGGGGCGCCGTGGCGGCGGCGGTGGCCGGCGTGCTCGGCGGGATGGCGGTGGTCGCCGGTGCCGACGTCGTCGTCGTGGTCGTGGTCGCCTGGGTGGGCACGTAGGTGAGCCCGGCGGCGTCGACCACCTCCCGGGCCAGACCGGGCCGTGCCACCAGGAGGCCGTCGACGCCCATGGCCAGGAGCTCCTGGTAGAAGGCCTCCGACTCCTGTTGCTTGCTGTCCATCCACACCCAGACGGCGAGGCCGTCGGCGTGGGCCTTGGCCACGAAGTCCGGGGTGACGACCTGGATGTCACCGAAGAAGGGCGGTACCTGCACGATGGCATGGCCGGTGAGCGGCTGGCCGCCGAGGAACCAGTCGGTGATGCCGTCGACGCCGGGGCTGGTGATCGCCTCCGGCATCTGCTGGCGCACGTAGTCGACCGTCGGCTGGTCGAAGGACACGATCACGGTGCGATCGGCGGCGTCGTACTCGCGCACCAACGCGATGAGGGCGTCGGCCGCGGCCCGGGCGGCGGGCCCCTCCTCTTTGATCTCGAGGTCGAGCCAGGCATCGGGGAACGTCTCGAACAGCTGCTCGGCCGTCGGGATGGTGAAGTCCTCAGGTGTGGAGCCGGCGGGGGGCGGCTTGGCGCCGGTGCGCACCCCCCGGTACACGTAGTCCTCCTCGGGGCAGTCGCCGCACGACCACTGGTAGGGGGTGAACTTGTGGCCGTGGTCGAGGGCGAACAGCTCGGCGTAGGTCTGGTCGGCCACCAGTCCGGTGCCGTCGGTGGTGGCGTCGACGTCGGCGTCGTGGTGGACGACGAGCACGCCATCGCCGGTCAGCCGCACGTCGCCCTCGAGCACCTCGGCGCCGAGGGCGTGGGCCCGGCGGTAGGCGAACATCGTCTCGTGGGGCGCCTCGTCCTCGCCGCCGGCGTGGGCGATGACCAACACCCGCCGCTCGAGCCAGGGGTTGGCGCTCTGGGCCCCGGCATCCGGGCTCACTGCCGCGAGGAGCCCCACGGCCACCAACGCCGGCAGCAGCCCCGCCGCCATCGTCATCCGCACGCACTTCCGGCTCCGCATCCTCACCCTCCGATCGCCGATCGTCCGATCGTCCGATCGTCCGAACGGCCGCATCGTAGATCGGTGCCCTCTTCCACACTCCCAGCCAGAACGGTGGAGCAGGTTGCCCGTGACGCGACGAAGCCCCCGCGGTGCGAGGGCTTCGAGTGGTCGGGACCGGCGTCGATCCGGTGACCTTCCGCTTTTCAGGCGGACGCTCTGCCAACTGAGCTACCCGACCGTGCCTGCTCCGCCGGGGCGGGGGGCAGGGGCGGTCCCGACGGGATTTGAACCCGCGACCTCCGGCTTGACAGGCCGGCGTGCACTCCAAACTGCACCACGGGACCTCGACCTTGAGGTCAACGCACCCCCAACGGGATTCGAACCCGTGTTACCGCCTTGAAAGGGCGGCGTCCTAGGCCGCTGGACGATGGGGGCTCAACTTCCCTCGAGGGCTCGGTCACCATAGCAGCCGCCCCGCGCGGGCCCTCAATGTGATGTCCTGTCGATCATGGACCACGACCCGCACCCTGCCGTTCGGCTCGTGGCCGCCCTGGCGGTCGTCCTCCTGGTGGCCGGCGTGGCCACCTACGCGGTGCGCACGGTGCGCGACGCGCCGCCCGCCCACCCCGACCGGTGGGATCCCGGGGTGGCCGACATCGCCGCCTTCGTCGAGCAGGCGAAGGGCGGGCCGTTCGAGCACCCGGTGTTCGTGGAGTTCCTGTCCGACGACGAGTTCCGGGACCGGGTCACCACCACCCAGGACGACCTCGACGACGAGGACCGGCAGCAACTCGATCAGGCGGTCGCCCAGCTGAGGGCCCTCGGGCTGGTCGAGGGCGAGGTCGATCTGTTCGCGCAGACCAACCAGCTCACCGGGGAGGGAGTTGCCGCCTTCTACTCCTCGGAGACCGAGCGGGTGACGGTGAAGGGCACCGAGCTGACCCCCGGCCTCGAGGCGACCCTCGCCCACGAGCTCACCCACGCCTGGCAGGACCAGCGGTTCGACCTCCGGCGCCTGCAGCGGCTCGAGGTCGACGAGGACAACACCGCGGTCGACATGGTGATCGAGGGTGACGCCTCCAACGTCGAGGACGCCTACGTGGACGACGAGCTCACCGACGAGGAGCGGCAGGCCTACGACGAGGAGTCGGCCACCGAGACCGAGGAGGCGGACCTGGCGGAGGTGCCCGAGATCCTCGTCGCCCTGTTCGCGGCTCCGTATGCCGCCGGACCGCTCTTCGTCGACCTGGTCGACCAGCAGCGACCGTCGAGGGGGGTCGACGACCTGTTCCGGGAACCGCCCGACAGCGACGCCTTCGTGTTCGACGCCCGGCGCTACTTCGACGGCGCCGCCGAGGAGGAGGTCGACGCCATCTCGCCGCCCGAGGGCGCGACCACCATCGACGAGGGTCGTTTCGGGGGCCTCGCCTGGTTCCTCGTCCTCTCCCAGCGCATGGACCCCCGGGAGGCGCTCGCGGCCATCGACGAGTGGGCGGGCGACCGCTACGTCACCTACGAGGAGGCCGCCGACGGACCCGAGAGCGGTCGTGTCTGCGTCGATCTGCGCTATCGGGCGGCCGACGCCGACGGCTTGGCGGCGGTCGAGCCGGCGCTGCGGGCCTGGGTCGATGCCGGCCCGGCCGGCAGCGCCTCGGTCGAGCCGATCGACGACCGGACCGTCGGGCTGCGATCGTGTGACCCCGGCGCCGACGCCTCCGGGTCCTTCGAGGAGGCCTCGCTCACCGCCATCCAGTACCCGGTCGGTCGGCTGACGCTGGCCCAGACGTTCCTTCCCCAGGCCGACGATCTCGACCAGGCGTGGTGTGCGGCCGACGCCGTGGTCCGGGTCATCCCGCCCGACCAGATCAGCAGCGACTCGGCGACGCCCGAGCTCGAGCGTCGGATCGTCACCGCCGCCACCAGCTGCGGCCTCGGACCCGGCGGGTGAGCTACTCGGGGGCCTGCTCGGGGCTCGTGCCCTCGGGTGGGAGCTGGGCGGCGAGGGCCTCGACGATCGACCCGACGAGCACCCCCAGCACCTCGTACAGCTGCCACAGCCGGGCGTCGGGGTCGTCGGGCGCCACCCGGCGGGGCTGCTCGCCGGCGTCGAGCCGGGTGCCGAGGGCGAGTCGCACCGAGTTGAGGGCGCGGAGCCACTGGTCGAGCTCGTCCTCGGTGAGCACGTCGGCCTGGGCGGTTCGCTCGACGACGGCGAGGGCCTCCTGCTTCATCCCCGCCAACTGGTCGCGGGCGACGAGGCGGTAGAACGCCGCGTGATCGGGGTCGTCGGGATAGGCGTCGGGGAACAGGCGCCACAGGGCCGGGGAGTCGGGGTCGTCGTCGACGAGGGCCCGCAGCCCTGCGCACGAGTCGGCGACGACCTCGCGCACGGGCGCGGGCAGCCTGAGCTCGTAGCGGCCGTCGCGCCGTCGTTTCACCAGGCGGAAGGCCATGTCACCGCTTCACCACGTCGGTCCTGCTGCGCCATGTCGGTCCCGCTTCGCCATGTCAGTCCTGCTGTGCCATGTCAGTCCTGCTGCATGGTTGCCCACAGGCCGTGCTCGTGCAGGCGGAAGACGTCGATCTCCGCCTTGTCGCGCGTGCCCTGCGAGACCACGGCCTTGCCCTCGTGGTGGACGTCGAGCATGAGCTTCTGCGCCTTCTCCAGGCTGTATCCGAACAGCTTCTGCAGGACGAAGGTGACGTAGTCCATGAGGTTGATGGGGTCGTTCCACACGATCACCACCCACGGACGCTCCTCGTCGACCTCGTGGTCGAGGTCGGGGTCGTCGACCTGGGGCTCGTCGACCTCGATCGGCGCGTTGGCCATGCCCAGATCGTCGCGCGTCCTGGCCTAGACGGCGACGGCGGGCGCCGGCTCGTCGCCCGCCTCCGAGGGAGTGCCCTCCGGGAAGGGGTCCCGGTCGGGGTGGGCGAACAGCCCGAGGTGGAAGCGCAGCACGGCGACCCAGACGACGACGGAGCCGGCGACGTGGAGGGCGACGAGCACCGGTGGCACGCCGGTGAAGTACTGCGTGTAACCGAGCGCACCCTGCGCCACGAGGGCGACGACGAGCAACCGGCCTCGCCGGTCGACCGTCGGAGAGGCCCCCGATCGGTGGGCCAGCCACAACCCGGCGATGGTGAGCGCGAGCAGCAGCCACACCAGCACGGCGTGGACCCGCACGACCTCGGTGATGTCGAACGAGAGGCGTTCGGCGTCCTCGTCCCCTCCGTGCGGGCCCGTGGCGGTGACCACCGTGCCGGCGACGGTGACCGCCAGCGCGGTCGAGACCATGGCCCGTCCCAGCCACACCACCCGCGTGGGCACCGTCGGCACGCCCGGCGTGGGCGGTCGCCCGGCGCGCTCGTAGAGCACGACCGCGTTCCACACCAGCAGCGTCGACAGGAGGAAGTGCCCGATCACCGACAGCGGGTCGAGCTCGAGGAACACCACGAAGGCGCCGAGGATCGCCTGGGCGACGACGCCCAGCACCAGCCCGAGGGACAGCACGGTGAGGTCACGCCGGCGCGGCACCCGCACCAGCGACCCGAGCACGGCCAGGATCACGGCGAGCGAGACGAGCCCCGTGATCAAGCGGTTGACGAACTCGATGACGGCGTGGGGGTCCTCGAGCTCGGCCACGAACTGGTTCTGCTCGCACGTCGGCCAGTCGGTGCACCCGAGCCCGGACCCGGTGAGCCGTACGCCCGCGCCGGTCACGATGATGAAGCAGAGGGCCCCCAGCGCGAAGAGCACCACACGCTGGTAGGCCCGGGGGGAGAGGCGGGGGAGCCGCACGTCCTCATGGTACGGGACCCCGTCGGCCGGGCAGTACTCGGCCCTGCCGGCGGATTACGCACCGCCGGGACGAGCCTCTACCATCCCCGGCGTGCTCCACGCCACGCCTCCGAGCTTGCGCACGCGCATCGGGGCCTACGTCGCGCTCACCAAGCCACGCATCATCGAGCTGCTGCTCGTCACGACCGTCCCGACGATGGTGGTCGCCGAGGGTGGGCTCCCGTCGATCTGGCTGATGGTCGCCACCGTGCTCGGCGGCACCCTGGCCGCTGGAGGCGCCAACGCCATCAACATGTACGTCGATCGCGACATCGACGCGATGATGAAGCGCACCCGGAACCGCCCGCTCGTGACGGGGGCCATCTCGCCGCAGAGCGCCCTCGTGTTCGCCCTCGCCATCGAGGCGCTCGCCTTCGTGTGGCTGTGGGGGTTGGTCAACCTGCTCTCGGCCGTGCTGGCCGTGTCCGCCTGCCTGTTCTACGTGTTCGTCTACACGCTCTGGCTCAAGCGCACCTCCACCCAGAACATCGTGATCGGCGGCGCCGCCGGGGCTGCGCCCGTGCTGATCGGCTGGTCCTCGGTCACCGATTCGCTGGCCTGGCCGCCGGTGGTGCTGTTCGCCCTCATCTTCTTCTGGACGCCGCCGCACTTCTGGGCCCTCGCCATCCGCTACCGCGACGACTACCGGGCCGCCGACGTGCCCATGCTCCCGTCGGTCGCCACCCTCGACCACACTGCCCGCCGGATCGTGGGCTACAGCGTGGTGGTCGTCGCCTTGTCGCTGCTGTTCACCCCGGTTGCCGAGATGGGCTGGATCTACACGGTCAGCGCCGCGGTGCTCGGCGCGGTCTTCGTCGGGATGGCCGTCCAGGTGCTGCGCACGGCGACGGCGGGTGGCTCGGCGAACGAATGGGCCATGCGCCTCTTCACCTTCTCCATCACCTACCTCACGCTGCTCTTCGCGGCCATGGCCGGCGATCAACTGATCCGGTCCGGTCTCTGAGACCGGGCTCGGGGCCACTCGTAGCGCACGACCTGCACGTATGCACCCAGAGCCGGTTTTTCATCCGCCCCATCCCCGGTGTGTAGAGTCCGCGTCGGTCGCGCACCGATCGGCCCGACCCACCTGACTGTCGAACTGACCCACATGGCGCTCACCGAGACCCGACCAGAGACCGTCCAGGACGTGCCCGTCGAGGAGCACGTCAACCCTTGGGACACCGGCGAGGAGTATCCGGCGCTCGCCCGGGTGCTCGGATCGGGGGACCACAAGACCCTCGGCCGGCTCTACATCGGCCTGGCGCTGGTGTTCGGCCTCCTTGCGTGGGTCCTCCAGGCGCTGTCGGCCGTCGACGGCATCGAGGGCTCCGACCTCGTCCCCGAGGACACGGCCTTCCAGATCTACACGCTCGGGAAGCTCTCCCTCGTGTTCCTGGCGGCCCTGCCGCTGCTCGTCGGCCTCGCCACCTTCGTGGTGCCGCTGCAGGTCGGCTCGGCCACGATCGCCTTCCCCCGGGCCGCCGCGGCCGCCTTCTGGACGTGGGTGCTCGGCTCGGTGCTCGTGCTCGCCTCCTACGCTGCCAACGGCGGCGTGGCCGGTGGTCGGGCCAACGCCGTCGACCTCGGCTACCTGGGGATCGCCGTGGTGGTCCTCGCGCTGCTGCTGGCCACGGTCTGCGTGCTCACCACCGTGGTCGCCCTGCGCGCCCCAGGGCTGACCCTCGATCGGGTGCCGCTGTTCTCCTGGGCCTTCTTCGCCGGCGGGAGCGTCTGGCTGCTCAGCCTGCCGGTGCTGCTCGGCAACATCCTGCTCGTCTACGTCGACGTCCACTTCGGCCGCCCGAGTGACTTCGGCGTCGCCGACAACCAGTGGACCCAGCTCTCGTGGGCCTTCGAGCAGCCCCAGGTCTTCGTCTACGCGGTGCCTGCCTTCGGCATCGTCGCCGACGTCACCGCCACCATGGCCGGGGTCCGCCAACGGCTCCGCGGCGGGCTGCTGATCGCCGCCGGCGCCCTCGCCATCCTGGCCTTCGGTGCCTACGCCCAGCCGTTCTTCAACGAGGAGGTCTGGACCGAGGCCCTCTACGTCGGCGTCGGGGTGCTGGTCTTCCTGCCCGTGGTGCTCGCCATCTCCGGCGTCGCCGCCACCGCCCGGGCCGGCAGGGTGCGGGTCACCGCGGCCAGCACCGGCGCCCTGTTCGCCTCGCTGCTGCTGCTCCTCGCCGGGTTCGGCAGCGCCGTCTACGTGATCTCGCCGCTGCGGCTGCAGGAGAGCACCGACTTCCAGGACGGGCTCGCCGTGGTGGTGCTCGGCGCCACCCTCACCGCCTCGCTCGCCGGCCTGTTCTTCTGGGCGCCCAAGATCTGGGGCCGGTTCGCCAACGAGGGGCTGGCCAAGCTGAGCGCCCTCACCTCCCTCGTCGGGGTGTTCATCGCCGGGACCGCGCTCGCCGTCGCCGGGTTCGGCAACCGCTGGTCGACCATCGCCGACGCCAACGACGCCCTGCACGGCATCGCCGCCGCCGGCGCCGCCCTCGTGGTGGTCGCCGTCGTCCTCGCCGCCGGCGCCCTCCTCGGCGCCAGGAGCGACGAAGACGTGGCCGACGACGCGTGGGGCACCGGTCAGACCCTCGAGTGGATGACGGCCAGCCCACCCCCCACCGGGAACTTCGGTCTCCTCGCCGAGGTCACCTCGCCGGAGCCGGCCCTCGACGCCGCCACCTCGCCCGAGCGGCGGGGAGCGGGAGACCAGGAGGAGGCCGACTGATGGCCATCGCCCTGCCCGCCGCACCGTTGCAACGCCCGCGGGTGCTGATCGTCGGCACCGCCTTCGTCACCGCCGGCATGCTCATGCTGTTCGCCGGGATGCTCGGCATCTACCTCACCCGGCGCTCCGAGGCCCTGGTGGCCGGTGACGTCTGGCTGCCCGAGGGCGTGACCGTCGAGCTCACCCCGCCGACGATGATGCTCGCGACCCTGGTGTTGTCGGTGTTCAGCATGCAGTGGGCCGTCTACGCTGCCTCCCGCGACGACCGGGTGAACACCTACCTGTCGCTCGGGTTGACGTTCGTGTTCGGCATCGCCTTCTTGAACATGGGTTCCTACAACTACGGCGTCATGGGCTTCGACGTGACCGCCAACCCCCAGGCGGTGCTCGTCTACGCCATCACCGGGGCCAACCTCGCCATGGTGGTCGCGGCGATGGTGTTCGTGGCGCTCATGGCCTTCCGGGCCCTCGGCGGCCAGCAGACCAGCCGGGCCCACGACGGCATCTCGTCGGCGGCGCTGTTCTGGCACGCCAACGTGGTGGTGTTCTTCGTCATCTGGCTCGCGATCTACGTGATGAAGTAGGCGGACGATGCTCGACTTCCTGTACCGATCCCGTGTCTTCACCCCGGCGTTCCGCCTGTACGCCGCACTCGCGACCTTCGGGGTGCTCGCTGCCTTCGTGTCGGCCGTCGCCACCGAGGACCTGGGCATCGTCGACAGGATCCTCGGTCCGATCTCCTTCGGCTGGAAGGGCGGCGTCGGCAACCAGACGGGCTACACGGTGCTCGTGTCGCTCGCCGTGGTCGCCGGGTTCCTCGCCGGCATCCTCATCGCCTTCCGCGACGCCGACCCCGAGGCCGAGGCCGAGGCTGCCCACACCGACAGCGTGCCCCTCACGCGGGCTCCCACCGGCACCAACTTCCTCCCCCTCCTCGCCGCGCTGTCGGTGCTGGTCATCGCCCTGTCCCAGGTCGCCAGCCGCTGGGTGCTCTACGCCGGGTTCGGGCTGCTCCTCATCACGATCGTCACCTGGACGCTGCGGGCCTGGGCCGAGCGGGCCACGGGTGACGACGAGGTCAACCGCGAGCTCTACACGCGGTTCGTCGAGCCGCTCCGGGTGCCGATCGTCTCGGCGATCCTGATCGGCGTGGGCGTCATCGCCCTCTCCCGGGTGCTGCTCGCCGTGTCGAAGACCGGGGCCGTCGCCGTGTTCGCCGTCGTCGGCACCGTCATCCTGTTCGGCATGGCGCTCCTGGCCGCCCGCCCCCAGATCGGCAAGAACGCGGTCACGATCGCCCTGTTCGTCGGGGCGATCCTGGTGGTGCTCGCCGGCATCGTCGCCGCCGTCGTCGGCGAGCGCGACATCGAGAAGCACGGCGGCGAGGAGGGCACCGAGACCGAGCAGGAGGGCACCACCGAGGCCGGCCTCGCGCCGCCCTCCGCCTTCGTGGTCGAGCTGCGGCCCGGGGTGGCGTCGTGACGACGGCCTGGCCCCGTGACCGTCGGCTGGCGCGTTCCCCCGGTGCTGGGGGACACTCGCACGTGGAGATGTACCCGTTGAGCCTGTCGCCCCCCGCCGTTGCTCCCGGCGTGATCATCCCCGTGGCGAGCGACGCCGTCCGAAGCGCCGTTCGAGGAGAGTAGATGTCCCGCCGATCCCCGTTCCTGCGGATCCTCGCCGTCGTCTCGATCGTGATCGTCGCCGTCCTCTACGTCTGGCTGGTCTGGTACTCGATCTTCGACAACGAGGGCAAGCAGCTCACGACGCTGTCGCCCCAGGGCGCCAACGCCCAGACCATCCAGAACCTGGTCGTCCCGGTGTTCCTGGTCGCCGGCATCGTCGGCGTGCTCGTCTTCGGTGCGACGTTCTACATCCTGTGGCGCTTCCGGATCCGGGACGAGGTCGCGGAGGCCGACGAGTTCCCCGAGCAGGTGCACGGCAAGACCGTGCTCGAGATCGGGTGGACGATCCTCCCGGCCGTCATCCTCGCCGGCATCGCCGTCGCCACCGTCATCACCATCCTCGACCTCGAGGACCGCGACGACACGCTCCAGATCCGGGTCTACGGCCAGCAGTGGTGGTGGGGCTACCAGTACGACGGCAACGGCGACGGCGACTTCGACGACGTCGGCGAGGATTTCCGCAGCGCCACCGAGCTCGTCATCCCCGCCGGTCAGGAGGTCGAGCTCATCCAGAGCTCCAACGACGTGATCCACTCCTTCTGGATCCCGGGGCTGAACGGCAAGAAGGACACGGTCCCCGGCATCACCACCTACAACGCCCTCCAGGCCGACGAGCCCGGGGTGTACCGCGGCCAGTGCACGGAGTACTGCGGCCTGTCGCACGCCAACATGCGCATGCTGGTGCGGGCCGTCGACCAGGAGACCTACGACGAGTGGTTCGCCAACCAGCGAGCCGCCGCCGACGAGCCCGAGCCCGGCTCCCTCGCCGAGGAGGGCAAGGCGCAGTTCGGCAACCTGTGCGCCCAGTGCCACGTCGTGCGGGGTCAGTTCGACAAGGCCATCGAGACCCAGCCGCCGCTCGTGTCGGGCATCGCCCCCGACCTCACCCACTTCGCCACCCGCGGCACGTACGCCGGGTCCATCTACAACCTCTACTCCCCGCAGGCCGTCGACCAGCCGGTCCCCACGCCCGGCGATCCGTTCGACGTCGCCAACCCCGGCGATCCGGGCGGGGCCTTCACCGGCGGATCCGCTGCTCCCTACTTCATCAACCGGCCGACGCTGGAGGCGTGGCTGCGCAACCCGCCGGCGATGAAGCCGGCGTACGCGCAGGGCCAGCGCGGCATGCCCAACCTCGGACTCACCGAGGAGCAGATCGACCAGCTGGTCGCCTACCTCGAGACCCTCAAGTAGCCGACGTGAGCCGACGAGCCCGCCAGACGGAGCAGCACTGATGGCCATCACCGAATCCCGACCGCTCGCGCTCCCCTCGGGCGAGCCGAGCGCCGAGGTCACCAACCCGGTCGGCGTCTTCCAGCGTCCCAGGCCGAGCCGGGGCTGGCGCTCGTGGCTGACGACGGTCGACCACAAGAAGATCGGCGTCATGTACGGGACCGCCGCGATCTTCTTCCTGATCATCGGCGGCGTCGAGGCCCTGCTGATCCGCATCCAGCTCTGGGCCCCGCGGGGCACGCTGCTCTCGGCCGACGCCTACAACCAGGTGTTCACCATGCACGGCACGACGATGGTCTTCCTCGTCGTCATGCCCATCGGCGCCGCCTTCGCCAACTACCTCATGCCGCTCCAGATCGGCGCCCGCGACGTCGCCTTCCCCCGGATCAACGCGTTCAGCTTCTGGTGCTTCCTCGTCGGCGGCCTGTTCCTGAACTCGTCGTGGCTCCTCGGCGGCGGCGCCGACGGCGGTTGGTTCAACTACGCCCCCAACAACGGCGTGCTGTTCTCCCCGAGCCACGGCATCGACTACTGGAACATCGGCCTCATCATCACCGGCATCGCCTCGCTGACCGGCGCCGTGAACCTCATCGTCACCGTGCTCAACATGCGGTGCCCCGGCATGAGCCTGATGAAGATGCCGGTGTTCACCTGGATGACCCTCGTCACCCAGTTCCTGCTCCTGTTCGCCATCCCGGTGCTCACCGCCGCCCAGTTCCTGCTGCTGTTCGACCGCCTCTTCGACGCCAACTTCTTCAACGTCGCCAAGGGCGCCAACCCGCTCCTGTGGGAGCACCTGTTCTGGATCTTCGGACACCCCGAGGTGTACCTGATGATCCTGCCCGCCTTCGGCCTCGTGTCCGAGATGCTCCCGGTGTTCTCCCGCAAGCCGATCTTCGGCTACCCGTTCATCGTCTTCTCAGGTGTCGCCATCGGCTTCATGGGCTGGGGCGTGTGGGCACACCACATGTTCGTGTCGGGCATCGGCCCCATCTCGGTCACGACCTTCTCGCTCACGACGATGTTCATCGCCGTGCCCACGGGCGTGAAGATCCTGAACTGGACGGCCACGATGTGGGGCGGCAAGTTGCGGTTCACCACCCCGATGCTGTTCTCGATCGGCCTGGTGCTGATGTTCACCATCGGCGGCCTGTCGGGGGTCACCCACTCGATCGCCCCGGCCGACACCCAGCAGACCGACACCTACTACATCGTCGCCCACTTCCACTACGTGCTCTTCGGTGGCGCCTTCTTCGGCTTCGTGGGTGCGTTCTACTACTACTGGCCCAAGGTCTTCGGCTACATGCTCGACGAGAAGATGGGCAAGACGAACTTCTGGCTGATGCTCATCGGGTTCAACCTGACCTTCGCCCCGATGCACGTGCTCGGCCTGCAGGGCATGAGCCGCCGCATCTACACCTACGACGCCGGCTACGGCTTCGAGCTCTGGAACAAGATCGCCACCATCGGGGCGTTCATCCTCGCCAGCTCGGTCGCGTTGTTCATCGTCAACATCATCTACAGCAAGGTGAAGGCCAAGTCGCTGCCGCCTCCCGGCGCCGATCCGTGGGACTCCCGCACCATCGAGTGGATGACGCCGTCGCCGGTGCCCGAGTACAACTACGACCCCCAGCCGACGGTCACGCGCGTCGACGACTTCTGGTACCGCAAGTACGGCGAGACCGACGACGGCCGGCTCGTGCGCATCGCCGAGACCGACGACGTCGTGCAGAAGGCCGAGGGCGAGCACCACGTGCACCTGCCGTCGCCGTCGTACTGGCCGCTCGTCACCGCCCTGTCGCTCCCCATCATCGGGTACGGCCTCCTCTACACGTGGTGGCTGTCGCTCATCGGTGCCCTCGTGCTGATCGCCGGCATCTACGGCTGGGCCATGGAGCCGCCCGACGATCCCGACGCCGACCACGCCGAGGAGCACGGTCCCGACCACCCCGCCGAGGGGGAGGAGCCGTCCGCTTCGACCGACGGCGGCACCGATGCCGAGACGGTCGACGGCGAGTCGGCCGAGGCCGGCGCCGACAAGGAGGTCGAGACCGTTGGCTGAGACGGTCGCGCACCACCGGGAGCTGGTCGAGGAGCGTGACGAGCACGCACCCGCCGCCCACATCGAGCACGACACCAACACCGGCATCTCCAACACCAAGCTGGCGATGTGGCTGTTCCTCGGGTCGGAGTGCCTCCTGTTCGGCGGGCTCATCACCACCTACCTGCTCTACAAGAACCCCCTCGAGGGCCCCACCCCCGAAGAGATCTTCGACATCCCGTTCACCTCGGCGACGTCGTTCATCCTCCTGATGAGCTCGCTCACCATGGTGCTGGCCGTGTCGGCCATCGAGCGTGCCGACCACCATCGCGCCCGCGTGTGGCTGGGCACCACCGCCATGCTCGGTGCCCTGTTCATCTCCGGTCAGGTCTACGAGTTCACCGTGTTCTACCGGGAGGGCCTGGGCTACACCACCAGCCGGTTCAGCTCCGCCTTCTACACCCTCACCGGCTTCCACGGCGCCCACGTCACCATCGGGATCATCATGCTCGTGTCCCTGCTCCTGCTGTCCCTCCGGGGGCGGCTGCCGGAGCACCGATCCGAGACCGTCGAAGTCGTCGGTCTGTACTGGCACTTCGTCGACGTGGTGTGGATCCTCATCTTCGCCGTCGTCTACCTCGTCCCCTAGGGAGCGCACGCCATGACCACCGTGACGCCCGAACCGACCGACGAGCCGATCCCGACCCAGGTGCTCGACGGCGCCGTCGAGGAGTACCCGCGGGACAAGCTCTACGTGATCACGGCCGTGTTCCTGGCGGTGATCACGGCCATCGAGATCTTCGTGTCCGAGGCTCCCGACTTCCCACTGTGGTCGTGGGGTGGCGACAGCAACATCGGCGTGATCTCGCTCCTGATGGTGCTGATGGCCGTCAAGTTCTTCTCCGTCGCCTACGTGTTCATGCACCTCAAGTGGGACAAGCCGCTGCTCGGCCGGGTCTTCTACTCGGGACTGGTCCTCGCCGTGCTCGTCTACGTCGCCGTCATGTTCATGTTCCGGATCTTCTCGGCGGGTGACCACGACTCCCAGCCCCAGAACATCCCGTTCGCGCCGGGCGAGCCGGCTCCGATCGAGGAGTGACCGAGCGCCCCACCCTCACCCGGGTCGGGCGCTCACTCCCAGCGGAACCAGCGGGCCGCCGCCGCCGGCGCGGCCATCGCCCACACCGTCAGCACGACCCACGCCTCCGCCGACGCATCGGCTCCCTCGGTGAGGGCGCCGTCGACCGTCTCGGACAGGGCGGCCGCCGGCAACAGCTCGGCCACCGCCTGCACCGCCGACGGCAGGTCCTCGAGCGGGATCACCATGCCGCCGAGAAGCAGGAGCACGAGGTAGGCGCCGTTGGCGAGGGCGAGGGTGGCCGTCCCCCGGAGGGTCCCGGCCATCAGCAGGCCGATGCCGGCGAACGCGGCCGTCCCGAGGGCGAAGGCGGGGAGGGCGAGCACGATCGGCCCGTCGGGCCGCCAGCCGAGGGCCACGGCGACCGCCACCAGCACGACGATCTGGATCACCTCGATCGCCGCGACCATCGAGATCTTGGCGGCGATCCAGCGGGGTCGGCCGAGGGGGGTCGACCCCAAGCGCTTGAGCACCCCGTACTGGCGCTCGAACCCGGTGCCGATGCCGAGGCTCACCATGGCCGTCGACATGATGGCGAGGGCGAGCACGCCGGGGGCCAGGAAGTCGACCGGGTCGTCGACGCCCTCGGGCGTGGGGAGCACGTCGACGAGGGAGAAGAACACGAGGATCAGGAGCGGGATGCCGATGCTGACCAGCACCTGCTCGCCCTGGCGCAGGCTCAGGCCGAGCTCGGTGCGGAGCTGGGCGACGTAGGGGCTCGTCACCGGTCCACCCCCTCGTCCGACGGGCCGGGCGTCGACACGTCTCCTCCGGCCTCGGTGAGGTGGAGGAAGACGTCCTCGAGGCGCTGGCGCCCCGCTCGCAGGTCGGCCAGCGCCACGTCACGGGCGGCGAGCCACGACGTGAGGGCGGCGATCGTGCTGGGCGCGGCCGCGCCGTCGACTCGGTACTCGCCTGCGGTGACCTCGACGACCGGGAGCCCCAGTTCGTCGGCGAGGGCCTCGGTGTCGAGCCCGGTCGGGGCGCCGAAGCGGATCTCGCCGCCACCGCCCGCCTGCATCAGCTCGCTCGGCGATCCCTCGGCGACGAGGTGGCCGTGGTCGATGATCACCACGTGGTCGGCCAGCCGCTCGGCCTCGTCGAGGTCATGGGTCGTGAGCAGCACCGTCACGCCGTGCTCGCGCAGGTCGGCGATCGCCTGGCGGATGAGGCGCCGCCCGGCCGGATCGATGCCGGAGGTCGGCTCGTCGAGGAACGCGACCGCCGGCCGCCCGACGAGGGCGAGGGCGAGCGAGAGGCGCTGCTGCTCGCCTCCGGACAGGTGCCGCCACGGGGTGCGCCGCCGGTCGGCCAGGCCCACGCGGTCGAGCATCGCCTCTGGGTCCTCGGCATCCGGGTAGTAGCTGGCGAACAGGCGCAGGGCCTCGAGCGGGCGGATGGCGGTGTACACGCCACCTGACTGGAGCATGACGCCGATGCGCCGCACGAGGGCGGCGTGGTCGGTCCGAGGGTCGAGGCCGAGCACCCTCACGGCCCCTCCCGCCGGCCGCCGGTAGCCCTCGAGCGCCTCGACCGTCGACGTCTTGCCGGCACCGTTCGGGCCGAGCAGGGCCGTGATCCGGCCCTGCTCGGCCCGGAACGTGAGCCCGTCCACGGCGGTGGTGTCGCCGTACCGGATCGTGAGGTCGGTGACCTCGACCGCGGCCTCCATCGCCCGGCACCGTACCGGTGACGGCCCTTCCGCCAGGAATCCTCGTACTGGTTGCGCGTTCGGGGCGTGGCGGGCGCGGATCCCGCAACCAGTTCGGTGGGATGGGGGGCGGCGACTAGCGTTCCGGCGTGCTCGACGTCCGCCGCCTCCGCACCGACTTCGACGGCGTGCGCGCCGGCCTGGCCCGGCGCCACGAGGCCCTGGGCCCGATCGAGCGGGCACGCGAGCTCGACGAGCGGAGCCGCCGGCTCACCGCCGAGCGCGACGAGCTGCGGTCGAGGGTCAACGCGCTGTCGAAGGACGTGGGCGCCCTCCGCCGCGACGGCAAGGTCCCCGAGGCCGAGGCCCTCCAGGCCGAGAGCCGGGTCCTCGGTGAGCGGGAGCGGGAGCTGGCGGAGGAGGCCGACGACCTCCAGGCGGAGATCCGCGACGTGCTGCTGCGCACCCCGAACCTGCCCTCCGACGACGCACCCGACGGGGCCGGACCCGAGGACAACGTCGTCGTGAGGGTCGAGGGCTACGACCCCGGTGCGTACGAGGCCCACCAGCGGGTGCCGCACTGGGACGTCGGCGCCGAGCTCGGCATCCTCGACCTCGACCGGGCCGTGAAGCTCTCGGGGTCGATGTTCACCATGTTCCGAGGACAGGGCGCGACGCTCGCCCGGGCGCTCTGCCAGGTGGCGCTCGACCGGAACAGCGATGCCTTCGAGGAGATCCGGCCGCCGACCCTCGTCCTCACCGACACGATGGTGTCCACGGGGCAGCTGCCGAAGTTCGTCGACGACGCCTACCACCTCGAGCGTGACGACCTCTGGGCGATCCCGACGGCCGAGGTCCCGCTCACGTCGCTCGCCCGTGACGAGATCCTCTCCGAGGCCGACCTCCCGATGCGGCTGATGGCCTACAGCCCGTGCTTCCGTCGGGAAGCCGGCTCGGCCGGCCGGGACACCCGGGGGCTGCTCCGCGTCCACGAGTTCGACAAGGTGGAGATCCTCGCCTACACGACGCCCGCCGAGGCCGAGGCCATGCACGAGGAGCTGCTGGCGCGGGCGTCGGGGCTCATCGCCGATCTCGGCCTCGCCTACCGGATCGTCGATCTCTGCGCGGGGGACCTCGGGATCTCGGCCGCCCGGACCTTCGACATCGAGGTCTACGCCCCCGGGGTCGACATGTGGCTGGAGGTCTCGTCGGTGACCTGGTTCACCGACTACCAGGCGCGACGGGCGAACGTGCGCTATCGACCGTCCGAGGCCAAGGGCACCGAGCTGGTCCACACCCTCAACGGATCGGCGCTGGCCGTGCCGCGCGTGTGGGCCGCCCTCGTCGAGACCCACCGGCAGCCCGACGGATCCGTGGCCGTGCCCGAGGTGCTGCTGCCGTACCTGCGGGGAGCGACGACGATCGGCGGATCGGGGCGAGGGTGACCGCGCCGGCGGTGTCCGACGGCCGGCGTCGCCGAGTCCGGTGGGGCGCGGTCTCGGCCCTCGTCACCTTCGCCTTCGTCCTGGCCGTCGCCGGGTCGCTCATCGTCCTCGGCCGCGACCGCAGCGCGTTCAATCGGCTGGCCGACCTCGCCGGCAACGTGGTCGTCCGCGTCGTGCTCGTCGGCGTCGTGGTCGCCGCCATCCACCACACCTTCGACGGGCTCCGGGTCGCGGTCACCGACCTGGTGCCGGCGTGGCAGCGCCACGATCGTGGCTGGCGGCTCGTGACCTGGTTCGCGCTCGGTGCACTCGGCGTGCCCGCCGCCGTCGTGATCCTGTGGCCGGTGGTCTCGTGACCACGGCGTCCCCGGCACCGGCCGCCGTCGATCCCGGCGACCGGTCATGGGGATGGCACCTCTACCGGGTGAGCGGCCTCGCCCTCGCCGTGCTGCTGCCCGTGGTGCTGGTCTCGGGCCTGCTCACCACCGACGTGGCCGACTGGAGCGCCCAGGCGGTCGCCGACCGGTGGGACGACTCCCGGTGGCGGGTGATCGACTGGGCCTTCCTCGTCCTCGGCCTCACGCACGGGGGCATGGGCGTGGCGGCGTTGGTGCGGTCGGGGCGGCGCGATCCCCGCTGGGCCCGCCTGGCCGTCGCGGTGGTGTCCGTGGTGTTGGTGGTGATCGGCATGGCCGCGACCGAAGTCGTGTTCACCTTCGAGCTCTAGGTGCCGGGGGCCAGCTCGAGTCCCAACCACGCGCCGGCCAGCCCGGCGACGAGCATGAGCCCGACGTAGACGACGGCGAGCAGCGGGGCGCGGCGGGCGGTCACCACCGTGTCGCGGGCGAATCCCGAGAACGTGGTGAGGGCGCCCATCGCACCGGTGCCGACCACGGTGAGCACCGGCGTCGATGCGCCGGCGACCAGTCCCAGGACGAGCGAGCCGACCACGTTCACCGCGAGCGTCCCCCAGGCCAGCCCGTCGGGTCGGTTGGCGGCGCCGCCGACGACGACCCGCACGAGGGTCGCGGTGACGGCCACCCCGACGAAGGCGACGGCCACCACCACGGTCACGCGCCCTCCGAGCGGTCCGCCGGACGGTGCGTCGTGCCCCGGGGCACGACGGCGCCGACCAGGACGCCGCTGACCGCGACCACGACGGAGGCGGCCACGTAGGCGACGGCCACGCCGGCGTCTCCCTGCCGCTGCAGCGACACCACCTCCACGGCGAAGGTCGAGAACGTCGTCAGTCCCCCGCAGAACCCGAGGCCCACGAGGTCGCGCACCCGGCTCGGTCGAACGGGGGTCGGGTCGTCGCCCGCGCCCATCACCGCCCCCACGACCACGCTGCCGACGACGTTGAGGGCGAACACCGGCCAGGGGAAGCCGCTCGTGACACCCCAGAGCTCGAGGACCGCCCACCGGGTGATCGCACCGACGGCACCTCCGGCGGCGACGAGCCCCCACCGTCGACCGGTCATGCGGCGCACCGTATCGACACGGGATACTCGCGGGATGGACCTCGTCGCCCGCCAACAGGAGATGGAAGCCACCGGCCTGGACCGGGACGACCTGCTCGACGACCCGCTCGCCCAGTTCGACCGGTGGTTCACCGAGGTCGCCGAGGCGGGCCTCCCCGAGCCCGAGGCCATGGTGCTGGCCACCGCCGACCCCGCCGGCCGCCCCTCGGCCCGCCACCTCCTGCTCAAGGGCGTCGACCACGGCTTCGTGTTCTTCACCAACTACACGAGCGCCAAGGCGGTCGAGCTCGAGGCCAACCCGACGGCCTCGCTCTGCTTCCCGTGGATTCGGTTGTCGCGCCAGGTGCGGGTGTCCGGACCGGTGACGAAGGTCGCCGCGGCCGAGTCCGACGAGTACTTCGCCGACCGGCCGCGCGGCAGCCAGATCGGCGCGTGGGCGTCGAACCAGTCGACGGTGATCGCCGACCGGGCCGAGCTCGACCGCCGGGTCGCCGAGGTCCGAGCCCGCTTCGAGGGGCGGGACGTGCCCCGTCCGCCGCACTGGGGTGGCTACCGGCTCGAGCCGGTCGCGCTCGAGTTCTGGCAGGGCCGGCCCAGCCGTCTGCACGACCGGTTCCGCTACCAGCGCACCGCGCAGGGTTGGCGGATCGAGCGCCTGTCGCCCTGACCGACGGCGTCGAGGTTCAGGGCAGCAGCGCGAGCACCTGCTCGCCGAGCAGGTGCACGTGGTCGAGGTCGTCGATGTCGAGCACCTGGAGGTAGCAGCGCTCGGCTCCGGCCTCGGCAAAGGTCGCGATCTTGGCCAGCACCTCGCTCGGCGTGCCGGCGAGCCCGTGCTCCCGGAGCTCGTCGGCAGGGCGCCCGATGGCGCCGGCCCGCAGCTCGACCTGCTCGTCGTTCTCGCCGCAGCACACCACCAGGGCGACCGAGAACGTCATCGAGGCCGGGTCACGGCCGACGGCCTCGCACGCCGCGCTCACCTTCTCGCGCTGGCCGACGAAGGCGTCCACCGACGGGAACGGGACGTTGTACTCGCCCGCGAAACGGGCGGCGAGGGCCGGGGTTCGCCGGGCCCCGTAGCCGCCGATGATCACCGGCGGGTGGGGTCGCTGCACCGGCTTGGGCAGGGCCGGTGATCCGACCAGCCCGTAGTGCTCGCCCTCGAAGGTGAACTGGCTGTCGATCGGGCACTCCCACAGGCCGGTGATGATCTCGAGTTGCTCCTCGAGGACGTCGAAGCGCTCGCCGAGCGTCGGGAAGGGGATGCCGTAGGCGACGTGCTCGTCGTCGAACCAGCCGGTGCCGAGGCCGAGCTCGACCCGACCACCGCTCATCTCGTCGACCTGGGCGACGGCGATGGCGAGGGGGCCGGGGAGTCGAAACGTCGCCGACGTCACGAGCGTGCCCAACCGGATGATGGACGTCTCCCGGGCGAGGGCACCCAGGGTCACCCACGAGTCGGTGGGCCCCGGCCGACCGGACACGTCGCCCATCTTGAGCCAGTGGTCGCTGCGGAAGAAGGCGCCGAAGCCCTGCTGCTCGGCGGCGAGGGCCATGGCGAGCTGTTGACCGTAGGTGGCACCCTGCTGGGGCTCGACGAAGACGCGGAGATCCATGGGTCGGGACCCTATCGGTGCGGTCGTGGGGCACCGTCACCGGCGGTCCGCCCGTCGACCGCCCGGGTCCAGGTGCGGGCCGCCACCGTCAGCGCCTCGATGAGGGCGTCGGTGTGGGGCACCCGTCCGGGCCCGTCGAAGGCGTCCCAGAACGGACCGATGCCCCGAACCCGGGGCGGGAGCTCGAGCTGCACGCCCTTCGACGGCGGTCGGTTGACGGGGTTGTCCGGGTGGAGGCCGCGGAGCTCCCTCGGGATGGCCTCGAGCTCGTCGAGCACCTCGTAGTCGGGGAGCGCGGTGCGGAGGTGGCCGGCGAGATGCCGGGCCAGGTGTCGGTTGCCGCCCCCGAGGAGCAGCGAGGTGAACATCCCCTGCCGGCCGTAGCCGTGCACGGTGACCACCACGTCGACGTGGTCGAGGAACCGGGCGAGCTGGTCGGACCGGGCCGGGTCGAACTCGGTGGACGGCACGTGCCACCGCAGGTCGTCGGGCTGGCGAACGGCGTACACCGACGCGCCACTCGCGGTCGCGGCCGTTTCGGCCACGTCGTCGGTGCCGCGCTCGAGGTTGCCCCCGTGGAAGGCCATGAAGCCGAACCGGGATCGCAGGACGCAGTCCTCCTCGACGCCGGGGTGCGAGAGCAGGTCGTCGAGCACGGGATGCCCTCAGCTCGAGCTCGAGCGGGGCGACGAGCCCGACGGGGTGTCGGGTGAGCTCGTCCGAGACGGCGGCCCGGCCCGTGCCCGCCGGGCCACCGTCACCAGGACGGCGACGGCGAGGGCGAGGGCGAGGAGCAGCCCGAGGCGGACGGGCCCGACGTCCTGGATCCAATTGCTCACGTCGGCGTTCCACTGGAAGACGCGGTCGGCCAGCCCTCCGCCGGACGTGTCGCCCTCGCGCACCCGGAGCTCGTACCAGCCGTAGTAGGCGACGTAGGCACCGGCGAGCACGAGGAGCGCGCCCGAGATGCGGTTGACGTAGGGCAGCACGGACTTGAGCCGGCGCACGAGCCCCTGGCGGGCGAGGGCGATGGCGAGCGTGAGGACCGTGAGCACGAGCCCCATGCCGAGGCCGTAGGCGAGGAACACGGCGATGCCGGAGACCACGTTGGAGGAGTCGAACGTGGTGGAGACGACGCTGACGAAGAGGGCGATCGTGCACGACAGCGAGACGAGGGCGTAGGACACACCGAAGAGGAACACCGACCAGAGCTCCTGGCTCTGGGTGCCCCTGGTGATCTTGGGCAGGTTCATGGTGAAGGTGCGGCCGGCGAGCATGAACACACCCAGGACGACGAGTCCGATGCCGAGCACGATCGTGACCCACGGGAGCTTGTCCTGGATGGTGTCGAGCAGCGGCTCGAGCACGATGCCCAGCAGGCCGAAGACGACGAGGAACCCGGCGGTCATCGACGCGCCGACGGCGAGGGCCCGCATCACCGATCCTCGGGCGTCGGGGTCGGTGCGGCCCTCGAGGCCGAGGAAGTACGAGAGGTACGCGGGGAGCATGGCGAACCCGCACGGATTGAAGGTGGCGACCATGCCGACGCCGAAGGCGTACGCCAGCGGGGCGTCGATCACGAGGGCGGCACCGCCACCGTGACGCCGAGCTCGTCGGCGATCGACGCGACCAGCTCGGCCTCGTCGAGCTGGCCGGCGTGGGTCCCGGCGATGGTGCCGTCGGCGTCGACGAACACCGTGGTGGGCATGTTGACGCCGCCGAGCTCGGCGAGGACGTCGCCGCTGGGGTCGCGCCCGAGGTCGTAGGTGACCCCGGTGCGCTCGATCATCGCCTCGGCCGGCTGGACGCCGTCGGTGACGTTGAGCCCGAGGAAGGCGACCTGGCCGCCGGCGGCCTGGTGCACGGCCTCGAAGGTCGGCATCTCGGCGATGCAGGGCGTGCACCACGAGGCCCAGAAGTTGATGACCAGCGGTCGTCCGGCGTAGTCGGCCAGCGAGGCCTCGGTGCCGTCGAAGCGCTCGAAGGTGAGGGCGGGGAGGGCCTGACCGGACAGGTCCTCCCCGAGGGAGGGGCTGCCGTCGGTCGGAAGGGTGGCGTTCGGGTCGAGGGTCTCGACGCCGGCGTCGTCGCCTCCACCGCTCGTGAAGGCGATCACGGTGGCGATCGTCAGGACCACCACGGCGAGGGCGCTGGCCCACAGCACGCCCCGGTGGAGGCGCCGCGGCCCGGGGGCGGGTGGACGGTCGTCGTCGGTGAGGATCGGATCCATCGGCGGTACCACGCACGACGGTACTGCGGGGGCCGCCGATGCCGACAGTCGGCGGTTGGGGGGCCACCCGTGCCCGACCGGTCGGGGGGTCTCCGGTCGGGCACGGGGGCGATGACCTGCGATGGTCCGTCACCGGCGCTCGTGGATGACGTCACGCCGGCTCGTTCGGGGCCGCCGCTCGTTTCGAGCTAGGCGGTGCGCAGGTAGGTCCGCAGGTGGACCGGCACCGGGATGTCCGGCAGCTGGTCCTCGGGCCGGGGCTGCTTGGGTGGTCGGCCCCGACGCCGCTTGGTGGCGAGGATCTTGCCGTTGAGGAACAGCTGGCCGCCCCACACCCCCCACGGCTCCCGGCGCGCGATGGCGCCCTCCAGGCATTCGAGCATCACCGGGCACTCGGCGCAGACGGTCTTGGCCCGGGCGATGTCCTGGAGCTCCTCGCTGAAGAAGACGTCGGTCAGCGACCCCTCGCCGTCACGGCAACGGGCCTCTGCCCACCAGTCCTCGATCGGTTGCTCCTCGCTCAGCTCCGCGAGCATGGCTCTCGTTCCCTTCCGCTGTGCCCGTGTCCCTGGCGGCCTCGTCGCCGTCAGGGCCCTCCCCGGGCGTGATGGTCCTCGTCGGGTGGATGGATGGTCAGGTGCTGCGGTGGTGGAACGGCCCCCGGAGATGCAAGAAGGCCGCCGGTTTCCCGGCGGCCTTCTCGGAGTTCGTTCCTCGTAGCGGTGGTGCTACCGGGGAACCCCCTCGGGCCGACGGGTGCGGGTGGTGTGGTCGGTGGACACGAAACCCACGAACCGCTTCTCCGCGTTGCCGTACCACGGCATGGCGCAGGCCGGCGCGACCGCACGCGAGCGCGACGCGGCGGTGTGGGCGGCGAGCCCATCCGTGATGTGCGTCGGCGTCTTCATCGTTCGGATCGTTCCTCGTGCTGCCGTCCCGACCGGAGGGTCGGGCTGGTGTTCCCCCTGACCGGGTACCCCCTGCCAGGTGCCTCCCCGAGTGAGGATGCGACCGCCATGGGATCACGGTCGCAGATGGGCGTCAACTCTTTTCCGGAACCGGACCGGCGGGGCGGACGGGGCGGGTACCGTCGGCGGCCGTGCCCCCGTCCTCCCCCGATGGCTCTGCGACGCCCGAGCATCCGGTGCCGGCCAAGGAAGCGGGCGCCGACCGGCTGGTCCCGGTGCCCACCTCCGGCCGCATCCACCGGGCCGAGCGGCGGGTTCGCTTCGGCGATCTGCACCCGACCGGTCGGATCCGCCTCGATGCCGTGGCCCGGTACCTGCAGGACCTGAGCAACGACGACACCGTCGACGCCGGGCTGACCGACGACCTGTCCTGGGTGGTGCGACGCACGGTGGTCGAGGTGCGGGTCCCGGCGCGCTTCCGGGAGCAGTTGGCCATGGCCACCTTCTGCTCGGGCATGGGCGGACGGTGGGCCGAGCGTCGCATCGAGCTGCGGGGCGAGCACGGCGCCGCCATCGACGCCGCCGTGCTGTGGGTGCGCATCGACCCCGGCTCGGGCCGTCCACTGCCGGTGGGCGACCAGTTCGTCGCCCTGTACGGCCCGACCGCAGCCGGCCGGCAGGTGACCGCCCGGCTCCGGCACCCCGCCGAGCCCCCGACCGATGTCCCCCCACCACGCGAGCTCGACTGGCCGGTACGGGTGGTCGACCTCGACCCGCTGGGCCACGTCAACAACGCCGCCACGTGGGCCATCGTCGAGGAGGTGCTCGAGACGGCCGCCGTCCAGCCGCCGTGGCGGGCCGAGCTCGAGTACCGGTCGGCCATCGAGCTCCACCACCGGGTCGTCGTGCGGCACCGAGCCCGTCCCCACGGTGGGGTGGAGCTGTGGGCGGTGGACGGCGAGGGCAGGTCCGGCACCTTCGTCACGGCGACGGTCACCCCGCTCGCCGGCTGATCCAGCGTCAGCGGCGCGGGTCGACCACCAGCCCCAGCTGCAGGATCGCACCCGTGTCCACGTCGCGCACCACGACCAGGAACGGGCGGTCGACGGTGAAGCGGGTCGCCGTGGGGCGACGGCCCGAGCCGATCGTGACCACCGTGGTGGCGTCGGCGTCCGATCCCTCGGGCCCGGCGCTCACGAACGTCTGGTGGGGGACGTCGGAGACGGCCAGCGGCTCGTCGGTGGTGATGCCGCTGAAGTCGGCCTCCCCCTCGGCGAAGGCGACGCCGAGGCCGATGGCGGTCAGCGCGTCGTCGAGCGAGAGACGGGTCGTGAACGCGAAGGAGGGCAGTGAGACCTCGACCGGCGCTCGGCGCAGCGAGCGGACGATGCGCTCGAGCTCGTCGCCGGTCAGCTGGTCGACGAAGGTGTCGAGGGTGTTCTGGTCGGGCACGACGACCAACATCGCCAGCTCTCCGCCGACGTAGGGAAGCTCGATCGCCTCCCATCCCTCGCCGCGGCCGGTGCGCAGCTCGCCCTCGCTGGACGCCCTCATGGTGGGGACCGGCACGGCCCGACCGTCGGCCAGCCGGAACGGCGCGTCGACGGCGTCGTCACCGGGGAAGGGCACCAGCCACGGTGCGCGCACGGCGAAGGCGCTGGCCGCCACGAAGCGGGTGGCGGTGGAGAACGTGCCCCTCGGCACCAGGTCCTCGACCTGGCCGTCGGTGTCGTTCGCCACCCAGCGGTTGACCGCCTTGGTGGCCTCCTCGGGGTCGGACAGGAAGTCCACGGTGCGCATGCCCGTGTCGTACTGGCTGCTCAGCACATCGAGGAAGGACGGGTCGAAGCGGGTGTCCTCCTGGGCCCACAGCGACGTCGACGAGTCGAGGCGGATCCGTCCCCGGCGAAGCGCGCTCTCCCGGGTGCCCTCACGGGTCGCCAGCGCGGCGTCGAGGGCGTTGAAACCCTCGTCGACGTCGGCCATCCCCGCGACGTGCAGCACACGGTCGAGCTCGGTGCGGGTGCGGTCGCGGGCGCCGACCCGGCTCATGGCGAGCACGCGTGCCGTCGTGTACGGGGTGATCGCCACGTTGCCGTCCTCGAGGTCGGCGACCCCACGTAGGAGGTCGGTGCCGAACGCGTTGACGGCGTCGGCGGTGGGCGCGGCGGCGCGGGCGGGAGCGTCGACCCTCGGCTCGTCGCTGCGACGGGAGGAGCCGGTGGACGGCGAGCAGGCAGCCCCCAACGTGATCGCCACCACGAGACCGGCGAGCCACGAGATGGGGCGCAGCGGTTGGCCGGCGGCGCGGGGCACGGGCCCACGCTAGGCGGCGCACCCGTAGGATGGTGGGCGTGCTGGTGCAAGCGACCGACCGAGCGGCCGAGGTGGTGGCGCGGGCGGTACGGGCCCGGACCGGGCGGCTGACCATCACCATCGGCACCGGTTGCTGCGAGTCGACCGCGCCGTTCCTGTACGAGGACTTCTGGCCCGGACCCGACCAGGCGGTCGTCGGCGAGGTCGCGGGGGTCGAGATCTACGCCCCCGAGTACCTCCGGTCGATGTATCCCGACGACGACGGCGTGGTGATCGACGTCTACGACGGCATCGCCGAGTCGATGTCGATCGAGACCGAGTGGGACTGCCGACTGTTCCTGCGGGGCCACGGGGTCGACGTCGGCGGCGACGCCGGGGTGTGCGCCGCACCCGGTGCCGGGCGGGAGGACGACGGCCCGGGCCTGTTGGCCACCCGCTCCCCGGCCTCGTTCGTGACGGGCGAGATGCCCGAGGCCCTGCGCCGACCGCGGCTGCGGTGACGGCTGCAGCCCACGGGGCGTAGCCTCCCCGCATGCGCTACGTCGAGGTCGGCGGGGTCCGGCTGTCCGCCATCGGGGTCGGGACCTGGCAGTTCGGGTCGAAGGAGTGGGGGTACGGCGACGACTATGCGTCGACGACCGCCGCCGCCATCGTCACCCGCGCCCTCGACCTCGGGGTCAACCTCGTCGACACCGCCGAGGTCTACGGCTTCGGCGAGTCCGAGCGCATCGTCGGCCGCGCCCTCGGGGCTCGACGCGACGAGGCGTTCGTCGCCACCAAGGTGTTCCCGGTGGCGCCGTTCAGCCCCATCGTGCAGTGGCGTGGTGTGCAGTCGGCCAGGCGCCTGGGCGTGCGGGCCATCGACCTCTACCAGGTGCACTGGCCCAACCCGATCGTGCCCCTCACCACCACCATGGCCGGCATCCGTGCCCTCGTCGACGTGGGCCTCGTCCGCCACGTCGGAGTGAGCAACTTCTCGCGGGACTGGTGGTACCGGGCCGAGGCCGCCCTCGGGTCGACGGTGCTCACCAACCAGGTGCAGTACAGCCTCGCCCACCGGCGGCCCGACGCCCGCGAGGGGGTGCTGCCCTACGCGCAGGCCAACGAGCGGGTGGTCATCGCCTACAGCCCGCTGGCGCAGGGTCTGCTCGGTGGGCGCTACGACGCCGACCATCCCCCGACCGGCTCGGCCCGGCGCAACAACGCCCTCTTCCTGCCCGAGAACCTCGAGGGGGCACGCGGCCTGCTGGGCGCGCTGCGCTCCGTCGCCGCTGCCCACGGGGCCACCCCGGCACAGGTCGCGCTGGCGTGGGTGATCCGCCGTCCGAACGTGGTGGCCATCCCCGGTGCGAGCAGCATCGAACAGCTCGAGCACAACTGCGAGGCCGCCGACCTCGAGCTGAGCGACGACGACGACGCCCTGCTCACCGCCGAGAGCGACGCCTTCCGCCCGGTGACCGGCATCGCCGCCGTGCCGGGCCTGCTGGCCAACCGCAGCGCCGAGCCGCCGGCCCCGTCGGTCGACGAGACCGCCCCCGAGGAGCTCGGGGCCGAGGAGATCGCCGTCGACGGCGGCGATGTCCCGCCCACGATCGTGGCCCACGACCGGCCACCGACCCGATCCGTCATCGACGAGACGGCCGTCGAGGAGGTGGGTGCCGAGGTCGTCGACTTCGGCACCGACCGACCGGCCTGACCCCGCTCGGCCCCGCCGGACGCGACCCGCGCCGCTCGCTCAGGCCGGGGCGTCGCTGCCGTCGAGGGCGTCGAGCGCAGCCACCGCGGCGTCGAGCATGCGGGCCGAGCAGCCCGCCATCGCCACCGGCGGCACGTACTCGTCGACGAGGCGGTCGGTGATGGCTCGAATGGCGTCGGCCGCCGGGCCGCGGCCGAGGGCGACCGGGGTGCCGGCGTCGCCACCGGCGGCCACCGACGGCTCGATCGGCACCCGGCCGAGCAGCGGCACACCGGCGTCGTCGGCCAGCTCCTCACCGCCACCGGTGCCGAACAGCGCGTACGAGGTGCCGTGCTCGCAGGTGAAGTCGCTCATGTTCTCGATGACGCCGACCACCCGCAGGTAGCTCTTGCGGGCCATGCTCACCGCCCGGGTGGCGACCTTCTGGGCGCTGCGGGCAGGGGTGGTGACCACGATCATCTCGGCTCGGGGCAGCATGCGGGCGAGGCCCATCTGCACGTCGCCGGTGCCCGGGGGCATGTCGGCCAGCAGGTAGTCGAGGTCGCCCCAGGCGACGTCTTCGAGGAAGTGCTGGACCGCCCGGTTGAGCATGAGACCCCGCCACATCAGCGCGGTCTCCTCGTCGTCGACGAGGAAGCCCATGGAGACGACCTTGAGGGTGCCCTCGCCGCACGGCACCACGTTGGGGAGGATCTTCTTCGTGCCGGTCTCACCCTCGAGGCGACCCTCGACCCCGAGCATGCGCGGGATGGAGTAACCCCAGATGTCGGCATCGAGCACGCCGACGGTGAACCCGCGTGCCGCCAACGCGGCGGCGAGGTTGGCGGTGATGGACGACTTGCCGACGCCGCCCTTGCCGGAGGCGATCATCAGCACCTTGGCCGTGGGCGGGATCTCGGTGTCGGGGGCCTGCTCGCGGACGTTCCAGCGGGCCTTGGCCATGGCCGCCGACTTCTCGTCGGCGGTGAGCTCGGTCCAGGCGATGCGGACCTCGGCCACCCCGGGCAGGGAGGCGACCCGCGCCTTGACGTCCTTCTGGATCTGGGCCCGCAGCGGGCACCCGGCGGTGGTGAGGGCCACGGTCACCGACACGACGCCGTCGGGCCCGACGACCGCCTCCTTGACCATGCCGAGCTCGACGATGTCGCTGCCGAGCTCCGGATCGATCACCCCCCGGAGGAGGCCGATGACGTCGTCGGAGGTGGGGAGCGCCGCGGGCACGCCGTGATTCTACCGGCAACGCCCGTGTAAACTCCCCGATGTGGTGGCGCCCCGGCTCGACATCCTCAAGGCGCTGGGTGACAACACCCGGTACGCCATCTACCTCGAGTTGGCCCGCTCGCCCCTGCCCCTCGCCACGTCCGACATCGCCGAGGCCCTGGGGTTGCACGTCAACACCGTCCGCCCCCACCTCGATCGCATGCGTGACGTCGGCCTGCTCCGGGTCGACACCGAGGCCCGCGGTGGGGTCGGCCGTCCCCAGCATCGCTACTCGCTCGCCACCGACGCCCCGGCGCTCGGCCTCGAGCCGTCGCCGTTCCCCACCCTCGCCCGCATGCTGCTGCGGGCCGCCGCCCAATCCGGCCTCGAGCGGGGTGACGTGACCGACGCCGGACGCGACCAGGGCCGCATCGACGCCGGTCAGTGGGACGACGACGTGGCCGCCCTCGACGCGCTGATCGTCGAGCAGGCCAAGCTCGGCTTCGACCCCACCGTGGTCGAGCACGAGGGCCACGCCACCATGGCCTTCGCCCACTGCCCGTTCCGAGACCTCGCCGAGGCCCACCCCGACCTGGTCTGCGGGCTCCACTGCGGGCTCGTCGAGGGGTTCGTCGACGCCTTCGACGACGCCGGGGTCGAGCGCTTCCACACCATCGTCGACCGCAACCCGTGCCAGGTCGACCTCGTCACGGGTTGACCCGATAGCCTTGGACCTGCGACACCAGGAGGAGCAACCGTGATCAGCCTGACCGACACCGCCTCGACCAAGGTCAAGGAGCTCATCACCCAGGAAGGCAACGACGAGCTGATGTTGCGCGTCGCCGTTCGCCCCGGTGGGTGCTCTGGCTTCAGCTACGAGATGTTCTTCGACACGGAGAAGGACGACACCGATGTCGTCACCGACCACCAGGGCGTGAAGGTCGTGGTCGACCCGTCGAGCGCACAGCTGCTGTCGGGAGCCAGCCTGGACTACAGCGACGGGCTCCAGGGCGCCGGCTTCTCGATCAACAACCCCAACGCCCAGCGCACCTGCGGGTGCGGCCAGTCCTTCAGCTGATCCCCTTCGCTTCTTCCACGACGCCGTCCTCCGGGGCGGCGTCGTCGCGTCGGGCGAACCACCGCGTCAGGTCGTGACCTGGTCGAGGGCGGCGCGCAGCTCGGGACGGTCGTAGACGTTGTCGAGGCGGGCCGTCACCCGGCCCGTGGCGTCGGTGAGGAACAGGCTCGGCTCGAACGTGAGCCCCATGGCGTCGACCACCGGGGCGAGCCGGGCGGTGGCCACGTCGCCGGTGGACGCCGCGTCGCGGTAGACCTCGGCGTGCAGGAACCGGATGTCGGGGTAGGCGGCCACCTGCTCGAGGAGCAGGTCGAGCACCGGGCCGCACAGGCCGGTCTGGCAGAACGCGGGGGTGCCGACGAGCAGCGCCACCGGGCGGCCCTCGGCGAGGGCGTCGGACAGGGTGACGTCGTGGAGCGGGCACGTCGGCTCCCGGGTGCAGATGGGGTCGACGCCGCGGGCGTCGGTCACCGTCGGCGTCTCGACCGCTGGGAGCACCGAACCGGGCTGCACGAGGGCGACGTCGGCCGGATCGCTCAGCACGAAGGACTGCTCAGCCGGCTCACCATCCAGCTCGACCGACGCCGTCCAGGTGCCGGCCTCGGGGAACGTGGCCGTCAGCGGGTAGTAGGGCACCGGAATCCCGTCCGAACGGCGGGCGACCACGAGGGGGTCGCCGAGCGGTCCACCGTCGCCGCGGACGGCGAAGGTGAGCGCATCGGGGGCGTCGGTGGTGGGCGCCCCGTCGGGGCCGGCGACGAGGAAGGTGAGCCGTTGGGGCACCCCGGTCACCGCGTAGCCGCCCTGGTAGGCGAAGCCGGCGACCAGCACCCGCCCACCGGCGCCCTCGGACAGCGAGATGCTGCCCTGGGTGGCGCCATCGTCGTCGGGGGTCGAGCCACAGTTGCCGAGGAGGGCCAGGCCGGCGGCGCCGGCGGCGCCGGTGAGCAAGGCTCGGCGGGTGATCACGGCCACGGGGCGTCAACGTATCCTCGGCGCCGTGCACACCGGACGCGGGGAGCGACCGCGGGGAGCGACCCGATGACGATCGAGCTCACCGTCGACGGCCGATCGGTCACCGTGGCCGAGGAGGGGTCGACGCTGCTCGACGTGCTCCGCGAACAGCTCGGCCTGCGCTCGGTGAAGGACGGCTGCAGCCCGCAGGGCCAGTGCGGGTGCTGCACGGTGCTCGTCGACGGACGACCTCGGGTCGCGTGCGTGACGCCGGCCCGTCGCGTGGCCGGCCGCGCCGTCACCACCCTCGAGGGCCTCGACCCCGCCGAGCGCGACTCGCTCGTCGGCGCCTTCGTCGACACCGGCGCCAGCCAGTGCGGCTTCTGCACCCCGGGGATCGTGGTCCGGCTGGCCGCGCTGCGGGCCGGAGGCACCACCGCCGCCGACACCGCCGCCGTCGAGCGCGCCCTCGCCGCCCACCTGTGCCGCTGCACCGGCTGGAGGACGATCCTCGACGCGTGGAAGGGCGAGCCCCCGCCCTCGGCCGCCCGTGACCTCGACGCGGCCTCCCGCCGGGCCACCATCGAGGGACGATCGCCGCAACGGGTCGGGCCCGAGGTGGTGCGAGGTCACGGCGGCTTCGCCGACGACGCCGCGCCCACCGACGCCCTCGTCGCCGTGCCCGACGGCGCCGGAGGGTGGGTGGTGGGGGAGACCCTCGGTCAGGCCCGGGCCGGTTCGGGCAAGGTCCAGGGGCGTCGGTCGACGCGGCCGGTCGTACCGCCCCTCGCCCTCCCGGAAGGAGACTGGGTCCGCACGCTGCGCACGAGCTGGGTCGAGCCCGCCTACCTCGAGCCGGACGCGTCGTGGTGCGCGCCCGGTGGGGTGCCGGCGACGCCCCTCGCCAACGGCGGTGCGTTCGGGGGGAAGGTCGACAGCGAGGTCGGCGAGGTCGCCCGCCGGCTCGCCGACCAGCACGGCCGGACCGTTCGGGTCGTGCTCCCGCGCGAGGAGGTGGTGCGTCGGGGTCCGAAGCGTCCGCCGATCGCGGCGGGCGTCGACGCCGAGGGTCGGGGGATCGTGCGGGTGGCTCGCACCGAGGGCATCGCCGAGCGGATCCGGTCGATCGCCCCCGACCTGGTCGTCGAGGAGCTGGACGTGCCCGGCCCGCCCACGTCGAGCGCCCTCCGGGCCGCCGGGTGGGCCGAGGCCCACGTGCTCCTCGCCGCCGCCCGCGGGGCGGCCGGTCCGGTGGACGCGCCCGACGGCGGCCGGGCCGAGGCGACGGTGGGGGCCGACGGCCGGATCGCCGTGCACGTGTCGTGCGGTGATCCCCTCGACGAGGTGGTGCTGCGGTCCTACTGCATCGGTGCCGCCCACATGGCGTTGTCCTGGGTGACGAGCGAGGGGCTGGGCCTCGACGACGACGGCGAGGTCCACGACCTCACGATCCGCTCGTTCGGCGTGCTCCGGGCGGCCGACACCCCGCCGATCGACGTGGAGATCGAGGCCGTCGACGGCCCCCCGGTGAACGGGTCGGACGCCGTCTTCGCCGCCGTCGCCTCGGCGGTGTGGGCGGCCCAGGGCTTCCCCCAGGACTGGCCGACCGGCGTCGGTGTGCGAGGCTCGTCGACATGAACGCGCCGATCGGACCGTACTCACCGGTGATGCGGGCGGGGGACCTGCTCGCCGTGTCCGGTCAGGTCGGGGTGGTCGACGGCAGGATCGTGCCCGGTGGGGTCGCCGCAGAGACGCGCCAGGCGCTCGCCAACCTCGTCGCCGTGCTGGCATCGGAGGGGGCCACCCTCGGCGACGTCGTGAAGACCACGGTCTTCCTGCGACACATGCGCGACTTCTCGATCATGAACGAGGTCTATGCCGAGGTGTTCGGCGATCACCGTCCGGCACGGTCGACCGTGGCCGTCGTCGAACTGCCGGCCGTGGCGTTGGTCGAGATCGAGGCGTGGGCCCACAGCCCGACGCCGGCGGGGTGATCAGCCGCCCAACTCGACGTACTCGGTGCCCTCGTAGCGTTGGTCGGCGTCGTCGTCGAGCAGCCAGCCGAGCACCGCGGCCAAGGCGCCGCAGCTCACCAGCACGCCGACCGGGATGACGACGAACAGGACGAGGAGGATGATGACCACGCTCACGCCGCCATCCTCTCGCGCGGTGGCGTCGGAAGCCAGCTCACCCACCACCATCCCCGTACCAAACGACGCGCACGGGTACCTTCCTCTCCGACTTGTTGGAGTCGAAGGGAGTACCGATGCCATCCGGCACCGTGAAGTGGTTCAACGCCGAGAAGGGCTACGGCTTCATCTCTCGGGAGAGCGGTTCCGACGTGTTCGTCCACTACAAGAACATCGTCGGCAGCGGCTACCGGTCGCTCGAGGAGGGCCAGGCCGTCGAGTTCGAGCTGGTGAACACCGACAAGGGTGAGGCCGCGCAGGACGTCCGGGTCGTCTGACCGGCCCCCCGTGGGCGTCGCCGCGATCGCTCGGCCGGCTACAGGCCCCAGCGGCTCTGGCCGAAGCGATACCCGACCGACCGCACGGTCTGGATCAGGTTGGCGTGCTCCTCGCCGAGCTTGGCCCGCAGCCTCCGCACGTGGACGTCGACGGTGCGGGCGCCCCCGTAGTACTCGTAGCCCCAGACCCGCGACAGCAGGGTCTCGCGGGTGAAGACCTTGCCCGGGTGCGACGCGAGGAACTTCAGCAGCTCGTACTCCATGTAGGTGAGGTCGAGGGGGCGGGTCTCGATCGCCGCCTGGTAGGTCTCCAGGTTGAGCACGAGGTCGCCGTACTCGATGAGGTCGGGGCGCGTGCCCCGACCGGTGCGCCAGAAGAGGTGCTTGAGCCGCGCCTCGAGCTCGCGGGGGTGGAACGGCGCCAGGCAGAAGTCGTCGAAGAGGTCCTCGCGGAGCTCGAGGTCGCCGAGCTGGGCACCGGACACGAGCAGCAGGACCGGCGCGAGGGGGAGGTCGCGCTTGCGCAGCGCCCGGCACATGGCGAACGCCGCCTCGGGGTCGCGGTCGGCGCACACCACGGCCCCGGCCCAGCCGTCCTCCGGCTCCTGTGAGGTGGCGAGGACGTCGTCGTTCGCCGACTTCCAGGGGTAGCCGCCGAGGTCGAGGGCCTGGGCCAGCTCCGGCGGCGCCGGGTCGGGGAACAGCAGCAGTGGCTCCATGTCGGCTACAGGTTCACAGGTTCGGCAGATACCGGTCGAGCTCGAACGGCGTGACCTGGGACTTGTAGTCGATCCACTCGGCCCGCTTGTTGCGGAGGAACCACTCGAAGATGTGCTCGCCGAGGGCCTCGGCCACCAACTCCGAGCCCTCCATGACGTCGAGTGCGTCGGAGAGCGACTGAGGGAGGGCCCGGATGCCCTCGGCGACGCGCTCCTCGTTGGTCATCTCGAACACGTTGGCCGACGCCTCGGGCGGGAGGTCGTAGCCCTCCTCGATGCCCTTCAGCCCGGCAGCCAGCATCACCGAGTAGGCGAGGTACGGGTTGCAGGCCGGGTCGGGCGACCGGAACTCGATCCGGGTCGACGACTGCTTCCCTCGCTTGGTGACCGGGATGCGCACGAGCGCCGAGCGGTTGTTGCGCGCCCAGGTGACGTACACGGGGGCCTCGTAGCCGACGATCAGGCGCTTGTACGAGTTGACCACTTGGTTGGTGACGGCGGTGATCTCCGGGGCGTGGGCGAGGAGCCCGGCGATGAAGCCGCGCGCGATCTTCGAGAGCCCGTAGCCGTCACCCGTCTCGTGGAAGGCGTTGGTGTCTCCCTCGAACAGCGACATGTGGGTGTGCATGCCCGATCCCTGCACGCCGGCCAGCGGCTTGGGCATGAACGTGGCGTAGGCCCCCTGCTCGAGCGCGATCTCGCGGACGACCAGCCGGAAGGTCATGACGTTGTCGGCCATCGACAGCGCATCGGTGTAGCGGAGGTCGATCTCGTGCTGGCTCGGAGCGTCCTCGTGGAACGAGTACTCGACCGGGATGCCCATCGCCTCGAGCACCTGGATGGTGCGCTTGCGGAGATCGCTCGCCACGTCGGCGGTGGTGAGATCGAAGTAGGAGCCGGAGTCGAGCGGCTCGAGGGGGCGACTCGGGTCACCGTCGGCGAAGTAGAAGAACTCCATCTCGGGGGCGACCATGAACGAGAAGCCGCGCTCGTGGGCGCGGTCGAGGTTGCGCTTGAGCACCTGCCTCGGGTCGCCCTCGAACGGCGAGCCGTCGTGGTTGAGGATGTCGCAGAACATCCGGGCCGACACGTCGTCGCGGTCACCCCACGGCAGCAGCTCGAAGGTGTTGGGCTCGGGGCGGGCGAGCACGTCGCTCTCCTGCACGCGGCTGAACCCGTCGATCGCCGAGCCGTCGAAGTGCATGCCCTCCTCGAAGGCGTTCTCGAGCTCGGCGGGGGAGATGGCGACCGACTTCAGCTGGCCGAGGACGTCGGTGAACCACAGGCGGATGAGTCGTACGCCCCGCTCCTCGACCGTCCGCAGCACGTAGTCCTGCTGGCGTTCCATGGGCGGCATCTTCCCACGGGATCCACCCCCTCCCACCAGCCCCTTCCCTCGTTCACATAGCGTTCATAGAAGGGCAACGGCCGGGAAACAGCACCTTGGCAACCTGCCCGCGTCTCCGGCTCCGGGCTCGTCTCGGACATCCCCGGAGGAAGGACCCAACCACCCTCGCGGGCGACCGCGGAGATCGGGAGAAACGGTGAGCTACAGGGCTGAGTACATCTGGATCGACGGCACGGAGCCGACCCCGCTCCTGCGCTCCAAGACGAAGATCATCGCCGACGACGAGGACCCGGGCATCTGGGGCTTCGACGGGTCGAGCACCAACCAGGCACCGGGGAGCGCGTCGGACTGCGTGCTGAACCCCGTCTACGTCTGCCCCGACCCGATCCGAGGCGGGAACGACAAGCTCGTGCTCAACGAGGTGCTGCTCACCGACATGACGCCGCACCCGACCAACACGCGGGCGGCGTGCGCCGAGGTCGCCGAGAAGTACGCCGACCAGAAGCCGCTGTTCGGCATCGAGCAGGAGTACACGTTCCTGCAGGGCGGCTACCCGCTCGGCTGGCCGAAGGGTGGCTACCCCGGCCCGCAGGGCCCGTACTACTGCGGCGTCGGCGCCGACGAGATCTGGGGTCGCGACATCGTCGAGGCCCACACCACGGCCTGCATGGATGCCGGCATCAACATCTCGGGCACCAACGCCGAGGTGATGATGGGCCAGTGGGAGTTCCAGATCGGCCCCGTCGCCCCGCCCCTGATCGCCGACGAGATCTACATGGCCCGGTGGCTGCTCTACCGCGTGGCCGAGGACTTCGACGTGGCCGTCACCATCGACCCCAAGCCCATCCCCGGCGACTGGAACGGTGCCGGCGCCCACACCAACTTCTCGACCCAGGCGATGCGTGAGGACTACGACGCCATCATCACCGCCTGCGAGGCCCTCGGGAAGAACGCCGAGGAGCACATCACGAACTACGGCGCCGGCGTCGAGCGTCGACTCACCGGCCTGCACGAGACCGCCCCGTGGACCGAGTTCAGCTACGGCGTGTCGAACCGCGGTGCGTCGGTGCGCATCCCGTGGCAGGTCGAGATCGACCAGAAGGGCTACATCGAGGACCGCCGGCCGAACTCGAACATGGACCCGTACACCGTGACGAGGCTCATCGTCGACACCTGCTGCTCGGCGCTCGCCGACTGATCCGGGAACCGGCGGCACCCCTCCCCGGGCCCGGGAACGGGCCCCGGGAGGGGGCGCTACTGTCGCCACGCCGAGCCGGGCGTCCCACGGAACGCACCCCGCCGGCTCCGGGCTCTCCGAGGAGGAACCAGTGAAGGAACGGACCGCCGCCGAAGTCGTCGCCTACGCCGCCGAGCAGGGCGTGCAGATCGTCGACCTGCGCTTCTGTGACCTACCCGGCCTGATGCAGCACTTCTCGGTGCCGGTCTCCCAGCTCACCGAGGACGTGTTCGACGAGGGCTACGGCTTCGACGGGTCGTCGATCCGCGGGTTCCAGGAGATCCAGGAATCGGACATGATCCTGAAGCCGGATCCCGACACCGCGGTGATCGATCCGTTCCGCCCCCACAAGACGCTGAACCTCAACTGCTGGGTGCACGATCCGATCACCCACGAGAGCTACTCCCGCGACCCGCGCTACGTGGCCAAGAAGGCCGAGGAGTACCTGCGGTCCACGGGGATCGCCGACACCTGCTACGTCGGCCCCGAGGCCGAGTTCTTCATCTTCGACGACGTCCGCTTCAGCCAGACGCAGAACTCCGGCTTCTACCAGGTCGACTCCATCGAGGCGTCGTGGAACACCGGCCGCGACGAAGGGCCCAACCTCGGCTACAAGCCCCGCTACAAGGAGGGCTACTTCCCGGTCCCGCCCATGGACCAGTACCAGGACCTCCGTTCGGAGATGACCCTCACGCTGCAGGACCTCGGGATCCCCGTCGAGGTGCAGCACCACGAGGTCGGCACCGCCGGCCAGGCCGAGATCGACATCCGATTCGACTCGCTCCTGCGGCAGGCCGACCAGCTCATGCTGTTCAAGTACGTGATCAAGAACGTGGCGTGGGCCCACGACAAGACGGTCACGTTCATGCCCAAGCCCGTGTTCCAGGACAACGGCTCCGGCATGCACACCCACCAGTCGCTCTGGAAGGGTGGCGAGCCGCTCTTCTACGACGAGGCCGGCTACGCCGGGCTCTCCGACCTGGCCCGTTGGTACATCGGCGGCCTGCTCCAGCACGCGCCGGCCGTGATCGCGTTCTCGAACCCGACCACCAACAGCTTCAAGCGCCTCGTGCCGGGCTACGAGGCACCGGTCAACCTCGTGTACTCGCAACGGAACCGGTCGGCGTCGGTTCGGATCCCCCTCTACTCGCAGAGCCCCAAGGCCAAGCGGCTCGAGTTCCGGGTGCCCGACCCGTCGTGCAACCCGTACCTCGCCTTCTCGGCGATGCTCATGGCCGGCCTCGACGGCATCCAGAACCGCATCGAGCCGCCGACCCCGGTCGACAAGGACCTCTACGACCTCCCACCGGAGGAGCTGGCCAAGGTGCCGCAGGTTCCGGGCTCGCTCGAGGACGCCCTCGACGCCCTCGAGGCCGACCAGGACTTCCTGAAGGCCGGCGGCGTGTTCACCGACGACCTCATCGACGCCTGGATCTCGTACAAGCGCCTGAACGAGGTGGACGCCATGCGACTCCGTCCCCACCCGTACGAGTTCTACCTCTACTACGACATCTGAGCCCGCGGCGGCTGGGGCCGGCGGATCTCCCGGTCCCGGCGCACGGCGATCGCGTCGAGCGGGTCGAGGTCGTCGACGGCGACCGCGGCGCGGGCAAGCCCTGCGATGGCGACGTCGTCGCGCTGCAGCCCACCCAGTGCGACCGTGAAGCCGGCCGCCACGTACGGGTAGGCGCTCATGGCGCGATGGTCGACGACCACGTCGTCGCGCTCCAGCGACGGCCCGCCGTGGGCGACGAGACGGGAGCGGTAGTGGTCGAGGAGGCTGTGCTCGTGGGCGCGCCGGGTCTCTGGGTCGAGGCCGAGGACCACGGCGTAGGTGACGTCGCGAAGGGCGTTGCCCCGCCGCACCACCTGCCAGTCGAACAGACCGGCTCGGCCGTCCCGCAGGTAGGCGTTGCCCGGGTGCGGATCGCCGTGGAGCACCGTCGTCGGACCACGGTCGAGCTCCCGGGCGATCGTCGGGTACCCGGAGAGGATCGCCGGCGCGGCGGGCGGGACGAGATCGGGTCGGCGACCCTGCAGCTTCCGGCCCCTGGAACGGATCACGCGCGTCACGAGCCCGAGGAAGGGGTCGTCCCGAAGGCGTGGGATCCACGCCAGGTCACCGTTCGGTTCGGTGAGCCGGTCGCTGTCCCACAGCGGCGCGTGCAGGGCGGCCAGGGTGTCGAGCACGGCTCGCAGCTCGCCCACGGTCAACGGCTCGGCGACGCCCGTGAACCGAACGCCCCGCGCCGCCAGGTCCTCCAGCACGAGGAGGTATCGGCCCGTGCGGGGGTCGAACGCCGACCCGTGGACGGCCGGCGCCTCGATCGCCAGGTCGCCGCGCAGCTCGCGGTAGAAGCCGAGCTCGTTCGGTCCGAGGCCGACGAGGTTGCCGAAGAACCGGGCCATCGGCGCCCTGGGGGCCATCTTCACGAAGGCGGATGCTGGGCCTTCCCCCTCGAGGGCGACGATGCGCCGATCGGTGGTGCCCGAGGTGCCGTCGAGCACCCGCACGGCGCGCACCTCCTGACCGATGATCCCCGAGAGGGTCGCGGCGTCGAGGTCGTCGATGTGCGCCGGGAGCGCAGCCCGCCGGACGAACCGGTCGCGGACGGCTCGTCCGACCTCGCGGGCCAGGAGGGTGGGGACCGGCACCGACGCCACGCCAGGATCATGCCCCGAACGTGACAGGAGACCGGGCGAAGGCCCCTCGACGGCGACGGACGGGATGTCATGATGACTCGTCGATGCCAGAACCCGAACCGCTCCTGGTCGCGCTGGTGAAGCCCCGTTGGCGGGGGAGGCTCCACATCGCCGCCGTGGCCGCCGCGCCCGTCCTGGCCGGGCTGCTCAGCGCCAGGGCCCGACCCGGTGCGCCGCGGGCGGCGGCGGCCGCCGCAGTGGCGGGCCTCACGACCACCTGGGCCGTGTCGGCGGCCTACCACGCGCTCCCCCTCGACCACCCCAGGCGCCCCGCCTGGCAGCGGGCCGACCACGTCGCCATCTACGCCGGCATCGCCGGCACCGTCACCCCGATGTGCCTCACCCTGCCGAGTCGGCGGGCGCGGGGCGCGGCCATCGCCGGGGTGTGGGCGACGGCCGCCGTCGGCGCGCTCACGAAGGCGATCCTCGGGGCGGACTCACCCAACTGGCCCTACCTGGCCATGGGCTGGGCGGGGGTCGCCCTCATCCCGACGACCTGGCAGGTCGCCGGTCCCGCGCCGGTGGCCCTCGTCGCCGCAGGGGGCGTGGCCTACACGGCGGGGTCGGTCGTGCTGGCGAAGAAGGCCCCCGACCCCGCGCCCGAGGTGTTCGGCTACCACGAGGTGTGGCACGCCGCGACCCTCGGCGCTGCTGCCCTCCACCTCCTCGCCGTCGACCGGGTGACGCGCCACCTGCGTTGACCCGCCGCGCCCGGTTCGCCGGGGTGGGAGGCTGCGCCGATGCTGAGCCAGGCCATCGGCGGTCTGCTGCCGGCGGCGATCGCGGTCGCGCTGAGCCCGATCCCGGTCATCGCCGTCATCGTCGTGCTGGGGACCCCTCGGGCGCGTGCCACGGGCCCGGCCTTCGCGTTCGGCTGGATCGCCGGCCTCACGATCGTCTCGATCGCGGTCGTCGTCCTGCTCGGCGGGAGCGACACCGACGGTGCTCTGTCGACGGGGATCGAGTGGGGCAAGGTCGCGGTCGGCGTGTTGCTGCTCGTCATGGCCGCCCGGCAATGGACGAAGCGGCCCGAGCCGGGCGAGGCCGCCCCCATGCCGCGCTGGATGGCGTCGATGGACACGGTGACGCCAGCGCGAGCGGCCGCGCTCGGTGCCTTCCTCTCGGCGGCCAACCCGAAGAACCTGGCGCTCACCCTCGCCGCGTCCGCCTCCATCGCCCAAGCGGATCTCGACCGGACCGACACGGCGCTCGCCGTCCTGGTCTTCGTGGCCATCGGCTCGATGACCGTGGTCGGCTCGGTCCTGGCTCACCTGGTGGCCGGCGCCCGGGCCGAGGCCCCGCTCGCGAGCATCAGGCGGTTCATGGTCGACAACAACGCCACCATCATGATGATCGTGCTCCTGCTCCTCGGGGCCAAGATCCTGGGGGACGGGCTCAGCGGTCTCTAGGCGGGCCTCGGGCCGGTTGGCGCTTGATACCCCCATGGGTAGTATGGCGATACCCCAGGGGGTACCGTGCACCGAGTCCAGGAGGCCGCCTTGTCCGCGACGACCGACACACCGCCCGACATGTCCGAGCCCACGCCGGCGGTCCGCGGCGGTGAGCCGTGGTTCGCCCGCCTGGCTCGCTTCTCGGCCCGTCGCCGGCGTTGGGTGATGATCGTGTGGTTGGTCGCCACCGTGGTCGCCGCCCCGTTGGCGCTCACCCTGTCGGGCGCGCTGTCGGGCGCCGGCTGGGAGGCCCAGGGATCGGTGGCGGTCCAGGTCCGCGACGAGCTCCGGACCGATTTCGCCCGGCTCGGCGCCGAAGCGGCCGTCGTCGTCTACCGCCAACCCGAGTCCGTCGCCGTCGATGGCACCGGCGTCGACGCCCTCGTCGCCGACCTCGACGGCGCCCCGGGCGCGGTCGCCGTCGTCGACCCCCGGACCCAGCCCGCCGAGGCCGGCCTGATCGCCCCCGACGGGCGCACCGTCCTCATCCCCGTGGCCCTCGAGGCCCAGGAGGACGCCGACCTGCCCGAGTCCGCGGGTGCGCTGATCGACCACGTCGGGGACCTCACGCTGCCCGAGGGAGCCCGGGCCGAGGTCACCGGGGAATGGCCGGTGTGGAGCGACTTCAACCAGACCAACGAGGAGGCCCTGCATCGCGCCGAGCTGCTGTCGGGCATCCCGACCGTGCTCCTGCTGCTGGTGGCGTTCGGCTCCGCCATGGCCGCCGGGTTGCCCCTCGTGCTCGCCCTCGCCGGCATCGCCGTCGGCTTCGCCGCCCTCCACCTCCTGGGCGACACCACCCCGCTGTCGGTCTGGTCGATGAACTTCTCGATGATGATCGGCCTCGCCGTCGGCATCGACTACAGCCTGTTCATCGTCTCCCGCTACCGCGAGGAGCGCGAGGACGGCTACGGGCCCGAGGACGCCATCGCCAACACCCTCACGACCGCCGGCAAGGCCGTCTTCTTGTCGGCGCTCACCGTGGTGCTCTCCCTCGCCGCCGTGTTCGTCGTGCCGGTGATGGTCTTCCGCTCGATGGCACTCGGCATGATCCTCGCCGTCGTCGCCGTGGCCCTCGCCGCCCTGACCCTCCTCCCCGCCGTGCTGGTCGCCATGGGCGACCGGGTGCTGGTCTCGAAGGAGAAGGACCCGGACCGGGCCGCAGAGGGTCGCTGGGCCCGCTGGACCGGGTTGGCCCTCCGCCACCCCGGGCGGACGCTGGCCGGTGGTCTCGCCCTCCTGCTCCTGCTCGCCGCCCCCGCCATCGGCATGCGCCTCGGCATGCCCGGCGCCCGAGTGGTGGACGAGGGACGGTCGAGCCGGGACGGCTACGAGCTGCTGGTCGAGGCGTTCGGGCCGGGAGCGGCGGCGCCGCTGTTCGTCACCGTGCCCGTCGAGCAGGCGCCGACCGTGGTCGGCCTGGCCGCCGCCGACCCCAACGTCGTCGACGCCCGCGTCGTGGCCGAGCCGGCCGCGACCGGGCGGACCGTCGTCCGGGTCACCCCCGGCACCGCCGTCGACGAGCAGGCGACCTCGGACATGGTGGGTCGGCTTCGCGACGGCATCGGAGAGGCAGTGCCGGAGGCGCTGGTCGGCGGGCCCGCGGCCCAGAACCACGACCTCACCGCCGCGCTCCTCGGCAAGGCGCCCCTCGCCATCGGGCTCATCATGCTCGTCGCCTTCGTGCTGCTGCTCGTCGTGTTCAGGAGCGTCGCCATCGCCGTGTCCTCGATCGTCCTGAACCTGCTCAGCGTGGCCGCCAGCTTCGGCTTCGCCACGATCGTGTTCCAGCACGGGATCGGCGCCGGACTCATCGGCATCGAGCACCAGGGCTTCGTCGACGCCTGGGCGCCGCTGTTCTTCTTCGCCCTGCTCTTCGGGCTCTCGATGGACTACCAGCTGTTCCTGCTGGCCGCGATCCGCGAGCGGTACGAGGCGACGGGCGACACGAGGACGGCCATCCGAGAGGGCATCGCCCGCACCGGGCGGCCGATCACCAACGCCGCGCTCATCATGATCGTGGTCTTCGTCGCCTTCGGCATCACCGGCCCGATCCCGCCGACCGAGCTCGGCGTCACCCTCGCCGTCGCCGTCGCGCTCGACGCCACCGTCGTCCGGATGATGCTCGTGCCGTCGGTGATGGGACTGCTGGGCGAGCGCAACTGGTGGCTGCCGGCCTGGCTCGGCCGCATCCTCCCCCGGGTGCAGTTCGCCCACTGACCGAGACGCCCCACCGACCCTGACGAGATGACGCCCACCCGGGCTCGTGTCGGCGCGAGGATGCGTCGACACGAGCCGGGGGGGCGGACCATGACCGAGGTGCCACGAGGGGAGCACCCCCGGCCCGATCGGCGCCGCCGTCGGTGGGCGTCGTTGAACGGCACCTGGGACGCCGCCCTGGGAGGCCTCGCGCTGGCCGATGTCGCCCCCCGCGACGTGCCCTACGACCACCGCATCGTCGTCCCCTTCGCCTTCCAGTGCGCCGCCAGCGGGATCGGCTCCACCGAGGCGCACGAGGTGGTCTGGTACCGCCGCACCTTCGCCCCACCCCCTCGGTCCGACGCCGAGCGGGTGCTCGTGCACTTCGGCGCGGTCGACTTCGAGGCGACCGTGTGGGTCGACGGGGCCCGGGTGGGCTCCCACCGAGGTGGGCACACGCCGTTCACCGTCGACGTCACCGACGCGCTGGCCGAGGGCGACGAGCACGAGCTGGTCGTGCGGGCCATCGACGAGATGCGCAGCGACCAGCTGAGGGGCAAGCAGACGGCGACGTTCCCGTTCATGGTCCACTACACCCCGACGAGCGGGATCTGGCAGTCGGTCTGGGTCGAGGTGACGGGGCGCTCGTGGATCCACGAGCTGCACGTGGTCGCCGAGGCCGACGGCTCGATGACCGCCACCGCCGAGGTCGGGGGTGAGCCTCCTGCCGGGCTCCGTCTGGTCGTGGAGGTCGAGGGACGACCGGTCGTGCTGGAGGGGAAGGCTCCCCTCGACGGCCGGGTGGGGGGCGTGGGGCCGTGGTCGCCGTCGACGCCGACGCTCTACGAGCTGCGCGCCGAGCTGCTCGGACCCGAGGGCGAGGTGCGCGACACCGTGCACGGCCACGTCGGTTTCCGGACGGTCGTCGTGGTGGGCGACGAATGGATGCTCAACGGGGTCCCGCTCCGCCAGCGACTGCTGCTCGACCAGGGCTACTGGCCCGAGTCGCTGCTGACCCCGCCGTCGGACGAGGCCATCGTCACCGACCTGCGCTTCGTGAAGGACGCGGGGTTCGACGGCGTGCGCAAGCACCAGAAGATCGAGGACCCGCGGTTCCTGTGGCACGCCGACCGGCTCGGGGTGCTGGTGTGGGAGGAGCTGCCCTCGCCCTTCGGCATCGCCCGCATCGAGGGGCGACTCGCCGAGGACGCGTCGGCGGAGTGGGCCGAGGCGATCGTCCGCGACCGGAGCCATCCGTCGGTCGTCGCCTGGGTGCCGTTCAACGAGTCGTGGGGGGTCCAAGGTGTGCACCGCCGCACCGGGCACCAGGCGACGGTGCGTCGGGTCGTGGCCGAGACCCGGGCGCTCGACCCGAGGCGCCCGGTCGTGGACAACTCGGGCTGGGGCCACGTCGACACCGATGTCGTCGACGTGCACGACTACGACCAGGACCCGGCGTCGCTCGCCGACCGCTGGACCGGCATCGAGGGCCGGGGATGGTGGCGTGCCCCGCTCGACCTCGGGGGTGAGGTCGAGTTCGACCTCACCCGGTGGCTGGCCTTCGCCCAGGTGGACGACGTGTCCTCGGTCGACCGGGAGGTCCTGGCCGAGATGATCCCCGACGTGGCCGTCTGGGCCGACGGCTGCACGCCACCGAAGGGGGAGGCGGGTCCTCTGGTGCTGTCGGAGCTGGGCGGCGTCGGCCTCGACGTCGGTGGCGTCGTGCCCGACCGGTTCGACTACGCGGCGGCCGCCGACGCCGATGACCTCCTCGCGCGGTTCGAGCGGTTGCTCGCCGCCACCGAGGCGGTGCCCGAGATGCGCGGGTGGTGTTGGACGCAGCTCACCGATGTCGAACAGGAGGTCAATGGCCTCCTCACCGCCGACCGAAGGCCCAAGGTCGACCCCGCCCGGATCCGGTCGGTGCTCGCACGCCTGCCGTGGAGCGCCGGCTCCCGTCCCTGAGCCGGCTCAGCGACGGAAGCGCCGAGCGAGGTGGGCCTGGCGCGTCGCGATGGCCGCTCGTCGACCGGCTCCGTCGATGAAGGGATGGTCGTCGGGCAGCCGGGAGCGCAGCTCGTCGATCGGAACGACGACGGCGTGAGGTTCCGGTGCCGTCGTCGACCACACCCACCGGTAGGTGACCATGCCGCGGGGGTGTCCTTCGGCGTCGAGCCAGTTCGGGACCCCCGGATCCCGGGCGGCGACCACGACGCGGGCGCGGCCGTCGGGGTCGACGTGGATCTGGTGGCCGTTGAGGCTCGTCTGGCGGTTGGCGATGTCGAGCGACTCGAACCAGCCCATCGAGTAGAGCTGGATCGACCAGTAGCGGGCGTCGGGCGCGGCCACGTCGATGAGCAGGGCCTCGTGCGGGCCGAGCTCGTAGATGCCGCCGCCGTAGAGGATGTCGGTCGCGCCGCCCGGTGCCGGCCGGGGCTTGGACACCATGTTGGGGCCCTGGCGACCGGCGACGGCCTCCATGTAGTCGCGCCAGTACCCGAGGCTGCGCTCGATCCACGTCGCGGCTCGCTCCAGCCCTTCGGCGACCGTGGTCGGAGTAGGGGCGGCGGCAGCGCGGCCTTCCCCACCGACGCGCTCGATGCGCACGTCGGCGGGCACCTCGCGGGTCCAGTCCGACAGGTACTGGCGGACGATCACGTAGCGGGCTCGTTCGTCGATCGGCAACCAGTCGCCGTCGCGTGGCGGGCCCCCGAGGACCAGGTCGAACCAGCCGTCGCGCACGACCGACGACGCCAGGTCCTGCTCGGCGTAGACGCCGTACTGGCCGAGCTGCATGTCGCCCTCGTGCACGGAGACGATCATCTCGGTGAGGCCGCTGACGTCGCCGCTGATGCGGTACACGGCGTCGGGCCGGATGCGAGCCCGCAGGTAGACGTTGTCGGCGTTGGGCCCGCCCCACTTCACGACGTCGTCGTCGTAGCGGTGGAAGGCGGGGCTGTCGGGATCGTCGAACTCGAGGAACGACTGGAGCGCGAAGACCGTGAGGCGGCTGAGGTGGCGGGCGCCCTCGGCGCGGGCGCGGGCACCGGTGGGGAACGGCGGCTGGACGATCTGGTCGCCGAGGGCGCCGACGCGGGCGGCGAACCGCCCCCACGCGGCGGCCGGCTCGAGGTCGGTCACGGGTGCTCCCTCGGGATCCGATGGCGCTCGACGTAGGCGCCGTAGCGCTCGTCGACCTCGCCGGCATCGACGCCCACCTCTGACAGCGAGTACCGGTGGGTGCCGTGCCGACCCTTCGGTCGTTCGGCCAAGTGGGCGCGCATGGCGTCGGCGGCGGGCCCCGACAGCGTCCGCCCGGCCCGCTCGTAGACGGCGGCCACCGCGCCGATCGGATCCGACATCAGGTCCGCGTAGCGGAGGTCGACCACCTGGCCATCGGGGATCGCGCCCGAGTCGCGGAGGTCGTCGACCTGGTCGAGGACGTGGGCCATGCCCCGCACGACCGAGCGGGCCAGCCGCTCGACGTCGACGTGGTCGCTGCGCATCCACCGCAGCGTGGCCATCAGGCTGACCAGCGATCCGAGCACGCGGTGGGGGTCCCGGTGGGTGATCACCACGACGGCGTCGGGGTACTCGGCGAACAGCGCGGGGAGCGCGGGCAGGTGCATCGGCGCCTTGAGGGCCCAGCGGACGCCGGCATGGCCCTGCAGCACCTGCAGCGCCCGTCGGTGCCACTGGTAGCCGTCGGCAAGGCCGTGTTCGGCCTGCCATCGACCCAGCTCGGGCAGGTGGTACTGCCCGGTCCAGGCGTCGCCCACGAACGCCTGGGCGAACAGGTAGGTGCACTCCTGGGGGACCGTCGCCCCGTTCTCGTGCATGGTGCGGTACTCGGGGGCGATCTCGTCCCAGACACCCATCTGGTGCCCGGCGGCGGCGACCCGTGCCGACGGGTCGCCGCCCGGGAGCCGGGGCCGGAGCGCCTCGTAGGTGAGGAGGGGTCGGTTGGCCGGGTCGGCGGCCAGGAGCTCGTGCAGGATCGAGGTGCCCGAGCGTCCGGTGCCGGTGACGAACAGGGGAGCGGTGACCGGTGTGGTCGCGAGGGCGGCGTCGGCGGCGTGGACCTCGTCCACCGCCCGCCGGGCGTCGAGGGCGGTGAGCAGCTCGGTGCGGGCCAGGAGACGGCCGACGAGGGTGAGCGACGCGGTCTGCGCGAGCCCGCCGAGCAGCACGGCGAGCGCCTCGGCCGGACTCCCGTCGACGGTGGCGACGAGGTCCGTCCCTCCACCGCGGGGCCCGCCCGTCCGGAACGAATCCGGCCGGAGCGACACCAGCGCCTCGGGCCCGCCGACGCCGAGGGCCGACCCGTCGAGCTCCTCGACCCACGCCGGACGGGATCGCGCCCCGCCCTTCCCATGCCCGGTCACGATCCCAGGGTGGCACGCGTCCGGCTCAGGTGCGGCCGTAGAAGACCCGTTCGACGACCCGGCGGGCCCGACGGGTGACGCGGCGGTAGTGGTCGCGCAACCGTCCCGGTGTGGTGTCGAGCGAGCGGGCGAGCCACAGCAGCGGCTCGGGCTGGGTCGGCAGCGAGTCCCCCGGTCCGCTGTTCACCAGGTACCACCGGTTCCGAACCCGCTCGCAGAACCGGTAGGCCTCGGCGAGCTGCTCGGCGTCGTCGTCGGCCAGCACGTCGGTGGCGACGAGGGCCCGCAGCGCGGCCACCGTTCCCTCGGCTCGGACCCCGTGCTGCAGCTGCAGCATCTGCGTGGTGAACTCCACGTCCGACAGCGAGCCCTTCCCGAGCTTCAGGTGGAACGCGGGGTCCTCGCCGACGGGGATGCGCTCGCGCTCGACACGCGCCTTCATGCGGCGGATGGCGAGCACCTCCTCGGGGCGCAGCCCGTCACCCCACACGCAGGGGTCGATCTCGTCGAGCAGCCGCGCGCCCAGCTCGTGGTCGCCGGCGACGACCCGGGCGCGGGTCATCGCCTGTCGCTCCCACGTCTGCGCGTACGAGGCCCAGTAGGCCCGGTAGGCGTCGAGGCTGCGGGCCAGCGGGCCCTGTCGTCCCTCGGGACGGAGGTCCAGGTCGACCTCGTAGATCCGCTCCGCGGGGGTGCCCCCGCCGACGAACCGGTTGAGCCGGGTGGCGAGGCGGTTGGCCTCCTCGACGGTCGACGCGCCGTGTCCCTCGTAGACGTACAGGAGGTCGAGGTCGCTGCCGTAGGACAGCTCTCCGCCACCGAACCGGCCGAGGCCGATCACCGCGAACGGCAGGGACGGCACGAGGGCGGCCAGGGCTGCTTCGAGGGTGGCCTCGGCGAGCAGCGTGAGGTTCTCGCCGACCACGTCGACGTCGGCCAGCCCGAGGACGTCCCGGGCGGCGATGCCGAAGAGGTGGCGCTCCTTCCACCGCCGCAGGCCCTCCTGGCGATCGGCCAGCTCGGGTCGCCAGGCGACCGCGACGCCCGCGCTGGCCACGAGCTCGGGACGGGGTCGGATCCCGAGACGCTCGGCCGACGACAGGCGGGCGACCAGGTCGGGGTTGTGCATGGCGGCCTCGCCGAGCATCCAACTCGTCCCGGCGATGGCGCACAGGCGGCGGGCGGCCTCGGGGGAGTCGCGGAACGCCTCGACGAGCTGGCGGCTGCGTTGGGACCCGTCGGCCAGCAGGTTGCGCAACACGAGCAGGCCCAGGTCCGGGTCGGGCGCCGACGACAGCCAGTCGAGCAGCAGCGGGAGCACCTGCTGCATGAGCCGGCTGGTGCGGTTCAGGCCCCGGGTCAGCTCCCGCACGGCGGCCTGGGTGCGCTTGGCGTCGGTGAACCCGAACGCGGTGAGCCGCTCGACGGCGGCTTCCGGGCTGATCGCCCCCTCGACCTCGGTGAAGGCTTCGAGCAGCGGTCGGAAGTACACCCGCTCGTGGATCGACCGGACGGCCAGCTGGCGGGCGCGGAGGTCGCGGTCGAGCTGCTCGGCCGCAGTGCCGTCGGGCTCGTCGCGGTAGCCGAGCACGCGGGACAACCGGTCGAGGCCCTCGTCGTCAGCGGGCAGGGTGTGCACCTGCTGGTCGTCGACCAGCTGCAGGCGGTGCTCGACGGCCCGCAGCATGCGGTACGCGTCGGCGAGGACGGAGGCGTCGTCGAGGTCGACGTACCCGGCGCCGGCCAGCTCCCGCAGGGCGGTGAGGGTGGTGGGCGAGCGCAGGTCCACGTCGCCGTGCCCGTGGACGAGCTGGAGGAGCTGCACGGTGAACTCGATGTCGCGGATCCCACCGGGCGCCCGCTTGAGCTCCCGTTGGGCCAGCCCCCGGCGCGCCACCTCCTCTTCGGCCCGGGCCTTCATGGTGCGCAGCGAGCGCAGGTCGTCGGCGGTCATGCGACGCGCCCACAGCGCCTCGGCGGCCGCCTCGGCCCACGGGCCGCCGACGGCGGGGTCGCCGGCGACCGGCACCGCCTTGAGGAGGGCCTGGAACTCCCACGGCTCGGCCCACCGCGACCAGTAGGCGCGGTACGACTCGACGGTGCGCACGAGCGGGCCGTCCCGCCCCTCGGGCCGCAGGTTGGCGTCGACCCGGAAGCACCGACGGGCGATGGCCATGACCTCGCGGGCGGCGTTCTCCAGGGTGCCGTGGTGGCCGTCCCCGACGAACAGCACGTCGATGTCGCTCGAGTAGTTGAGCTCGCTGCCGCCGAGCTTCCCCATCCCGATCACGGCCAACCCCGGGTCGCCGGCGATGCGGCACGCGCCTTCGAGCACGGCCCCGGCGAGGGTGGCGAGGGCGCGGCCGGTCTCCTCCAGGCGGTCGTGACCGGTGAGGTCGCGGGCGGCGATGCGCAGCAGCTCGCGGTGCTTCGCCCGGACGAGATCGTCCCCGGAGCGTCCGTCCACGGGCACGGGGTGCTCGAGGTGGCGGAGGACGTCGAGGGCGTCGTCGTCCTGCTCGAGCAGACGGGTGAGCGAGCGGCTCGCGGCGACGACGGCGAGCAGCGGGGCGCGCAGCGACCGGTCGTCGGCCAGCTCGTCGGCGAGCTCGGGGCGCCCCTCGACGAGCCGCTCGACGGCGGCGCGGACCCAGGCGGGCGATGCCGACCGGTCGACGGCGTCGTCGAGGCTCGTGGCGTCGACCGGCACGTCCGGCCCCGCAGGCGGTGGGCGGTGGGCGTCGGGCACGGACGCCGAGGCTAGGGGGGACGGGGTCGGCCGTGCCTAGGCTGCCGCCGTGCGCCTCCGCATCGCCCTCGCCCAGATCGACACCACGGTGGGCGACCTGGACGGCAACACGGCCCGCATCTGCCGGTCGCTCGACGAGGCGGAGGCAGCCGGGGCCGACCTGGTCGCCTTCCCCGAGCTGGCGGTGACCGGTTACCCCCCGGAGGACCTGCTGCTCAAGCCGGCCTTCGTCGACGACAACCTCGAGGCCCTGGCCGAGGTCGCGGCCCACGCCCGGCGGACGGTCGGGCTCGTCGGCTTCGTCGATCGTGGCGATGATGGCGACACCCTCTTCAACGCGCTGGCCGTCGTCGCCGACGGCGCCGTCCGGGGCGTCTACCGCAAGCGGCGGTTGCCCAACTACGCCGTGTTCGACGAGCGCCGCTACTTCGCCCCCGGCTCCGAGCGGTTGCGTCTCTACCGGATCGCCGGGGTGCCCGTGGGCGTCTCCGTGTGCGAGGACGCGTGGGCACCGGGGGGGCCGATCCTCGAGCAGGCCGTGTCGGGAGCCGCGCTGGTGGTGAACGTCAACGCCTCGCCGTACCACGCCGGGAAGGTCCGCACACGCGAACAGACCCTCGCCGCCCGGGCCGACGAGTCGTCGTGCACCATCGCCTACGTCAACCAGGTCGGCGGCCAGGACGAGCTCGTCTTCGACGGTGCCTCGCTCGTGGTCGACCCCGACGGCGTGGTGATCGCCCGAGGCGTCCAGTACGAGCAGCAGCTGCTCGTCGCCGACCTCGACGTCGAGCCCGCGCCACTTCGGGGCGAGGGTCGTCTCGTCGTCGTCGAGCTGACCGACCGACCGGTAGCCGAGGGCACCCCGACCCTCCAGCGCGCCATGGCGACACCGCTCGACCGCCTCCCCGAGATCCACGGCGCCCTGGTGCTCGGCACGCGCGACTACTGCCGGAAGAACGGCTTCACCGACGTCGTGCTCGGCCTGTCGGGCGGCATCGACTCCTCGCTCGTCGCCGCCATCGCGTGCGAGGCGTTGGGGCCGGCCCACGTCCACGGCGTGCTCATGCCGTCGCGGTACTCGAGCGGCCACTCCGTCTCCGATGCCGAGCGGCTCGCCGCCAACCTCGGCATCGAGCACCGCACGATCGTCATCGAGCCGGCGTTCTCCGCCTTCCTCGACCTGCTGGCCCCGTCGTTCGTAGGGCTCGCCGAGGACACCGCCGAGGAGAACCTGCAGCCGCGCACCCGCGGCACCCTGCTCATGGCCCTGTCGAACAAGTTCGGCTGGCTGGTGCTCACCACGGGCAACAAGTCCGAGATGGCCGTGGGCTACGCCACCCTCTACGGCGACATGGCCGGCGGCTTCGCGGTGATCAAGGACGTCCCGAAGACCGTCGTGTTCGAGCTGTGCCGTGATCTGAACGCCCGCGCCGGCCGGGAGGTCATCCCCGACTCGGTCATCACGAAGCCGCCGTCGGCCGAGCTTCGGGCCGATCAGCTCGACACCGACAGCCTCCCTCCCTACGAGGTGCTCGACCCGATCCTCACCGCCTACGTCGAGCACGACCGCACGGCGGGCGAGCTCATCGAAGCGGGGCACGATCCCGAGCTGGTGCGCCGCATCGTGCGGATGGTCGACCTGGCCGAGTACAAGCGGCGGCAGGCGCCGCCGGGGGTGCGGGTGACCACCAAGGCGTTCGGAAAGGACCGGCGCCTCCCCATCACGAACAAGTACCGGGGCTGATCGGGACCGGACGCGGACGGGCTCGATCCCGCGACCCGACCCCGCCGGGCGTGGTGGAGCTAGCATCTGCGGGCGACCAGCACGATCCATGGGGGGATGCATGGCCGATCCGTCGAAGCCCAGACCGGCGTTCGCGCCGTGGGATCGCCGCGAGCTGCCGGGCGTGTTCACCGTCGAGGAGTCGGCGGCCCGGATCGGTCACTACAAGTGGATCGAGATGCGCCTGTTCGAGGCCCTGGGGGGGTGGGTGGCCACGGTGCCCGAGCTGGACGTGAAGCTCCGGCTCGGCACGCACTGCTACCACCACGCCTGGCACGCCGAGCTGTGGCACAAGCGCCTGCCCGAGCTGCGGGAGATGAACCCCGACCGGCTCACGCTTCCCCCCAACGAGGAGCTGGTCGCCTTCGTCGACGCCATGACCGAGCCCGAAGCGCCCGAGCTCACCATCGAGAAGCTCGTCGGCGTCTACCGGGTCCTGATCCCCCACAAGATCGCCGCCTACACGTACCACCTGAACAACACGTCACCGATCACCGACGCCCCCACCATCCGCTCCCTGAAGTTCGCGCTGCAGGACGAGATGGAGGACTGGCGCGATGGCGAGATGATGATCCAGTCCCTGCTCGAGACACCCGACGAGGTCCGGCGGGCCGCCGACCACCAGGCGCATCTCGAGTCCCTGCTGCTCGCCGCCGGCGGCATCGCCGGTCCCGGCTCCATCGGCGCCCCCGGGGTGCCCACCGAGGAGGTCCCCGCATGAGGAAGTCCTTCCCCGCCAGCGACCTGGCCCGCGACGAGCGCTTCGTCCGGGTCGAGCTGTTCACCCAGGCATCCGACCCGCGCTCGATCGCCAACCGCACGGACGGGCGCAAGGGTCCCGAGAAGCTGACGCCCAAGCTGCACGAGGCTCCCGACCGCGCCCGGGGCCTGATGCACGGCATCTTCACCGGTGAGATCCAGGCTCTCGAGGGCGCCGGCCGCACCTGCTGGGACTTCGAGGTCCGGCAGGGCAAGGACGGCGACGAGACCGACGTGCCGTTCGAGCTCAAGCTCGACATGGCCCGCCAGTGCTGGGACGAGGCCCGCCACTGCGAGATCTCGGTGAAGCTCGGCGACCACATGGGCACCGAGATCGGCGAGTTCTCCGAGGCCGTGTTCCTGTACGAGGCGGCCTGCTCGCCCGATCCGGTGCTGCGCCTCACCGGGGTGAACCGCGCCCTCGAGGGGCTGGCCATCGACGTGTTCAACACGATGCGCGAGTTCGGCGACGTCTCCGGCGACCCGGTGCTCGAGTTCTGCGAGGACTGGATGCTCGCCGACGAGGTGACCCACGTGAAGATGGGCTCCGACTGGCTACGGCGCCTCACCGAGAACGACCCGGAGCGGCGGGCCCGAGCCCTCGAGTTCCAGCGCACCGTCGACAAGCTCTTCTCCCTCGGCGGGTTCCGCGGCGACGAGGACGACAGCCCGATCCGCTTGGCCCGACGCTTCCGCGAGCTCGCCGGCTTCGACGACGCCGAGATCGACGAGATCGCCGGGCTCTCCGCCGAGGCCCGCCACGCGTTCATCGAACAGCAGCAGGCCGCCGAGGCCGCGGTCAGCGGCTGACCGTGGCGACGGTCCACGTCACGCCCGAGACGTTCACCTACGTCGAGTTCGACGCCGTCGTCATCGCCGAGGCGGTCGGGCGCATCGCCGATGCCGTCGGCCTGCCCGACACCCTCGACATCGAGGTGGCGGTCGACGAGTCGGTGCCGCTCCTCAGGGCCAGGGTGGTGGGCCTCGATCCCGTGGTGCTCGACATCGAGGGCGGCGCCCTCGAGGATCTCAGGCGGCCCCGTCGGTACGACCCGGAGGGTGCCGACGCGGTGCTCACCCGGCTCCTCCTCGAGGTCGGGGACCGGCTCGACCCCGCGTTCGGCGCGCCGGCGGTCGACGAGGCGCTGTCCCTCGAGCAGCGCGCCGCCTGGGACGTGTGGTGCGCCGGCCGGGCCGAGCGGCTCGGCCAGCGGCCGCAGCAGCAGCGGTGGCGCTACGCGTTCCGCACCCGCCACGGGTTCAGCGACGTCGCCGACCAGGCCTTCGACCGGTTGTGGCGGGGCGACGTGTCCACGTGGGACGACCTGCAGGCCGTCTCGGTGGCGGCCCGGGCCGTCGTCGCCTGAGCCGGCACGGGGGGCCGTGCGCCTCCGATCGTCAGTGGAGATCGTGGGCCGAGATCGGATCGAGCAGATCGATGAGCGGGGGGCCGGTGAGCAGCCCTCGGCAGGCCTCGGCCAGCTCCACCATGTCCGGGGAGTCGAAGTGGGTGGCCTGGGCATCCGCCGAGTCCCACTTCTCCACCACGACGAAGCGCCCGGGGTGGGTCACGGAGGCGGCCAGGTCGATGTTGCGGCAGCCGTCGTGGCCTCGGCTGACCACGACGTAGCGGGCGAGCAACGGCGCCAGGCGGGCCGGCTCGGCGGCGTCGAACACCATCGTGACCAGGGTGAGATCGGGTTCGTCGGGCATCTCCAGCCTCAGCCGTCGGCGAGTGCGGCCGATGGTAGCAACGGGCCTCGCGACGATCGCCGGACGAGGAGGTGGGGCCTCTTGACCACGTCGGTATCGTAGGAGCAGCCCGAAACCCCCCCGTCACTTGGTCTTTCCCATCCCGGAACCCGACGGCACGGCCGAGGCCACATCCGCGTCGACGACCCACGAGGGTCCGTCACTCCCCCCACCCCGAACGAAGAGGTGCACGTTGCCCAAAGAGCGCGTCGAACGCGACGAGGAAGACCTCGTCCGGCTCTACCTCACCGACATCGGGCAGTACCCGCTCCTCACCAAGGACGACGAGGTCCGGCTGGCACAGGCGATCGAAGGGGGCATCGCCGCCCGCACCGAGGTCGAGACGGCCAGCGGGCTGACGCCGGCCCGCAAGCGCGAGCTGCGCAGGGCCATCCGCGCCGGCGAGGACGCCGAGCGCACGTTCGTGCAGTCCAACCTGCGCCTCGTGGTGTCGATCGCCAAGAAGTACCAGGCCTCGGGTCTTCCCCTGCTCGACCTCATCCAGGAGGGCAACCTCGGCCTGATGCACGCCGTCGAGAAGTTCGACTGGCGCAAGGGCTTCAAGTTCTCGACCTATGCCACGTGGTGGATCCGACAGGCCATCACCCGGGGCATCGCCAACACGGGCCGCACCATCCGGCTCCCCGTCCATGCCGGCGACACCCTCGCCCGGCTGCAGAAGGCCCGGGCCCGGCTCGAGCTGAAGCTCGGCCGACCGGCCACCCTCGCCGAGTTGTCGGCCGAGGTGGAGATGCCCGAGGACAAGGTCACCGAGGCGCTCCGGTTCGCGGCCGAGCCGCTCTCGCTCTCCGAGCCCCTGCGCGAGGACGGCGACGCCGAGCTCGGCGACGTGGTCGAGGACCGCTCGGCCGAGTCGCCGTTCGAGGTGGCCGCCACCGCGCTCCTCCCGGAGGAGATCGCCCGGCTGCTGAGCCCGCTCGACGAGCGCGAGCGCGAGATCCTGAAGCTGCGCTTCGGGCTCGACCGCGGTGAGCCCCGCACCCTCGAAGAGGTGGGCGAGCACTTCAACCTCACCCGTGAGCGCATCCGTCAGATCGAGGCCCGGGCCATGTCGAAGCTCCGCCACCCCTCGAGCGACACCGGCGCCCGCGACCTCCTCGCCGTCTGATCGGGTCCCCGTGCTCCCGTTCGCGGGCTCTCACGTTGGTCCGTCGAGCGTGAGCCGTTTGCGGCATTTCCCGGGAGGGCAGGGCGCCGGGCCTGGATAGAGCGGCCCAGCGTCGAGACCCGCCCTGGACGGACGAGCACAGCGACGTATCATGGCGGGAGGTCCACGGTCGGTGGTACCGGGGCACATGGTCGAATCGGTAGCTACGCGGGAAGCGTGCCGTGCCTATGTGCTCCGTCAGAACGCACCATCCAGCCACCGGTGGCGTGGCGTCTCGACGCCACCGGGGTGACGACGGGGCGGCGCTCGTCGAGTTCGCGCTGGTCTTCCCCATCCTGTTCGCGCTCGTCCTCGGGATGGTCAGCGCCGGCCTGGCGTGGAACCAGAAGCTGCAGCTCACCCACGGCGCCCGCGAAGGCGCCCGCTACGGCGCCATCGTCGCTCCCTCCCAGACCTTCACCAACGGGCAGACCTGGGGCCGCAACGTCGTCGACGTGATGATCGAGCGGGCCGGTTCGGACCTCGAGGAGGAGGGCGCCGTCGCCTGCATCTCCCTGGTCCGCAACAGCCCCGGCACCGTCTACAGCAACAGCCACGTGGCCAAGGCGACCCGGACGTCGACGGGCTGGACCTACGACAACAACGGCGGTGCACCGTGCATCGCCGGCCAGACCTACCCGACGTCGAGCACCGACGTCGGGCTGCGGGTCCAGGCGACCCTTTCTCGGCCGAGCCAGTTCGAGACCCTCTTCTTCACCCGTGACCTCGACCTCACCGCCGAGGCCACGGCCAAGTCGGAGGCGTCCTCGTGACCCGCCCCCGGCGTCTCGGTGCAGCCGGGCAACGGGAACGGGAGCGGGGTGCGATCCTTGTCATCTTCGCGCTCGTGCTCGTCGCCCTGATCGTCATCGCCGCCCTGGTCGTCGACCTGGGCATGGCGCGCGAGACGCGCCGCGAGGCACAGTCGGATGCCGACCTGTCGGCCCTGGCCGCCGGCTGGTACCTCGCCGGCAACGGCAGCGCCTCCTACGCCCCGAACCCGCGGGCCGCGTGCGAGGCCGCCCTGAACTCGGTCGCCACCAACATCAACGATTGGCCGACCGGTGCCAGCCTGCCGTGCTCGGGCTTCCCCGCCTCGTCGGCGACCTGCACGGACACGACGACGCCCATCACCGCGACCTCGGTGAACGCAAGTCCCTACGTGCTGACCGTGTCGTGGCCGGTTCCGGACTCGGGGATCACGCGGACCGAGTTCGTCGGGAGCCAGGGGGTCGTCGACGGCAGCCCGTGTGAGCGCATGAGCGTCGAGCTGCGACGCAAGGACCCGGCCTTCTTCGCCGGGGTCCTCGGACGCGACGGAGAGACGATCCAGGCTCGGGCCGTGGTGCGGGTCGATCCCCAGGAGGGTGCGGAGGGCGTGCCCGCGCTGTTGTTGACCGAACGGACGCGGTGCGGGACCCTGCAGACGTCGGGCGGTGGCAGCACCGCGGCCGGCGTCCACGTCCTGGCCAGCGGTCCGCAGTTCGGCTACGTGCACTCCGACTCGCAGGGCAGCGGCGGCCCCGACCCGTGCACGACCAACAACAACGCGGGCGGCTACACCGCGTACGGCACCGCGCTGCCGTCGAGCGGGGGTCCCTCGATCCGCGTCGACGGGGTGGGGTCGGGCACCGACGCCCAGTCCGGGCGCATCGGGCTCCACTCGGTGGCTGCGGGGGGGCGAGGTGGGTACTGGTTCGCTCCCGGCTGCAACTGGGTCGACCAGGCGAACAACACCGGCTGCAACACCTCGGGTCTCAGTGTGGCACCGAGTCCCGCCGGCATCGTCAGCCGTCGCCCCGCGGACACGAAGTACGGCGACCGCGTCGAAGCCCTGTACGTCGCGGCGCGAAGTCAGGCGTTCACCGGCGCCGGGTTCGCCAGCGTGAGCACGAACTGCAATCCGTCGAACGGGACGGTCTTCCCGAACAACGTGTACCTGGACTGCGCGGACTTCAGCGTGGGCAACGGTCGAACGGTCACCTTCAACGGCTCGACCGTCGCGTTCAGCGGCAAGGTCAGCGTGGCCGGGTCCCTCCAGATGCCCAACGCCCGGTCGGTGAGCATCGCCGGCTGCAAGGGCGGGAACAACAGCTGCTCGTCGCTGTCGGTCAGCGGCTCGCTCGTCGTCAACGGGGCCTCGGGCCCGACGACCTGCCTCGCCGATCGACCGCCCGGCATCGCCGACGGGCGGTTCGCCAGCATGGCGGTGTTCGGCGGCGCGTTCAGCATCGACCCCAACGCCCAGGTGAAGCTGTGCCAGACCTCGGTCTTCCTGATGTACGGCAGCGGCTCGAACAGCCAGCTGCCGCCACCCAGCTTCGCCCCGGTGCAGATCACCAGCGGCGCGCCCAACTGCTCGACGAACAAGCCGTGCCCCGCGGTCTCGGCGCCGGGTGACCTGCCCGGCGGTTTCGCTGGCCGTCCGCCACTGCTCACCATGGGAAACGCACAATCGGTCAACTGGACCGCACCCAATCAGGGATCGGGTGGACCTTCCGACGCCTCCCCCCTCGAGGACCTCGCGTTGTGGACCGAGGCGATCGGCACGACCAGCAGTGATCGCTGCACGATGAGCGGTCAGTCGTCGTCGATCGTCTCCGGGGTCTTCTTCCACCCGAACTGCGACTTCACGTTCACGGGGCAAGGGGACAACAGCAACGAGTTCAACGCCCAGTTCTTCGGACGGACCCTGAACGTGAGCGGTCAGGGCGTCCTGCGGCTGCGGCCGAACCCGCAGGACTCGATCCTCGTGCCGTTGGCCGGGATCGCCCGCCTCATCCGCTGACCCGCGACGCCGCTCGAGGTGGCGGAGGTGGACGGGAATCGAACCCGCCGTCATGGGATCACCACGACCACCCGCTTTGAAGGCGGGGGAGCCCACCAGGTGCTCGGACACCTCCGAGCGGGAACCTAGTCGGTTCGGACGGGTCCGGAGCCGGGGCGGCGCGGAGCACGTAAGGTGAGCGGCATGAAGAAGCTCATCGTCCTCATCATCGTGGTCGCCCTCGCCGCTCTCGCAGTGAAGAAGCTCCAGGACGCCTGAGGCCCTCGACGCGCCGCCGCACCTGCTCCCAGTTCGACGGTGGGGGCGCTGGTGCCCGACGTCGCCACCAGACGAGGCCGGCGGCCGACACCGCGACGACGGCCGCGGCGCCGGCCACGATGCCGGTGGTGCGGGGCGGCGGCATCGCCACCCGTTCCCGCAACGGGACGCCGGTGCGGAAGATGCGCACCTCCCACTCGTTGCGCCGAGCGACCCGGCCCAGCTCGCGGTCGGGGTTGACCACGACCGGGTGGCCGACCGCCTCGAGCATGGGCAGGTCGGTGATGGAGTCGGAGTACGCGTACGACGCGCCGAGGTCGATGCCGTCCCGCTCGGCGACGTCCCGCATGGCCTCCGCCTTGAAGGGGCCGTAGGAGTAGAAGTCGACCTCCCCCGTGTAGCGGCCCTCGTCGTCGATGCGGGCGCGGGTGGCGATCGCCTCGTCCACGCCGAGGTACCCGGCCAGTGGTGCGACGATCTCGACGGGCGAGGCCGAGACGATGAAGACCTTGCGGCCGGCTTCCCGATGCTCGCGGATGAGCTCGAGCGCCTCCTCGTAGACGATCGGCTCGATCACGTCGGTCAGTGACTCGGCGACCAGGGTGCTGATGCGCGTCTGGTCCCAGCCTCGGGTGATCCGCAGGGCGGACTCGCGGAACTTCCGCATCCGCTCCTCGTCGGCGCCCAGGTAGTGGAAGACCATCTGGCTCCACAGCGCACGCGCCATGAGCGGGCGGCTGATGAACCCGGCGTCGAGCAGTGGACGACCGAACGCCACCATCGACGCTTTGGCGATGACGGTCTTGTCGAGATCGAAGAAGGCCGCCTCCATGCGGGCCCGAGCATACGGTCCGCCGGCTGACCGATCGGCCCTTGTCCCGGGGTCGCCGCAGGCCCTAGCGTGGGGCCACTTCCCCGGGTTCGCCCGACGTCCCCGTGGGAGGTCCCCGTGCTCGTCGCCCTGTGGTCCGCCAAAGGCGGTGCCGGTACGAGCGTCACCGCCGCTGCTCTCGCCCTGCTCCTCGCGCGCCGCCCCGGTGGCGCCCTCCTCGTCGACACCGCCGGCGACCTGCCGGCCGTGCTCGGCCTGCCCGAACCCGACGAGCCAGGGATCGCCGAATGGCTCGCCGCCGGGGCGGCCGTGCCCGCCGATGGGCTCGCCCGGCTCGAGCACCCGGTGATCGAGGGTCTCGCCCTCCTCCTCCGAGGCTCGGTGCCCCTCGGTGCCCCCGAGCGGGCCGAGGTGCTGGCGTCGCTGCTCGCCCGCGACCCGCGGGCCGTCGTCGTCGATGCCGGCTGCCTCGCCGATCCGTCGGACCGCGAGGCCGCCGCCGAGGTGCGCCGGGTCCTGGCTGCCACCGCCGTGCGCTCGCTGCTCGTGACCCGGCCCTGCTACCTGGCCCTGCGCCGCGCCGTCTCCCTCGGCCTGGCGCCGTCGGGACTCGTGGTCGTGGGGGAACCGGGTCGTGCCCTCGATGCCGACGACGTGGCCGCCGTGCTCGACGCCCCGGTCCTCGCCGAGGTCGGCGTCGACCCGGCGGTGGCCCGCGCCGTCGATGCCGGGCTCCTGGCCAGTCGGCTCCCGCGCCGCCTGGAGCGCGCACTCCGGCACGCCGCATGAGCCTCGATCCCGACCTCGACGCCGTCGTCCACCGCCGGGTGCTCGACGCCGGAGCGGTCCCGTCGTCGGCCGAGGCCCGGCGTGCGTTGCTGGCCGGTGCGCTGCGCGCCGAGGCGCCGTTGCTCCCACCCGACGAGCGAGACGCCGCCCTCAGCCGGCTCGAGGCCCGCATCGCCGGGCTCGGTGCCCTCGATCCGCTGGTCGCCGACGGCGCCGTCAGCGAGGTCATGGTCAACGGCCACGGCGACGTGTGGATCGAGCGCGACGGTCTGCTCGCCGCCACCCCGATCGTGTTGCGGCCCGAGGAGGTGCACGCCCTCATCGAGCGGATCGTCGGTCCGCTCGGCCTCCAGGTCGACCGCTCGCGGCCCATGGTCGACGCCCGCCTCCCCGACGGCTCCCGGGTCAACGCCGTCGTGCCGCCGCTGGCGGTCGACGGCCCCTGCCTCACGATCCGCCGGTTCGGCGCCCGGCGCATCCGACTCGAGGACGTCGCACCGCCCGGCGTCACCGACCTCCTCCGCTGGGCGGTGGCGGCACGCGCCAACGTGGTGGTCTGCGGCGGCGCCGGTGCCGGGAAGACGACGCTGCTCAACGCCCTGGCCGCCGAGGTGCCGCCCGGCGAGCGGGTCGTCACCATCGAGGACACTGCGGAGTTGCGACTCGAGCATCCGCACGTGGTCCGGCTCGAGGCCCGCCCGGCCAACGCCGAAGGGGTCGGCGAGGTGCGCATCCGGGACCTGGTGCGCAACGCCCTCCGCATGCGACCCGACCGCATCGTCGTGGGCGAGACCCGGGGTGGCGAGGCGGTCGACATGGTCCAGGCCATGCTCACCGGTCACGAGGGTTCGCTCTCGACCTGCCACGCCAACAGCGCGGGTGGTGCCCTCCGCCGACTCGAGACCCTCGTCCTCACCGGCGACGTCGACCTCCCGCTCGGTGCCGTGCGCGAGCAGCTCGCGGCCGCCGTCGACCTCGTGGTGCACGTGTCGCGCTCGTCCGGCGGCGGTCGACGGGTGGTCGGCCTGGCCGAGGTCGCCGAGGTGACGGGCGCCGACGGCTCGCTCGCCGCCCGGCCGCTCCTCGTCGACGGCCGGCTCGTCGGCCTTCCCGAACGCGCCCCCCGTCGCACCGATGCCCCGCCGCCGTCGGCGTCGTGGTTGGCGGTGACGTCGTGAGCCCCCTCGCCTGGGGGGTGCTGACCGCCCTCCTGGTCCTGGCCACGGGGGTCGCCACCGGTCCCCGCCAGCTCCGACGCGGAGGCGCCGCCACCCGACGGAGGGTCCTCGTGCTCGCCTCCTCGGGCGCCAGGGGCGACCGGCGGGTGCCGGGACTCCCCCCGGCGGTGGCCGCGGTCGTCGACCGGGCGATGGTGCCGGGCGACCCGATCCAGCTGGCCCGGGCGTGGGCCGCCACGTTGGTGCTGGCGCCGGCCGTCGGCGTCTACGTGGGCGGTCCGGTGACGGCGTTGCTCGCCGCGATGTCGGTGGTGATGGCGCCCGTCGTCGTCGCCCGGGTCCGGGACGCCCGACGGGTCGCGCTCGCCGACCGATCGCTGCCGGCGTTCCTCGATGCCGTCGGTCGCGCCCTGCGTGCCGGTGCCTCGCTCCGCCACGCTGTGCGAGGTGCCGGCGATGCCGTCTCGTCCACGCCGCTCGGACCCGGCGCCGCGCAGCTCGCCGTCGCCCTCGACGGCGGCACGCCGCTCGTCGACGCGCTCATGGCCTTTGCCGGCCCGACGCCGTCGCCCGTCCGGCGGCTGACGGTCGATGCCCTGGCCCTCGCCGCCGACGTCGGTGGCGCGCCCGCGGCGCTCGTCGATCGGGTGGCCGAGACCGCCCGCGAGCGGGCCGCCGTCATCCGAGAGGCGCGCGCCCTCGCCACCCAGGCCCGGGCCTCGGCCCTCGTCATCGTGGCCGCACCGGCTGCGTTCGCGTTGCTGGTCATCGCCGCCGACCCCCGCATCGCCGCCTTCGCCGCCACCCCGGTCGGCGTCGGCTGCGTCGTGGCCGGTCTCCTCTGCGACGCGGCGGGTGCCTGGTGGATGGCGAGGCTCGTGGGGAGGGTCGGGTGAGTGCGCCGCTCATCGCCGGCCTGGCCGTCGCCGGCGCCGTGCTCGCGATGGCCCGGCCCCGGCTCGGTGCGGCATCGGTGCCGAGGCTGGTCCGCCTGGTCGGCGAGCGCCCGTCCGTCGGCCGCCCCTTCACCGACGCGTCGGTCCGGTTCCCGGTGTTCGTCGGCGCCCGGTTGCGTGGTCTCCTGGGTCGTCGCCCCGACCCCACGGCCGACCGGCTCGCCGGCATCGCCCTCCTGGTCGGGCTCCTGCTCGCCGTCGCCCATCCGGTGCTCGGCATGGGAGCGGCGGCCTTGGTCGTCGGCCGGCCCTGGCTCGAGCGACGACGGGCGGTCCGCCTCCGCGAGCGGGCGGCGCGCGATGCCGTTCCCGACGTCATCGACCTCTTCCGCTTCGCCGCCGCCGCCGGGCTCAACGTGCGACTGGCCGTCGACGCCGTGGTGGCGCGGCTCCACGGTCCGCCGCGCGACGCCCTCGACGAGGTACGTCGGCGGGTGGCCCTCGGCGAGCGGCTCGCCGACACGCTGGCCGAGGCGCTCCCCGATGTCGGCGAGGCGTTCCGGCCGCTGGCCTCGGTGCTCGTCCATGCCGATCGCGACGGGGTCCCGCTCGCCGCGTCGCTGGACCGTCTCGCCGACGACGCCCGGCTCGAGCGCCGGCGCGCCGCCGAGGAGGACGCCCGTCGTCTTCCCGTGCGGCTCCTCTTCCCGCTCGTGTGCTGCATCCTGCCCGCGTTCGTGCTGCTCACCGTCGTACCCCTGCTCGCCGGTTCGTTCCGCTCGCTCCCCCTGTGATCGGGAGCCGCACGCGTTGGTCGATCGGTCGCCCGCGACCCGCTGCTCGGTCCTCGCGACCCGTACCCGACCTTCGGAAGGAACCCTCATGACCCAGCTGTCCATCCAGGTGCTGGCTCGGCTCCACGCCGCGCTGGCCTCCTTCGTCGCCGATCGCCGCGACGAGGGGCAGACCACCGCCGAGTACGCCCTCGTGCTGCTCGGCGCGGCGGCCGTCGCCGTCCTGCTCATCGCCTGGGCGACCAAGACCAACCGCATCGGCAAGCTCTTCGACTTCGTGCTCGACCAGGTCGTGGGGCGGGTCACCTGATGAGGTCGGGGCGGGGGGATGAGGGTCAGTCGACGGTCGAGCTGGCCCTCGCCCTCCCCCTGGTCGCGGTGCTGGCCCTGCTCGTGGCCCAGGTCGTGGTCGTGGCCCGGGCCCAGCTGCTCGTCGCCCACGCCGCCCGGGAGGCGGCCCGGGCGGCGGCGGTGGTCGAGGGCGACCCCGAGTCGGCCGCCCTCGACGGTGCCCGCCGCGCCGGTGGCCTGTCCGTCGACCACCTCGATGTCCGCGCCGAGCGGGAGGGAGGCCGGGTCACGGTGGTCGTGCGGTACGAGGCGCCGACTGACGTCGCCGTGGTCGGCCCCCTCCTGCCGTCGCCGACCCTCACCGGCCGGGTGACGATGTGGGACGAGTCGAGCGGTGTCAGCCCGTGAGCCGCAGGGGTGCGGCGTCGGGGAGCACCGCCTCGAGCACGGCGATCGCCCCGCGCTTGTCGAGGGGCTCGTTGCCGTTGCCGCACTTCGGGGACTGCACGCACGACGGGCATCCGTCCCGACAGCCACAGGCGCGGATCACCTCGAGCGTGGCGTGGAGGTGGCGGTCGGCGGCGTCGTAGCCGAGCTCGGCCACCCCGGCCCCGCCGGGGTACCCGTCGTAGACCACGATCGTGGGCAACCCGGTCTCGGCCTGCAGCGGCGTCGACAGGCCGCCGACGTCCCAGCGATCGCAGATGGTGAAGAGCGGGAGCATGCCGATCGCCGCGTGCTCGACGGCATGGAGCGTGCCCGGCACGGCGCGGGGGACGACGCCGGCGGCGGCGAGTCGCGACGGGTCGAGCGTGTACCAGAAGGCCCGGGTGACCAGCTCGGTGGGTGGCAGGAAGAGGTCTTCGGTGCCGAGCAGCTCGCCGGTGGAGGCGTCGAACCGTCGATAGCCGGTGACCCGCGAGCGGACCTCGATGGGGCCGAGCGCGAGGTCGAGCCCGCCGACCCGCCGTCGACGCTCCTCGCCGAGGATGGTGACCGCCACCTCCGTGCGGGGCTGCGTGTACGCGCCGCCGTCGCAGGGCTCGACCAGCGCGGCCCGATCGTCGAGGTCGAGTCGGTCGACCCGCCAGGTGCGGCCCTGGTGCAGGTAGACGGCGCCCGGGTGCACCAGGCGGAAGGCGCGCCCGCCGTCGCAGGTGCCGATGAGGGTGCCGTCGGCGGTGGCGATGCGGAACTCGTCGGCGGCCCCGCTGCGCAGGCCCATGCCGTGGGCCGGCCAGCCGGACCCGGCCCACACCGCGATCGGGCCCTGCGCCCGCCGTGGCGGGCGGATCCGCAACCGGTCGGTGAGCACGAGCCGCCGCACGCCGTCGTCGAGCTGGCCCGGCCACCAGCGCTCGTCGTCGTGGCGGAGGGGCTGCTCGTAGGCGGCGCAGGCGAGATGGGGCTCGACCACGAACGGGTTGTCGGGGTTGATCACCGCCGGCTCCGGTGAGCGGGTGAACACCTCCTCCGGGTGGTGCATCAGCCACTGGTCGAGCTGGTCGTCGCCGGCGACGAGGACGGCGGTGGACGGCTGGCCCTCGCGTCCGGCCCGGCCGACCTGTTGCCACAGCGAGGCGATGGTCCCGGGGAAGCCGTTGAGCACACAGGCGTCGAGACCGCCGATGTCGACGCCGAGCTCGAGGGCCGTGGTGGCGACGACCCCACGAAGTGAGCCGGCGAAGAGGTCGCGTTCGATCTCGCGGCGCTCGGCGTTGAGGTAGCCGGCCCGGTACGGCCGCACGAGACGGGCGAGGTCGGGGGGCAACCGGCGCCGGACGTCGGCGGCGACCAGCTCGGTGCCCTTGCGGCTACGGCAGAAGGCGATGGTGCGCCGACCGGCGGCGACCAGCTCGGCGGTGAGGCGGGCCGTCTCGCGGTTGGCCGAGGCGGCCCGCCGATCGGCGTCGTCGGTGGGGTGGGGGCGGTCACGGTCGGCGAAGGCGGGGTTCCACAGCACGAAGGTGCGGGCTCCGCACGGGGAGCCGTCGTCGGTGATCGCCCTCACCGGCTTGCCGCACAGGCCGGTGGCGAGCCGGGCGGGGTCGCCGATGGTCGCGCTCGAGAAGACGAAGGTGGGGTCGGAGCCGTAGCGCGGCGCAGAGTCGGCGGAGGCGGCGGAGCAGGTGGGCGACGTGGGTGCCGAAGATGCCCCGCAGGGTGTGGAGCTCGTCGATGACGACGTAGCGCAGCCGCAGCAGGAACGTGGCCCATCGCTCGTGGTGGGGGAGCACGCCCACGTGCAGCATCTCGGGGTTGGTGAGCACCACGTTGGCGTGGTTGCGCACCCAGGTCCGCTCGTCGGTCGTGCAGTCGCCGTCGTAGGTGGCCGCGACCAGACGGGGCACCTCCATGGCGGCGAGGGCGCGGAGCTGGTCCTGGGCGAGGGCCTTGGTGGGGAACACCGCCAGGGCGGTCGCCGGGCGGAGGCCCTCGCCCACGGCCTCGGCGATGGGGGCCTGGTAGCACAGCGACTTGCCCGACGCCGTGCCCGTGGCGATGGCGACCGACTCGCCGCGACGAACGGCACCGATGGCCTCGGCCTGGTGGGACCACAGGCGCTCGACCCCCAGCCGCCGCCACGACCCGGCGGGCAGCGGGTCGTCGAGGTGGCCGAAGCGGGCGGGCCGGGCGGGGAGGTGCTCGACGTGGACGAGGCGGGGGTCGCCGGCCAGCCGAGCCAGGAACGGGTCGGTCGGGGCGCGGCGTGCGGCCCGGTGGGCGGGCGCCGGGTCGGCGAGGATGGCCACGGCGCGATGGTAGGGGATGGCACTGACGTAATTACAGGGGTGGGGCACGGGCTCGGTCCCGGCCGGCCTGCCGCCGCCCCGCCGTCTCGGCTGGTCAGGGGCCCGCCCCGGTAGCCTCCCGGTGGTGCTGTTCGACGTGGGCGTCTCCGAGCGGGAGGGCTGGACGGTGCTCGTCGTCGTCGGTGAGCTCGACGTGGCGACCGCGCCGCGGCTGCGTCAGGAGGCCCAACGGCTGGCCCGCGACGGGGCCCCGTCGGTCGTGCTCGACCTGTCGGCCGTCGAGTTCCTCGACTCCACGGGCCTCGGCGTGATCATCGGCATCCTCAAGCGGATCCGCACCCACGGCGGCGAGCTCCGGCTCGCCGGTGCTCCCGAGCAGGTGCGGCGGGTGTTCGAGATCACCCGCATCGACGACATCCTCCCGATGTACCCCGACGTCGACGCTGCCGTGGCCGCCGGCCTGCCGGTACCGGGTCCCGGCGGCGAGGGGTCATCCGGCGATGAGTGAGGTGATCCTCGAGATCCCGGCCAAGCCGGAGTACCTGGCCGTGGCCCGCCAGGTGGTCGTGGCGGCGGCGTCGGTGGAACCGACCTTCCGCGACGCCCGTCTGGACGACCTGCGCATCGCCGTGTCCGAAGCGACCACCAACGCCATCGACGCCTCCTCGGCCACCACCGACGAGCGGATCCAGATCCGCTGCAACCTCGCCGACGACCGGGTCGAGGTCGAGGTGGTCGACCGGGGCCCGGGCTTCGATCCCGAGTCGGCGTCCACCGCCCCGGCGCCCGACGACCCCGACCGGCTCGAGTGGGAGGGCGGTCTCGGCCTCCCCCTCATGCGCGACCTCGCCGACGAGACCGAGATCTCGTCCGGCGAACGGGGCACCGCGGTCCGCCTGACGGTCTACGTCCCCCGCCCTCGCCGCGCCTCGCCGGACGAGTCCCCCGGCTCGTGACGCGGCGGGCCGGAGGCCCGAAGGGGACGGGGAGCTCTAGAGGATGGCCGACACGCCGAGGCCGATGATGCCGAGCACCCACACCACGACGCCGACCCAGCCGAGGACGTACCCGACCTTCGCGCTCGTCGGTGCGGCGGCGCCGTACTCGCGCCGGAGCTGCGCGCCGAGGAACACGGCGACCACCGACAGCGGGGCGCAGCAGACCACGCCGAGGACGCCGCAGACGAGTGTCCAGGTCGGTCGCCTGTCGCTGGCCGCCGGTTGGGCGTGGATCTCGGACACCGCCGCCTCCTAGCGTGCGACGCCGAGGTCGCCCGAGGTCGGGGTGGCGGACCTGTCGCCCCCGCCCCCGCCCCCGCCAGCGTCCTCGTGCTTGCGCAACTCGCGACGGGCGATGACCATGCGGTGCACCTCGTCGGGCCCGTCGGCGAGACGAAGCGTCCGCAGCCCGGCGTACATGGCGGCCAAGGGCACGTCGTCGCTCACCCCCATGCCGCCGTGGGCCTGGATCGCCCGGTCGACCACGCGGAGGGCGACGTTCGGCGCGATCACCTTGATGGCCGAGATCTCGGTGCGGGCGCCCTTGTTGCCCACGGTGTCCATCAGCCACGCCGCGTACAGCGTCATGAGGCGGGCCTGGTCGATCTCCATGCGGCTGTCGGCGATCCACTGCTGCACCACGCCCTGGTCGGCGATGGGCTTGCCGAACGCGATCCGGCTTCGCGTGCGGCGACACATCAGCTCCAGCGCCCGCTCGGCCATGCCGATGGCCCGCATGCAGTGGTGGATCCGGCCCGGGCCGAGGCGGGCCTGGGCGATGGCGAACCCGCCGCCCTCCTCGCCGAGGACGTGGTCGACGGGCACGCGTGCGTCCTCGAAGAGGATCTCGCAGTGGCCCTCGCGGTCCTCGTAGCCGAACACGGGCAGGGAGCGCACGATCGTCACGCCCGGCGTGTCGAGCGGGACCAGCACCATCGACTGCTGCAGGTGGGTGGCCGCCTCCGGGTCGGTCTTGCCCATGAGGATCGCGACCTTGCAGCGATGGCTCGCGGCGCCCGAGATCCACCACTTCCGACCGTTGATCACGTAGTCGTCGCCGTCTCGGCGGATCGAGCACCGGATGTTGGTCGCATCGCTCGAGGCGACCTCCGGCTCGGTCATCGCGAAGCACGACCGGATCTCACCGTCGAGCAGGGGCTGGAGCCACCGCTCCTTCTGCTCGGGCGTGCCGAACATGGTGAGGATCTCCATGTTCCCCGTGTCGGGCGCCGAGCAGTTCAGGGCCTCGGGCCCGAGGGGGCTGCGGCCGGTGACCTCGGCGAGCGGCGCGTAGTCGACGTTGGACAACCCGGCGGTCCACTCGGTCTCGTGGGGGAGGAAGAGGTTCCACAGTCCGCGCCCCCGAGCCTCGGCCTTGAGATCCTCGATGACCGCCGGGTGGTGGTGGGGGTCGCCGGACGCAGCCATCTGCTCGCGGTAGACGGCCTCGGCCGGGTACACCCGCTCGTCCATGAACGCGATCAGCCGCTGGCGCAGCTCCTTCGCGGTCGGGCTCAGCTCGAAGTCCACGGGTGGCCCCCTCGTCGGTCGTGGTCAACTGGCCGCGTCGGCGCGGCCGTAATCGTCGTCGAGGCGGACGATGTCGTCCTCCCCGAAGTAGTCGCCGGTCTGCACCTCGATGAACACGAGCCTCTCGGTGCCGGGGTTCTCGATGCGGTGGGCGCCACCCAGCGGGATGTCGATCGACTGCCCGGCAGAGAGGTCGTGCACCTCGTCGTCGAGGGTGACCCGGGCGAACCCTGCGACCATCACCCAGTGCTCGGCGCGGCGGGCGTGGCGTTGGTAGCTCAGCCGCTTGCCCGGATCGACGGTGATGCGCTTGACCTTCCAGGCGTCGGTGTCGTCGAGCACCTGGAACGACCCCCACGGCCGTCGGTCGAAGCGGGGATCGGCGTCGTCTCCCATCCCGTCACGGTAGGCGCGCCCGGGAGGGGCGCGCGAACGCGAGCTCTAGGCGTGGATCTGCTGGGAGAGGTAGTTCTCGAGGCCGACCTGCTCGATCAGGGTGAGCTGGGTCTCGAGCCAGTCGGCGTGGTCCTCCTCTCCGACGAGCTTGCCCTCGAGCAGCTCCCGGGTGCCGTTGTCGCCCTTGGCCACGGCGAGGGCCACGCCCCGGTTGTAGCGCTCGATGGCCGCCTTCTCGAGCTCGAGGTCGATGCGGAACTGCTCCTCGACGTCCTCACCGACCCCGACCGGGGCGAGGCGCTGGAGGTTGGGGATGCCGTCGAGGTAGAGGATGCGCTCGATGAGGGCCTCGGCGTCCCTCATCTCGTCGATCGACTCGCGACGGTTGCGCTCGGCGAGCCGGTCGTAGCCCCAGCTCTGGCACATCTTGGCGTGGACGAAGTACTGGTTGATCGCCGTCAGCTCGGCGGTGAGCGCCTCGTTGAGGAGCTCGATGATCTCGGGGTCGCCTCTCATGGCCGGCAGTCTGGCACGGCCCGGTTGGAGCTCCCCGCTCAAGCGGGGACCGGGTCGGCGGCGTCGATCTCGCCGAGCAGGCGCTCGATGACGGGGAGGCAGCCGCCGCAGCGCATGCCGGCACCGCAGGCGTCGGCCACCTCGGTGGGCGACGCCGCGCCGGCGAGGATCTCCTCGCGGAGCTCCCGGTCGTTCACGGCGGTGCAGTGGCAGACGATCACTGGGTTAAGCATGCCTAACGGCTGGGGTGTGGTCAACCCGTCGGAGGAAAAAGCTCCCCCTCCTCCGGAGGGGGAGCGGCGAGGCCCCGGTTGACAGGCGAGAACCCTTGTCGGAAACCTGTCCGGCGATGCCCCGTGCCCTGATCATCGTCGAGTCGCCGGCCAAGGCGAAGACGATCGCCCGTTTCCTCGGCGATCGCTTCGAGGTGGGCGACGGCTCCCCGCTCCAACCGACGGTCGAATCGTCGGTCGGGCACATCCGTGACCTCCCCCACGGGGCCAAGGACGTGCCGGCCGCGTTCAAGGGCGAGAAGTGGGCCAACCTCGGCGTCGACGTCGACAACGACTTCAAGCCCCTGTACGTCGTCAGCTCCGGCAAGCACGACGTCGTGAAGCGCCTGCGCCAGGCGTTGAAGGCCTCCGACGAGCTCTACCTCGCGACGGACGAGGATCGCGAGGGCGAGGCCATCGCCTGGCACCTGCTCGAGGTGCTCAACCCGCCGGCCGACATGCCCGTGCGACGGATGGTGTTCCACGAGATCACCCCGCAGGCCATCGAGGAGGCCATCACCAACCCCCGCGAGCTCGACCGCCGCCTGGTCGACGCCCAGGAGACGCGGCGCATCCTCGATCGCCTCTACGGCTACGAGGTGTCGCCGGTCCTGTGGAAGAAGGTCACGCCCGGTCTGTCGGCGGGTCGGGTCCAGAGCGTGGCCGTGCGCCTCGTCGTCGAGCGCGAGCGCGAGCGCATGGCGTTCGTCGTCGCCGGGTACTGGGACATCGACGGGCTGTTCGCCACCGCGCAGGGGACCACCTTCCCGGCCACGCTCGTCGCCGTCGACCAGCGCCGCGTCGCCACCGGACGCGACTTCGACGCCGCCGGTCGCCTCGCCGACGACGACCTCGTGCGGCTCGACGAGGTCGCCGCCAACGCGCTGGCCGACGACCTGGCCGCGGTGCCGTTCACGGTGCGATCGGTCGAGCGCAAGCCCTACCGGCGTCGACCGGCGGCGCCGTTCATCACCTCGACGTTCCAGCAGGAGGCCGGTCGCAAGCTGCGGATGTCGGCCCAGCAGGCGATGCGCTACGCGCAGTCCCTCTACGAGAACGGCTACATCACCTACATGCGCACCGACAGCACCACGTTGTCGGGCACCGCCCTCGACGCCGCCCGGCGGGAGATCACCGAGCGCTACGGCCGCCAGCACCTCCCCGACGCTCCCCGCACCTACGCCAAGAAGGTGAAGAACGCCCAGGAGGCCCACGAGGCGATCCGGCCGGCGGGCGACCGCTTCCGGTCACCCGAGGACGTCGCTCGCGAGGTCAACCAGGGCGAGGCCCGCGTCTACGATCTGATCTGGAAGCGCACCATCGCGTCGCAGATGACCGACGCCACCGGTGAGACCGTCTCGGTGCGGCTGGGCACGACCACCGAGGCCGGCCGCGACGCCGAGTTCGCCACCAGCGGCACCGTCATCACCCATCGTGGGTTCCTGCTCGCCTACGAAGAGGGCTCCGACGACGAGCCGGCGGCCGATCGACGGGGAGCGGGAGACGCCGACGGCGCCGAGCGCCGGCTGCCGCCGCTCACCGAGGGCGACGTCGTCGACCCGCGCGAGCTGACGCCGTCCGGTCACGAGACCAAGCCTCCCGCCCGCTACACCGAGGCCTCCCTCGTGAAGAAGCTCGAAGAGCTGGGCGTCGGGCGCCCGTCCACCTACGCCTCGATCATGGGCACCATCGAGGCCCGGGGCTACGTGTGGAAGAAGGGCACGGCGCTCGTGCCGTCGTTCACCGCCTTCGCCGTCGTGAGCCTGCTCGAGCAGCACTTCGGTCACTTGGTCGACTATGCGTTCACGGCCCGGATGGAGGACGACCTCGATGACATCGCCGCCGGCGAGGGCGAGATGGTCCCCTGGCTGAGCGAGTTCTACTTCGGTCCCCCCCGGAACGGGGAGAGCGGCACGGCGGGCTCAAGGAGCTCGTGTCCGAGCGCCTCGACGAGATCGACGCGCGCGCCATCAACGCGATCCCGATCGGGGTCGACGCGCAAGGCGTGCCGGTCGAGGCACGCGCCGGGCGGTACGGCCCGTACCTCTCCAGGGGCGAGGACCGGGCCAGCATCCCCGACGACCTGCCCCCCGACGAGCTCACCATCGAGAAGGCCATCGAGCTGCTCGAGGCGCCGAAGGGCGACCGGGTGGTCGGCGCCGATCCGGTCACCGGACTGCCCGTCTACGCCAAGGCCGGGCGCTTCGGCCCCTACGTGCAGCTCGGCGAGCTCGAGGAGGGCGCGAAGGCCAAGCCCACCACGGCGTCGCTGTTCAAGACGATGGACGTCGACACCGTCACCCTCGACCAGGCGCTGCAGCTGCTCTCGCTGCCGCGCACCGTCGGCGCCGACCCGGACAGCGGCGAGGCCATCACCGCCCAGAACGGTCGGTACGGGCCCTACCTCAAGAAGGGCAACGACAGCCGCAGCCTCGACGCGGAGGAGCAGATCTTCACCGTCACCCTCGACGACGCGCTGCGCATCTTCGCCCAACCCAAGTTGCGTCGCGGCCAGGTCGCCAAACCGCCGCTGCGGGAGCTCGGCGCCGACCCCGCCACGGGCCTGGCCATGGTCCTGAAGGACGGCCGTTTCGGTCCGTACGTCACCGACGGTGAGACCAACGCGTCGCTGCGCAAGGGCGATGCGGTCGAGACCATCACGGTCGAGCGGGCGTCGGAGCTGCTCGCCGACCGCCGCGCCGCCGGACCGGCCAAGAAGCGCGGCCGCAAGTCGGCCGCCAAGAAGACGACCAAGAAGGCCACCAAGAAGGCCGCCGAGAAGACGGCCAAGAAGGCCACCAAGAAGGCCGCCGAGAAGACGGCCAAGAAGGCCGCCAAGAAGACGACGAAGGCGGCGGCCAAGAAGGCAGCGGGGAAGGCGGCCGCCGACCCGTCGCCCGAGCAGGCCGACGGGGGTCGGCCCGAGGCGTAGCCGCCACCGCGGCGGGCGAGCGGGCCCTCCGCCCGTCACCGGGGTGGCAAGCTCCCGCACGGTCGCCTCGTCGATCGGCGGCTCGTCCCGAGCCGCTCCCACCCCCCGGTCCTCGGGGTGGGACGGGCTGCGCCTCTAACGTTGCTCGCCGTGGCCGTCCTGCGTCCGGATCCGAACGAGGAGGAGCTGCCCGAACCGGGCGGCCTCCTCGCCGATCCCGAGCCGGCTCCGACCGCCGACCTCTACCCGGAGGCGCCCAACGACCGACCGGGCTGGCACGTCCGTCTGTTCGGCAGCCATGAGTTCTTCCGCCTCTGGCTCGTGCAGGTCGTCTCCGCCACCGGGGACTGGCTCGGGTTCTCGGCGATCATCCTGCTCGCCACCCGGGTCGGCGACCAGGGCGGGGCGGGCGCCATCTCGCTGGTGATGGCAGCCCGCATCGTGCCCGGCTTCTTCTTCGCTCCGCTCGCCGGTGTCCTCGTCGACCGCTGGGACCGCAAGCGGGTCATGATCGCCTGCGACGTCGGCCGTGCGGGGGTGATCGCCACGCTCCCGTTCGTCGACAACCTCCTCGGGCTGGTGGTGGCCTCGCTCGTGCTGGAGGTGTTCACCCTCCTGTGGACCCCCGCCAAGGACGCCACCGTGCCGCGCCTCGTGCCCCAGGACCACCTCACCACCGCCAACTCGCTCTCGCTCGCCGCCGCCTACGGCACGTTCCCCTTCGCCTCGCTGCTGTTCGCCCTGCTCGCCGGGGTGAGCACGGTCCTGTCCGACATCGACGCGCTCTCGTTCCTGCAGCTCGACCAGATGTCGCTGGCGTTCTACGTCGACGTGGTGACGTTCCTCTTCGCCGCGTTCATGATCAGCACGCTCCCGTTCCCCCCCCGTGAGCGCGAGCGCGAGCCGCGTCGACGTCGCGGGCGGCGCGTCGATGCCAGCGCCACCCTGCGAGAGCTCAAGGAGGGGTGGCACTACATCTTCCTGAACCCGACGGTTCGGGCGGTCAACGTGGGCCTGGCCACCGGGCTCATCGGGGGCGGCATGCTCATCCCCCTCGGTGCGGTGTTCAGCACCGAGGTGCTCGACGCCGGCGCGGCCGGCTACGGCCTGTTCACCACCGCCCTCGGGTTCGGTGTCGCCGCCGGCGTGCTGGCGGTGTCGACCCTCCAGCGCCGTCTCCCCAAGGCGGCCGTGTTCACGGCCTCGCTGTTCGCCGCGGGCATCTCGCTGTTCCTGGCGGCGTCGACGTCGTCGCTCGGCCCGGCCACGGTCTTCGTGTTCGTGATGGGCATGTCGGTCGGCCCGGTCTACGTCCTCGGCTTCGTGCTGTTGCAGGAGGAGACCGACGACGAGCTCCGGGGACGGGTGTTCGGCTCGCTCAACACCCTGGTGCGGCTGTGCGTGCTCATCTCCATGGTCGCCGGACCGCTGATCGCCGCCGCCCTCGGCCAGGTGGCCGACTCGCTGACCGGCGGCGCGATCGAGATCGGCTCGTTGACCATCGAGATCCCCGGCGTCCGCCTGGCGCTGTGGCTGGGCGCGCTGATCATCGTCGTCGCCGGCTTCCTGACCCGGCACTCCGTGCGCAGTGGTGCACGCGACCTCGCCGCCAGGGTCTCCGAGCACCCGACCCGTCGCCGCGACCCGCAGCGAAGCGACGGGTCGGGCGGGCAACCGTGACCGACCGAGGGGGGACCGGCGCCGGACGGTTCATCGCGCTCGAGGGGGGCGAGGGCTGCGGGAAGTCGACCCAGGCGGCGAGGCTGGCGGCCGCGCTCGACGCCGTGCTCACCCGCGAGCCGGGCGGCACGGCCATCGGCCGTCAGGTGCGGGCCCTGCTGCTCGACCCGGCCACCGAGGGGCTCGCGGCCCGAGCCGAGGCCCTGCTCATGGCGGCCGACCGGGCCCAGCACGTGGAGGAGGTGGTCCGTCCCGCCCTCGCCGACGGGCGACATGTGGTCACCGACCGCTATGCCGCCTCCTCCCTCGCCTACCAGGGGTACGGCCGGGGACTCCCGGTCGAGGAGGTGGCCCGGTTGTCGACGTGGGCGAGCGGGGGTCTGTGGCCGGATCTGACCGTGCTGCTCGACGTGTCCTCCGACGTGGCCGCCGCCCGCCTCGGCGCCGATCGTGACCGGTTCGAGCGCGAGGGCGACGGCTTCCACGGTCGCGTCCGTGACGGCTTCCTGGCCCTCGCCGCCGCAGACTCCGCTCGGTGGGTGGTGCTCGACGGCGCCGCGCCGGTCGACGAGGTGGCCGTGGCCGTAGCCGCCGCCGTGCGCCAGCGGCTACAACTCGAGGTGTGAGCACCACCGCCTCGCCGCCGGACATCGACCCCTGGTCGACCGTGGTGGGCCAACCGCGTGCCGTCGCCGAGTTGCAGGCGGCGGCCGTCGCTCCCGTGCACGCCTACCTCCTCGTCGGGCCCCGCGGGTCGGGCAAGCGGGCCCTGGCCCGGGCGTTCGCCGCCGCCCTCCTCGCCGAGGGGCGACCCGATCCCGATCGTCACGTCGCCCTGGCCCTGGCCGAGGAGCACCCCGACCTCACCGTGGTCGAGCGGGCGGGTGCGTCGATCAGCGCCGAGCAGGCCGACCGCATCGTGGATCGGGCCAGCCGCACGCCGGTGGAAGGCCACCGCAAGGTGCTCGTGCTCGACGAGTTCCACCTCGTGGCGCCGAACGTCGGGCCGAAGCTCCTCAAGACCATCGAGGAGCCGCCGGCCGGCACCGTGTTCGTCGTGCTGGCCGACGAGGTCACCCCCGACCTCGTCACCATCGCCTCTCGGTGCGTGCGCATCACCCTCGGGCCGGTCCCCCGCGACGACGTCGTGGCCGCGCTCGTCGCCGACGGGGTCGACCCATCGGTGGCCGACGAGGCGGCCGACGCCTCGGCGGGCGACCTCGGGCGGGCCCGGGTGCTGGCCACCGACGAGCGGCTGGCCCTGCGCCGCCAGACGTGGTTCGAGGTGCCCGACCGCCTCGACGGCACTGGCGCGGCGGCGGCCGTGGCCGTCGACGAGCTGCTCGGCCTGATCGACGACGCGCTCGCCCCCCTGCGCGCCACCCACGAGCGGGAGCTGGCCGAGCTGGAGGAGCGGGTGGCCCAGACCGGTGAGCGGGGCAGCGGACGGCGCGAGCTCGTCGAGCGGCACAAGCGCGAGGAGCGCCGCTACCGCACCGACGAGCTGCGCTTCGGTCTGCTCACCCTGGCCCGTCGCTCCCGTGACGAGCTCACGATCGCCGCCCGACCGGGCGCCGAGGTGGAGGCCCTCGCCGCCATCCAGCGCACGTCCGAGGGCCTCGTTCGGAACCCCACCGAGCGCCTGCAGCTGCAGGCCCTGTTCCTCACCCTCGGCTCGCTCGGCGAGCACCCGACGCGCGCCCACTGAGCGCGAGCCCGACGGCCGAATCCCGTGACTTCGTGTGCGTATCGATCCACTCGTGACGTGGGTGGCCACGCATCCGTCGCGGGCGCCGTCATCGTCTGCGTAACGGGCCACACGAGATGCGGCCCGATACGCACGGGTCGGGATCGCCTTGGGGTCGGATCCCCGGTGGCCGCTATGCTCGCCGTTCGCCCCGCCTCTGGGTGGTGGCCCCGCCCGGGTAGCTCAGTCGGCAGAGCGGCTCACTCGTAATGAGCAGGTCAAGGGTTCGATTCCCTTCTCGGGCTCCCGCTGAACGCACCACCGCGTGCATCTAGCCTCGGATCGTGGCCGATGCTCCCGCGCTCCATCCGTGGAACCGTGCGTTCTCCTGGCGATCGCCGGCGCCGCCCTACCGCCGCCTGACCGATGACGAGGCCGCGCAGTTCGATCGCGACGGCTACCTCGTGTTCGGCGACCTCCTCACCGCCGACGAGGTCGCCGAGGTGGTGCACGACCTCGACGCCGCGGATGCCCGCGTCGACGAGCTCCTCGCCACCCAGCCCGACGAGCGGCTGATGATCGCCGAGCGCGGGGCCATCACCTTCGCCCCCCACGTGGTCGTCACCTCCGAGGTCGCCCGGCGGCTGAGCCGCCATCCGGCGATCATCGACCTCTGCCACGACCTGGTCGGCCCCGACGTGCGCCTCTACTGGGACCAAGCCGTCTACAAGAAGCGGGAGAAGCCCCGCCGGTTCCCGTGGCACCAGGACAACGGGTACACCTTCGTCGAGCCCCAGCAGTACCTCACGGTCTGGATCGCCCTCACCGATGCCACGATCGACAACGGGTGCCCCTGGGTGGCGCCGGGCCGGCACCGCCTCGGCACCCTCGAGCACCGGTGGGTCGACCCGCTCGGTTGGGAGTGCCTCACCGACGTCCCCGATGCGGTGCCGGCCGAGGCCGCCGCCGGGGGAGCGGTCGTGTTCTCGTCGCTGACCCCCCACCTGACCGGTCCCAACACGACCGACGCGGTGCGCAAGGCCTACATCCTCCAGTACGCCCCCGACGGAGCGACGATCCTGCAGGGCGCCGCCGGCGGTGACGAGCCGTCCGCCGCGAGCGCCGCCGCCGACCCGTCCCGCCAGTACCTCGTGTTGCGCGACGGGGAAGCGGTCACGACCGGCGGGTAGGGTGCGCCCATGGCCGACCAGGCGACCTTCGCCGACCAGGCGATGGAGTTCATGCCTGCGCTGTACGCGGCGGCCATGCGCATGACCCGGAAACCGGCCGACGCCGAGGACCTGGTCCAGGAGACGTACCTGAAGGCCTACCGGGGGTTCGGTGGGTTCCAGGAGGGCACCAACCTCAAGGCCTGGCTCTACCGGATCCTCACCAACACCTACATCAACCAGTACCGGGCCAAGAAGCGCCGTCCCGACGAGACCGACCTCGACGAGGTCGAGGACCTCTACCTCTACCGGCGTCTCGGCGGCCTCGAGGCCGCCCAGGCCGGCCGCAGCGCCGAGGACGAGCTCATGGACTACTTCACCGACAGCGAGGTGAAGGACGCCATCGAGGCCCTGCCCGAGCAGTTCCGCATGGCCGTCCTGCTCGCCGACGTGGAGGGCTTCTCCTACAAGGAGATCGCCGAGATCCTCGACATCCCGATCGGCACCGTGATGAGTCGGCTGCATCGGGGAAGAAAGGCGCTGCAGAAGCAGTTGTACGAGTTCGCCACCGAACGGGGCTTGACCGGACGGGGCGAATCGAACGACGGCTCCGCGGCGCGTGAGCGCGTCGCCGCCGAGCAGGCGAGCACCAGGACCCATGGCTGACCACGATCACGAGCACGACCACGACGCCGTCGACTGCGAGCAGGTGCTCGCCGAGTTGTACACGTTCCTCGACGGGGAGCTCACGGTCGAGCGTCGGAGTCGCATCCAGGTCCACCTCGACGACTGCAACCCCTGCCTCGAGGTGTTCGACTTCGAGGCCGAGCTACGCCAAGTGGTCCGGTCCCGCTGCACCGAGGAGGTCCCCTTCGACCTCCGGGTCCGGGTCGAGCAGCAGATCCAGGCCCTCGCCCGGCAGAGCGACCTCGACGCCCAGGCCTGACAGCTGGGTGCACGGCCCCCCCGGGCGAAGTGGGGCCGCCGCTGCTCCGCCCCTAAGATGCGCCCATGCTCGCCGTCGTCTGGCACTTCTGGATCGCCGTTGCGCTCGTGATGCCCGTGATCCTGGCCATCATCGCCATCCTCATCGGGTACGTCTACAAGGTCGTGATGCCGCGCTACCCGCGGCGGTGATCCCGTGGCCGCCGCCGTCGACTGGACGATCGCCGAGAAGGTCGCGGCGCGCGTCGCCGGCCGAGAGCCCTTCGCCGAGAGCTACCACTACGACTCGCTCGAGCCCGACTTCGCCGAGCTGACCGCGATCGCCGAGCAACTCGTCGCCGACGAGACCGGCCTGCGGTCCCTCGCCGGCCCGGCCCGGGCCCGGGTCACCGACCGTCCCGGCTGGATCCACGCCAACGTCTCGTCGTTCCAGCGCCTCCTGCGACCGCTCACCGACAAGTTCGAGGAGCGGCTCGACGGCCGGCCGCTGAGCGCCGTCACCCGGGCGGTGGCCGGTGTCGAGATCGGCGCCGTGCTCGGGTGGATGTCGACCCGGGTGCTCGGCCAGTACGACCTGCTCATCATCGAGGAGGAGGCTCCCCAGGAGCAGGACATCGTCTACTACGTGGGCCCGAACGTCCTCGCCCTCGAGAAGCTCTACGCCTTCCCGCCCCGCGAGTTCCGGCTCTGGCTCGCGCTCCACGAGGTCACCCACCGGGCGCAGTTCACCGGTGTTCCCTGGATGCGTGAGCACTTCCTCGGGCTGGTCGAGTCGATGCTCAACGCCGTCGACCCCGACCCCCAGCGCTTGGCCGATGCCCTCGGCCGTGCGGCCGAGTCGTTCCGGTCGGGCAAGAACCCGTTGGCCGACGGTGGTGTCGCCGCCTTGGTGGCCACCGACGAGCAGCGAGCCGTGCTCGAGCAGGTGAGTGGCCTCATGAGCCTGCTCGAGGGTCACGGCGACGTCACCATGGACCGCGCCGGGGCCGGGCGCATCCCGAGTGCCGAGCGCTTCAGCCGCGTGCTCCGTCAACGGCGTCAGTCCGCGCAGGGGCTCGCTCGCCTGCTGCAGCAGCTCATCGGGCTCGAGGCCAAGCTGGCGCAGTACGAAGCCGGCGAACGGTTCATCGAGGCCGTCGAGGGGGAGGGGGGAACCGCCCTCCTCGATCGGGCGTGGGACGATCCCGCCAACGTGCCCTCCATGGCCGAGATCCGCGATCCCGAGCAGTGGATCTCCCGGGTCCGCCCCGCCGCCCTGGCCAGTTGACGCGCGCGGTGGCGAACCCGTCCGTCGCCGACCTCCTGGCCCGGTGCACCTTCCCGCCGGCCGGCACGACCGTGACCTGCGCCGTCTCGGGTGGGGCCGACTCCCTCGCCCTGCTCGTGCTCGCCGTCGAGGCGGGATGCCGTGTCACCGCCGTGCACGTCGACCACGGGCTCCGCTCCGACTCGACCGCCGAAGCCGGAGTCGTCGCCGCCGCGGCCCGGCGGTTCGGGGCCCTGTTCCGGGCCGTGCGGGTCGACGTCGGGCAGGGGCCGAACCTCGAAGCCCGGGCTCGGGCCGCCCGGCGCGCCGCGCTCCCACGAGACGCACTGCTGGGGCACACGGCTGACGACCAGGCGGAGACGATCCTGCTCAACCTCGTCCGGGGCGCCGGCCTCGAGGGGTTGGCCGGCATGCGGGTCGACGACCGGCGCCCGCTCCTGGGCCTCCGCAGGACCGAGACGGTCGCGCTGTGCGCCGAGCTCGGCATCGACCCGGTCGCCGACCCGAGCAACCTCGATCCGCGCTTCCGGCGCAACCGCGTGCGCCACGAGCTGTTGCCCCTGGTCGACGACATCGCCGGTCGCGACGTCGTGCCGGTGCTCGTCCGCCAAGCCGAGCTGTTGCGGGAGGTGGCCGCCCACCTCGACGTCGAGGCCGACGGCGTCGAGCCGGCCGACGCCGACGTGCTCGCCTCGGTCCCGGTCGTCGTCGCCCGCGTGGTCGTGCGTCGATGGCTGCGGTCGTGCTCGACCGACCACCACCCGCCGTCGGCGGCGACCGTCGATCGGGTGCTGGCCGTGGCACGGGGCGAGGCCGTCGCCGCCGACGTGGGCAACGGTTGGCGCGTCGCCCGCACCGGCCGTCGGCTGCGACTCGAGCGGCCAGCGCACTAGGGTTCCGGCCGCGATGGACGTCGACGTGCCGATGCCCCCCGGGCCCGAGGCCGATCCCCTGCTCGGGCCCGTCGTCGTGTCCGGCGCCGACCTCGCACGTCGCATCGCCGAGCTCGGCGCCGAGATCACCGCCCACTACGCCGGGCGCGCCCCGCTCCTGGTGGGTGTGCTCAAGGGTGCGTTCATGTTCATGGCCGACCTGGCCCGCCAGATCGACCTCCCCGTCGAGTTCGACTTCATGGCGGTGTCGTCGTACGGCAGCGCCACCAAGACGAGCGGCGTGGTCCGCATCGTGAAGGACCTCGACCTCGACCTGACCGGTCGCGACGTCATCGTGGTCGAGGACATCGTCGACAGCGGCCTCACCCTCAACTACCTGCTGAAGAACCTCCAGGCCCGCAGCCCCGCCTCGCTCGAGGTGTGTGCGCTCCTGCTGAAGGACGGACAGCAGAAGGTCGAGCCACCCCTGCGGTACGTCGGGTTCCGGATCCCGAAGGACTTCGTGGTCGGGTACGGCCTCGACGTGGCCGAGAGCTACCGCAACCTCCCGGACGTCCACACCTATCTCGGCCCGCAGACCTGATTCCCACCAAGTGGTCGCATCGGTGGGCAGGCGGGCACTGCACCCCCTACCCTCTGCCGACGTGACCGCCACCGATGCTCCGCGGGATGCCGACCTGCCCCCGTTCGACGAGCCGGAGCTCATACGCCCGGCTCGGGCCCGAGCGACCGAGTCGGAGCGCGCCGAGCCCCTCGGCCCCGTCGACCTCCCCCGCATCGAGGCCGCGGTCCGCGAGATCCTCCTCGCCATCGGGGAGGACCCGGAGCGCGACGGCCTGCGGGCCACGCCCGGACGGGTGGCCCGCATGTACGCCGAGGTCTTCAGCGGGCTGCGCGAAGTCCCCGACCACCACCTGCAGGTGGTCTTCGAGGCCGACCACGACGAGATGGTGATGGTGCGCGACATCGCCCTCACCTCGATGTGCGAGCACCACCTCGTGCCGTTCATCGGCAAGGCCCACGTCGCCTACATCCCCGGCGACGACGGTCGGGTGACCGGACTGTCGAAGCTCGCTCGCCTCGTGGACGCCTACGGCAAGCGCCCGCAGGTGCAGGAGCGGCTCACGAGCCAGATCGCCGACGAGATCGAGCGCACGCTCCGACCGAAGGGGGTGCTGGTGGTGATCGAGGCCGAGCATCTCTGCATGTCGATGCGGGGGGTGCGCAAGCCGGGTGCGTCCACCGTCACCTCGGCGGTGCGCGGCCTGTTCCGCGACAACACCGCGACCCGCTTCGAGGCGATGCGCTTCGTCGAACGCGGTGGGTGACACGGATGCGATGACACCCGGATGGCGAAGCCGCTCTGCCGGAGGCGGGCGGTGGGTGCGATGACACCCGGATGGCGAAGCCGCTCTGCCGGAGGCGGGCCGTGGGTGCGATGACACCCGGATGGCGAAGCCGCTCTGCCGGAGGCGGAGCCGATGTAGCCGTGATGGGGATCCTCAACGTGACCCCTGATTCGTTCAGCGACGGGGGCTTGTGGCTCGACCACGAGGCCGCCGTCGCCCACGGCCTCGAGCTGGTGGCCGAGGGGGCGGCCGTGGTCGACGTCGGGGGCGAGTCGACCCGTCCCGGGGCCGAGCCGGTTCCGGAGGCCGAGGAGCTCCGTCGGGTGGTGCCGGTGGTCGAGGCCCTCGCGCCCCACGTGCGGGTGTCGGTCGACACCGCCAAGGAAGGGGTCGCACGCGCCGCGGTCGCCGCCGGGGCGACGCTCGTCAACGACGTCTCGGCGTCGCTCTGGCCCGCCGCCGCCGACCTCGGCGTGGGATGGGTCGCCATGCACATGCGCGGCGAACCCCGCACGATGCAGGACGACCCGGCCTACGACGACGTCGTCGCCGAGGTCGTGGCCTTCCTCGCCGAGCGCGCCGAGGTGGCCCTCGCCGCCGGGGTTCCCGAGGTGTGGATCGATCCCGGCTTCGGGTTCGGCAAGACCACGAGCCACAACCTGCGGCTCCTCGCCCACCTCGACCGCATCGTGGCCCTCGGCCATCCCGTCGTGGTCGGGCTGAGCCGGAAGGCCACGATCGGGCGGCTGCTCGCCCTCTCCGATGCCGGTGGTTTCGATCCCGAGGCGGTGGCCGAGGGGACCGTCGGGGGAGGGGTGACGCCGGTGCCGCCCGACGATCGCCTGGCGGGGACCGTCGCCCTGCAGGTGTGGGCCATGACCAGGGGCGCGGGCATGATCCGGGCCCACGATGTGCGCCCAGCCGTCCAGGCGGCGAAAGTCGTGGCAGCATGAGCGTCGTGGCGACCAAGGGCAAGTGGGCCCAGGGCATCAAGCCCCGGAACTTCCACTGGGTGATCAAGGACCAGCTCGCCGTGTGCGAGCGGCCCGGTGGGTACGGGGCGAACCACCGGAGGGTGCGGCGCCAGGAGGAGATCATCTGGATCCGCGAGCAGTCGTTCACCACGGTGATCTCGCTCATCCCCGCCCCCCACAACCTGCACAACTACGACGAGCTGGGCGTGCCGTGGCGCCACCGCCCGTTCTCCGCCGGCGACGACTCCGTGGCCTTCCTCGGATCCCTGTACCCCGAGCTCAAGGACCTCGTCACCGCCGGGGCGAAGGTGCTGGTGCACCAGGACGAGCTCGGCGACCGCATCTGCGGCCTGGTCGCCGGCTACCTGCTCTGGGACGGCCTCATCGACTCGGGGCCCCGGGCGATCACGGTGGTGGAGCAGATCACCCAGCGTCAGCTCGGCCCCGTCGGGCGTGAGCTCGTCGCCGCTGCCGCATCCCTCTAGGGTTCCCCGTCCCATGGCCGATCCGACGCCCTCCGGCGTGACGCCGTCCCCGCCCGACCCTGCGGGTGATGCCATCGAGCTCCGTGGTCTCCGCCTGAGCGGCATCTGCGGCGTGCTCCCCGAAGAGCAGACCCGTCCACAGCCACTCGTCGTCGACCTCGACGTCGTCGCCGACCTCTCCGTCGCCGGGCGATCCGACGATCTCGACGACACCCTCGACTACGGCGCGATCACCGACGAGGTGGCCCGTGTCGTCGGTACCGAGCGGTTCGCCCTCCTCGAACGGCTCGCCACCCGCATCACCGACGTCGTGCTCGCCGACGCCCGGGTGCTCCAGGTCACCGTGACGGTCCGCAAGCTCCGCCCCCCCGTGCCCCAGTTGCTCGACACCTCGGGCGTGCGGCTCACGAGAGGGCGCTGAGTGGCCCGGGCGTTCCTCGGGCTCGGTTCCAACCTGGGCGATCGGGTCTCATACCTGCAGGAGGCGGTGGAGTCGCTGGGGGCGGTCGGGCGGGTGGCCGTGTCCCCCGTGTACGAGACCGAGCCGGTGGGCGGGCCCGGTGGGCAGGAGCCCTATCTCAACGTCGTGGTGGAGCTCGACACCGAGCTGACGGCGCGGGAGCTGCTCGGGGTCTGCCACCGGCTCGAGTCGGCCGCCAACCGGGTGCGCAGCGAGCGGTGGGGGCCGCGCACCCTCGACGTCGACATCCTCTGGATCGACGGCGTCACCGTCGCCGAGCCCGACCTGGTCGTACCCCATCCCCGGATGTGGGAGCGGAAGTTCGTGCTCGCACCGCTGGCCGACCTGGCCCCCGAGCTGGTCCCCGACGAGGCGATGGAGCGGGCCGAGGGCCACGCCCGGCGGATCGGGCCGCTCTGATCCGATGCCCGACGCCTCATCCCGAGGTCGATGCCCTATCGACCCGGACGGGTGGGGTCGGCGGGGGCCCCACCTCCGCCTGGTGCGGTCCCCGCCAGGAAGCGCCGGGCCAGGGGGTCGGCCGCCCGCGCCAGGAGCGGCCCGGCGATGGCGAGCATCAGCACGTAGGCCGCGGTGACCGGCCCGAGGTCGGGCTCGACCTCGTTGGCCACGGCGATGCCGGCGATCACGATCGAGAACTCGCCGCGAGCGACGAGGGTGGCGCCGACCCGAAGCCGGCCCCGGGGCCCGACGCCGTTGCGGCGGGCCGCCCACCAGCCGGTCGCCGCCTTGGTGAGGGCGGTCACCACCGCCAGCGCGCCGGCCGGCGCCAGGGCCGGCGGCAGGGTGGCGGGATCGATCTGAAAGGTGAAGAAGACGAAGAAGGCGGCCGCGAACAGGTCGCGCAGCGGGCTCAGCAGGGTCTCGGTGCTGTCGCGCACGGCACCCGAGAGGGCGATCCCGACGAGGAAGGCCCCCACGCCGGCGGAGACCCCGAGCTGTTCGGCGGCACCGGCGACGAGCAGGGTGAGGCCGAGGATGCCGAACAAGAGGACCTCGTCGCTCCGGCTGAAGAGGAACCGGCTCACCGTGTCGCCGAACCGGAGGGCCACGACCATCACCACCGCCACGACGACCAGGGCGACGACCACGTCGCCGACGATGGCGTAGGCGGCCCCGCCGACCACCACGCTGGCGAGCACCGGCAGGTAGACGGCCATCACGAGATCCTCGAGGACGAGGATCGACAGGATCGTCGGGGTCTCGCGGTTGCCGAGCCGCCCGAGGTCGCTCAGCAGCTTGGCGATGATGCCCGACGACGAGATGTAGGTGACGCCCCCCATCACCACGGCCGCGAGGGGCGACCACCCGAGCACCAGGGCCAGCCCGACCCCGGGCACCGCGTTGAGCAGGTCGACCGCGCCGGCGGGCGCGTTGGAGCGCAGGCCGGCGCGGAGCTCGGCCGGTGTGTACTCGAGCCCGAGGAACAGCAGGAGGAGTGCGACCCCGACCGTCGCCGCCGTCTCGATGAACTCGTCGGATGCCTCGAGCGAGACGGGGCTGCCCTCGCCGATGATCAGCCCCCCGAGCAGGTAGAAGGGGATCGGTGAGAGGCCGATGCGCCCGGCGAGGCGGGCGAGGATGGCCAGGGCCACGAAGAGGAGTCCCAGCTCGAGGAGCGTGGTGGCCGCCTCCGGGGCGGCGGCCAGGATCACGGCGCCGGCGCAGCGGACAGGAGCTCGACGGCCTGGGCGATCCCCTCGACCGTGCCGGTCACCACGATGGTGTCGCCAGGGCGGAGCTCGTCGTCGGGCCCCGGGGCCGGCACGGTGACCTTGTCGCGGACCAGGGCGATCACGCTCACGCCCGTGCGCGACCGCAGCTCGGTCCCGCCGATGGTGCGGGGGGCGAGGCCCTTCGGGAGGACGAGCCAGTCGAGCGCCAGCCCGTCGACCCGGCGCACGACGTCGTCGAGCTGCTCGACGACGCGCGACCCGCCCAACAGCTCGCCGAGCGTACGGGCCTCCTCCGGTGACAGGTCGAGGTTCGCCCGCACCGCATCCGGGTCGTCGGCGTCGTAGACCACCAACTCGCGTCGCCCGCTGTGGCGGACGATGACCCCCACCTGCGCACCCGACAGGCAGGCGAAGTCGTAACGGGTCCCCACCCCGGGGAGATCGGTCTCGTTGAGGTCGGCCATGGCACATTGTCCCGTGCCAGCGCCACGGGCGCACCTGAGAGCGGCGTCGGGACCGGCGGTAGCGTCATGCGGGTGCCGCCCGCTGTGCCGCCCGCTGTGCCGCCCGCTGTGCCGTCCCCGACCCCGACGTTCCGCGTGATCGGGCCCGGCCGGGCCGGATCGGCCCTCGACCGGGCGCTCGTCGATGCCGGATGGGAGGCGCGGGAGCCCCTCTGGCGGGACGACGAGGTCGCCTGGGCCGCCGACGGCGTCGACCTCCTCGTCATCGCCACCCCCGACGCCGCCATCGCGTCGGTGTCGGCGGCGGTCGAGCCCGTCGCGACCACCGTCGTCGCCCATCTGTCGGGATCGCTCGGCCTCGCCGTGCTCTCACCCCACCCGCGTGTCGCCGCCGTCCACCCGCTGGTCGCGCTGCCGAACGCCGAGGTGGGGGCCACGCGCCTGCGGGGTGCCTGGTTCGCGGTGGCCGGCGACCCGATGGCCATCGCCGTCGTCGAGGCCCTCGGCGGGCGCTGGTTCGAGGTCGACGACGACCACCGCGCCGCCTACCACGCCGCCGCGGTCATCGCCTCGAACCACCTGGTCGCCCTCCTCGGTCAGGCGGAGCGGGTCGCGGCCGCGGCCGGCGTGCCGCTCGACGCCTATCTCGACCTGGTGCGGACGACGGTGCAGAACGTCGCCGAGCTGGGCCCCGCCGCCGCCCTCACCGGGCCCGCGGCGCGGGGCGACTGGGCGACGATCGAGCGCCACCTCGCCGCGCTCGACCCCGACGAGCGGGAGACCTACGAGGTGATGGCGCGCGCCGCCCGACGGCTGGTCGGGGGTGGCTGGTCCGTCGGGCGTGGGGCCGACGAGGGTGGTTCGGGCCGACGCTAGGGTCCGCTCCATGGAGGTGTTCGACACCCGGGCCGGCTTCGCCGCCGCCCTCGACGCCGTGCGCACGGCCGGCCGGACGGTGGGGCTCGTGCCCACCATGGGCTACCTGCACGAGGGCCACCGCAGCCTCGTGGCCCGATCGGTGGCCGAGCGGGACGTCACCGCGGTGACCATCTTCGTGAACCCGCTGCAGTTCGGCGAGGGGGAGGACCTCGCCGCCTACCCCCGCGACCTCGAGCGTGACCTGCGCATCTGCGCCGAGACCGGTGCCGACGTGGTGCTGGCTCCGTCGGTCGAGGAGATGTACCCGGAACCGATGCTCACCACGATCACCGTCGACGAGCTGTCGGGCTCGATGGAGGGGGCCAGCCGGCCGACGCACTTCGCCGGAGTGGCCACCGTGGTCGGGAAGCTGTTCAACCTGGCGGGCTGGTGTCATGCCTACTTCGGTGAGAAGGACTACCAGCAGCTGGCGATCATCCGCCGCATGGCACGGGACCTGAGCTTCCCGGTGGAGGTGGTGGGCTGCCCGATCGTGCGCGACGCCGACGGGCTCGCGCTCTCGAGCCGCAACGTCTACTTGACCCCGGAGGAGCGGGTGGCGGCGCCGGTGCTGCACCGCTCGCTGCAGGCCGGAGCGGCCGCCGTCCTCGCCGGGGAGTCCGACGCCGGAGCCGTTCGCCGGCTCATGGCAGAGGTGATCACCGCCGAGCCGCTGGCCGAGCTCGACTACGCCGAGGTCGTCGAGGCCGACTCGCTCCGCCGGGTGGACCGGCCCCGGGGTGAGCTGCGGCTCCTCGTGGCCGCCCGGTTCGGACGTCCCCGCCTGCTCGACAACGTCGGCGTGGTCGCTCCGCACCGCTCCCCCTAGGCTGCCCGCGTCATGGTGCCCTCCGACCCGGCGCGCTCCGCCGACCAGCCCCCACGAGGCGGAGGTCGGGGCGGGCCGCTCGACCTGCTGGTGCTCGGGAGCGGCGTGGCCGGACTGAGCGCCGCGGTGCGGGCGTCGGACACCCATGGCATGCGCGTCGGGGTGCTGACCAAGGGCGAGCTCCACCAGTCGACCACCCGTTGGGCCCAGGGCGGTGTGGCGGCGGTGCTCCACGAGGACCCCGATTCCACCGACCTGCACCTCGCCGACACCCTGGCCGCCGGCGCGGGGCTGTGCGACGCCGATGCGGTGCGGGTGCTCGTCGACGAGGGGCCGGGACGGGTCAACGAGCTGATCGCCCTCGGGGCCATGTTCGACCGCGACGAGGCGGGCCGACTCGAGCTGGCCCGCGAGGGCGGCCACAGCATGCCGCGGGTCGTCCACGCCGGGGGTGCGGCCACGGGCGCCGAGATCGAGCGCGCCCTGGTCGAGGCGGCGCTGCGCACCGCCGGGGCGGTCCTCGAGAACACCTTCGCCCTGGACCTGCTGGTGGAGGGCGAGCGCGTCGTCGGGGTGCGGGCCCTCGCTCCGAACGGCGAGGTCCACGACGTGCGCGCCCGCCACGTGCTCCTCGCGACCGGGGGTGCGGGACAGTTGTTCTCGGTCACCACCAACCCGGTCGAGGCCACCGGGGACGGCATCGCCATGGCCCTGCGCGCCGGGGTGGCGGTCGCCGACCTCGAGTTCGTCCAGTTCCACCCGACGGCGCTGCACGACCCCCGCATGCCGCGCCCGCTGCTGTCGGAGGCGCTCCGCGGCCACGGCGCCCTGCTCCGCGACGCGAACGGGGAGCGCTTCGTCGACGAGCTGTTGCCGCGCGACGAGGTGTCACGCGCGATGACCCGACGGATGCGCGAGCAGGGGGTCGACCACCTGTGGCTCGACGCGACCGGCCTCGAGGCGTTCGACCAGCGGTTCCCCACGATCACCGCGGAGCTGACGGCGACCGGTCTCGATCCCACCACCGACTGGCTGCCCATCGCGCCGGCCGCCCACTACCTGTGCGGCGGGATCGTCACCGACCTCCACGGCGCCGCATCGACGCCCGGGCTGTGGGCAGCGGGCGAGGTCGCCTGCTCGGGGGTCCACGGCGCCAACCGCCTCGCGTCGAACTCCCTGCTCGAGGGCATGGTGTTCGGCTCGCGCGTCGTCGAGGCGATCGAGGCCGGCGCCGACCACGCGGAGGCCACCGGTGCCATGCGGGCGGTGCTCGACGGCGAGGCCCCCGGCGCGGCGATCGGCGGTCGGCTCCTGCCCGCGGCGACGCCGACCGCTGGACGGGGGGGCGACGGGACCACCGATGACGTCCGAGTGGCGCGGGACCACCTGCAACGGGCGATGACGGTCGACGCCGGGGTCGTCCGGTCGGCTCACTCGCTGGCCGACGCCGAGGCCGTCGTCGGCGGCATCCGGCCCCCCGGGACGGGCACGACCGCCGACGCGCACGGCACCGAGGAGCTGCGCAACCTGTGCGACGTGGCTGCCGCCCTCCTGCGAGCCGCCATGGCCCGTACGGAGAGCCGTGGCGCCCACACCCGCGACGACTTCCCGGCGCGTGACGACGAGCACTTCCGCATTCGCCTCGTCGGCTGACGAGCGGGCAGGCTGTCGTCGTGGGACCGGATGCCGAGCCACCCCGGGGCGCCGTCGTCGAGGTCGTGAACCGCGCCCTGGCCGAGGATCTGACCCCCCTCGGCGACATCACCTCGTCGCTCCTCCCTCCCGACCTCGTCGCCACGGCCCGCTTCGTCGCCCGGCGGCCGGGCGTGCTCGCCGGGGGCGCCGCCGCCGCCGAGGTCTTCGGGCAGGTCGACACCGAGGTCGCCCTCACCTGGCATCGTCGCGACGGCGACCGCGTCGAGCAGGGGAGCGCGATCGCCGACGTGCGAGGCCGGCTCCGCTCGGTGCTGACGGCCGAGCGCACCGCGCTCAACCTGCTCGGGCACCTCTCGGGGGTGGCGACCGAGACCCGCCGCTACGTCGATGCCGTCGCGGCGTCGGGCGGCACCGCGCGCGTGTGGGACACGAGGAAGACCACTCCCGGCCTGCGCGCCCTCGAGAAGGCGGCGGTGCGGGCCGGCGGCGGGGTCAACCACCGGGGGAACCTGTCGGACTGGATCCTGCTGAAGGACAACCACCTCGCCCTGATGGGGATCACCGCCGCCGTCGAGCGAGCGCACCGCGACTGGCCCGCCCGCACCGTCCACGTCGAGTGCGACCGGCTCGACCAGGTCGGCGAGGCGCTGGCTGCGGGGGCCGACGCCGTCCTCCTCGACAACATGAGCCCCACCGAGGTGGCCGCCTGCGTCGCCGCCGCCGAAGCGCACGCGGCCGGGGGCGGGCGGCGCCCGTTGCTCGAGGTGTCCGGTGAGATCACCGTCGACACCATCGGTGACTACGCCGGACTGGGTGTCGACTGCATCAGCGTCGGGGCCATCACCAAGTCGGCCCCCGTGCTCGACATCGGCCTCGACATCGAGCCCGTCGTCCCACCCGCGTTCGGTCCGCCCGGCGTCGGCTGACCGCCGGACGATCCCAGGAGGCACCGTGCTGCTCACCATCGACGCCGGCAACACCCAGACCGTGGTCGGCCTCTACCGCCTCGACGACGAGCCCCTCCCCGGTCGCCGGCCCGAGGACGGACTGCTCGACCACTGGCGGGTCGCGACCCAGCGCGACCGGACCTCCGACGAGATGGCCGTGCTGCTGCAGGGCTTCCTGGCCCTGCGCGACCACTCGCTCGACGACGTGGACGGCATCGCGGTGTCGTCGGGCGTCCCCCGGATCACCGCCAGCCTTCGCGACCTGGCCGAGCGGTACCTCGACTTCGACCCGGTGGTCATCGAGCCCGGAGTGCGCACGGGCATCGCCATCCACTACGAGAACCCCAAGGAGGTGGGTGCCGACCGGATCGCCAACGCGGTGGGCGCCTACGACCTCTACGGGGGGCCGACGATCATCGCCGACTTCGGCACGGCCACGACGTGTGACGCCGTCTCGGCCAACGGGGAGTACCTCGGTGGCGCCATCGCCCCGGGCATCGAGATCTCCATGGACGCGCTCGTCGGCCGGGCCGCCGCCCTGCGGGCCGTCGAGCTCCGTGAGCCCCGCAACGTGCTGGGCAAGAGCACCGTGGAGTCGATCCAGTCGGGAGCCGTCTACGGGTTCGCGGCCCAGGTCGACGGCCTGTGCGACCGCATCGTCGCCGAGCTCGGCGAGTGCACCATCGTGAGCACCGGCGGCCTGGCCGATCTCATCACGCCGCTCTCCCGGCGGATCCAGCAGACCGAGCCGTGGCTCACCCTCCACGGGCTGCGGATCGTCTACGAGAAGAACCTGTGAACGAAGCGGCGGTGGGCGCACCCGGCCGGCGGGTTGAGGGAGAATGATCGCATGCGCATCCTGATCACGGGCATGGGCGGCGAGTTGGGCACCGCCGTCGCCCAGCTGCTCGAGGGGATCGACAGCGTCGACGAGGTCGCGGGCGTCGACCTCTACCCCCCTCGGCGGCGGCTCCTGCGGGCCGAGTTCCACCGCGTCGACCCACGCGACCGGGAGCGCACCCACGCGGTCATCACCGAGTTCGCGCCCACCGTGCTCGTCCACCTCGGGGTGTACGAGCCGTTCTCGCGGTCGAGCCCCCGGTCGGCGGTGGCCCGCACCGCGGCCGGCACCGTCGCCGCCATCGGCGCGGCCACCGACGCCGGCGCCCTCGAGCGCCTGGTCGTCCGCTCCGGCATCGAGGTCTACGGCCGCCGGCGGGGCACGCCCATCCAACCCGACGAGGACGTCGCACCCGATCCCACGTCGGCGTTCGGCCATTCCCTGCTGCACGCCGAGCAGGTGAGTCGCGAGGCGGGCGGCCGGGCCGGGATCCCCGTCACGCTGCTCAGGTTCGCCACCATCGTCGGCCCCCACGTTCCCAGCCCGCTCGGGCGGCTCCTCCGGATGCCGCTCGTGCCGTTCTCACCCCTGGCCGACCCGCCGTTCTCCGTGCTCCACCAGGACGACGCCATCGCCGCCTTCGTCGCCGCCGTGCGCCGACCCCACGACGGACCGGTCAACGTGGTGGGACCCGGTGCGGTGACCGCCAGTCAGAGCGCCCGCCTCGGCGGACGCATCCCCGTCCCGGTGGTCGGCCCCGGCTGGCGCGGCGCCCGGGGCCTGGCCGAGCTGGCCGGCGCACCCGTACCCGACCATGTGGACGAGCTCCTGCGGCGAGGCCGCACGGCCGACGGGAGCCGCGCCGGTGAGCTGCTCGGCCTCGGCCCGGTGCGCGACACACCCGACGTGGTGCGTCACCTCTACGACTGGTCCGACGTCGAGTACGTCGCCACCCCGACCCGGGAGCCGGCATGACCGTCACCGGAGCGGACCTGGCCGAGCTCGACCCCGAGCGGGGTGACCGATCGTGGTGGGCGGTGATCGGACGTCGGGTCACCGGCTCGTACCCGATCGACGCCTGGGGCTTCGACCCCGATCTCGCCCAGGTGCTCGCACCGTTGGCCGATGCCCGGTGGCGCGTCGACGTCGAGGGGGCGGAGTTCGTCCCCGAGGTCGGGGCCGCGTTGTGCGTCCACACCCAGCGGTTGGGGCCCCTCGAGACGCTGATGGTGGCCGCCGCGCTCGCGTCGGCCACCGGTCGCCCCTGCCGGTTCGCCGGGGTGCCCGACGTGGCGCCGGTCGGGCCGCTGCTCCGCCGCCTCGGTGGCGTGCCGGCCGGCGTCGACGACCTCCGCGCGCTGCTGCGGGCGGGCGAGGTCGTCGTGACGGGTGCGGGCCTCGACCCTCGTCATCCCCGGGGCCCCGGCCGCGTCGGCGAGGCCACCCTCGCCGTCGCCTTGGCCGCCGGCGTGCCGATCGTCCCCGTGGCGGTGCGCGGCCCGCTCGCCGGGCGTCACCGCCAGCTCGTCGTCGGCGATCCGGTTCCCACCCGGGGTCGACGGGCCGCCCGCGCCGCCACCCTGGTCGACGTGGTGACGGAGCGCCTCGCCCACGTCGGCACGGCGGCCAGGCTCTGAGGTCGGGGGCGACCGCGCTCGTGCCGCGGGGCGACCCGACACGCTGCTGCGCGTGAGGCGGCGCCGAGCGGAACTGACGCCTCGTCACCTCCGGCCGCTCCGGCCCACTACGCTGCGCGGCATGCCGTTCGCGACGGGCGAGGACGGGGTCCGCATCCACTACGAGACCTTCGGCGACCCCGACGGTGAGCCGCTGTTGCTGCTCCAGGGCCTGGGTGCCGACAGCCGGGGCTGGATGCGCCAGCGCCGGGCCATGCGTGGCTTCCACGCCATCACGCCGGACAACCGGGGGGTGGGCCGTTCCGACAAGCCCTCGGGCCCGTACGACCTCGAGGTGATGGCGCGCGACGCCGTCGCCGTGCTCGACGACCTGGACATCGACAAGGCCCACGTGATGGGTGCCTCGATGGGCGGGGTCCTGGCCCAGATCCTCGGGGTGCGCCACGGCGACCGGGTGCGATCCCTGGTGCTCGCCTGCACCGGCTGCCAGCACCTCACCTGGCGACGGGAGCTGTTGCAGGAGTGGGCCGAGACCGCCTCGCACCGAGGCATGCGCGCCCTTGTCGACGATGCCGCCAAGTGGCTGGTCGGCCCGCGGTCGCGTTTCCGCTTCTGGCCGGTGCTCGCCCTCCTCGGGCCGCTCGCCCTGCAGGTGCCGCCCGAGGCCTTCGTCGCCCAGATCGAGGCGATCCTGTCCCTCGACGACGAGGTGCGCTTCGAGCTGCCGAACGTGTCCGCCCCGACCCTCGCGGTGGTCGGTAGCCAGGACATCCTCACGCCGCTCGCCGACTCCGAGGAGATCGTGTCGCTGATCCCCGGTGCCGAGTTGGCCGTCGTCGGCGGCGGGGCCCACGGCTTCATGTTCGAGCACGCCGGTGCGTTCAACCGCGTCGTGGTCGACTTCCTCCTGCGTCAGCTCGCGTCCGACGAGGACCTGGCCGCCTGAACGCGACGGAGGGGGACCCCGAAGGATCCCCCTCCCGTCACGCTCGGTTGCCGGCCGGAGGCCGGCAGCACCTCCGATGACATCCGGATGGGCGAAGCCCGCTCCGCCGGAGGCGGAGCCAGTGTCATTGCTGGAGCCAGATGGCCGGCCACCACGGCTTGCCGTCCTGGCGGGCGAAACCGAGCCGCTGCGGCTCGCTCAGGCCACCCACGCCGTCCTGGGCGGCCAGACCCCAGACGTTGTGGTAGAGCCAGACGAACCCCACCTCGGCGTTCAGGGCCTGGACCACGTTCTGGTACTCGGTGAGCCGGGTGGCCTCGTCGGTGGTCGCCCGGGCCGTGTCGAGCGCCTGGTCGACGTCGGCGCTCTTGATCTGACCGAAGTTGATCGAGCCGTTGCCGATGCCTCCGGCGTTGCTCGAGTGCCAGAAGATGTAGTTGGAGTCCGGGTTCACATAGGCGAAGTTGCGGAACATGGCCGCTTCGAAGTCGCCGAAGAACATGTCGGACAGGAAGGTCGCCTGCTCGGCGGGCTCGATGTTGGCCTCGATGCCGACCTCGGCCCACTGGGCCTGGAGCAGCTCGGCCTCCTTCGTCTGACGGTTGCCGGTGGTGCTCTTCAGCGTGAAGCTGAGCGTCGACTCGCCGGTGTCCTGCTTGTAGAGCTCGAGCTCGGCCTCGGCCTGGGCGGGGTCGTAGAGCGGGTAGCCCGACTCTTCGACGAAGTACCGCTCCTCCGGGGTGTAGGGCTGGTCGGCGACCTGCTGGATGCCGCCGCCGACGGCCTGGTTGACGGCGTCGGGGTCGGTGGCGTAGGCGAGGGCCTTGCGGGCGTGGATGTTGTCGAACGGCGGGGCCGCCGTCTGCAGCATGGCGAAGGTCTCCTCGGCGGCGACGTCCTCGGCCTGCTCGAACCCACCGGCGGTGCGGAACTTGGTGATGTCCTCCGGGTTCTGGGTGAGGATCATGTCGATCTGGCCCGACTCGAGCGACGCCGTCCGGGCCGTCTCGTCGAGGATGGCCGAGAACTCGATGCCGTCGAGCAGGGCCTTGGTGTCCCAGTAGTCCTCGTTGCGGACCATCTCGATGGGCTGGCCGGGGGTGAACTCCCCCTCCTGCTCGAACGGGCCGGTGCCGATCGCCTTCTTGCTCCCGTCCTCGGCGAGCAGCTGAGCGGGGGCGGCCATGTAGCCACCCTGGGCGGCGAGGGTGTAGTCGTAGCCGAACCACGGGGTGTTCATCCGCACCTCGACGGTGAGCGGGTCGACGACGACGATCTCGTCGATCGGCGCCAGGGCCCCACCGCTGATCGCGTCGGCCTTGCGGGTCTCGATGTTCAGCTTCACGGCCTCGGCGTCGAACGGGGTCCCGTCGTGGAAGGTCACGTCCGGCCGCAGCGTGATCGTCCACACCGTGCCCTCGGTGTTGGGCTCCAACGACTCGGCCAACCGGGGCACGAGGTTGCGCTCCTCGTCGAAGGTCATGAGCGTGTCGTAGACCGATGAGGCGATGGTGTTGCCCTCGAGCGACCAGCGGTTCTTGGCCGGGTTCATGCCGTCGATCTCGGCGGGCAGCGCCACCTTCAGGACACCACCCGGCGTGGGCGTCCCCTCGTCGGTGGCGACGTTCGGACCCGTGGTGCCCTCGCTGCCGCCCTCCGAGCTCTCGTCGTCGCTGTCGCCACAGGCGGCCGCGACGAGTCCGAGTGCCATGAACAGCGCGAGCAGGCGCACGACGGCACCCGACGCGGACTTCCGTGTCTCGCTCATTCCCCCGGTCCCCCCGGTCTCGTTCGGACCCCCCGTTCCTGAGAGGTCGTCAGATAGTGGGTCGAACACTACCGAAGCTCGCGTCGGGCGTCAGCGCGATGACGCGGGGAGCGGATCAGGCGCGTGCGTGGATGGCGGTGACCGCGTCGAGCAGGTGCTCGGCGGCGTCGGCCAGGGCCCGCCCGGCTTCGGTGTCGGCGAAGCCGTCGATCGCGTCGACGGCCTCGTCGACGTAGGCCCGGGCGGTGCCGAGGGCGCCGTCGACGGCCCCGTTGGACCGGACGATCGTGCGGGCGGCGGCCAACTCGTCGGCGGTGAGCGGGCCGCCGAGCACGCGGCGCAGCTCGTCGGCCTCCGGTGCCGGTTCGGCGAGGGTGCGGATCACCGGGAGGGTGTAGACGCCCTCGACGAGGTCGTGGCCCGACGGCTTGCCCAGCTCCTCGTCGGTGGCGACGACGTCGAGCACGTCGTCGACCACCTGGAAGGCCATGCCGTAGGCGTGCCCGAACCGTGTGAGGTCGTCGATCCGCGGTCGGGGGAGCCCGCCGACGATGCCGCCGATGCGGCAGGCAGTGGCGAACAGCGATGCCGTCTTCCCCGAGATCGAGGCGAGGTAGTCGGGCTCGGTGCGGGCGGGGTCGAACGTGGCCTGCAGCTCGAGCACCTGGCCCTCGCAGAGCCGACCGATGGTGGCGGCCAACAGGCCGGCGACCTCGGTGCCGAGGGAGGCGGCGATCTCCGACGCCTTGGCCAGGAGGTAGTCCCCGGCGAGGATCGCCTTCAGGTTGCCCCAGCGGGCGTTCACGCTCTCGACGGTGCGGCGGGTCGTGGCCTCGTCCATCACGTCGTCGTGGTAGAGGGAGCCGAGGTGGACGAGCTCGACCGAGACCCCGCCGAGCACGACCTCACGGGCGGCGGCGTCGAGGGTGGGCCGCGCCGTGGCCGCGGCCACGAGGGAGAAGGCGGGCCGCACCCGCTTGCCGCCGGCGACGATCAGGTGGCTGGCGACCTCGGTGAGGAACGGGTCCTCGGCCCGCACCGCGGCACGCAGCTCGTCCTCGACGCGCCGCATGTCGGTCCGCAGGACCTCGAGCTGCAGCAGCGGGCTGGTCGTGGCCACCCCCCGACGGTACCCGCGCGGGCCCGGAACGCCCCAACCGACGTGCTCGCCCCGACGGCCGTTCGGTCCTGGCCGGCGGTGCTTCCGGCGCCGCCGACCACGGGGCCCGTGCGTCGGGGGACCACCCGGTTAGACTCTGACCACGAAACCCCCATCGCGGGAGGCAGTCCTTGTTCGAACGATTCACCGATCGGGCCCGCCGGGTCGTCGTCCTCGCCCAGGAAGAGGCGCGGCTGCTCAATCACAACTACATCGGCACCGAGCACATCCTGCTCGGGCTGATCCACGAGGGCGAGGGGGTCGCCGCCAAGGCGCTCGAGTCCCTCGGCATCTCGCTCGAGGCGGTGCGCAACCAGGTCGAGGAGATCATCGGCCAGGGCGGCTCCTCCCCGAGCGGGCACATCCCGTTCACCCCCCGGGCCAAGAAGGTCCTCGAGCTGTCGCTGCGCGAGGCGCTCCAGCTCGGCCACAACTACATCGGCACCGAGCACATCCTCCTCGGCCTCATCCGTGAGGGCGAGGGGGTGGCCGCCCAGGTGCTGGTCAAGCTGGGCGCGGACCTGTCCCGCGTGCGCCAGCAGGTCATCCAGCTCCTCTCGGGCTACAGCGGCCCGGGCCAGCAGGAGAAGGCCGGGGCCACCGCCGGCGGCAGCGGCGAGCAGACCCCGTCGGGCTCGCTCGTGCTCGACCAGTTCGGGCGCAACCTCACCCAGCTGGCGCGTGAGAAGAAGCTCGACCCCGTCATCGGCCGCGAGCGCGAGACGGAGCGGGTGATGCAGGTGCTGAGCCGGCGCACCAAGAACAACCCCGTGCTCATCGGCGAGCCCGGCGTCGGCAAGACCGCCATCGTCGAGGGCCTGGCCCAGGCGATCGCCGCCGACACCGTGCCCGAGACGCTGCACGGCAAGCAGCTCTACACCCTCGACCTCGGCGCACTGGTGGCCGGGTCCCGCTACCGCGGCGACTTCGAGGAGCGCCTCAAGAAGGTGCTGAAGGAGATCAAGACCCGCGGCGACATCATCCTGTTCATCGACGAGCTCCACACGCTGGTCGGTGCGGGCGCGGCCGAGGGCGCCATCGACGCGGCGTCGATCCTCAAGCCGATGCTCGCCCGCGGCGAGCTCCAGACCATCGGTGCCACCACGCTCGACGAGTACCGCAAGCACCTCGAGAAGGACGCAGCCCTCGAGCGGCGGTTCCAGCCGATCAAGGTCGAGGAGCCCTCGGTGGCGCACACCATCGAGATCCTGAAGGGCCTGCGCGACCGCTACGAGTCGCACCATCGGGTCACGATCACCGACCAGGCGCTGGTGGCGGCGGCCAACCTCGCCGACCGGTACATCTCCGACCGCCACCTCCCCGACAAGGCCATCGACCTCATCGACGAGGCCGGGTCGCGCCTGCGCATCAAGCGCATGGAGACGCCTCCCGACTTCAAGGAGCTCGAGAACCAGATCGCCCAGGTGGTGCAGGAGAAGAAGGAGGCCGTCGAAGCCCAGCGCTTCGAGGAGGCCGGTCGCCTGCGCGACAAGGAGAAAGAGCTGCTCCTCGCCAAGGAGGCGAAGGAGCAGGAGATGAAGGACAAGGGCATCGACCTGTTCGACGAGGTCGACGAGGAGGCCATCGCCGAGGTCCTCTCCATCTGGACCGGCATCCCGGTCTACAAGCTCACCGAGGAGGAGACGGCCAAGCTCCTCCGCATGGAGGACGAGCTGCACAAGCGGGTCATCGGCCAGGAGGACGCCATCAAGGCCGTCAGCCAGGCGATCCGCCGCACGCGGGCCGGCCTCAAGGACCCGAAGCGCCCGTCGGGCTCGTTCATCTTCCTCGGCCCATCGGGCGTCGGGAAGACCGAGCTGGCCAAGACCCTCGCCGAGTTCCTCTTCGGCGACGAGGAGTCGCTGATCGCGCTCGACATGTCGGAGTACATGGAGAAGCACACGGTCAGCCGCCTCGTCGGTTCGCCTCCGGGCTACGTGGGCTACGAGGAGGGTGGCCAGCTCACCGAAGCCGTGCGGCGCAAGCCGTTCTCGGTGGTGCTGTTCGACGAGATCGAAAAGGCCCACCCCGACGTGTTCAACACGCTGCTCCAGATCCTGGAGGAGGGCCGCCTCACCGACTCGCAGGGTCGGTCGGTCGACTTCCGCAACACCGTGCTGATCATGACCTCGAACCTCGGCACCCAGGACCTGCGCAAGGCCAACGTGGGCTTCTCGAAGGCCGACGAGGCCATCTCCTACGAGCGCATGAAGGAGAAGGTCAACGACGCCCTCAAGCAGCACTTCCGGCCCGAGTTCCTGAACCGCATCGACGAGGTCATCGTCTTCCACGAGCTGTCGAAGGAAGAGGTCACGAGCATCGTCGACCTGATGATCAAGCGGGTCCAGGTCCAGCTCGAGGGCCAGGGCATCGGCCTCGAGCTCACGCCGGCGGCGAAGCTGTTCCTCGCCGACCGGGGGTACGACCCGACGCTCGGCGCCCGGCCTCTGCGCCGGGCCATCCAGCGGATGGTCGAGGACCCGCTCTCCGAGCGCCTCCTCTGGAAGGAGTTCCGAGCCGGTGAGACCGTGGTGGTCGACGCCGAGCCCGATCCGGAGACCGGCGAGCGGGTGGTCACCTTCCGTGCCGTCGAGGGCTTCCAGCCGCCGCCCATGGAGCTGGCCGAGACGGGCCCGACCGAGTAGTCGGACGCCGCGAGGAGGCAGTGACGGAGGGCCCCGCGGGGCCCTCCGTCCGCGTCCGGGGTCCAGATCCCGGCCGTCGTGCCGGGCGCGACGCCGTCGGCCACTAGCTTTCCCCCGACCATGTCACCCGTTGCCCACCCCATCGGTTGCGCCCGCGTCCTTGCCGTGCTGGTCGCCCTCGTGGTCCTCGCCGGCTGCCAGATGACCGTCGCCGTCGACATCCGGGTCAACGACGACGAGACCGGCAGCGTCACGGTGGGCGTGGGGCTCGACGACGCCGCCCTGGCCCGAGCCGGCGATCTGGACCAGCAGCTGCGGCTCGACGACGTGGTGGCCGCCGGGTGGGAGGTGTCCGGCCCCCAGGAGGAGCCCGACGGGCTCACGTGGGTGCGGGCCTCGAAGACCTTCGCCGACGCCGAGCAGTTCACGCTGGTGATGGAGGAACTCACCGGCCCCGACGGCGCCTTCCAGGACTGGAGCCTCGCCGAGACGTCGTCGATCACGGGCACCGAATGGAGGGTCGACGGGACGGTCGACCTCACCGGCGGTCCGGCCGTGTTCAGCGATCCCGAGCTCGCCGAGTCCCTGGGCGGCGACCCGTTCGGCGGGACCCTCGCCGAGATCGAGCAGGAGGAGGGTCGTCCCGTCGCCGAGATGGTCGACGTCCGGGTGTCCGTGCTCTTGCCGCCCGACGACGATCCGAAGGTCGTCGAGGCGTCGTTCGCCGACGCCGAGCCGACCCAGGTCTCCGTCTCGGCCGAGGAGCGCAGCGCGCTCGTCAGCGTCTTCGTCGTCGGCCTGGGCGCCCTCGTGGTCGTCCTCGTCGTCGTCGTGCTGGTCGTGGGGTTCCGACGCCTGCGGGCCTGACCCGGGAGTTCCTGTCGGAGGTGCTGCGTACCGTGCGGCCATGAGCAAGGTCCGCACCGTCTTCCGCTGCCAGGAGTGCGGCGCCGCCGGCCCCAAGTGGGCGGGACGGTGCCCCTCGTGCCAGGGGTGGAACACGCTCGTCGAACAGGCCGAGGCGTCGGCAGGCTCCGCGCTGCTCCTCGGCGCCGAGCCTGCCGACGTCGCCCGGCCCATCGGCGAGGTCGACCTCGTGGGCTCCCTCCCCCGCCCGACGGGCTCGTCCGAGCTCGATCGCGTGCTCGGTGGCGGGTTGGTGCCAGGGTCGGTGACCCTGCTCGGCGGAGAGCCCGGCATCGGCAAGTCCACCCTGCTGCTCGAGGCGGCGGGCGCGTTGGCCACCGGTGGGGCCCGCGTCCTGTACGTGGCGGCGGAGGAGGCCGCCCATCAGGTCCGGTGCCGGGCCGAGCGGCTCGGCGCGGTGCACCCCGACCTCTGGTTGGTCAACGAGGTCGCCGTTCCCCACCTCGTCGACCACCTCGACACCGTCGAGCCGGCCGTCGTGGTCGTCGATTCGATCCAGGCGGTCCACGACCCGGCGTCGGCGTCGGCGCCCGGCTCGGTCGCCCAGGTCCGCGAGAGCGCCGCTCGACTGGTCCGAGAGGCCAAGCGCCGCGGCGTCGCCGTCGTCCTCGTCGGCCACGTCACCAAAGACGGCGCCCTCGCCGGTCCTCGGGTGCTCGAGCACGTCGTCGACACCGTGCTCGCCTTCGAGGGCGACCGCCACTACGCCCTCCGCCTGCTGCGGGCGGTGAAGCACCGGTTCGGCCCCACCGACCAGCTCGGCCTGTTCGAGATGACGGGCCGCGGCCTGGCGCCGGTGGCCGACCCGAGCCGACTCTTCCTCGCCGACCGACGACCCGGCCAGGTGGGCTCGGTCGTCGTGCCGCTGATGGAAGGCCACCGGCCACTCCTCGTCGAGGTCCAGGCGCTCACGGTCCGTTCCCCGCTCGCCTCGCCGCGCCGGTCGGCCGAGGGGCTCGACGGCGGTCGCCTCGCGGTGCTGCTGGCCGTGCTCGACCGTCGGGCCGGCGTCACCACCCACGACGCCGACGTGTTCGCCCTCGCCGTCGGGGGCGTACGGGTGGCCGAGCCCGGCGCCGACCTCGGCCTGGCGCTGGCGGTCGCGTCGTCGCGACGCGAGGTGCCGGTGGGCGTCGACGTGGTGGCGATGGGCGAGCTCGGGCTCGGGGGTGAGGTGCGCCAGGTCGCCCACACCGATCGCCGGCTGGCCGAGGCGTTCCGGCTCGGGTTCCGGCGCGCCGTCGTGCCCCACGCCGTCACCGAGGCGCCCGCCGGCATGACCCTGCTGCGAGCCCGCTCGTTGGCCGAGGCCCTCCGCCTCGTCGACCTCGCCGCCGGACCGTGACGACGGTGGGTGGGGCCGGCGACGCTCCCGTCCTCGGACCCGGCTCCGGCATCGCCCCCCCCTCGTTCGGCGAGGGCACGAACTACACTCCGCTCGTGACGCGAAGGCGCAGCGAGGCGATGCTCAGCGCGCTGGCCGCGGTGGCGCCCGGCAATCCCTTGCGCGAAGGGCTCGACCGCATCCTCCAGGCCGGGATGGGCGCGCTCATCGTCGTGAGCGACGGCCCCGAGGTGCTCAACATCTGCTCCGGCGGGTTCCTGCTCGACGCCGCCTTCAGCCCCCAGCGGCTCTCGGAGCTGGCCAAGATGGACGGCGCCATCATCCTGGCCCCGGACGCCAGCCGCATCGCCCGGGCCAACGTGCACCTCGTGCCCAACCCGAACGTCCCGACGTCGGAGACCGGCACCCGTCACCGCACCGCCGAGCGGGTCGCCCGTTCGATCAACGTGCCGGTGATCTCGGTGTCGGAGGACATGTCGATCATCGCGGTGTACGTGGGCGGGGCCAAGCACCAGCTCGTGTCCATCCCCCGACTGCTCGACCGGGCCAACCAGGCCCTGCAGACCCTCGAGCGGTACAAGAACCGACTCGTCGAGGTGTCGCAGAACCTCTCGGCGCTCGAGGTGGAAGACCTCGTCACCGTCCGCGACGTGGTCACGCTCCTCCAACGCACCGAGATGGTGCTGCGCATCGCCGAGGAGATCGAGGAGGCCATCGTCGAGCTCGGCAGCGACGGCCGCCTGGTCCGGCTCCAGCTCGAAGAGGTGCTCGGCGGTGTCGAGGACGAGCGGCGACTCGTCGTCCTCGACTACTTCCACGAGGACACGGGCTGGCACCTCGACGAGGCGATGGACGGGTTGGCCGAGTTCGACACCGAGGAGCTGCTCGACCTCGGCAAGGTGGCCGACCTCCTCCACATCCCGGGCGGCGCCGACCTCGACTCGTCGCTCGCGCCCCGCGGCCATCGGCTGCTCTCCCGCATCCCCCGGCTCCCCGAGGGCGTGGTCGACCACATCGTCGAGCGGTTCGGCACCCTTTCGAAGATCATGCGGGCCACCATCGACGATCTCGACGACGTCGAGGGCGTCGGCGAGTCGCGTGCCAAGGCCATCAAGGAGGGACTCGCCCGCCTGGCCGAGTCGAGCATCCTCGACCGATACGCCTGAGCGCGCCCGGCGCGGTGACGCGCCATGATCGAGCCATGCGCGTGACCCTCCCGTCCGGTACGTCCGCCGAGCTCGTCCGACCCGACGACGGCCCGGCCCGCGGGTCGACCCGGGGGCTCGTCGTGATCCCCGACATGATGGGGCTCCGCCCGTTGTTCGACGACCACGTCGCCCGGCTGGCGGCCGAGACCGGATGGCCGGTGTGCGCGGTCGAGCCCTGGCCCGGCGAGGTCGACCGGCCGGTCGAGTGGCGCATGGCCCACATGGCCGGGCGCGACGACGCCCGAACCCTCGGTGACGCCATCGCGGCCGCGGACCTGACCGGCGCCGAGGGCGTGGCGATCATCGGTTTCTGCATGGGGGGCATGTACACGCTGAAGGCGGCCGGCACGGGGCGGTTCGACCGGGCGGCGGCGTTCTACGGGATGATCCGGCTGCCCGAGGACTGGCGCGGTCCGGGCCAGGCCGAGCCGCTCGACGCGCTCCGCAGTCCCGGCCGGTGTCCGACGATGGCGATCATCGGCACTGCCGACCCCTTCACCCCGCCCGACGACGTCGCCGCCCTCGAGGCGGCCGGCGTGGCGGTGGTCCGGTACGAGGGCGCCGAGCACGGATTCGTGCACGACCCGGAACGACCCGCCCACCGGGCCGACGACGCGGCCGACGCCTGGCGGCGGGTGCTCGAGTTCGTCGCCGGGTGATCGCGGCGCCGGCGTCAGCGGGCCCGGCGGGTGAGCTGCTCGCGGTTCGTGATGCGGTAGCGGCGGTCGGCCTGCTCGATCCAGCCGAGCTTCACGAACGAGGCGATGGCCTTGTTCACCCGCTCGCGGGAGGCGCCGACCATGCCCGCGAGCTCCTCCTGGGTGATCGGGAGGGAGAACTCATCGGCGTCGCCGCCGAGCTCGAGGAGCCGTTTCGCGGTGCGCCCGGTGACGTCGAGGAACACCGAGTCGGCCAGCGCCTCGTCGGTGTTGCGCAGCCGGGACGCGAGGAGGGCGACGACGTGCCAGAGCAGCTCGGGCCGGCTCTCGTAGAGGGCCCGGAGCGGCTCGTAGGGGATGGCCACGACCTCGGACCCCTCCAGAGCCCGCGCCTCGGCCGACCGGGAGAGCCCGTCGAACAGCGGCATCTCACCGAACAGGTCGCCCCGCTCCATCAACGCCACCATCGACTCCCGCCCGTCGATCGACTTGTTGGCGATGGCGATGCGACCGCTCGACACGACGAACAGCTCGGTGGGGTCGTCGCCCTCGGTGAACACGACGTCGTTGCGGTTGAACACCCTCGTCTCGGACGCGCCGACGAGTCGTGCCAAGTCGTCGGCGTCGAGCTCGCGGAACAGATCGGCCTCGGCGAGCAGGGAGAGGTCGTCCACGGTGCGGATCGTACTTCGTCTCCACGAGACGGATGCGGGGTGGAGGGCGGCTCGGGTCATTTGTCGACCGGCATGCGCCTCTCTAGCCTGGACGTGCCCCCTGGTCCCGTCTCCCCCGAGGTGCTCGAGCGTCATGTCGTTCGATGTCGGCGACAAGGTCGTCTACCCCCACCACGGCGCCGCCGTGGTCGAGAAGCGTGAGAAGAAGGTCGCGTTCGGTGAGGAGCGCGAGTACCTGGTGCTCAAGCTCGCCTACGGCGACCTCACGCTCTCGGTGCCGGCCGACAACACCGACGAGGTCGGCCTGCGCGAGGTCATCAACGACGAGGAGGTCGAGGAGGTGTTCGCCGTGCTCCGCAAGAAGGAGGCGCGGATGCCGACCAACTGGTCCCGCCGCTTCAAGAACCACGTCGAGAAGCTGAAGTCAGGGGACGTCTACCAGGTGGCCGAGGTCGTGCGGAACCTGTCCCTGCGGGACAAGGACAAGGGCCTCTCGGCGGGCGAGAAGCGGATGCTGGCCAAGGCTCGCCAGATCCTCGTGTCCGAGCTCACCTTCGCCATCGACGTGAGCGAAGAAGAGGCCGAGGCCAAGCTCGACGAAGCGCTCACCTGAAGACCGGGCGTGACGTGACCGGTCCCGGCCCGGCGGGGGTGCCGTCGCCATGAGCGTCTGGTGCATCGTGCTGGCGGCCGGGTCGTCCGCCCGGTTCACCGGCACCTCGGCCGCCCGGGTCCTGCCCAAGCAGTACGCGACCCTGCACGGCCGCCGGGTCATGGACTGGTCCCTCGACCATGCCCGCCGGGCCTGCGACGGGGTGGTGCTGGTCGTGGCCGCCGATCGCCTCGGCGAGCCGGAGCCCTCGGCCGACCGGGTGGTGGCGGGCGGCGCCCAACGGGCCGACTCGGTGCGGGCCGGCCTCGCGGTGGTGCCCGCCGACGCCGAGATCGTGGTCGTGCACGACGCCGCCCGTCCCCTCGCCGGCGCCGGGTTGTTCGCAGCGGTGATCGGGGCGGTGCGATCGGGCGCCGATGCCGCCATCCCGGGTCTGCCGGTCAGCGACACCGTCAAGCGCGTCACCGACGGGCGGGTGGTGGAGACCCTGCCCCGTGGGGAGCTGGTCGCGGTGCAGACGCCGCAGGCGTTCCGGGCCACGACGCTCCGGGAGGCGCACGCGTCGGGACGCGTCGCCACCGACGACGCCGCCCTCGTCGAGGCGATCGGCGGCGAGGTCCTGGTGGTCCCCGGCGACCCCGTGAACCTCAAGATCACGTACCCCCACGATCTGCGCGTCGCCGGCTTGCACCTCGGCTGACGGCGGTCGCCGCCCGGGCGGCGGGTAGCGTCTGCGGTCGTGCAGGTAAGGGTCGGTCAGGGCTTCGACGTCCATGCGTTCAGTCCGGATCCCGATCGCGCCCTCGTGTTGGGCGGGGTCGTCTTCGACGGCGAGCCCGGTCTCGTCGGTCACAGCGACGCCGACGTGATCGCCCACGCCTGCGCCGATGCCCTCCTCGGTGCCGCCGGGCTCGGCGACCTCGGCATGCTGTTCCCCGACACCGACCCGGGGTGGGCCGGCGCCGACTCGATGGCGTTGCTGCGAACGGTCGCCGAGCGCGTCCGTGCCGCGGGCTGGGAGCCGGGCAACGTCGACTGCGCCGTCGTGTGCGAACGACCGAAGCTGGCGCCCCGACGTGCGCAGATGGCCCGTCGCCTCACGGATGTCGTCGGCGCACCCGTGAGCGTGAAGGGGAACCGGGCCGAGGGCCTCGGCGCGATCGGTCGCCAGGAGGGCATCGCCTGCTTCGCCGTCGCGGTGGTGACCGCGCCATGAGCGTCGCGGTGGTGGCCGCGCCATGAGCGTCGCGGTGGTGGCCGCGCCATGAGCCCGGCCCGCAAGCGAGGCGGACGCCCAGCCGGGAAGGGCGCGCCCAAGCCGAAGCCATCGGGCAAGGGTGGTGGCCGGGCCCAGCCGCCGGCCAAGGGTGCCGGTCGCGCGAGGTCGTCCGGGAAGGGCGGCGTTCGGCGCCCCGGCGCCCCTCCCGAGCGCTCGTTCCGCCGCACCGAGCGGGGCCTCGGGGGCGACCAGGTCGAGGGACGGCAGGCGGTCCGCGAGCTGCTCCTCGCCGGCCGCCGGCGCGTTCGCGAGATCGTCGTCGCCGACGACCAGGACGACCTCCCGGGCCTGCAGGACATCGTCGACATCGCCCTCGACCTGCACGTGCCCGTGCGCCAGGTGAGCGCCAACCGGCTGCGGGCCGAGGCCCGCACCGAGTCGCCGCAGGGCGTCGTGGCCAAGGCGGCCCCGCTGCCCGAGTCCGATCTCGACGACCTGGCCGCGGTCCGGCCCGGGCACCCGGTGCCCTTCCTCGTCGCCCTCGACGGGGTCACCGACCCCGGCAACCTCGGTGCGGTGCTCCGCTCGGCCGAGGGTGCCGGCGCGACCGGCGTGGTCCTGCCGAAGCATCGCGCCGTGCACGTGACGCCCACCGCCGCCAAGGCCGCCTCCGGCGCGATCGAGCACCTGCCGATGGCCCTCGTCGGCGGGTTGCCCACCGCGTTGGCGCGGCTCGGGGAGCTGGGGGTTTGGGTCGTCGGCCTCGACGCCGGCGGCGACGTCGAGCTGTTCGACCTTCCGCTCGACGCGGATCAGCCGGTGGCGCTCGTGCTCGGCGCCGAGGGGGCCGGCCTGTCCCGCCTCGTGCGCCAGCGATGCGACGTCGTCGCGTCCATCCCGCTCCTCGGGCACCTCGCGTCGCTCAACGTGAGCGTGGCGGGGGCGCTCGCCTGCTACGAGGTCACCCGTCGTCGCCGGGAGCCGCCCGACCGCCCAGGCGCGGGGGAGTCGCGCTGAGCGCGGCTCCCCGTGCGAAGATCCACGGCGTGCGCAACCCCTCGGATCACCCGGTCTTCCGCGCCCGAGCCCTGTTCGCCGTCGTGGTCGTCGCCGCCGCGCTGGCGGCGGGCGCCTGCTCGAACGACGACGACGGCGGCTCGGCCACGACCACGAGTCCCGGTCCGGTCGCGCCGATGTCGACCGGCGACGTCTGCACCGATCCCACGGGGGACCTCGGTGAGGACGTCCAGGCCGAGGGCACCCTCACCGAGCCGGCCGGCGTCGATCTGGTGGAGGCCTCGGCCGAGCTCACCGACGCCGGCCTCGAGGTCCGGTTCGAGACCGCCGGTCCCGTGGCCCTCGCCCCCCAGCCCGAGTTCTTCGTCTTCCAGGGCCCGCCGGCGCTGCCGCAGAGCTTCGAGGTCCAGGCGGCCAGGGCCGACGACGGCAGCTGGTCGGTGCGGCTCGTCACCTACACGTCGGGGGCGAGCACCGCAGAGCTGGCGGTCCCGGTGACCGCCGAGGGCACCACCGTGTCGTTCACGATCCCGACCGCCGACGTGCCGCCCGTGGGCACGTTGCTGTGGAGCTTCGGTGCCAGGGCCGTCCCCGAGCCGGGCCGGTCGGTGCTCGACGACTGCGACCCGCTGGCCTCGGGCGGGACGACCACCACCACGCCGTGAGCCAGGCCGGGCCGAGCCAACGCGAGCTGATGCTCGCCGGCGAGCCCTACCGGCCCGACGACCCCGAGCTGGAGGCGCTCAGCTCCCGGGCCCAACGGCTGACGGATCGCTTCAACGGGTGGGGAGCCGAAGATGACCGCGACGGCCGCCGGCAGCTCCTGGCCGAGCTGCTGGGCTGGCTCGGGGAGGGCGTCGTGGTGCGCCCACCGCTCCGTGTCGACTACGGGTTCCCGACGCTCATCGGCCCTCGGACGTTCGTGAACTTCGGCGCGGTGATCCTCGACGGCGCGCCGGTGACGATCGGTGCCGACGTCCAGATCGCCACCAACGTGCAGCTGCTGACCGCCACCCACCCGCTCGACGCCGCCGACCGCCGGTCGGGATGGGAGTCGGCGGCCCCCATCACGATCGGGGACGACGTGTGGCTCGGCGGCGGCGTCATCGTGTGCCCGGGGGTGACGGTCGGTGCCGAGACCGTCGTTGGTGCCGGCGCGGTCGTCGTGCACGACCTGCCGGCGAAGGTGCTGGCGGTCGGCAACCCGGCCCGACCCGTTCGCGACCTCTGACGGGGAGGGAGGCCCGGGCGGCATTCGCACCCGCGGCCCCTGGCGCGCCGACTCGGCGCTTCGTCGTGGCCCGACCGTCATCGGTTCGTCGTTGACGAACCGAACTGGTGTTCGCTACGATGGTCGGCATGGAGTTGGGGACCGTTCGAGACGGCTTGCAGGCCGCGGTGGCCGGGTTCGAGCCGGGGTGCCTGACCGGGGCCCAGGCGGTCGAGGCGGTCGAGCTGTTCGCCGAGATGAAGCGGCTGGCCGAGACCGGGCAGGCGCTCGCCGCCAAGAGGGTGGAGGAGGCCAACGCCTGGCAGGCGTCGGGCTCGCGGTCGGTGCGGGAGTTCCTGGCCACCAGGACCGGGGAGTCACCGGGCGGTGTCGGCAAGCTGGTCGACACCGCCCGCAAGCTCGAACATCTGGGTCCGACGGGTGACGCGGTGCGCGCCGGTGCGGTGTCGATCGACCAGGCGGCGGCGATCGCCCGAGCGGCCGAGGTCGACCCGGCGTCGGAGCGCGACCTGTTCGGCGACCGCGAAGCGGGCCGATCTCGGGCAGCTCAAGAAGGCCGCGGCCGAGGCCCGCGCCGCCGGGGACCCCGACGAGCAGCGCCGCTACGCCCGGCAACGCCACGACCGGGAGCTGAGGACCTTCGTCGACGACGAGGGCATGGGCAACGTCCACTGGCGCACCACCCTCGACGAATACAGCGAGTTCGTCTCGTTGCACCAACGCCACCGGGAGCACGCGTTCAAGGCCGCGTACCGGGCCGGGCGACGCGACCCCGACCGCCACCTCGCCTCCGACGCCATGGTGCGCCTCATCCGGGCGTCATGCGGGTGGTGACGGCGCCACACCGGTCCGAGAGCCGCGGGTGTACATCCACGTCACCGACACCGCCGTGCTCCGCGGCCGCACCCAACCGGGTGAGACCTGCGAGATCGCCGGCATCGGCCCCGTCCCCGTCCCCGTCGCCCGCCAGATGTGGGGCACCAACCCGTTCGTGTCGCTGGTCGAGACCGACGGCACCGACGTCCACCGCATCGTCCGCCTCGGCCGCCGCCGGCCCCCCGAGATCGACGACGCCCTCCTCGTCCGCGACCGCTGCTGCGTCGTGCCCGGCTGTGCCAGCACCCGCCGGCTCGAGGTCCACCACACCGTCCCGTTCGCCGACACCGGCCGCACCACCCTCGACGAGCTCGCCACCGTGTGCGCCCACCACCACCACCTCATCACCCACCGCGGCCACGACCTGCGCGACGGCCCCGGATCCTGGACCTGGCACCCACCCGACGAACACGGCGAGGCCCGCGACACCAGCGACCCACCCGCCGGCCCCGACCCACCCGGCCAGCTCGACTTCGACGCCGCCTGACCCCCCCGCGAGGCGTCAGCACGGCGCGCTGCCGACGACGTGAACGTCCACCGGCCCGGATCCCTCCGCCGAGCCGTCGAACGAGCACTGGCCGCGCATGCGGTCCGCCGCTGGCTCGGCGTGACCGTCCGATTCCTCCGACCGGGTGAACCGGATTCCTGGCCTGCGCCGGAGGCGCGAAGACCGAGATGGCGCGTTCGCAGGCCCGATGGTGTCTGGGTGGGCGCGGAGCCCGAGGTGGGATTCGAACCCACGACCTGCTGTTTACAAGACAGCTGCTCTGGCCGGCTGAGCTACTCGGGCGAGGGTGGCGGCGACCATGGGGACGAGCACCGTGCCGTTCGCGGATGCAAAGGCTATCGGGGCCGCCTCGCCGGGGACGGGAGGCGAGCCAGCGGCGTTCCTCGGCAGCTGGGGCGGGTTCACGACGGTCGACCGCCATCGCAACGACCTCGTCGGTGCTGCCGCCGAGTACCTGCTCGGCAAGTGCTGAGTCGGCTCAGCACCTGCCGAAGACGGTGACGGCGTAGAGCAGGCCGTCACCACCGCGTGCCACCCCGGTGCCGGTGACGTTGTACGTGCCGCTCAGCAGGTTGGCGCGGTGGGGGGCGCTGTTCATCCAGAGGTTGTGGATCTGGTCGGGGTTGCCGGCCACGGCCACGTTCTCGGCCACGGCGCTGCACTCGCCGGGCATCCCGCTCCACAGGCTCGAGTGACGGAGGCCACCCTCGCGGGCCAGGGTGGCCGCCCAGGCCTCGGCCTTGTCGACGAGCCGAGGGTCGGACATCACCTGGGCGACGCCGGCGTTCTGGCGGTCTCGGTTCATCAGCACCGTCAGGGCGATGGCCTCGCTCGACGACCAGCAGGCCGCGCTGGCGAGCGCGACGAGCACGGCGATGGCGAGCACCGGCACGAACCGGCGGGCTCGGCGCCGGCGGCGCGTCGCCGGGTCGGCGGGCGTCGCCGAGCCGACGACGGGAGCGGGGTGATCGGTCATCGAGGTCCTCCTCGACAGGGGATGAGGCACCGGACATTACAGAACGATTGCGATCGTTACACAAGTGCTACGAGGAGTGGTGCATTCGGACTCCTCGACGGTCCTTGCATTCGGAGGGAGCGGGAGGAAGGATCGGCGGGATGCAGCTCACCGACCGTGACCGCGCCATCCTCGACTTCGAGCGGTCGTGGTGGAACGAGGCGGGTCCGAAAGACGCCCTCATCACCGAGAAGTTCGAGCTCTCGGCGACGCGGTACTACGAGATCCTCAGCGAGCTGCTCGACCAGGACGAGGCCTACGCCTACGACCCCCTCGTCGTGCGGCGACTGCGCCGTCAGCGCGATCGCCGACGCCGGGCGCGCCACGACGCCACCCGGGCGATCGAGCCGCCGGGCCAGTGACCGAATCCACCCCCACTCCGGCGCCCCGTTCCGTCGACGACGATCCGCGGGCGCGCGTCTGGGGGGTGGTGCTCATCGCCGTCGCCGTCGCCATCGGCCTCGTCCTGCTCTGGAAGGGGTTCTCCCAGGAGGGCGGGGTGGTCGACACGGCGTCGCCCGACGACGAGGTCACCACCACGACCACCGGTGAGGTCCCGCTCCCCGAGACCACCACCACGACGGCCACGACCGGGTCCACCAACCCGCCCGCCCAGGTCTCGGTGCTCGTGGCCAACGGCTCCGGCGCCACCGGCGTCGCCGGGCGAAACGCCGACCGGCTCGGCGGGTCGGGCTACACGAAGGTCGAGACCACCAACGGCTCTCCCACGGCCACCAGCGTCGTCTACTACGCGTCCGGCGCGCAGGGCGACGCAACCGCCGTGGCCCAGGCTCTCGGCATCGCCACCGTGCAGGCCATGCCGACCCCACCGCCGGTCGAGCTCGACGGCGCGACCGTCCTCGTCGTCGTCGGCTCCGACAAGGCCTGACCCGTCACCGTCGGCGGCCGTCTGCGCGCGTCCGCGGGTGGTCGTCCCGTGGTTATGCTCGGCGCGTGAGCCCGCCGGCCTTCTCCCCCACGGAGGCACTCGATGCCTTGGCGCGGGATCCCGCGGTCTCGGGGCTGTTCGCGGACTTCGACGGCACCCTCTCCGAGATCGTCGACGACCCCGACGCGGCGTGCCCCGTCGCCGGTGCCGTCGAGGCCCTGGAGATGCTCTCCGAGCGTCTGGCCCGCGTCGGGGTGGTGTCCGGTCGTCCCGTCGGCTTCCTCGAGCGCTTCTTCGACGCCGGCCTGTTGCTCACGGGGCTCTACGGGTTGGAGCAGAGCTACCGCGGCGAACGCGTCGACCACCCCCAGGGCGGTTCGTGGCGGGAGGTCGTCGAGGACGTCGCCTCCATGTCGCGCGCTCGTGGGCCCGAGGGCATGCGCGTCGAATCCAAGGGTCTCTCGCTCACCCTCCACTTCCGGGGCCGGCCCGACATCGAACACGACGTGCAGACCTTCGCCGAGGCCGTCGCCGTGCGGTCCGGCCTCGAGTGCCGACCGGCCAAGATGTCCTACGAGCTGCACCCGCCCATCCCGCTCGACAAGGGCACGGCCATCCTCGACCTGTCCGAGGGCCTCGAGGCGGTGGCGTTCCTCGGTGACGACGTCGGCGACATCAAGGCCTTCGACGCCCTCGACGTGCTCGCCGCCCGGGGCGTCTCCGTGCTCAGGGTCGCGGTCCGCAGCCCCGAGGCCGTTCCCGAGCTCATCGGCCGCGCCGACGTGGTGGTCGACGGGCCACCGGGCGCGTTGGGGCTCGTGAAGGCGCTGCACCAGCGTCTCGGCTGAGCGCTCGGCTCGGCCGGCGAGCGCTCAGCCTGCGGCCGCCAGTTGGTCGGCCAGCCAGTCGGCCGGGGTGCGAGCCTCGGCCCGTCGCCGGAGCTCGGTCGCTTCCCGCCGGCGCTCCTGCGGGCCGGCGTCCAGCGCGGCGGCGAGCGCATCGGCGGTCTGCACGACGTCGTAGGGGTCCACCCGGCGTACCGCCCCCGCCAGCTCGGACCACGCCCCCGCTTCCGGGCTCAGGGCCACCAGCCCGTCCCGTTCGTTGAGGAGGGCGCCCTCCTTGGCCACGAGGTTGAGGCCGTCCCGGATGGGGTTGACCAGCAGGACGTCGTAGCGACGGAGCGCGGCGACCGAACGGGGGAAGTCGTCGGACGTCTCGAGCAGGATCGGCTCCCAGTCGTCGGTGCGCCAGCGTGCGTTGATCCGGCTCACCAAGCCCTCGACCTCCTGGCGGTAGGCGAGGTACTCGGGCAGCCCCTCCCGGGACGGGTAGCAGAACGCACCGAAGACCACCCGGCCGCGCCAGCTCGGGTGTCGTGCCAGGAGCTCGTCGTAGGCGTGGAACCCGCGGAGCAGGTTCTTGGACAGCTCGATGCGATCCACCCGCAGGAGCAGGGCGCGTCCGTCGATGCGCCGCTCGAGCCGGTCGAGGGCGTCGGCGCAGGCCTCGGTGCCGGCGGCGGCGGCCAGGTCGGCAGGGTCGGGCGCGAGCGGCGACACGAAGGTCGCGGCGTCGGGCTCGCCGCCTCGCAGCTCGCGATGGGACGCGAGCCACGACGTCGCCCACCGGGCGGTGTGGAACCCGCAGGCATGGTGGGCGGCGAGGCCGTCGAGCAGCTCGGCGCCGACGGCGTCAGGGAGCACGCGCACGAGGTCGGGGCCGGCGAAGGGGGTGTGGCTGAAGTGGACGAGGCGGAGGTCGGGCCGCCGATCGCGCAGCACGGGCGCCAGCAGGCAGAGGTGGTAGTCCTGGATCAGCACGGCGGCGCCGCCGGGCGCCTCCTCGGCCACGACCTCGGCGAAGGCCGCGTTGACCGAGCGGTACGCCGCCCACGCCTCGTGGAACCGCTCGTCGAATCGCGGGCGGCGGGCGAGGTCCCACAGGCCGTGGTGCAGGAACCAGAGGGTGGCGTTGCACACGACGTCGTAGGCCGCCCGGTAGGTGTCGGGCGGAAAGGCGAGGGAGCGCACTCGGAAGCCCTCGGCCTCGATCACGCCCCGAGAGGCGGCTTGCCGGTCGCCCTCGCCCATGGCGGCGGCGATCCACGTCGCGTCGGTGCCGGACACGAGTGGGCCGATGCCGGACACCAGCCCGCCCGCCCCCCGCCGGGCGACGAGACCCCCGTCGTCGGCGATCGAGAAGGCGACCGGCCCACGGTTCGACACGATCACGACCGGGCGATCGGCGACGGAGGCGTGGGCGTCGGCCATCGGCGGCACGCTACCCCGGTGCCGGGAGCGCGGGGACCGGCGGGGGGTCGTGGCCGCGGCGACCGGCCAGGACGGCGAGAATGCAGTGGTGCACGTGGTGGCGGCGCCGGACAAGTTCAAGGGGACGGCAACGGCGGCGGTGATCGCCGAGGCCGTCGCCGAGGTCGTCGATGCCGCCGGCGGCACCTGCGACCGGGTGCCGCTCGCCGACGGTGGCGAGGGGTTCCTCGACGCGCTCGGCGGCCCCAACCGGGACGCGGAGGTCACCGGTCCGCTGGGCGATCCCGTCGTCGCATCCTGGCGCCTCGATCGCCGGCTCGCGGTGATCGAGATGGCGCGGGCCTCGGGCCTCGCGCTGGTGGGAGGGGCCGAGGGCAACGATCCCATGGCGGCATCCACCTACGGCACGGGTGAGCTGATCGCCCTCGCCGTCGAGTCGGGGGCCACGAGGGTGTTGCTCGGCGTCGGCGGCTCGGCCACCACCGACGGAGGCCTCGGCGCGTTGCGCGCGCTCTACCCGGCGGCGCGCCTGCGTGGCGTCGATCTGGTCGTCGCCTGCGACGTCCGTACGCCGTTCCTCGATGCCGCCAGCGTCTTCGCCCCGCAGAAGGGGGCGACGCCCGCCCAGGTCGCCCTGCTCGAACGGCGCCTCGAACGGCTGGCCCAGGTCTACGAGGCCGACTACGGCGTCGACGTCAGGCCCATCGAGGGTGGCGGCGCCGCGGGAGGGTTGGGCGGGGGGCTGGCCGCCATCGGCGCCGAGCTCGTCTCCGGGTTCGAGGTCGTGGCCGACGAGGTCGACCTCTACCACCGGATCGAAGGCGCCGACCTCGTGGTGACGGGGGAGGGGTTCCTCGACGACGAGTCCTTCGAGGGCAAGGTCGTCGGCGGCGTCGCGTCGTTCGCGTCCGCGGCCGGCGTGCCCGTGCTGGCGCTGGCCGGCGCGATCTACGACGGGGCCCACGAGCGCATCGACGCGGTGTCGCTGAGCGAGCGGTTCGGCGAGGAGCGGTCGATGGCCGACCCGGCCGGCTGCGTGCGCGACGCAGTGCGGGAGCGGCTGGCCGCCGGGGGTTGAGCGGTCGTCGTCAGCGCCGGGAGGCGACCCGGCGCAACGCCAGCACCACCACGACGACGATCCCGACCAGCACGAGCAGGCGCACGAGCGACCAGACGGCGCCGGCGAGCCAGCCGACGAGGGCGAACAGCCCGATCACGGCGAGCACGCCGACGATCAACCCGACCCAGGGGAACGGAGGCCGCTCGAGGTCGTCGTCGGGGGTGGGCGCCACGGAGCCGACCCTACCGTGGTCCTCCGGCGCCCGGCCGTCGCCAGCCGCGGTCCGCGGTCGCCCGCTCGAGCGGCGAGGGCTTCGAGGGACGGCGGTCGTGCGCCGTCCTAGGGTGGGAACCCATGAGCGACGACCTCTCCCATCTCGACGCCACCGCCCAAGCCGCGCTCGTACGCCGCGGCGACGCCACCCCGGCCGAGCTGGTCGAGGCGGCCATCGAACGGGCCGAACGGGTCAACGGCGAGGTCAACGCCATCATCCACCCGCGCTACGAGCAGGCCCTCGAGGAGGCCAAGGGCGTCCTGCCCGACGGCCCGCTGCGGGGGGTGCCGTTCGTGCTCAAGGACCTCGACGGGTTCTCGGCCGGCGATCCCTACCACGGCGGGACCCGCCACCTCCGCGACGTCGGCTTCGTGCCGACCGAGGACAGCTACCTGACCCGCAGGTTCCGCGAGGCGGGCCTGGTCGTGGTCGGGCGCACCAACACCCCCGAGCTCGGGCTCCAGCCCACCACCGAGCCGCTGACCTACGGCGCGAGCCGCAACCCGTGGGACCCGACGCGGTCGACGGGGGGCTCGAGCGGCGGCTCGGCGGCCGCGGTCGCCGCCGGCATCGTCCCCATGGGCCACGCCGGCGACGGCGGTGGCTCGATCCGCATCCCCGCCAGCGAATGCGGCCTCGTCGGCCTCAAGCCGTCGCGTGGGCGCGTGTCGCTCGGACCCGAGATCGGCGAGGCGTGGGGTGGTGCCGTCGCCCGTCTCGTGGTGTCCCGCACGATGCGCGACACCGCGCTCGTGCTCGACCAGGTGCAGGGGGCGATGCCGGGCGATCCCTACACCGCCCCGCCGCCCGCCCGCCCGTACGTCGAGGAGCTGGCCGGGCCGGCACGGCCGCTGCGGATCGGGTTCACCACCGTGGCCCCCGATCCGTCGGTGTCGACCCACCCCGATTGCGCGGCCGCCGTCGCCGAGACCGCCCGTCGGCTCGCCGGGCTCGGACACGAGGTCGACCAGGCCCACCCCGGGGCGTGGGATGACGCTTCCCTGCAGGAGGAGGTCGTCGGTTCGTTCATCCAGGCGTTCGGCGCATGGACCGCCACCGATCTCGAGGTGCTCGGTCGGTTGTGCGGCTCCCCGATCACCGAGGAGGGCGTCGAGCCGGGCACGTGGGCCATCGCCGAGATGGGCCGGGCGGTCACCGCCTCCCAGTACCTCCAGGCCCTCGCCGCCATCCATCGCTACGCCCGCCGGCTCGCCGCCTGGTGGGCCGACGGGTGGGACCTGCTCCTGACCCCGACCCTCGCCGAGCCGCCGCCCACCCTGGGTCAGTTCGCCTCGACCCCCGACAACCCGCTCAACGGGCTGTTCCGCGGCGCGTCGATCGTGCCGTTCTGCGCCCCGTTCAACATGAGCGGGCAGCCGGCCGTGTCGCTGCCCGTCCACCAGAGCGGGGACGGGTTGCCGATCGGGGTGCAGCTGGTGGCGGCCTACGGTCGAGAGGACCACCTCGTCGGCGTCGGGGCCCAGCTCGAGGCCGAGGTCGGGTGGTCCGACCGGGTTCCGCCCATCCACGCCTGACGGCCAACCCCGAGCGCTTCGGCCCGTCGGTCCGGTCAGGCCGTGCCGGTGTCGGTCCGGCCGGTCTCGTCCCCGACGGGGCGGTAGCCGGGCACCTCGACGAGTGGCGGCCGCTCGGCGCCGTCGATCACGACGGGGTCGCGATCGGGGCGGACCAGCGTGGCCGCCCGTGCCACCAGCTCGGGCGCGGCTCGGCGGAGCGCGGCCTGCATGACGGCGGCGGCCTGGGGCGACAGCTCGTCGAGAGGTCGATTGCGGTGGATGCGCACACCGAGGTCGACCTGGGCGATGCGGTCGATGCCGAACCGCTCGGCCACGTCGATGAGCAGGGCCAGGTCGACGCCGTAGCCCTCGACGAACGGCAGCTGCTCGAGCACCGCCCGGCGCCCTGCGTACTCGCCGGCGAGGGGCTGCACGATGCCGGCGAGCGACGGGAACAGCAACGACAGCAGCGGACGTGCGACCAGCTCGGTGACGCGCCCTCCGCCAGGTCGACCGTCGAGCGGGCGCTCGTAGAAGCCCTTGACGAAGGCGAGGTCGGGTCGGGCGAGCAGCGGGCCGACGAGGCCGAGCACGAACGCCGGGTCCCATTCGCGGACGTCGCCGTCGCACCACACGATCACGTCGCCCTGCGCGGCGTACAGGGACTTCCAGAGGGCCTCGCCCTTGCCGTGGCCCTCGCCGTAGTCGACCAGCACCGACTCGGCGGCGACGACCCGGGCGCCCGCGTCGGCGGCGATCGTGTCGGTGCCGTCGGTGGAGTGGTCGTCGACCACGACGATCTCGTCGACGAGGGGAACGGCCTCGACCAGTTCCCGGCGCATGGTCTCGACGATCGCTCCGATGGTGGGCGCCTCGTTGCGGGCCGGGATGCACACGGACACGACCGAGGACTGCCGCACCTTCAGCCGGGACAGGTCGAACACGTCGAACTCGGTGGCGGCGAAGCGCCGGATGAAGGGGATCGCCACGGGGCCAATGCTCGCTGGACCCGTGCGTCACGGCAAGAGCAGGCCGGATGAACTCGTGGTGACCAACGTCCCGCGGGTCCGTGGGAGCGACCTGTCGGAGGGGCCGCCGGGTCCCGTGACCGGGCGGGGCGGCGCCGACGAGACGGTACGATGCCGCCGACCACGACCGGCCCGGCGCCGGCTTCTCCCGAGGTGGGTTTCCCGATGAGCGTGACCGTCCGAGTGCCACCCGTGTTCCGCACCCTGACCTCCGGCGCCTCCCAGGTCCAGGTCGAAGGCGCCACCGTGGCCGAGGTCCTGTCGGCCCTCGAGGCATCCCATCCCGGGTTCGAGGCCAAGCTGCTCGACGACTCGGGGTCGCTCGTGCGCTACGTGAACGTGTTCGTCGACGACGACGACGTGCGCTTCCTCGACGGCCTCACCACCGCCGTGCCCGACGGTGGCACCGTCTCGATCATGCAGGCCGTCGCCGGCGGGGCCTGACCACCCTCCGAACGCCGGCCGGGCGCCGGCTGAGGCCGTTGCTCTGGGCCGATCGCATCATTTCGCCGGTCGCGCGGCCCATTTCGGCTCCCAGGTCTAGGCAGGAGCGGGCGATCGTTCTAGAAGGGGGACGAGCGCGGCGGTGCCCAGAGGCCGAACGGCCGGTTGACCGAGTGGCGGGAACGAGGTCGACCGGCCTTTGGCTTTTTTCGCTCGATCCGCACGGCGCCCCCTTCGCCCCCTCGGCACCCGGTGGACGACGGGGACGCGATCGACCGACGGGCCGACACCCGGACCGTCTCCGGCCACGGGTTGCGATTCGCGGGACGGTCTGGTTGGCTGTTAGCAGTCTCGTACTGAGAGTGCTAACGCCACTTGTTGCTACCGCCCAACGGAGGGACAACTGCCAATGCCGAAGATCATCGAGTTCGACGAGCAGGCGCGCCGGGCGCTCGAGCGGGGGATGAACCAGCTCGCCGACGCCGTGCGGGTCACCCTCGGACCCAAAGGCCGCAACGTGGTGCTCGACAAGAAGTGGGGCGCCCCCACGATCACCAACGACGGCGTGTCGATCGCCAAGGAGATCGAGCTCGAGGACCCCTACGAGAACATCGGGGCCGAGCTGGTCAAGGAGGTCGCCAAGAAGACCGACGACGTCGCCGGTGACGGCACCACCACCGCCACCGTGCTCGCCTGGTCGATGGTCCGCGAGGGCCTTCGCAACGTGGCCGCCGGCGCCAACCCGATGTCGCTCAAGCGGGGCATCGAGGCCGCCGTCGAGGCCGCCGTCGAGGCCATCCGCGTGGTCGCCCAGGATGTCGAGGACAAGAGCCAGATCGCCCAGGTCGCCGGCATCTCGTCGGCCGACAGCGAGATCGGCGAGATGATCGCCGAGGCCATCGACAAGGTCGGCAAGGACGGCGTGATCACCGTCGAGGAGTCCAACACCTTCGGGATGGAGATGGACCTCGTCGAGGGCATGCGGTTCGACAAGGGCTACATCTCCCCCTACTTCGTGACCGACCCCGAGCGCATGGAGGCGGTCCTCGAGAACCCCTACATCCTGCTCGTCGGCTCGAAGATCACCGCCGTGCGCGACCTCGTGCCGGTGCTCGAGAAGGTGATGCAGGGCGGCAAGCCCCTCGTCATCATCGCCGAGGACATCGAGGGCGAGGCCCTGGCCACGCTCGTCGTGAACAAGATCCGCGGCACCTTCGCCTCGGTCGCCGTCAAGGCCCCCGGCTTCGGTGACCGCCGCAAGGCGATGCTGCAGGACATGGCCATCCTCACCGGCGGCCAGGTCATCACCGAGGAGGTCGGCCTCAAGCTCGAGAACGCGACCCTCGACCTGCTCGGCCAGGCCCGCAAGATCGTGGTCACCAAGGACGAGACCACGCTGGTCGAGGGCGCCGGCACCGAAGAGGACATCAACGGCCGGATCAACCAGATCAAGGCCGAGATCGACAAGACCGACTCCGACTACGACCGGGAGAAGCTCCAGGAGCGCCTGGCCAAGCTGTCCGGTGGCGTCGCCGTGCTGAAGGTCGGCGCGGCCACCGAGGTCGAGCTCAAGGAGAAGAAGCACCGCATCGAGGACGCGGTGAGCACCACCAAGGCGGCCATCGAGGAGGGCGTCGTCGCCGGCGGTGGCGTCACCCTGCTCCGGGCCCAGGCCCGTGTGCTCGACGCCGCCAAGGACCTCCCGCCGGACGAGGCGACGGGGGCCCGCATCGTGGCCCACTCGCTCGAGGAGCCGCTCAAGCAGATCGCGACCAACGCCGGCCTCGAGGGGGGCGTGGTCGTGGAGCGGGTGCGCAACCTCGACGCCGCCGACGAGGGCCTCAACGCCGCCACCGGCGAGTACGAGAACCTGGTGAAGGCCGGCATCATCGACGCCGCCAAGGTCACGCGCTCCGCGCTGCAGAACGCGGCGTCCATCGCCGCCCTGTTCCTCACCACCGAGGCGGTCATCGCCGACAAGCCCGAAGAGGCCTCCCCGGCCATGCCCGGGGGCATGGAGGACTTCTAGTCCGACCGTGTGACGGAGGACTTCTAGTCCGACCGTGTGACGGAGGACTTCTCGTCCGACCGTGTGACGGAGGACTTCTCGTCCGACCGTGTCAGGGCGGACCGACCGCCGCAGCGATCGACGTAGGGGCGCCCAGCGGCGCCCCTACGTCGCGTCCGGGGCGGGTCCGAACGAGGAGGCCGTGGCCGGCCGGTACCCTGCGCGACGTGGGCAGGGGACGCACCGCCAAGGTGCTCACGACGCGCTGGGACGGCGAGGAGGCCAGTCGTGGCCCCGACGAGCTCATCGTCGAGGAGCCGATGGAGATCCGCCTCGACGGGCACCGGGTGACCACCACCATGCGCACACCCGGCCACGACTTCGAGCTCGCGGTCGGCTTCTGCCACGCCGAGGGGCTGCTCGACGGCGTCCTCGTGCAGACCTGCCGGTACTGCGGCACCGGCTCGGCGCTTGACACCGAGTTCAACGTGGTCGACGTCGAGACCGGGGGACGTGCCCGCGTCCCGCAGCCTCGGCTCACGGTGTCGACGTCGTCGTGCGGTCTGTGCGGCGCCGCCGACGTCGATGCCCTCACCGAGCGCCTCCACCCGCTTCCCGAGACGTCGCCCTTCGCCGCCGACGTGCTCGCCTCCGTGCCCGACCGGGTGCGTGTCGAGCAGTCGCTGTTCGATCGCACCGGGGCGGTGCACGCCGCTGCCGCCTTCGAACCCGACGGCAGGCCGTCGCTCGTCCGCGAGGACGTCGGTCGTCACAACGCGGTCGACAAGGTCGTCGGTCGGATGCTGCTCGACGGTCGACTGCCGGCCACCGGCCTCGGGCTGTACGTGAGCGGACGGGCGTCGTTCGAGATGGTGCAGAAGGCGTGGGCCGCCGGGTTCGGCGCGGTGCTGGCGGTGAGCGCGCCGTCGTCGCTCGCGGTCGAGACCGCGACGCGGGCCAACCTCGTGCTCGCCGGGTTCGCCCGCGCCGGCCGGCTCAACCTGTACGCGGGACGGGCCGACTGATGCGGCGCGACCTCTGGGTCGGGTTGTCGCCCAACGGCATCGGCCAGCAGAAGCCGAACCACTACCTCGACATGGCCACGGTGGCGTGGGACAACCGGGCCCACCCCCGGTACGCGTGGGACGTCCTCCGTAAGGGCGTGTGCGACGGCTGCGCCCTCGGCGTCGCCGGCTTCCACGACTGGACGATCGACGGGGTGCACCTGTGCACCACCCGTCTCAAGCTCCTGGAGCTGAACACGGCCGACGCGTTCGACCCCGCGCTGCTGGCCGACGTCGGCCCGCTCGAGGGTCGATCGGGCGAGGAGCTGCGCCGTCTCGGGCGGCTGGGCCACCCCATGCGTCGGCGTCGGGACGAGCCCGGGTTTCGACCGGTGCCCTGGGACGAGGCCCTCGACGTGCTGGCGGGTGCCATTCGCACCGCCGGTGGTGAGCGCACGGCGCTCTACCTGACGAGTCGCGGCATCACCAACGAGACCTACTACGTCGCCGGCAAGGCGGCCCGGGCGATGGGAGTCGCCGGTGTCGACTCGGCGGCGCGCGTGTGCCACGCGCCCTCCACCCTCGGGTTGAAGGCGTCGATCGGGGTGGCGGCGTCGACGTGCTCGTTGCAGGACGTCATCGAGAGCGACCTGATCGTCATCTGGGGCGCCAACCCCGCCAACAACCAGCCGGTGTTCATGAAGTACCTCTACCTGGCACGCCAGCGCGGGCGCGGGTGGTCGTCGTGAACCCCTATCTGGAGCCCGGACTCGACCGCTACTGGGTGCCGTCGAACGTCGAGTCGGCGCTGTTCGGTACGCGCATGTGCGACGTGCACGTCCCCGTCCGGCCCGGAGGTGACATCGCCTTCGCCAACGCCGCCCTGAAGCGGCTCATCGAGCGGGGTGGGGTCCACGACGCCTTCGTGGCCGAGCACACGGAGGGTTGGGACGAACTGGTCGCCGCCCTCGAGGCGGAGGACCTCGACGACCTGTTGCGGGCGGCCGGGCTCGACCGCGTCCAGCTCGACGCGTTCGTCGACGAGTACGCCACGGCGGGCGCCGCCATCCTGTTGTGGTCGATGGGCATCACCCAGCACCGCGACGCGGTCGACGGGGTCAGGGCCATCGTGAACCTCGGGCTGGCCCGCGGCAACGTGGGGCGCGACGGCGCCGGGCTGATGCCCCTGCGAGGGCACTCGGGCGTGCAGGGTGGCGCCGAGATGGGCGCCTACGCCACCGCCTTCCCGGGTGGGATCGACGTCGACGAGGCCAACGCCGCCGCGCTCTCGGCGGCCTGGGGCTTCGAGGTGCCGGCCATCCCGGGGCTCACCGCCCCCGAGATGGTGGAGGCGGCCGAGCGCGGCGAGCTCGACGTGCTGTGGATGTCGGGCGGGAACTTCCTCGACGTGCTGCCCGACCCGCCGAGGGTCGAGTCGGCGCTCGGGCGGGTGCCCCTCCGGGTGCACCAGGACATCGTGCTCAGCTCCCAGATGCTCGTCCCCGGCGACGACGTGCTCCTCCTGCCGGTGTGCACGCGCTACGAGCAGGAGGGCGGCGGCACCGAGACCACCACCGAGCGACGCATCGCCTTCTCGCCGGAGATCCCTCGCCGGGTGGGCGCGGCGCGCAGCGAGTGGCGGCTGTTCGCCGACGTCGCCCTCCGCGCCCGTCCCGATCTCGCGACGGCGTTCCGTTGGCCCGACAACCAGGCGCTGCGGGCCGAGATCGCCCGGGTGGTGCCGGCCTATGCGGGCATCGAGACGTTGCGCGACACGGGTGACGCGGTGCAGTGGGGCGGGAGGCACCTGGCGGCCGGGGGCGTGTTCCCGACCCCCACCGGACGAGCCCGGTTCTCTCCGGTCACCCCGGCGGCCCGTGACCTCCCGGAGGGCGCCTTCATCGTCGCCACCCGTCGAGGCCGCCAGTTCAACTCGATGGTGCTCGCCGCCGCCGACCCGCTCACCGGCGCGACGCGCGACGCCGTCTACATCGACGCGGCCGACGCCGTCGGCCTCGGCCTGACGGAGGGCGACCGCGTCCGGCTGCGGTCGGAGGTCGGGACCTTCGAGGGCCGGCTGAAGCTCGTGCGCCTTCCGGAGCGGACCCTGCAGGTGCACTGGCCGGAGGGCAACGTGTTGATCGGCGCGGGCCCCGCCCATCGAGAGCCCCGGTCGAAGGTCCCGGACTACAACGCCGTCGTCACCCTCGAGCCCGTCTGAGGCGCTCATTGGGGGCCCACCGGGCCCGCCCGTAGACTCGGCCCGTGACCGATCCCGTGACCCCGAGCGTCGGGCTGGGGGTGGTGCACCTGTTCTGCCGTCGCACCCCGCTGGCCGACGCCACCGCCATCACCGCCGCCGTGAAGCAGGCCGAGGCCGACGGCGATCAGGTCGTGCCCGTCGCCGTGCTCGGCCACAAGGCGGACCTGGCCTTCATGGCCCTCGGCCCCGACCTGCGTCGCCTCCGCCGGCTCCAGTCCGACCTGGGCGACGCCGGGCTCGACATCGTCGACTCGTACGTCTCGCTCACGGAGCTGTCCGAGTACGCCAAGGGCGTGCCCGAGCAGATGCGCAACGCGCGCCTCTACCCGGATCTGCCTCCGGAGGGGAAGCCCGCCTGGTGCTTCTACCCGATGTCCAAGCGGCGCGGGCCCGAGCAGAACTGGTTCACGCTCCCGTACGACGATCGCAAGGAGCTCATGCACGAACACGGGGCGTCGGGTCGGGCGTTCTCGGGCCGGGTGCTCCAGGTCGTCACCGGTTCGGCCGGCCTCGACGACTACGAGTGGGGTGTCACCCTCTTCGCCGAGAAGCCCGACGACCTCAAGGAGGTCGTCTACACGATGCGCTTCGACACGGCGTCCGCGGTGTACGCCGAGTTCGGCCCGTTCTGGACCGGCATCGTCGGTTCGGTCGACGAGGTGCTCGCCCTCGCCGGGGTGCCGTGACCGACGCCGCCCTCGACCGGCCCGACACCGGCGCCGACGGCCGGCTCGATCGGTTGCGGCGCACGCTGCACGAGCTCGACCGGGTGGTCGTCGCGTTCAGCGGCGGCGCCGACTCCGCGTTCCTGGCCTGGATCGCCCACGACACCCTCGGGCCCGACCGGGCCGCCGCCGTGACCGCCGTGTCGCCGTCGCTCGCCGGCGACGAGCGCGACCACTGCGCCGCGCTGGCGGGGGAGTGGGGGCTGCGATGGCGCGAGGTCGCGACCGACGAGCTGGCCGACCCCGCGTACCGTCGCAACGACGGCGACCGCTGCTTCCACTGCAAGACGGCGCTGATGGACGCGCTGTCCCCGATCGCCGGCGACGAGGGTGCGACCGTCGTGTTGGGGGTGAACGTCGACGACCTGGGTGACCACCGCCCCGGGCAGCAGGCTGCCGCCGATCGGGCGGCCCGCTTCCCCCTGGTCGACGCCGGCTTCGGCAAGGACGACGTGAGGGCGGCGTCGCGTCGGCTCGGGCTGCGGACCTGGGACAAGCCCGCGGCGGCCTGCCTGGCGTCCCGGGTGCCCTACGGCGTCGAGGTCTCCCTCGGCGTGCTGTCCACCGTCGAGCGGGCGGAGGCCGGCCTGCGGGCCCTCGGGCTCGCCGACCTGCGGGTGCGCCACTACGGCACCCTCGCCCGCATCGAGGTGCCGCTCGACGATCTGCCGCTCGTGGTCGAGATGCGACAGGAGGTCGTCCGGGCGGTTCGTGACGCCGGCTATCGATACGTCACCCTCGATCTCGAGGGACTCCGCTCCGGCAACCTGAACGACGACCTGCCCGGTCGCTGACGGTCGCCACGCCGTCGCAGCTCCCGTCGTCGGAGCTCAGGCGTCGTCGGAGCTCAGGCGTCGTCGGGCAGCACGCGGGTCCACGTCGGGAACGCGATGTGCGCGACGCCGAGGTGGTCGACGATGCGACCCCGCTCCTGGAGCTCGCGCAGGCACACCTTGGCCCGGTCGGCGTCGCCCACCATGGCGATGAAGTCGGCGACGGTCAGGAGCAGCGGCCCGGCGGTGGCGTCGGCATCACCCTCCCGGAGGAGCGCGTCGACCTCGAGCCTCGGGCGGCACGGGTCGGCCGGGTCGACGCACCAGCAGTGGTAGATGACGCCCTCGAACACCGACAGGGCGCGGATCCGCATGGCGGTGTGTCTAGCAGCGGGGCCTCACCAGTGGAGGGTGCCGGGGGCCCCCTTGAACGGTCCGACGACGTTCGACGTGATCCAGCCGCCATAGAAGCGGCCCTCGTTGGCGGCGACCTGCTCGTCGTCGACGAAGCAGGCGTCGACCTTCTGCGCGTAGAAGGCGAGGTGCCCGGTGATCGCCGTGAACCCCGGGGTCGGGTCGGGGTAGGTCCACGCGACGTCGGGCACGAGCTCGTCGTCGAGCCGGAGGTGGAAGTAGGAGGCGGTGCCCTTCCACTCGCAGAACGTGCGCGTCGTGGACGGCTCGAGCCGATCGAGGGCGACGTCGTCGGGCGGCAGGTAGTACGCCGGCGGCTGGCTCGTCTCGAGCACCCGGTGGGCCGCGGTCGTGTCGGCGAGGGTGATCCCTCGGTGCACGACCCGGATCCGGCTGGTGGTGGGCTCGACGCGGGGCGGGCGGGGATAGTCCCAGACCGACTCCTGACCGGGCCCGGGCTCGATGCGTCGGGGGACGACCATGTGGGCAAGGATGTCGGCGATGGCCGCAGCTGCCAACCCGGGCGAGGGATCCGTCGGGGACGCCGAGCGGCTGGCCGCCTACGCGACGGCGCTCGCCGACGCCGTCGACGCCGCCCTTCCCGGCTGGGTCGAACGGGCCGTGGCGTTCATCGCCGCCGCGTGGTTCGGCTCGGTGCCCGACGAGATCGCAGCCGCGGCTCGGGACGCGGGTCGGCGGGCCGCCGAAGAGGTCGGGTCATCGGTGCGCGACGCCCTGCTCGCCGATCCCGACCGTGGTGGCCCGAACCCCCTTGCCGTGCTGCGCGACGCCATCCGGTTCCCCACGGCCGTGCTCCGGGAGGCCGACGTGCCCCCGGTCGAGCGGGACCCGTTCGTCGAGGACCGCTTCCCCGACGACGACTACGACCTCGTGCCCAGCTCCTTCGCCGACCTCGACCCGGCGCTCCACGACCTCGGACTGGCCTGGGGTGCGGCGCGGGCGTTCGTGCACCGGGCCCGTCACCGTGACGGCGACCCTGGTGACCGGGCGGGCCCGTGAACGCCCGCGTGGTCGCGTTCGTGCCCGACCTGATGGATCGGTCGAAGGTCGCGGCGGCCGCCGCGGGGCGGATCAGCTTCGTCTCGTCGCCGGCGGCGCTGGTGGCGGCGGCGACCGATGCCGATCTGGTGGTCGTCGACCTGGCGCGCGACGCGGTGCTCGACGTGCTGGCCGACGTGTCCGGGCTCGGGGTGCGGGTGATCGGGTTCGCGCCCCACGGTGACCGGGCGCGCCTCGATGAGGCCCAGGCCCTCGGTTGCCAGCAGGTGCTCGCCCGGTCGGCGTTCTTCGCGCGGGTGGCCGAGCTGGTGTCGTGACGGCGCGGGTCCTGCCGGGGCCCACGCTCGGGTTGGCGCTACTCGTCGGGGTCGCGCTGCCAGCCGGCGTCGCTCACCGATCGCGGCTCGAAGAACAGGCAGCCCTCGGGGCAGGCGAACGGCATCTCCTCGTTGGCCCCCAGCTTGCAGCGCTGGAACACGTCGCCGGTCACGGTGGTGCGGCTCGAGTAGTGACGACAGTCGTCCCGGACGGCCATGGGCTCAGTCTGGCAGGTGGGGCCGTTGCCCGACGTCGACCCGACCTGCGCGGTGCCGCATGGATAGGGTCGAGCGCATGTCGGAACGCCTCGTCGTGATCGGTGGTGACGCCGGTGGGATGACCGCGGCGTCGACGGCCAAGCGGATGCGGGGCGACACCCTCGAGGTCGTGGCGTTCGAGCGGGGGAGCCGCACCAGCTACGCCGCCTGCGGCATCCCGTTCTTCGTCGGCGGCGAGGTCGAGTCGCTCGACGCCCTCGTCGCCCGATCGCCCGAGGAGCACCTCGAGCGGGGCATCGACGTCCGGACGGGCCACGAGGTGGTCGGCATCGACCTCGACGCCCGGAAGGTGGAGGTCCGCGACCTCGGCGCGGGCACGACCGCGCACGAGCCCTTCGACGAGCTGGTCATCGGCACGGGCGCGCGCCCTCGCCGCCCGCCGATCCCGGGCATCGACGGCGAGCGGGTGTACGGGGTGCAGACCCTCGACGATGCCGACCGTCTCCTGGCCGCCGCCCAGGAGGTCGGTTGTCGACGGGTGACCGTCGTCGGAGCCGGGTACATCGGCCTCGAGATGGCCGAGGCCTTCACCCGCTGGGGTGCCGAGGTGGTCGTGGTCGATGCCAGCGAACAGGTGATGCGCACCCTCGACGGCGACATGGCCGAGCGGGTCCTGGCCGCGATGCGCCACCACGAGATCGACGTGCGCCTCGGCGTGGCGGTGGAGGCCATCGAGCCCGGTCGGGTCGTGCTCGCCGACGACGAGGTGCCGTGCGACCTGGTCGTCCTCGGCATCGGTGTCGTGCCGAACAGCGAGCTGGCGGCATCGGCGGGCATCGCCCTCGGCGCAGGCGATGCCATCGCCGTCGACCGGCGCCAGCGGACGAGCGCCGACGGCGTGTGGGCGGCCGGCGACTGCTGCGAGTCGTTCCACCGGGTCCTCGAGCGGCCGGTGCACATCGCCCTCGGCACCGTCACCAACCGTCAGTCGCGGGTGGCGGGCATCGACATCGGCGGCGGCCACGCCACCTTTCCGGGGGTCATCGGCACGGCGGTCACCAAGCTCTGCGAGACCGAGATCGGGCGCACGGGGCTCACCGAGCGCGAAGCTGCCGCGGGTGGGTTCGCCACCGAGGCGGCGACCATCACCTCGACCACCCGCGCCGGCTACTTCCCGGGGGCGGCGCCGATCCACGTCAAGCTGGTCGCCGAGCGGGCCACCGGGCGGCTGCTCGGTGGCCAGATCGTCGGGGGCCCCGGCTCGGCCAAGCGGATCGACACCGTCGCCACCGCCGTGTGGAACGGCATGACCGCCGACGACCTCGTCAACCTCGACCTGGCCTACGCCCCGCCGTTCTCCCCGGTCTGGGACCCGATCCAGACCGCGGCGCGCCGGCTCGTCTAGTCGCAGCCCGACTCGGGTCGCGGCGAAACGAAGCGTTCCCTCCCAGGAAACAGGCCGGAAACAACCTGTCGTCATCCTGTCGTGCGACTTGCGGCTCTCTGGAAGGGAAGGCGATGGAGATCGATACCGGGAACACCGCGTGGATCCTGATGGCCACGGCGCTGGTGCTGTTCATGACCCCGGGTCTCGCCCTGTTCTACGGCGGCATGGTGCGGTCGAAGAACGTCCTCGGCATGCTCATGCAGAACTTCTTCGCCATGGGCCTGTTGGCGGTGATCTGGGTGGCGGTGGCCTTCAGCCTCGCCTTCGGCAACTACGGCGACGGTGGCTGGATCGGGAACTTCGACTTCTTCGGCTTCGAGGACGTCGGCCAGGAGGCGGTGACCCTGGCCAGCGCCGGTGGCTGGCTCGAGCTGCCTCTCACCATCCCGTTCATCCTCTTCGCTGCGTTCCAGATGACGTTCGCGATCATCACGCCGGCGCTGATCACCGGCGCGACGGCCGATCGGCTGAAGTTCAGCGCCTACGCCGTGTTCATCGGCGTGTGGATGGTGCTCGTGTACGCCCCGGTGGCCCACTGGGTGTTCGCCGGTGGGTGGCTGGCCGAGCGGGGTTCGTTCGACTTCGCCGGCGGCGCGGTGGTGCACATCAACGCCGGAGCCGCCGCCCTCGGCCTCGCCCTCCTCCTCGGGCGGCGACAGAACTGGCCGGACCACCCGATGCCGCCGCACTCGCTCCCGCTCACCCTGATCGGCACCGGCATCCTCTGGTTCGGGTGGGCCGGCTTCAACGCCGGGTCGGCCCTGGCCGCGGACGGGGTCGCCGCCCAGGCGATCCTCAACACCTTCGTGGCCGCCTCGGCCGCCATGCTCGGCTGGCTCCTCGTCGAGCGGTTCAAGGACGGGCACCCCACGACGCTCGGCGCCGCCTCGGGCGCGGTGGCCGGCCTCGTCGCCATCACCCCGTGCGCCGGCTTCGTACAGGGGTGGTCGCCGATCCTCATCGGCCTCGCCGCCGGGATCGTCTGCTTCCTCGCCCTCGGCTTCAAGCGGGCCGTCAAGCTCGACGACTCGCTCGACGTGGTCGCCGTGCACCTCGTGGGCGGCCTCCTCGGATCGCTCGCGCTGGGGCTGTTCGCCGAGGCCGAGGTCAACCCCGTGTCCGGCATCCCCGACGGCCTCTTGTTCGGGGGTGGCGCCGGGTTGTTCGGCGAGCAGACGCTGGCGGCGGGCGTCGTGCTCGTCTTCTCGCTCGTGATGACCCTGGTCATCGGGAAGGTCATCGACCTCGTCATCGGGCTGCGGGTCACCGAGGAGGCAGAGGTCGCCGGCCTCGACCTCAGCCTCCACGCCGAGACCGCCTATAACCTCGACTGATCGAGGCACGAAGGGAACCAGCCATGAAGCTCATCACTGCCATCGTCAAGCCGCACAAGGCCGACGACGTCAAGGAGGCCCTCAAGGCGGTGGGTGTGCACGGCCTCACCGTCGACGAGGTCAAGGGCTTCGGACGTCAGGGCGGCCACACCGAGGTGTACCGAGGCGCCGAGTACACCATCGACCTCCTGCCCAAGGTCAAGATCGAGGTGGTGGTCGGCGACGGCGACGCCGACCGGGTGGTCGACGCCATCGTCGAGGCCGCCCGCACCGACAAGATCGGTGACGGCAAGGTGTGGGTCACGCCCGTCGAGCGGATCGTCCGCATCCGCACCGGCGAGCGCGACGCCGACGCGCTCTGAACTCGACGCCCCGTCGGGCCGAACGGCTCCTCCCCCTCGGCCCCTAGGCTGGTCGCTCCATGGTCACGCATCTCGACCGCGAGGAACTGCTCGCGTCGCCCGAGTTGGCCGGCGCACGTTGGTGCCGGGCCTACAGCGACCTCGTCGACGGGTGGCTGACCGAGCTGTTCGAGTCCGAGGTGGGCGACGTCGAAGGGGTCGCCCTCCTCGCCGTCGGCGGCTACGGCCGAGCCGAGCTCTCGCCCGAGAGCGACATCGACCTGCTGCTCGTCCACTCGCCCCGCCTCGAGATCGGCCCGATCGCCGAGCGTCTCTGGTACCCCATCTGGGACCAGGGTCTGAAGCTCGGCCACGCCGTGCGCACGGTGAAGGAAGCACTGGCCCTCGCCGCCGATGACCTCGACACGGCGACGGGGCTGCTGTCGATCCGGCGCATCGCCGGCGACGAGTCCCTCGCCGACGACCTGACCGAGAAGTCGGCGGCCCTGTGGCGGAAGCGGTCGAAGCGGTGGCTCGCCGAGCTCGACCGCACCGTGCGCGAGCGCCACGGGCGAGCCGGTGAGGTCGCCTTCCTGCTCGAGCCGGACCTCAAGGACGGGCGGGGCGGGCTGCGCGACGTCCACGCCATCCGCTGGGCCGAGCGAGCCGAGCGGGTGATGCTCGAAGGCGACGACGCCGGCCTGGCCGATGCCTACGAGACGCTCCTGTCGGCGCGCGTCGAGCTGCACCGGCGCACCCGGCGCCCCGGCGACCGGCTGCTGCTCGAGGAGCAGGACGCGGTGGCCCGGGCCCTCGCCTACACCGACCCCGACGAGATGATGCGCTGCGTGTCGGCGGCCGCGCGTCGCATCGCGTGGACGAGCGACGAGGTCTGGAACCGGGTCGGCTCGTCGCTGCGGGGACCGCGGCAGCTCCGGTTGGCCCGGGACCGGCACGTCGCCCCGGGGGTCGTGGTGCGTGAGGGAGAGGTCCAGCTCGAAGCCGACGTCGATCCGGCGGACGACCCCCTGGTCGCGCTGCGGGTGGCGGTGGCGGCTGCCGCCCACGCCGCCCGCATCGAGCGACGGAGCCTCAACCGGCTCGGGGCCCGGGCTCCCAAGCTCGGCGACCCCTGGCCCGACGGCGCCCGGGAGCTGTTCGTCGAACTGCTCGCCGCCGGGCGACCCGCCATCGACGTCATCGAGGCACTCGACCAGAAGGGTGTGTGGGTGCGCATCGTGCCCGAGTGGGCCACGGTGCGGAGCAAGCCGCAACGCAACGCCTACCACACCTACACCGTCGACCGGCACCTGAACGAGGCGGCGGCGAACGCCGCCGCGCTCGTCGAGCGCGTCGATCGACCCGATCTGCTCCTCGTCGCTGCCCTCTTCCACGACATCGGGAAGGGCTACCCCGGTGATCACACCGCCGTGGGCATCGAGGTGCTCGGGCAGCTCGGGCCGCGGATGGGCTACGGCGTCGATGACGTCGCCGTCCTCCAGGAGCTCGTCCGTCATCATCTCCTGCTGCCCGACGTCGCCACCCGCCGCGACCTCGACGACGACGGGACCCTCCGGCACGTCGCCGCCATGGTGGGCTGCCCGTCGACCCTCACGCTGCTGCACGCCCTCACCGAGGCCGACTCCCTCGCCACCGGCCCGGCGGCGTGGAACTCGTGGAAGGCGGGGTTGGTGGCGGAGCTGGTCGCTCGTACCGCCCACGTCCTCGGCGGCGGTGCCGTCGAGGACGTCACCTCGCCGGAGATGTTCCCTCTGCCCGAGCAGATCGATCGCATGGCCGAGCGACGGCTCATGATCGACGCGGCCGACGACCGGCTGACCGTGATCTCGCCCGACCGTCCCGGCCTGTTCATGAGAGTGGCCGGAGCCCTCGCCCTCAACGGACTCGACGTGGTCGAGTCCAACGCCTACTCCGACGACAGCGGCATGGCCATCGAGACGTTCCGGGTCGAGTCCAGCTTCGGCCCGGTGGTCTCGTGGGACGGCGTCGTCGGTGACGTCGAGGCCGCGCTCGACGGCCGGCTGGCGCTACGAGCCCGGTTGGCGGATCGGGCCAAGGTCTACGCCCGACCGTCCTACGTCCCCACCATGAACGAAGAGCCGTCGGTCATGGTCGACACGACGCTGTCGTCGTCGTCGACGGTGGTCGAGGTGCGGGCGCCCGACGCCGTCGGGGTGCTCTACCGCATCACCGGGGCCATCGCCGAGATGGACCTCGACATCCGGTCGGCCAAGGTCACGACGCTCGGTGACGACGTGGTCGACTCGTTCTACGTGCGCGACCGGGCCGGGCACAAGGTCACCGACCCCGTCTACCTCCTCGAGCTCGAGCGGGCGATCCTGTTCGCGCTCTCCGGCTGAGCCCAGGGCGACCGCCTCCCCGCGCCGATAGCTTGAGCGGCGTGGACCGGTCGGTGGGCAACCAGGATCTGTTGCGGTGGAGCGAGGCCCTCGCCGGCATCGCCCGCACCGGGTTGGGCTTCACCGACAACCAGTACGAGCGCGAGCGGTTCGAGGAGGTGCTCTCGGTCGCTGCCGACATCCGCCATGCTGCCGGGAGCGACCTCGAGACCCACGTGATCGTCGACGAGTGGATGCGCTCGGTCGGGCAGGGGGTGGCCGGGTACCAGACCCCGAAGATCGCCGTCGGCGCCATCGTGGGCAACGACGACGGGGAGATCCTGTTGATCCAGCGAGCCGATTCCGGCATCTGGCTCTACCCGACCGGCTGGGCCGACATCGGCTACTCCGCCAGCGAGGTCGCGGTCAAGGAGGTCTCGGAGGAGACCGGCATCGACGCCGAGGTCGACCGGCTCATCGCCGTGTTCGACGGGCTCCGGCTCGGCTTCACCCGCATCCCGCTCTACTCCCTCGTCTTCCACCTGCGGGCCGTCGGCGGCGACCTGGACCCACACCCGCTCGAGTGCTCCGACGTCGGGTGGTTCGCCGAGGGCGAGCTGCCCGAGCTCACGGCCGGCGCCGACCACTGGGCCGACCACGCCTTCCGCGCCATCCGGGGCGACGACGTGCCGGTGCTGTTCGACCGGCCCCGCACCCCGCCCTGGTCCGACCCCGGCGAGTAGCGCCCACCGCGGCCGAGCGGCCGGTCCCGTAGCATCGCCCGCCATGGGGGATCACGACGAGGTGATGCCGTCGGCCGTCGAGGCGGCCGATGCGATCCGTCGGGGTGAGCTGAGCGCACGCGAGCTGCTCGAGCGCTGCCTCGCCCGCATCGAGGAGCACGACGGGGCGCTGAACGCGTTCGTCCACCTCGACGCCGACGGTGCCCGGCGCGCCGCCGCCGACGTCGACCGTCGGGTCGCGGCGGGGGAGGACCCCGGGCCGTTCGCCGGTGTCCCCCTCGGCGTCAAGGACCTCGAGGACTGCGCCGGCATGCCCACGAGCCACGGGTCGCTGCTGTTCGTCGACCGGCCACCGGTCGTTGCGGACTCCGAGCACCTGGCGCGGTTGCGGGCCGCCGGCGCCATCCCGATCGGCAAGACCGCAGCCCCGGAGTTCGGCACCATCCAGTTCACCCGCAGCAAGGCTCTTGGCGTCAGCCGCAACCCGTGGGACCTCACCCGCACGCCGGGTGGCTCCTCGGGCGGCTCGGCCGCCGCGGTGGCGGCCGGGCTCGTGCCCTTCGCCACGGCCAGCGACGGTGGCGGGTCGACCCGCATCCCGGGTGCGTTCAGCGGCCTCGTCGGCATGAAGCCCAGCTACGGCCGCATCCCCAACCCGAGCGCCGATCCGTCCCAGACCGCCGTGTACGGCATCGAGGCGGTCACGGTCGCCGACGCCGCCCGCCACCTCGACGTGACCGCCGGGCCCGACGACGTCGACCGCACGACCCTCCCGCCGCCGGGGGTTCGCTACGAGGAGGCGATCGAGCACCTCGACGTCGGTGGCCTCCGCATCGGCTGGTCGTCCGACCTCGGCTTCGCCGTGGTCGACCCCGAGGTCCTCGACCTCACCCGGGCGGCGGCGGAGGTGCTGGCCGGCGCCGCCGGCACCGCCCTCGTCGACCAGGAGGTCACGCTCACCGACCCCGTCCGCACCTGGATGGGCGCCAACATCTTCACGAGCTGGCTCGACATCGAGCCCGAGCACTACCCCGAGCGGCTGGGCGACATGACGCCGGCGGTGCAGCGGGCCCTCGAGTCGAGCGTCGACCGGCCGGTGCCCACGGTGGTGAAGAGCATGCGCCGGAGACTGCAGCTCGACGCCGACTGCGCCCGCATCTTCGAGCAGGTCGACCTGTTGCTCACCCCGACGACCGCGGTGCCCGCGTTCGCCGCCGAGGGCCCGTCACCGACGACGATCGCGGGGCAGGACCTGCGCGAGCGCTTCGGGTACGCGGCCGGTGCCATGAGCGTGCCGTTCACCATGCTGGCCAACCTCTGCTGGAACCCGGCGTGCTCGGTGCCCGCCGGCCTCACCGCCGAGGGGCTGCCGGTGGGACTGCAGATCATGGGTCGTCGCCACGCCGACGACGTGGTGCTGCGTCTCGCCCGCTTGTTCGAGCAAGCCCAGCCGTGGCGACGCCGGGCGCTCACCTAGCGTCTGCTCAGAACCCCGGACCCCGGACCCCGCACCCGCAATCGGCATCGGGGTCCCACGTCACGGTCTGCGGGCCCGGGCGGCGGCGTGACGGACCGCTAGTCCTGGTCGCGGAGGAAGCGCTCGACCTCCTCGACGAGGCGACCGGGGTCGTCGTGGACGTCGAGGTCCTCCTCGTCGTAGCGGTGCTCGAGGGCCCGCAGGTAGTCGAGGGTCTCCTCGTCGTCGGCCGCGACGTCGCTGACCTCGCGCTCGTACTCGGTGGCCGCCTCGGCCAGGTCGTCGGTGTCGACGGGGACGTCGAGCAGCCGCGCGGTGCGCTCGACCAGGGCGAGGGCGGCCTTGGGAGACGGGGCCGAGGGGACGTAGGTCGGCACCGCCGCCCAGAACGACACCGACGACATGCCCGCGTCACGGGCCGCGGTGGCCACCACCCCCGTGATCCCTGTCGGTCCCTCGTAGCGGGAGGGCAGCAGGCCGAGGCGGGCGGTGATCTCGTGGTCGTGACCGGTGCCGAAGATCGACACGGGCCGGGTGTGGGGCACCTCGGCGAGCAGCGCGCCGAGCGTGATCACCATGCGGGTGTCGAACAGGCGGGCCAGGCCCGTGATCTGCTCGCAGAACGTGCGCCAGCGGAGCTCGGGCTCGACGCCGACGAGGGTGATGACGTCGGTCTTCGTGCCCGGCACCGTGACCGCCGACAGCCGGTTCTCGGGCCACACCACCTCGCGTTCGCCGTTGTCGCCGAACTCGACCCGGGGCCGCGTGCTGGTGAAGTCGTAGAAGACCTCGGGGTCGAGGCTGGCGAACTCCTCCGCTCCCCAGGCGTCGTTCAGCGCCCGCACCGCCGTGGTGGCGGCGTCGCCGGCATCGTTCCAGCCGGCGAAGGCGGCCACCAACACGGGGCCGTAGAGCTGCGGCCGACGGGACCAGCGCACGTGCTCGAGGCGCGGGTTGGGCACGGGGTCGGCCATGGGTTCACGCTACCGGGAAGGTGGGTCCGGCCGGGGGCCCCGCCCGGGGGTGGCCGGGCTCGCCGGTACGATGCTCGGGGGTCGCGAGCCGACGGGGCCCACCGAACCGGAGGGGGTCCATGGCGGACAGCGTGGTGATTCGCACGGTGGGCGAGGTCATGAGCAGTCCGGCGGTCACCGCCGAAGCCGACGAGACGGTGGCTGCCGCCGCCCGCCGCATGGTGGAGCGCAGGGTCGGCTCGGTGGTGGTCGTCGACGGGAACGAGCCGGTCGGCATCCTCACCGAGCGCGACGTCGTGCGGTGCGCGTCCTCCAGCAGTGATCCGGCGGGCGCGCTCGTCGCCGACTGGATGACGGCGGGCCCCGACACGTGTGGGCCCGACCAGTCCTGCGAGGTCGCCTTCCACCGGCTCGCCGACCACGGCTACCGCCACATCCCGGTGGTGGTCGGACAGGACGGCCAGGCCGAGCTCGTCGGCGTGGTCTCGTTGCGCGACCTGATGCGCGTCGCCAGCATCGAGCCGGTCACCCAACCCGGCACGCTCGAGGCCCCGAAAGGCCTGGCTGGCGTGATCGTCGCCGAGACCGAGGTCGGCGACGTGCGGGGGCAGGAGGGCTTCTACCACTACCGGCAGTACTCGGCGATCGACCTGGCCGAGCAGCGATCGCTCGAGGACGCCTGGTACCTCATGTTCGAAGGTGCCCTGCCGACCCGCACCCAACGGGAGGCGTTCCTCGAGCAGGTGCGACCCATGCGGGAGATCCCGCCGTCGGTGCGCGAAGTCCTGCCCGCCATCGCCGCGGCGGGCGACGAGTTCGTGCCCCTCGACGCGCTCCGCACGGCGGTCTCGCACCTGGGTGCCGGCCTCGACTTCAAGCCCTCGCTCGACATCCCGCTGCACGAGCTGAAGGGCGACGCGCTGCGCGTGTGCGCCGCCATGCCCACCTTGATCATGGCGCTGTACCGGCTGCGCAGGGGTGAGGAGCCGATTCCGCCGCGGCCCGATCTCGGGTATGCGGCCAACTACCTGTACATGCGCACCGGCGAGGTGCCCGACCCCGACCTCGCCCGGGGTGTCGAGCAGTACCAGATCACCACGATCGACCACGGCTTCAACGCGTCGACGTTCACCGCCCGGGTGATCACGTCCACGGGCGCCGACCTCGGTGCCGCGGTGGTGGGGGCCATCGGCGCGCTCTCGGGCCCGCTGCACGGCGGCGCGCCGAGCCGCGCCCTCGACATGCTCGACGCCATCGGCACACCCGACAACGCCGACGCGTGGGTGCGCGACGCCGTCGAGGGCGGCGACCGGATCATGGGCTTCGGCCACCGCGTCTACAAGACCGACGACCCCCGCTCGGTGCTGCTGAAAGGCGTCGCCCAGCGCCTCGGCGGGGACATGGCCGACTTCGCCGTCCAGGTCGAGCAGACCGTGGTCGACGTGCTCGCCGAGCTGAAGCCCGGACGACAGCTCTACGCCAACGTCGAGTTCTACGCCGGGGTCGTGATGGATCGTTGCGGGCTGCCCCGGGACCTGTTCACCCCGACGTTCGCGTCGAGTCGGGTCATCGGCTGGTGCGCCAACATCCTCGAGCAGGCCGCCGACAACCGGATCATCCGCCCGTCGGCCCGCTACGTCGGCCCCCCGCCGCCCGAGCCGTTGCCGCCGATCGCCTGACGATCGACGTCGGTTGCGTACTGGGGCACCGTCGAGGTTCGTCCGTACGCAGTCGATCCTGCGGGGTGCGGGCGCGGTGCGGTCTAGCGTGGCGTGATGGCCGTCGAGATCCGCGAGTGCACGGAGGTCACGTCCGACGTGGTGGCCGCGTTCGAGCGGCTGATTCCCCAGCTGTCCACGTCGAACCCGCCGCCCACCGCCGAGCAGCTGGCCGAGATCGCGGCGTCGCCGGCGACGGTGCTGCTGCTGGCCCACGAGGGCGACCGGATCCTCGGCAGCCTCACGCTCGCCGTGTTCCGGATCCCCACCGGCCTGCGGGCGTGGATCGAGGACGTCGTCGTCGACGAGGCAGCACGGGGCAGGGGGGTGGGCGACGCGCTGAACCGGGCCGCTGTCGACCACGCCCGCCGGGTGGGCGCCCGCACCGTCGACCTCACCTCCCGCCCGAGCCGGGAGGCGGCGAACCGCCTCTACCGCCGCATCGGCTTCGTCGAGCGCGACACCAACGTCTACCGCTACTCCTTGGATTGATCGGTTCGGCGGCGAGGGAGGCTGGTGGTTCAGACTGGTCGCAAGGCTGTCGAACCCGACCAGATCGCCAGCTTCGTGCAGTGGCGGGAATCGGCGCCCCCGTCCATCAGATCGGACCTGGGTGTGTGGTACTGGCTCGGGCAGGTGCTGACCGTCGACGTGCTCCTCGGCGTGGTGTCGGTGATGGTCCCCTCGCTCATCGAGCGGGATGGGGTGGTGCTCCTCCGGGAGAACTCCTCGGCCGAGGACTTCGACCGTTGGATGGAGCAAACGGGTCGTGACCGGGCGGCCGTGCAGCACCAGCTCAACCACGTCCACGTCCGTGACCTCGTCAGCGATCCAGAGGCCGTGCCGGGCCACGCTTCGTCGAGACGTGATGCCATGGGCAGCGCCTGGGAGCTCCAGTGATCGGGACCGGTAGATCCATGACCATGAACGAGGGGCGTGCACTCGTCGAGGCGAAGCGGGACGAGATCAACGAGGTCGTCCGGCGCCACAAGGGTCGGAGCGTGGCGGTCTTCGGCTCGGTCGCCCGAGGCGACGATCGTCCGGGCAGCGACGTGGATTTCATCGTGGAGTTCGAGGGCGGGAGCTCGCTGTTCGACCTCATGGCGATCGAGGAAGAGCTCGAAGCGCTGTTGGGGGTCTCCGTCGACGTGGTGTCTGCCGGCGGCTTGAAGCAGCGTGATGACCACATCCGGCGGGAGGCCGTTCCCCTTTGAGTCGCTCCGACGACGAGCGCATCGCCGACATCCTCGATGCCACGGCGGAGCTCGCTGAGCTCGTCTCCCGGGGCAAAGCTGCCTAGGACCTCGATGTGCTCGGGAACCGGGTCAACACCTCGAGCTACCGGAGGCGCCGCTCGGCCGGATCGGCTCGAACGTGAGGAGATCACCGTTCTGGTCATGAATCCCAGCTGCGAGTGCTGCGACCGTGATCTGGACCCGAGCGGCCCGGGTGGGCGCATCTGCTCCTTCGAGTGCGCCTTCTGCGCCGACTGCGCTGAGCACCTGGAGGGATCCTGACCCCACTGCGGCGGTGGCCTCGTCGCCCGGCACGCCCGCGCGGCGGCGCTGCACGACGCCGTCCCGACCGCCGTCGAGCGGGCGCCGGCGACGCACGCCTGCGGCTGAGCGCGCCCGCGACTCATCGGCCGGAGGATCAGGTCCCGTCAGCGGATCGGGAGGCGAGCGCCATCCCGGCCACGAGCCGGATGCTGTGGTTCACTCCACCCCATGTACGTCGGCATCATCATCTTCGCCGCCCTCGCCGCGGTGGTCGTCCTCGCCTTCCTGGCCTATCTGCAGAAGAAGAAGGCCTACGAGCGGGGCGAGGACGTCTGAGGCCCCGCCGACGGGGTCGGTGAGGGCAGGTGGACCCGAGCTATGAGGACGTCATCTCCGACGTCGTCAAGGGCGTCGAGGCCATCGGCGCCGCCATCATGGTGGGGGGCGGGGTCATCGCCCTCGTCGTGTACCTCGTCGCCGTCAGCCGACCGGAGACCCGCGACGGCGCCTACCGCCGGCTGCGGCGCTCGCTCGGGCGCGCGATCCTGCTCGGGCTCGAAGTGCTGATCATCGCCGACATCGTCCGCACGATCGTCGTCGACCCCACCTTCGAGAGCGTCATCGTCCTCGGGATCATCGTGGTGATCCGGATCGTCCTCAGCTTCTCGCTCGAGGTCGAGATCGACGGCGCGTGGCCGTGGCGGCGGGCCGCCGTCCAGCGCGGGACGGACCCTCCGAACGAGCGCTGACGACGCCCTCTTACCCGGCTCTCACCGTCCTGGGTCACGATGGTGCCCGTGGGCGGCAGGGTGCTCGTGGCCGATGACGACCGGGCGATCCGGGAGTCGTTGGCGCGCGCCCTCGAGCTCGAGGGCTACGAGGTGGTCACGGCTGCCGACGGCGCCGTCGCTCTCGCGTCGGTGCACGACCACGCCCCGGACGTCGTCGTGCTCGACGTGATGATGCCGAACGTGGACGGGCTCACCGTCTGCCGCGTGCTGCGGGCCGAGCGCGATCGCACGCCGATCCTGATGCTCACCGCCCGCACGGAGACCTCCGACCGGGTGGCCGGGCTCGACGCCGGCGCCGACGACTACCTCCCCAAGCCGTTCGACCTCGACGAGCTCCTCGCCCGCCTCCGGGCCCTGCTGCGGCGGGCGAAGCCCGACGACGACACCGATGATGCCGCCGCCCTCGTGGTGGACGACCTGCGCGTCGACCCCGCCGCCCGGCGGGCGTGGCGCGGCGAGCGGGAGCTCGACCTCTCGAAGACCGAGTTCGACCTGCTCGAGCTCCTCGTCCGCAACGCCGGCATCGTCCTCGACCACTCCACGATCTACGACCGCATCTGGGGTTACGACTTCGGTCCCGATTCGAAGAACCTGGCGGTCTACATCAGCTACCTGCGTCGCAAGGTGGAACAGGACGACCTCCCGCGCCTCATCCAGACCGTGCGGGGCGTCGGCTACACGGTCCGGGCGCCGTGAGCCTGCGCGTCAAGCTGGTGCTCGCCCTGGTGCTGCTGTCGGCGGCGTCCACCATCGCGATCGGCGCGTGGAGCTACGCCGCCACCGCCAACCGGCTCTACGACGAGATCGACCGCTCCCTGACCGAGGCGAGCCGCGAGGCGCCGCAGCGGCTCGAACGAGGTGGGGTCGACGTCGACGGCGACGACCGGTTGCCGAGCCGGTTCACCCCGCCGGGCCGTCCGCTGGTGGAGGAGAACGTCGTCGTGCAGGTGATCGACACCCAGGGAGACGTGGTCGTCTCGGCGTCGGGCGTCGAGCTCCCCGTGAGCGACGACGACCGGGCCGTCGCCGCCGGCGTCGAGCGGGAGGTGCGCAAGGACGTCACGGTGGACGGCGTGCCGTACCGAGCGGTGACGTTCTCCGTACCGTCCGGTGGCGCCGTGCAAGCCGCCCGCAGCCTGGTCGAGACCCAGCGGGTGCTGGACTCGCTGCGCACCGTGGTCGTCGTGGCCGTCGTCGCCGTGGTCGCCGCCGCCGCCGTCGTCGGGTGGCTGATCGCCCGCCAGGTCACCCAGCGGCTCGTGCGCCTGACCGATGCCGCCGAGGAGGTGGAGGCCACCGGTCGCCTCGACGTCGACGTCGACGTGGGCGGGTCCGACGAAGCGGGACGGCTCGGCGCCGCCTTCGCGGGCATGCTCTCCGCCCTCGGTCGGTCACGCGATGCCCAGCAACGACTGGTGCAGGACGCCGGTCACGAGCTCCGCACGCCCCTGACGAGCCTGCGCACCAACGTGTCGGTGCTTCGCCGCCACGACGACCTCGCACCCGACACGCGTGACCAGGTCCTCGAGGAGCTCGACGCCGAGACCAGAGAGCTCACCGGGCTGGTGAACGAGTTGGTCGACCTGGCCACCGAGCGACGCGCCGACGACGGCGCGGTCGAGACGGTCGCGCTCGCCGCACTGGTCGAGCGCGTGGCCGAGCGGGCGCGCCGACGCAGCGGCCGGGTGGTGTCGGTCGACGGCGACGACACCGTGGTCGAGGCTCGACCGGCGGCTCTGGAGCGGGCGGTGTCGAACCTGCTCGACAACGCCGCCAAGTTCGACGAGAGCGGCGCTCCCATCGACGTGAGGGTGCGGGACGGACGGGTCGAGGTGTGCGACCGCGGCCCGGGCATCGACGCCGCCGACCTGCCGCTCGTCTTCGACCGGTTCCACCGGGCGGTGTCGGCGCGCAGCCGGCCCGGCTCCGGCCTCGGTCTGGCCATCGTGCGTGACGTGGCCGAGCGTCACGGCGGCACCGTGTTCGCCGCCAACCGCCCCGGCGGCGGCGCCTGTGTCGGCTTCGCCCTGCCGGTCGCCCCCGACGCCTGAGCGGTCGCGTTCGCCGATCCGGCGGGCCCCGGGGACCGCTCTCACCGAACTCTCACCGTCTCACCGACCGCGCTCTAACCCGCCGGGGCGACGCTGTGGCCACGTTCGCCGGCTGGGTCGAACGGCAACCGACAGACCCGACCACCGAGAGCCCTGCTCTCAGAGAAGAGAAGGACATGATCATGAAGCACAGAGCCGCTGCGATCGGACTCACCGTCGGCCTCCTGGCCGGCGGGACCGCCGGTCTGGCCATCGGGGTCCCCGCGCTGTCGGGAGCCCAGGAGACCACCACCACCGCCCCCGCGACCGCGCAGGCCGCCCGCCCCGACAAGGGCCAGCACGTCCGGGACGCCCTCCAGCCGCTCATCGACGACGGCACCATCACCCAGGCCCAGGCCGACGCGGTGATCACCGCCCTCGAGGCGGCCCGTCCCGAGGGCGGTCCCGGCATGGGTCACGGCGGCCGGGGTCCTGGCCTCGACGCCGCCGCCACCGCCCTCGGCATCAGCGAGGACGAGGTCCGCACCGCCGTCGAGGGTGGCCAGTCCCTCGCCGAGCTGGCCCAGAGCCGCGGCGTGGACCCGCAGGTGGTGATCGACGCCATGGTCGCCGAGCTCCAGGCCCACCTCGCCGAGGAGGTCGCCTCGGGTGAGCACACCCAGGAGGAGGCCGACGCCAAGCTGGCCGCCGCCACCGAGCGGATCACCGCCATGGTGAACGGCGAGCTGCCGGCCGGCGGCATGCGCGGCCCTGGCGGCCGCGGCGGCCCCGACGCCGACTGATCCGCCGATCGGGTGGGGGCGCACCCCGCCCCCACCCGATCGCCGCTCCCACCCCGTCCCCGGCCTCGTCCACCTCCCGCACCTGCAGGGTCGTCCCCCGTGTTCCCCTCCGATCCCCCCTCCTCCTCGCCCCCCCGTCGTCCGGCCTTCGGCCCTCGGTCGGCCACCACGGCCCGCTGGCGCCGAACCTGGCGTTCCCGGGTCGTCGCCGGCGCCGCCGCGCTCCTCGGCGTCGTCGGTGGCGCCGCCGTGATCGCCGCCACCAGCCCGGCGGGCGACTCGACCCCTGACCCGGCCTCGGGCACCGCTTCGACCACGGCGACCGCCGCCACGGCGGGCGCCTCGGTCGGGGTACCGAGCACCAGCACCACCGCTCGTCGGTCGACGACCACCACGACGGCCGGCTCGGTCGTCCCCTCGACGCGGAGCCACGGGAGCTGACCGTGGTCCCCGCCGTCGCCGAGTCCCGCTTCCGGGTCATGGGCAGCGACGCCCACCTCGTGGTCGTGGGTGACCGACACGATGCCGATCCCGGCCACCTCCTCACCCGGGCCGAGGACCGCCTCCACCGGTTGGAGGCCCGCTGGAGCCGGTTCCGCGACGACAGCGAGCTCAGCGTCGTCAACCGCGCTGCCGGTGCCCCCTGCGTCGTCTCCGGCGACACCGCCACCCTGGTCGCCACCCTGGTCGAGGCCTGGGTCCGCACCGGCGGCCGCTTCGATCCCACCGTGCACGACGCCGTGGTGGCCGCCGGCTACGACCGGCCCTTCGACGAGCTGGCCGCCCTCCCCCCGCTCCCCGCTGCGCCCGGCGCCGTCGCCCCCGGGTGCGGCGGCGTCGACTGCGACGCGGCGCGTGGCCTCGTGCAGCTCCCAGCCGGGGTCCACCTCGATCCCGGAGGGCTGGGCAAGGGCCTCGCCGCCGACCTGGTGGTCGCGGACCTGCGCACCGGCGGCGCCACCGGTGCGCTGGTCAACGTCGGTGGCGATCTCCGCGTGGCGGGGACGCCGCCGGTCGGGGACGACTGGATCGTCGCCGTGGAGGGCCCGGCCGCGAGCGACCCCGACGTCGCCCGCGTCGCCCTGGTCGAGGGTGCGGTCGCCACCACGACCTCCGCCCGTCGGTGCTGGCCGACGGCCGATGGCTCGCCGGCCCACCACGTGATCGATCCGACGATCGGCCGTCCCGCCGCCGTGGCCCGTCGACAGGCGACCGTCGTCGCCGGTGCGGCGTGGTGGGCGGAGGTGCTGGCGACCGTCGCCTTCCTCGACGGCCGTCTCGTCGACCCCGCCGCCGCCGCGCTGGTGATCGACGCCGACGGCGGCCGCACCACCATGGGCGACCCGGCGTGGTTCGCCCTGCTCGGCGCGCCAGCCGACGTCGCCGAGGAGGCCCTCACATGAGCAACGAGACGTGGTGGTACCTCACCCGGGCCGCCGGCCTGACCGCATGGGTGTTCCTCACCCTGACGCTCGTGTGGGGTGCGCTGATCTCGGGCCGCCTCGTTCCGACGGGCCGCCCCCGCCGTTGGGTGAACGACCTCCACCCCTTCCTCGGCGGTCTCGGCCTGGCCGCGCTCGTGCTGCACGTGATCGGTGCCGTCGCCGACACGACGGTGGGCATCGGCTGGATCGACGCGGTGGTGCCGTTCATCTCCCCGTGGAACCCGTTCGCCATCGCCCTCGGCGTGCTCGCCGTCTGGTGCCTCGTGGCCGTCGAGGTCACGTCGCTCCTCAAGCGCCACCTCCGCCGTCGCACCTGGCACGGCATCCACCTCGTGTCGTACGCCATGGCCTGGCTCGTCACCCTCCACGCCGCCTTCGCCGGCACCGACGTCGGCCGGCCGGTCGTGGCCTGGACGGCCCTCGGCCTCGTCACCGTGGCGACGGTCGTCGGCGTGGTGCGGGCGCTGCGCGTGCCGCCTGCGCCCGCTTCCCCGGTGCCGCCGGTGGGCCCGGGCCCCGTGTCCCCCGTCCACGGCGTCCGCACCGGAGACGCCGGCAGGCCCGTGCGGCAGCATCTCGCGCAGGAAGAACGGGTTGCCGGCGGTCTGCTCGGCGAGCAGGGCGGCGGAGAGCCGGCCGAGCACCTGGGTGACGGCCACGTGCAGCCGGGCATCGGCGTCCTCGGGAGCCAGGTCACCGTGCTCGCCGACGTCGCCGAGCACGTCGTGGACCGACGGCACCAGCCGGCCCAGCACGGCGGCGTCACGTCCGAGCACGTCCACGATGTCGGCGGTGGGCGCCGAGCGGAGCCACTCCGCGAACGCCTCGACGAAGGGGGCGAACGCCGTCACCTCACCGTCGTGGAAGCCGCCCCACAGCACGGTCGTCCGTCCGTCGAGCTTGAGCTCGCCGTACAGCTCGCTCCCGGTCGCGACCGACGTACGGGGTGGTGGTGCGGAGGTCGGCCCAGGTCCGCACCGGCTCCCAGGCCACCCGGACGGTGGGGACCGGCTCGGGGAGCCCCTTCAGCTGGAGCTCCCCGACCGGCTCGAACCGGTGGCCGTCCCGGCCGCGGGTGAGCACGGTGATCACGTCGGCGGCGTAGATCTCGCCGTCGCCCAAGCCCTTGACGACCGTCCCCCCGCTCGCTCGGCCGCCTCGATCAGGGCGAGGTCGTGGCGGCGGCGGACCTCCTCGGCCCGCTCTTCACCCAGCTCCGCCCGCAACGCGGTCGATCCGACGAGGTCGCTCACGAGGATCGTCGCCGTGACCGCCGTCGCCACGGCCTGGCGCGAGTCCTGGAAGGCGGGAACGAGCAGGTCGAGCCGGTCGAGGTCCGGCGACGGACGATCCAGCGACTGGGCGACGAGCCGCCGCCCGAGCTCCTGGGGACGCTGAGCGTGGCCCGGCACGTCAGCGCACCTGGCCGAGTTCGCGGCGACGAGCGGTGATGAGCCGCTTCACGAGCCGCTTCGGGAGGGGCTTGTCGACCGGGAACTGCAGCGCGCCCTTGCTGGTGGTGTAGCCGCCTACCTGATCCCCGAGCTCGGCCAGGACCGACCCGCTGTGGGGCAGGTAGCTGAGGTGGTTCTTGAACGCCGCGAACCCGGCGACGGCCTTGCCGCCGACCTTGAAGGAGGGCATCGCGTAGGACAGGCCCTGCTCGGCGTCGGGGACGATCTCGAGGATGGTCCGACGCAGCGCGGTGAGGGTGCTCCGCTGCGGCTCGTCGAGCTCGGCCAGGTAGTCGTCGATCTGCTTCGCCGTCACCCGTTCAGTCTCCTCCCCCCCGCCCTGGTCACCCACGCCGGCGTCGCCGCTTGCCCCTTGCGCTCCTTGCCCGGCCGTGCTTACGTACAACCATATGGTTGTAGATGTTGCCGAACCCGCCGGGCACCGGACCACGGGGCTCCGCATCGACCGGGTCTTCCACGCCCTGGCCGATCCGACCCGGCGCGACATCGTCAGCCGGACCGCCGTCACCCCGCAGTCGGTGTCGGCCCTCGCCCACCAGTACCCGATGAGCTTCGCCGCCGTGCAGAAGCACGTGGCCGTGCTCGAGGAGTCCGGCCTCGTGACCAAGCAGCGCAACGGCCGGGAACGTCTGGTGCGGGGCGAGGTCGAGGCCGTCCGGGCCGCCCGCCGGGTGCTCGACGACCTCGAGGAGCTGTGGCGGCAGCGCATCGACCGCATGCACGACCTACTCGATGAAGGAGACCAGCCATGACCGTGATCGACGTCCAAAAGGACCTCGGCAACCGCACCATGACCGTCGTCACCGAGTTCGACGCGCCCGTCGAACGGGTGTGGCGGCTCTGGGCCGACCCCCGCCAGCTCGAGCGCTGGTGGGGCCCGCCCACCCACCCGGCGACGGTCGTCGAGCACGACCTCCGCGCCGGCGGGCGGGTTACCTACTACATGACCGGTCCCGAGGGTGACCGCTACCACGGCTGGTGGAAGGTGGTCGAGGTGTCGCCGCCCGATCGGTTGCGCTTCGACGACGGGTTCGCCGACGACCAGGGGCGGGAGAACCCCGACCTGCCGGTCACGAACCAGGAGGTCGTGCTCACCGCCCGTCCCGACGGCGGCACCCGCATGGCCATCCACGCGACGTTCCCGTCCACCGAGGCGATGGAGCAGATCCTCCAGATGGGCGCCGAGGAGGGCCTCAAGCAGGCGCTCGGCCAGATCGACGCCCTGCTGCTCGAGCCGGCGACGAGCTGAACACCGGAGGGGCAACGAGCTCTCGGTGTCGGTGGAGGGGTTCTGGCAGACTCGACGGGTGCAGCCGTCGGGCGCGGTCACCTTCCTGTTCACCGACGTCGAGGCCTCGACCCGATCGTGGGCGCCCGACGCAGTGCGGGCCGAGTACCGACGGCGATCCGAGTACCGACGGCGATCACGGTCAACGGTCGGCGCCCTGACGGTCGCGCCGGGACCCGTTCGGATCGGGACCTTCAGGTCGAGGCGGGACGGCGGATCCCCGGCCCGGCGCTGGCGCGGAGGTCGGCGAGCGCCAACGGCTCGTGGCAGTGGTCGCACACGACCTCGGCGTGGGTGTCGTGGTCACAGGTCGTGTGGCGGAGCGTGACCGGCGGCCCGTCGGGGGCCAGCCAGCGGTCGCCCCAGGCCAGCATGGCGGCCAGCACGGGGAAGAAGTCGCGCCCCTTGTCGGTGAGTCGGTACTCGTGGCGGAGCGGTCGCTCCTGGTAGGGGACCCTCTCGAGCATCCCCTCGTCGACGAGGCGGTTGAGGCGCTGGGTCAGGATGTTGCGGCCGATGCCGAGGTCGCGCTGGAAGTCCTCGAAGCGCCGGATGCCGTAGTAGCTGTCGCGCAGCACGAGCGGCGTCCACCAGTCGCCGATGAGATCGACGGTGCGGGCGATGCTGCACGGCCACTGGTCGAACGGGGTCCGTTTCACGGTCCCGACCGTATCAGTTGCACAACTGAACGGACACCGTCTACCTTCTGCGTTGCACGAGTGAACGCACCGCCCGGAGGCGCCCCCGTGATCGTGACCGAGCCCACCACGCAGGCGAGCGGCGAGCCGGGCGAGGCCGCCGCGGTCGAGTGGAAGCCCACCGCCTGCATCCTGTGCGAGTGCAACTGCGGCATCGAGGTGCGCCTCGGTGGCGACGACGGCCGGCGGTTCACCCGCATCCGAGGCGACAAGGCGCACCCGGGCTCGCAGGGGTACACGTGCGAGAAGGCGCTCCGGCTCGACCACTACCAGAACGGTCGCGGCGAGCGCGTCCTGAACCCGCTGCGGCGCCGGCCCGACGGCACCTTCGAGGAGATCGACTGGGACACCGCGATCCGTGAGGTCGGCGCCCGCCTCCGCGAGGTCCGCGACACCCACGGCGGCGAGACGATCCTCTACTACGGCGGCGGCGGCCAGGGGAACCACCTCGGCGGCGGCTACAGCGGCGCCACGCTCCGCGCCTACGGCTCGAAGTACCGGTCGAACACGCTGGCCCAGGAGAAGACGGGCGAGATGTGGGTCAACACCCAGATGTTCGGCGGCACCGTCCGCGCCGACTTCGCCCGCTGCGAGGTGGCGCTGTTCATCGGCAAGAACCCGTGGCAGACGCACGGCTTCCCCCACGCCCGCACGACGCTGAAGGAGATCGCCCGCGATCCCGAGCGGGCCATGATCGTCATCGACCCCCGCCGCACCGAGACGGCCGAGTTGGCCGACTTCCACCTGCGGGTACGGCCCGGTCGCGACGCCTGGCTGATCGCCGCCCTCGGCGCGGTCATCGTGCAGGAGGCCCTCGTCGACCGGTCCTGGATCGCCGACCACGCCGACGGCTACGAGGCGGTGGCCGATGCCCTCGACGCCGTGCCGGTCGACGAGTACTGCGAGATCAGTGGCGTCGACGCCGACCTCGTGCGAGCCGCGGCCCGGCGCCTGGCGTCGGCGTCGAGCGTCGCCGTAGCCGAGGACCTCGGCATCCAGATGAACCGGCACTCGACCCTCGTGAGCTACCTCGAGAAGCTCGTGTGGCTGCTCACCGGCAACTTCGCCGTCCCCGGCGCCCAGTACCTCCCGTCGGCCCTCGTCTCCCTGGCCGGTGGTGGGGGCAGGCGCCGCCCGGGCCAGGCGCCGAGGGTGAGCCCCGTGGTGGGTGCCCGCATCATCGGCGGGCTGATCCCGTGCAACGTCATCCCCGACGAGATCCTCACCGACCACCCCGCCCGCTACCGGGCGCTGATCGTCGAGAGCGGGAATCCGGCCCACTCGCTCGCCGACAGTCGGCGGATGCGGGAGTCCCTCGACGCCCTCGACCTCGTCGTCACCATCGACGTGTTCATGACCGAGACCGCCCGGCTCTCCGACTACGTGCTCCCGGCGCCCACCCAGTTCGAGAAGTTCGAAGCCACGTTCTTCAACTTCGAGTTCCCCCGCAACGTCTTCCACCTGCGGCACCCGGTGCTCGAGCCGCCGGAGGGCCCGCTCCCCGAGCCCGAGATCCACGCCCGGCTCGTGCTCGAGAGCGGCCAGCTCACCGAGGAGGACCTGGCCCCGTTGCGCGCCGCCGCCGAGCGGGGACGAGCCGACTTCGCCGCCGCGTTCTTCGAGGCGACCGCCGCCAACCCCACCCTCGGCGCCCTGGCGCCCGTGGTCCTGTACCGCACCCTCGGGCCCACCCTGCCCGACGGGGCAGCCTCGGCCGCCCTGCTGTGGGGTGCCGCCCACCGGTGCGCCCAGGCCAACCCCGATGGCGTGCGCCGGGCCGGCTTCGGTGAGGGCCTCTCGGCCGGCGAGGCGCTGTTCGACGCCATCCTGGCCAGCCCGTCGGGCGTGGTGTTCACCGACGGACGACGACGACGGCAGCTGGGCGCGTGTCCGCACCGACGACGGCAAGGTGCAGCTCGTGATCCCGGCCCTGCTCGACGAGTTGGCTGCGCTGGCCGGCGACGTCCCCGCCGGCGACGACCCCCAGTGGCCCTTCGTCCTCTCGGCCGGCGAGCGCCGCTCGTTCACCGCCAACACCATCATCCGTGACCCGGCCTGGCGGAAGAAGGACGCCACCGGGGCGCTCCGGATGAACCCGGACGACGCCGTCCGGGTCGGGCTGGACGAGGGTGGTCGGGCGCGGGTCGTCACCAAGCGGGGGAGCGCGGTGGTCGACGTCGAGCTCACCGATTCGATGCTCCCGGGGCACGTGTCGCTCCCGAACGGCTTCGGCCTCGACCACCCCGACACCGGTGGCGAGCGGGTCGTCACCGGTGTCGCGCCCAACGAGCTCACCGACAACCGGGACCGCGACCCCTTTGCCGGCACGCCCTGGCACAAGTCGGTGCCGGCGCGGATCGAAGCCGTCTAACCGGTCCTGGCGGTCCCGTCGGCGCTCGCAGCGGTGACGAGCGGGGCCTCGGGCTCGAGCCCGAGGCGCCGTTCGAGGTCGGCCACGGCGGCCAGCAGCGCCCGGTTGAGCCCGGTCGCGCGCACGAGGGGCGAGTCGTGGTCGCCGTCGACGCGGAACACGGTTGCCCGGGTGGTGGCGGCGAGTGCCCGCTGCTTGCGGGGCCGCACCAGGCGGTCGTGCTCGGTGAGCAGCACCGCCGTCGGCACGTCGACCGAGGACGCGAACCCCCGTGCGTCGTAGCGGCTCAGCTCTCGTCCGGCGTGGATGAGGTCGGGCAGGTAGCCGCGCTTGGTCTCGCCCGACAGCCATGGGCGCCAAGGTTCGAGGGTCGGGTCGTCGTCGAGGGCCTGGCGCACGACCCGCTGGCTGATGCCGCGCCCGGTCGTGAACCGCATCACCACCTCGGCGAGGCGGAGGAACTCCCACTGGACCCGCTCGACCGGATGGGTCCGCCACTCGAGGGCGGTGGCACCCAGCACCAGCGCGGCCGTGCGCGCCCGGTGCCGATGCCACAGGTGGAGGGCGATCGGCCCTCCCATCGAGTAGCCGGCGATGATGGCCCGGTCGATCCCGAGCACGTCGAGTACGCCGGCGGCGGCGTCGGCGCATCGTTCGAGGGAGAAGGGCTGGTCGGAGCGAATCCCCCGACCGTGGCCCTGGTGGTCGACGGCGACGACCTGGCGGTCGGGGGACAGCGCCGGGTACGTGCGGAACCAGTTGAGGTCGGCGCTGGCGATCCACCCGTGGAGCAGCAGGATCGGGAGCCGGTCGGGCACGGGGTCGGTGATGCGGGCGAACACCTCGCCGATGCCGGGCACGTCGACGGCCCGCCCCTCGGGCAGGGGTGGGGGCACGGGCGCGGCGGGGGCGACGTGCCCCATCGGGCGGGCGAAGGCCCGGGCCCGATGCCACTCCCACCGCAGCCGCTCCCGCGCCGTGGTCGGGTACGGGAGCGGGACGGCGGGCCCGGGGTGCGGTGCGGGGCTCATCCCGCCGTTCTACCCGTCGTACGCCGGGGTCGTCGTGGTTCCGGTCGCCGGGACCGCTAGGACCACCACAGCCCGCGGGCGGCGAGCCGTCAGGGCGACGGCGGCTCGAGGACGAAGATGCGGATCGTGCGACCCGAGATCCGCTCCTGGTAGGCGTCGTAGCCCGGGTAGATCACGGCCGCGTCGCGGAACACCTGGGCCCGCTCGTCGTCGGTCGCAGGTCGGGCGACGGCCGGGACCTCGCGATCGCGGTAGCCGACCGTGGCCCTCGGATCGGCCTCGAGGTTGAAGACCCATCCCGGTGTGTGCTTCTGGCCGAAGTTGGTGCCGATGACGGCCAGGTCGCCATCGACGGGAACGCCCACGAGCGGTGCGGTACGGGCCTCGCCGCTCTTGCGTCCCGTCGTCGTCACCATGACGACGGGGAGCCCTGCCAGCACCTGCGGTCCGGTGATCCTGCCGTTGGTGACGCGGTAGAGCACCCGGTCGACGGGCGTGATCGTCTTCGAGAACGTCCACGCCCCGGCCTTGGTCGAGGCGACCTTCTGCAGGGCGCGCTGCACCCCGTTGGCGCCCCGGTGCTCGAATCCCAGGTCGGTGATGAGTCCCATGGACCCGACCATACGGCGCCGGTCGGGGGTGACCGGCCGTTCAACCACGCGGCGGCCCGGCGATCGCCCGGGCGTGCGCGTCCGCCGGGGCGAAGACGACCTGCATCCACCAGGTCGCGCCGGCGGCTTCGAAGTCCCGCGGGACGCCGAGCACGGTGCGACCCCCTGACAGGCGGTCGAGGGACGCCAGCTCGCGAGCGACCCTCTGGGGGCGGCGACGCGGGAGCGGGCACACCATCGGCCCGATGCGGATCCGATGCGTGGCGAGGGCCATCGCGGTGAGCGCCACCGTGACGTCGGCCGTCGGGAGCGTCGTCCCGGGCTCGAAGGACGGGGCGATGTGGTCCCACAGGACCACGCCGTCCCAGCCGCCGTCCTCGGCGGCGGCCGCCACTGCGGTGACCTCCCGGACGTCGGCGAAGGCGCCGAAGTTGGGCAGGGAGAGGGCGAAGCGCATGCGGCCAGTGTCGCCGCGCGGGCAGAGTCTGGCGGTGGAACCGTTCGGTACGAGGGCGCGCAACCGGGCCCTGCTCGCCCGCCAGCACCTGCTCGAGCGCATCGACGAGCCCCTCGAGGCCGTGATCGAGCACCTCGTCGGGCTCCAGGCCCAGGAGTCGGACTCCCCCTACCTCGCCGCGTGGGCGCGTGTCGCCCGCTTCGCCGTGGACGACCTCACCCGCCTCCTCGTCGAGCGCCGGGCCGTGCGCATGACCCTGATCCGCGGCACCATCCACCTGGTGACGGCGGCCGACGCCCGGCGGATGCGGCCCGTCCTCCAGCCGATGATCGAGCGGATCAGCGCGTGGAGCTCGTGGGGGCAGGCCGTGGGTGACCTCGATCTCGCCGCCCTCGTCGCCACCGGCCGAGAGATCCTCGACGAGCCCCGCACCAACGCCGACCTCGCCGCCGCGCTCCGCGACCGCTGGCCGGACACCGATCCGAAGGCGTTGGCCAACGCCGCCCGGTTCCTCGTGCCGTCGGTGCAGGTGCCCCCTCGGGGCACGTGGCGCACGGGCGGCACCGTCCGGTGGGCGGCGGTCGATTCGTGGCTCGGCCCGTCGATCCCCGAGCGTGGGGTGGGGGTCGACGACCTCGTGCGGCGCTACCTCGGCGCCTTCGGACCAGCCGTGCCGGCCGACGCCCAGACCTGGTCGGGGCTCACCCGACTCGGTGAGGTCTTCGAGCGGCTGCGCCCCGAGCTGGTCGTGTTGGTCGACGACGACGGCCGCGAGCGCTTCGACCTCCCCGACGCACCCCGGCCCGGGGCCGACGTCCCCGCCCCCGTGCGCTTCCTGCCCGGGTTCGACAACGTGTTGCTGTCCCACGCCGACCGGACCCACGTCGTCCCCGCCGACCACCGTCCCCGGCTGGCCGGCATGAACGGCCTGCCGCCGGCGACGGTGCTCGTCGACGGCTTCGTGCGGGCGGCGTGGCGCCTGGAGCGCCCGACGCCCGCTCGGCGGGCCGGGGGCGAGGCGGTGCTCACGGTTCGTCCGTTCACGCAGCTGACGCGGGCGGAGCTTCGCGCGGTGGAGCGCGAGGCGGAGGCGGTGGCCGTCTTCGCCGCGCCCGACGCCGACGATCACGTCGTGCGGGTGGCGTCGCCGTCGTGAGTCGCGCTGATCGGGTGGCTCAGCCGCCGGCGAGCTGGCCCATGTACTGCTGCAGGTCGAAGTAGTCGCGCCAGGCGGCGATCCTGCCCTCGCGGAGCTCGAAGGTGCCCATGACGGGCAGCTCGATCACGCGTCCGTCATCGAACCGGAAGATGTCGAGTCGTTCGGTGAGCACGACGTCGCCCTCGGCGACGATGTGGCGGATCTCGAACTCGACCGCCGACACCCCGACCGTGAACCCGCCGATGAAGGCCCGGATGGCCTCCACGCCGTCGACGGGGTCGACGGGGATGTTGTGGTAGTGGGCGTCCGGGGTGAGGAAGCCGGTGATCTCGTCGAGGTCGAGGCGCGACCAGGAGTCGCAGAAGCGCTCGACGATGCGCTTGGGATCGTCGTCGGTCGTCATGGCCGGACCCTACCCCGCCATCCCGGCGTGGGGCCGGGGCCCCCGGACCGTCGCCCCGGCTCGTCGTCCCGGCTCGTCCGGCGCCCGTGAGCGAAGACGAGGAGAACGAGGAAGAGCGGTCACCTTCCTGGTCGGAAGAAGGTGACCGCTCTTCAGCGGCACCGCTCGTAGGGACGAGGGGCACTGTTTCGCCGCCCACTGACGCTGCCAACGACGTGATCGCTCCGGGCCGCCGAAACGACACCCCTGAGGAGGAGAATCTCGGAGTGCCCTCAGTCGGGCGTCCCGGTACGGGCCCCGACGGGCCGCCGCCACGAGCCCACGCCCGCCCAGACCGCCCACGCGGCGGCGCCCAGCGGGATCTCCATGAGGTACGTGAAGCCCCGGAACAGGAACACGGCTGCCGCCGAAGCGGCGTCGGGCCCGCCGAAGGCGATGAGGGCGGCGGTGGTGCCGGCCTCCACGAAGCCGACGCCGCTCGGCGTGATGGCGATCGTCGTCAGCAGGTTGGCGAACGCGAAGGCGGCCAGCACCTCCATCCACCCCAACTGGTCGGTGTCGGCACCGAGGGCCCGCACGCAGAGCAGGAGCAGGAAGAACTGACCGAGGTTGTAGACGACCATCCAGAAGGTGAGCGCCGCCCAGCGCTCCCGCAGGAGGCCGATGCTGCGATGGCGGAAGTCGAGCACGTTCGCCCTCCCGTCGAACGGCGGGCGCCGCAGCCGGCGGCCGACGGCGTTGCCCACGCGGTCGACGATCCCGCCCACGAGCTCGGCGAGGTGCTCCGAGCGGAGGACGAGGTAGAGGACGGTCACGGCCGCAGCGAGGACGGCGACGCCGATGATCGCGGGCGGGACCAGCTCGGCCGTCGCGCGCCCACCGAGCACGAGCACCACCAGCGCGAGCACCGGGATGCCCAGCTTGGTGAACACGTTCCAGATGCCGGTGACGAGGATCCCCAATGTGATCGCCGACGGCTCGAAGCCCCACGACATCGCCATCGCGTAGGTCGCGGCCACGCCGACCGCGCCGCCGAACGGCACGATGTTCGAGACCGCGCTCCCGGCGAAGTTCACCACCAGTGCCTGGGTGTGCTTGAGCCCGGGAAGGGCGGCGGTGAGCACACCGGTGTAGGTGAGCATCACGAGGATCCACACGACGAACAGCTCGACGAACTGCGCCGACGTGAGCTGTCGGAGCTCGTCCCAGATGTCGGAGTAGTGCGAGTCGCTGATGGCCGGGATGGCGAAGGCGAAGATGACGACGACGACGGCGAGGGAGACGGCGGCCTCGGCGACGCGGCGGGTCCTGGACTTCGTCTCCAGCTCGTGCTCGACGAGCTCGGCCGGCACCCGGAGTGCCCCGAGGCCCGCCGCGCTCACCTCGTCCTCGTCGGGGAGCTCCATCGGTGTCGTCGCTCGTCGCTCGGCCGACGCGCTCAGGCGGTGGCGGTCAGGTCGAGGCCGGGGACGGCGTCGGCGTGAGGCGGCCCCGGTCGGGCCGACCGGTCGATGAACCACTCGGTGCCGAAGGCGATGGCGAACAGCTCGGGGTCGAGGGCGAGGAACAGGGCGAGGGTGCGGGTGCCGCTGGCCGCCGACGTGGCCTGCGTGGCATGCGCCTCCATCGACGCCCGCTTGGCGTCGAGGAACCGACGGACGTCGATGGCGTGGGTGATCTCCTCGGGCGCCGCGAACCAGCGGTCCACGTGGTCGGGGCGCAGCTCGTCGGGCACCTCGAAGCCGAGCGTCGGTGCCAGCTCGGCGGCGAGGGCCAACAGGTCCCGGTTGACGGTGGCCTCGAGGACCACGGGCGTGCCGGCGAGCTCGGCGGCGGCCCCGCCCACCTCGTGCACGCGCCGGTGATCGGGGTGGCCGTAGCCGCCGTTGCGGTCGTAGGTGGTCAGGACGTCGGCTCCCTCCTCGGTGAGGACCTCGGCCAGCCGGCGAGCCGCCTCGTCGACGGGCGCGGCGACGAAGGAGCCGGGAGGTGCCGTCGCCGGGTCGTGGCCCGAGTCGCGGAACCCCAGGAAGGCGACCCGGTGCACGCCGAGCGCGGCGGCCGATCGCTCGGTCTCGATGGTGCGCCGCTCGCCCAACGACTCACCCGGCGCCAGGGTGGCGGGGTCGGCCTCGCCCGCCTCGCCATGGGTCGCGACGACCAGCACGACCCGGTGTCCGGCGGCGGCGGCCCGGGCCATGAGGCCGGCCGTCAGCATCGCCTCGTCGTCCGGGTGGGCGTGGAAGGTCACGAGGGTCGCCATCGGCTCCACTCTGCCGCACCGGCGGTGCCCCACGGGCCGAGGGCCGCTCGACGGGCACCCGCGCGTGGACCTCGCCACCGGGTCGTGGCCTGTACCGTGGGACCTCATGCACATCGGGCTGGTCACCGACTGCTACGTCCCCCAGGTCGGTGGCATCGAGATGCAGGTGCACGACCTGGCTCAGCGGCTCCAGGAGGCTGGCCACGGGGTCGTCGTGGTGACCTCGATGAGTGGCCCCGACGAGGTCGACGGGATCCGCGTCCGGCGCCTCGACGTCCCGCTCCTCCCGTTCAACATCCCGTTCACGCCGAAGACGTTCCGCCTGGTGGCCGACGAGCTCGAGCGCGAGCGGGTCGACGTGGCCCACTTCCACGGGGGCATCGTCTCCCCGCTGGCCTACGGCGCCGCCCACCGCGCCCAGAAGCGGGGCATCCCGTCGGTGGTCACGACGCACTGCCTCTGGAGCTACGCCACACCGGCGTTCACGGCACTCGACCGCCTGTCCCACTGGACCGAGTGGGACGTCGTGCTGTCGGCGGTGAGCGACGTGGCCGCGGAGCCGCTCCGCCGCGTGGCCGGCCCAGGACGTCCGGTGCTGGTGCTGCCGAACGGCATCGACCACGCCGCCTGGGAGGTCGAGCCGGAGCCCGCCGACGGCCGCCCGGTCACCATCGTGTCGGTGATGCGCCTCGCGCCCCGGAAGCGGCCCTTGCACCTGCTGAAGATGCTGAAGAAGGTGCACGAGCGGCTGCCCCACACCGAGGTGCGCACCGTGATCATCGGCGAGGGTCCCGAGCGTCGGTCGCTCGAGCGCTACCTCGCCGCCAACGGGATGGAGCATCGCGTCCTCCTCGTCGGGCGACGCAGCCGCGACGAGATCCGTGAGCAGTTCGCCCGGGCCGACCTGTTCGTGGCGCCGGCCAACCTCGAGTCGTTCGGGATCGCCGCCCTGGAGGCGCGCTGCGCCGGCCTGCCGGTGGTGGCCAAGGAGCGCACGGGCATCCGTGAGTTCGTCGAGCACGGTCGCGAGGGCCTGCTCGCCGACTCCGACCGCGACATGGTCGACCAGATCGTGCGGCTCGTGCGCGACCGCGAGCTTCGCCTGCTGATGGCCAAGAACAACCGGGAGACCCACGCTCCGGTCGACTGGAGCGAGGTGATCGGTCGCAACCTGGCGGCCTACGAGCTGGCGGTCTCCGGTGCCGGCGCCGCCTCGTCGGCGTCGACCCGTCGTCCCCGCCCGGCACGGGTTACCACCCGGGCGACCCCGTAGCCGACCAGGAAGATCGCCAGGCCGCCGACGGCGTCGAGGAAGTAGTGGTTGCCGGTGGCGACCACCACGTAGATCGTGGCCACCGGGTAGAGCACGACGAGGGTCTTCATCCACCAGGTGCGCACCCGGGGCAGCAGCGCCCAGAGGCTCCACAGCGCCCACCCGCAGTGCAGGCTGGGCATGGCCGCGAACTGGTTCGACACCGTCTGCATGGCCTCCGAGTCGAACGACCAGAAGGTGGGGTAGCTGACCATCGTGTCGACGTAGCCGAAGACCCGGCCGTCACCGAGGTCGTCGAGCAGGCGCGGCGGCATGAGCGGGAAGGCGAAGAACCCGACGAGGCCGAGCATCGTGCCGATGGCGAGGGTGTTCCGCCACAGCGGGTAGTCGTTGGGCCAGCGTCGGTAGAGGAACACCAACGTGGCGATCGTACAGATGATGTAGGCGCTGCCGTAGAAGTAGTTGCTGACCACGATCAGCGGCTGCCATTGCAGCGACCAGTCCTGGATCGCCTTCTCGTGGTAGATCTGCAGCGCCTCCTGCCAGTCGATGATCCGCATGGCGTTGTCGAAGGCGACCGAGGGCCTGCCCTCGGAGACCTTCCGGATCGACTCGTAGACCACGTAGACGACGACGACGATGACGGCCTCGGTGACCCAGTGGAGCCGGGAGCCGTCGCGGAGGATGCGGCCCTTGCGGCCCGGGACCCTGGTGGTGTCGGTGATCGGGTCGTAGGAGGGCGTCGTCGCGGGCGATCCGGGATCGTCACCCGGCACCGGGTCGTCGACGGCTTCGGCGGTGTCGGTCATCCGCGGTGCTCACCTCCCCCCAGGCACGGTCGACGAGACCCCTCCGTCAGGCGGGGTCGATCCGGTAGACGGTACCTGCGGTCGACAGCACGTAGAGCTCGCCGTCGGGTCCCTCCCCGAACGACGACAGCGTGTTCTCGGGCACCGAGGCCCCCAGGTCGCCCTCCGCGGCCAGCTCGCCGCCCGTCGCGGTGAGGCCCCACAGGGCGGCGGTGCAGTAGTCGCCGTAGACGTAGACGCCCTGCAGCGCCGGGATCGCCTCGCCCCGGTAGACGTAGCCGCCGGTGACGGAGCAGGCGCCGTCGGCGTGGTCGTACTCGGTGACGGGGTCGACCAGGGTCACCCCCGCCGGCGGTCGACCCTTGAACGTCGCGGTGCCCTCGAGGTACGGCCACCCCAGGTTGACGCCCCGCCCGGCGCCCTCGGGTGCGGCGGGGAGCAGGTTGACCTCCTCGATCTCGTTCTGTCCGACGTCGGCGACCCACAGGTCGCCGGTGGTGCGATCGAAGCTGAACCGCCAGGGGTTGCGCACGCCCGTGAGCCAGATCTCGGGCTCGCCGCCGCCGGTGGCGAAGGGGTTGTCGCCCGGCACCGTGTACGGCGAACCGCCGTCGGCCGGGGTGGGGTCGATGCGGAGGATCTTGCCCAGGAGTTGGCCGGTGTCCTGGGCCCGGTCCTCCGGGTCGCCGCGCGATCCGCCGTCGCCCATGGCGATGTAGAGCATGCCGTCGGGCCCGGTGACGAGCTGGCCGCCGTTGTGGTTCGTGTACGGCTGCGGGATCTGGAGGAGCGTGCGGGCGGAGGCCGGGTCGGCGACGTCGCCGTCCATGCGGTACTCGACGATCTGGGTGTTGCCGGTGCGGTCGGTGTGGTCGACGTAGAGCAGGTCGCCCTCGGGGGCGAACGCCAGCCCGAGCAGGCCCTGTTCGCCCTTGGCCACCGTGACATCCGACAGGTCGAGCACCTGCTCGCTCGCCACCTCGAAGGTGACCTCGCCGTTCGCCCCGGTCACGACGATGCGGTCGATGGTGCCGGTCTGGTTGGCGACGTAGAGGTCGTCGGTTCCGGGGCGGGCCGAGAAGGCCACGGGCTGGTCGAGCTGGGCGATCGGGCGGAGCCGGATGGCGTCGGCGGGCACGGCGGTCACCGGAGCACCGTCGGTCGTGGTGGCCCCCGGGACCACGCCGTCGGGCCCTGGCGACGTCGGGTCGGCGACCTCGCCGTCGTCACCTCCGCACGCCGCGACCAGCAGGGCGAGGGCGACGACCGCGCCGAGGAGGGCGGAGGTGAGGCGACCTCGGGACGGACTCGTGGCGGGATCGCTCATCGGGCCACGCGCCGGATGAGGCCCTCCTGCACGACCGACGCGGCGAGCACGCCGTCGCGGGTGTAGATCGAGCCGCGCGCCAGTCCGCGTCCGCCGGAGGCGGAGGGGGTGTCCTGCACGTACAGCAGCCAGTCGTCGGCCCGGAACGGGCGGTGGAACCACATGGCGTGGTCGAGGCTAGCCATGAACAGGTCCTCCTCCATCGCGCCCACCGCATGGGGGAGGAGGCTGGTGTCGAGCAGCGTCATGTCGCTCGCATAGGTCACGACGCAGGCGTGCAGCACCGGGTCGTCGGGCAGCACGCCGTCGGCCCGCAACCACACCCGCTGGTAGGGCGGCAACGGCCCCTTGCGGTCGATCGGCTCCCAGTCGCCGTTGCGGGTGTCGATCGGTCGATCCCGCTCGTAGTCGTCGCCCATGAGCTCGGCCCACGGCTTCCACCGCTGCTTGAAGTCCGGGAGCGATTCGGGTGCGGGCACGTCGAGCGGCGCCGGCTCCTGGTGGTCGAAGCCCTCCTCGACGCGGTGGAACGAGGCCTGGAGGTGGAAGATCGCCTTCCCGTGCTGGATGGCCACGACCCGTCGGGTGACGAACGAGCGGCCGTCGCGGATGCGGTCGACCTCGTAGAGGATGGGGACCTTGGTGTCGCCGGGCCGCAGGAAGTAGGCGTGCAGCGAGTGCACCGCGTGATCCGGCTCGACGGTGCGGGCGGCGGCCACCAGCGCCTGACCCGCCACCTGGCCACCGAAGACCCGTTGCCGCTTCACGTCCGGGCTCCGGCCGCGGAAGATGTTGACCTCGATGGCCTCGAGGTCGAGCAGTCGGATCAGATCGTCGACGGCGCCCTGTCCCATCGCTCCACTCTTCCAGACCGAGGGTGGCCGCCCCGGACCGGAGCTAGCGTCGGCAACCATGGCACGGCGCTTCCCGGACGGGTTCAGGTGGGGGACGGCCACGGCCGCGCACCAGGTCGAGGGCAACAACGTCAACAACGACTGGTGGGAGTGGGAGCACCGCGAGCCGTCGGTCTGCGTGGAGCCGAGCGGTGACGCCTGCGACCAGTACCACCGCTACCCGGAGGACCTCCGGCTTCTCGCCGCGCTCGGGTTCGACGACTACCGGTTCTCGGTGGAGTGGAGCCGCATCGAGCCCGAGGAGGGCCACTTCTCGGTGGCCGCCCTGGATCACTACCGCCGCGTCGCCGCCGAGTGCCTGGCCAACGGCATCGAGCCGGTCGTCACCTTCCACCACTTCACCACGCCGCGATGGGCCGCCGTCGACGGTGGGTGGGCCAACCCGCGGATCGTCGATCGCTTCGGCCGGTTCTGCGAACGGACCGTGGAGCACCTCGGCGACCTCATCAGCCGGGCGTGCACCATCAACGAGCCGAACGTGGTGGCCTACATCGGCTACCAGGTCGGGGTCTTCCCGCCGGGCACCATCGACGCCGACCTGTGGCACTCGGCCTACGAGCACATGATCGAGGCCCACCGCCGGTCCTACGAGGTGCTGAAGGCCGGGCGGGGGGACTTCCCGGTCGGTCTCACGCTGGCCATGAGCGACTACCAGGCGGTGCCGGCCGACGACCCCGACGCGGTGAGGACCCGCGACACGATCCGCCACTTCGCCGAGGACGTGTTCCTCGAGTCGTGCCGCGGCGACGACTTCATCGGCGTGCAGACCTACAGCCGCTCGCGGGTCGGCCCCGAGGGACAGCTCGGACCCGAGGAGGGTGTGCCCGTGTTGGTCATGGGCTACGAGTACCACCCGGAGTCCCTCGCCAACACGATCCGCTACGCGTGGGCGGTCACCGAGCACGTGCCGGTGCTGGTGACCGAGAACGGGATCGGCACCGATGACGACGAGCAGCGCCTCGACTACGTGCGCCGTGCCCTCGCCGGCGTCCTCGACTGCCTCGACGACGGCGTCGACGTGCTCGGCTACACGTACTGGAGCCTGCTCGACAACTTCGAGTGGGCCTTCGGCTACGCCCCCCGCTTCGGGCTCGTCGAGGTCGATCGGGCCACCCAGGAGCGACGGGTCAAGCCCAGCGCCTACTGGCTGGGCGCCGTCGCCCGGGCCAACGCCATGCCCGACGTCTAGCCGCGTCGGCTCGGGGCGGCTCTCGGGGTAGGATGCGGTCGGCCCGCATCGCTGGTTGTGATGGCTGGGAGGGCCACCACTACGCTTCGTCCCCACATGGCCGCCACCACCTCCTCGTCCTCCGCATCCGGCCTCCAGGGCGCGCTGCGCAAGGTGCGCACCCACGGGCTCAAGTACTCCGCCGTCTCGGTGGTGAACGTCGCCATCGGCCAGGGGCTGCTGGTGTTCTTCAGTGCGGTGGTCCACGTGCCGCCGGCGATCGCCAACGTCCTCGCCGTGTGCATCAGCGCCGTCCCCGCCTACTACCTCAGTCGCCGATGGGTGTGGGGCAAGAGCGGCAAGAGCCACCTCACCAAGGAGGTGCTCCCGTTCTGGGGCTTCGCCCTCGCCGGCCTGATCCTGTCGACGGCGGCGGTGTGGGTGGCCACCCACGTCACCGGCATCGTCGACATCCCGCCGGCCGACCGCACCACCATCCAGAAGCTGGTGCCCAACCTCGCCAACATGTTCGCCTTCGGCGTGCTGTGGGTCGTGAAGTTCTTCGCCCTCGACGCCTACATGTTCGGCCGGCACCACCACGGGCCCGCCGAGGACGAGATCACCGAGCTCACCGGGCTCACCGGGCGCGAGCCGCTCGACGAGCCGCACCCGTCCTGAGCGCGACCGCGACCCGGTGATGGACCCGCAGCGGCGTGCCGCGGCCGAGGCCGCTCGCGGCTTCATGCCCCCTGGCGAGGGCATCGCCCTGTACGACGCCGCCTGCACCGTGCCCGTCGGTGGCTCGCCCATGCTCGAGATCGGGAGCTACTGCGGCAAGTCGGCGATCTACCTCGGATCGGCGGCCGCCGAGCGGGCCACGGTGCTGTTCTCGCTCGACCACCACCGCGGCTCGGAGGAGAACCAGCCGGGCTGGGAGTGGCACGAGCCCGACCTGGTCGACCCCGCGGTGGGCCGGATGGACACCCTGCCCCGCTTCCGGCGCACGGTGTTCGACGCCGGTCTGGAGGCGTCGGTCGTCGCCATCGTCGGTGACTCGCCCACCGTCGGTCGCCACTGGACCACGCCGCTCTCGCTGCTGTTCATCGACGGCGGCCACGGCGAGGAGCCGGCCCACCGCGACTACGAGCTGTGGACGCCCCACGTCGAGCCCGGGGGCCTCCTGCTCATCCACGACGTGTTCCCTGATCCCGCCGACGGCGGCCGGCCGCCGTTCGAGATCTACCGCCGCGCCCTCGACTCGGGCCGGTTCGGCGAGGAGCGGGCGGTCGGCTCGCTGCGGGTCCTGCGCCGGGCCTCCGGCCCTTAGCGCGGCGCGTCGGCCTACGCTCGAGGCCCATGGGGGAAGCCGTCCGCGAGGAGACCCACGGGCACGTGCGCCGGCTGACGCTGTGCCGGCCCGACCGCTACAACACGATCACCCCGGTGCTGCGCGACGAGCTGGCGGTGGGCATCGACGCCGCCGAGGGCGACGACGAGGTACGGGTCGTCCTGCTCGACGCCGAAGGGCCGGCGTTCTGCGCCGGCTACGGCCTCGACTGGAGCACCACCGCCCAGGCGCGGAGCGCCGGTTCCTCGGAGCGGGCCTGGGACTCGGTGGCCGACCAGCACGGCATCGACCGTTACGCCGCCACCTGGGCCAAGCTGCACGACTGCTCGAAGCCGACGGTCGCCGCGGTGCAGGGCTGGTGCATCGCCGGTGGCACCAACATCGTCTTCAACGCCCACCTGATCGTGGCGGCCGAGTCGGCCCGGTTCGGCTACCCGCCGTCGCGGGTGTGGGGCATCCCCGAAGCGCCGTGGACCTGGGTCGCCCGCCTCGGGCTCCAGCGCGCCCGCCGCTACCTGCTCACCGGCGACGAGTTCAGCGCCGTCGAGGCCCTGGCCATGGGCGCGGTGCTCGAGGTCGTGCCCGACGGCGAGCTGCACGACCACGCCATGGCCCTCGCCCAACGCATCGCCCTCGTGCCCCGCAACCAGCTCGAGATGATCACGTGGGCCCTGAACGCGGTCGCCGACGAGCAGTACGGCCCCCGCTCGTCCCGCCGGCTGGGGACCCTCTTCGACGGGGTGGCCCGCCACTCACAGGAAGGGCTCGACTTCGTGCAACGGAGCGAGGAGGTCGGCTTCCGGGAGGCCGTCCGCGAACGGGACCGCCCCTTCGGCGACTACGGCGAACGTCCGAGCGACTGAGCGACTGGGCGACTGAGCGACTGAGCTCTCGGGGATCAGTCGAGCGTGGGGTCGGCGACGTCGGCGGTGTCGTCGGTGCGCATGAGCGCCGGCAGGGCGTCATGGTCGACGAACAGGTCGGATGCCGGGGAGGTGCCGGCGAGGGCGTCGGCGGCCAGCACGATCGAGGCCGCGGTGTAGGTGCTCTTCTCGCCGCCGGGGAAGTGGACCATCTCGGGGAACACGATGCCGGTCCAGTAGTGGCCGTCGTCGGCCCGCAGGTGCTGGGCCCACGAGAACAGCGTGGTGGCCAGGTCGCGCTCGCCGATGGAGAGGTAGGCGAGCAGGCACTCGCAGGTCTCGGCCGCGGTGACCCAGGGTCGGTCGCTCACGCAGCGCACGCCCATGCCCTCGACGAGGAAGGTGTCGAGGCGGCCGTCGAGGCGCTCGCGGCCGTCGGCGCCCCGGACCACGCCGGCCATCACCGGGTAGTACCAGTCCATCGCCCATCGGTGCTTGGGCGAGAAGGCGTCGGGGGCATCGCCCCGAACGTGGGCGGCGATCACGTCGGCCAGGCGGGCGGCGGAGAGCTCCCAGTCGGGGCGCTCGTGGCCGAGCAGCTCGGCCAGGGCGATGGCGCACCGCAGCGAGTGGCACATGCTCGACGAGCCGGTGAGCAGGGCGAACGACCACGGGGTGCCGTCGGCGTGGCGAGCCCAGATGATCTCGCCTCGCGGGGTCTGGAGGTCGAGCACGAAGTCGATGGCCCGCTCGACCACCGGCCACATCGCCTCGACGAAGCCGCGGTCGTTGGTGAGGAGCCAGTGGTGCCACACGCCGGCGGCCACGTAGGCCACGGTGTTGGCGTCGAGCTTGTCCTGCTCGACGGCGTCGGCCAGGTAGTACTGGTGCCAGGCGCCGTCGGAGCGCTGCCGGGCGACCAGCCAGTCGTAGGCCCGCTCGGCGTCGGCTCGCCGTCCCCCGATGGCGAGGGCCATGGCGGCCTCGACGTGGTTCCAGGGGTCGGCGTGGCCGCCGGGGAACCAGGGGATCATGCCGTCGGGGAGCTGCCACGACGCGATGGCGTCGACGGTCTCGACGACCTCGGCGGCGGACAGGATGCCGGGGACCTCAGGCACCGACACCGGCCACCTCCTCGCGTCGGGCCGAGGCGGTCTCGCCGTCGGCGATGGGCTTCGTCGCGTAGACGACCAGGCTCTTGCCGAGCACCGGGTTGAGCAACTGCTCGGTGACCCGGGTGACCGCCGGGCGCTGCTCGATGTCCCACACGAGGAAGCGGTTGTAGAGCTTCACGAGCGGGAAGTCGTCGTTGGTCGGGCCCACCGCGCACTTCAGCCACCAGTAGGGCGAGTGCAGGGCGTGGGCCTGGTGGGAGCCGTTCGGCTCGAACCCCGCGGCGCGCATCTTCGCTCGCAGCTCGGCCTCGGTGTAGATGCGCACGTGGCCGCCGACCGCCTTCGGCGCGTGGTACTCGTCGGACAGGAGCCAGCACAGCTTCTCCGGGAGCCACGAAGGGATGGTGACGGCGAGCACGCCCCCCGGCTTGAGCACCCGGAGCAGTTCGTCGAGGGCGCCCTCGTCGTCGGGGATGTGCTCCATCACCTCGGACGCGATGACCCGGTCGAAGGTGCCGTCGGGGAAGGGGAGCCGGGTCGCATCGCCGGCGGTGGTGACGGCCATGCCCGAAGGCGGCGCCTCGCCGGCGAGCACCATCGCCTCGAACAGGGCCCGGACCTCGCGGAGCTCCTCGCTGGCCATGTCGCAGGCCACGACCTGGGCACCGCGTCGGAGCCCCTCGTAGGCGTGGCGGCCGAAGCCGCACCCGAGGTCGAGGAGGAGGTCTCCGGGGCGCAGTCCCAGGCGGTCGTAGTCGACGGTCAGCATCAGCCGCGGGCCCCCGTGAGCCTCGCGGGGGTGCGCCGGTAGCGTGGGGCGGCGCCGGCGCCGCCGGGCCGGTCGGCCTGGACGGCGGCGGTCTCGGTGAGCAGCGCCCGGTAGTGCTCCACCGTGCCGACGGCGGTGTGGCGCCAGGTCCAGCGGTCGATCACGCGCTGGCGACCGCGGGCGCCGACCGAGGCCCGCAGGTCCGGGTCGTCGAGGGCGGTGCGGATGCGTGCGGCGAGGGCGTCGCTGTCGCCGGGCGGCACCAGGAGTGCGGTGTCGCCGTCGGTGCCGACCACCTCGGGGAGGGCCCCGCCGGTGGTGGCGACGAGGGGCACGCCGCAGGACATGGCCTCGATGGCGGGGAGTGAGAAGCCCTCGTACAGCGACGGGACGACGGCGACCTCGGCCTCGCTGTAGAGCTCGATGATGCGCTGCTCGGGCACACCGGTGACGAAGGTGACGCAGTCGCGCAGACCCAGCTCGTCGAGGGTGCGGGCCGACGGGCCGCCCTCCTTGAGCCGGCCGATGACGACCAGTTCCACCGGGCGCTCGGTGCGCAGCTTGGCCAGCGCCTCGAGCAGGAAGCGGAGGCCCTTCATGGTGACGTCGGCGCTCGCCGTGGTGATCAGCCGGCCGGGGACCGGCGCGACGTCGGGCAGCGGGCGGAACAGCTCCTGGTCGACCCCGACGGGCACGACGTGCATGCGCTCGATGGGGACCTGGTGGTCGGCGTGGATGTCCTTGAACGAGTTCTCCGACACCGTCACCACCCGCGGCAGCCGCGACGCCACGCGGGTCTGCATCTTGGTGAAGGCGTACCAGCGGGCCTTCGAGAACCGCTGCCACGGCGTCTCGGCGTGCTCCATCTCGAGCCGCCGGTCGACGGTGATCGGATGGTGGATGGTGGCCAGCACCGGCAGGCCGAGCCTCTGGATGCCGAGCAGGCCGTAGCCGAGCGACTGGTTGTCCTGCACCAGGTCGAAGTCGTTGACCCGGCGCTTCAGGTGCTGCCAGGCCCGGATGCTGAACGCCAGCGGCTCGGGGAAGGTGCCGGTCGAGAACGCGGTGACCTCGACCCAGTCGCCGAACGACTTGAGCTCCCAGAGACCGGGCATCCGCATCGGGAAGTACTCGTTGTAGATGTCGAGGCTGGGTAGCTCGACGAGCGGCACCCGCTCGTCGAGCACCGGGAAGGGCTGGCCTCCGAGCACCTCGACGCGATGACCGAGGTCGGACAGGGCCCGGGTGAGGTGCCGCGTGTAGACCCCCTGGCCTCCGACGTGGGGCTTGCCCCGATACGCGAGGAAGGCGATGGAGAGGGGGGGACCGCCGTCGGCGGCCAGGTCTGCGACCGCGCCGGCGGCGTCGTCCCGGGGATGCATAGAGCGGGAAGCCTTGCCGTCACTGACCGGTCGGTCAAGTAGGGGTGCCTCCCGTGACCGGGGTCACAGGAGCCCTCATCGGCGCCCGTCCCCGGCGGGTCGAACCGCCACTGACCTGCACGTTCCCGACCGGCAGGGCGACCGCGCCCGCTACCGTGACGCCGCGCCGGGTCGCCCGGCGGGACACGACCGGGGCCCCGGCCCGGCGACGAGCACACCGGCTCCGGGGCGCCGGCGGAGGGGGCGACACCATGGGCGAGACCTGGGAGCGGGCGCTGGTCACGGGCGCGTCGAGCGGCATCGGCGAGGCCTTCGCCCGCCAACTCGGCGCCGCCGGCACGGACCTCGTGCTGGTCGCCCGCTCGGCCGACCGCCTCGAGTCCCTGGCCGACGAGCTGCGGGCCCGCGCCGGCGTCGAGGTCGAGGTGCGGCCTGCCGACCTGGCCGACCCCGCCCGGCTGGCCGAGGTCGAGGAGCGGGTCGCGTCGGTCGACCGCCCCGTCGACCTGCTCGTCAACAACGCCGGGTACGGCACCAACGCGCCGTTCGCCGAGATCCCGGTCGACGACGAGGAGGCCGAGATCCGCGTGAACGTCGTGGCCCTCGTCCGCCTGTGCCACGCCGCCGCCCGCCGCATGCCCGCCACCGGTGGGGGTGCCATCGTCAACGTGGCGTCGGTGGCCGCCTTCCAGCCGTCGCCGACGAGCGCCAACTACTCGGCCACCAAGGCCTACGTGTCGTCGTTCTCGCAGTCGTTGCACGACGAGCTGAAGCCCCACGGCGTGACGGTGACCGCCCTCTACCCGGGGCTCACCCGCACCGAGTTCCAGTCGCGCGGCGGCTACCGGGTCGTCGTGCCCGACGCCTTGTGGCAGACCGCTGACGAGGTGGCCCGGGCGGGGCTCGCCGCCTGCGCCCGTGGCGATGCCGTCGAGGTCCCCGGATGGCACAACAAGGCGTTGGTGTCGTCGGTGCGCATCCTCCCGATGGCGTTGCAGCGTCGGCTGGCCGGACAGGTCACCAAGCGGCTCCGCTGATGCGGGCGGTCGTCCAGCGGGTCACCCGTGCCTCGGTGAGCGTCGCCGACGAGGTGATCGGCTCGATCGGAGCCGGTCTGTGCGTGTTCGTCGGCGTCACCCACGACGACGACGAGGCCAAGGCGGCCAAGCTGGCCGACAAGCTGTGGGGCCTGCGGGTGCTGCCCGACGACGAGGGCGTGATGAACCGGTCGGTGGCCGATGCCGGCGGCGAGATCCTGATCGTGAGTCAGTTCACGCTCTACGGCGACACCCGCAAGGGGCGGCGCCCGTCCTACGTGGCCGCCGCCCGACCCGAGCACGCCGGGCCCCTGGTCGACCGCGTGGTGGCCGAGCTGCGGGCCAAGGGGGCGCCCGTGGCCACCGGTCGGTTCCGGGCCGACATGCACGTCGAGCTGGTCAACGACGGCCCGGTCACGCTGCTGCTCGACCTGTAGCCGGCGCACCCTCGCCGTCGCGGCCGCGTCGTCGGCGTCGGTCGACCAGCCAGGCCGCAGCCAGGCCGCCGAGCGCCACGAACACCGTGGGTTGGGGCCCGATGCGGGTCGCGAGGGTGTCCCCCGTCCGTCGCTGGGCCGTGCCCTGCACCACCGCCCGCTCGGAGATGTCCGTGCGCTGCAGCACCGCGCCGTCCGGGTCGACGACCGCCGAGAACCCGGTGGGGGCCGACTGCAGCACCCACCGGCCCGACTCGATGGCCCGCAGGCGCGACGACGCCACCTGCTGGCTCTGCACCTGGGTGAGCCAGTACGACGAGCCGTTGGTGGGGTTCAGCACCACCTCGCCGCCGGCCAGCACGCCGGCCCGCACCCGGTTCGTGAAGAACACCTCCCACGAGATGACGACGGCCAGCCGACCGGTCGGCGTCTCGACCAGGGCCGGGTCCTCGCCGGACACCGCATCGCGAGCCGACAGACCGCTCGTCCCGCCGGCGATGCGCTCGATCAGCGGGCGCAGGGGCACGTACTCGCCGAACGGCACCCGTCGCACCTTGTCGTAGCGGGCGATGACCTCACCGTCGGGGGAGTAGACGATCGACGCGTTGCGGAACGCCTCGTCGTCGACCCCCTCGGTGGCGCCGACGACGAGGGTGGTGTCGAGGCGCCGGGCCAGCGCCGCCAGCTCGTCGCCCTCCCGGGCCTCCGTGAGCGGTCCCTCGACCGCCACCACGTTCTCGGGCCACACCACCAGGTCGACGGGCGTCGACACCTCCTCGCTGGCCGCCACGTGTCGCTCGAACACCTCCCGCTCGTCGGTGGTCGCCGCCCGCGTGCGCTGGGGCCCCCCGCCCTGCACGAGCGCGAACGTCAGCGGCGCCACGTCGGTCCCCCTGGGGGCGACGAGGGCGAGGAGGGTGAGGGCCACCACGGCGGTGGCGGCTACGGACGCGGCGCGCCAGCGTCGCGCCCACGCCGCGGAGAGGGCGACGCCGCCGACCGCGACCAGCCCTGACACGAAGATGGCCGTGCCCAGCCGGGCGGTCTGGCCGAGGGGGGCAGCGGCCTGGCTCATCGCCAGCGTCGACAACGGCACGCCGCCGAACGGCACCGTCCAGCGGGCGATCTCGGCGAGCACGACGGCGGCGGGCAGGCCGATCCAGCGGGCGGGCGCCGCCGGCGGCACCAGGGCGCCGGCGATGGCGAAGTAGGTGGCGAAGGCCACCGCCGCCACCACGTAGCCGGGCGCGGTGAGATCCCACATCCACAGCGTGGACGGCAGGAGCCAGGCGATGCCCACGAGCCACGAACGGCGGCCCCGCTCGATCCAGGAGGCGTCGGCGAGGACCCGGTCCCAGACGGCGATGCCCACGAACGCCAGCGGCCACCAGCCCCACGGCGGCACCGACGCGGCGATGGCCAGGCCGGCCAGGAGCGACAGCACCGGCCCACGGGCGCGCCGGCCCAGCCGGGGGACCGGGCGCGGGGAGGGCCGGGGCATGGCCGACCATGATCCCCGTCGCCGTCGGGCGCCACCAGTCACCCGCGTAAGGTGCGGTCATGGCGAACCCCGGACCGCTCGACGCCTTCGCCCCCGGCCTGTTCGAGGGACGGGTCGCCGTCGTCACCGGCGGCGGCTCCGGCATCGGGCGCACCACCGCCCTGGCCTTCGCCCGCTACGGCGCCGACGTGGTGGTGGCGGGTCGCACCCGCGAGACGCTGGACGAGACGGCCGAGGCGGCGAGGGCCCTCGGGGTGCGGTGCCTGCCGGTCGTCACCAACATCCGTGACACCGACGCCGTCGACCACCTGCGGGACGCGTCCTACGACGAGATGGGGAAGGTGGACTTCCTCGTCAACAACGCCGGCGGCCAGTTCCCGGCGCTGCCCTCGCAGATCTCCGACAACGGGTGGCGATCGGTCGTCGACCTCAACCTCAACGGTACGTGGAACATGGTGAGCCGGTTCATGGAGCCGATGGCGAAGGCGGGATACGGCTCGATCGTCAACGTCGTGCACATCTTCTCGTTCGACCGTGGCTCGCCCTGGTTCGTGCACTCGGGCGCGGCCAGGGCTGGTGTCGTCAACATGACGAGGACCATGGCGCCGTACCTCGGCTACCACGGCGTCACCATCAATGCGCTGGCGCCGGGCACCATCGGCACGAGCGGCATGCACGAGAACGAGGTCGGCAAGCTCGGCTACGACGAGGATGCCTGGGCGGCCAAGACCGACGAGATCGCCCCGATGCGGCGGATGGGCACGGCCGAGGAGGTCGCCGGCATCATCGTCTTCCTCTGCTCACCGGCGGCCCGGTTCGTCAACGGCGCCGCCATCGTCGCCGACGGCGCCGAGTCCCAGAGCAACTGGCCCCGCTTCTTCGATCGGGGCGAGCTGTAGTCACCCGTCGGCGCTCGCCAACGGGTCGGCGCCGCCCGGGATGCGGGTGATGAGGGTGTGCTCGGTCCGGGTCGACTCGACGTCGAGCGGAGGGAGGGCGGCGTCGGGGTCGACGGGGGTCCCGTCGTCTCGGAGCAGGCGGAGCTTGGCCACGATCCGCTCCTTGGCCGACCCCTTGGGGTGGCAGGCGAACAGCGTGGCGGTGTGGGCCCAGTCCTGGGCGGCGATGTCGATCCACTCGGCCGGCACCACGATGACCCCCCGCACCTGGTAGACGAATCGGCCGGCGTCGGTGGTGAAGACCACCCGGTCGCCCTCGGTGAGCTCGTCGAGGCGGTTGAACGGCTTGGAGTAGGTCGTGCGGTGCCCGGCCACGACGACGTTGCCCCACTCGCCGGGCATGGGCGTGCCCGGCCACCAGCCCGGTCCCCGGTTGATGGCGGTGAGGGTGACACCTCGTTGGATCGGCTCGGTGATGCCGAGCTTGGGGATCTCGATCGTCCCCAGCACGACCGGCTCGGTCGCCGCGTACGGATCGGCGGGCAGCGCGTCGGGGATGGGCAGGGCGGCCGGCCGGGTCGTGGTCGTGGTCGTCGGTGGCGGTGTCGTCGTGGGGGAGGGGATGCCCGCGCCGGCGGCCCGGCCCAGCGCCGACTCGGCGCCCGGGGGTCGGGTCGCGGCGATCACCACCAGGGAGCCGGCGGCGACCAGCAGCACCACGAGCAGGAGACGGAGCCGGGCCATCGGCCCCCAGTGTGGCCGCGGCGCGGGGAACGCGTCGGGTGCGGGCCGGTCCGTCAGGCGTCCGGCGCTGCCGGCGTGGCCTCGGCGACGGCCCGGGCGAGCTGGATCACCAGCTCGGGCAGGGGCGGTCCGGGGGCCACCCCGCCGGTGTCGGGGAGCACGGCCGCGGGCTCACCGGGGCCCGGAGCGCGCAGCGTGACCCCGTAGCGCACGGCGAAGACGCCGAGCGTCGCCTGGTCGGTGACCACGACCCGTTCGGCGCCGGAGGTGTCGTCGGCGTCGGCGAGCACCGCCTGCACACCCTCGTCGGCAGCCGCCATCGTCGCCGTCCACGCCTCGACGCCCCGGTCGAGGGGGTCGACGTCGACGCCGAGCTCGACGAGCACCTCCGCGATCAACTCGACGGCGCGCGTCGCCCGGTCCGGGTCGAGCCAGAAGGCGGGGTCCGGCGCGCCGAGTGCCGGCGCCGATCCCGGTGGGTTGCCCGTCGGGACCGTCGCGTACGGGGGCGACTCGCCGTAGGGCGCCGGCGCGAGCCGCTCGGCGAGGGCCAGCACCCGGGCGTCGGCCGGGGCGTCGACGTCGATGCCCCGGGCCTGCTCGTACCCGAGGCCGACCACGACCACGAGATCGGCCCGGGTCGACTCGCCGGCCTCGACCACGGTGACGGCCGATCCGGCGGCGGCGGTGACCAACTGGGCGACCAGGGCGGTGCCGGTGGCGACGACCGGGCGGGGCGAGCCCGTGGTGGGGGCGGCGCGGCGGTCGTCGTTGCCCGAGCACGCCGCCACCCCGACGACGAGCAGCACCGCGACGGACGTGACGGCGACCGATCGACGCGGACCGCGGACCACCGGGACGGCCTAGGAGGTGGCGGGTGTGGAGGTGACCGGGGTGGAGGTGGCCGGGGTGGTGCTGGCCTCGGCCCGGGTGATGGCGTCGGCCTCCTCCGCGGTGAGGGTGGCGTGGCTGCCCCCGCCGGCCGCCCACTTGAAGAAGGTCACGAAGATCACGCCCCACACGATCGGGATGTTGCCGATCTTCATGATGATGCCGGCCGACTGCTGGTCGGCCCCGGCCGAGATGCCGGCGACCCGAGGTGCCAGCTCATAGGTCGCGTAGAGCGGGAAGTTGGAGAACGTGAGGATCCCGCCGGGCACCATCGGGATCGCGCCCGAGGCGAGGAAGAGGTAGATGCACCGCACCGCCGGTGACGGGTGCACGAGCTCCTTCAGCGGGCTGACGAGCGGCGTCCACAGGACGAGCCCGGAGGCGAGCCACAGCATGTCGAGGGCGAACGAGCCGAGCTCACCCGCCCGGAAGGTGTCGACCGTCCACGGGGCGTGCGTCGCGATCAGGACGAGGTTGAAGGTGACGGCGGCCACCACCGGCTTGGCCACGACCCGCAGGGCCCCGCCGAGGTGCAGTCGGTCGACGATCGGCCGGGCGACCCACTCGGGGGTGCCGAGCAACAGGAGCGGTGCGGCGACGAGCGTGTACAGCATGTACTGCACCATGTGGGCGCTGGCGAGGTAGCCGGCTCCGAGGGTGCCGAGCGGCCAGTCGGTGGCGCCCCACAGCACGGCGAAGCCGAGGCCGAACCACAGCGGCTTGCGGCGCTCGACGGCCGTGAGCCGGTCGGGCCGCCCGCGTCGCCACAGGGAGACGTAGCCGACGAGCATGGCAGCCATCAGCGCCCAGATGCCGGGGTAGGCGCGGAACGACCACGACCACGGCTCCTTCGACGCGGCGCACCACCAGGTCACGGCGTCACGCTCGCCGCCCAGTCGGGCTCGGTGGCGATCTCGGGCAGGTCGGCCACCCAGTCGTCCTCGCGGGTGCCGAACCCGTAGAGCAGGTGCACCCGGTCGTCGGGGGTGATCACCCACACGCCGGCGGTGTGACCGACCAGGTAGTCGCCGTCGGGGTCGGGCGCCTCCTTCTGGGCGACGGTGGCGCCCATGGCCTGCTGGGCGAGGGCCACCTCGTCCTCGGAACCGGTGAGGCCGATGAAGGCGGGATCGAAGCCGTCGAGCCACGAGCGGATGCGCTCGGGGGTGTCACGGGACGGATCGGTGGTGACGAACACGACGCGGGCGTCGACGTTCACCCGGTCGAGGGCCTGGGCGATGGTCGCCATGTGGATCGGGCAGATGTCGGGGCAGTTCGTGTAGCCGTAGAAGAGGAGGGTGAGCTGCCCATCGGTCTCGGTCCGGAAGTCGAACGGTCGTCCGTCGGTGTCGGTGAGCACGAAGTCCGGGCGGTCGGATGCCGGCTCGAGGACGGTGCCCTGCCATCGGCTCGGGTCGGTGGCCACCCGGTCGTCGTCCCCGCCGAGCACGAGGGCGCCGACGGCGATGGCGACGAACGCGAGGCCGCCGAGGGCGAAGGCGATCAGGACCCAGGGCTCGACCGACCGCTTCGGGGCGGCCGGTGGCGGGCTGGGCGTCGGGTCGAGGGCGGTGGTCACGGAAGGGGTGGCCCGCCACGACGGCGGGTTCGACTCCAGTGTCTCCCCTCGGGTGACCCGCGTGCCAGCCGGGCCCGGGCGGGCCCCGCGCCGGCGGGATGGGACGATGCACCGGTGGATCTCCTGCCCGTCCGGGCGCCCGAGGACGACCGGGAGCGCGACGCCTTGGCCGCGGTGGCCGCCGCGCTCCCGGCTGCCGACCTGATCGGCGCCGGGATCCTCCGCCGTGGCCGGGGCGTCCTCGTGGGCCTCCCGGCGGTGCCCGCGGTGGCGCGGGTCGACGGCGACGACGCCCTCGCGGCGCGCCAGGCCGTGGTGGCCGAGCGGTTGGCCGCCGCCGGCGTCCCCGCCGTGCGCCTGCTCGACGGGCCCGGGCGCCCACGCTGGCCCGCCGCCCACGGGGTGACGGCGTGGCGCTGGGAGGTCGGCCACGGCCACGACGTGAGCCCCGCCGAGCTCGGCCGCCTGGCCCGCACGCTCCACGATCGCCTGCCCGTGCGTCCCGGCGAGGGCCCCGCGCCGCGGCTCGACCCGTTGGCCGCGGTCGCCGAGCAGGTCGCCGAGGTCGGTGCCGACCCGGACGCCGGCGTGCTCCGTGACGCCGGCGCGCGCCTGGCGCCGGCGTGGCAGCGGGTCGCGCCCGAGGATCCGCTCGGGTGGTCGGCCGTCGTGCACGGCGACCTGCACGCCGGCAACGTGCTCGCCACCGCGGCCGGCCCGATCCTCCTCGACCTCGAGCTGGCGGGCAGCGGTCCACGTTCGTACGACGTGGTGCCGCAGCTCGTCGCGGTGTCGCGCTACGGCCGACCGCGTGCCGAGGTCGAGGCGTTCGTCGACGGGTACGGCGCCGATCCGCGCTCGTGGCCCGGTCTGGCGGTGCTCGTGGAGGTGTACGAGCTGTGGGTCACGGCGTGGGCGGTCGCCCACCGCGACCGTTCGCCGACTCACGAGCGTGAGGCCTCCCGTCGGATGCGACGGTGGCGGGCGGAGCCGACGGCCGACGACGGTGGGTGGACGCTGCTGTGACGACGGTGGGCGGTCAGCGGCCGAGCAGCCAGCGCACGGCGTCGGCGACCACCTCGGGCGGCGTGTCGTGGCCGCCCGGGTGGACCCGGAGCTCGACCTCGATCCCGTGGCGCTCGAGGACCCGCGCCGCACCTCGGCCCTGGAGGAGGGGGACGACCTCGTCGTCGGCGCCGTGCGCCAGGAGCACGGAGGGGGACCCGGCGTCGTCGAAGCCCCACGCCAGGTCGGGCTCGGTCGGCAGCCACGCGGCGAGGCCGGCGAGCGCCCGCGGCCGCCACGTCGCGTCGGACCGGAAGGCGAGGGCCAACGCGGCGGCGGCGCCCTGTGACGAGCCGAGCACCACCGTGTCGGCGCGGTCGACCCCCGCGTCCCGGGCGGCACCGGCGATGTCGCCCTCGAGCCCCACGAGCGCGTCGAGGAGCGGCGGACCGACGTCGCCCGTCGCGCCGGGGAACCAGGCCGGCCCGCCGAGGGCGGTGCGGGTCGGTCCGGTGGGCGCGAGCACCGGGGTCGATCGGTGGTGGCCGGCCATGCCCACCAGCTCGCGCACCCGGCGGGCGAGGGGCTCGGGGTCGTCGCCGTGCCCGTGGAGCACGACGAGGAGCCGGGTCGCGTCCCCGGTCAAGAGATCCGCGCCACGGCCTGGCGGGCCTGGCGGATGCAGGCGGGCAGGCCGAGGCCGTCGTAGCCGGCGCCGGCGAGATGGAGCCCGGGCCGGTCGTGGTCGAGGACGGCGCGCCAGCCGGCCACCCGGGTGAGGTGCCCGGGGCGGAACTGGGGCAGACCCCGGGCCCAGCGCGACACCCGTGCCTCGCGGGGTGGCGCCGTGAGCTCGAGGATCGGGGTGAGCTCGGCCACGAGGGCGGCCACCAGCTCGTCGTCGTCGAGGGCGTCGGCTCGCCGGTCGTGGTGGCGCCCGGCGCCCGCCCGCAGGATGGCCACGTCCGGGTCGTCGAGGTGGGCCCACTTGCTCGATGCCCACGAGCAGGCGGTGAGGAGCAGGCCGTCGCGCTCGGCCACCAGGAAGCCGCTGCCGTCGAGGGGACGGCCGACCGCGTCGCGGGGCACGGCCAGGGCCACCATGGCGGCAGGGGCGTACTCGACGGCGGCGACCTCGTCGGCGACCCCTGGGACCAGCGGGGCCAGCAGCGGCGCGGTGGCATGGGTGGGCGTGGCGAGGATCACGGCGTCGGCGTCGAGATCGCCGTCGGTCGTGTGGACCCGCCAGCCCGCGTCGGCGCCCGGTGTCAACGCCCGCACCGACGTGCCGAGGCGGACGTCGACGCCGCCGACCCGGATGGCGTCGAGCAGGGCGTCGGTGAGGGTCTGGGCGCCGGTCGGGAAGCCGTAGAACACGGGGGCGGTGGGGTCGGCGGTGGCGGCCCGACGACGCAGGGCCTGGATGAGGCTCCCGCCGTCGCGGGCGGCGGCGGCGAGCTGCGGTGCCCCCGCCTCCAGGCTCAGCTCGTCGGCGTCGCCCCCGTTCACGCCCGAGAGCAGGGGAGCGACGAGCGCCTCGAACACCTCGTCGCCCAACCGGTCGCGCACGAGCGAGCCGACGCTCACGTCGTGGGCGAGCGGGGGCCCGGGCCGGTCGAGGTCCTCGGCGGCGCGCCGGATGCCGGCCTCGGACACGAGGTCGGAGCGGCGGAGCGCGTCGAGGTCGGTGGGCACGCCGAGCACGAGCCCGTCCGGGAACGGGTGGAGCGTCCCTGCCGTGCAGACGTAGGCGTTGCGCGCCGCCGGGCTCACCAGGTCGTCGGCCAGGCCGAGCTCGCGGCACAGCTCGACGGCGTCGGGCACCCGGGCGAGGAAGGCGTCGGCGGCGCAGTCGACGAGGTGCCCGGCGAACGGGGTGGTGCGGACGATGCCACCGGCCCGGTCGGCGGCGTCGACCACCACCACGGCGTGGCCGGCGCCGGCGGCGGCGTGGGCGGCGGTGAGCCCGGTGATGCCCGCACCGACGACGACCACACGGCGCGCCATCAGTCGCCCAGCCGTTCGACGACGAGCCCGGCGAGGGCGTCCATCACGGTCGGATCGTCGTTGAGCGAGCGGGTGCGGGCGAAGGCCAGCCCGGCCCGCTCGGCCACGCCGCGAGCCTCGATGTCGAGGTCGTAGAGCACCTCGAGGTGGTCGGCCACGAAGCCCTGGGCGCAGACCAGCACCCCGGCGCTGCGCCCGGTCGCCGCCAGCTCGGCGATGATCTCGGCGATGTCGGGGCCGCGCCACGGCTCGGGTGTGCGTCCCGCGCTCTGCCAGCCGAGGGACCAGTCGGCCCACGGGTTCAGGCCGAGGCGCCTCGCCACCGCGTCGGCGCTCTGGCGGAGCTGGTCCGGGTACGGGTCGTCGACCAGCACGCGCTCGGGGAGCGAGTGCGCGGTGAACAGCACCTTGTGGGCCGCGGGCAGACGGGTTCGGGCCTCGCCCACGGCATCGGTGAGGAAGTCGAGGTAGGCCGGCAGCAGGTGCCAGTGGTCGATGCCGACGAACGACAGGCCGTGCTCGGTCGCGGTGGCGGCCGCCCGCTGGTGGTACTGCCCGACGCTGAACCCCGAGTAGTGCGGTGCGAGCACCAGGCCGACGACGCGGGTGACGCCGTCGTCGGCGAGGGCGGCGACGGCGTCCTCGATGAAGGGGGCGGCGTGCTTCTGCCCGAGCACGACCCGCCACCTCCCCCGCTGGCGGGCCTCGAGGCCGCGCTCGACGGCGGCCCGCTGGGCCTCGGTGCGCGCCGCGAGCGGCGAGATGCCGCCGATGGCGTCGTAGCGGCCCGTCAGCTCGGCCAGCAGCTCGGGGGTCGGGGCCTTCCCCCGGCGGATGTGGGTGTAGTAGGCCTCGACGTCCTCCGGCCGTCGGGGGGTCCCGTAGGCCATCACCACCAGGCCGACCCGCTCGTCACCCAGGTGGCTGCTCATGCGGTCGCCTCGTCCGGGCCGAGGTCGAGCTCGACGCGCCCTTCGGTGTGCACGAGGTCGACCACCTGCTCGAGGATGGCGGGGTCGGTCTCGGGCAGCACGCCGTGGCCGAGGTTGAAGACGTGGCCGGGGTGGCCGCCGTTGCGGGTGAGCACGTCGCGAGCCGCCTCGGCGACCACCGGCCACGGGGCCAGGCAGATCGCCGGGTCGAGGTTGCCCTGCAGCGCCCGTCCGGGCCCGACGCGCCCACGGGCGGTGTCGATCGGCACCCGCCAGTCGACCCCGACGACGTCGGCGCCGGCGTCGCCGAGCAGGGTGAGCAGCTCGCCGGTGCCGACACCGAAGTGGATGCGCGGCACCCCGAGGTCGGCGACCCCGTCGAAGACCCGACGGCTGTGGGGGAGCACGAAGCGGAGGTAGTCGGGCGGGCTGAGCGCCCCGGCCCAGCTGTCGAACAGCTGGATGGCGGCGGCCCCGGCCTCGATCTGGGAGCGCAGCGAGGCCACGGCGAGGTCGGTGAGGCGGCTCATGAGCTCGTGCCAGAGCGACGGGTCGCCGTGCATGAGGGCCTTGGTGCGGGCGTAGGTGCGCGAGGGGCGTCCCTCGACGAGGTAGCTGGCCACGGTGAACGGCGCCCCGGCGAACCCGATGAGGGGCACGTCGAGCTCACCGGTGAGGATCTGCACCGTCTCGAGCACGTACGGCGTGTCGAGCTCGGGCTCGAGGGGGCGCAGCCGGGCGAGGTCGGCGGCGGCGGCGAACGGCTGGCCGACCACGGGGCCGATGCCGGGGGCCACGTCGACCCCGAAGCCGATGGCGGCGGCCGGCACGACGATGTCGCTGTAGAGGATGGCGGCGTCGACCCCGTAGCGCCGCACCGGCTGCATCGTGATCTCGGCGGCCAGATCGGGCCTGCGGATGGCGTCGAGGATGCTGCCCTCGCCCCGCACCTCCCGGTACTCGGGCAGCGAGCGCCCGGCCTGGCGCATGAACCACACGGGGACCCGCTCGTGGGGCTCGGACCGGCAGGCGGCGAGGAAGGGGGACGGCACGCGGGCACGGTAACGCCCCGCCCCGCCGGGCGGCCACGTGGCGGGGCGGGGCCGCCCGGGTCCTGCAGGGCGCAAACAGCCGAACGGTCATCCGCGCCGCCCGCTGGTACCGTAGAACCGTTGGCGGCATGAACGTGTCCGCCGTCACATTCGTGCGGGGTCCGTTCCGACGCCCGCGAAACCTCGCGAGGAGATCCATGAAGCGTTTCACCATCCTGGCTGCGGGCGTGCTGTTGGCCGTCCTGTTCGCCCCGACCATCTCGGCCCCCGCCGGGGCCCAGGCCACGACCGACGTCTACGTGGTCCACGGCCTCAACCTCAGCTTCCAGGAGTCGCAGGACGCCGGCGGCACCAGCGTCACCGTCTGCGCCGGCGACACCTCGCTGATCCCCGACTTCCAGTTCGGCGACGTCGTGGGTCCCGTCGCCCTCCCCTCCGGCGGGACCGTGCCGGTGTCGGTGTACCTCGGCGCCGAGGTCGACTGCGCCGATCCCGGTGACACCCCGCTCGTCATCGGCCAGGACGTGACGCCCGAGGGTGCGGCCGTGGCCCTCGTCGCCACCGCCGGTCCGGAACAGGACCCGGCGCTTGCGCCCTTCGCCCTCGACGTCGCCTGCGCCGATGCCGGCGACGGCCGCCTCACCGGCGCCCACGCCGCCAACGCCCCCGAGGTCGACGTGACCGTCGCCGGCGGCAGCGTCGGCTCGCTCGCCTTCGGCGAGTCGCTCACCGCCCCGCTCCCCGCCGACACCTACGACGTCGCGGTCCTGCTCGGCGACACGCCGATCGTCGAGGCCCCGATCCCGGTCGAGGACGCGGTGCACACCGCGATCTTCGTGGTCGGCAACCAGCCCGTCGACGGCAACACCCCGGTCGTCCCGCTGGCCCTGACCATCGACCTCGCCGTGTGCGAGACGCCGGCGGTGCCGACCACGCCGACGACGGCGGCCCCGGCCGCCGCGGCCGCCTCGGCGCAGCCGAGCTTCACCGGCTGACCCGGGTCGCCTCCGAGCGTCCAGGAACGGGGAGCCCTTCGGGGCTCCCCGTTGCGCGTCCGGGGTGGGGCGCCAGGGACGGGCGCGGGTCGGCATCGTGGACGGAGCTCACCGTCAGGGCTACGTTTGGTGGCCCTGCTGGACCGAGCGGGAGGGCCGATCCTCCCGTCCCTGGACCACCGACGCGAGGAGCACCATGCGACGACTCGTCCTTCTGGCTGCGGGGGCCCTGCTCGCCGCCCTCCTGCTGCCGCTGACGCCCGTTGCCGCCGGCGCCGGGGGCACGACCGACGTCTACCTGGTGCACGGCCTCAACCTCGAGAGCCAGGAAGGCCCCGGCGGCTCGGCCGTGACCGTCTGCGCCGGTGACGCCCGTCTGGTCGCCGACTTCCAGTTCGGCGACACGGCCGGACCGCTCGCCCTCCCGACGGGGATCGCCGTCGATGTCACCGTCTACCTCGGCGGCGACGTCGACTGCGCCGACCCTGGCGCCACCCCGAGCTTCACCGACTCGGTCACCCCCGAGGGCGACGCCGTCGCCGTCGTCGCCACCGCCGAGGCCGGCGAGCGGGTCCCCGTGCCCGTCCTGCAGCCGTTCCCGATCGACGTGGGCTGCGTCGCCGCCGGCCAGGGTCGCCTCACCGGCAACCACGCCGCGCTGGCGCCCGCGGTCGACGTGCTGCTCGGCGACGCCGTGGTGGGTCAGCTGTCCTTCGGCGAGCAGCTCGGCGCTGACCTGCCCGTCGGCGGTGGCTACGAGATCAGCATCGAGGCGGGCGGCAGCGTCGTCCTCGGCCCCATCGACCTGTCGATCTTCGAAGCCGTGGGCACCAACGTGTTCGTGGTCGGCGGCCTGCCGGCGAGCCCGGTCATGGAGGAGCCCGACGAGCTGGTCCCGGTCGGCCTCCCGACGACGCCCTTCGTGGCCCTCACGCTCGACGTCGAGCTGGCCCTGTGCGACACGCCGCTCGAGCCGACGACCACGTCCACCGCGGCAGCGGCCGCCGCGGCCGCGGCCACCCCGCGCTTCACCGGCTGAACCCGCCCGTCGGCCGGACGATCCTGGCCCAAGGGCGTCGGCGCGGCTAGCGTCGTGTTGCTTCACCCTGGTCGGGATCCCGTCCGGCCGGGCACACCCGCTCGAAGAGGAGACCGATGAAGCGCTTTGCCCTGCTCGCCCTGGTCGGCCTGACGGCCGTCCTGCTCCCGACCGCCGCCGATGCCGGTGCCGGTGACCCGGCCGCGGTCCGCATCGTGCACGCCGCCACGTACTCGGCCAACGAGGACTTCCCCGTCACGCTCTGCGTCGACGGCGAGTTGGTCGACGGCGACTTCGTGGTCGGGGACTTCATCGATACCGAGCTGCCCGCCGCCGACTACCAGGTCGACATCTTCGTCGGCACCGACCAGGAGTGCATCGAGGGGGAGGGCGCCATCTCCGACCTCCTGTCGGTGCCCGCCGGCGCCGACGTCACCGTCGCCGCCATCTGGCCCAACGGCGGCCCGACCCTGGCCGTGTGGGAGAACGACTACTCCTGCACCGACCCCGCGGTCGCCCGCGTCGCCTCGCGCCACGCGGCCACCACCAACGGCCCGGTCGACGTCCTCGCCACGGTCGGCGGCGAGGAGTTGGTGATCGTGGAGGGCCTCGCCGAGGGCGAGCAGGACATCCAGGACGGCGTGACCGGGATCGAGCTCACGGACGTTCGGGCCGTGCCCACCGGGGGCGACGAGACGCTGATCGAGTTCGGCGACCTCAGCTTCGACGAGGGCGTCGTCTACGAGATCTACGCCATCGGGGGCAACGACGGCCCGGCCGGTTTCTTCGTGCTGACCGTCGACGTCGGGGTCTGCGAGCAGCCGACCACGTCGGCGCCGACCACGACCGCGGCGGCCGCCGCGGCCGCGGCCACCCCGCGCTTCACCGGCTGAACCGCCGGCACCCCGTTCGGCGGCGACGGCCCCGCTCCGGCGGGGCCGTCGCCGCGTCCGGGTCCGGGTCGTGGGCTGCGTTCGGTCGACGGGTGCCACACTGCGGGATGCGCCGATCGATCGACGACTACCCGTTCGACCCGAGCGACGAGCCCCCGGGGCTCGACGAGTACACGCCGGTGTCGTGGGCCGTCGCCGTCAGCGACGACTACGACGACGCCGAACCCCGGGTGGTCCTCACCGTCGAAGAGGTCGGCCGAGCCGGCGCCGGGCTGGTCGCGCACCTGTCGCCGGCGGTGGCCCGGCGGCTCCGGGTCGCGCTGCGGGACGCCCTCCGCGAGGTGGGGGAGGACCCCGGCTCCTGACACCGTGGGCCCTCGGCCCGATTGGAAATGAGAACGCTTCCCATCTAGGGTGAGAAGCGTTCTCATTCCCGCCCACGTCCCGGAGCTCCCCATGGTTCGTCCCCGCCGTCCCCGCCGGCTCCTCCCGCTCGTCGCCGCCATCCTCCTGCTGGCCGCGGCCTGCGGCTCGTCCTCGACCGACGAGTCGGCCCCCGCCGGCGACGCCACGACCCCGACCACCGCGGCCGACGTCCCGACCATCGTCGTCACCTACGAGGTCCTGGGCGCGGTGGTGAGCGATCTGGTGGGCGACACGGCCGAGGTCGAGGTGCTGATGCCCCCCGGCATCGACCCCCACGACTTCCAGCCCTCCGCCCAGGAGGTCGCGTCGGTCAGCGAGGCCGACCTGGTCGTGGCCAACGGCCTCGGGCTCGAGGAGGGCCTCACCGACGCGCTCGAGCAGGCCGAGGCCGACGGCATCCCGGTCTTCTACGCCACCGACCACGTCGAGCTGCGCCAGTTCGGCGAGGGAGAGATCGCCGAGGGCGAGGAGCACGCCCCGAGGGCGAGGAGCACGCCCACGAGGGTGACGACCCCCACTTCTGGGTCGACCCGGTCTCGATGCACCGGGTGGTCGCCGCCCTCGGACCGTTCGCCGCCACCGAGCTCGGGCTCGACCTCGCCGCCCGCACCGCCGACCTCGAGGCCCGCCTCGACCAACTCGACGCCGAGACCGACCAGACGCTCGCCGTCGTCCCCGCCGACCGGCGCAAGCTCGTCACCGGCCACGAGTCGATGGGCTACTTCGCCCGCCAGTACGGCTTCGTGCTGGTCGGCGCCCTCATCCCCGCCACCACCTCACAGGCGGCACCGTCGGCCGGCGAGCTCGCCGCACTGCGCGAACAGGTCGAGCGGGAGCAGGTGCCGGCCATCTTCACCGAGATCGGCACCCCCCCGGCCCTCTCCGACGCCATCGCCGAGGAGACCGGGGTGGAGGTCGTCGAGCTTGGCTCGCACACCCTTCCCGACGACGGGTCGTACTTCACCTTCATCGACGACATCGCCGTGGCCGTGGCCGGGGCCCTGGCGCCGGCGACCTGAGCCGGCACCGACCGTGGACTGGCTCGTCGAACCCTTCGCCGACAACGCGTTCCTGCTGCGCGCGCTCGTCGCCGGCGTGCTCGTGGCCGTCGCGTGCGGCGTGGTCGGCACCTTCGTCGTGTTGCGCGGCCTGGCCTTCATCGGTGACGCGCTGGCCCACGGCGTGCTGCCGGGCGTGGCCGCCGCCCTCCTGCTCGGCGCCCCCGGCATGCTCGGCGCGCTGGTCGGCGCACTCGCCATGATCGGGGGCGTGAGCGTGATCACCCGGTGGTCGAAGCTGTCGTCCGACACCGCCATCGGCTTGCTCTTCGTCGGCATGCTGGCCCTCGGCGTGGTGATCGTCTCCCGCGCCCGCAGCTTCACCGGCGACCTGGTCAACATCCTGTTCGGCGAGATCCTCGGCATCACCACCGCCGACCTCTGGATCCAGGCCACCGCCACCGTCGTCGTCGTCGGCGTGGCCGTCGTGTGCGCCCGGCCGTTCCTGCTCCTGTCGTTCGACCCGGAGATGGCCGACGTCGCCGGGTTCCGGTCGAGCCGCTACCACACCCTCATGCTGCTGCTCATCGCGGTCACCGTCGTCGTGTCGTTCCAGACCGTCGGCACGCTGCTCGTGTTCGGGATGCTCCTCGCCCCGGCCGGCACCGCCGCCCTCGTCACCCGGCGGGTGTCGGCGATGGTCCTCGTGGCCGTGGCGATCGGGGTGGCGTCGGTCTACGTCGGGCTGCTGGTCAGCTACCACTGGGACGTGGCCGGGGGCGCCGCCATCGTGCTCACCGCGGTGGCGGTGTTCTTCGTGGCGCTGGCCGTCCAGACGGTGCGCCGTTCGGTGCCGCGCCGGGCCGCGGATCGGGTCGACGCCGTGCCCGTCGAGGCCGGGACCGTCGAACCGGCCGTCGGCGCGTGACCGTCGTCGCCGCCGGCGACCTGACGATCGGGTACGCCGGCCGGCCGGTCGTGTCCGGCATCGACCTCGCCGTCGGGCCGGGACAGCTCCTGGCCCTCGTCGGCACCAACGGGTCGGGCAAGTCGACGTTGCTGAAGACCCTGGCCGGGCTGCTGCCGCCGATCGCCGGGGGGATCGAGGTGCTCGACGCCGCGCCCGGTGCCGCCCCCCGCCGGCTCGCCTACCTGAGCCAGTTCCACCGCACCGCGCTCGTGCTCCCGCTGCGCGCCCGTGACGTGGTGCGGATGGGCCGGTTCGCCGACCACGGCCTGCTCGGCCGGCTCGGCCGGCGCGACGAGGAGCTCGTCGACGAGTCCCTGGAGCGGATGGGCGTGGCCGATCTGTCCGACCGCGCCCTGCGTGACCTGTCGGGCGGCCAGCAGCGCCGGGTGTACCTCGCCCAGGTCCTCGCCCGTCGAGGCGACCTGCTCGTCCTCGACGAACCGACCGCCGGCGTCGACGCCGCCGGCTCCGAGCGCTACGCCCGGGTCATCGAGGAGGAGCGCGCCCGCGGCGCGGCCGTGGTCGTGGCCACCCACGACATCGCCGACGCCGCCCGGGCCGACGACGTGCTGCTGCTCGCCGGGCGGGTGGTGGCCCACGGCCCGCCCCGCGAGGTGCTCACCGCCGAGCACCTCCTCGACGCCTTCGGGATCGCGCTGCGCCGGGTGGACGACGCCCTCCTGCTCGGCGAGCAGCCCCACGGCCACGAGGCGGTCACGCGTGACCAGCCGCGGTGGCACTGAGCAGGGCGACGGTCGTGGCGTCGAGGTCGGCGAGCCGCGCCTCGACCGAGCGGCACGCGGCGCGGGCGACGTCGGGCGCCGGCCCGTGGTCGAGGAGGTCGGCCCCGAAGCGTTCGACGTCGTCGGGCGTGGGGGAGAGGTCGAGCACCTTCGTCCCGCGGCCCTCGACGCGACCGAGCTCCCAGCGGAGCAGGCCGGCGGCCACGGCCCGAACCGCCCGGCGGGGCGACCACGGGGGATCGGCGGGCACGGTCGACATGGGGCTGATGCACACGGCGAGGTCGAAGCCGAGACCGGCGACCAGGTCGAGGTTCGACACCGAGTGGATCCCGCCGTCGACGTGGTCGACGCCGCCGATCGACACCGGGGCGAAGTAGCCGCACACCGCGGAGGAGGCCTCGACCGCGGTCGCCAGGTCGGGGGTCACCACGTCGTCGCGCCCGAACACCACCCGCCGGCCGTCGCGCACGCGGGCCGCGCAGATCCACAGCGCGTCGTCGGGCCACCGGTCGCCCACCAGGGCGCGGATCCGCCGTCCCACCACCCCGGTCGGGTGGGACCCGCGCGGGAGCCAACCGGCGACGGCCAGCATCGGGCGCACCGGACCCCGCTGCAGGACGGCCGGGGCCACCAGCCAGGGGGCGAGGGGGATGGGGATGCCGCGCAGCTCGGGCGGGCCCGGCAGTCGCAGGGGGTCCTCGGGGAGGTCCCGGGCCAGCGTCCGGCCCTCGTCCGAGAGGGGCTCGGCGAGCACCCGCGCCTCGAGGTCGCGCGCCGCGAAGCCGATCCGCAGCATCGACCCGATGGTCGCGCCGGCGGAGGTGCCGACGATCAGCCCGGCCCGGCGCGGGTCCCAGCCGGTGACGGCGTGGACGGCGGCGAGGGCACCCGCCTCGTAGGCGCCGCCCACGACGCCGCCGGCACCGAGGACGAGGGCGATGGACGGCACCGGCCGATCATCTCATCGTCGGCGGCGACGGCGCGTCGACACCGCGCCGGGCGACGGTGGTCAGTACCTGAGGTCGGCGGCGATGCCGTAGTGGTCGCTCGGCACCACACCGTCGACGGCGTCGACCCCGACGAGCCGGGCACCGACGCAGTGGCCGCGACCGCCCGCCTTCGGGAACCCGGTCAGCACGTAGTCGATGCGGCGCTCGGGCTCGAGCCAGTCGCGTGCGTAGGGGTTGGCGTTCGACCACGTGCACCCGTCGCCCTCGCCGGCCATCGACCACGCGTCCCAGAACACGAGCGGCGGCACGGGCACGGCCGCCCTCCCGACCAACATGCGGATCTCGTCGCTGTCGGGGTCGGCGTTGAAGTCGCCGCAGAGCACGGGCGGGAAGGACCGGTCCGGGGCCTCGGCGACGAACCGACAGATCTCACGCACCTGGTCCTGGCGGATGGAGGAGTGGTCGGCCCGCCAGTGCAGGTGCGTGCAGAACACCTGCAGCGGTCCTCGGGGTCCGTCGACGTCGGCCCGCAGCACCAGGCGGAACTCCTCGAGCTCGGGCGGCGACGGCAGCGGGCGCCGGTCGCTGCCGACGATCGGCCACCGGCTGGTGACGGCGTTGCCGAACCCGACCCCGTCGAGGTCGACGCCGACCGCCTCGACCACCTCGTGGCCCAGGGCGTCGGCGACGGTGGCCGCCGACGAGCGGCCGTCGGCGCTCCACACCTCCTGGAGGCACACGACGTCGGGATCGAGGCGACGCAACGTCTCCACGATCGCCGGGAGGCGCTCCTCCCAGGGGCCGTACCGCCACCACAGGTTCCAGGTCGCGACCCGGACGGTGCTGGTGACCAGGTCCCCGAACGAGGTGTCGGTGTGGCTCATCGGGTCATCGTCGCACGCCGGACCGGGGCGGGAGCGGGGCCCCCGGCGGCTACGATGATCCATCCCCCGAGCCGGGGGTGAGGGGGCAGCGGGCCACGGACGGTTCGCGTCGCCCACCCCCCGGGTGCAGCAAGGAGCCCGATGTCCTCCCATCCCGATCTCGAGGCCGAGCAGGCGTACATCGACCACGCCTACGGCTGCGTGGAGGCCACCCGGCGGGCGGCGGCCAAGATGACCACGATGGTCGAGGTCGGCCGGGGGGGCACCGAGCAGGCCCGGTTCGAGCGCGACGTCATCTGGGACACCATGATCCACCGCCTGGCCCAGCTCGACCTGGGAGAGGCGGCGCTCTGCTTCGGCCGGATCGACACGGCCGAGCGCGGCGACGACACCAGCGCGGGGAACGGCAACGGCCCGGGGGGCGACCGCTTCTACATCGGTCGCATCGCGGTGAGCGACGAGCACCAGGAGCCGGTCATCGTCGACTGGCGGGCGCCGGTCGCCGAGCCCTTCTACCGGGCGACCGGTCGGGCGCCGATGGGCCTCGTCCGGCGCCGCCACTTCGCCACCCGCGGCCGCACGCTGCTCGGCATCGAAGACGAGTTGTTCGGCGACGCCGTGACCGCCCTCGGCCTCGAGGACTCGGCGGCGGTCGACCGCGCCGTGTCCGGGTACGGCTCGCTCATCTCGGCGCTCGAGACGGCCCGCACGGGCCGGCTCACCGACATCGTCGCCACCATCCAGGGCGAGCAGGACGAGGTCATCCGCGCCGAGCTCCCGGGCGTGCTCGTGGTGCAGGGCGGCCCCGGCACCGGCAAGACCGTCGTCGCGCTCCACCGGGCCGCCTACCTGCTGTACACGTACCGCTTCCCCCTCGAGGGCCAGGGTGTCCTCGTCATCGGTCCCAACCGGTTGTTCCTCGGGTACATCGAGCAGGTGCTGCCGTCGCTCGGCGAGGCCGGGGTCGAGTTGGCCGTGCTCGGCGACCTCGTGCCCGACGTGCGGGTCAACGGCTACGACACCGGCCTCACGGCGAGGGTGAAGGGCGACCCGCGGATGGCCGAGGTGATCGCCCGGGCGATCCGCGACCGCGAGCGGTCCCTCCGCCGCGACCTGGTCGTCGGCTACGGCCTCCAGCACCTGCGGTTGTCCGTGGCCCAGAGCCGCCGCATCGTCGACGACGCCCGTCGCCGGTACCGTCGCCACAACGCCGCCCGCCGGTTCGTCGAGGGCGAGGTGTACGCCGCGCTCGCCCGCAGCGGTCGCGGCGACGTGGCCCCCGGCGAGGTGCGCGAGCGGTTGCGCCAGGACCCCTCGCTGCGCGAGGCCCTCGAGCGGATGTGGCCGGTCCTCACCCCCGCCCAGCTGCTGCACGACCTGTTCGGCGCCCCGTCCCTGCTGCGCAGCGCCGGCCGTGGGGTGCTCGACGCCGCCGAGGTCGAGGCCCTCCGGCGCCCCCGGTCCGCCCACGTCGCCGACGTCGTGTTCACCGCCGACGACGCGCCCCTGCTCGACGAGGCGCGGGCCCGGCTCGGGCCGAAGCCCCGTCGCAAGAAGCCGGGCGAGCCGGCCGACGACGACGAGATCCGCACCTACGGGCACCTCGTCGTCGACGAGGCCCAGGACCTGTCGCCCATGCAGTTGCGGATGCTCGAGCGTCGGTCGCTCAACGGGTCGATGACCATCGTCGGCGACATCGCCCAGGCCACCGGGCAGTGGGCCCACGCGTCGTGGGACGAGGTCCTCGCCCACCTCCCGCAGAAGAAGCCGGCTCGGCGAGCCGAGCTCACCCTCGGGTACCGGCTGCCGGCGCCCAACATGGCCCTGGCGGCACGCGTGCTGCGCGTCGCCGCGCCCGAGCTCACGCCGCCCCGATCGATCCGCGAGGACGGTCCGCCGCCCACCATCGTCCGCGTCGACGAGGCCGGGCTGGCGGCCGCCGTGGTGGCGGCCACGCTCGACGAGCTGGCCGCGGTCGACCCCGGCCAGGTGGCCGTCGTGTGCCCCGACTCGCTGGTGCAGCCAGTCGTCGACGCCCTCACCGCCGCCGGTGTCGACCACGGCCGGGCCACCCGTCACGGCCTCGACCAGCAGGTGACCGTCGTCCCCGTCCACCTCGTCAAGGGCCTCGAGCTCGACGCCAGCGTCGTGGTCGAGCCGGCCGCCATCGTCGACGAGGAGGCCCAGGGCCTGCGGGCGCTGTACGTCGCCCTCACCCGCGCCACCAAGCGGCTGGCGCTGGTGCACGCCCGCCCCCTCCCCGAGGTCCTGCGGGAGTAGCCGGTGGCCGTCTCCCCGCTCGCCGCGGTCGAACCGCAGGCCGTCTCCGTCACCGGCATCAGCAAGGCCTTCGCCGGCACCCCGGTGCTGGTCGACGTGTCGGTGTCGGTCGCGCCGGGCGCCATGGTCGCCCTCCTCGGCCCGAGCGGCTGCGGCAAGACCACGCTGCTGCGCATCATCGCCGGCCTCGAGACGCCCGACGCCGGCGAGGTCACGGTCGGCGACCGGTTGCTCACCGGCCCGTCCACCCGCGTCCCGCCGGAGAAGCGGCGGGTCGGGATGGTGTTCCAGGACTGGGCGCTGTTCCCCCATCTGAGCGTCGCTCGCAACGTCGGGTACGGCCTGCCCCGGGTCGACCGGGTCGAGCGGGCCCGCCGGGTCGCGGAGGCGCTCGAGCTGGTCGGCCTGAGCGGCCTGGGCGACCGTCAGCCCGGCACCCTGTCCGGTGGCCAGCAGCAGCGGGTGGCCCTCGCCCGGGCCCTCGCGCCGGAGCCCTCGGTGCTGCTGCTCGACGAGCCGTTCTCGAACCTCGACACCACCCTGCGGGTGCAGGTCCGCACCGAGGTGCACCGGCTCCTCGTCGAGCTCGGGGTCACCACCATCTTCGTCACCCACGACCAGGAGGAGGCGTTCGTGCTCGGCGACGAGGTGGCGGTGATGGACGCCGGGCGGGTGGTGCAGCAGGCCACGCCGGCCGACCTGTACCGGACGCCGGCCACGCCGTGGGTGGCCGGGTTCGTGGGGGACGCCAACCTGGTGCCGGGCCGGGCGTCCGGTGGCTCGGCCCGCACGGCCCTCGCCGAGGTGCCGCTCACGGCCGCGCCCTCGGCGACGGGCCCCGTGCCCGAGGGCGAGGTGCTCGTGCTCGTGCGCCCCGAGGAGCTCGCCCTCGACGCGGGTGGCGACGCCTCGGTCGAGCTGGTGGAGTTCTACGGGCACGACACCGTCTACGTCGTCCGGCTCACCGACGGGGTGTCGGTGCGGGTCCGCCAGGGCTCGGCCCCGCGGTTCGCCCGGGGCGACGCCGTGACGGCGCGGTACGCCGGCCCGCCCACGGTCGCCTACCCCGCCGGATGTTAGGTGCGCTTTACTTCCGGAGGTCGGGGTAGCTAAAGTCCGGGACGTGGATGCCTCCCCGACCTCCCGTCCCCGCACCGCCCGGATCCGCCTGGCGCTCCCCGTCGTGGTGGTGGCCCTGCTGGTCGGATCGCTGACCGCCTGCTCGAGCGGTGACGACGAGACCCTGACCGTGTACTCCGGGCGGTCCGAGGAGCTCATCCAGCCCCTCCTCGACCGGTTCAGCGAGGAGACCGGCATCGAGGTCGACGTGAAGTACGGCGACTCGGCCGAGCTGGCCCTGCTGATCGAGCAGGAGGGCGACAGCTCGCCCGCCGACGTGTTCATCTCCCAGAGCCCCGGGGCGACGAGCTACCTCGACGGGCTCGGCCGCCTCGACGCGCTCCCCGCCGAGGTCCTCGACCGGGTGCCCGAAGGGGAGCGCTCCGCCGCCGGGTCGTGGGTCGGCCTGACCGGCCGGGTGCGGGTGCTCGTCTACGACACCGACCAGGTCGACCCGACGACGATCCCGCCGTCGGTGCTCGACCTCACCGACCCCGCCTACCGCGGCCAGGTCGCCGTGGCCCCCTCCAACGGCTCGTTCCAGGACTTCGTCAGCGCCATGCGGGCCGAGCTCGGCGACGACGTGGCCCAGCAGTGGCTCGACGGCATGGCCGCCAACGACTCGCCCGTCTACGCCAACAACGTGGCCATCGTCGAAGCCGTCGGCCGCGGCGAGGTGCCGATGGGGCTCGTCAACCACTACTACAACGAGCGGGCCAAGGCCGAGGACCCGGCGGTCGACAGCGAGAACCACCTCTTCCCCGACGGCGACGTCGGCTCGCTGCTCATCGTCAGTGCCGGCGGCGTCGTCGGCACGAGCGACGCGACCGAGGACGCGCAGCAGCTGCTGGCGTTCCTCCTGACCGACGACTCGCAGCGGTACTTCGCCGACGAGACCCTCGAGTACCCGCTCGTGGCCGACGTGCCCCCGGCCGCCGACCTCCCGCCCCTCGCCACGCTCGACGTCGACACCGTGGACTTCGACCAGTTGGGCGGCGATCTCGCCGGCACCATCGAGATGATCCGCCAGAGTGGCATCGACGACTAGCGCGCCGCCCCCGGGGGCGCACGCACCGGCCACCGCCGAGCTCGATGCCACCGCGCCGGTGCGCCGGCCCGACCCGACCGGGGCCCGACCGACCCTTGGGCTCGTGGTCGTGGCCATGGCGGTCGCCGCCGCCTTCGCCGGGCCGCTCGTCTACCTGATCTGGCGCAACCTCGACCTCGGCGCCGAGGTCGTCGAGACGTTCACGTCGAGCACCACGCTCGAACCGCTCGGGCGCAGCCTCCTCCTCGGCACCGCCGTCGCCGCCTCGGCGGCGGCGGTCGCCACCGCCCTGGCCTGGTGCACCGTGCGCACCGACCTCCCCGGTCGCCGGCTGCTGCGGGTGCTGGCGCCCCTCCCCCTCGTGCTCCCGTCGTTCGTGGGCGCCACCGCGTTCCTCGCCGCGCTCGCCCCGGGTGGCCTCGTCGCCGAGCTGCTCGCACCCCTCGGCGTCGATCGCACCCCGAGCCTCGGGGGCTTCTGGGGGGCGTGGCTCGTGCTCACCCTCTTCACCTACCCGTACGTGTACCTGCCGGTCGCCGCCCGGCTCGCCTCGCTGCCCCCGTCGCTCGAGGAGAGCGCCCGGCTGCTCGGTCGCCACCCCGCGACCGTGTTCCGCACCGTCGTGTGGCCGCAGACCTCCTCGGCGGTGTGGGCCGGCACGCTGCTCGTGTTCCTCTACACGATCAGCGACTTCGGGGCCGTCGAGCTGATGCGCTACGGCACCCTCACCCGCGAGATCTTCGCCAGCAAACTGGTGCCCTCCACCGCCATGCCGCTCGCCCTGGTGCTGGCCGTCGTCGCCCTCGTCGTGGTGGCGGCCGAGCGGCGCGTGAACCGGCGTCGGCTGCGCACCGCCACCCTCGCCAACCGCCCCCCGCTGCGCGTGCCCCTCGGGCGCTGGCGCTGGCCGGCCTTCGCCGGGGTCGTCGCCGTGCTGCTCCTCGGCCTCGTGACGCCGATCGCCGTGCTCGCCTACTGGGCGTGGCGCGGGCTCTCGAGCGGGGGCAGCGGCTCGGTGGCCGTGTCGACCGACCTGGGCGACCTCGTGGCCCCGGCGGTCAACACCGTGTCGGTGAGCCTCGCCGCCGCGCTCGTGGCCGTGGCCGTGGTGCTGCCGGTCGCGTACCTGACCACTCGCTACCGCAGCCGACTGGGAGGGGTGGCCAACACCTTGGTGGTGGGCGGGTTCGCCCTCCCCGGGCTCGTCGTGGCCCTCGCCCTCGTGTTCTGGGTGCTCGGCTCGGACGTGCTGTCACCGCTGTACCAGACGATCCCCGTGCTGGTGTTCGCCTACGTGGTCCACTTCGGGGCCCAGGCGATGCGCTCCGGGCAGGTCGCGGTCGGGTCGGTCCCGCCCCGGCTCGACGATGCGGCCCGGATGCTCGGCGCCCGCCGTCCCCGCCGGTTCCGCACCGTCGACGTGCCCCTCATGCTCCCCGGTCTGGCCGCCGGGGCCGGACTCGTGCTGCTCTCGGCGATGAAGGAGCTCCCGGCCACGCTCCTCCTGGCCCCGCCCGGCTTCCAGACCCTCGCCACCCGGCTGTGGAGCGCCAACGAGTCGCGCTACTTCGCCCAGGTCGGCCTGGCCGGGCTGCTGCTCGTCGCGCTGTCGGGCGTGCTCACCTGGTTGCTCGTGCTGCGCCACCACGAGGGCGTGCGCGGCACCTGACCCGGCGCTGTCGCCCCGGCGGTCAGGTGGTGGTGACGAGGATGCGGGTGCTGGCGAACGACCCGATGCCGACGTGCTTGCCGTCGATCTCGACGGTGGTGGTGCCGTCGGGGCCGGCCGCGGTGACCACGCCCTGGTTCCCGGGCAGCAGCGACGAGCTCTCGAGGAACTCGAGCAGGCCGGGGGTGAACTCGAGCTCCTCGGGGATCCGGCTCACGGTGAAGCCCGTGCCCACGTCGATGCGGTCGAGGGTGACCGCGTCGGGCGGCGAGTAGTCCGACCCCGGGATCGGGTTGCCGTGCGGGCAGGTGGTCGGCTCGCCGAGCACCCGGATCATGGCCGCCTCGACCGGCTCGCTGATCACGTGCTCCCACTTGCCCGCCTCGCCGTGGGCGTCGGCCCACGACAGGCCGAGGATGTCGGTGAGGAACCGCTCGGCGAGGCGGTGGCGGCGCACCACCCGCTCGGCGAGCACGGCGCCGTCGTCGGTCAGCCGGATCGAGCGACCGACCTCGACCAGCCCCGCCTTCTCCAGCCGCCGGATCATCTCCGACACCGCCGGGCGGGACACGTCGAGGCGCTCGGCGATCCGGGCCTGGATGACGTCGACGTCGTCCTCGCGCAGCTCGAAGATGGTCTCGCAGTACTCCTCGAAGGCGGGGTGCCATTCGGGCGTGCGGTAGGCGACCATGGCCCGAGTGTACGACCGGGGGGCTCGACGTTCCCCTCCCGCCGCCGAGCCTGTCGGACCCTGCCGATACGGTGACCTGGTGCCTCCCGACGGCCTGCTTCCCGTGCCCTTCTCCCCGGCGGTCGAGGCCTGGTTCACCACGACCTTCCCCGAGCCGACGGCGGCCCAGGCCGAGGGGTGGCCGGCGATCGCGGCAGGCGACCACACCCTCATCCTCGCCCCCACCGGGTCGGGCAAGACCCTGGCCGCGTTCCTGTGGGGCCTCGACCGGCTGGGGCGCGAGCCACCGCCCGACGATCGCACCCGGCGCACCCAGCGCACCCGGCTGCTGTACCTGTCTCCCCTGCGGGCCCTCGCCGTCGACGTCGAGAAGAACCTGCGGGCCCCGTTGGCCGGCATCGGCCTGGCCGCCGAGCGCCTCGGCCTGCCCGTCCACCTGCCCACCGTCGGCGTCCGCACCGGCGACACCCCCGCCGACGAGCGGCGTCGGCTGCAGCGCCACCCGCCTGATCTCCTGATCACCACCCCCGAGTCCCTCTACCTCATGCTCACCTCGGCGGCGCGCGACACGCTCCGCGGCGTCGAGGCGGTGATCGTCGACGAGATCCACGCCATCGCCCGTACCAAGCGCGGCGCCCACCTGGCCCTGTCCCTCGAGCGCCTGGCCTCGCTCACCGACGAGCCCTTCCAGCGCATCGGGCTGTCCGCCACCCAACGCCCCCTCGACGAGATCGCCCGCTTCCTCGGCGGCTACGACGACGGTGCGCCCCGGCCGGTGACCATCGTCGACGCCGGCCTGCGCAAGGAGCTCGACGTCGAGGTCGTCGTCCCCATCGAGGACATGGGCAGCCTGGGCGAGACCATCGACGAGCCGGTCAGCGGGCCGACGGCGGCGGGGCCCGTCCGGCGGTCGATCTGGCCGTCGGTGCACCCGGCGCTGCTCGAGCTCGTGCGCCAGCACCGCTCCACGATCATCTTCGTGAACGCCCGGCGCCTCGCCGAGCGCCTGGCCACGAGGCTCAACGAGCTGGCCTGCGAGGGCGAGAACCGGGCCGCCGAGGCAACCGGCCGGCCACCCACCCCGAGCCTCGCCGAGCCCGGCCGCCACGTGCCCGACGAGCTGGTGAAGGCCCACCACGGTTCGCTGTCGCGCGAACGGCGACTGCAGATCGAGGACGACCTCAAGCAGGGTCGGCTGAAGGGCATCGTGGCCACGTCCTCGCTCGAGCTCGGCATCGACATGGGGGCGGTCGACCTGGTGATCCAGGTCGAGTCGCCGGGGGCGGTCGCCACGGGCCTGCAGCGCATCGGCCGGGCCGGCCACCAGGTCGGCGAGCCGAGCCGGGGCAAGGTGTTCCCCAAGCACCGCAGCGACCTGCTCGAGACGGCCGTCGTCGTCGACCGCATGCAGCGCGGCCTGATCGAGTCGACGCGCTACCCCCGCAACCCCCTCGACGTGCTGGCCCAGCAGATCGTCGCCATGACCGCCCTCGACGACTGGCGCGTCGACGACCTGGCCGTGCTGGTGCGACGGGCGGCGAACTACGCCGACCTGAGCGACGACGTGCTCGCCAACGTGCTCGACCTGCTCTCCGGTCGCTACCCCTCCGACGAGTTCGGCGAGCTGCGGCCGCGGATCGTGTGGGACCGCGTCGCCGACACGGTGCGGGGCCGGGCCGGCGCGCAGCGGCTGGCGGTCACGAGCGGCGGCACCATCCCCGACCGCGGCCTGTTCGGCGTGTTCCTGCCCGACGGCACCCGGGTCGGCGAGCTCGACGAGGAGATGGTCTACGAGAGCCGGCCCGGCGAGACCTTCCTGCTCGGGGCCAGCACCTGGCGCATCGAGGACATCACCCCCGACCGGGTCGTCGTCACCCCCGCGCCCGGCGAGCCCGGCAAGATGCCGTTCTGGCACGGTGACGGCCCCGGCCGCCCCCTCGAGCTCGGGCGTGCCGTCGGCGCCTTCGTGCGCGAGCTGCGGGCCCTGCCCGCCGACGCCGCCGTGGCGCGCCTGCGTGAGGGCCACGGCCTCGATCCGTGGGCGGCGGACAACCTGGTGCAGTTCCTCGACGAGCAGGCCGAGGCCAGTGCCGGCGTGGTGCCCGACGACCGCACCATCGTGGTCGAGCGCTTCCGCGACGAGATCGGCGACTGGCGGGTCTGCATCCTCACCCCGTTCGGTGCCCAGGTGCACGCCCCGTGGGCCATGGCCCTCGGCGCCCGGCTGGCCGAGCGTCACGGGCTCGACGCCGAGATGATCTGGAGCGACGACGGCATCGTGCTGCGCCTGCCCGACGCCGTCGACGCCTTCCCCCTCGACGAGCTGCTGATCGACCCCGACGAGATCGACGAGCTGGTGGTGGGCCAACTCCCCACTTCGTCGATGTTCGCGTCGCGGTTCCGCGAGTGCGCGGCGCGGGCGCTGCTCCTGCCGCGCCGCCGACCCGACCGGCGCACGCCGCTCTGGCAGCAGCGTCAGCGGGCCGCCGACCTGCTCACCGTCGCCGCCCGCTACCCGGACTTCCCGATCCTGCTCGAGACCACCCGCGAGTGCCTCAACGACGTGTTCGACCTGCCGGCCCTCCGCGAGGTGCTCACCGACCTGCGGTCGCGCCGGGTGCGGGTGGTGCCCGTCGACACGCCCAGGGCGTCGCCGTTCGCCCAGTCGCTCCTCTTCGGATGGATCGCCGTCTACATGTACGAGGGCGACGCGCCGCTGGCCGAGCGTCGCGCCGCCGCCCTCGCCCTCGACCGCGATCTGCTGCGCGACCTGCTTGGCGCCGAGGAGCTCCGCGAGCTGATCGACCCGGTCGTGCTGGGCGACCTCGAGCTCGAGCTGCAGCGACTGGCCGACGGTCGGCGGGCCCGCGACCCCGACGAGGTCCACGACCTGCTGCGCACCCTCGGGCCGTTGTCGCGCTGGGAGGTCGAGGCTCGCACCGACGCCCCGGCGGCACCGGTCGGTGGGTGGCTCGACGAGCTGGTGCACGAGCGCCGCGCCATCGAGGTCGTCGTGGCCGGCGAGGCGCGCCTGGCCGCCGCCGAGGACGCCGCCCGGCTCCGCGACGCGCTCGGGCGTCGCCCTGCCCGTCGGACTGCCCACGGTGTTCACCGACCCCGTGACCGAGCCCCTGGCCGACCTGGTCCGCCGGTTCGCCCGCACCCACGGGCCCTTCGTGACCCAGCAGGTCGCGGCCCGCTACGGCGTGCCCGCCGAGCGGGTGGTGCCCGTCCTCGACCGGCTCGAGGCCGACGGCCGGGTGGTGCGGGGCGAGTTCCGGCCCGACGGCATCGAGCGCGAGTGGTGCGACGACGACGTGCTCCGCCTGCTTCGTCGACGGTCGCTGTCGTCGCTCCGCAAGGAGGTCGAGCCGGTCGATGCCGAGGCGCTGGCCCGGTTCCTGCCCCGCTGGCAGGGGGTGGGCACGCCCCGACGGGGCGTGGACGCCCTCGTGGAGGTCATCGGCTCCCTGCAGGGCGCGGCCCTGCCGGCGTCGGTGCTCGAGGCGGATCTGCTGCCCGCCCGCCTCCCGGGCTACCGGTCGGCCGACCTCGACGCGCTGTCGACCGCCGGTGAGGTCGTGTGGATCGGCGCCGGGCCGCTCGGCGCCAGCGACGGCCGGGTGCGCCTGTTGTTCCGCGACCAGGCCGGGCTGCTCGTGCCCGGCGTCGGCGGCGATGGTGAGCCGCCCGGCGGGCCGGTGCACGACGCCCTGCGGGCGCACCTCGGCGAGCGGGGCGCGTCGTTCTGGCCCGACCTGGTCGGCGCCGCCCACGCCGCCGGGTCCTCCTACGACGACGACACCGTGCTCGGCGCCCTCTGGGACCTGGTGTGGGCGGGGGAGGTCACCAACGACTCGATCGCACCGCTGCGGGCGCGTGTCGGTGGTCGCCCCCGTCGTGGGGCCGGTGGCCGACCGGCCCGGGGCCGTCGCCGCCCGGACCCCCGGGTCCTCGGTCGTCGTCCCGACCTCGGCCGCCCGTCCCCCGGAGCACTGAGCCGGCTCGGCCCGCCGGCGGCCGCCGGGCGGTGGTCGCTCGTCGCCCCCCTGCTGGCGCCCACGCCGTCCGCGACCGAGGTCGCCCACGCCGTCGCCCTCCAGCTGCTGGAGCGTCACGGCGTGCTGACCCGCGAAGCGGCCCTGGCCGAGGGGGTCGAGGGGGGCTTCGCCGCCGTCTACCCGGTGCTCAAGGCGCTCGAGGAGCGCGGCCACGTCCGGCGCGGCTACTTCGTCGCCGGCCTCGGCGCCGCGCAGTTCGCCCTCCCCGGTGCCGTCGACCGGCTGCGGGCCAACCGCGACCGCTCCGACGACGACCTCGTGCCGGTCGTGCTGGCCGCCACCGACCCGGCCCAACCGTTCGGAGCGGCCCTGCCGTGGCCGTCGCCGACCGCCGGCGCCGGACGCCCCGGCCGCACCGCCGGCGCCCATGTGGTGCTGGTCGGCGGGGCGCTCGTCGCCCACCTCGAACGAGGGGGCAAGAGCCTGCTCACGTTCCCGGCCGCTGCCCACCACCCCCACTGGGCCGAGGGGCTGGCCGCACTCGTGAAGGACGGGCGGGTGGCCAAGCTCGAGGTCACCCGGATCGACGGCGAGCCCTCGGCCGAGTCGCCGGCGGCGCCCGTCCTGCGGGCCGCCGGGTTCGTCGACGGCTACAGGGGCCTCACCCTCCGGGGGTGAGCGCGGTCACGGCGGCGGATCCGCAGCACCACCACGTCCACCGTGGCCGGCGGCCGGAACGCCCGGCGGGGGAGCGGCGGTCCGACCTCGAGCAGGTAGTCGCGCCGCCAGCGGCCGGCTCCGGGCGCCCGCCCCGCGGCCCATTGGCGGGCGATGCCGAGCGGCAGCAGCACGTCGGCGGCGACCGCCGCGGCGGCGACGAGTCGCCGGGCCCACCGGTCATCGAGTCGATGGAACCCCCACCGGGGCCTGGGCCCTGCTCGCCCGCTCGACGCGGGCGTCGGCGCCGCCCCGCGCACGACGCACCATCACGGTCATGCCGCCACCCTCGCAGGCGCCGGGGGCCGGCCGCCACCGCGTTTGCGAGCGTTCGCCCCTAGCGTGACGGCGTGCCCGAGGGCGACACCATCCACCGGACCGCGGCCCGGCTCCGGCCAGCCCTCGAGGGTCGGCCGCTCGTCCGGTTCGACGCTGCGAGGGTTCCCCGTCCCCACCCGAGCCCGGGCACCGTCATCGACGCCGTCGAGGCCCGGGGCAAGCACCTGCTCGTGCGCTTCGCCGACGGCCGCAGCCTCGACACCCACCTGCGCATGACCGGAAGCTGGCACCTCTACCGCCGAGGGGAGCGCTGGCGGAAGCCGGCGTACCTGGCCCGGGCGGTGCTCGAGGTCGAGGGGTGGACGGCGGTCTGCTTCGCGGCGCCGGTCGTCCGGCTCACGACCGGGGCCGCCGTGGCCCACCTCGGCCCCGACCTGTGCCGTGCCGACGCCGACCTCGACGACGTGGTGGCGCGGATGGGCACGCTGGCCGATCCCGCCGCCACCGTGGCCGACGTGCTGGTCGACCAGCGCATCTGTTGCGGGGTCGGCAACGTCTACAAGAGCGAGGTCTGCTTCGCCTGTCGCATCCACCCCCTGACCCCCATCGCCGCCGTCGACGCGGCGACCCGGCGGGAGCTGGCCGAGACCGCTACCCGGCTCCTGCGGGCCAACCTGGGCGGTGGGCCCCGCACCACGGCGGCCGGGCCGCCCGGCACCGTCGCCGTGTACGGCCGCGCCCGCCGACCGTGCCGCCGCTGCGGCACACCGGTGTCGGTCGCCCGCACCGGTGAGCAGGCGCGGTCGACGTACTGGTGCCCGGTCTGCCAGCCGGCTCGGTCATGATGGCCACATGGCCGTTCGACCTCAGGTGGTCGTCATCGGTGCCGGCTTCGGCGGGCTCAACGCCGCCAAGCGCCTCGAGGGCGAGGCCGTCGACGTCACCGTCATCGATCAGCACAACTACCACCAGTTCCAGCCGCTCCTGTACCAGGTCGCGACCGCCGGCCTGAACGCCGCCGACGTCGCCTACGCGGTCCGGGGGCTGTTCCGACGCCAGCAGCGGGTCTTCTTCAAGAAGGCGAAGGTGGTCGGCGTCGACTGGGACGAGCACGAGGTGCTCCTCGAGCACGACCACGCGGTGTCGTTCGACTACCTGGTCATCGCTGCTGGTTCGTCGACGAACTACTTCGACCTCCCCGGGGCGGAGGACTTCGCCTTCCCCCTCTACGGGCTCGAGGACGCGGTCGCCTTGCGCAACCACGTCCTCAGCCTGTTCGAGGCGGCCGACTCGGTACCCGAGCTGGTCGACGACGGGATCCTCAACTTCGTCGTGGTCGGCGGGGGGCCGACCGGCGTCGAGGTCGCCGGCGCGCTGGCCGAGCTGGTGACCAAGGTGCTCGAGCAGGACTTCCACGACCTCGACGTCCACCGGAGCCGCATCATCCTCGTCGAGCAGGGCCCGGAGCTGCTCGCCGCCTTCAGCCCCAAGTCGAGGCGGTACGCGCGGCGGGAGCTCGAGCGCAAGGGCGTCGAGATCCGCACCGGGGTCGCCCTGCGGAGCATGACCGCCGAGCAGGTCGAGCTCGACACGGGCGAGTCCCTGCCCACCCGATGCCTGGTGTGGGGGGCGGGCGTGAAGGCCAACCCCCTCGCCGAGGCCCTCGGCATGCCGACCGGGCGCGGCGGGCGGGTCACGGTCGAGGCCGACCTGTCGCTGCCCGACCAGCCCAACGCCTTCCTGATCGGCGACATGGCCGACATCGCGGCGCCGGACGGGAGCCGCCTCCCCCAGCTCGCCCAGGTGGCCATCCAGGGGGGCAAGCACGCGTCGGAGCAGATCGTCCGCACCATCGAACGCCGACCGCGCACGGTGTTCCGCTACGTCGACAAGGGCACCATGGCGACGATCGGCCGCCGGGCCGCCGTCGCCGAGATGGCCGGTGGCCTCGAGCTCACCGGGCCGCTGGCCTGGCTCGCCTGGCTGGGCCTCCACCTCATCTACCTCCTGGGTGTGCGCAACCGCGTGTCGGTCGTCGTGAACTGGGCCTGGAACTACTTCACCTGGGACCGCGGGCCGCGGCTCATCCTGCGGCCCGAGGAGCTGCCCCACACCCCCCACCCGCACGCCGACGCCGCCTTCCCCCGCCGCCTACGATCCGGCTCCACGTCCGGCTCCGTCGGCGCCGCCACCACCGACGGCTGACCGCGGGCGCCCCCCGAGGAGGATCGATGCCCACAGCCCACGAGATGCGGATCCTGGTCGACCGCTACGTCCAGGCGATGAGCGAGGGAGACGAGGATGCCTACGTCGCCCTCTTCGCCGACGACGGCACCGTCGAGGATCCCGTCGGCTCGCCGGTGCGGAAGGGCCATGACGACATCCGGGCCTTCTGGGCCGAGGTGCACGCCCTGTCTTCGGACATCACCCTCGTGCTCACCGGACCGGTGCGGGTGGCCGGGTCGGAGCTGGCGTTCCCGATGGAGGCGGTCACCCAGGTGGGCGACACCACCATGGTCGTCGACATCATCGACGTCTTCCGTGTCACCGACGACGGCAGGATCGCCGCCATGCGGGCCTACTGGGATCCAGCCGAGGTCCGCCCCGCCGAGGGCTAGCTGCACCCGACCATCAGGTTGCTGACGGTCGGCAGTGGGTTCTGGGTTCGAATCCCGGGGGGCGTACCGACACCGCAGCTCACGGGCCTGTGGGCCATGCCCGGTGGGACGATCGCTCGCCGACGATCGGTCCGGGTGACCCGGGCAGCCCGGTTAGCGTCGGACGGATGGAGCCAGCGGGTCCCGGTCGCGCCTCGGGACGACGGGAGGGGCCGACCCTGCGGCGGGTGCTGGGGCCGTGGCTGCTCGGCATCCTGGTGGTCGGCGACATCCTCGGGGCCGGGATCTACATCCTCGTCGGCGAGGTGGCGGCCGACGTCGGCGGGCTCGTCTGGCTCCCGTTCCTGGTCGCCCTCGTCCTCGCCGCCCTCACGGTGACGTCCTACGCCGAGCTGGTAGCGGCCTATCCCCACGCCGCCGGGTCGGCGCACTGGGTCAAGGTCGCCTACGGCCGCAAGACCCTGACGTTCCTGGTCGGCTACGTGGTGGCGGCGTCGGCGATGTCGACCGCCGCCGCGGTATCGCGTGCCGTCGGCGGACAGTACCTCAAGGTGTTCGTCGACGTCCCCGTGGTCCCGGTGGCGGCGGCCGTCGTGGCGGTGCTCGCCACGATCACCTGGATCGGCATCTCCGAGTCGGCTCGGGCCAACGCCGTGATGACGGTCGTCGAGGTCGGCGGGCTCGTCCTCGTCGTGACCGCCGGGATCAGCGGGGTCGTCGCCGGTGACGCCGACTGGTCCCGCCTCACCGACACCGGTCCCACCGACCCGGGGGCGTTCGGGCTCGTCGCCGCCGTCGCGCTGTCGTTCTTCGCCTACCTGGGGTTTGAGGACGCGGTCCACCTGGCCGAGGAGGTGCGGGACCCGGCACGGAGCTTCCCCCGCGCCCTCTTCGGCGGCGTTGCCGTGGTCGGTCTCCTCTACCTCGGCGTCACCCTGTCGGCCGGCGTCCTCGTCGACGCCGGCGACCTTGCGGCGTCCGAGACGCCGCTTCTCCAGGTCATCGAGACCGGGCCGTTCCCGGTGACCGATCGTGCCTTCGCCGCCATCGCACTGGTCGCGGTGGCCAACACCGCGCTCATCGCCATCACCACCGCGTCCCGCCAGGTGTACGGGCTCGCCGAGCAGCGATCGATCCCCTCGCTGCTGGGGCGGATCGGACGGCGGCGCACCCCCGGGCCGGCGATCCTGGGTGTCGCCGCGGTCACGACGGCACTGGCGACCACCGGCGGCGTCCGGGATCTGGCCGAAACCACCGTCGTCCTGCTCCTCGCCGTGTTCGCCACGGTGAACGTGACCGTGCTCGTGCTGCGCCGACGAACGGCGGGCTTGTGGCATGCGGACGACCGTCGGCGGGGCGCCCCGGCAGCGGTCCCGGCGGTCGGCGCGACCGGCAGCCTCGTCCTGCTGGTCGACGCCGTCGCCGTCGGGGGCGTTGGGCTCCTCGTGCGGGTCGCAGCGTTGCTTGCGATCGGCCTGGTGCTCTACGCCCTCACCCGTCGCGACCGTGGCGGAACGCGGGCAGCGACGTCATGAGCCACGATGTGCGGTCTTCGGCGAGCAGCCCTCCGACGAGGTGCGGCGTGACGGTCAGGCGCAGTTGCGTTCCACCCAGACGGGCCCTCGTGCACGGCCACGACCTCGGGGGCCTCGAGGATGGCCGTCGCCTCGTCATGCGCCTCCTGGGAGGGCTCGACCCCTCCCACCCCCGGGCCGCCGGTGCCGACGGCCGTCGCCTCGCGATGGGCGTTGGAGACACGGCGTAGTCGTCTTCGAGCTCGGCGGGGACGAGCCGTTCGAGCTCGCCGAGGTGGGGCGTCGATCTCGAGACGGGACTCGATGCCGCTGATGTTGCTGGCTGTCCCCGACTCCACTTCAGATGGGTGGCTGGCCTCGTCGGCGACGACGTCCACGGTCGTCAACGCGCGAGTGCCGCGTCAGGCAAGGCTTGCGCCGTCGATGCACGCTCCGTCCCGGAGTCCTGGGTCAGTCGGGCGATCAACGAGGTGTCGTCTGCAGCGCTCCCATCTGGTCGGGGACAGTTACTCGCGCGTTCGCCATCGACGTGCGCTCCCGTCGGGTTGTCGGTTGGCGCGTCACCACGTCGATGCGCCCAGGACGCCGGACGGAAGTGGGCGGCGATGGGTGAGGGACGACCCGACAACCGACCGGGACGATCGCACCGGACGCCGCCACCCACCGCCGCGTCGACCTCGGCGGCCATCAGCGGCCAGGCGAACTCGCGCACCATCTCCCGCAGGAGGTCGTTCTCGTCGCCGTCGGGGCGCGCCACAGACCTGGCGTGGGACACCGGGAACCTCCCCCAGTTCGGTGTCGCCGTCCAGGGCCCGGCGGCCGCGATCGCCACCGACGATCCCGTCGGGGCGGCGCGGCTGTGGGGCGCCGCGAGTCTGCTCATCCCTCCATGGCCGCTGTTCGTGCGACGGTACGGCGAGGTGCTCGATCCGGTACGACGGGCCTGGGGCGAGGCGTTCGACCGCGAGATCGAGGTGGGGCGCGGCTGGACCCCGAACAGACTCGGGCCGGTCTGGGGGACATCCTCGACGCCGACGCGACCGGGACACCACCGGGACGCGACCGTTCGACGTGAGGATGGGTGGGCTTGGGCCACCGATCCCCGGTTGTGGGTCGCGCTCGCGATCTGACGCCCGGCGCTCGGCACCCGCCTAGGGTGAGGTCCACGCCGAGGAAAGGGAGCGAACGATGAAGAGAGCACTCATGGTCCTGGCCACGGCGGCGCTGCTCGCCGTGGTGGCGCCGTCCGGTCCGGTCGGCGCGCAGGCCACCACCGACGTGTACGTCGTGCACGGACTCAACCTCGGAGGCCAGTCCTCCCCGGGCGAAGGCGGGGCGAACGTGACCGTCTGCTCAGGTGACACCACCCTCATCCCCGACTTCCAGTTCGGCGAGGTCGCCGGGCCGCTCGCCCTTCCGTCGGGTCAGTCGGTGCCCGTGCAGGTCTACGTGAACGGCGCCGAGGACCCGAACCCGGTCGATTGCGCCGATCCCCAGGAGGACCTGCTCATCGACCAGACGGTGACGCCCGGGGGTGCCGCGGTCGCGCTCGTGGCCACGGCCAACGGCGAGCAGTTCGTCCCCGAGCTGCTGCCCGTCCCCCTGGACGTGTCCTGCGTCGACGCCGGCACCGGCCGGGCCGTCGCCGTGCACGCGGCCAACGCCCCCACCGTCGACGTCGTCAACACCGATCTCGGCGTGAGCGTCGGCACGATCTCGTACGGTGAGCAGATCTCGGGGCCGTTGCCGGTGGGCACGTACGGCATCGAGGTCTACGTCGTCGACGGCCCGCCCGATCCGGCCCTGGCCTTCGACTTCCCGGTGCCGGACGGTGTCGCCTCGATCGGCTACGCGGTGGGCGGCCAGCCGACGGCGTCGCCCGAGCCGACGACCTCCCCGCTGGTGATCATCCCCCAGACCATCGCCGTGGGCACCTGCACCACCCCGGCGACGCCGGCGCCGACGAGCCCCCCGCCGACGGCAGCGGCCACGACCGCCTCGGCCCAGCCCAGCTTCACCGGCTGACGGTCGAACGCCCGGATCGCTCCGTCCGATGAGGAGCGTCGGGACGGTGACGGCGTGCGCGGTGCTCGCCCTGGCGTCGGCCGGTTGCGCCGGCGACGGGGGCGAGCACCGCGTCGCCGGCGCCCCCACCGCCCCGTCGGTCGAGCTCCCGGTCGCGGTCGAGACGATCTCCGTCGTGCCGGTCACCAGCACGACCAGCGCCGACGTGTACGCACCGACCGAGGGTGCGGGCTCGCCCGTCGTGGTGCTCTTCCACGGGCTGGCGCCGGAGATGAGCGCCCCGTCCACGATGCGCGAGGACCTGTCGCCCCTGGCTGAGGCAGTGGCGGAGCAGGGCCCCGTGGTCGTCAACGCCTCGTAACACGGCCACCACCCCCGACGACGCAATCGGGACCACGACCTGCGCACTTCAGGTGGCCGCCGAGACGGCCGCCGACCACGGGGGTGACCCCGACCGGCTCGTCTTGGTCGGTCACTCGGCGGGCGCCCTCCCCACCCTCGCCTACGGGCTCGATTCACCCCTGCTGGCCGCCCCCTCGTCGACTGCGCCGCCGAGGCCACGACCGCCGATGTGGTGCCCGACGCCGTGGTCACGCTCGCCGGCGGGTCCGACATCCGCCTCGTGGCCTCGATGACCCCGGCGCTGGCCCGGCGAGCGGCCACGGACGAGCAGTTGGACGGCCTGGACCCGAAGCTGCTGATCACCGCTCGAGGCAACCCGGGACTGGCGACGTGGATCGCTCCTGCCCCGGCGGGAGCAGTGGGGTTCGCCACACCCGAGGGCTCGGTCGCGGTGTACGACGCCCTCATGGCCGCCGGCTACCGGGCCATCGCTGCTGGACCCTCCGCTCGCCACCCATGACGGTCTCACCCAGGCCGACAGCGAGGACCTGCGTCGTTCGGTCGAGCTGGTCACGACCGCGGTCGCCGCCCAGGGACGAGTCGCACCCGACACTGGTCCGCCACCGGGGCTCAGGGCCGATGGGTAGGGTCGTGCGGTGCGGGTTCGGGTGCTGGGTCCGGTCGAGGTCGAGAGCGGGGACGGGGCGATCGCCATCGATGTGGCCAAGGTGCGCGCCCTGCTGACCGCGCTGGCGCTGCATCGCGGTCGACCGGTCGCCACCGACGAGCTCGTCGGCGCGATCTGGGGGGAGGATCCGCCGAGGAGCGCGGCCAAGACGCTCCAGGGCCATGTCTCCGCGCTGCGGCGCATCCTCGGGGCCGAGGCGGTCGTCACGACCACCGCCGGCTACGAGCTCGACCTCCCGCCGGAGGACGTCGACCTCGCTACGTTCGAGGTGCTGCTGCACGCGGGCGAGATGCACGACCACGACCCCGCCGCGGCCGTCGAGCGGTACACCGAGGCGCTCGAGCTGTGGCGGGGCGAGCCGCTCCTCGATCTGGCCGACGGCACGGTGCGGCAGGGCCATGCGGCGCGACTCGCGGAGCTGCACGCCGCAGCGGTCGAGGGCCGCGTCGACGCGGAGCTCGCGCTCGGGCGCCACCGGGAGGTGCTGCCGGAGCTGCGCCGGCTCGTCGCCGACGCGCCGCTGCGCGAGCACCTCTGGGCCGATCTGATGCTCGCCCTGTACCGGTCCGACCGCCAGGCGGAGGCCCTCGACGCGTACCAGCAGCTGCGCGGCATCCTGCGTGACGAGCTCGGCCTGGAGCCCTCCGACACGCTCCAGGAGCTGGAGTGCCGCATCCTCGTCCACGATCCCGACCTCGACGTCGTGCCGCCGTCACCCCGACACCGCATCCCCGCACCCGTCAGCTCGTTCGTCGGGCGGGAGGAAGAGATCCGCCGGGTGACCAAGGAGCTCGGCGCCCACCGGCTCGTCACCCTGCTCGGCGCGGGCGGCGTGGGCAAGAGCCGGCTGGCGATCGAGGTGGGCCGGCGGATGCTCCCCGGGGTGGCCGACGGCGTGTGGTGGGTGGACCTGGCGAGCATCCAGGCCGGGGACGCCGTGGTCGATCGCCTCGCCGCGTCCCTGGGAGTCGTCCCCGCGCCGGGTGTCGCCGTCGCCGACGCCGTCACCGCCCACGTGCGGGCTCGCACCCTGCTCGTCGTGCTCGACAACTGCGAGCACGTCGTCGACGCGGTGGCGCGTCTGGCCCGCAAGCTGCTGGAGGCCGGTCCGACGGTCACCGTGCTCGCCACCAGTCGGGTCCCGCTCGAGGTCCCGGGCGAGTACCGCGTCGCCGTCGAGCCGCTCGCCGTCCCACCGGGCGAAGCCACCGATCCTCGCGACGCCGACGCGGTCCGGCTGTTCGTCGAGCGCGCCGCCGCCCAAGGCGTGACGCTCGATTCCCCCGGAGACCTCGCGTGCGTCGTCGACCTGTGTCGGATCGTCGACGGCCTCCCTCTCGCCATCGAGCTCTTGGCCGCGAGGTGCTCGGTGCTCACCCCGTGCGAGGTCCGGGCCCAGACCACCGATCCCGGCTGGCTCGTCGCCCTCGAGGGCCCCGACATCGACGAGCGCCACCGCAGCACGCGCGCCACGTTCGACGGGAGCTACCGGCTCCTGGACGATCCGTCCCGTCGTCTCTTCGACGCGCTCGCCGTGTTCCCGGGGGACTTCGACCTTCCCGCCGCCGGCGCGGTGGACGCGGACGGGCCGGAGACATCGGTGACCGATCGGCTGCGACACCTCGTGGACGCATCGTTGGTGATCGTGACCTCAGACGACGCCGGCCGTCGCCGGTTCCGGCTGCTCGAGCTCGTGAGGGCCTACGCCCTGTCGCACCTCGACGCATCCGCCCGCCACCGTGCGCAGGGCCGACATGCCGCCCACTACCTTGCCCTGGCGATCGACGCCGGCCCCCGGGTCGAGGGCCCCGACGCGGCGACCTGGATGGAGACGCTCGCGCTCGAGGACCACAATCTTCGCGCCGCGATCGCCTGGTACCTCGCCGAGGACGACACCACCGCCGCCCTGGCCTTCGCAGGAGCGGTCGGCTGGGCCTGGTACGTGCGAGGCGACCTGCCCACCTGCCGCCGGGTGCTGGGGCAGCTGCTCGAGCGCGCCGCCGACGCGCCGCCCGGGCTGCGGGCGACCGTGGAGCAACGGCTGACGTGGCCGACCTTCCTCGCAGGGGAGCCGACGGCGGCGATGGCCGCCTGCCATGCGGCCCAGCGGGACTTCGAACGGGCCGGCGACCAGGCCGGCGTGGCGCACGCCCTGCGCGACGAGGCCCACATGATCCTGCTCGGGACGGGAGACACCGAGCGAGCCCTACCCCTCTACCGGCGGGCGATCGAGCTGCTCGGCGACGTGGGCGACGAGCACCAGCGGGCGTGGGCGCAGATCACGATGGCTCAGGCGATCCTCCTCGCCGACCGGGCCGAGCCTTGGGTGCAAGACCTGCTCGACGAGGCGGAGGCGACGCTCGACGCCGAGGGGGATCGGCTCGGTCTCGCCCACCTGGCCATGGACCGGGTGTTCGTCGCGTACGCGGAGGGCGACCTCGCCGGGGTCGAGCGGGCGGCGATCGCCGAGATCGGCCACAGCCGTGCCGTGAACGACGTCGTCTACGAGCAGATCGCCCTGGTGGCGCTGGGAATCGTCGCGGCGGGGCGGGGTCAGATCGGGCGGTCGCACCAGCTGATGCTCCGGGGCGCCGAGCTGGCCTGGGAGACAGGGAACCTGTCCCAGTTCGGCATCGCCGTCCAAGGCGCCGCGACCACGATCGCGGCCGACGATCCCGTCCGGGCGGCACGGCTGTGGGGGGCGGCGAGCACGCTCATCCCGCCCTGGCCGTTGTTCCTCCGGCGCTACGACGAGGAGCTGGAGCCAGCTCGACGGGCGCTCGGCGCGTCCTTCGACGAGGCCGTCGAGGCCGGTCGTCGGCTCGATCTCGACGAAACCGTTGCGCTCCTCCACGACGCCCTCGGGGGCTGAGCGCCGCCGAGTGGTGAGGAGGTGCTCCACGACTCGCGTCGCGGAGCACCTCGCCCGCCATCAGCCGGTGAACTGGGGCTGCTGGTCAGGGGCCGCTCGGGCGGCCGGTGCAGCGGTCGAAGGGGCCGCTCCGGCTGCCGGTCCCGTGTCCGGTGCAGGCTGCACCGGCTGGCCGGGACCGGTCGGGTCCTGCGCCGACATCCAGTCGCAGATCGGGGCCGCCTCGTCATCGAACCCGCACACCACGTTGAAGCAGGTCTGGGTTGCCTCATCCCAGTTCCCGCCGGCCGCGGCGCACATGCACTGAGGGTCATCCGGCGCGCAGCTCGTGTCCTGCGCCACTGCGACACCGGTGGACGCCAGTGCCAGGACCGCAACGAGGCCGAGAAGAATCTTCAGGAACTTCGTCATCTCTCCCACCTCCTCCGGCATTCCTTGTCGATCGCAGCGTCCCACCGGGCGGTCGCGTCCCGGTGGTGTCCGGGTGCGATCGACGGCCTCCGACGTGAGTGTCCGAGTGCGAGGAAGGCCTGCGACGTGAGCGCGGTCGAACCCGTCGAGGACGAAGCGACGGTCGGATCGGCGGCGGTCCGACCGGACCGTTCTCAGCCGGTGGGCCGGAGCCTGCTGGACCGGGTCACCCGGAGGATCGCCCCGGGTGACCCCGCCAGTCGTCGTCCGAGCCATGAACAACGATCCGTCGCGCGCCCCGGGCGACCTCGCACGGCCTCGAAGCCGTGCGCTCGTTCCCTGCCGCCCAGGTCGTCAACCCATCCGCATCGTGGGCGCGACGGGTGTCGGGCGCATCCCCAATTCCTGCCAACCGCGCATGGTGACGGCGCGGGGACGGAGCTCAGCGGATGGTCAGCCCGAGCGCGGCGGCGGCCTCCACCCGGGCGGGACAGTGCGAGCGGTCGAGCTCGTCGTCGACGGCCCGCAGCACCGTCTCCGCCGCCGGATCGCCGGCGAGGGCCAGCGCGTGGCCGGCGCCCCATCGGGCGCGCAGGGTGCACCGCCACAGGATGGGCTGCCACGCCCTCGCCGCCCCCAGCAGCACCTCGGCCGCGGCGGTGTGGTCGCCGTCGGCCAGCAGGCCGATGCCCTCGGCCTCGCGCTCGGCGGCGTCGAGCAGCGCACCTGCGGGCGATGGGGCGGTGAGGGGCAGGCCGCGCTCGTACTCGGCCCATCGCCACACCACCTGCGTGCCGGCGAGGGTCGGGAACCCGTGGCCGAGCAGCTCGGTCGCCCACCGCCCCAGCCGGATGGTGTCGCTCAGATCACCGATGATCCACGCCCGCTGGGCGGCGCCCCACAGCAGGATCGCGGCGACCATGGGCTCGTAGCCGGGGACCCGCTCGGGATCGACCCAGTCGGTCAGCACCGCCGCGCTGCGGTCGGCGAACCCTCGGTCGGCCAGCGCGGCGGCGAGGGTCGACGTCGCCGTCGCTCGCGTCTCGAGGCGCGCGGGTGAGGTGCGCACCCACGAGAGCCAGTCGATGGCATCGTCCTGGTCGCCGCCGTCGTAGAACCGGCTCAGCACGTCGAGGGTCCGCAGCTCGATCACCCACCGCTCCGCGCCCTCGGCTCGGGCCCGCTCGATCGACCGTTCGAGCAGCGCCCGGGCCTCGGCATGACGACCGAGCCCGATCTGCACGCCGATCAGGTTCCGGGCGGCCTCGAGCTCGGCGCCGAGCTCGCCGCCCGCCGACACGGCTGCGACCCGTCGTCGTTCGGGATCCACCAGCTCGGGGTTGGCCCGAGCCACCAGCGCAACGGTGTCGTCGGGGCCGAGGGGGCCGAGTCGCAGCACGGTGCCCCCCGACGCCTCGACCATGCGCAGCACCACGTCACCCCGGCCGACGCCCGGGCGCACGGTGACGAGCACCGACCGCACCGGGTGCAGCGCGGAGAGCGCCTGGCCGACGACGACGGGGCGCGGTCCGGCGGCGAGGGTCTCCACGAGGGCCGTCTTGCTGACGGCGTCGAGCACGTCGCCGATCAGCTCGTGCGGCGGGTCGCGGTCGCGAAGTCGAGCGAGAGGCGGGCCCGGCCGGTGTCGATCTCGTAGGTCGTGGCCAGCCGGTCGACGGTCGCGTACCGGGAGTCCCACCGCCCAGAGCAGGGACGGGTGGGTGCGGTCGAAGACGTCTCCCGCCCGCCTCGGTCAGCGGCGTCGGCGGGCGCGTGCGTCGTCGAGGTGGGCGCGCTGCAGCTTGGCCACCGCCGACGCCGACGACACCAGCACCATGCGCGGCGTGACCTGGTGGAGCTCGGCGACCTGATCGGGCGTGGCCCCGGTGGCGAGTCGGCGGAGCACCTCGAGCTCGGTGGGGGTGAGCGCCGGCGCGTCGACGAGGAGGCGGTCGGGCTCCTGGTGCAGCGTGCGATAGCCCCGGAGGACGGCCGCGGCCGCCGCCGCGGTGAGCGGCGCCTCACCGCGGGCCGTGCGCTCGACAGCCTCGGCCAGCGCCGCCCCGTCGGCCCCCGCGGGCACCACCGAGGCGACCCCCGCGACGACGGCACGGTCGATGAGCGGCTCGTCACCCACCCTGACGACGGCCAGGAGGCGGATGGCCGGTGCCCGGTCGACGAGGGCGGCCACGATCGGGATCAGGTGCTCGCCGAGGTCGGAGCCGAGCACCACGACGTCGGGGACCCGGTCGACGAGGGTGTCCACCAGCCCGTCGGCCACGGCCCCGTCGGGTCGGTGACCGGTGGGCAGGTCCTCGAGCACCATCCCGGCCCCGGTGAGACCGACCTCGGCGTCGCGACGATGCGCCTCGTCGACGACGACGACGGCGACTCGGCGGACGGGCGGCGACTCGGCGTGGTCGCTCACGCCCGACCCATCACGCGGCGGACCGCGATCTCGATGGCGACCCGGTCCTCCCGGTCGCCGGGCAGCCGGTACCGCTCGGCGTAGCGGTGCACCGCGTCGGCGACCGCGTCGGCGTCGTGGGTGACGGTGGCGGCGCCCTCGAGGGTCAGCCAGCGACCGCCGTCGACCTGGCACACGGCCGCCGGCCCCCCAGGTCGCTCGACGACGTTCCGGGCCTTGCGGCTCGACGCGAACGTGATCACCCGCGCCATTCGGGCGTCGTCGTCCCAGGTGAACCCCACGGCGACCACGTGGGGCGTGCCATCTCCTCTCAGCGTCGTGAGCGTCGCCAGGTGCCGCTCGCGCAGGAAGGCGAGCACCCCGTCGGGGAGGTCCGCCGGGTCGTAGGCCACGCCGGTGCTCCGCCGCCTACTCGCCGAAGTGCTTGATCTGGTCGAGCACGGCCTCGGCGGTGGGGTCGTGCATCTCGTCGACGATGCGGCCGTCGGCCAGGAACACGATCCGGTCGGCGAAGCTGGCGGAGGTGGCGTCGTGGGTGACCATCACGATCGTCTGGTCGAACTCGTCGACCGCCCTGCGCATGAACGTCAGGATCTCGCCTCCCGACTTCGAGTCGAGGTTCCCGGTCGGCTCGTCGGCGAAGATGATCTGTGGCCGGCTGGCCAGGGCCCGGGCCACCGCGACCCGCTGCTGCTGGCCACCGGACAGCTCGCTCGGACGGTGCCGGAGCCGGTCGGCGAGGCCGACCGTGCCGATGACGGTGTCGAACCACGCGGCATCGGGCTTGCGGCCGGCGAGGTCCATGGGCAGCGTGATGTTCTCGGCGGCGGTGAGCGTGGGGACCAGGTTGAACGCCTGGAAGACGAAGCCGACGGTGTCGCGCCGGAGCTGGGTGAGCTCCTTCTCGCTCAACCGCCCGAGGTCGACGCCACCGATGAAGACCTGGCCCGACGTGAGCGTGTCGAGACCGGCGATGCAGTGCATGAGCGTCGACTTGCCCGACCCCGACGGACCCATGATGGCGGTGAACCGACTGCGCTCGAACTCGACGGTGACGCCGTCGAGGGCCCTCACCTCGGTCTCGCCCTGGCCGTACACCTTCACCGCGTCGATGGCGCGTGCGGCGGCGTCACCGGCGGGCGGTGGGGGTGGCGGCGGCGGGGTGGCGTCGGTGAGGGTCACGGGCCGGAGGCTAGCGGCTCCCCGTCGCGGAATCGTGGGCCGGAGGGGCGGCGCGAAGGGCTCGGGCGACGGCGAATCGGCCACCGGAACCCGATCGCCCCGGGGGTGGGCCGCACTACCCTGCGGTCATGACGTGTCCCACCTGCGGGGCGGTGGTGGCCGACGGGGCGAGGTACTGCTCGGCGTGCGGCCACCAGATGGTCGGCCGGGGCGACGAGCGTCGGGTCGTGACCGTGCTCTTCGCCGACCTGGTGGGCTTCACCTCCATCGCCGAGGGCCGCGACCCCGAGCAGCTGAAGAACTTCGTCGACGCGTGCTTCGAGCAGCTGAGCGAGGAGGTCACCGCGTTCGGGGGGCGGGTCGACAACATCATCGGTGACGCCATCGTCGCCCTGTTCGGCGCGCCGCTCGCCCACGAGGACGACGCCGAGCGAGCCGTGCGAGCCGGGCTGCGCATGCAGGACCGGTTGCTCGCGTTCTGCAAGGAGACGGGCGCCGAGGTGCAGCTCCGCGTCGGCGTCAACACCGGCGAGGTGCTGGTCGGCTCGTTGCGGGCAGGTGCGTCCTACACGGCCATGGGCGACGTGGTGAACACCGCCGACCGACTCCAGAAGGCGGCCGAGCCGGGATCGGTGGTGGTCGGTCCGGCGACCTACGCGGCCACGCGGGAGGTCGTCGACTACGAAGCGCTCGGATCGCTCGGGGTGAAGGGCCGGGAGGAGACCGTCGACGCCTGGATCGCCCGGGCCACGCTGTTGCCCCCGGGGTACCGGCCCCGCCGTCTGCAGACACCGTTCGTGGGTCGCGACCCGGAGCTCGGGATCCTGAGCCACGGGATCGACGTCGCGTTCGAGCGGGCCCGCGCCCACCTCGTCCTGCTGCTCGGTGAGGCGGGGGTCGGCAAGTCGCGGTTGGCCGAGGAGGTGGCCGAGCGGGCACGGCGCGATCAGCGGTGCGCCGTGCTCGAGGGACGCTGCGTCCCCTACGGCGAGGCCAACGTCTGGTGGCCGGTCGCCGAGGCGCTGCGCGACGCCTGCGGTGTGAGCACCGACGATCCGTTGAGCATCGCCCTCGAGCTGTGCACCGAGGTCGTGGCCCTGTCGGTCGATCTGCCGGCCGACTCCGACGAGGTGTACCGCATCGTGCAGGGCCTGCTGTACCTGATGGGCTACGAGGGCCCGCTCCGCGAGATCGATCCCCAACGCGCCCGGGAGGAGGCGACGCGTTCGGTCCTCGCCTTCATCGAGGGCACCGCCCTCGGCCGGCCGGTCGTGGTGGTGCTGTCCGACCTGCACTGGGCCGACGACGTGGTGCTCGAGATGATCGACGTGCTGATCGAGCGGTTGAGCCGCGCCCGCGTGGTGATCATCGCCACCGCCCGGCCGGAACTGCAGGATCGGTGGACGATGCCCACCGGTCGACACAACAGCATCCTCGTCAACCTGGATCCGCTCGACCGTGGCGCCTCCGCCACGCTGCTCGAGTCGCTGACCGACGAACTGCTCGACGACGAGATGCGCACCGCGCTGCTCGACCGCAGTGGCGGCAACCCGTTCTTCCTCGAGGAGCTGGTCGCCCTGGTCGCCGAGGGCGAGGGCGCCGGGCGGACGACCGCGGCCGCCGCCGGCGCCGAGCTCCCCGACACCCTTCGCGGGCTGGTGGCGGCGCGCATCGACGGGCTCGACGCCGTCGGTCGGGCGACCGTGCAGGACGCCGCGGTGTGGGGCCGCCGCGGACCGGTCGAGGCCCTCGAACGCATGGCCGAGGAGATGCGTGGCGTCCGCGACCTGCTCCCGGTGCTCGAGGGCCTGGTCGACCGCGAGATCCTCAGGATCGACGGCAACCGGTGGTCGTTCCGGTCCGACCTCATCCGTGAGGTCTCGTACGGCACCCTCACCAAGGCCGACCGGGCCCGCCGCCACCACGGCATTGCCACGTTCCTCGAGCACCACGTGGCCCGGCGCGAGGAGGCGTCGGAGCGGCTCGTCGACGTCATCGCCCACCACTACGCCGCCACCGCCGAGCTGGTCGTCGACATCGGCGCCGTCGACGGCGTGCCCGGTGACGTGCGGTCCGCCGCCCTCGACTGGATCGAGGAGGCGGCGCGCCGGGCCGAGGTGGCCCAGGTGCTCCTCGTCGCCGAGCGGTTGTTCGCCCAGGCCCTCGTGCTGCTGGCCGACGAGCCCGGCGAGCGACGGGTGCGGGTGTTGCTCGGCCTGGCCCGCGCCGAGACCGGCCTGCGGCGCCTCGACGCCGCCCGCGCCCACCTGGCCGGCGCCCGGGCCGAGGCGGAGGCGCTCGGTGCCGACGACCTCGTGCTCGCCGGACAGGTCGTGCTGGGCGACCTCGACCAGAAGCGGGGCGACTTCACGACGTCGACGGCCACGCTGCTCGACGCCGCCTCCCGCTTCCGGGCCCGTGGCGACGCCGCCGGCGAGGCCGAGGCGTTGCGCTTCGCCGGCATGTCGCAGATCTTCATGGGCGAGTTCACCGCCGCCGAGGCGTCGATCGACCAGGGCCTGGCCCGGTACCGCGAGCTGGGCGACGTGAGGGGCGAGGCGTGGGCGCTGCAGAACCTGGCGTGGATCTCCTACGTCGAAGGACGCACCGACGAGGCCGAGGCCCGCATCACCGCCTCGGCCGACACGTTCCGGGAGCTGGGCGACAGCGGGGGCACGTCGTGGGCGCTCGGCCTGCTCGGGTTCGTGCGCTACCACCAGGGCCGCCTGGCCGAGGCCGAGGAGCTCGGCGAACGGGTGCTGCGCGAGGGTCGGGAGCGCGGCGACCGTTGGGGCGAGGGGATGATGCTCCTGCTCACGGCGGGCGTCCGCCTGTGGTCCGGCCGCGCCGCCCAGGCCGTCCCGTCGGCGCGGGAGGCGCTCGACGTGTTCCGCACCATCGAGGACGCGTTCGGCACCGCCCAGGCGGTGAGCACCTTCGGCCGGGCCCTCGTGACGTCGGGTGAGGTGCACGCCGGGCTGACCCTGCTGCGCGAGACCCTCGCCGGCGAGGACGACGCATCGGTCGCGCCCGAGCTGTGGGGTGCGATGTCACTCGGCCTGGCCTGCTCCCTCGCCCAGATCGGAGAGCCCGAGGGCGCGCTGGCCGCGCTGGAAGGGCTCGGCCGGGCCGAGGCGGGCGAGGACTCGATCGGGGTCTCGGAGCGGGTGGCGGCCGAGGCCCTGGCCCTCGCCCAGCTCGGCGAGGTCGACGCCGCCAGGGCCCTCCTGACGACGGATCGCGACGGCGCCCACCGGGCCCTGTCGCCCTTTGCGGCCAGCGCCCTCGCCATCACGCTGGCCGCGGCCGGGGCCACCGACGAGGTGCTGGCGCTCGAGCAGCAGGTCGCGGCCGCGCCGCGGTCGACCTACCTCGACGGGGCGACGGCGGCCATCGCCGCTGCGCTGGTGATGGCCCGGGCCGGCGACGAGGAGGCGATCGTCCGCTTCGCCGACCTCGTGACTTCCCTCGACGCCACCGAGGACCGTGTGATCCGGGCCTTGGTCCGCCTGGCCGAGGCGCTGGCCCTCGACGCGCTCGACCTCTCGTCGGCCGAGCTCGCCTTGCAGGCCACCGAGCAGATGCTGGCCGAGCTCGGCATCGACGCCCACGGCTGGCGGTCGGTCTTCGCCGCCGCCCTCGCCCGCCGACCGGCCGCCGAGCCGGCCTGATCACCGGAAAACGACCAGGAGGGCCCGTGAGGGCCCTCCTGGGAGACCTCGGGGCAGGGGGGATGCCGGGAGGTCTGCTCCGCACCTCACGAGGGGGACCGAGGGTGCAGAAGGTGTCGGCCGTCCGCCATCGGGGGCGGGGCCGAGGCGAGGTGGCTCAGGCGGCCTTGATGTCGTCGGCGACCTTCTTCACGGTCTTGGCCGCCTTGCTCGGGGCCGGCTTCACGACCTTGGTGGTGACGGGCTCGGCGGCGTCGAGGACTGCGCCGACCAGTTCGTGGGTGGCGTCGAGCATCTTGCCGGCGAAGGCGAACTGGTTGTCGGCCAGCTCACGGGCGGTGGGCACGAACTCGCCGATGCGCTCGGTCGGGAGCTGCGGGATGCGCTCCTCGACGAGCTCGACGACCTTGGTGACGGCGCCGGCGATGGGCTCCTGGGCCGAGGTGTAGGCGTCGAGGACGCGGGTCTGGGCGGTCTCGAGACGATCGATGACGGTCATGGCAGCCTCCGAAGGGGGGTGGGGCGATGGCGATGTGTGCTCAGGAAACCAAGCAATGCTCACAACGTCAACCACTTGCTAGAAAAATCTCGCATGTCATCGGTCACAGCGCTCGTGGCGCCTCGCCCTCGCCCCGGCTCCGGTCGATCTCGAACCGGTTGCCTGCACCGGGCCGGCCGACCGCCGAACCCGCAACCGGTTCGGGACGTCGGCTCCCACGTCGCTGCGCTCCCTGGCCCTCCGGGGCCGAGCTCAGGCGCGCTGGTTGGCGTCGAGGTAGCTGCGGTAGACGGCGAGCAGGGAGCTGCGCTGGTCCTCGGTGAGGCCAGCGTCGGCGAGGATCGCCTGCTCGGTGCCCACGCCGTCGTCCGGCTCGTCGGAGAGCACCCCGGCCCGGGCCAGCAGCGTCTCCATGGACACGTTGAGGGCACCCGAGATCGCCTTCAGCACCCGCACCGAGGGCTCGTGCAGGCCACGTTCGATCTGGCTCAGGTACGGGTTGGACACGTTGGCCTTCTCGGCCAGGTCGCGGAGCGACAGCTGGGCCTGTTCCCGCTGACTGCGGATGTACTGACCCAGCGCCTGCAGCTGCTCCCGGACGCGATCGTCACCGGCCACGGGTGCGACGGTAGCGCCCGGCGCGGTCACCGCCCCGCACCCGGCGGTCGCCGCCCCGCCCCCGGCGGTCGCCGCCCGGGTCCTGAAGGCGCCGCCCGGGTCCTGGAGCCGCCGTTCGGGTCCGTGGGCCGCCGTCAGCGCGGCTCGACGGGCGTCGTCGTCGGCGACCCGTGCCCGCCCGCCCGATGGATGTCGGGTTCCACGAAGACGCGCCGCACGGCGGGGACGGCGGTCCGCACGCCTTCCTCGACCTCGTCGATGGCGTGGGCGAGCTGGCGGACGGTGAGCTGGTCGTCGAACTCGACCTTGGCCGCGACCAGCAGGTCGTCGGGCCCCAGGTGCTCCGTGCGGAGGTTGATGAGCCGACGGACCGGGCCGGCCCCCTCGATCGCCTCCCTGATGTGGGCCTCGTCCGCGGGGCTGGCCGCCTCTCCGATGAGCAGGCTCTTCATCTCGATGGCCAGCACGACGGCGATCACGAGCAGCAGCACGCCGATGGCGACGGTGCCCATGCCGTCGTAGACCGACTCCCCGGTGATCGCCGCCGTGCCGATGGCGGCGAGGGCGATGACCAGGCCGACGAGGGCGCCGAAGTCCTCGAGGAGCACCACGGGGAGCTCGGGCGACTTCGTGTGACGGATGAACGCCGGCCAGCTCGCGCCGCGACGCAGGGGGTTCGACTCGTTGATCGCCGTCCGGAACGAGTACGACTCGAGACCGATGGCGACGACGAGGATGCCGACCGCCCAGATCGGGTCGGTGAGCTCGTGGGGGTGGAGGAGCTTCTCGATGCCCTCGTAGAGCGAGAAGACGCCGCCGAGCACGAACAGGACGATGGCCACGACGAACGACCAGAAGTAGCGCTCGCGCGAGTAGCCGAACTGGTGAGCGTCGTCGGCGGGGCGGCTGGCCCGCTTCCCGCCCAGCAGGAGGAGCACCTGGTTGCCGCTGTCGGCGGCGGAGTGGATGCTCTCGGCCAGCAGCGACGAGGCTCCCGTGAACAGGAAGCCGACGAATTTGGCGATGGCGATGCCGACGTTCGCGACCAGTGCGGCGAGGATCGCCTTCCGGCCACCGTGTGCGGACATGGGCGGCGTTCTAGCAGGGTCCGTCGGCGACCAAGGCGGCGATCCGCCGCCCGATGGCCAACGACGCGGTGGCCGCCGGCGACGGGGCGTTGAGGACGTGCACGGCCCGGGGACCGGTGATGATGGCGAAGTCGTCGAGCAGGCGGCCATCGGCGGTGACCGCCTGGGCCCGCACGCCGCTGCCTCCGGCCACGAGGTCGCCGGGTCCGATGGCGGGCACCAGGTGCCGGAGGTCGCGGACGAGCAGCCGGCGGCTGATGGAGCGGGCGACCTCGGCGGCCCCGGTGCCTCCGTAGCGACCGGCGAGCCGCCACAGGGCCGTGTCGGTGGCCATGGCCCGCACGTCGCCCGGGTCGACGCGCGTCCAGCCGTAGCCCTCGCGGGCCAACGCCAACAGGGCGTTGGGTCCGGCGTGGACCCGACCGTCGACCCCCCGGGTGAGGTGGACGCCGAGGAACGGGAACCGGGGATCGGGCACCGGGTACACGAGGGCGCGCACGAGGTGCTCCCGGCTGGGAACCAGCTCGTGGTACTCGCCCCGGAACGGAACGATGCGCACGTCGGGGTGCTCACCGGCCAGGCGAGCGATGCGGTCGCTCTGCAGGCCGGCGCAGTTGACCACGACGGTGCCGCGTCGGGCCCCGGTCGTCGTGTGCACGGTGACCCGGTCGACCCCCGCCTCGATGGCCACGACCTCGGCCCCGAGGTCGAGCTCACCCCCGGCCGACACCAGGTCGTCGGCCAACGTGGCGGTGACGGCGGCGAAGTCGACGACCCCGGTCTCGGGCACGTGGAGGGCGGCGGCGGCCTCCACGTGGGGCTCGAGCTCGGCCAGCTCGCGGCGGCCGATGAACCGCACGGCGAGCCCGTTGGCCCGGCCCCGCACCTCCAGCTCCTGCAGCCGCTCGAGCTCGTCGACGGCGCGGGCGACGATCACCTTGCCGTCCCGGCGGCGGGGTATGCCCCGTTCGTCGCAGAAGGCCTCGAGGAGGCGCCGACCCTCGACGCACAGCCGGGCCTTCTCGCTCCCCGGCCGGTAGTAGACGCCCGAGTGGATCACGCCGGAGTTGTGCCCGCTCTGGTGGGCCCCGACCGAGCGCTCCTTGTCGAGCACGACGACGTGAGCGCCGCCGGACTGCAGCGCGCGGGCGGTGGCCAGCCCGACGATGCCGGCGCCGATCACCACCACCTCGGTCGGCGCGGTCACCTGCCCGCTCACCCGTGGTCGCTGGACGGTGGGACGTAGCGGGCGCGCGATGCCTCGATCTCGGCCCACGCGGCCTCCCGGCCCTCGAACTCACCCGGGTAGGAGTGCTTGTCGGGTTCGAGGTCCTTGTAGATCGTGAAGAAGTGGCGGATCTCGGCCAGGAGCTCCGGGCTGAGGTCGGTCAGCTCGGTCATGTCCCGGAACCGGGGTTCGTTGGGCTCCACGCAGATGATCTTGGCGTCGGGGCCCTTCTCGTCGGCCATCCACATCACGCCCACGGGCCGCGCCGTCACCCAGCAGCCCGGGAACGTCGGGTCCTCGGTGAGGACGAGGACGTCGAGGGGATCGCCGTCCTCGGCCAGGCTGTCGGGGACGAAGCCGTACTCCGTCGGGTAGACGGTGGCCGAGAAGAGCCGACGGTCGAGGTGGATCCGACCCGTCTCGTGGTCCATCTCGTACTTGTTGCGGCTGCCCCTCGGGATCTCGATGACCACGTCGATCAGGTCCATGGCCACATTGTGGCCCCGAGCCGGGAGCGCCGTGGCACCGTCGCCGTGACCCAGAGCCCCGAACCGGGCGCGACGGGGTCCCGGCGGCCATGCTGAAGGCGTGGACCTCGGCGTCGTGATCGGCCTGGCCGGATGGCTGGTGGGCTGGTGGCTGCTGTGGCGGGTCCCGACGCTCGATCGCCCCGCCCGGGGGCGCGGGCCGAGGGAGGCGCGCTGGCGGCGGCACCGGTCGACGTCGCCGTCGTCGTGCCGGCCCGGAACGAGGAGCGGGCCCTCCCCTCGCTGCTCGACTCGCTCGCCGCCCAGCACGTCGCGCCGCGTCAGGTGATCGTGGTCGACGACGGCTCGGCCGACGGCACGTCCCGCATCGCCGGGTCACGACCGTCGGTCACGCTGGTGGAGGGGGCCGCGCTGCCGGAGGGGTGGACGGGCAAGACCTGGGCGTGTGCCCAGGGGGTGGCCCGCGCCGACGCCGAGCGCCTGCTGTTCCTCGACGCCGACGTGACCCTGGCCCCCGACGCCGTGGGTGCGCTGGTCGCCGAGCACGATCGACGCGGTGGCCTGCTGTCGGTGCAGCCCTTCCACAGGATGGAGCACGCCTACGAGCAGCTCTCCGCGGTGTTCAACGTCGTGGCGGTGATGGGGGTGGGCATGGCCAGTCCCCGACGCGACGGTCGCTCGCGGGGCGCGTTCGGGCCGTGCCTGCTCGTCGGACGTCACGACTACGACCGCCTGGGCGGCCACGATGCGGTGCGCGGCTCGGTCGTCGAGGACGTCGCCCTGGCCCGTCGGGCGGCCGCGATGGGGATCCCCGTGCACTCGCTCGGCGGTGGTGGCGCCGTCGCGTTCCGCATGTACCCGTCCGGGCTGCGCCAACTCCTCGAGGGCTGGACGAAGAACTTCGCCACCGGCGCGTCGGCGGTCGGCGTCGGTCGCCTCGTGCTCATCGGGCTCTGGGTGACCGCGGCCCTCCTGCCGCTCGTGCTCGCCGTGGGCGCGCTGCGCGCCGGGTCGCCCACGGCGTTGGCGGTCGCGGGCGTGCTGTACCTGTTGGACGTGGTCCAGCTCCGCATCATGAGCCGGCCGCTCGGCACCTTCGGGTTCGCCACCGCGCTCGCCGCGCCGCTCCTCGCCGTGGTGTTCGTCGCCGTGTTCGTCCGGTCGGTGTGGCGTACGGCCGTTCGCCGGCGCGTCGTGTGGCGGGGCCGTGAGGTGCCGGTCGGTCCCGCCGCCGGGTCCCCCCGACGTGGGGGATCGACGTGATCCCGGTCGTCGACTGGCCGCTCGGGGTCGTCGTCGCCGTCGATGTGGTCGCGTGGGCCGGGGTCGGCGTCGGCGCTGGCTACCTCGCCCACCGGCTGCCGCTGGCCCGCCTCGAGCGCGACGGGTGGCTGACGCGGCTCCGGCCGTTCGAGCGCGACGGTCGGGTGTACGAGCGACGCCTCCGCATCAAGCGGTGGAAGGCCCGGCTGCCCGAGATGGGGGCGTTCTTCGCCGGTGGCTTCTCGAAGCGTCGCCTGGCGGGCGCCGGGCCCGACGACCTGGCCCGCTTCGTCGCCGAGACGCGGCGGGCCGAGCTGACGCACTGGTGGGTGCTCGCCGCCGGCCCCGTCTTCCTGCTGTGGAACCCGTGGTGGCTCGGCCTCGTGATGCTCGTCTACGCCGTCGTGGCCAACGTGCCGTGCCTGGTGGTGCAGCGCTACAACCGTGCCCGCCTCACCCGCCTGCTCGAGCGGGCCGAGGGTCGGGCACGCCGGAGCTGATCGATCCTGGGTCCTGACACCGACCCGGCCGAGGGCCGAGCCGGTGGGCGATGCAAGAATGCTCGGATGAGGACGGAACGGCTTGATGGTGTCGACGCGTTCGTGGTGTTCGATCTCGACGAGGCCGAGACCTCGACGGGGATCGTCCGGCTCGCCCCCAAGATCCTCGTCGACGGCGCCACCTGGCTCGCCCGTTCGGCCACCTACCAGTGCGCCACCTTCGAGCTGCGCGTCGGGGGTGCCTCGGGCGGCGTGAACGCCAAGGGTGACGACAGGGCGACGGCGCTCGCCGCGTTCGTCGAGGCGGCCACGCCGCTGGTCGCGTCGGGTCGCTGGCTCATCGATCCCGGCAAGGGTGTCGGCGTGGACGACCTCACCGCGCTGCGCGCCGTCGATCCGCGGGGCGAGGCCGTCTGGGAGCGCCGTGACCACCTGCTCGGTCTGTCGGTGGCGGTCGCGGCGGCCACCGCCACCGGAGGGCTCGAGGGCCGCACCGTGGCCATCGAGGGCTTCGACGCGTCGGGACCGGCGCTGGCGGCGGAGCTGACGGCCCGCGGTGCCACCATCACCGCCGTGGGCACGGCCCGAGGCACGCTCGTCCGGCCCGACGGGTTCGGCGACGACCTCGCCGCCGGGTGGGCCGAACGTGGTCCCGCGCTGGTCGAGGGCGAGGGCGAGGCGGCACCGGCGTCGGCGGTGCTGGGGGCCGCGGTCGACGTGCTGGTCGTGGGGTCGAAGGCGGGCGTCGTCGGCCACGAGGAAGCGGCCGGGGTGCAGGCCGGGGTGATCGTCCCCGCCGGTCCGATCCCCGTCACGGCCAAGGCGCTCGCCGCCCTCCGCCGCCGCGACGTGGTGGTCCTGCCCGACTTCGTGTCCACCGCCGGGCCGCTGCTCGCCGCCTTCCCGTCCGGTGCGGCGCCGGTGGCCCCCGACGCCGTCGACCGCGAGGCCGAGCGGCGGGTCACCGACGCCGTGGCCGAGGTGCTCGGCGCCGAGCGCGGCCCGCTGCTCGGCGCGTGCGAGCGGGCCGAGGCGTTCCTGCGGTCGTGGCAGCCCCAGCTGCCGTTCGGCCGCCCGCTCGCCGCATGACCGGAGGAGGCCCCCGCGGGCGCGGGCTGGTCTGGTTCCGTCGCGACCTCCGACTCGACGACAATCCGGCGTGGGCCGGCGTGACCTCGTCGTGCGCCGAGGTGGTGCCGCTGTTCGTGGTCGATCCGGTGCTGCTCGACGGCGCCGGGCCGTTCCGCCGCCGGCAGTTGCTGGCCGACGTCGCTGCCCTCGACGCCGAGCTGGCCGAGCGCACCGGCGCACGGCTGCACGTGAGGGTCGGCGACCCGACGGTGACCGTGCCCCGGGTCGCGTCCGAGCTCGGCGTGACCACGGTGGCGTGGAACGCCGACGTCACGCCCTACGCGAGCCGTCGCGACGCGGCGGTCACCCGCGCCGTGCTCGACGTCGTCGGGTCACCGCCCGACACGCCTCACGGGAGCCTCGTGCACGCACCGGGCCGGGTGCTCACGAACAACGGGACGCTGTCGCGGGTGTTCACACCGTTCAGTCGGAGCTGGCGGCGGACTCCGCTCGACCCATGGCCGGCACCCGGCGACGCCGGCGTCGTCGACGTCGCCGGCGACCCTCTGCCCGTCCCGGACGCCGACCCGCCCCACGCGGCTGGTTCGGCGGCGGCGCTGGCCCGGCTCGAGGCGTTCCTCTCCGTGGTCGACGGCTACGACGTGGATCGTGACCGTCCCGACCTGCCCGGCACGTCGCAGCTGTCGGCCGACCTCAAGTCCGGCACCGTCTCGGCGCGCACGGTGCTCGAAGTGGTGGGGGAGGGCACGGCCGGACGGGAGGCGTTCACCCGTCAGCTCGCCTGGCGCGACTGGTACGCGCACCTGCTCGCCGAGATCCCTTCGTTGCCGTCGCGGGCCATGAAGGTTCGCTACGACGCCATCGTGTGGCGCAACCAGCCCGACGACATCGCCGCCTGGCAGGAGGGCCGTACCGGGTACCCGCTCGTCGACGCCGGCATGCGCCAGCTGCGCACGACGGGATGGATGCACAACCGGGTCCGCATGGTGTGCGGTTCGTTCCTCGTGAAGAACCTGCTCGTCGACTGGCGGGTCGGTGAGCGGTACTTCCGCCATCTGCTCGTCGACGGCGACGTGCCGCAGAACGTGGGGAACTGGCAGTGGTTGGCCGGCACCGGCCCCGACGCCTCGCCCTACAACCGGATCTTCAACCCGGTGACCCAGAGCCGGAAGTTCGACCCGGCAGGCGACTACGTGCGTCGGTACGTGCCCGAGCTGGGCGGTCTCGACGACGACGCGGTGCACGCCCCGTGGGAGGTGGGGCCGCTCGAGCTGGCCGCCGCCGGTGTCGGGCTCGGCGACACCTATCCCGAGCCGATCGTCGACCTGTCCGCCAGCCGGGCCCGGGCGCTGGCGGCGTACGCGGCCGTGAACGAGACGGCCCACTGAGACGGCCCGACCGGAGAGCGCCGGCTCGCGGAGCTGCTCGCCGCCCGGCCGAGCCGGGCGATGGCCTCAACTCGCTTCGGCGCGGATGGCCGCGTCCTGGACGGCCCTTCGGCTGATCGAGCGGGGCGGGTAACCGGCGGCGGCCCGCTCCTCCTCGCTCTCGCCGCCCCAGAAGCCGTTCTCGCGGCGCTCACGGGCCGAGGCCCGGCACTGCAGGAGGACGGGGCAGGCCTGGCAGACCTTGCGGGCCTGGGCCTCGCGGCGGGCCCGCCGCTCGGGCCGCTCGCCGGCGATGCCGAAGAACAGGTTCGTCCGCCCCTTGCAGGCGGCGGCGTCCATCCACTCGTCGAGCTGCCCGTACTGCGCCGACATGGCATTGACCTCCGGGAGGGCCGGGGCCCTCGTCGCCCCGGCGAGTCGGTTGTGCGGTGGTGGAGCGGTCGGGACCGCCCCACCACCGGTGAGGATCAGCTCGTCACGCCGGGAGCGTGACGTCGGACGGGATCAGCACGCCGTCGATCACGTGGATGACGCCGTTCGAACCCTCGATGTCGGTCGCGGTCACGTTGGCGCGGTTGCCCATGCCGTCGACGATGACGACCTTGTCGCCGTCGACCTCGATGGTGAAGTCGGTGCCCTCGACCGTCGTGACGGGGCCGGGTGTGACGTCAGCGGCCATGACCTCGGCCGCCACCACGTGGTAGGTGAGGATCTTGGTGAGGGTGTCCTTGTTGGCCGGCTCGAGGAGCGCGGTCAGGGTCGCCTCGGGGATCTTGGCGAACGCCTCGTTGGTCGGGGCGAACACGGTGAACGGACCCTCGCCCGACAGGGTCTCGGCCAGACCGGCCGCGGTCACGGCGGCGACGAGCGTGGAGAAGTCCTCGTTGCCGGCGGCGATCTCGACGATCGTCTCCTCGGCCATCATCGCCGTGGTGCCGCTGGAAGCGGCCGTGGTGGTCGGGCTGGCGGCGGCGCTGGTGTCCGAGCTGGTGCTCGAGTCGTCGTCGTCGCTGCCGCAGGCAGCCAGGACGAGCGCACCGGCGGCAAGCACGGCGATCATCCAACGGAGGGGGCGGGTACGCATGGGAAGCTCCTTGGGAGAATTTAGCATTAAGGGGTTGTTGCGCCTAGTACGACGCTGGACCACCCTTGGATGACACCCATCGAAAAGTCACCTCTGACCTGCCCAGACGCGACCCGTCGAAGGTGGCGACGGGGGTGTTCGCCGGGGGCCACGGAGCGGGGCGCGCCCCCGTCCTAGGCTGTCGGCTGTGACCGTCTACCTCGTCGGTGCCGGCCCCGGCGACCCCGGTCTGCTGACCCGGCGCGGCGCCGAGGTCCTCGCCCGCGCCGACCTCGTCGTCTACGACCGGTTGTCGGTGGCCTCCCTGCTCGAGCTGGCCCCCGACGCCGCCGAGCGGATCAACGTCGGCAAGCGCCCCGGCCGGCCCGGCGCCACCCAAGAGGACATCGACGCCCTGCTCGTCGAGCACGGGCGCGCCGGCCGGGAGGTGGTGCGGCTGAAGGGCGGTGACCCCTTCGTCTTCGCCCGCGGCGGCGAAGAGGCCCAGGCGCTGCTCGACGCCGGGGTGCCCTTCGAGGTGGTGCCCGGCGTGAGCTCGGCGCTCGCCGCCCCCGCCTACGCCGGCATCCCGGTGACGATGCGCCACTCGTCCACCCTGTTCACGGTCATCACCGGCCACGAGGACCCCGACAAGGGCGGCGAGCTCGATTGGGAGACGGTGGCCCGGCTCGGCGGCACGATCGTCATCCTGATGGGCATCGGGCGGCTCCCGAAGATCGTGCGGCGCCTGCTCGCCGGCGGCCTCGCGCCCGACACGCCGGCGGCCGTCGTGCAGTGGGGCACGCGCCCCGACCAGCGCACGGTTCGCACCACCCTCGCCGAACTTCCCGACCAACCGCTCGGCCCCCCGGCCACCATCGTGATCGGACGGGTCGCCGCCCTCGACCTCGCCTGGTTCGAGTCCCGACCGCTGTTCGGCCGTCGGGTCGTCGTGACCCGGGCCCGGGAGCAGGCCTCGGCGTTGTCGGACGCGCTGCGGGCGGCGGGCGCCGAGCCGGTCGAGGTCCCGACCATCCGCATCGTCGAGCCCGCCGACGGAGGGGCCGCCCTCGCCGCCGCCGTCGGACGGGTGACCGACTACGACTGGGTGGTGCTCACGTCGGTCAACGGTGCGCGACGGTTCTGCGCCCGATTGCGCGACGGGCGCGACCTGGCCGGGGTGCGGCTCGCCGCCATCGGGCCGGGCACCGCCGACGCCCTCGCCGCCCACCACCTCGTCGCCGACCTCGTCCCCACCCGGTTCGTGGCCGAGTCGCTCCTCGAGGCCTTCCCGCTCCCGGCGCCCGTCGACCGTGGCCGCGTGCTGCTCGCCCGCGCCGCGGTCGCCCGTGACGTGCTGCCCGACGGTCTCCGCCGGCTCGGATGGGAGGTCGACGTGGTCGAGGCCTACCGCACCGAGCGCGAGGAGGTCACCGACGACGAGCGGGCGTCGGCCGCGGCCGCCGACGTGATCACCTTCACGTCGTCGTCGACCGTCGAGCGCTGGGTCGAGGCGACGGGGTCCACGGAGACCCCACCGGTCGTGGCGTGCATCGGGCCGGTCACCGCCGACACCGCCCGCTCCTACGGCATCGACGTCGACGTCGTCGCGCGCGACCACACGATCCCCGGCCTCGTCGCCGCCCTCGTCGAGCACCTCGCTCCCGACGCCTCGGCGGAGCAAGCCGTCGCCCGGGCTTCGCCCTACCCTGAGGCTCGATGACCTTCCCCCAGCGCCGCCTCCGACGGCTCCGTCGCACCCCGGCGCTGCGCCGCCTCGTGGCCGAGACCCGGCTGTCGGTCGACGACCTCGTCGCCCCGCTCTTCGTGCGGGAGGGCATCGACGAGCCCCATCCCATCGCCTCCCTCCCCGGCGTCGTGCAGCACACTCGCGACTCACTGCGCAAGGAGGTGCGTCGCCTCGCCGATCTCGGCCTGCCCGGCGTGATCCTCTTCGGGGTGCCGGCCCGCAAGGACGCCGAGGGCTCCGGTGCGTGGGACCCCGACGGCATCGTGCAGGTGGCCCTGCGCGAGCTGCGGGACGAGGTGGGCGACGAGCTCGTGCTGATGGCCGACCTGTGCCTCGACGAGTACACCGACCACGGGCACTGCGGGGTGCTCACCGACGACGGAGAGGTCGACAACGACCTCACGATCGACCTCTACGCCCAGGTCGCGGTGGCCCAGGCCGAAGCCGGGGTCGACGTGGTCGCCCCGTCCGGGATGATGGACGGACAGGTCGCCGCCATCCGTGACGCGCTCGACGACGAGGGCTTCACCTCGACGGCGATCCTCGCCTACGCCGCCAAGTTCGCCTCCGCCCTGTACGGCCCGTTCCGCGACGCCGTCGACGTCACGATCGTCGACGGGGGCGACCGGCGCGGCTACCAGCAGGACCCTCGCAACGCCCGCGAGGCGCTCGAGGAGGTCCGCCTCGATCTGCTCGAGGGGGCCGACATGATCATGGTGAAGCCGGCGCTGGCCTACCTCGACGTGCTGGCCCGGGCCCGGGCCGAGGTCGACGTCCCCCTCGCCGCGTACCACGTGTCGGGCGAGTACTCGATGATCAAGGCCGCCGCCGCCAACGGCTGGATCGACGGCACCGCGGTCGCCGTCGAGCACGTGACCGCCGTCAAGCGGGCCGGCGCCGACATCGTGCTCACCTACCTGGCCGCCGAGCTCGCCGAGTACCTGCAGGGCTGACGATGACCACCAACGCCGAGCTGTTCGCCCGCGCCTGCGACGTGATCCCGGGTGGCGTGAACTCACCGGTGCGGGCCTTCCGGTCGGTGGGCGGCACCCCGTACTTCGTGCAGAAGGCCGAGGGCGCGCACGTCTGGGACGTGGAGGGCAATCGCTACCTCGACCTGGTCCAGTCGTACGGCGCGGTGATCCTCGGCCACGCCCACCCGGCGATCGTCGACGCCGTGCACACCGCCGCCGCCGACGGCACGTCCTACGGCGCGCCCACCGAGCGCGAGGTCCGGTTGGCCGAGGCCATCCGCGAGCGGGTGCCGTCGGTCGAGCGGGTGAGGCTGGTGTCGAGCGGTACGGAGGCGACGATGTCGGCCATCCGTGTGGCGCGCGGCTTCACCGGGCGTCCCCGCATCGTGAAGTTCGCCGGCAACTACCACGGCCACAGCGACGGCCTGCTGGTCGCCGGTGGCAGCGGTGTCGTCTCCCTGGGGCTGCCGGGCTCGGCCGGCGTCACCGAGCACCAGGTCGCCGACACCATCGTCGCCCCGTACAACGTGGTGCCCACCCTCGACGAGCGGACGGCCTGTGTGATCGTCGAGCCGGTCGCCGCCAACATGGGGCTCGTGGCCCCCGCTCCCGGGTTCCTCGAGGGGCTGCGGGCCGAGTGCGACCGGGTCGGCGCCCTCCTCGTCTTCGACGAGGTCATCACCGGCTTCCGCCTGGCCCGGGGCGGGGCTCAGGAGCGGTACGGGGTGCGGGCCGACCTCACGTGCTTCGGCAAGGTCATCGGCGGCGGCCTCCCCATCGGCGCCTTCGGCGGCCGGACCGACGTGATGGAGGTGCTGGCGCCCCTCGGCCCCGTCTACCAGGCGGGCACCCTGTCCGGGAACCCGCTCGCCACCGCCGCCGGCCTGGCCGCGCTGGAGGTGCTCGACGACGAGGCCTACGAGCGCATCGAGTCGCGGGCCGACTGCCTCGCCGGCGGTCTGGCCTCGGCCTTCGCCGCCGCCGACCTCATGGTGCAGGTGCCGCGCGTGGGCACCCTCGTCGGGATCTTCTGCGGCACCGAGGTGCCCGTCGACCACGACGGCGCGGTCGGCACCGACGAGGCCTTGTACGCCGCGCTGTTCCACGCCCTGCTCGAGCGCGGGGTGGCGGTCGCCCCCGGCGCCTACGAGGTGCTCTTCCCCGGGCTGGCGCACACCTCCGACGTCCTCGAGCGCATCGTCGAGGTCGCCCACGAGGCGGCCGCCGACGTGGCCGCGGGGCCGAGCGCTGCCCCGGCCCGGTAGGGGACCGGTGATGGACACCGACGCGATCGTGCTGTTCGGGGCCACCGGTGACCTGGCCCGGAAGAGGATCTTCCCGGCCATCTCCAGCATGGCCCGACGGGGGTTGTTGCCCGGCAAGGTCGTCGGCGTGGCGTCGTCCCCGTGGTCCGACGCCGAGCTGAAGGCGGCCGCCCGCGCCGCCGTCGAGGCGAAGGGCCCCATCGACGAGGAGGTGTGGGCCGAGCTCGAACGGCGGCTCTGCTACGTGAGCGGCGACTACCGGGACGGCGCGACCTACACCGAGCTCAAGGGGCGCATCGACGGCACCGAGCACCCGCTCTTCTACCTGGCCATCCCGCCGGCGCTCTTCGACGACGTGATCGAGGGCATCTCCTCGGTCGGGTTGAACCAAGGGGCCAAGGTCGTCGTGGAGAAGCCGTTCGGGCGTGACCGTGAGTCGGCCAAGGAGCTGAACTCCGTCCTCCATCGGGCCTTCCCCGAGTCGTCGGTGTTCCGCATCGACCACTTCCTCGGGAAGAACGGCATCGAGAACCTGCTCGTCTTCCGGTTCGCCAACTCGATGCTCGAACCCCTCTGGAACCGCAACTTCATCTCGAACATCCAGATCACGATGGCCGAGGACTTCGGCACGGCCGGTCGGGCCAAGTTCTACGACACGGCCGGCGCCGTCCGCGACGTCGTGCAGAACCACCTCCTCGAGATCGTCGCCCTGTTGGCCATGGAGCCGCCGGTGGCCGCCGATGCGGACGCGCTGCGGGACGAGAAGGTGAAGGTGTTCCGGCAGGTCGAGACCTTCGACCCGGCGAACGTGGTGCGGGGCCAGTACCAGGGCTACGTCGACGAGCCCGGCGTCGCCCCCGGCTCCGACACCGAGACCTTCGTCGCCCTCCGCTTCGAGATCGACTCGTGGCGGTGGTCGGGCGTGCCGTGGTTGATCCGGGCGGGCAAGAACCTCCCGGTCAGCGCCACCGAGGCGATCGTCGAGTTCAAGGCCCCGCCCCGCATGCTGTTCGCCGACCAGGACGCCGCCGCCCCTCGCCCCAACCACCTCCGGTTCCGACTGGGCAGCGAGGGCGGCATCCTGCTCCAGCTCCACGCCAAGACCCCGGGCGACCGCCTGCTCAGCCGGGCGGTCGACCTCGAGGTCACCCAGGACGAGCTGTTCGGCGGTCGCGACGAGCCCTACGAGCGCCTGCTCGAGGACGCCATCGACGGTGACCAGCGTCGGTTCGGGCGGGCCGACAGCGTCGACGAGCAGTGGCGCATGGTGAGCGACGTGCTGCACTGGCCGAGCCGGCTCCGGCTCTACGAACCCGGCACCTGGGGACCACCCGAGGCCGAGGCGCTCGCCGCCCCCGAAGGCGGTTGGCACGAGCCCCTCTGACCGGCTCGGCCTCCGGCCGAGCCGGCGTGGTTGCCGGCCGGAGGCCGGCAGCTCGCACGATGACAGCCGGATGGCGAAGCCGCTCCGCCGGAGGCGGAGCCAGTGTCACCGCTCGGGGACGACCTTCACGAGGCGGGCGGCGGTGCGGTAGGCGGCCTCGGCGGGGCCGAGCTCGTCGTCGCGCAGGAGGTTGGCCATGATCCGCAGCACCCACTCCATGAGGGTGCGGCTCTGCATGCCGACCCGGGTGAGCTCGCGCATGAGCGCGGGGCGGCCGATGACCTGGGCGAACAGCCGGGCGACCTTGAAGTACAGCCCGTACTCGGCCTCGAGCAGCTTGGGGTACTGCTGCAGGGCCATGCCGTCGCCGGTGACGAGGGCCTCGTCGAGCAGGCCGGCGGCCATGCGGCCCGTCTCGTAGGCGTAGTCGATGCCCTCGCCGTTGAACGGGTTGATCGACCCGGCGGCGTCGCCGACGACGATCCACGTGGGGCCGAGCTTGGGCTCGATCGACCCACCCATGGGCAGCCGCCCCCCGGTCGGCACCGACGTCGCCGTCTCCGGCGAGATCTGCCAGTAGTCGGGAGCGGTGGCGGCGAACTCGTTCATGATGTGGGTGGTGTTCACCGACCGGAAGTCGCGGAAGGTGGACAGCAGCCCGATGCCCACGTTGATCTGCCCGTCACCGACCGGGAAGATCCATCCATAGCCGGGCAATGAGTTGCCGTTCCGGTCGCGGACGTCGAGCGCGCTCTCGATCCAGGGGTCGTCGTGGAGGGGACTCTCGAAGTAGCCGCGTATGGCCATGCCCTGGGGCCACTGCTTCCGTCGCGAGGTGCCCAGGGCCCGACCGAAACGCGAGTTGGCACCGTCGGCGATCACGACGTAGCGAGCATGCACCTCCTCCGTCGTGCCGGTCTCCTTGTCCTTCACCACCGCCCCGGTGACGAGGCCGTCGCGCAGGATCGGCCGCACGGCCTCGGTCTCCTGCCGGAGCACTGCGCCCGACTTCACCGCGTGCTCGGCCAGCATCGTGTCGAGCTCGCGGCGCCGCACCACGTAGCCGTACGACGGGTACACGGGGTGCTCGGGCCAGGCCAGCTCGAGGGTGATGCCGTGGGCGATGGCCCGCAGCCCGTCGTAGCGGTGGTAGTGCTCGAGGCGCTCGCCGAGCCCCATCTCCTGGAGCTGGTGCACGGCCCGGGGGGTCAGACCGTCGCCGCAGGTCTTCTCGCGAGGGAACCGCTTCTTCTCCACGAACACGACGTCGTGGCCGGCCTCGGCCAGCCAGTAGGAGGTGGCGGCGCCGGCCGGGCCACCGCCGATCACCAGGACGTCGTGCCGTTCGGAGCGGGAAGGGGCCACGGTCCGAGCCTATGGCTGCGATCCCACGACCCGACCAATCGACCCCGAGGGACGAGGTGGGCGCGGTCGGGGTGAGGCCGGCGAGCGCCGAACTAGGAGGTGCCGGTGTCGGTGCCCGCGATCTGGATCGTCAGCCGGCCGGTGTCGGGGTCGAACAACGGCTCGCCGTCGGGCGTGACGAGCTCGCCTTCCTCGCTGAGCAGGGGGTCGCCGTCGGCGGTGAGTCGCTGGCCCTCGTCGTCGATCTGGGCGGGCTCGAGCTCCTCACCGGAGAGGGTCTCGCGCTCGTGGCGGACGACGGCGAGCAACTCCTCCTCGGTGAGCACCTCGGCGAACGCCGGCATCAGGTTGCCGTTGTAGGAACCACCGAGGTGGGGGCCGCCCTCACGGTTGGGGTCGCCGTAGGGCTGGCCGACGCCGATGCCCTCGGTGCCGACGTGCACGAACTCGAGCATCGACTCGATGTCGGGGAACGTCTTCACGACCTCGCCGTCGGCGAGCGGCCGGCCGACGCCGCCGCCACCGCCACCGCCGTGGCAGCTCGCGCAGCGGGCGGCGTAGATCTCCGCCCCCAGGTCGAGGGGGCTCGGCTCGTCGGACGTCGCCGGCGACAGCGTGTTGGCGTAGAGGATCGCCCAGAGGGGGAGGAAGGCCAGGGCCGGCATGGCCCAGAACGGGATCTTCTTGCGCGTGACCGCCGCCTCGACGTACGGCGGCAGCGGCTTTTCGGGGGCTTTGGCCTCCACCTCGGCGGGGCCGACGGCCGCCGGCCTCGCGGCCGTGGTGGCGCCGGCCGGTTCGACGGCGGTGCGCTCGCCCCCTCCGGCGGGCTCACCCGCCGGCGTGTCCCCGCCGCCGCCACCGTCCCCGCCGCCGCCGAGGCCGAGTGCGGCCCGGCGATCGCGTGAGCGCTTGAGCAGGTGCTCGGGGACTTCGGTCACTGACGGCTCCTCGCAGACGAGACGATCGGTGGAGCAGGGCTACCACGGCTCACCCTAGGACACGCGCAGGGCGCGGAGCCAAGTAGCCCCGCCGGGTCCCGGCGCGGCGGCCGGGCGGCGAACCGCCGTCGCCGTCGTGTCGTCGCGACCGCCCGTCGTTGATGTGCCGGGTCTCCGCTGGGCGTGCTAAACCCTCACTTGTGCCGCCGGTCGTCTGCGCTACCGCAGAGGCACCTCGGTAGCATTGTGAGAAGTTTCACGATCCCCAGTCCCAGGGTCCGCACGCAGAGGGAGGTCCCCGTCGAGTGGTTGCGTTCGTCGCATCGCTGATCGTCCTCGTTGCGTTGCTGGCGCTCATCGTGCCGTTCGCCAAGCGCCGCCCCGTCGGCTCGTCGTTCACCTGGGGCGAGGCGATGATCTCGGCGACGTGGGCGTTCCTCATCATGTGGTGGGCCTACGGCGTCGTGCCCCACCTGTGGCTCACGTGGGCCGACAACGAGCTCAAGTGGCGGCCCGACGTCCTTCTCTACGACTACGCCCCGTTCCTCGGCTTCCTCGAGCCGGTGTCCGCCGGTGGCTCGTTCCCCTTCACGATCACGATGCAGACCATCCGTGACCTCGTCGCGGTGGTCATCTACGTGGTGTTCCTCGGCGTGAACATCTGGGCCTGGGCCTACTGGCAGGATCGGGGCAAGCGAGCCGAGAAGTCCAAGGAGCTCGTGACCTCCGACTACGGTCGCCCGCTGGTGAAGAAGGGGAGCGTGACCTGATGGCCAAAGCCACCGATGCCAACCCCCCGATGCCGGAGTTCCGCGACGACTACGTGCTCCAGGAGGTCGATGCCGCCTGGCTGTCGAAGGCCGTGAAGCCCAAGCAGTTCATCCACATCGACCAGTCCGAGTGCATCATGTGCGAGGGCTGCGTCGACATCTGCCCGTGGAAGTGCATCCACATGGTCAAGCCGACGGCGATCGCGGAGGCGGTCGGCACCGAGCAGCCGGGCGAGGACCCGCGTGACCACGTCATCTTCACCATCGACGACGACGTGTGCACCCGGTGCGCGCTCTGCGTCGATCGGTGCCCCACGGGTGTCATCATCCTCGGCAAGGTGGGGGACCCGCCGTCGGACGGCGATCCACATCAGCGCACCAACGCCCATGGCTACGGCTATGGGATGCGGCTGGGCTGAGGTCGGCAGGACCGGACCAGAGAGGCACAGGAGCAACCGTTGGCCAAGACGATGGGCCGGCCGGGCGAGAGCAAGATCGCCAAGTCGGTCAGCAACCTGACGGAGACGGTCCAGGGCTCACAGGCCTGGAACTCGATCTTCCGGCCGGGCTCGGTGTTCCGGAAGGGCTACACCGACAGCCCCCGGAACCGGTCGTACGTGATCATGAACAGCGTGCTGTACCACCTTCACCCGGTGAAGGTGAAGCGGCACGCGGTCAAGGTCAGCTACACGCTCTGCCTCGGTGGGCTCAGCTTCTTCCTCTTCATCCTGTTGACCATCACCGGCATCTTCCTGATGTTCTTCTACCGGCCCACCGCGGCACAGGCCTGGAACGACATCTACGCACTGCAGACCTCGGTGACCTTCGGCCTGCTGGTGCGGAACATGCACCGATGGGCGGCGCACCTCATGGTGCTGACCGTCTTCCTGCACATGGCCCGCGTCTTCTACCACGGCGCCTACAAGCCACCCCGTGAGTTCAACTGGGTGATCGGCGTCATCCTCCTCACCCTCACCCTGCTGCTGTCGTTCACGGGCTATCTGCTCCCGTGGGACCAGCTGGCGCTGTGGGCGGTGACGGTGGGCACGAACATGATGGGCTACACCCCCGTGTTCGGTGACCAAGTCAGGTTCGTGCTCCTCGGCGGGCGCGAGATCGGCTCCGACACCCTCTTGCGGTGGTACGTGCTCCACGTGCTGTTCGTACCGTTCGTGACCGTGATCTTCCTGGCCATCCACTTCTGGCGGGTGCGCAAGGACGGCGGCATCTCCGGGCCCCTCTAGAGACGACGAGAGCGACGCCATGACCGAGATCCCCGAACACCTCCGGAAGCGGGCCGAAGCAGCCCGCCAGAAGGCGGAGGAGAAGAAGGCCGCCGATGCCGGCGGCGAGGGTGGCGCGCCCGCCACGCCGGCGGCCGACGCCGGCGGCGAGGCCGCGGCGTCCGACAGCAAGATCCCGGCCCACCTGCTCGAACGGAGCAAGGCGGCCAAGGCCCGCAAGGACAGCGGTGCGGCCCCCGCGGCCGAGGGCGCGGTGGCCACCGCCGCGGCCGCCGTGGCCACCGCGGCGCCGCCTCCCGCCGCCACCGGCCCCGGGGGTCACACCCAGCGGCTGCTCACCGTGGTCAAGTCCGGCTCCATCCAGGACGTGAAGGCCACCCCGCAGGACAAGGTGCACGTCTGGCCGCACCTGCTCGCCGTCGAGTTCGTCGCGGCCCTCGCCATCACCGCGTTCACCACCATCTTCTCGATCTTCGTGAACGCGCCGCTGCTCGCACTGGCCAACTTCAACGAGACCCCCAACCCCTCCAAGGCCCCCTGGTACTTCCTGGGCCTGCAGGAGCTGCTCACCATGTTCCACCCGATGGTCGCCGGCGTGACCATTCCGGGCATGGGCATCTTCCTGCTGATCCTCGCCCCCTACATGGACCGCAACCCGTCGAACAAGCCCGAGGACCGCAAGTTCGCGATCTCGCTGTTCACGGTGCAGCTCATGTTCTGGGCGGTGCTCGTCATCATCGGCTCGTTCTTCCGGGGCCCCGGCTTCAACTTCGTGGCCCCGTGGACCGAGGGATTGTTCTTCGAGCTCTGATGCTGCTCCGCACGCCTCCCCCTGAACAGGTGCGAACGCCATGAACCCGCTCGTCATCGCCATCCCGATCATCGTCGTCCTGGCCGGCCTCGTGCTGGTGGCCGCCGCCCGCCGGCGCGACACCGGTGAGGCCACCGGGCTGCTGTCCCGCGAGACCGTCAAGCGGGATGTCGGCGAGCCCTCCGTGCTCGAGGAGACCGAGACCCGCCCGACCGGCCAGGCCGTGGAGCGGGCCGCCGAGATCGAGCGCCGCGGCGGCACGGCCACCCTCGTCGCCCCCGACACCGACCGGGCCCTCGCCGAGTACGTGCCGCCCGATCCCGAGACCATCGGTGTCACCCGCCGGCAGTTCTTCAACCGCAGCATCGTGGTGATGATGCTGCTGGCCATCAGCGGGTTCGGCGCTGCCGTGCTCGCCTTCCTCTGGCCCCAGCCGAAGGGCGGCTTCGGCTCGAAGATCCGGGTCGGCAACGTCAACGACATCCTCGCCCAGATCTCGGCCAACAAGGGCTTCCTGTACGTGGCCGAGGGCCGCATGTGGCTCACCGCCTACCCGAGCTCGGCGATCGAGAAGGCCAAGGCCGTGTACCCGCAGCCGGTGCTCAACAGCCTCGAGGCCGGGGTGGCCGTGGTGTACCAGAAGTGCCCGCACCTCGGGTGCCGCGTGCCCGAGTGCGAGACCTCGCAGTGGTTCGAGTGCCCGTGCCACGGATCCCAGTACAACCAGGCCGGGGAGAAGAAGGGCGGTCCCGCCCCGCGGGGCATGGACCGCTTCGTCACCTCCGTCGACGGCGGCGTGCTCAACGTCGACACCGGCACCGTGATCCAAGGCCCGCCGATCGGCACCAACACCACCGGCCAGGAGGCCGAGGGCCCGCACTGCGTGGGTGGCAGCCACTGATGACTGCACCCGTGTTCGGAAGCGTGCAGGAGACGATCGGCTACGTCATCGCCGTCCTCCTGCTCGTCGCCTTCGGCATCGCCGTCGCCGTCAACATGCGCAAGGGGCGCAAGGAGGTCGGCTCGGAGATCGAGCTGGCCGCCAACCGCAAGCCCTACTTCGACGACGAGACCCTCGAGACCAAGAAGCTCGACCGCACCCTCGCCCTCGGCCTCGTCACCCTCGGGGTGATCGCCGTGGCCCTGCCCCTCTACTGGCTCGCCGAACCCGGCCGACAGGAGGATGCGGTCGCCGGCTACCAGGAGGTCTTCGAAAAGCGCGGTGAGGAGCTCTACAACGTGGGCGCCCAGTGTGCCGCCTGCCACGGCCCGAAGGGCGTGGGTGGCGCGGCGAACTACACGATCACGGCGCCGAACGGCGACTTCGTGGCCCAGGTGAGCTGGCAGGCCCCCGCGCTCGACAACGTGCTCTACCGCTACTCGCGCGACGAGGTGAAGTTCATCCTCGAGTACGGCCGAGGCTTCTCACCGATGCCGGCCTGGGGCTCGCTCGGCGGCGGTCCGCTGACCGACCAGCAGCTCGACAACCTCATCGACTACCTGCAGAGCATCCAGCTCCCGGCGACCGAGGTGCGAGCCGCGGTCGACAAGGAGATCGAGGAGACCTGCGCCCCCGACGACGACGGCAACTGCACGGTCGAGGGCGGCCGGTTCGAGACGCTCGGCGAGGCGATCTTCAACATGGGCCTGTACACCAAGTTCTCCGCCGGCTCCTACTCGTGCGGCCGCTGCCACACCAAGGGCTGGTCCTACGGCGAGCCGCAGGTGTCCGGTGGCGGCGCCTACGGCCCGAACCTCACCGGGGGGAGCGAGCTGCGGCAGTTCCCGACGGCCGAGCAGCAGATCGACTACATCTCGGTCGGTTCGATCGCCGGCAAGAGCTACGGCGTCAGCGGGCTCTCGGGTGCCGGGATGATGCCCGGCTTCGGTGAGAACCCGAACGTGAACCCGGTGAGCAAGCCGGGTCCGCCGGTCCCGCCGATGAGCGCCGACCAGGTGATGTTGACCCCCGAGCAGATCGCGGCGGTCGTCGACTACGAGCGTGGCCTGTGAACCTCCTCGCACTGACCCCCACCTTCGCCGGCATCGCCTGGGACCCGGGCATCCGGGGCATCCTGTCCGTGCTCGTCGGCGTGGTCGTGCTGTGCGGCTCCGTCTACCTGCTGCTCGGCACCAACGTCGGGGCGCGGCTCGGCCTGCTCGTCGCCTTGGCCGGTCTGGCCGGCTGGATGGTCATCCTCACCCTGACCTGGTGGTTGTCCCCGCCGGCCATCGGCCCCCGCGGCACGAACAACTCGTGGAAGCCGGTCGAGATCTACGTGTCCGGGGCGGGTACCCAGCCGGTGACGGCCGAGCTCGAGAACCTCCCGTCGCCCGACGACATCGTCACCGCCGAGCAGATCCTCGCCGAGAACCCCGACGTCGCCGCCGACTTCCCCAACGGCGCGACCCTTTCCGACCTCGCCGCGTCGCACCCCGACGTGCTCGAGCTCTACGCGAGCCCCGACGCCCTCGGTGGGTGGGAGGTGGTGCCCGCATCGTCGGCCGGCGAGGCCCAGGCGGTGGCCGACACCGTCCTCATCGAAGAGGGCCTCTTCACCGCCCCCACCGACTACAAGAAGCTCTCCGTGTTCGACGTCGGCGGCAAGCCCGACCTCGACGACGAGTGCCCCGACGCCGAGGGTGGCGGGTTCTTCCCCGACGAGCCGCTGTGCCGGGCCTGGTTCAGGATCCGCGACGCCGTGCAGCCACGGCACCCGACCCACTACGCCGTGGTCCAGGTCCAACAGGTCGTGCCCCAGGAGCCCAGGCCGGGCGAGGCGCCGCCGCTCCCCCAGGTCGACGAGAACGCCCCCGTGATCTCGGTCGTGCTGGTGCGCGACCTGGGGAACGTGCGGCTCATCCCGTTCCTCTACTTCGTGATCTCCCTCGCGCTGTTCATCTTCTTCGTGGTCGTCCTGCACTACCGGGACAAGACCCTGCGCAAGAACCTGGACGACGCCGAGGTGGCAGCCAAGGGGGCCTGAGGCCATGGCGCAGTACCTGCCGATCTTCGCCCTGCTGGTGCTGACCGTGCTCTTCGGGGTGATCACCCGCATCGCCCAGCGGCTCCTGGTCCCCCCGAAGCCGAACCCGGCGAAGGACGCGCCCTACGAGTGCGGCATCGTGCCGAGCCGCGACACCCCCGAGCGCTTCCCCGTCACGTTCTTCCTCGTGGCGATGATCTTCATCGTCTTCGACATCGAGATCATCTTCCTTTTCCCCTACGCCATCGTCTACGAGCGCCTCGGCGGGTTCGGCATCGCAGCCATCGTCATCTTCGTGGCCGCCGTCTTCGAGTCGTTCGTGTACCTGATCGGCAACGGCGCCCTCGACTGGGGCCCGGTCAAGCGCCTCCGGCAGTCCTCGGTCGTCACCCCGTCGCGCACCACCACGTCCACCGTGCGCCGGGTCGGTCTCGAAGGTCGTGAGCCGGCCCTGACCGGCACCGCCGACCGCGGCGAGGCAGCCTGACATGAGCGACGGCGGCTTCCGCGACAAGGGCTTCAACGGCCTCCAGCACAACTTCCTCACCGGCAAGCTCGAGGACTTCGTGCGCTGGTCCCGGGCCCGCAGCGTCATGCCGGCCACGTTCGGCCTGGCGTGCTGCGCCATCGAGATGATGGCGGCGGGTGGTCCTCACTACGACCTGGCCCGCTACGGCATGGAGGTCTTCCGGGCCTCGCCCCGCCAAGCCGACCTCATGATCGTCGCCGGCCGGGTCAGCCAGAAGATGGCCCCGGTCCTCCGGCAGATCTACGACCAGATGATGGAACCCAAGTGGGTCATCTCCATGGGTGTGTGCGCCTCGAGCGGGGGGATGTTCAACAACTACGCGCTCGTCCAGGGCGTCGATCAAGTCGTGCCCGTCGACGTCTACGCCCCAGGGTGCCCGCCCACGCCGGAGACGCTGATGCACGCCATCCTCACCCTCCACGACAAGATCCTGACCGGCGAGCTGCTCGAGCGGCGCGACGCCGGACAGGGTCTCGGCCTGCGCATCGAGGAGGCACCGCCGTCGTCGACGGCTCCGGTGACCCTGGGACGAGCCTGACGTGGCCGAGCGAACCGAGCAGGCGGCTGCTCCCGACGAGGAGCACGACCCCGATGCCCGGCGCGAGCCGCCGCCCGAGGCCGCGTACGGGGTACCGCTCACCTGGTCCCGCGGCCAGCGGGTCCTGCACCCCTCCCGCGACGAGTACGTGCGGGTCGCCACGGCCCTGCGCGACGACTGCTACCTCATGTGCGTCGACCTCACCGCCGTCGACTACCTGGTGCACCCTGGCCGCGTCGACCTGCCCCTCGACGTGGCACCGGAGCGCTTCGAGGTGGTCGCCAACTTCTTGAGCCATCGTGACCGCGCCCGCATCCGCCTGCGGGTCCAGGTGCCCGAGGCCGATCCGGTCGTGCCCTCCCTCTGGGAGCTCTATCCCGGCACCGAGGCCCCCGAACGGGAGGTCTTCGACATGTTCGGCATCTCCTTCGACGGCCACCCCGACCCCAGCCGCATCCTGATGCCCGAGGACTGGATCGGGCATCCGCTGCGCAAGGATTGGAGCTCGGGCCGCATCCCGGTGCAGTTCAAGGCCGGTGACCGTCGCGCCGGCGACCCCTCGCCAGCCCCACCGCGAGACCTGGGGGTCCGATGACCACCACCGATCCGCGCGCCGCCGAGGTCGGCCTCCGTGACGTGTCGCTCACCGCCGAGGGTGGCCAGGAGATGGCCCCTTCCGACGTGGCCGGCGCCGCCGAGCGGCTCAGAGAGCTGGGCGCCGTGCTGCGCCTGTCCGAGCAAGAGGCTTCGGCGCTGGCCGACCTCGATCGCGTGCCCGACGACGAGACCATGATCATCAACATGGGGCCCCAGCACCCGAGCACCCACGGCGTGCTCCGGCTGATGCTCGAGCTCCAGGGCGAGACGGTGCTGCGGTGCAAGCCGATCATCGGCTACCTCCACACGGGCATGGAGTGGACGGGGGAGGAGCTCACCTACCTGCAGGGCCCCACCAACGTCACCCGCATGGACTACGCCTCGCCGATGATCAACGAGCTGGTCTTCTCGATGTGCGTCGAGCAGCTGCTCGAGATCGAGGTACCGCCGCGTGCGGTGTGGATCCGCATGCTGATGTCGGAGCTCAACCGCATCGCCTCGCACCTGCTGTTCCTCGCCACCAACGGCATGGACATCGGCGCCGTGTCGATGATGCTCTACGGCTGGCGCGAGCGCGAGGAGGTCCTCCGCTTCCTGCAGAAGGTCACCGGCCTGCGGATGAACTTCAACTACATCCGCCCCGGCGGCGTCGCCGTCGACCTGCCGGCCGGCTGGCGCGACGACGTCACCGCCCTCATGGACATGCTCCCGCCGCGCCTCGAGGAGTACGACGTCCTCATGACCGGCCAACCCATCTGGCGGGAGCGGCTCCAGGGCGTCGGGGCGATCAGCGCGGAGGAGGCCGTCGCCCTCGGGGCGACCGGCCCGATCCTGCGGTCCACCGGCTACGCCTGGGACCTTCGCCGCGACATGCCCTACCTCGCCTACGACGAGGTCGACTTCGACGTCATCGTCGGCACCTACGGTGACTGCTTCGATCGCTACGCCATCCGCCTCAACGAGGTGCGCGAGTCGATCCGGATCGTCCGCCAGATCGTCGAGCGGATGCCGTCGGGCGACTACCGGATCCAGGACAAGAAGGTCACACCACCGCCCCGTGCCCGCATCGACGAGTCGATGGAGGCCCTGATCCACCACTTCAAGATCTTCACCGAGGGCTTCAAGGTCCCCGAGGGCGAGGCCTACGTGGCCGTCGAGTCACCCCGGGGCGAGATCGGCTGCTACATCGTGTCCGACGGCGGCCCCCACCCGTACCGGATGCACATCCGCGGCCCGAGCTTCTACAACCTGCAGACCCTCCCGCACATGATGCACGGCGGCCTGATCGCCGACGCCGTCGCCGTGATCTCCTCGGTCGACCCGATCATGGGAGAGGTCGATCGCTGATGGCGCGCCTCACCCCCGAGAACCTCGCCGCCGCCGAGGAGATCATCGCCAGGTACCCGGTGCCGAAGTCGGCGCTCATCCCCCTGCTCCACCTCGCCCAGGCCCAGGACGGCCGCGTCACCGACGACGCCATGGAGCACATCGCCGAGCTGATCGGCTGCACCCCCGCCGAGGTCCTCGGCACCTGCAGCTTCTACGAGATGTTCAAGCTCGAACCGGTCGGCCGCTACCTGGTCAACGTGTGCACCAACATCTCCTGCCAGCTGCTCGGCGGTGAGGAGCTGCTGCACCACGTCGAGCAGCGCCTGGGCGTCACGGCCGGTCAGACCACCCCCGACGGGTTGTTCACCGTCGAGGACGCCGAGTGCCTGGCGGCCTGCACCGAGGCGCCCTGCCTGCAGGTGAACTACCGCTACTTCCATCAGATCACCAACGAGGAGTTCGACACCCTCGTCGACGACCTCGCCGCGGGCACGCGCGACGACATCCCGCCGCACGGCACCCTCGGGCTGGTGCGCCAGCGCATCCCGGCCGAACGAGCCGCCGGCGCCGTTCGACCCGGTGACGCCGCCGAGCCGATCTGGATGGGGATGCACGCCGACGCCACCGCCCCCGACGCGGAGGGACGGGCCGGATGACGGTCACCGACGCGCCGATGATCATCACCAGCCGGCTCGGGTACGACGACTCCCACACGCTCGCCCGCTACGAGGCGACCGGCGGCTACCAGGCGCTCCGCAAGGCCCTCGCCTCGTCGTCGCCCGCGCAGGTGCACGAGGAGGTGAAGGCGGCGAGCCTCCTCGGTCGAGGCGGTGCCGGCTTCCCCGCCGGCGTGAAGTGGGGCTTCTGCCCTCCCGACGTGTGGCCGCGCTACCTCGTCGTGAACGGCGACGAGAGCGAGCCCGGCACCTACAAGGACCGCATCCTCATGGAGCGGGACCCGCACCAGCTCATCGAGGGCGTCCTCCTCACCGCCTACGCCGTCGGGTGCGGCCAGGCCTTCTTGTACGTGCGCGGCGAGATGGCGCTGGCCCAGGAGCGCATCGCCCAGGCCCTGAACGACGCCTACGCGGCCGGCTACGTGGGCCGCAACATCCTCGGCACCGACTTCTCGGTCGACGTCGTGCTCCACTTCGGCGCCGGCGCCTACATCGTGGGTGAGGAGACCGCCCTCATCGAGAGCCTCGAGGGCAACCGCGGCATGCCCCGCCTGAAGCCCCCGTTCTTCCCGGCGGCGAAGGGCCTCTACCTGCAGCCGACGATCGTCAACAACGTCGAGACGCTCTCGAACATCCCGTGGATCGTCGCCAACGGGGGAGCCGCCTTCGCCGCCCTCGGCGCCGAGTCCTCCAAGGGGACCCGGATGTTCGCCGTCTCGGGTCACGTGAAGCGTCCCGGCGTGTACGAGGTCGAGTTCGGCGTCACCACGTTCCGCGACATCATCACCGCCCCGGTCTACGCCGGCGGCATCCGCGGCGACCGGGCCCTCAAGGCCTTCATCCCCGGCGGCGCGTCGGCGCCGTGGTTCTACGAGGAGCACCTCGACCTCCCGTTGGAGAAGGTGGCCGTCGACCAGGCCGGCTCGATGCTCGGCTCCGGCGCCATCGTCGTCATGGACGAGACCACCGACATGGTCAGGGCCTGCCTGCGGATCGTGCGCTTCTTCGCCCGCGAGTCCTGCGGCAAGTGCACCCCGTGCCGTGAGGGCACCGGCTGGCTGGAGAAGATCCTCCGCCGCATCCTCGACGGCTACGGGCGCCCGAGCGACCTCGAGCTGCTCATGGACGTGAGCGACAACATCAGCCCCGGCATCGCCTGGCCGCCGAAGCAGACCACGATCTGCCCCCTCGGGCCCTCGGCCGTGTCACCCATCGCCTCGGCGATCCGGCGGTTCCGCCCCGAGTTCGAGGCCCACATCGCTCGTGGCATCCAGGCCCGCGCCGTGCCGACGGCAGCCGCCGCCCCGGCGGCGCGGACCGACGCCCGGACCCGCGGGAGCGCCGATGTCTGACTCGACGACCACCACCGCGGGAGCCGGCGCCGGCCTCCCGGAGTCGGCGCCCGAGGACGCCGTGACCATCGAGGTGAACGGCAAGGAGCTCCTCGCCCGCAGGGGGGAGCTGCTCATCGACGCCGCCGAGCGCCACGGCGTCTACGTGCCCCGCTTCTGCTACCACCCGCGGATGAAGCCGGTCGGCATGTGCCGGATGTGCATCGCCGAGGTCGACACCGGTCGGGGTCCCTCGCTGCAGCCCACCTGCATGCTCGAGGTCACCGAGGGCATGAAGCTCGACACCGAGTCCGACGTCACGAGGAAGGCGCAGGACGGCGTCCTCGAGTTCCTGCTGATCAACCACCCGCTCGACTGCCCGGTGTGCGACAAGGGCGGTGAGTGCCCGCTCCAGGACCAGACCATGGCCTACGGACCGGGTGAGAGCCGGTTCGTCGAGGAGAAGCGGCACCACGAGAAGCCGATCCCGATCAGCGACCTGGTGCTGCTCGACCGGGAGCGGTGCATCCTGTGCGACCGCTGCACGCGGTTCGCCAAGGACGTCGCCGGCGATCCGCTGATCCACTTCATCAACCGAGGTGGGAACACCGAGGTCAACACCTTCCCCGACCACGAGTTCGCCTCGTACTTCAGCGGCAACACCGTCCAGATCTGCCCGGTCGGCGCGTTGCTGTCGACGAGCTACCGCTTCAAGGCCCGACCGTGGGACCTCGAGGAGTCCGTGTCGACCTGCCAGACCTGCGCCGTCGGTTGCCGCATGTCCGTGCAGTCGTCGCGCGACGAGGTCGTGCGCTTCACCGGTATCGACGTCGACCCGGTCAACTGGGGCTGGTTGTGCGATCGCGGTCGCTACAACCACCAGTTCATCGACCATCCCGATCGACTCGGCGAGCCCCTCGTCCGGGAGGGCGACGACCTGGTCCCGGCCCGGTGGAGCGCGGCGCTGCGTCGGGCCGCCGACGCCATCGCGGCCGCGGTCGACGCCAACGCCGCGGCATCGGTGGCCGTGATCGGCGGGGCCCGCCTCACCAACGAATCGGCCTACACCTGGGCCAAGCTGGCCAAGGGCTTCATCGGCACCGATCACGTCGATGCCCAGCTCGGCGACGGCCTCCCGGCCGAGGTCGTCCTCGGGATGCCTCGGGCCACGATCGACGACGCCTGCCGTCCCGGCGGCACCGTGATCCTCCTCGGTCCCGACCTGAAGGAGGAGCTGCCGGTCCTGCACCTTCGCCTGCGTGACGCGGTGCTCGACGCCGGCGTGAAGGTCATCGAGATCCGCTCCCTGCCCTCGTCGTTCGCCTCGCTCGCCGAGGTGGTCGTGCCGGTGCACCCGGGAGCACAGGGCGAGGCGGTGCGGGGGCTGCTCGGCAGCACCACCGACCCGAACGTGACCGGTGCCCCCACCGACCTGCTCGCCCGGGCGCGCGCCGTGCTCGAGGCCACCGATGGTCCCGTCACGGTCGTCCTCGGTCGGCAGTCGGTCGCCGAGGCCCCCGACGGGCTCGTCGACGCCGCCGCCGTGCTCGTCGAGGCGCGGCCCGACACCCGCTTCCTCTCCGGACTGCGGCGCTCGAACGTGCACGGCGCCCTCGACATGGGCCTGGCGCCGGGGCTGCTCCCCGGGCGCACGAGCCTGGCCGACGCCCGGAGCTGGTTCGCCGCCGCGTGGCCCAACCTGCCGGCCGACGTCGGCCTCGACACCGCCGGCATCCTCGAGGCCGCCGCCGGCGGGCGCATCGACGTCCTCGTGCTCCTCGGCGCCGACCCGATCGACGACTTCCCCGACCACGACCTCGCCGTGCGGGCCCTGCACAAGGCGGGCACGGTGATCGCCGTCGATCTGTTCCTCACCGCCTCGTCATCGCGCGCCGACGTCGTGCTGCCGGCGGCCGGGTTCGCCGAGGTCAGCGGGACGAGCACCAACCTCGAGGGACGGGTGTCGTCCCTCGAGCAGCGGGTCACCGCGCCGGGAACGGCCCGTCCCGACTGGATCATCGCCGTGGAGCTGGCCCACCAGCTCGGTCACGATCTCGGGCTCTCCTCCCCCGCCGACATCGCCGACGAGATCGTCCGGCTGGCACCCGCCTACGTCGGGCTGGCCGTCGACGGGCTGCGGGCGCCCGAGGCCCCGGGCGTCGTGGTGCCCCTGCCGCCGCCGGCCGCCGACGCCGCCGATGCCGCCGCCGACGAGGCGCCCGAAACGACCGACGCGACCGACGACGCCGAGGGCGAGGGCGAAGGCGCGGGTGACGAGCCGACCGCCGCCGACCGACCCCCGTTGTTGCGCTTCGAAGGTCACCGGCCCGGTGACGCGCCCGGCGTCGACTCCTACTCCCTGCGCCTGATCGCGACCCGGAAGCTGTACGACGGCGCCGTGCTCACCCAGCGGGCACCGGCGCTCGCCGCGTTGGCGCCCGGCACCCGACTCCGGGTGTCGGCCTACGACTTCGAGCGGCTCGGGGTCGAGGCCGGAGCAGATGTGCGCGTCAGCTCGTCGCGGGGCAGTCTGTCCGTCCAGATCGCCATCGACGACCGGGTGCCGCGGGGGTGCGCGGCGCTCGAGATCAACCAACCTCCCGTGCGTGCGACCGAGCTGATCGACGCCACGCAGCGGGTCACCGACCTCCGCGTGGAGACCGCCTGACCATGTTCGCCGCCGATCCGCTGCTCTCCGGCGACATCGACCTCACCGTCGTCCTGATCGTGCTGCTCAAGACGGTCGTGGTCTTCGCCTTCCTGCTCGTGGCGACCATGTTCATGGTCTGGTTCGAGCGCAAGGTCATCGCCGACATGCAGAACCGCATCGGCCCCTCGCTGGCCGGCCCGTTCGGCATCCTCCAGACGCTGGCCGACGGCATGAAGTTCTTCTTCAAGGAGGACCTCATGCCCGACAAGGCCGAGCGGCGGGTGTTCATCCTCGCCCCCTTCCTCGCCTTCGTACCCGCCTTCCTGCTGTTCTCGATCATCCCCGTCGGCGGCGACTTCAACGACGGCAACGACGGCGTGGTCACCATCTTCGGCCGAGACACGCTGCTGCAGCTCGCCAACCCTCCGATCGGGGTGCTGTTCCTCCTCGCCATGTCGTCGGTGGCGGTGTACGGCGTGATGCTCGCCGGGTGGTCGTCGGGATCGAAGTACCCGCTGCTCGGATCGGTGCGCGCCTCGGCCCAGATGGTGTCCTACGAGGCGGCCATGGGCCTCGCGGTCGCCGCCGTCGTGCTGAAGAGCGGTGCGCTCGAGACCAACGCCATCGTGAGCTTCCAGGCCGGCGAGGGCCTCGGCGGCGTCGTGCCCAACTGGAACCTGATCGTGACCGGGCTGGTGCCGTTCCTCATCTTCGTGATCGCCGGCACCGCCGAGCTCAACCGGCCGCCGTTCGATCTCGTGGAGGCCGAGCAGGAGCTGGTCGGGGGCTTCCACACCGAGTACTCGTCGATCCGGTTCGCGCTCTTCTTCCTGGCCGAGTTCATGAACACGGTCACCATGTCGGCGATCTTCGTGACCCTCTTCCTCGGTGGCCCGGCCGGACCGGCACCCGTGGGACCGGGCTGGGCCTGGGGCGTCTTCTGGTTCTTCCTCAAGCTCTTCGTCTTCCTCTTCATGTTCGTGTGGTTCCGGGCGACGCTGCCCCGGTTCCGGTACGACCAGCTCATGGACCTCGGCTGGAAGCTGCTCATCCCGCTCTCGCTCGGCTGGTTCCTCCTCCTGGCGGTCGTCGACGTGGCCGCCGACGAGGACTGGAACCCGCTGGTGGTGATCGCCGGCTCGGCGGCCCTGTTCCTGCTGGGGGCCGGCCTGCTCCGAAGTGCGATCGCCACGGCACGGGCGCGCCGTGTCGCCGAGCCCGACCTGGAGGGAACCGTCTGATGGGGTACCTGGAGGGGTTTCGCATCTCGTTCCGCCAGATCGGCCCGAAGCAGCGGGTCACCGCGCCGTATCCCGACGAGAAGGCCGTCAAGCCGGAGCGGATGCACGGTCGCCACGTCCTCAACCGCTACGAGGACGGCATGGAGAAGTGCATCGGTTGCGAGCTCTGCGCCGGCGTGTGCCCGGCGCGCTGCATCTACGTGCGCGGCGCCGACAACCCACCCGAGGACCCGGTGTCGCCGGGTGAGCGGTACGGCTACGTCTACGAGATCAACTACCTCCGCTGCATCCACTGCGACCTCTGCGTGGAGGCCTGCCCCACCGAGGCCATCACCGAGACCAAGCTGTTCGAGTTCTCTTTCACGAGCCGCGACGACGCCATCTACACCAAGGCCGAGCTGGTCGTCGACGACGACGGCCGGCCCCAGCACCTGCCCTGGGAGGACTGGCGTCCGGGCGAGGACGAGCACACCTCCGCCTGGATGCGGGCCACCTCCCCGTCGGGCAGTGCCGCCTTCGAGGACACCGTCGCCTGGTCCGGAGAGCTCGGCTACGGCGTCCGCCCCCCCGAGCCGGCCCAGGACGCGGTCGGCGTCAGCACCCTGCCGCTGATCCCGACCACCCGGACCGAGCGCCACCAGGCCGAGATCGGCCACGACGAGCACGGCCACGACGAGCACGGGCACGACGAGCACGGGCACGACGAGCACGGGCAAGGGGGTCACTGAACGGTGGAGACCGCCATCTTCGTCGTCTGCGCAGTGATCTGCCTGGCCGGTGCCATCGGCGTGGTCATCTCGCGCAACCCGGTGCACTCGGCGCTCAGCCTCGTCGCCACGCTGTTCGGTGTCGCCGTGCTCTTCCTCAACCTGGACGCCCAGCTGCTCGCCGCCGTGCAGGTGATCGTCTACACGGGTGCCATCGTGGTGCTGATCCTGTTCGTCATGATGCTGCTCGGCGTCGATCGCGAAGAGGACCTGGAGGAGGAGCCGCTCGTCGGCCAGCGCCAGGTCGCCGTCGTGGCGGCCGTGGTGATCGTCGGCGCGGTGCTGTCCGTGCTCATCCTCGGCGGGACCAACGTGGTGACCGGAGAGCCACGCCGGGCCGGGGACGAGGCCTCGCTCACGGCCGCCGAGACCAACATCGAGCAGATCGGGCTCGAGCTGTTCACCACCTGGGTGTTCCCGCTGGAGATCACCGCGGGCCTCCTCACCATCGCCGTCGTGGGGGCGGTGCTCCTGTCGCGGCGGGCTCGCGACGTCGAGTCCATCCCCGAACCCGAGTCGCTGTCCGACCAGGGGGACGAGCGGCTGACGGTGCCCCCGACGCACCGAGGCGACGAGTCCTCCGACGCCGCCGCCGACGACGACGGGGTCGAGGGCTGATGCGCAACATCGACTCGGCCTACCTCGTCCTGTCCGCGCTGCTGTTCGCCATCGGCGGTGCCGGGCTGCTCATCCGCCGCAACCCGCTCGTGCAGATCATGTGCATCGAGCTGATGCTCAACGCCGTCAACCTGACGTTCGTCACCTTCGGCCGGATGCTGAACGACGTCACCGGGCAGGTCATCGTGTTCTTCGTCCTCGTCGTGGCGGCGGCCGAGGTGGTCGTGGGGCTCGGCATCGTCGTGGCGGTCGCCCGGAGGCGGGCGGGCGCCACCTCCGACGACATCAGCCTCCTCAGGGGATAGGGGCCCGTCGATCATGGTGGAACTCGTCTGGTTGATCCCTGCCCTGCCGCTCGTCGGCGTCGCGCTGCTGGTCCTGTTCGGGAAGCGGCTCGGCGAGCCGGCGTCGGGCTGGTTGGCCACCCTCATGGTGGCGGCGTCGTTCGTCGTCGCCGTCATCGCCTTCATCGGCCTGCGCGACGAGCCCGAGCACACGTTCGAACAGACCCTGTGGTCGTGGATGCCGGTGGGTGACTTCCAGGTCGACGTCGGGTTCCTGCTCGACCCCTTGTCGATGGCGATGGTGCTGTTCATCACCGGCATCGCCGCGCTGATCCACCTGTACTCGATCGGCTACATGCACGGTGACAGTCGGTACCCGAAGTTCTTCCTGTACCTGAACCTCTTCGTGCTCTCCATGCTCGTGCTGGTGCTCGGCGACAACCTCCTGCTCACCTTCGTGGGCTGGGAAGGCGTGGGCACCTGCTCGTACCTGCTCATCTCCTTCTGGTTCGAGAAGGACGCCAACGCCAGCGCCGGCAAGAAGGCCTTCGTCACCAATCGCATCGGTGACTGGGGCTTCATGGTCGGCCTCTTCGCCACGTTCTTCGCCTTCGGGTCGATCACCTACACCGAGTTCCTGCCCCTGGCCCCGGGCCTGGCTGCCACCACCGCCACGTTCATCGCCGGGATGCTGTTCGTCGGCGCCATCGGCAAGAGCGCCCAGATCCCCCTCTTCGTGTGGCTGCCCGACGCCATGGCCGGTCCCACCCCGGTGTCGGCCCTCATCCACGCCGCCACCATGGTCACCGCCGGCGTCTACCTGATGTGCCGCGTCAACCCGTTGCTCGCCGCCTCCTACGACTGGCTGCCGGAGACCATCGCCTGGGTCGGCGCGCTCACCGCGCTGCTGGCGGCCACCATCGCGACGAGCCAGTACGACATCAAGAAGGTGCTCGCCTACTCGACGGTGAGCCAGCTCGGCTACATGTTCCTCGCCGTCGGTCTGGGCGCCTACTGGGTGGCGATCTTCCACATGATCACCCACGCCTTCTTCAAGGCCTGCCTGTTCCTGAGCGCCGGCTCCGTCATCCACGGCATGCACGACGAGCAGGACATCCGCGTGATGGGCAACCTCCGGAAGTACCTGCCGATCACGGCGGGCTGCTTCATCGTCGCGTCGCTCGCCCTCGCCGGCATCCCGCCGTTCTCCGGCTTCTGGTCGAAGGACGAGATCCTCGCCTACGCCTGGCAGGAGAACCTGCCGCTGTGGATCGTCGGCTCGGTGGGCGCCCTGCTGACCGCCTACTACATCGGACGCGAGGTGTGGCTGGTCTTCTACGGCGACGAGCGCTGGAAGGCGAGCCTCGAGGCCGAGGCGGTCGCCAAGGCCGAGCACGCCGGGACGTCCGACGAGCCCGCCGATGCCGCCCGGGCCGCCGACGCCGGGCAGCCGGCGGCCGAGCGGGCGACGGCCACGACCGCCCCGGTCACCCAGCTCCCCGACGACTTCGAGCCGCACGAGTCGCCGTGGGTGATGACCCTCCCGCTGATCGTGCTCGCCGTCGGCGCGGCGTTCGCCGGGCTGCTCAACCTGCCGTTCCCGAAGAGCTGGCACTTCCTCGAGACCTGGCTCGAGCCCGTGTTCGAGGGAGCCGCCACCGAGCTCGACCTCTCGACGGCCACCATCGTGATCCTGCTCGTGGTCGGTGCCACGATCGCCGTCGTCGGTGTCCTGGTCTCGGTCGCCGTCTACCTCCAGCACCGGGTCGATGCCCGCAAGGTCGAGCCACCGTTGCTCCAGCACGCCTGGTACATCGACTCGTCGATCTCGGCGTTCATGGGCGGCCCGGGTCGTGAGAGCTGGGCGGCCACCGCCGGCTTCGACCGCACCCTCATCGACGGCGCCGTGAACGGCGTCGGCCGAGCCACCCGCTGGGGCTCGGCCCGCCTCCGTCACCTGCAGAGCGGCTACGTGCGGACCTACGCCCTGATGATCGCCGTGGGTTCCGTGCTGCTCGTCGCGTTCGTCCTGACGCGGGTGTTGGTCTGGTCATGAACGCCCTCAGCGTCGCCGCCAGCGGGGCCGAGGCCTCCGCCGGGTTCCCCGTGCTCACCGCCCTCGTGTTGTTGCCGATCATCGGCACGATCGTGATCGCCCTCATCCCGAGGAGCCGGCCGGACATGCACCGGCTCGTCTCGATCGTCACCGCCGTCGTCACCGGCGCGCTGTCGATCTGGGTCCTCGTCGAGTTCAAGACCGGTGACCCGGGGTTCCAGTTCGTGGTCGAACAGGACTGGGTCCGTTCGCTCGACATCAAGTTCTTCCTGGGGGTCGACGGGATCTCGTTGTTCCTCGTCGTGCTCACCGGCATCCTCTTCCCGATCGCGCTCTTCGCCGCCAAGCCCGAGCACGACGAGAAGGGCTACTACCTCTGGATCACCCTGCTGGAGGCCGGGTGCATGGGCGTCTTCGTCGCCCTCGACCTCTTCCTCTTCTTCTTGATGTTCGAGCTGACCCTGGTCCCGCTCTACTTCCTCATCGGGCGGTGGGGCCACGGTCGACGGCAGTACGCCGCCACCAAGTTCTTCCTCTTCACCATGCTCGGCTCGGCGTTCATGCTGGTGTCGATCGTGTCGCTGGCCGTGCTGGCCAAGGCCGGTGACGGCGGCACCATCAGCTTCGACCTCATCAAGGTGGTCAACAGCGGCGAGGTGGCCCAGAACACCGCCCGGGTGTTGTTCCTCGGCTTCGTGATCGCCTTCGCGGTCAAGACACCGGTGGTGCCGTTCCACACCTGGCTGCCCGATGCCCACACCGAGGCGCCCACGGCGGGTTCCATCGACCTGGCCGGCGTCCTGCTGAAGCTCGGCACCTACGGCTTCCTGCGGTACGGGCTCTACCTCTTCCCGGAGGCGAGCGTGTGGTTCGCGCCCGTCATGCTCACCCTCGGCACGGTGGGCATCATCTACGGCGGCATCGTCGCCGCCATGCAGCGGAACCTGAAACGCCTGGTGGCCTACTCGTCGGTGGCCCACATGGGCTTCGCCGTGCTCGGCATCTTCGCGCTCAACCTCCAGGGCATGACCGGTTCGGTGATGGTCATGGTCAACCACGGCATCGTCACCGGCGCGCTCTTCATCCTGCTCGGGTTCCTCTACAAGCGCCGCCACACCTACGAGATCGACCGGCTCCGGGGCATCCAGAAGGTCGCTCCTTGGTTCGCCGGGGTGTTCACCCTGGTCATGCTGTCGTCGATCGGCGTGCCCGGCCTCAACGGCTTCGTGGGCGAGTTCCTCGTGCTGATCGGCACCTTCGTCGCGCACCGCTGGTGGGCCGTGGTCGCCGCCGCCGGGGTGATCATCGCCGCCCTCTACCTGCTGTGGGCCTACCAGCGGGTGTTCCACGGCGAGCCCGACGACGAGAACCGCACCTTCCCCGACCTCGGCACCGGCGAGAAGCTGGTGATGCTGCCCCTCATCGTGCTCATCGTCGGCATCGGGGTGTACCCGAAGCCGATGCTCGAGCGCATCGAGCCGTCGGTCCGTGCCCTCATCGAGCACGTGGAGCGGGAGGTGCCCGACTTCCGACCGGCGACCTCCGAGGGCGGGGAGAACCTCGACCCCGTCGCCATCGACGAACAGGAGGGCGGGCACGGCGGCGAGGGTGACACGCCCGAGCCCGAGCCCGAGCCCGAAGCGGCGGTCGCGAGGGAGGGAGGCGGATGAGCCTGGTGACCTTCGCCCAGACCGCGCTGCCCGGCACGGGCACCACCACGCCGGCCGGCGCCGACGCCGTGGTGCCGACCCCGAGCGTCGACTGGTCGGCCCTGCTGCCCCTCGTGATCCTGATGGTGGGCGCCCTGCTGCTGCTGACCATCACCTCGCTCATCAAGAGGAAGTCCCTCGGCAGCTTCCACGCCCTGTTCACCATCGCGGTGGCGACGGCCTCGATCGTCGCCGTGCTGCCCGTGTGGTCACGCGTCCAGGGCTGGTCCCGGCTGCTGTGGATCGACCAGAGCCACCCCGACGGCACCGGTCCGTTCACCACCGTCGGCGGCGCCGTCGGCATCGACGGGTTCGGCCTGTTCGTCGCCGTGGTCATCCTGGCCGCCGTCATCATCGGTGCGCTGTTGGCCGACGACTACCTCCGTCGTGAGGGCCTCGACGGGCCCGAGCTGTACGTCCTGATGATGCTCTCGGCCGCCGGCGGTCTCATCATGGCCATGGCCGACGACCTGATCGTGCTGTTCCTCGGCCTCGAGACGCTGTCGATCGCCGTCTACGTCCTGGCTGCCATGCACCGCAAGAGGGTGCAGTCCCAGGAAGCCGGTCTCAAGTACTTCGTGCTCGGCTCGTTCTCCTCGGCCTTCCTGCTCTACGGCATCGCCTTCGTCTACGGGGCGACCGGCTCGACGAACCTGATCGCCATCAAGGACTTCATGGCGACCGTCGTCCCGATCGAGAACGGCCTGCTCCTCATGGGCTTCGCCTTCCTGCTCGTCGGGCTCGGCTTCAAGGTCGCGGCCGTGCCGTTCCACGCCTGGAGCCCCGATGTCTACGACGGCTCCCCGACGCCGGTCGTCGCCTACATGGCCTCGGCGGTGAAGGCCGCAGCCTTCGCCGGCCTCGTGCGCGTGTTCATGCTGACCTTCGACAACTACGAGGCCGACTGGAAGCCGATCATCTGGATCCTCGCCATCCTGTCGATGGTCGTCGGCGCCCTCCTCGGCACCGTCCAGAACAACGTCAAGCGCATGCTGGCGTACTCGTCGATCAACCACGCCGGTTTCATCCTGCTCGCCGTGGCCGCCGTCGAGGAGGGTCAGGTCGCGGTGCAGGCCGTCCTCTTCTACCTGTTCGCCTACACGTTCATGGTCGCCGGCTCGTTCGGGGTCGTGACCGTGGTCGGGCGTCGCGGCGACGGCCACCACGAGCTGCACGACTACCGGGGGCTGAGCCGCTCCAACCCCGTGCTCGCCCTCGTCTTCACCGTGTTCCTGCTGGCCCAGGCGGGCGTCCCGTTCACCTCGGGGTTCTTCGCCAAGTTCTACGCCGTCACCGCCTCGGTCGACGCCGGCGCCTGGTGGCTCGCCCTCATCGCCATGGTCACGGCCGTGATCGCCGCTTTCGTCTACCTGCGCATCGTGATCACGATGTACATGAGCGGCGCCGAGGACGGAGTCGACGAAGGGCCCGCCCCGACCCGCATCCCGGTGCCCGCCGCCGCCGGTGTCGCCATCGCCGTCTGCTTCGTGGTCACCATGGTCGTCGGCATCCTGCCGTCGACGGTGCTCGACCCGGCGGGGAAGGCCGAACCGGTGTTGGTACGCGTCGAGGACCCGGATGCCACCGCCCAGGGAACGGGCGTCTCGGGGGCGACCCCGAGCGGCAGCGGTACCGCCTCGAGCGGCGGGTGACGCCGCCGGCGCGGCGCCGTCCCGGGTCGGACCGTGAGGATTTCCACCCTTGTTCGCGCGTTCACTAGGCTCGGCGGACGATGTCCTACTCGGATTTCGTCCGTCAGTACCTCACCGTCGCCATCTTCGGAGGCGTCGCGCTGGCCCTGGCGGGCGTGCTGCTCGGGATCGGACGGGTGCTCCGCCCGAACCGCCCGCAGGAGCAGAAGTACATCACCTACGAGAGCGGGGTCGATCCCGTCGGGCTGGGCTGGTCGCAGAGCCAGATCCGCTACTACGTGTTCGCCCTCCTCTTCGTCATGTTCGACGTCGAGGCGGTGTTCATCTTCCCGTGGGCGACCCGCCTGGAGGTCTACGACGTGTTCGGGCTCGTCGAGATGACGATCTTCATCGGCATCCTGGCCCTCGGCTTGGTCTACGCCTGGCGCAAGAACGTGCTGCGGTGGGTGTGAGCTGATGGGCCTCGTCGAGAGCGGCAAGATGCCGAAGCCGCTCACCAAGCTGCTGAACATGTCCCGCAAGTACTCCCTGTGGGTCTACCAGTGGGGCCTGGCGTGCTGCGCGATCGAGATGGGGGCGGCCTTCGCGTCCCCCCGGTACGACGTGATGCGGCTCGGCGTCATCCCGTTCCCGGCCAGCCCCCGACAGGCCGACCTGGTCGTCATCGCCGGCACCGTGACCGACAAGATGGCTCCTGCGGTGGTGCGACTGGTCGAGCAGATGCCCGACCCGAAGTACGTCATCTCCATGGGGAGCTGCGCCAACTGCGGTGGTCCCTACTGGGACTCGTACTCGGTCACCAAGGGCGTCGACCAGCTGATCCCCGTCGACGTGTACGTCCCCGGTTGCCCGCCCCGTCCGGAGGCGCTGCTCGAGGGCATCGTCCTGCTCCAGGAGCGGATCCAGAACGAGGACATGGCCGAGCGGTGGAAGGGAGATCCCATTGTCGTCGGTTGACGCCACCACCACCGAGGCCGACGCCGTGGAGGCGCCGGAGCCGGACGAGGCCCGCGAGGCCCTGCTCGCCCGCTTCCGCGACGAGCTGGGGGAGGCCGTCGTCGGCTCGCACATCCGCCCCGGCGACGCCCTCTGGGTCCGGGTCGACCGTGGCGCCTGGCGGGAGACGGCCGAGTTCGCCCGGCGCCGCCTGGGCATGGCCTTCTTCGACTTCCTCTCCGCCATCGACTGGCTGCCCTCGCCGTTCGGGCGCGACATGGACAGCCAGGAGGACCTCGTGGTCCACGGGTCCGAGCCGAAGGAGCTCCCGCCGATGGCCACCGGCTACGCCGGCGGCGACACCCGCTTCCAGGTCCTGGCCCGCGTCTACGATCCGGCGACGGCGCAGGGCGTGCTGCTGAAGGCCGACGTGCCCGACGACCAGCCGTCGATCGAGACCTGGACCTCGGTCTACGTCGGCGCCGACTGGCACGAGCGGGAGACCTGGGAGATGTACGGCATCGACTTCGTCGGCCATCCCAACCTCGTCCACCTCTACCTGCCCACCGAGTTCGAGGGGTTCCCCCTCCGGAAGGACTTCCCGCTCCTCGCCCGACGGGTGAAGCCCTGGCCCGGCATCGTCGACGTCGAGCCCATGCCCGGTGGCGACGACACAGGGGGCGACGCCGAATGACCGCACCCACCGAGGCCCGCGAGATCTCCGACCGCGAGAAGCTCGCCTACATCGCCGCCCGCGCCGCCGACGCCCGCCTGAACGTCGAGCTCGAGACCGAGGGCATGACCCTCAACCTCGGCCCGCAGCACCCCGCCACCCACGGCACGCTCCGCATCGTGGCCAAGCTCGACGGCGAGCAGATCATCTCGGCCAGCCCGATCTGCGGCTACATGCACCGCGGCTACGAGAAGCTCACCGAGGTCCGCACCTACCCGCAGGTCACCACGCTCGTCAACCGCATCGACTGGCTGGGCAGCTTCGCCAACGAGGTGCCGTTCATCCTCGCCGCCGAGCGGCTCATGGACATCGAGGCACCGCCCCGTGCCCAGTGGATCCGCACGATCCTGTTCGAGCTGTCACGCATCGCCAACGTGTCGCTGTTCCTCGGCGACCTCGGCATCCAGCTCGGTGGACTCACGGCCGGCTTCTACGCCTTCCGCGACCGCGAGTTCGTGCTGAACCAGATCGAGTCGGCCACCGGTGGTCGCTTCCACCCCAACTTCGACCGGATCGGCGGCCTGAAGGACGACCTGCCGAAGGGCTGGATCGACGAGACCAAGCGGGCCATGGTCAAGATCCGCGACTTCTGCGACGAGATGGACGACCTCCTCATCGGCAACGAGATCTTCCAGGCCCGCAGCCGCGGCATCGGTGTCATCCCGGCCGACGTCGCCCTGTCCTACGGGTTGTCGGGCGCCAACCTCCGGGCCAGCGGCGTCGACTGGGATCTCCGCCGCGACTCGTGCCCGCCGGGTCTCGCCTACGACAAGGCCGACTTCACCGTCTGGACCCACCCCGACGGCGACGCCTTCGCCCGGTCCTGGATCCGGCTGCAGGAGGTCCGGGAGGCGAGTCTCATCGTCGACCAGCTGCTCGACTCGCTACCCGGCGGCCCGATCATGGCGAAGGTGCCCCGCATCATCAAGGTGCCCGAGGGCGAGGCCTACGTCGCCACCGAGAACCCGCTCGGCGAGATGGGCTACTACGTGGTCAGCAAGGGCGACCTCGTGCCGTTCCGGGTCAAGATCCGCTCGGCGTCGTTCAACAACGTGTCGATCGTCCCGTGGGTGGCCCGCGGCGTCTACGTGCCCGACCTGGTCACGATCCTCGCCAGCCTCTACTTCATCCTGGGTGACATCGACCGATGAGCGCCCTTGCCACGACCGCGGCGGTGTTCGGCGCGTTCGACCCGCCGTACTGGCTCGAGACCACCATCAAGGTCCTGGTCGTCACCCTGCTGGTGCCGACCACCGCCCTGATCCTCGGCATCGTCTTCCTCTTCAAGGTGATGTCGTGGATGCAGAGCAGGCTCGGTCCGCAGGAGGCGGGCCCGCGCGGCCTGCTGCAGCTGCTGGCCGACGGCGTGAAGTTCCTCCAGAAGGAGGACCTCATGCCGAACGGTGCCGACAAGTGGGTGTTCCGGGCGGCTCCGGTCGTCGTGCTGGTGTCGACCTTCCTGATCTACGTGGCCATCCCGGCCAGCCCCACCCTCGTGGTGGCCGACCTCCCCACCGGCATCTTCTTCGTGCTGGCGGTCTCGTCGCTGTCGGTGATCGGCATCCTCATGGCCGGATGGGCCTCGGCCAACAAGTACTCGCTCATCGGCGGCCTGCGGGCGGCGGGCCAGCTCATCGCCTACGAGCTGCCGATGGTGCTCGCCGTCATCGGAGTGGTGATCCAGGCCGGCACGCTCAACCTCAACGGCATCGTGGCCGCCCAGAGCAGCGGTGAGATCTTCGGGTGGAGCGGCCTCGGCTACCCGTTCATCCTCACCCAGTTCATCGGGTTCGCCATCTTCCTGCTGGCCGTGCAGGCCGAGCTCACCCAGGCCCCCTTCGACATGCCGGTGGCCGAGTCCGAGATCGTGTCCGGCTACCAGGTCGAGTACACCGGCTTCCGGTTCCTCTTCTTCTTCCTCGCCGAGTTCGCCACGGCCTTCGCCTTCGCCGCGGTGGCGTCGGTGCTGTTCCTCGGAGGGTGGGCCGTTCCCTGGCTCGACGAGAGCAGCGACTGGTACTTCGTGCTCGGCCCGGCCGTGCTCTTCGCCAAGATCATGCTGGTGTCGTTCCTCATCTTCTGGTTCCGGTTCACCTATCCCCGGTTCCGCGAGGACCAGCTGCAGACCTTCGCCTGGAAGTTCCTCATCCCGCTGTCGCTCGTCAACATCCTGGCGACCGCGCTGTTCAAGGTGGTGATGTAGATGCCCAAGGTCCCCGGTCTGATCAAGGGTCTCGGCGTCACCTTCGGCGAGATGGTGAAGACGTTGAAGGACGGCCCCGTCACCGTCCAGTACCCGCACGAGAAGGAAGAGCCGACGCCGCGCGCTCGCGGCGTGATCGCGCTCCACGAGGAGAACTGCACGGCGTGCATGCTCTGCTCGCGCGAGTGCCCCGACTGGTGCATCTACATCGAGGCCCACAAGTACCTGGCCCCACCGCGCCGGGAGGGCGGCAAGCCCCGACAGAAGAACGCCCTCGACCGGTTCGACATCGACTTCTCGCTCTGCATGTTCTGCGGGATCTGCGTCGAGGTGTGCCCGTTCGAGGCACTGTTCTGGAGCCCCGAGTACGAGTTCTCCGAGCTCAAGATCGCCGATCTGCTGCACGACAAGGACCGCCTGGGTCAGTGGATGCAGACCGTGCCCGACTTCGAGCCCTACGAGGGCGGGTCCGAGCAGAAGGTCAAGAAGGTCCCCCGGTGAGCGCCGCCGTCCTCGCCGCCGAGACCCTCGTCGCGCAGAACATCGCCTTCTACGTGATCGCCGCCCTGATGGTCGCTGCCGCGGTGCGCGTCGTCACCTGCAGGAACATGGTGCACGCCGCCCTGTGGCTCGTGATCGTGCTCGCCGGCATGGCCGGCCAGTTCATCCTCCTCGCCGCCGAGTTCGTGGCCATCACCCAGGTGCTGGTGTACATCGGAGCGATCGTCGTGCTGTTCCTGTTCGGCATCATGCTCACGCGCTCGTCGATGGGGGAGGGCGAGAGCCTCGACAACGGGCGACAGGCCCAGATCGTCGGCGGCGTCACCGGCCTCGTGCTGCTCGGCGTCCTCGGCTACTCGCTCTGGGACGGCTTCGGCGACGACCAGTTCCCGCCGCTGCTCGTCCAGACCACCGAGCAGGTGTCGGATTCGATCTTCTCCACCTACCTCCTGCCGTTCGAGGCCGTCTCGGTGCTGCTCACCGCCGCTCTCATCGGCGCCATCGTCCTGGCGAGGAGGGACTGATGCTCGTCAACCAGTTCCTCTTCCTCGGCGCCATCCTCTTCTGCATCGGCGTCTACGGCGTCCTCGTCCGCAAGAACGGCGTGCTGGTGCTGATGTCGATCGAGCTGATCCTCAACTCGGTCAACCTCAACCTGGTCGCCTTCGGCGCCCTCTGGCACGCCAACGACCCCGGCAACATGTCGGGCCAGGTGTTCGCCCTGTTCGTGATCGCGATCGCCGCCGCCGAGGTCGGCGTCGGCCTCGCCATCGTGCTGATGCTCTACCGCAACCGTCGCAGCATCGACATCGACGAAGTCGACCTGATGAAGGGCTGAGCTGCTCCCCATGGAAGACCACGCCGGGTGGTTCCTCGAGAACGTCTGGATCATCCCCACGATCATGGTGGGGTCGTTCGCGGCGATCCTGTTCCTCGGCAAGCGCTTCCCCGAGCGGATCACCTCGGGCATCGGCATCCTGGCCGTCGGCGTGTGCCTGGTGCTGTCGATCGGCACCGGCGTCCAGTGGATCGACCGCACCAACCACCCGCCCGAGGTCGAGGGCGTCGAGCAGGAGGCAGAGGTCGGCGGAGAGGCCCCCGCAGGAGAGGAGGCGCCGGCCACCGACGAGGAGGCGCCGGCCTCCGAAGAGGGTGCCCTCGGGGTGGGCGAGAACGCCGCCGCCCCGGCTGTGTCAGCGGCCACCGCCACCGAGGGCGAGGAGGTCGAGGTCGTGCCGCCGGTGGTGCGAGAGGTCACCTGGTTCGAGAGCGGCGGCATCACCTTCAAGGCCGGCACGCTCGTCGACGGCCTCACCACGGTGATGCTCGTCATGGTGTGCACCATCTCGCTGCTCGTGCACATCTACTCGAAGGAGTACCTGCACGGCGACGTCCGCTTCACGCACTACTACGCCTTCCTGTCCCTCTTCACCGGTTCGATGCTCTTCTACGTGATGAGCTCGAACACCCTGCAGATGCTCGTCGGCTGGGAGCTCGTCGGGGTCTGTTCGTTCGTCCTCATCGGCCACTGGTGGGAGGACAAGAAGAACTCCGATGCCGCCGTCAAGGCCTTCCTCACCAACCGGGTGGGTGACACCGGTCTGATCATCGGCGTGATCGTGACCTTCTTCGCCGCCGGGGCCACGAGCTTCGGGGTCCTCCACATCAACGCGTACGCGCTGTCTCCCGGCGCCAACCAGACGCTCTTGCTCGTCGGTTCGTTGTGCCTCTTCCTCGGCGTCACCTCCAAGTCGGGCCAGTTCCCGCTGCACACGTGGCTCCCCGACGCCATGGCCGGCCCGACGCCCGTCTCCGCCCTCATCCACGCGGCGACGATGGTCTGCGCCGGCGTGTTCCTGATCGCCCGCCTCTACGGGGTCTTCTTCGAGGGCCTCAACATCTACGACAACACCATCAACTACATGGCCATCATCGGGGCGGTCACGGTGGTGGGCGGCGCCCTCCTGGCGTTCGTGCAGCAGGACATCAAGAAGGTCCTCGCCTACTCGACGATCAGCCAGCTCGGCTACATGGTGATGGCCCTCGGCGTGGGCGCCTGGACCGCCGCGATCTTCCACCTCATCACGCACGCCTTCTTCAAGGCCGGGCTGTTCCTCGGGGCCGGTTCGGTCAGCCACGCCGCCCACCACACCTTCGACATGCGCGAGATGGGTGGGCTGCGCAAGTACCTGCCGTCGACCTACAAGACGTTCATCATCTGCACGCTCGCGCTCATGGGCATCTTCCCCCTGGCCGGCTTCTGGTCGAAGGACGAGGTGCTGGCCGGCTCCCAGCAGGGACAGGGCGCGGGTGGCTACTGGCTGATGCTCATCATGGGCGTGGTCGGCGCCGGACTCACGGCCGCCTACATGTCCCGCGCCATCTTCAAGACGTTCTTCGGGGAGTACCGCGGCCACGGCACGCCGCACGAGTCGCCTCGGATCATGACGATCCCGCTCTGGATCCTCTCGGTCGGCGCCCTCACCTTCGGGTTCCTCAACCTGCCCAAGTTCTTCCAGGTGAGCGGCGCCCCCGACTACACGATCCGGTTCGAGCACTTCGTCGAGCCGACGTTCCTCTTCCCCGAGGTCGAGCACCCGACGTTCTCGTTGCCCCTCGCCATCATCTCCACCGCGGTGGTGCTGCTCGGCATCACGCTCGCCTACCAGTACTACTGGCTGGAGAGGAGCCCGTTGAAGGGGCTCAGCGAGCGAGCGCCGTTCTCGGGTGGGTACACCCTGCTCGAGAACAAGTACTACCTCGACACGCTCTACACCGACATCATCGTCGCCGACACCAAGGGCCCCGTCGCCCGGGCCGCGTACTGGTTCAACCAGCACGTGATCGACGCCGTCGTCAACGGCGCCGGCGTGGCCGCCCGCAAGCTCGGTGACGTGACCTACCGAGACGTCGACCAGCGGGTGGTCGACGGCCTCGTCAACGGCTCGGGCCAGGGTGCCGAGGGGTCGGGCGAGGTGCTGCGTCACATCCAGACCGGCAAGGTCCAGCAGTACGGCGCCATCTTCTTCGCCGGGGCCGCCATCCTCGCCGCCGTGTTCATCATCGCCGTCTAGCCACGAGACCAGGGAAGCAACGAGAACCCTCATGAACGAGTTCCTGAACGACTGGGGCCTGAGCCTGGCGGTGTTCCTGCCGCTCGTCGGCGTCACCGTCATGCTCTTCGTCCCGCGCCAGGAGGAGCAGCTGCACAAGCTGATCGCCCTGGTGACGAGCCTGTCCGTCGGGGTCATGACGATCCTGCTGCTGGCGAACTTCGACTACGACGACGGGCGCACGTTGCAGTTCGTGGTCGACAAGCAGTGGATCCCGGTGATCAACAGCCGGTACATCGTCGGGATGGACGGCATCTCGCTGCCGCTGGTCGCTCTCACCGCACTGATCGTGCCGCTGTGCATCATCTACAGCTGGAACCACATGCCGGAGCCCGGCAACCCCAAGGCGTTCTTCATCCTCGTCCTGATCCTCGAGACCGGCATGGTCGGCTCGTTCGTGGCCCAGGATCTCATCCTCTTCTTCGTCTTCTTCGAGGTCGTCCTGCTCCCGATGTACTTCATGATCGGGGTCTGGGGCGGCGAGCAGCGCCAGTACGCGTCGATCAAGTTCTTCCTCTACACGTTGTTCGGATCGGCGTTGATGATCGTCAGCTTCCTGGCGCTCTACTTCCTCTCCGATACGGTGCTCCTCCCCGGCATGGACGCGCCGATGCACACCTTCGACATGCGCCTCCTTCCCGAAGCGGCCGGCGCCATCTCGCTCACCGCCCAGATGTGGATCTTCGCCGGCATGTTCATCGGCTTCGGCATCAAGGTGCCGATGTTCCCGTTCCACACCTGGCTGCCCGACGCCCACACCCAGGCGCCGACCGTCGGCTCGGTGATCCTGGCCGCCGTGCTCCTGAAGCTCGGCACCTACGGCTTCATCCGCATCGCGCTGCCGATCCTGCCGGACGCGGCCGAGGAGTGGGCGTGGGTGATCGGCCTGCTGGCCGTGATCGGCATCATCTACGGCGCGCTCTGTTGCCTCGCCCAGACCGACATGAAACGGCTCATCGCGTTCTCGTCGGTGGCCCACATGGGCTTCGTCATGCTCGGCATCGCCACCCTCACCGACTTCGGCATCAACGCCGCCATCTTCGGCATGGTCGCCCACGGCCTGATCACCGGCATGTTGTTCTTCATCGCCGGCTCGGCCAAGGACCGGTACCACACCCTCGAGATCAACCGCCTCGGAGGCATGCTGAAGCAGGCGCCGCGCATGGGCTGGATCATGGGCTTCTGCGCCATGGCCTCGTTGGGCCTCCCGGGGCTCGCCGGCTTCTGGGGCGAGTTCCCGGCGATCCTCGCCGCCTACCAACCCGGTGGAAGCGACCCGAACGTGGCCCTGTTCCGCGTCTACATGGTCGTCGCCGCCATCGGCACCGTGTTCGCCGCCGGGTACCTCCTCTGGCTCTACCAGCGAGTCGCCTTCGGCGTCCCCAAGCCGGAGTTCGAGCACGACCCGCACATCCGCGACGTCTCCACCACCGAGTGGATCGCCTGGACCCCGCTGCTCGTCGGCATCGTCGTGCTCGGCATCTATCCGAACCTGATCTTCTCCGTCACCGATCCGGCCGTCACCTCGACCATGGCCGCCTTCGCCGGAGCGGGAGGCTGAACGCGTGTCCTCCGTGGTGACCTTCGCGTGGGAAGCGCCGAACATCGACTTCCACGCGTTCGCACCCGAGATCGTGGTGCTGGTGGGGTTCGTGCTCCTGGTGCTCACCGACCTCTTCGCCGGTGAGCGCAACAAGTGGATCCAATCGTCGGTCGCCGGCATCACCCTGCTGGTGGCGGCCATCCCGATCGTCACCCTGGCGGCCGACGGGGCCGACCGTTCCATGTTCGGTGGGGCCTACGTCATCGACGACTTCGCCCTCGTGCTCCAGGGCCTGTTCGTGGCAGCGGCCTACGTGGTGGTGCTGCTGTCGACCAACTACATGGCCGAGGGCGACTACTGGGAAGGGGAGTACTACCAGCTGCTCCTCGCCTCGGTGCTCGGCATGATGGTCATGGCCTCGGCGCGCGACCTCATCACCATCTTCGTCGCCCTCGAGCTGCTGTCGATCCCGGCCTACATGCTGGCGGCCTGGCGCAAGCGCGACCTCAAGAGCAACGAGGCCGGCCTCAAGTACTACCTGATGGGCGTCTTCGCGACGGCCGTCATGCTCTACGGCATGTCGCTGCTCTACGGGGTGACGGGGAGCACGCTGCTGACCGAGATCGGCGCCGCGATCTCCGCCACCGACAACGCGCCGATCATCACGCTCGGCATCGTGTTCATCGTCGTCGGCTTCGCCTTCAAGGTGTCGGCCGTGCCGTTCCACACCTGGGCGCCCGACACCTATGAGGGGGCGCCGACGCCGGTGACCTCGTTCCTGGCCGTTGCCTCGAAGAGCGCGGGTTTCGTCGCGCTGCTCATCTTCGTGTTCGTCGCGTTCTACGGGCCGAACGGCAACGACGTCTACCAGCCGCTCATGTTTCTCCTGGCGGTGGCGTCGATGACCGTCGGCAACCTGATCGCCCTGCGCCAGGACAACGTCGTGCGCATGCTCGCCTACTCGGGCATCGCCCAAGCCGGCTACATGATGGCGCCCCTCGCCGTCGCCGGCACCAGCGTCGCCGTGGGCGACGACGCCCTCCAGTCGATCGTCACCTACCTGCTCATCTACGCGGCGATGAACCTCGGTGCGTTCGCCGTGGTGATCGCCGTGGCCCGCAAGACCCGTTCGGCTGACATCAAGAGCTTCGGCGGGCTGTTCCAGTACGCCCCCGGCCTGGCCGTGGCCATGAGCATCTTCCTCTTCTCGCTGGCCGGCATCCCGCCGCTCGCCGGCTGGTTCGCCAAGTTCGAGATCTTCCGGTCGCTCGTGTCGGCGGGCACCACCGCCGGCTACGTCATGGCCGTGATCGTCGGCGTGAACTCGGTCATCGCGCTCTTCTACTACGCGCGCATCGGTCGCGAGATGTTCATGGAGGACGCTCCCGACGGCGACGTCGCGCCGATCAAGGTGCCGGTGTCGCTCACCGCCGCCCTCGGCATCACGATGGCCATCACCCTCGTGTTCGGCGTGTTCCCCTACCTCGTGACCCGTCTGACCCAGGACGTCACCCTCCTCGGCCTCGGCTCCTAGGCCGCCGATGGCGGACCCCTCGTCGGTCGAGGCCGAGGTGGTCGCCCTCGTCGGGCGCCACGGGCCGTTGCCGTTCGACGAGGTCGTCGAGCTCGCCCTGTACGACCCCGAGCACGGGTTCTACGCCACCGGCGGCGCCGCCGGGCGGCGGGGGGACTTCCTCACCAGCCCCGAAGTGGGACCTCTCTTCGGCGCCGTGCTCGCCCGGGCCCTCGACCGCTGGTGGGACGAGCTCGGCCGCCCCGACCCCTTCACCGTCGTCGAGGGCGGCGCCGGTCGCGGCGCCCTGGCCATCGCCGTGCGCGCCGCCCGTCCCGCGTGCCTGGCCGCCCTCACGTACGTGCTGGTGGAGCGATCGGCGGTGCTGAGGGCGCAGCAGGGCGACCACCTGCGACTCACCCCGCCCGCCCTGTCGCAGCCCGCGACCGTGGCCGACGTCGACGGCGCCGACCATCCCGAGGCCGCCACCGGTCCGCGGTTCACCTCCCTCGGCGAGCTGCCCGCCGGTCCGTTCACCGGGGTGGTCCTCGCCAACGAGCTGCTCGACAACCTGCCGTTCGCGCTGCTCGAGCGTCGCGACGGCGGTTGGGCCGAGGTGCGGGTCGGCGTCGACGGCGGCGGTCGGCCCATCGAGGTGATCGTGCCCGCCGGCGACGCCCTCGTTCGGCTGGCCGACGCGCTGCCGGAGCTGGAGGGCGTCGCCGAGGGGGCCCGGATCCCGGTGCAGTCCCAGGCGGCGGCGTGGGTCGCCGCCGCGCTCGAGCGCCTCGAGCGCGGCCGACTCCTGGTCATCGACTACGTCTCGACCACCGCGGCGTTGGCGGCCCTCCCGGCCGACGAGTGGCTGCGCACCTACCGGGGCCACGAGCGCGGCGGACCAGCCCTCCACGACCTGGGTCACCAGGACATCACCGTCGACGTCTGTGTCGACCAGCTGGCCCGGGCCCGGCCCCCCGATGCCGTGCGGACCCAGGCCGAGCTGCTCCGCGAGCACGGCATCGGCGGGCTGGTCGACGAGGGTCGCCGCGTCTGGGCCGAGAGGGTGTCCGTCGGCGACCTCGAGGCGGTCCGGGGCCGGAGCCGGGTCCACGAGGCGGACGCCCTCCTCGAGCCCGGCGGCCTCGGGGACTTCGTCGCCGTCGAATGGGTGGTGGGTGGAAAGTAGGCTCGCTCGCGCCACGGTCACCGATGCCGACCAGGGGAGCAACGCATGGGCGAGCCCACGATCGAGGACTACCTGCGGGAGGAGCGCACCTTCCCGCCGCCCCCCGACTTCGCAGCACGGGCGCTCGTGTCCGACGACTCCGTGTATGCCGAGGCGACGGCCGACCCGGAGGCGTTCTGGGCCCGACAGGCCCGTGAGCTGCTCACCTGGAGCAGCGACTTCGACCGAGTGCTCGAATGGGACCTGCCGTTCGCCAGGTGGTTCGTGGGTGGCACGCTCAACGTCTCGGTGAACTGCCTCGACCGCCACGTCGACGCCGGTCGCGGCGAGAAGATCGCCTTCCACTGGGAGGGCGAGCCCGGCGACACCCGCACCATCACCTACGCCGACCTGCTCGCCGAGGTCCAACGGTTCGCCAACGTGTTGCGGGGCCTCGGCGTCGACCGTGGCGACCGGGTCGCCATCTACATGCCCATGATCCCCGAGCTGGCGGTGGCCATGCTCGCCTGCACCCGCATCGGCGCCGTCCACTCCGTGATCTTCGGCGGGTTCTCGCCCGACTCGATCATCGACCGGGTCAACGACGCCGAGGCCAAGGTGATCGTCACCGCCGATGGCGGCTACCGGCGCGGGGCGGTGTCCCCGCTCAAGCCCAACGTCGACGCCGCGCTCGAGCACACGCCGTCGGTCACCGACGTCGTCGTCGTGCGTCGTGGTGAGAACGACGTCTCCATGGTCGACGGGCGCGACCACTGGTACCACGACCTCGTCGCCGCCGCCGACCCGGTGTGCCCCCCCGAGGCCATGGGTTCCGAGGACCTGCTCTACCTCCTGTACACGTCGGGCACGACGGCCAAGCCCAAGGGCATCATGCACACCACGGGCGGCTATCTCACCCAGGTCGCGTACACGCACAAGGTCGTGTTCGACCTGCGCCCCGACGAGGACGTCTACTGGTGCGCGGCCGACATCGGCTGGGTCACCGGCCACAGCTACATCGTCTACGGGCCGCTCACCAACGGAGCCACCTCGGTGATCTACGAGGGCACCCCTGACACGCCGGGCCGCGACCGGCTCTGGTCGATCGTCGAGCGCTACGGGGTGACGCAGCTCTACACCGCGCCGACGGCGATCCGGATGTTCATGAAGTGGGGCGCCGAGGAGCCAGACAAGCACGACCTGTCGTCGCTGCGGGTGCTCGGCTCGGTGGGGGAGCCCATCAACCCCGAGGCGTGGATGTGGTACCACCGCCACATCGGTGGCGGGCGCTGCCCGGTGGTCGACACCTGGTGGCAGACCGAGACCGGCGGCCACATGGTGACCCCGCTCCCGGGGGTCACCACCCTGAAGCCCGGGTCGGCCACCTTCCCCATCCCCGGGGTGTCGATCGAGGTCGTCGACGACGTCGGCGAACCCGTCACCCGGGGCGGGGGCTACCTCACCATCACCGAGCCGTGGCCGGCGATGCTGCGCGGCATCTGGGGCGATCCCGCCCGCTACGAGCAGACCTACTGGAGCCGGTTCCCCGGTCGCTACTTCGCCGGTGACGGGTGCAAGCTCGACGACGACGGCTACCTCTGGCTGCTCGGCCGGGTCGACGACGTGATGAACGTGTCCGGCCACCGGGTGTCGACCACCGAGGTCGAGTCCGCCCTCGTCGACCACCCGGCCGTCGCCGAGGCCGCCGTCGTCGGCGCCACCGACGCCACCACGGGGCAGGCCATCATCGGCTACGTGATCCTCCGCGGGGGCTTCGAGCCCACGACCGAGCTGGTCGAGGAGATCCGCCAGCACGTGTCGGTCAAGATCGGCCCCACGGCCCGGCCCAAGACGGTGGTCGTGGTGCCCGATCTGCCGAAGACCGCGATCGGGAAAGATCATGCGGCGGCTGCTCCGCGACGTCGCCGAGGGCCGCCAGCTCGGCGACACCACGACGCTCGCCGACGAGGGCGTGGTCGAGGAGATCCGGAGCCGGGCGGCGAGCACGCCGCAGGAGGACTGAGCGGGTCTTGGCCCCCACCTGGTACGACCCCGACAACTGGCGCTGGCGCGACGGGCCGGTCGACCCCGCGCCCACCGTGGTCTTCGACATGGACGGGGTGCTCTCCGACGCCGCCGGGCGCCAGCACTTCCTGGAACGGCCGTATCGCGACTGGGAGGCGTTCTTCGAGGCGTGCAGCGACGATCCGCTCATCTCCGAGGTGGCCCGCCTGCTCGACGTCATCTCGGACGACCACCGCATCGTGTTGCTCACCGCCCGGCCCATGCGGGTCCAGCGCAACACCCTGGCGTGGCTCCACCGCTACGAGCTGCGCTGGGACCTGCTCGTCATGCGCGACTTCGGTGACTACGGCGCCTCGTCGGAGTTCAAGCGCCGCAGCATCGCCGAGCTCCGGGCGTTCGGCTTCGACCTCCGGCTCGCCTTCGAGGACGACCGTCGCAACGTCCACATGTTCCACACCAGCGGCGTCCCCTGCATCTACATCCACAGCGGCTACTACGACTGATCGGCTCGGCCTCCGGCCGAGCGGCGTCGCCCATCCGGGCTGCCATCTCCCTCGTTGCCCGCCGAAGGCGCCAACCGCCCGAGCTCCACCTCGAACTGGTTGCGGGAACCGCTGTCGCGAGCGGTGGAAGGCGCAACCAGTTCGGGTCGGGTCAGTCGCGGAAGTTGGTGAACTGGAGGGGGACCGGGAAGTCGTGCTCCTTCAGGGCGGCGATCACCGACTGGAGGTCGTCGCGCTTCTTGCCCGAGACGCGGAGCTGGTCGCCCTGGGTCTGCGACTGGACGCCCTTGAGCTTCAGGTCCTTGATGAACGTGTTGAGCGTCTTGGCGTTCTCGGACGAGATGCCGGCCGACAGGGTCGCGACCTGCCGCTTCGAGCCGCCACTGGCGTCTTCGACCTTCCCGTAGTCGAGCGCCTTGAGCGACACCTTCCGCTTGACCAGCTTCTCCTCCAGCAGGGTGCGCAGGGCGTTGAGGCGATCGTCGCTCGACGACCGCATCGTGATCTCGAGCCCGCTCAGCTCGACGGATGAGTCGGTGCCCTTGAAGTCGTAGCGGGTGCTCAGCTCGCGAGCAGCCTGGTCGACCGCGTTGCGGACCTCCTGGGCGTCGACCTCGGACACGACATCGAAGCTCGGCATGCCGTCACGCTAGCGAAACCGCTCTCGGCCCCTCCACCGCCGACGTCTCCGCCGGTTCGCTCGGGGGCCCGTCGGCGGGCGCGGGCTCAGCCGTCGGGCGACGGCGCGTTCCGGGCGGCGATCGTCTCGAGGCCCTCCTCGTCGAGCAGGCCGACCTCGTCGAGTCGGTAGAGCAGGACCAGCGCGGGCACGACGATCACGGCGGCGACGCCCAGCACGATGAGCACCACCACGAGCGTGGCATCGGGGGCGGCGGCTTCGGCGATCGTCAGCGTCTCCGGGAGCAGATAGGGGTTCTGGGCGAGGCCCCATCCCCACACGACCGACACGACGGCGGCGACGGCGACGATCCGCGCCGGAACGGCCCTCCGTCGACGGAGGAGCACCATGGTGGCGACACCCCCGACCGCGGAGGCGAGCACCAGCGGCAGCGCCTTCGACGTGAGCCCGTCGAAAAGGTAGGGCGCGTCGGCGCGGAGCACGAACACGCCGACCACGGCGATGAGCCCGCAGGCGATGCCGGCGGCGATCGCCCGCTCGGTGAAGGCCCGCACGAGGTCGGGGGCCCGTTGACGGTGGGCCTCGTGGGTGAGGAAGACGGCGGCCAGGAACGCGGACGCCGCCACCGCCAGGACACCACCGAGCAGCGACGTCGGGTTGACCCAACTGCTCAGCGGGTCGGTTTCGCCCCCCGCCTCGACCCGACCCGAGGCGATGGCGCCGGCCACGCACCCGAAGAAGAACGGAGTGATCACCGACGACGTGGCGAAGGCGATGCCGAAGGTTCGCCGGCTCTCGAGCGAGACGGCGGCCTTCCGGAAGGCGAAGCCCGCTCCTCGGAGCACGATCCCGAGCGCGGCGAGGATCAGAGGGACGAACAGCACGGTCATGATGGCGGCGAAGGCCGGGCTGAAGGCCGTCCACAGCACGACCAGCGAGAAGATCAGCCAGACGTGGTTGGCCTCCCAGACCGGGCCGATGGCGATGTCGACGAGAGCCCGCAGGCGCGCGCCGCGCGCCGCGCCTCCGGCGGTCAGGTCCCAGAAGCCGCTGCCGAAGTCGGCCCCGCCGAACACCGCGTAGAGCGTGACGCCGACGAAGAGCACGAGGGCGACGACGTTGGGCAGGTTCACGGGTCCACCCGCTCCCGGTCGGCGCCGTCGGCCGGGCCGGCGGCGACGTCCGCCAGCGGGAGGTTCGGTCCGTAGGGCACGTCGGCGGCGTGCTCCCGATCGGCGTCGAGCTCTCCCGCGTCATCCAGACGCCAGCGCTGCGAGAGGCGTCGGAGCACGACGACGGAGGCGATCCCGAGGCCGACGTACAGCACGACGACGACGCCGAACGAGATCCAGAGGCCGCCGGCCGTGGTCACCGCATCGCTCGTGCGCATCTCCTCGTAGACGATCCAGGGTTGGCGACCGACCTCGGTGACGATCCAGCCCGCCTCGGTGGCGATGACGGCCAGCGCGCCGCCGGTGGCCGCCGCCCGCAGGAACCATCGGGACCTGGGCAGGTCGCGACGACGCCACCAGGCGACGGCGAACCAGGCCGCCATGAGCAGCAGCGCCGTCCCGGCCAGCACCATCGTGTCGAAGGCGAGGTGGACGACGTTGGCGGGTGGCCGGTCGTCGACCGCGACCGCGTCGAGGCCCTGGATCTCCGTGTCGGGGCTGAACCCGGCCAGGATGCTGGCCAGGTCCGGGATCTCGACGGCGCCTTTGACCTCACCGTCGATCAGGACCCCGCCGATCGTCTCGGGGACCTCGTCGCCGGTCTCGGTCACGAGCTCCATGGCCGCGAACTTGGTCGGCTGGTCCTGGAACACCGCCCTGGCGGTCGTGTCGCCCACCAGCATCTGGATGGGGATCACGACGGCGGCGAAGGTGAACGGGATCAGGAAGCCCAGCCGGTGGTAGTGGTCGCGTCGGCCGCGCAGCATGCCGACGGCGTAGACCGACGCGATGAGGAAGCCGCCCACGCAGTAGGCGGCGAGGATCATGTGCGGGACCTCGTACCACCACGCGTCGTTGAACAGGACCGACAGAGGCTCGACCTCCGCCACCCGACCGTCGGCGCCGAGCGTGTAGCCGCCCGGCTGGTTCATCCACGCGTTGGCGGCCACCACGGCGGTGGCGCCACCGAGTCCGGCGATCACGATCGGGACGCCGGACCACAGGTGGGCCCGGGGGGACAGGCGCTTCCAGCCGAACAGGTAGATGGCGAGGAAGATCGCCTCGGTGAAGAAGAACAGGCCCTCGATGGCGAACGGCAGGCCGAAGGCGGCGCCGTAGGTGTCCATGAACCGGGGCCACAGCAGGCCCATCTCGAACGACAGGACGGTGCCGGTCACGGCGCCGACGGCGAACAGCACGGCCATGGCCTTCGACCACCGGCGGGCGAGCGTGAGCGCGACCTCGTCGTCCTTGCGGAGTCCCCACCAGTTGGCCACGACCATGATCGCCGGCATGGACACGCCGAGGCTCGCCAGGATGATGTGGAACCCGAGGGTCAGGGCCATCTGCTGGCGGGCTGCGAGCAGGTCGGAGGTGGTGGCGAAGAGCGACATGCGGGTCCCCTGGCGGACCGGGGCCGGCCCGGAGTGCGAGCAGTCTGTCCCAACGGACGGACCGTCCGCTGGTCTCGCCGCGATCCGTCGAACGCGGGCCGGCCCCCGAAGGGGCCGGCCGACGGCTCGCTGGTGGGCCGGGGTGGATTCGAACCACCGTAGGCAGAGCCGACGGGTTTACAGCCCGTTCCCTTTGGCCACTCGGGCACCGACCCAGGAGCCGCCGACGATACCCGCTGGGCCATCCCGACCGAAAACGTGCCGACCGACCCGTGAAGTCGTCCGCCGGAGGCGGAGCCGCGGTCACAGCATGCGCTGCATGAGGACGACGTCGAGCCAACGACCGAACTTGCGGCCGACCTCGCGCTCGGTGCCGATCACCTCGAACCCGACGGCCCGGTGGAGGGCGATGGACGCCTCGTGGCCACCCACGACACGGGCGATCACCGTGTGGAAGCCGTGCTGGGCGGCCAGCTCGACCAGGGCCTCGAGCAGCAGACGCCCGATCCCGCGTCCCTGTTGGTCGGAACGGATGTAGACGGAGTCCTCCACGGTCGTGGCGTAGGCCGGCCGCTCGCGGTAGGGCGAGAGCGAGGCGAAGCCCACCACACCGGCGTCGTCGTCGACCGCCACCAGCACGGCGTGGGCCCCGGACCGGGCCTGCATCCACTCGGCCTGATCGACCTCGCTGCGGGGTACGAGGTCGAAGGTGACCGTGGAGGTCGCGACCTCCACGTTGTAGATCGCCCGGATCGCCTCCGCGTCGTCCGACCCCGCCAACCGCACCTGCACGGCGTCAGGCTACGCGGCAGGCACTTCCTCTCACGCGACTCTTCCCGAGTTGCCGGTGAGGGTGGGCCGGCCGGTGACGGCGGGCTCGGCCGGCGTGGGCTCCACGACGGCGAGGAGGCCGGTCATGGCCTCCAGCCGGGCCCACGCGACCGTCGTGTCGTCCTCGGTGAGCAGGATGACCTGTTGGTCGGCCGAGGCGGCGAGCAGCAGGGTGAGCAGCTCGGCCTTCACCGACTGGTCGAGCTCGGCGAACGGCTCGTCGAGGAAGAGCGGGAGGGTCTCGACCGGCCCGGTGCCCGGGCCGGTCGACGCGGCGACGGGCCGGGTGGCGCCGTCCCCACGGGCGGGCAGGTGGTGCGCCCGGAGCAGCCCGAGGCGGTGATGCAGGGCTTGGCCGAGGTCGGCGGCGGCCTCCTCGGTGCGGGAGAGCACGAGTGCCATCGGGTTGCGGGGTTCGACGACGTCGCGGAGCCGACCGGCGGCGGCACGGATCCCGGCCCGGTGCTCGATGGCCCAGTCGACGCCGATGTCACCGGCCAACAGGTGCCACTCGGCCAGGGCCGCCCGGTGGTGCTCGACCGCGCGCAGCATCCGGCGCCGCTGGTTGTCGTTCGAGACGAGCCCGTTGACCCGGTTGATCTGGAAGGCCAGGTAGGAGGTGGCGCCGGCGGCGCGCAGTGCCTCCGCCTCGTGGACGCGTGCCCGCTCGACCCGTTGCCACCACTGCATCGACCACGCCGTCATCGTGAGTGCGGCCAGGAGGGCGGGTATGGCTCCCCACAGGCCGATCGAGAGCGTGAGCGGCAGCACGGCGAGGCCGGCGACGAGCGCGGTGAGGAACGAGACGCGCCGGATCTGGTCGGCCCGCGACAACGTGGCCTCGAACTCGCGGTGGCGGCGTTCGATCTCCTGGAAGACGGTGGCATCCTCGGGGTCGGAGCCGACGGAGGCGGCGAGCTCGGCGAGGTGCTGCTCGCGCTCGCGGACCTTGGCGGCGACCTCCCAGAGTCGGGCCTGGTCGACGTGGGCGAGGGTGAGGACCTGCTGTTCGAGCCGCGATCGCGATCGCAGCTCGTCACCGGTGAGGCGCATGACCCGCCGAGCGGCGCCGGCGGGCAGGCCCGCCTTCGCCAGGAGGTCGACGTGGCCCTCGTCGTCGAGGTGGTCGCGGGTCACGTCCTGCTCCCGGTCGACGTCGATGACCCGATGCCGTCCGCCGGTCGGCCGGAACACGGCGAGGCGGCCGCCTTCGTCCCCGCAGACCTCGAGGTGGACGCCCGAACGACCCCGACCGAGCGCGGTGACGAGCTCGGCGACGAGGCCCTCCCGCTCCAGGGGACCCACTCCGCCGATCACCGTCATCCGGGGGTGCAGCTGCAGGGTGAAGGTGCTCTCCCCGGCCTCGATCACGAGCCGCTCGACCTGCACCCCCGGAGGATCGACCGCCCCGGGCCCGGACTTGAGTCATTCGGCCCACCACCCTGGTCGGCGGTCACATCGGCTCCGCCTCCGGCGGAGCGGCTCCGCCATCCGGGTCTCATCTGACGCTGGGGGTGCGCCTCCGGCGGAGCGGCTCCGCCATCCGGGTCTCATCTGACGCTGGGGGTGCGCCTCCGGCGGAGCGGCTCCGCCATCCGGGTCTCATCTGACGCTGGGGGTGCGCCTCCGGCGGAGCGGCTCCGCCATCCGGGTCTCATCGGGCGCGGGGTTGCGCCTCCGGTGGAGCGGCTCGTCTCCGGCCTGGCGCCACGGGGCGGCCCAGCGGTCGCGGGGCGGGTGTACGGGGTTGGGACGGCTCGGGGAATCGTGGCATGATGACCCGCCCACCTCGGCGCTCTGGCCGAGGTGGCCAGCCCCCTTAGCTCAGTCGGCAGAGCGTTTCCATGGTAAGGAAAAGGTCGTCAGTTCGATTCTGACAGGGGGCTCGCACGACACTGGAGCGTCGCGGGGCCCGTCGGGCTGCCGTTCGCCCCGTCCGTCGCGCAGCCGTGCCGGGCGCTCGCGCCGGGCACAGCCCGCCTCGGCGGCGTAGCTCAGTTGGTCAGAGCACTCGGCTCATAATCGAGTGGTCGTCGGTTCGAGTCCGACCGCCGCCACGAACCGCCTCGGCGGCCCACCCACAACCAGTCCCACCCCGCCCGACCCGGCGGTCGCACCGCCGGAGCGGCGGAGAGCGCATCAACAGAGGAGCCCCCCATGGCACGTGAGAAGTTCGAGCGGACGAAGCCGCATGCGAATGTGGGCACGATGGGTCATATCGATCATGGGAAGACGACGTTGACGGCGGCGATCACGAAGGTGTTGTCGGAGGCGTCGTCGGGGTCGACGGCGTTCACGGAGTTCGCGGATATCGATAAGGCGCCGGAGGAGCGTGAGCGGGGGATCACGATCAATATTGCGCATGTGGAGTATGAGACGGATGCTCGTCATTACGCGCATGTGGATATGCCGGGTCACGCGGATTACATCAAGAACATGATCACGGGTGCGGCGCAGGTGGACGGGGCGATTTTGGTGGTGTCGGCGGCGGATGGTCCGATGCCGCAGACGCGTGAGCATGTGTTGTTGGCTCGTCAGGTGGGTGTGCCGGCGATCGTGGTGGCGTTGAACAAGGTTGACATGGTCGATGACGAGGAGTTGTTGGACCTGGTGGAGCTCGAGGTCCGGGAGTTGTTGAGCGAGTACGAGTTCCCGGGTGATGACGTGCCGGTGGTGAAGGTGTCGGCGTTGAAGGCGTTGGAGGGTGACGCGGACGCGGCGGCGCAGGTGTTGGAGTTGATGGCGGCGGTGGATGAGTACATCCCGCAGCCGGAGCGGGATACGGACAAGCCGTTCTTGATGCCGATCGAGGATGTGTTCACGATCACGGGTCGGGGCACGGTGGTGACGGGCCGGGTGGAGCAGGGGATTCTGCACACGGGTGACGAGATCGAGATCGTGGGGATCAAGCCGACGCAGAAGACGACGTGTACGGGGGTGGAGATGTTCCGCAAGATCCTCGATGAGGGTCGGGCGGGGGACAACATCGGTGCGTTGTTGCGGGGGACGAAGAAGGAGGAGGTGGAGCGGGGTCAGGTGTTGGCGGCGCCGGGGTCGATCACGCCGCACACCGAGTTCGATGCGCAGGTGTATGTGTTGACCAAGGAAGAGGGTGGTCGGCACAAGCCGTTCTTCAGCAATTATCGGCCGCAGTTCTATTTCCGGACGACGGATGTGACGGGCACGATCGATCTGCCGGAGGGTACGGAGATGTGCATGCCGGGGGACAACACGACGATGCGGGTCGAGTTGATCCATCCGATCGCGATGGAAGAGGGGCTTGCGGTTCGCGATCCGTGAGGGTGGTCGTACCGTGGGCGCCGGTCGCGTCACCAAGATCATCAAGTAGGAGCTGACATGGCCAAGAACGAGAAACGGGTGCAGGTGACGCTCGAGTGCACGACGTGCAAGCGGCGCAACTACATCACGATGAAGAACAAGGTCAACGACCGCGAGCGGATCGAGCTCAAGAAGTACTGCAAGTGGGATCGCTCCCACACGGTGCACAAGGAGACCCGCTGAGCGCCCCGCTCACCGGTCGCGACGCGGCCGACCCTCCCGGGTCGGCCGCGTCGCGACCGATAGCCTGAGCTCCGATGTCGAGCGACGTCCGCGGTGAGCAAGACCTCGACGACGGGCTGGCTCCGTGGGTCGCTGCCGCCCGGGACGGCGATGCCGCCGCCTTCGACGAGTTGGTCCGGCGCACCTACGTCGACACCTACACCCTCGCGGTGCGGCTGATCGGCGACGAGGAGGACGCCCGGGACGTCGTGCAGGAGGCCTACCTGCGGGCGTTCCGAGGGCTCCAACGGTTCCGCGGCGACGCCCGGTTCACCACGTGGATGTACCGGATCACCGCCAACTGCGCGTCCACCCTCCTCGGGCGGCGCCGCCGCTCGCGCCACGAGGAGCTCACCGACGACCTGCCGGCCGCCGACGAGCACCCGGGCGTCGACCCCGAGGCGCGGGCCGATCAGGCCGCCCTCCGGGACCGGCTGCAGGACGCGCTCCGGGGCCTGCCCCCCAAGCTGCGGGCCGTCGTCGTGCTGCGCGACATCTACGACCTGCCCCACGAGGCCATCGCCGACGAGCTCGGGATCTCCGAGTCGGCCGCCAAGGTGCGGCTGCACCGGGCCCGTCGCAAGCTGCGCGACCAGCTCGTGACCCGGGCGCCGGTGGGCGAGGCCGACGCCGGGCCGCCCGACGAGCAAGGGGCCACCCCGATGCCCATGCGGTGTGAGGACCTCGACGGCCGCCTCGCCGGTGCCGCGGACGGGTCGCTCGACCTCGACGGCGCCGCCCGGCGCCATGTCGAGCAGTGCCTGCGGTGCCAGGCCGAGCTCGTCCAGTACCGCAAGGTCCTGCGGGCGCTGCGCTCGCTGCGCACCGACCGGCTCGAGCCGGCGCCCGGGCTCCTGCCCGAGATCCTGGCCACGATCGAGGAGGCGGGCGAGCGGCGGGCGCTTCGCAGCCTCGTCTCCGGCCGGCGGGTCGCGTACCTCGGCGGCCTGGCGGCGGCCACCGCCGCCGGCGCCGCCGGCGCGATCGTGCTGGGCAGCCGCAACCGACGCCGGTTCCCCGTCGCCGGTTGAGACCCGGATGGCGGAGCCGCTCCGTCGGAGGCGGAGCCAGGGTGAACCTGACGGGGGCCGGGGGCCGGCCTAGGCTGGTAACCTGTCGAAGCAGCAGGTGACCGGGCTCCGGCCCCGCCGCAGAGGGCAGTAGCTCAACTGGTAGAGCACCGGTCTCCAAAACCGGCGGTTGGGGGTTCGAGTCCCTCCTGCCCTGCTCCATTCACTCCATCCGTCCGATCGCGTCCGCTGAGGAAGTCGCCATGGCGTTGAACCGGGAACAGAAGCGCATGCTCCAGCGCCAGGGCGAGGTCGGCGCGGACGGCGAGCCGATCCGCACCCGGCGCGCTCCGCAGGCCCCGAAGCCCAAGGAGCAGCGGACCACCGCCCGGCAGTTCGTGAAAGAGGTCCGGGCCGAGCTGCGCAAGGTCGTCTGGCCGACGCGCGCCGAGACGATCAACTACTCGCTCATCGTGCTGATCTCGCTCGTCTTCATGACCCTCCTGATCTTCGGCATCGACTACGTCTTCAGCGAGCTCGTGCTCCGGCTGTTCGACATCCGATGAGCGCGGTCCCCCCGCCCCGTCCCGCCGCCGCTTCTCCGTCCCTCGAGCACCTGGAACCCGTGATGTCCGATCCCACCCTGACCGACGACCTGCCTGCCGACGCCGTCGAGGAGGCCGCCACCGACGAGGTCGAGGTCGCCGCGGTCGTCGTCGAGGAGGCGCTCGCCGCGGACGGGACGGTCGAGGCCGAGGCCGTCGATGCCGAGGTGGTCGGGGCCGCGGTCGGCAGCGAGGGCGGCGGCGACCCCGAAGCCGAGGTCCTCGACGAGGACGAGCTGCTCGAGGCGGCTGCCCCCAAGCCGGAGAGCCCCTACGACCGTCCGGGTCGCTGGTACGTGGTGCACACGCAGTCGGGCTACGAGAAGAAGGTCAAGCAGAACCTCGAAGCCCGTACCTCCTCGATGAACATGGAGGAGCGCATCCACGAGGTCGTCATCCCCATGGAAGACGTCGTGGAGTTCAAGAACGGCAAGAAGGTCGTCGTCCAGAAGAAGATGTTCCCGGGCTACCTGCTCGTGCGGTGCAACCTCGACGACGACTCCTGGTACGTCATCCGCAACACCCCGGGTGTCACCGGCTTCGTCGGCCAGGGGGCCAAGCCGTCCCCGCTCCCGAGGCGGGACGTCGAGTCCTTCCTGCAGGTGAAGCCGGAGGGCGAGGAGGCCCCCAAGCGGGGCAAGCCCCGCCTCGAGTACGAGACCGGCGAGACCGTCCGGGTCAAAGAGGGCCCGTTCGCCGACTTCTCGGGCGAGATCATCGAGATCAACGAGGACCAGCTCAAGGTCAAGGTGCTGGTCAACATCTTCGGCCGCGAGACCCCCGTCGAGCTCGAGTTCTCGCAGGTCGCCAAGCTCTGACCCCTCCCGGTGGCGCCGGACGCCGGCCTGGTCGAGTTGTCCGGCACCGCCACGCCCGCCACACTGGTCGGCCGCGTCGAGCGACCGCCTCCGGTCGCCTCGCCTCACCCCGCACGAGAAAGCACCACGATCCCCATGGCCAAGAAGAAGGTTTCGGCCGTCGTCAAGATCCAGATCCCCGCGGGCGGGGCCACCCCGGCGCCCCCGGTGGGCACCGCCCTCGGCCCGCACGGCGTGGCGATCATGGACTTCTGCAAGGAGTACAACGCCCGCACCGAGGCCCAGCGGGGCAGCATCGTGCCGGTCGAGATCACCGTCTTCGAGGACCGCTCGTTCACGTTCATCCTCAAGACCCCGCCGACCTCGACCCTCATCGCCGCCGCCGCCGGGCTCGAGAAGGGCTCGACCGAGCCGGGGAAGGCCACCGCCGGGTCGATCACGCAGGCCCAGGTCGAGGAGATCGCCCGCACCAAGATGCCCGACCTCAACGCCAACGACCTCGACGCCGCCAAGCTCCAGGTCGCCGGCACGGCCCGCTCGATGGGCATCGACGTCGTCTGACCGTTCCACACCGGCGACCGGGACCACCTCGCCCGGCGCTGTCCCGCACCCGTAGGGGTGCCCGACCCGAGGGAGCCTCCATGGCGCAACACGGCAAGAAGTACACCGACGCCACCCGGCGTTTCGACCGGGACCAGCTGCACAGCTCGACCGAGGCGGTCGACCTCGTGAAGAACCTGGCCTCGGCCGGCTTCGACGAGACCGTCGAGCTGGCCGTGCGACTGGGCGTCGACCCCCGCAAGGCCGACCAGATGGTGCGGGGCACCGTCGCCCTCCCCTCGGGCACCGGCACCGACGTCCGCATCGCCGTCTTCGCCCAGGGCGAGGCCGCCCAGCAGGCTCGTGACGCCGGCGCCGACATCGTCGGCGCCGACGAGCTCATCGCCCAGGTCGAGGGGGGCATGCTCGACTTCGACGTGGCCATCGCCACCCCCGACCTGATGCCGCAGGTGGGAAAGCTCGGCCGGGTGCTCGGCCCCCGTGGCCTGATGCCGAACCCGAAGACCGGCACCGTCACCGCCGAGGTCGGCAAGGCGGTCGCCGACTTCAAGGGCGGCAAGGTCGAGTACCGCACCGACCGCAACGGCAACGTGCACGTCCCCATCGGGAAGGCCAGCTTCGGCGCCGACGCCCTCCTCGCCAACCTCCGGGCCGTGCTCGAGGAGCTCGAGCGGGCCAAGCCGGCCTCGTCCAAGGGCCGCTACGTCAAGCGGGTCACCGTCTCGTCGACGATGGGCCCCGGTGTCAAGATCGACCCGGCTCGCATGCTCGACACCGAAACCGTGCCCGGCTGACGCCTGCTGGCGCGCGCCGGGGTCCGGCCGGTACGCTCTGCCCTCGGCCTCACGGCCGACCGACAACCACATCCTGCTCGCCGAAGACATCCGGTGTGCCCGACTCCGATCGGGCCTGAAAGGGTCGCACCGACCCGCCTGACGAGGCGGACTCCTCCGAAGTGCTTCAGGGGCGTTCGCTGACGCGAGCGTCCCTGCGTCGTTCTCGCCCCGGGATTCCCCGGGTCGTCCGCGGTGCAGTCACCGCCAACCAGCGGGCGCCGTACCGACGCCCGCCCGGACGACACACAAGCCCGCCCGGACGACACACAAGGAGGTGCGATGGACAACCCGAGACCCGAGAAGGTCGCCGTGGTCGCCGAGGTGCGAGACCGCTTCTCATCGAGCGACGCCGCGCTGCTCACCGAGTACCGCGGCATCGACGTGTCCGAGATGGGCACGCTGCGACGGGCGCTGCGTGACGCCGGGGGGGAGTACAAGGTCTACAAGAACACCCTCGTCCGCTTCGCCGCCCGCGACCTCGGCCTCGAGATCGACGCACTGCTCACCGGCCCGACCGCCATCGCCTTCGTGCCCGCCGACGCCGATCCCGTGGTGGTCGCCAAGGCGCTCCGCGACTTCGCCAAGGGCAACCCCAACCTGATCGTGAAGGGCGGGGTGCTCGGCGACAAGGTGCTGAGCGATGCGGAGATCAAGGCCCTTGCCGAGGTGGCTCCCCGCGAGGAGCTCCTCGCCCAGCTGGCCGGGCTGATGGCGGCCCCGATGGTGCAGTTCGCCGGGCTGCTGCAGGCCGTCCCGCAGAACTTCGCCTACGCCGTCGCGGCCCTCATCGACCACGGAGGCGCTCCTGGCGCTCCCGAACCCGACGTGGCCCCCTCCACGGAGGCGCCTGCCGAGGCCCCCGAGACCCCGTCCCCCGAGACCCCATCCGACGAGACCCCCGCCGAGGCCCCCGTGGCCGAGGCCGACGAACCTGCCCCCACGGAGGAGAGCTGATCATGGCCACCAAGGAAGACATCCTCGACGCCATCGCCAACATGACCGTCCTCGAGCTCAGCGAGCTGCTGAAGGAGTTCGAGGAGAAGTTCGGTGTCACTGCGGCCGCCCCGGTCGCCGTGGCCGCCGCGCCCGGCGCCGCCGCCGGTGGCGGCGAGGGCGGCGCGGCCGAGGAGGAGAAGGACGAGTTCGACGTCGTCCTCACCGCCGCCGGCGACAAGAAGATCCAGGTGATCAAGGAGGTGCGCACCCTCACGAGCCTCGGCCTCAAGGAGGCCAAGGACCTCGTCGACGGTGCGCCGAAGACGGTGCTCGAGAAGGTGTCCAAGGAGGACGCCGCCAAGGCCAAGGAGGCCATCGAGGGCGCCGGCGGGTCGGTCGAGCTCAAGTAGGCCCACCCCTTCGTCACGACCGTGGTGCCCGGGCTCCGGCCCGGGCACCCGCCGTTTTCGGCCTACCGTGCGATGGTGGACGAGGTCGGGGCGATGCCGGAGCCCGCCGCCGCGGGACGCACCGAGGTCGGTGGCCGTTGGACCTACGTGTGGGGGGCTCGACGGCGGCCGTTCGCCCATCCTGTCGCCACCCCTGCCGGCGTGGTCCTCACCCGGGACGCCCCCGACGACCACCCCTGGCACCACGGGCTCTGGTTCGCCGTGAAGTTCGTCAACGGCGACAACTTCTGGGAGGAGTACGACGCCTACGGCGTGGTCCGCCACGACGGTCCACCCGCCCTGTCCCGGCAGGGCGGCGAGGTCGTGCTGCAGGGTGCCCTGCGGTGGATCGCTCCCGACCGGTCCACCGTGGTGATCGACGAGCAGCGCGTGCTGCGCCACGTGCCGCTGTCCGACGACGCCTACGCCATCGACGTGGACGTCACGCTGGTGCCCCGCACCGAGGTGCTGCTCGATCGCACGCCGTTCACCACCTGGGGCGGGTACTCCGGGCTCACCCTCCGGGGGTCGGCGGCGTGGTGTGACACGAAGCTCCGCCTGCCCGACGGCACCGAGCACGATCGCCTGCTCGGCGTCGCCGGGCCGTGGTGCGAGCTGGCCGGCCCCGCCGGCCCGGACCGTGCCGTGGCGGGGGTGGTGCTCGTCGACCATCCGGGCAACCCGGGCGCCCCGGTGCCGTGGTACGGCTCGACCCGGGCGGACACCTACGGCGAAGGCTGGGCCAACTTCTTGAACGCGGCGTTCCTGTGGGACGCGCCGGTCGCCGTCGCCGCCCGCGACCCGCTCCGTCTCCGCTACCGGGCGGTGATCCACGACGGCGCGTGGACGACGGCGCGGATCGACGAGGTCGCCAGCTCGTTCCGGGACGCGCCGTGACCGACCTCGCGACCGAGGACCTGGCCGCCGCGACCACGGCGTGGGCCGATCGCGCCTACGACGCCGGCCGCGGGCTGCTGTGGAACCCCGCGGGGTCGTTCCTGCCCGAGGTCCCCGATCGCAGCGTCCACCTCGTCCCGCAGTCGGCCTGGTACGCCCTCGGACTGCTGGATCGTGACGCCCCGGGCGACATCGATCGGGCCCGGCGCGTGATCGACGCGGTCCTCGACCTCCAGTACGACCGCCCGGGTACGCCGTGGCACGGCACGTTCGCGCGGGTCGCCGAGTCACCCGAGCCGACCGCGGGGGCAGTCGAGTGGGTCGACTACGATCCCAACTGGCGCCAGTTCGTCGGCACGGCGTGGCTCCTCCTGCGACGCCACCACGATGCCGCGCTCTCGCCCGACCGGCGTCGCCGCATCGACCGGAGCCTGCGACGTTGCGTGGAGGGTGAGCCGCCCGACCGCGTCGACGCCCGCTACACGAACATCGCCGGGCTCCGGGCCGCGCTCGAGGTCGAAGCCGGCGTCGCCGCCGACGAACCGGCATGGGTGGATCGTGGGCTGGCGCTCGCCGAGGCGCTCTCGCGAACCGGGTTCGCCGAGTTCAACTCGCCCACCTACTACGGCATCGACCTGTTGGCCTTCGCCTTCTGTCGCACGAGCCCGGCGTCGGACCGCCTGCGGGCGATCGGCGCCGAGCTCGAGGTGCGCCTGTGGCGGGACGTGGCCGAGCGCTATCACGCCGGTCTCGGCAACCTGTGCGGCCCGTACAGCCGCGCGTACGGGCTCGACCTCCACCGCTCGGTCGGCGCGCTGGCGCTGTGGCTGTGGCCGGTCGTGGGCCGGGATCACACGCCCCTGCCCGACCTCGGGGCACGGACGGTCGACCACGGCCACGATCTGTGCCTCGGACCGCTGGTCGCCCGCCTCACGGCACCCCCGCCACCGGAGGTCGCCGTGGCGCTGACCGGCTTCGGGCGGAGCCGCAGCGGCGATGCCGCGCCCGGGGGCGACCCGGCGCGGCGGGCGACCTGGAGCCTCGGCGAGCGGGTCATGCTCGGCGGCGAGTCGTGGGACGGCGGCCCGCAGGCCCGGGGCCAGTACCACCCGGCGACGGCGCACTGGGCGGCCCCCGACGGGGTGGGGGTGCTGAGCGTGCGATCGCACCGACCGCTTTCGGGCACCGCGGAGGGCGATCGCCTCGAGGTGCGCGCGCCCGCCCGGCCGGGGCGGGGCGACGACCTGGTGTGCGCGGTGGAGGTGGCGGGCGCCGACGGTGGACGGATCGCAGCCGGGCGGTGGTCGCTCCCGGGGGTCGAAGTGAGCGTCGAGACCGACCGACCGCTGCTCGCCGTCGAGTCCCTCGGCGGCCGGATCCTGGTGCGGTACGAGGGCACCGAGGCGGCTGCCGTCCTCACGCTCCGCGTCAGACCGGGCTAGGCCCGGCGGCGTGCGCGCCCCGTGCCGATCGACCAAGATGTCGGCCACCTCGCCTCCGGCGAGCGGGCCCGCGGCACGTGCAGCGGGTGACGGGGACCGACGAGGAGGTCGTGTGGCCACGCCCCAGCTCACCGACGTGCCCGGCATCGGGGCGGTCGCGGCGGCAACGCTGGCCGACGCCGGCATCCGCACCGTGCGGGCCCTCGCCACCGCGTCGCCATCCCGGGTGCAGGCCGTGGCCGGCTTCGGCCCCCAGCGGGCCGACGCGGTCCGCACCGCAGCGGCCGCCCTGCTCGCCGAGGCCGGCTCGACCTCCGCCCGGAAGGCTCCCGTGCGCAAGGCCGCGGCCGGCAAGGCCCCGGCCGCGAAGGCGACGGCCACCAGGGCCGCCTCCGACGAGGCCGCGCCGGAGGCGCCCGTGGCGGCCGACGAGGACGAGGACGACGCCGCGGCGCGCGGTCCGACGACGAAGGCCGGCAAACCGAAGGCCGGCAAGGGGAAGGCCGGCAAGAAGGCGGCAAGAAGGGCGGCAAGAAGGGCGGCAAGAAGGGCGGCAAGAAGGGCGGCAAGAAGGGCGGCAAGAAGGGCGGCAAGAAGAAGAAGCACTGATCTGGCGGACTCGCTCGGCACCGCCGTTGTAACGATTCCGCAATACGAACGAACCTTGACCTCGGTTGCCGGTCGCCGTACCCTGCCGGCAGCACGGCACCCGCCCGTCGAGCCTCGACTCCGGGTTGCCAGTCGGCGCGGCCGCGCCTAGGCTTCTCATTCGCCGTGCTCGCCCGCTGTCGCTTCGCCGTTCCCTCTTCGTCGACCCCGCGCGCCCGGATCCACCGTTGTTCACCAGGCGGGTGGCGGGCCCAACGGCCGTCGCGCGTCCAATCGACCCAGGAGTGACCTTGGCTGCTCGCTCTGCCCTTCGGGACCGCTACTCGTTCGCGAACTTGGACGAGGTCCTCGAGCTCCCCGATCTGATCGCCATCCAGCGAGAGTCCTTCGAGTGGTTCCTCCACCAGGGGCTGGCGGAGACCTTCCGCGACATCAGCCCGATCAAGGACTTCACCGAGACCCTCCAGCTCGAGCTCGAGTTCGACCCCGACGACGAGGACCTGCGCCCACCGCCGAAGTTCACGGTGGAGGAGTGCAAGGAGAAGGACATGACCTTCTCCGCCCCGATCTTCGTCCGGGCCCGCTTCATGAACGCCACCACCGGCGAGATCAAGGAGCAGACGGTCTTCATGGGGGACTTCCCGATGATGACCGACAAGGGCACCTTCGTGATCAACGGCACCGAGCGGGTCGTGGTGTCCCAGCTCGTGCGGTCGCCCGGCGTCATCTTCCAGCCGGGCGAGCGGTTCCGCCTGCGGAACCTGCAGAAGCACCAGCTGGTCACCGGCACCGTCCACCCCTACCGCGGTGAGTGGATCGAGTTCGACCTCGAGCAGAAGCCGGGCAAGGACGTCACCGCCGGCGCCCGCGTCGCCCGCAAGCGCCGCCTCTCGATGTTCACCCTCCTACGCGCCCTCGGCTACGACGAGGAGAACCACCCCGGTTTCCTCGACCGCTTCGTACGCCACTTCGACTTCCTCGAGGGTCAGTGGGAGAAGGACCGCGAGCTCGCCCCCACCCAGGAGGAGGCGCTCATCGAGATCTACAAGCGGGCCCGGCCGGGTGAGCCCCCGTCGGCAGAGTCGGCGCGCGCCTACTTCCGCAACGCCTTCTTCGAGAACCGTCGCTACGACCTCTCCCGGGTGGGTCGCTACAAGCTGAACCGCAAGCTCGGCCCCGAGATCGGCAAGATCGAGGAGCTGTTCGGCATCGAGCTCGAACACCCGGAGCCCGACCAGTCGGTGCTCAGCCCCTCCGAGGTGCTGGCCGCGTGCACCTACATGCTCCACCTGATGACCCAGGAGCCCGGGTACCGCCTCGACGACCAGGACCACTTCGCCAACCGTCGCATCCGTTCCGTCGGCGAGCTCATCCAGAACCAGGTCCGCATCGGCCTGTCCCGGATGGAGCGGGTCGTCCGCGAGCGGATGACCACCCAGGACGTCGAGGCGATCACGCCGCAGACGCTCATCAACATCCGACCGGTGGTCGCCGCCATCAAGGAGTTCTTCGGCACCAGCCAGCTGTCGCAGTTCATGGACCAGGTGAACCCCCTGTCGGGACTCACCCACCGCCGCCGCCTGTCGGCGCTCGGCCCGGGTGGCCTCTCGCGTGAGCGGGCCGGCTTCGAGGTCCGCGACGTGCACTTCAGCCACTACGGCCGCATGTGTCCGATCGAGACGCCGGAGGGCCCGAACATCGGCCTGATCGGTGCCCTCGCCACGTTCGCCCGCGTGAACGAGTTCGGCTTCATCGAGTCGCCCTACCGGCAGGTGCGCGACGGCAAGGTCACCGACGAGATCGTCTACCTGACGGCCGACGAGGAGGAGGAGTACGTCGTCGCGCAGGCGAACGTGCCCCTGAACCCCGACGGCTCGTTCGCCGAGTCGCGGATCCTGGTGAGGCGCTCGCCGCAGGCCGCGACGCTCGGCGAGCTCAAGCTCCAGCTCGAGCGCGACATCTTCTTCGGCGCCACCACCGAGATCTCGGCCGTGGCCCCCGAGGAGGTCCAGCTCATGGACGTCTCGCCGAAGCAGATCGTCTCGGTGGCCACCGCGCTCATCCCGTTCCTCGAGCACGACGACGCCAACCGGGCGCTCATGGGCGCCAACATGCAGCGCCAGGCCGTGCCGCTGGTCCGGGCCGAGGCCCCCTACATCGGTACCGGGATCGAGGCTCGCGCCGCCCGCGACGCCGCCGACATGATCATCGCCGACGACGAGGGCACCGTCACCGACGTCGACGGCGACAGCATCACGGTCGACTACAAGTCGTCGGGCAAGCGCGTGTACCGGCTCCTCAAGTTCGAGCGCTCGAACCAGGACACGTGGATCAACCAGAAGCCCCGCGTCCGCGAGGGCGACAAGGTCAAGAAGGGCGACGTCCTCGCCGACGGCCCCTCCACCGAGAACGGCGAGCTGGCCCTCGGCAAGAACCTGGTCGTCGCCTTCATGCCATGGGAGGGGTACAACTTCGAGGACGCGATCATCCTCTCGGAGCGGATCGTGCGTGACGACGTGCTCACGTCGATCCACATCCACGAGCACGAGATCGACGCACGCGACACCAAGCTCGGCCCCGAGGAGATCACCCGGGACATCCCGAACCTGTCCGAGGAGATCCTCGCCGACCTCGACGAGCGGGGCATCATCCGCATCGGTGCCGAGGTCGGTCCGGGCGACGTGCTCGTCGGAAAGGTCACGCCGAAGGGCGAGACCGAGCTGACCCCGGAGGAGCGCCTGCTCCGCGCCATCTTCGGCGAGAAGGCCCGCGAGGTCCGCGACACCTCCCTCAAGGTGCCCCACGGCGAAGAGGGCAAGGTCATCGACGTCAAGGTGTTCAGCCGGGACGAGAGCCACGAGCTGCCGCCGGGCGTCAACCAGCTCGTGCGGGTCTACGTCGGCCAGAAGCGCAAGATCAGCGTCGGCGACAAGCTGGCCGGTCGCCACGGGAACAAGGGCGTCATCTCGAAGATCCTCCCCGTCGAGGACATGCCCTTCCTCGCCGACGGCACGCCCGTCGACATCATCCTCAACCCCCTCGGCGTCCCGTCCCGCATGAACGTGGGCCAGGTCCTCGAGGCGCACCTCGGCTACGCCGCCCGCTACGGGTGGGACCTCGACGGCGACCCGGTCGGCCAGCCCCCGGTGCGTGGCACCGAGAGCAAGACCCGGCCGACCACGCCGGCGGCACGGCTGATCGCCACGCCCGTGTTCGACGGCGCCCACTGGGACGAGGAGGAAGAAGCCGGTCGTCATCCCACGATCAAGCGGATCTTCGAGAACCTCACCCCCGAGGCGGTCGATCCCCGTTACGGCGACGGCGGCCGGCTCATGCAGTCCGACGGCAAGACCACGCTGTTCAACGGGCGCACCGGTGAGCCCTACGACAACCCGATCACCGTCGGCGTCGTCTACATCCTGAAGCTCGCCCACCTCGTGGACGACAAGATCCACGCCCGGTCGACCGGGCCGTACTCGATGATCACGCAGCAGCCGCTCGGCGGGAAGGCCCAGTTCGGCGGCCAGCGCTTCGGCGAGATGGAGGTCTGGGCCCTCGAGGCCTACGGCGCCGCCTACTGCCTCCAGGAGCTGCTCACCATCAAGTCCGACGACGTGCTCGGCCGCGTGAAGGTCTACGAGGCCATCGTCAAGGGCGAGAACATCCCCGAGCCCGGCATCCCCGAGAGCTTCAAGGTGCTCATCAAGGAGATGCAGGCCCTCTGCCTCAACGTCGAGGTCCTCTCCACCACCGGCGAGGAGATCGAGATGCGCGAGCTCGACGAGGACATCTTCCGTACCGCCGAGGAGCTCGGCATCGACCTCTCGCGGCCCGAGCGGGGCAGCGACGAGGAAGACGCCCGTCGCGCCGCCGAGCGCGGCTGAGACACGAGCCACCACCAGGAGCGATCAGAACCCACCATGCCTGTGCTCGACGTCAACAACTTCGACCAGCTCCGCATCGGACTCGCCACCGCGGATTCCATCCGCACGTGGTCCAACGGCGAGGTCAAGAAGCCGGAGACCATCAACTACCGCACGCTCAAGCCCGAGAAGGACGGCTTGTTCTGCGAGAAGATCTTCGGTCCCACCAAGGACTGGGAGTGCTACTGCGGCAAGTACAAGCGCGTCCGGTTCAAGGGCATCATCTGTGAGCGCTGCGGCGTCGAGGTCACCCGCTCGAAGGTGCGCCGCGAGCGCATGGGCCACATCGAGCTCGCCGCCCCGGTCGTCCACATCTGGTACCTGCGCGGCACCCGGTCGTGGCTCGCGTACCTGCTCATGGGCACCGAGATCCGTGAGGAGCTGAAGGCCAAGCAGCTCGAGAAGGTCATCTACTTCGCCGCCAACCTCGTCACCTGGGTCGACGAGGAGAAGCGCCACGAGGACCTCCCCAACCTCGAGGCCGAGGTCGTCGGCGAGCGCGAGGCGATCGAGAAGGATCGCGAGCAGGAGCTGGCCGAGCGCCGGGAGGAGCTCGAGCGCGAGGTCGAGCAGCTCGAGGGCGACGGCGCCAAGGAGAGCGAGATCAACGCGCGTCGCCGTGCCGCCGAGAAGGACGTCGCCGCGATCCGCGAGCGCTACGAGATGGAGCTCGACCTCGTCACCCGCGCCTTCGACGAGTTCAAGGACGTGTTCCCCCGCAAGATCATCGAGGACGAGATGCTGTGGCGGGAGCTCACCGACCGCTACGGCGAGTACTTCGAGGGTGGCATGGGCGCCGACGCCATCGCCCGCCTCATCGACCGCATCGATCTCGACGAGGAGGAGGAGAAGCTCCGCGCCGCCATCGATCCGCCCGAGGGTCAGCGGCCACTGTCGGCCCAGCGCAAGCAGAAGGCCATCAAGCGGCTGAAGATCGTCACCGCCTTCAACCGTCGTGACGAGCACGGCCGCCGGGTCAACGACCCGCGCGCCATGATCCTCGACGTCGTGCCGGTGATCCCGCCGGAGCTGCGCCCGATGGTGCAGCTCGACGGTGGCCGGTTCGCCACGTCCGACCTCAACGACCTCTACCGCCGGGTGATCAACCGGAACAACCGCCTCAAGCGGCTGCTCGACCTCGGCGCGCCCGAGATCATCGTCAACAACGAGAAGCGCATGCTGCAGGAGGCCGTCGACGCCCTGTTCGACAACGGTCGCCGCGGCCGGCCCGTCACCGGGCCGGGCAACCGCCCACTGAAGTCGCTGTCGGACATGCTGAAGGGCAAGCAGGGCCGGTTCCGCCAGAACCTGCTCGGCAAGCGCGTCGACTACTCGGGCCGTTCGGTCATCGTGGTCGGCCCGACGCTCAAGCTGCACCAGTGCGGCCTGCCCAAGCTGATGGCGCTCGAGCTGTTCAAGCCGTTCGTCATGAAGAAGCTGGTCGACAACGAGCTGGCCCAGAACATCAAGTCGGCCAAGCGCATGGTCGAGCGTCGTCGCCCCCAGGTGTGGGACGTGCTCGAGGAGGTCATCAAGGAGCACCCGGTCCTGCTGAACCGGGCCCCCACGCTGCACCGGCTCGGCATCCAGGCCTTCGAGCCGGTCCTCGTCGAGGGCAAGGCCATCCAGATCCACCCGCTGGTGTGCCACGCCTTCAACGCCGACTTCGACGGCGACCAGATGGCCGTCCACCTGCCGCTGTCGGCGGAGGCCCAGGCCGAGAGCCGGGTCCTCATGCTGTCGGCCAACAACATCCTCAGCCCCGCCGACGGCCGCCCGCTGGTCACGCCCACCCAGGACATGATCATCGGGGCCTGGTACCTCACCGAGGCGGTCGAGGGCGCGCAGGGCGAAGGCCGGGCGTTCCGCAACGTCTACGAGCTGGAGCGGGCCTACGAGGGGGGCGAGCTCGACCTCCACGCCCTGATCCAGTTCCGCACGCCGGCGCTGGCGAGCGGCAGCAACGGTGACACCACCTGGACCAGCACCACCGCCGGCCGTGTGTTCTTCAACACCGCGCTCCCGGAGGGCTTCCCCTACTGGAACACCGCGGTCGACAAGCGGGGCATGGGTCGCATCGTCGACCTCCTCGCCCACGAGTACGGCAAGGCCTCGGTGGCCACCAGCCTCGACCGGCTCAAGGACCTCTGCTTCCGCTACGCCACCCGGTCGGGTCTCACCATCTCCATCGAGGACGTCCGCACCCCGGCGGCGAAGAAGGAGATCCTCGATCGGCACGAGAAGGAGGCCGAGAAGGTCGAGACCCAGTTCCGGCGCGGCATCATCACCGACGGTGAACGGCGCCAGAAGGAGGTCGAGATCTGGACGACCGCCACCGACGAGGTGCGGACGGCCATGGAGGTCGCCCTGAAGGAAGCCCAGTTCAACCCCATCGACATGATGGTGGGGTCGGGCGCTCGCGGGAACATGATGCAGGTCCGCCAGATCGCCGGCATGCGTGGTCTCGTGGCCAACCCCCGCGGCGACATGATCCCTCGCCCGATCAAGTCGAACTTCCGCGAGGGCCTGTCGATGCTCGAGTACTTCATCGCCACACCGGGCGCCCGCAAGGGCCTCGTCGACACGGCGCTTCGCACCGCCGACTCCGGCTACCTCACGCGCCGCCTGGTCGACGTCGCCCAGGAGCTCATCATCAACGAGCACGACCCGTTCGCCGACGGTGGCGCCGTGCGCGGCATCTGGATCGAGGACCTCGGTCCCGACCGTCCGGGCCGCCGCGCCTACCTCGAGCACCGGCTGTTCGGGCGGGTGCTCGCCGACGAGGTCGAGGTGTCGGGCCCGATCGAGTCGTTCCCGACCGACGAGAGCGGCGCCCCCGGTGTCGAGTCCCTGCTGTGGACCCCGGAGGAGAAGGACTGGCTTCCCACCTGGCACCCCGCCAAGGTGAAGGGCGACCTCGCGACCATCACGTTGCCCCGGGCCTCCGTGGTGCGTGACGCCGAGTTCGCCCTGCTCCGCGACGACCCCGAGGTCACCCGGGCCCGCGTGCTGTCACCGCTCACCGACGACTCGTCGGTCGGCATCAGCGCCGGGAGCTACGGCTTGTCGCTCGCGACCGGCAAGATGATCGAGGTCGGCGAGGCGGTCGGCGTCATCGCCGCCCAGTCGATCGGCGAGCCCGGCACCCAGCTCACGATGCGGACGTTCCACACCGGCGGCATCGCCGGCTCCGACATCGCCGGCGGTCTGCCGCGCGTCGTCGAGCTGTTCGAGGCCCGCAGCCCGAAGGGCAAGGCCACCCTCGCCCGCACGTCGGGCGTGGTGCGCATCGGCGACGACGAGGGCAAGGGCCGGGTCGTCACGATCGTGGCCGACGACGGCTCCGAAGAGGTCCACACGGTGCCGGCGCTGGCCCGCCTCGAAGTGAGCGAGGGTCAGGAGATCGCCGCCGGCGACCCCATCATCGACGGCCCGCGTGACCCCAAGGAGCTGCTCGAGATCAAGGGCATCCGCGAGACCCAGCAGTACCTCGTCACCGAGGTCCAGAAGGTCTACCGCGACCAGGGCGTGCCGATCCACGACAAGCACATCGAGCTGATCGTGCGGCAGATGACCCGCCGCATCGCGGTGCAGGAGCCGGGTGAATCCGACTTCCTGCCCGGCGAGCGGGTCGACGGCAAGGTCTACACCGACACCAACCGGGCGTTGGTGCAGGAGCGCCGCCAGCCCGCCGAGGGCCGTCCCGAGATCATGGGCATCACCAAGGCGTCGCTGGCCACGGACTCGTGGCTGTCGGCGGCGTCGTTCCAGGAGACGACCCGGGTGCTCACCGAGGCGGCCATCGAGTCCCGCAGCGACGGGCTGGTCGGTCTCAAGGAGAACATCATCATCGGCAAGCTCATCCCTGCCGGTACGGGGATGCCGACGTACCGGGAGATCACCCCGTTCGCGCCCGACTACCAGCCGATGGAGTTCTACTCCATGGCCGACGAGGAGGCCGACCTGGCCGAGTGGCTGGCTGGCCGCGCCGGTGGGGACGACACGGAGACGATCGACCTGGTGGCCGGGGTCGGCGATCTGGCCGAGAGCGGCGAGGAGCTCCCCGACGCCCAGGTCATCGACCTCCCCCGGGGTGACGACCAGGCCGTCTGATCCCCGAGCGGCGCCACGCGGGGGGACCCGCTCGGCCGACACACGATCGAGAGGCCCGGGCGTGCGCCCGGGCCTCCGCCGTGTCCGGCCCGCGACGGGGCGACAGGCTAGCGTCGGCGCGATGCGCGTCGTCGTGTTCCTCGGCCTGCTGGCCACGGTGGTCGTGGTCCTGCTCGTCGTCGTCTGGCTCCGAAACGCCGAGCGGGCGACGGGCGTCCGCAGCGACGTCGCACTCGACAGCACGGGGACCCGGATCTCACCTGGCGGCGAGCTGGGCACGTCCGCCCGGGTCCCCGATGCCGGCCCGAGCCTCGGTGACGAGCCCGTCCTCGGTGACGTCGCCCGGCTCCCCGAGCCCGACGGGCCCTCCCCGGCCGGGGCGCAGTGGGACGAGCGCCGTGGGGTGTGGATCCGATGGGATCCGGCCGCCGGCGCCTGGGTCGACGTCGACTGACCCGGCGTTTGCCGAAACAGGCCTCGGCCCCGTAGCATTGTCCTCCGGCCCGGGAGCCGGCGCGCCCGACGCGCTGCGATTCCTCCGGCCACCCACGCAGGTCCGCCAGAAAGGTTCATTCGTGCCCACGATCCAGCAGCTGGTTCGCAAGGGGCGCCAGTCGAAGCCCACCAAGGGCAAGACCCCGGCGCTGAAGGGTGCCCCCCAGCGACGGGGCGTGTGCACTCGCGTCTACACGACGACGCCCAAGAAGCCGAACTCCGCGCTGCGCAAGGTCGCTCGTGTCCGCCTCTCGAGCGGCATCGAGGTCACCGCCTACATCCCCGGCGAGGGCCACAACCTCCAGGAGCACTCCATCGTGCTCGTCCGCGGCGGCCGGGTGAAGGACCTCCCGGGCGTTCGCTACAAGATCATCCGCGGCACGCTCGACACCTCCGGCGTCCGCGACCGCAAGCAGGCCCGTAGCCGCTACGGCGCCAAGAAGGAGAGCTGACGTGCCTCGCAAGGGTCCCGCCCCCCGCCGCGAGCTGACACCCGACCCGATCCATCGGTCGGTGCTCGTCACCCAGCTGGTCAACAAGATCCTCCAGCGTGGCAAGCGCTCGACCGCCGAGCGGATCGTCTACGACGCCCTGGACATCATCCAGTCGAAGACGGGCAGTGAGCCTCTGACCACGGTCAAGCGCGCCATCGAGAACGTCAAGCCCCAGCTCGAGGTCAAGAGCCGGCGCGTGGGCGGTGCCACCTACCAGGTGCCGGTCGACGTCAAGCCACGGCGGGCCAACACCCTCGCCATCCGGTGGGTCGTCGGGTACTCGCGTCAACGGCGCGAGCGCACCATGGCCGAGCGGGTCGCCAACGAGCTGCTCGACGCCAGCAACGGGGTCGGCGCCTCCGTCAAGCGTCGCGAGGACATGCACAAGATGGCCGAGTCCAACAAGGCCTTCGCCCACTACCGCTGGTAGCACGCCCCGGCGTCCGCAGCCTCCGGCGCCCGGCCTGGCTCCCCACGTCCCGACCCCGACCGTTCACGCACATCCCCCACGCACGCACAGGACACGAAGATGGCAACCCGCCCCGCCCCGCTCGAGCGCACCCGCAACATCGGCATCATGGCCCACATCGACGCGGGCAAGACCACCACGACCGAGCGGATCCTCTACTACACCGGCAAGAACTACAAGATCGGTGAGGTCCACGAGGGTGCCGCCACCATGGACTGGATGGTGCAGGAGCAGGAGCGCGGCATCACCATCACCTCGGCCGCCACGACCTGCTTCTGGGCCGACCACCGCATCAACATCATCGACACCCCCGGCCACGTCGACTTCACGGTGGAGGTCGAGCGATCGCTCCGCGTGCTCGACGGCGCAGTGGCGGTGTTCGACGGCGTCGCCGGCGTGGAGCCCCAGACCGAGACCGTCTGGCGCCAGGCGAACAAGTACAACGTCCCCCGCATCTGCTTCATCAACAAGATGGACCGGCTCGGGGCCGACTTCTACAAGGGCGTCGAGTCCATCAAGGACCGCCTCGAGTGCACGGTGGCGATCGTGCAGCTGCCGATCGGCGCCGAGGGGCACTACAAGGGCATCATCGACCTCGTCACCATGGATGCCCTCGTGTGGCTCGACGAGGAGCTGGGCGCCAAGTGGGAGGTCCAGGAGATCCCCGCCGACCTGCAGGCCGACGCCGAGCAGTACCGCGCCGACCTGCTCGAGACCGTCGCCACCTACGACGAGGCCCTGCTCGAGAAGTTCGTCGGCGACGAGGAGATCGGCGTCGACGAGCTCCGGACCGCGATCCGCAACGCGACCATCGCCGGCGACATCGTTCCCGTGCTCAACGGCTCGGCGTTCAAGAACAAGGGCGTCCAGCCCCTGCTCGACGCCATCGTCTGGTACCTGCCGTCGCCGCTCGACCTCCCGCCGGTGCAGGGCACCAACGTCAAGGGCGACGAGACGCTCGAGCGCAAGCCCTCCGACGAAGAGCCCTTCTCGGCGTTGGCGTTCAAGATCATGACCGACCCCCACGTCGGTCGGCTGACCTACTTCCGCGTCTACAGCGGCCGGCTCGAGAAAGGTGGCCAGGTGCTCAACCCCCGCACGGGGAGCAAGGAGCGCATCGGCCGTCTGCTCGAGATGCACGCCAACGACCGCCAGGACCTCGACGAGGTCTTCGCCGGCGACATCGTGGCCGGCATCGGCTTCAAGGACACCAAGACCGGCGACACCATCTCCGCCCCGAGCAGCCCGATCGTGCTCGAGGAGCTGGTCTTCCCCGAGCCGGTGATCCACGTCGCCGTCGAGCCGAAGACGAAGGCCGACCAGGACAAGATGGCCAAGGCGCTGCAGGCCCTCTCCGAGGAGGATCCGACCTTCCAGGTCCGCAGCGACGAGGAGACCGGCCAGACCGTCATCTCCGGCATGGGCGAGTTGCACCTCGAGGTGCTGGTCGACCGCATGCTCCGCGAGTTCAGGGTCGACGCCACGGTCGGCAAGCCGCAGGTGGCCTACCGAGAGACGATCAGCCAGCAGGTCGACAAGTCCACCTACACCCACAAGAAGCAGACGGGTGGCTCCGGCCAGTACGCCGAGGTCACGATCGCGCTCGAGTCCACCGGTCCCGGTGGCGGCTACGAGTTCGTCGACAAGATCAGCGGCGGCCGCATCCCCAAGGAGTACATCCCCTCGGTGGACGCAGGCATCCAGGAGGCGATGACCGCCGGGGTGCTCGCCGGCTACCCCACGGTCGACATCCGGGCGACGCTCATCGACGGGAAGTACCACGACGTCGACTCGTCCGAGATGGCGTTCAAGATCGCCGGCACCATGGCGTTCAAGGAGGCGGCCCGCAAGGCCAAGCCCATCCTCCTCGAACCCATCATGAAGGTCGAGGTCGTCACGCCCGAGGAGTACATGGGCGACGTCATGGGCGACCTGTCCGCCCGCCGTGGCAAGGTCGGCGGCATGGAGCAGCAGGGCAACTCCCAGGTGGTCAACGCCCAGGTGCCCCTGTCGGAGATGTTCGGCTACGCTACCGACCTGCGTTCGCGCACCCAGGGCCGTGCGACGTACACGATGCAGTTCGATTCGTACCAGCCGATGCCCGCGAGCGTCCAAGAAGAGATCGTCACTCGGGTGCGCGGCGAGTAGCGCTTCCCGTCAACGACACCCGTCACCCAGCGGTGACCGTCAACCCTTCCAGCGATACGAGAGGTTCAGGAGCGATTCCCCATGGCACGTGAGAAGTTCGAGCGGACGAAGCCGCATGCGAATGTGGGCACGATGGGTCATATCGATCATGGGAAGACGACGTTGACGGCGGCGATCACGAAGGTGTTGTCGGAGGCGTCGTCGGGGTCGACGGCGTTCACGGAGTTCGCGGATATCGATAAGGCGCCGGAGGAGCGTGAGCGGGGGATCACGATCAATATTGCGCATGTGGAGTATGAGACGGATGCTCGTCATTACGCGCATGTGGATATGCCGGGTCACGCGGATTACATCAAGAACATGATCACGGGTGCGGCGCAGGTGGACGGGGCGATTTTGGTGGTGTCGGCGGCGGATGGTCCGATGCCGCAGACGCGTGAGCATGTGTTGTTGGCTCGTCAGGTGGGTGTGCCGGCGATCGTGGTGGCGTTGAACAAGGTTGACATGGTCGATGACGAGGAGTTGTTGGACCTGGTGGAGCTCGAGGTCCGGGAGTTGTTGAGCGAGTACGAGTTCCCGGGTGATGACGTGCCGGTGGTGAAGGTGTCGGCGTTGAAGGCGTTGGAGGGTGACGCGGACGCGGCGGCGCAGGTGTTGGAGTTGATGGCGGCGGTGGATGAGTACATCCCGCAGCCGGAGCGGGATACGGACAAGCCGTTCTTGATGCCGATCGAGGATGTGTTCACGATCACGGGTCGGGGCACGGTGGTGACGGGCCGGGTGGAGCAGGGGATTCTGCACACGGGTGACGAGATCGAGATCGTGGGGATCAAGCCGACGCAGAAGACGACGTGTACGGGGGTGGAGATGTTCCGCAAGATCCTCGATGAGGGTCGGGCGGGGGACAACATCGGTGCGTTGTTGCGGGGGACGAAGAAGGAGGAGGTGGAGCGGGGGCAGGTGTTGGCGGCGCCGGGGTCGATCACGCCGCACACCGAGTTCGATGCGCAGGTGTATGTGTTGACCAAGGAAGAGGGTGGTCGGCACAAGCCGTTCTTCAGCAATTATCGGCCGCAGTTCTATTTCCGGACCACGGATGTGACGGGCACGATCGATCTGCCGGAGGGTACGGAGATGTGCATGCCGGGGGACAACACGACGATGCGGGTCGAGTTGATCCATCCGATCGCGATGGAAGAGGGGCTTCGGTTCGCGATCCGTGAGGGTGGTCGTACCGTGGGCGCCGGTCGCGTCACCAAGATCATCAAGTAGGCGCCGCGGGGGCTCCGCCCCCGTGCCCCCCGAGACGACCAGGAACGAGAACGGCACCACGATGGCCGAGAAGCAGAAGATCCGGATCAGGCTCAAGGCCTACGACCACGAGATCATCGATCAGTCGACGAAGAAGATCGTCGAGACGGTCGTCCGCACCAACGCGACGATCCGGGGGCCGGTGCCGCTGCCCACCGAGAAGCACCGCTACACGGTGATCCGCAGCCCGCACAAGGACAAGGACAGCCGCGAGCACTTCGAGATGCGCATCCACAAGCGCCTCCTCGACATCCTCGACCCGTCGCCCAAGACGGTGGACTCGCTGCAGCGCCTCGACCTCCCGGCCGGCGTCGACATCGAGATCAAGATCCAGCAGGCCTAGACGCTCCGGCGTCGAGGTGATCCGAGTGGATCGCAGCCCCGCTCACGAGCGGGGCTGCGTCGCGTGCGGGGTGCCGACCAGTGCCTCGAGCCGGTCGGGCAGCCAGAGGGGGAACGGAGCCCGCTCCCCGAGCGCGGAGAGCTCCGGGGTGATCGACCGGAGACGGGCCGCCAACGCCGTCGCCACCGCCGGGCGGTCGACGAGGACCGCCGCCGAACAGACCTGGGTGCGGATCGTGAACACCACCGCGCCGGAGCGGGCGAGCCGTCGCAGCGTCTGGTACTCGGACCGCAGCCACACGCCGTCGAGGTCGCGCCCGTCGCCGAACGTACCGCCGCCGAACGAGTCGGGGGACTCGTGGGGCTCGGGCCGGAACAGGTCGTCGTGCGAGTGGATCGACAGGTTGCGCCGCCAGACCGGCCGTTCCGTCCGCAATCGCGAGAAGAAGGTGTCGACCCGGTTGCGGAGCTCGTCGTCGTAGTGGGGCACCGGCGCGTGGATGGCGGCGACCGACCGCCCGAGCTTCTCCGCGATCCGCCAGTGCGAGGGGAAGCACACCGACGCGGCGGTCAGCACCCACTCGCCGGCGACCTCCTCCATGAGGCAGAGGTCCTCCTGCACCAGCCGGCCGGCGGCGTCGACGGGGTGCAGCCCGTGGGGCACGGGGGGGAGGGGCAGGCCCGGGTGGTGCTCGGCGAGCCACGTGCCCACCGCCTCGGCGACCTCGGAGCCGGCGGCCTCGCTGCCGGGCAGGGCGGCGACGACCTCCTCGTGGCGCTCCTCGAGCAGCCCGGCCTTGAGGGCCAACTCGGGCTCGCGCCGATCGTCGACCACCAACCACCGTCCGAGGTCGAGCGCGTGGGTGCCCATGGAGAGCCAGGGAGGCCCCGGCCGGAGGGGTACGTCGTCGAGCCAGCTCGGCGGGGTGTCGCGCACCTTCGCATCCTCCCACCCCGGGCCCGGCGGTCGTCGCCGGCGACTTGGACGTTCGGCGTTCCCCCGCTATCCTTCGACCTCCGTGCCCCAGGGCCTCCCCCGGGGCGACTCGGTTCGCAATCGACGTCCGTGACGGCCCGCGCCTGCGGGGACCCCACGGCACAACCGAATCAGGCGCTCCGCCGGGGTCTCCCCGTGCGGAGCGTTCGCATGAGAAGAGAAAGACACGAGCCGCCATGGCGAACAAAGCGATCGTCGGCGAGAAGGTCGGCATGACGCAGCTCTGGGACGACGACAACCGCGTCGTCCCCGTCACCGTGCTCAAGGTGGCCCCGCTGCGGGTCGTGCAGGTCAAGACGCCGGAGCGTGACGGATACGCCGCGCTGCAGGTGACCTTCGGCGACCAGGATCCCCGCAAGCTCAACCAGCCCGAACGGGGCCACTTCGACAAGCACGGGGTCACGCCCGGGCGCACCCTCGTGGAGCTGCGTCTCGACGACGTCTCCGGTTACGAGGTCGGCCAGGAGATCGGCGTCGACGTGCTCGCCGCCGGCGACCTCGTCGACGTCACCGCGCTCAGCAAGGGCAAGGGCTTCGCCGGGTCGATGAAGCGCCACAACTTCTCGGGCCAGAAGGCCAGCCACGGCGCCCACCGGATCCATCGCGCCCCCGGGTCGGTCGGCGCCTGCGCCACCCCCGCACGGGTGTTCAAGGGCACCCGCATGGCGGGACGGATGGGCGGCGAGAAGGTCACCACGCTGAACCTCCAGGTGGTCGACGCCGACGCCGAGCGCGGGCTCCTGCTCGTGCGGGGCGCCGTTCCCGGTCCGAAGGGCGGCGTGGTGATCGTCCGCGACGCGGTGAAGGCAGGGGCGTGATGGCATCCGTCGACGTGAAGTCCCCGGTCGGCGCCAGCGCCGGCAGCATCGAGCTCGACGAGGCGACCTTCGGCATCGAGCCCAACGTGGCCGTCATGCACCAGGTCGTCACCGCCCAGCTCGCCGCTCGCCGGGCGGGCACCCAGAGCACCAAGACGCGAGCCGAGGTGGCCGGCGGCGGGGCCAAGCCCTGGAAGCAGAAGGGCACCGGCCGCGCTCGTCAGGGTTCGATCCGCTCCCCCCAGTGGAAGGGTGGGGGCGTCGCGCTCGGTCCGAAGCCGCGCAGCTACGAGCAGCGCACGCCGAAGAAGATGATCAAGCTCGCCCTGCGCTCGGCGCTGTCCGACCGGGCGGCCGACGGCAAGGTCGTCGTCGTCGACGAGTGGTCGTTCTCCACGCCCAGCACGAAGGGAGCCGTCGACGCCCTCGCCGCCCTCGGCATCGAGGGCCGGGCCCTCGTCGTGCTCCACCGCGAGGACGTGGACACCTGGAAGAGCTTCCGGAACCTCCCGTCGGTGCAGGTGATCGAGGACACCGAGCTCAACGCCTACGACGTGCTCGTGAACGACGTCGTCGTGTTCACCCGGGCCACGCTCCCGTCGAGCGCCGCCGCATCCCCCGCTCCGAGCCACCCGGGCCCGGGCGAGGTCGGGGAAGGCGCATGATCATGGCCACCGACCTGCCGCGTCGTCCCGAACCGGAGGCCACCGAGCCGACCGTCGTCGATCCGACGGAGCGGGTGAAGAGCGTGGCCGACAAGGCCAACCCTCGCTTCGAGGCCGCTCGCCAGCGCGCCGAGCGCGAGGACGCCGCCCGGGCCCGTGCCCGGGCCCGCGCCGAGGCCGGAGGGGCCGAGGCCGACGATGATGCCGACGAGACCACCGCCGAGACCACCGACGAGACGCAGGCGCCGGGCGCCCCGTTCTCGTTCAACATGACCGGTGACGCGGAAGAGGAGAAGCCGTGAAGGATCCCCGCGACGTCATCCTCGAGCCGATCGTGAGCGAGAAGTCCTACGCCCTGCTCGAGCAGAACGTCTACACCTTCCGCGTCCACCCCGACGCCAGCAAGCCCGAGATCTCCGACGCCGTCGAGAAGATCTTCGAGGTGCGCGTGGTGAAGGTGAACACGCTGAACCGCCAGGGCAAGCGCAAGCGCAACCGGCGCTCGTACACCTTCGGCACCCGTCCCGCCACCAAGCGCGCCTTCGTCACCTTGGCCGACGGCGACTCCATCGAGCTGTTCGAGGGATAGGCACATGGCTCTCCGCAAGCGCAAGCCCACCAGCCCCGGTCGTCGGTTCCAGACCGTCTCGGACTTCTCCGACATCACCAAGACGGAGCCCGAGCGCTCGCTCCTCGCCAAGAAGAGCGGCACCGGCGGTCGCAACAACCTCGGCCGCAAGACCGCCCGCCACCGCGGAGGCGGCCACAAGAAGCGCTACCGCGTCATCGACTTCCGTCGGGTCAAAGACGGCGTGCCCGCGAAGGTCGCCGCCATCGAGTACGACCCCAACCGCAACTGCCGCATCGCCCTGCTGCACTACCACGACGGCGAGAAGGCCTACATCCTCGCGCCCAACGGCGTCGGCGTCGGTGACACCGTGCAGAACGGCCACGGCTCGGAGATCAAGCCCGGCAACGCGCTGCCGCTGCGGTTCATCCCCGTGGGCACCACGGTGCACAACGTCGAGCTCAAGCCCGGCGGGGGCGGCAAGATGGCTCGCAGCGCCGGCACCAGCGTCCAGCTGGTCGCCAAGGAAGGCGACTTCGCCACGCTCCGCCTGCCCTCCACGGAGATGCGGCGGGTGCCGATCGACTGCCGGGCCACCGTCGGTGAGGTCGGCAACGCCGAAGCCGAGCTCGTCAAGGTCGGCAAGGCCGGCCGCAACCGCTGGAAGGGCGTGCGCCCGCAGACCCGCGGCGTCGCCATGAACCCCGTCGACCACCCCCACGGTGGTGGCGAGGGCAAGACCTCGGGTGGTCGCCACCCGGTGTCGCCCTGGGGCAAGCCCGAGGGCCGCACCCGCGACAAGACCAAGCCGTCCCAGAAGCTCATCGTCCGCCGCCGGCGCACCCGCGGCTCGCGGCGGTAGGGGAGAGCCATGCCTCGCAGTCTCAAGAAGGGCCCGTTCGTCGACGACCACCTCCTGAAGAAGGTCGACGATCTGAACGACAAGAACGAGAAGCGCGTCATCAAGACCTGGTCTCGCCGCAGCACGATCATCCCCGAGATGGTCGGCCACACCATCGCCGTCCACGACGGGCGCAAGCACGTGCCGGTGTACATCACCGAGTCGATGGTCGGGCACAAGCTCGGTGAGTTCGCCCCCACCCGGACGTTCAAGTTCCACGCCGGGCAGGAGAAGAAGGGGCGTCGTTGATGGCCTTCGGCACCAAGACCAACGAGCGCCCGCAGAAGCGCCGCGGCGACGCCGGGCCGGGTGTGCGCGCCCAGGTCCGCTACGTGCGGATCTCGGCCTACAAGATCCGGGAGGTCCTCGACCTGATCCGCGGCGAACAGGTCGCCCGGGCCCTCGAGATCCTCGAGTTCTCCGAGCGCGACGCCGCCCGCGTCGTGTTGAAGGGGCTCGAGTCGGCCGTCGCCAACGCCGAGCACAACAACGGCATCCCGGCCGACGAGCTGTTCGTCTCGGCCTGCTTCGCCGACGAGGGCCCCACGCTCAAGCGCTGGCGACCCCGGGCCCGCGGTCGCGCCACCCGGATCCGCAAGCGCACGAGTCACATCACGATCATCGTGAGCCGCCTGTCCGCCCACGACCTCGAGGCCCTGCGGGCCCGTGAGGCGGCGGGGGGCACGGCGCGGGGCAACCGGGCCGCCGCCGAGGCCCGTCGCCAGCGGGTGCTCCGCAGCCGCCAGGCCAAGGCCGACAAGCGCGAGACCGAGGTCGACGACCACGAGCACGAGCACGACCACGAGCACGAGCACGACCGGCCAGGCGGGGAGCACGACGCGGCGAGCGCGGCGGGCATCGTCGACCAGCAGGACGCGGTGCTCGAGGAGATGGCCGACCACGACGGCGACAACATCGGCCCGCACCACGAGACGAGGGCCGAGGCCGAGGGCATCGTCGACCAGCAGGAGGCGGTGCTCGAGGAGATCGCCGACGCCGAGGCCGACGCCTCCTCCGACACCGACCACGAGCCGAACGAAGAGCCGAACGAACAGAAGGACGCCTGATGGGCCAGAAGGTCAACCCCTACGGGTTCCGCCTCGGCATCACCACCGACTGGAAGTCCCGGTGGTTCGCCGACCGTGGCGAGTACGCCGCCTACGTGGTCGAGGACTGGAAGATCCGTGACTACCTGATGGGCGAGCTGCCCCACGCGGCGATCAGCCGCATCGAGGTCGAGCGCACGCGCGACCGTCTCCGGGTCGACGTGCACACCGCCCGCCCGGGCATCGTCATCGGCCGACGCGGCGCCGAGGCCGATCGCCTCCGGGCCGGGCTCGCCAAGATCACGGGCAACCTGAAGATCCAGCTCAACATCCAGGAGATCAAGCAGCCCGAGCTCGATGCGGCGCTGATCGCCCAGGGTGTCGCCGATCAGCTCGCCGGCCGGGTGGCGTTCCGGCGGGCCATGAAGCGCGCCGTGCAGAACGCCCAGAAGGCCGGCGCCCTCGGCATCCGGGTCCAGTGCTCGGGCCGCCTCGGCGGCTCCGAGATGGCCCGCACCGAGTGGTACCGCGAGGGTCGGGTACCGCTGCACACCCTCCGGGCCGACATCGACTACGGCTTCCGCGAGGCCAAGACCACCTACGGCCGCATCGGCGTGAAGGTCTGGATCTACAAGGGCGACATCCTCCCCTACAAGAGCGTGCTCGAGGACAAGATCAGCAAGGAAGCGGCCATGGCCGTGGGCGAGACGTCGGGCCAGGCCAAGCCCCGCAAGGTCGTGTCGTCCGCCGCCGCGCGCCGCCGACCCGCCGGCGAGGGGGCTCCCGCCGAGGAGACCCCCGAGACCGAGGAGGCCGCCCCCCTGGTCAAGGAGGCCGACCCCGAGCTCGAGCGCCTCCTCGCCGAGGAGGAGGAGATCGAGCGCTCCGTGCGCGATCACCACGAGACCCCCCACTTCCGCCCCGGGGACGGTGACTGACCATGTTGATGCCGAAGAAGGTCAAGCACCGCAAGACCCAGCGCGGCCGGCTGAGGGGCAAGGCCAAGGGCGGCACCGTGGTCACGTTCGGCGACTACGGGATCCAGGCCCTCGAGCCGGGATGGCTCACCGCCCGCCAGATCGAGGCCGCCCGTATCGCGATGACCCGCCACATCAAGCGTGGCGGCAAGGTCTGGATCACGTGTTCCCCGACAAGCCCGTCACCCAGAAGCCGGCCGAGACCCGGATGGGCTCGGGCAAGGGCAACCCCGAGCGGTGGGTCGCGCCGGTGCGTCCCGGCCGCATCCTGTTCGAGCTGTCCTACAACGACCCGCAGGTGGCGCGTGCCGCCATCGACCGCGCCATCCAGAAGCTGCCGATCAAGGCCCGCTTCGTCGCTCGCGAGGAGGCGCTCTGATGGCCAAGCCCGCCGCCCAGGCGCTCCGTGACCTCAGCGATGCCGAGCTGGTGGAGCGCCTGGCCGAGACCAAGGAAGAGCTGTTCAACCTCCGGTTCCAGCACGTGACCGGCCAGCTCGAGAACCACGCCCGGCTGGCCCACGTCAAGACCGACGTCGCCCGACTGCACACCGAGCTGCGCATCCGGGAGATCGCCGCCGCCGAAGCCCTGGCCGCCCCGCCCGAGCGTCGGCGAGCGGGAGAGAACGAGGAGCGCGCCCGATGAGCGAGCAGACCGCATCCGCCGAGAACCCGACCGAGGGCTCGCGGCCGAACCCGCGCAAGATCCGCGACGGCCTGGTCGTGTCCACGAGCATGGACAAGACCGCCGTCGTGGCCGTCGTCGACCGCAAGCGGCACCCGCGCTACGACAAGACGGTCCAGCGCACCAACAAGCTCTACGTCCACGACGAGGAGAACGACCTCAACGTGGGCGATCGCGTCCGCATCGCCGAGACCCGGCCGCTGTCGAAGCTGAAGCGCTGGCGTCTGGTCGAGGTCCTGGAGCGGGCCCGATGATCCAGCAGGAATCCCGGCTCCGGGTCGCCGACAACAGCGGCGCCAAGGAGGTGCTGTGCATCAAGGTGCTCGGCGGCTCCAAGCGGCGCTACGCCTCGATCGGCGACATCTTCGTCGCCACCGTGAAGGACGCCATCCCCGGCGCGGCGGTGAAGAAGGGCGACGTCGTCAAGTGCGTCGTCGTCCGTGTGAAGAAGGAGAAGCGCCGCGCCGACGGGTCGTACATCCGGTTCGACGAGAACGCCGCGGTGCTGATCAACGACCAGCTGCAGCCGCGAGGCACGCGCATCTTCGGCCCGGTGGGCCGCGAGCTCCGCGACAAGCGGTTCATGCGCATCGTCTCGCTGGCCCCGGAGGTCATCTGATGAAGATCCGCAAGGGCGACCGCGTCAAGGTCCTCACCGGCAAGGACCGGGGCAGGGACGGCACCGTCACCTTCGCCTTCCCGGCCGAGGGGCAGCGTGATCGTCGACGGCGTGAACATCGCCAAGAAGCACCAGAAGCCCACCCGTTCGACCCAGCAGGGCGGGATCATCGACAAGGAGATGCCGATCCCGGTGGCCAACGTCGCCATCATCTGTGGCGCGTGCGGAAAGCCGACGCGCGTGGGCCACCGCTTCGAGCCCGACGGCACCAAGGTGCGCATCTGCCGCAAGTGCGGAGGTGACCTGTGACCACGACCGCTCCCGACGCCACCCAGGCCCCGCGCCTCAAGGCTCGCTATGCCGCCGAGGTGCGCGACCGGCTGAAGGCCGACCTGGGGCTCCCGAACGTCATGCAGGTCCCTCGCCTCGACAAGATCGTCGTGAACATGGGCGTCGGCCGGGCGCTCGTGCAGCAGTCGCTGCTCGAGGGCGCGGTCCGCGACCTGGAGGCCATCACCGGCCAGAAGGCCGTGGTCACGCGGGCCAAGAAGTCGATCGCCGGCTTCAAGCTCCGCGAGGGCAACCCCATCGGCGTCAAGGTCACCCTTCGAGGCGACCGGATGTGGGAGTTCTTCGACCGGCTCATCAGCCTGGCCATCCCCCGCATCCGTGACTTCCGTGGCCTCAACCCGCGGTCGTTCGACGGCAACGGCAACTACACCTTCGGCGTCACCGAGCAGCTGATCTTCCCGGAGATCGAGTACGACAAGGTCGACCAACCGAGGGGCATGGACATCACCATCGTCACCACCGCCCGAACCGATGACGAGGGACGCGCCCTGTTGGCCGCCCTCGGGTTCCCGTTCAAGCGTGAGGGGCAGCAGTAGTCATGGCCAAGAAGGCACTCAAGGAGAAGTCGCAGCGCACCCCGAAGTTCAAGGTGCGGGCGTACACCCGCTGCCAGCGCTGCGGTCGACCGCACGCGGTGTACCGCAAGTTCATGCTGTGCCGGATCTGTCTGCGGGATCTCGGGCACGCCGGGGAGATCCCCGGCCTCAAGAAGGCGAGCTGGTGAGGGGAGGTATGACGCGATGACGATGACCGACCCGATCGCCGACATGCTCACCCGGATCCGCAACGCCAACGTGGCGATGCACGACGAGGTGCGGATGCCGTCGTCCACTCTCAAGGAGAACCTGGCTGGTCTCCTCAAGCAGGAGGGCTACATCAGCGCCTTCCACACCGAGGACAACGCCGATCGTCCCGGTACCACCCTCGTGATCGAGATGAAGTACTCGCCTGAGCGCGAGCGCGTCATCTCGGGCGTGAAGCGCATCTCCAAGCCGGGCCTGCGCGTCTACACCAAAGCCGACAAGATCCCCCGCGTGCTCGGCGGGCTCGGGGTCGCCGTCCTGTCCACGAGCCAGGGGCTCATGACCGACCGTGAGGCGCGCAAGCGTCGCATGGGCGGCGAGATCCTCTGCTACGTCTGGTAGGGGAGCGAGATGTCACGTGTCGGACGCGCCCCGATCACGGTGCCGAGCGGCGTCGAGATCGAGATCGACGGCAACCGCGTCACGGTCAAGGGTCCCAAGGGCACCCTCGAGCGCACCGTCCCCGAGCCCATCACCCTCCGCCAGGAGGACGGCCGGCTCGTGGTCGAGCGCCCCGACGACGAGCGCCAGAACCGCTCGCTCCACGGGCTGACACGGTCGCTCGTCAACAACATGGTCGTCGGCGTCACCGAGGGCTTCCGCAAGGACCTCGACATCGTCGGCGTCGGCTACCGGGCCACTCCGAAGGGACCGGGCGCGCTCGAGCTGGCGCTCGGGTTCAGCCACCCGGTCAACGTCGACGCCCCCGATGGCATCACCTTCGAGGTGCCCACCCCCACCCACATGGCGGTGCTCGGCATCGACAAGGAGGTCGTCGGGCAGGTGGCCGCCGACATCCGGTCCATCCGCAAGCCCGAGCCCTACAAGGGCAAGGGCGTCAAGTACCGCGACGAGCGGATCATCCGCAAGGCCGGGAAGGCAGCGAAGTGAGCGACAACGCCAAGCAGAAGCGCGAGGCCCGCATCCGCCGGCACTCGCGCGTTCGCAAGAAGGTGCGGGGCACCGCGGAGCGACCCCGTCTCGCCGTGTTCCGCTCGAACCGGCACATCACCGCGCAGGTCATCGACGACGTCGCCGGCCGCACCCTCGCCGCCGCCTCCACGGTCGAAGCCGACCTGCGGGCCGGCGCCACCGGCAACAAGGACGCCGCCACCGAGGTGGGGCGCCTGGTCGCCGAGCGGGCCAAGGCGGCCGGGGTCGAGCGCGTCGTGTTCGATCGTGGCGGCTTCCTCTACCAGGGCCGGGTGGCCGCCGTCGCCGACGCCGCCCGTGACGCCGGACTGGAGCTCTAGATGGCATTCAGCAACGACACCGAGACCACGCCGCTGCGCGAGTCGCGGGTCATCAACATCAACCGCGTGGCCAAGGTCGTCAAGGGTGGCCGTCGCTTCTCGTTCACCGCCCTCGTCGTGATCGGCGACGGTGCCGGCCGCGTCGGCCTCGGCTACGGCAAGGCCAAGGAGGTGCCCCTCGCCATCCAGAAGGGCACCGAGGAGGCCAAGAAGAACCTCTTCTCGGTCGCCCTCGCCGGCTCCACCGTCACCCACCCGGTGATCGGCGAGACCGGTGCCGGGCGGGTGCTCATCAAGCCCGCCGCGCCGGGTACCGGCGTGATCGCCGGCGGCGCCGCCCGGGCCATCCTCGAAGAGGCCGGCATCCACGACGTGCTGTGCAAGTCGCTCGGCTCCTCGAACCACATCAACGTCGCCCGCGCCACGATCGCCGGTCTCCGGGCCCTCAAGCGGCCCGACGAGATCGCCCGCCTCCGGGGCCTCGCCCCCGAGGAGTTCGTGCCCACCGGGCTGCTGAACGCCTACAAGGAGTCCCAGCGCGGTCCCCACGTCCCCGACGAGGTGGCGTGATGGCCGTGCGGGTCACCCAGACCAAGTCGTCGATCGGCACGAAGCCCAAGCACCGCGGCACGCTGCGGGCGCTCGGGCTCGGCCGCATCGGCAAGACCAACGTCCTGCCCGACCGTCCCGAGATCCGGGGCATGATCGCCCGCGTCCCGCACCTGATCACGGTCGAGGAGGTCGCCGACACCGAGCGCCAGCCCGCTCGCTCGGCCGAGCGCGGGCACGACACGACCGAGGGGAGCACCTCGTGAAGATCCACGACCTCCAGCCGCCGGCCGGGTCCAACCGGCGCCGCAAGCGTGTCGGTCGGGGCATCGGCGGCAAGGGCGGCAAGACCGCCGGCCGCGGCACGAAGGGCCAGGGCGCCCGCGACACCATCCCCGCCGGGTTCGAGGGCGGTCAGCTGCCCCTCGCGATGCGGGTGCCGAAGCTCCGGGGCTTCAACAACCCGTTCCGGGTCGAGTACCAGGCCGTCAACCTCGACGCCATCGAGGCCTCCGGGCTCGACGCCGTCGACCCCGATGCCCTGCGGGCCAAGGGGGTGCTGCACAAGGGGGCCCTCGTCAAGATCCTGGCCCGGGGCGAGATCACCCGACCGGTGCAGGTGAAGGCCCACGGCTTCTCGAAGGCGGCCGAGGCGGCCATCACCGCCGCAGGGGGTAGTGTCGAGGTCATCCCGCTGCCGTGGGGCGATCGTCGTCCTCCGGCCAAGGGCAACCACCTCACCAACCGCTAGCCAGCCGCCCGCCGTGGCGGGCCAGGAGGGACGGGCCGGGCGGCCCGTAGGAGACAGGTCGTGCTCGCCAACCTGAAGAACGTCTTCAAGGTGTCGGATCTGCGCAACAAGATCCTGTTCACCTTCCTGATGATCGCCCTCTACCGCTTCGGGGCTCACATCCCGGCGCCGGGCATCGACGTCAGCGCCCTCCAGCAGCTGCAGGACCAGGCGGAGCAGGGCGGCGTGCTCGCCTTCCTCCAGCTGTTCTCCGGCGGCGCGCTCACCCAGTTCGCGGTGTTCGCGCTCGGCATCATGCCGTACATCACCGCCTCGATCATCATGCAGATCCTCGGCGTCGTGATCCCCAAGCTCGAGCAGTGGCAGAACCAGGGTGCGGTCGGCCAGCGCAAGATCACCCAGTGGACGCGCTACGTCACCATCGGCATCGCCGCCATGCAGGCCACCGGCTTCACCTTCCTGTTCCACAACGGCGGCGGTGGGTTCGGTGGCGCCAACACCACCGGCCTCGACCTCGTACCCGACTTCGGCCCCGCCCGGGTGCTGCTGATCGTCGTCACCCTCACCGCGGGCACGGCGCTGCTCATGTGGATGGGCGAGCTGATCACGCAGCGGGGCATCGGCAACGGCATGTCGCTGCTGATCTTCGCCTCGGTCGTGTCCACCCTGCCCGCCCAGGGGAGCCAGATCCGGGCCAACGGCGGCTGGGTCGCCCTCATCGTCACCCTGATCGTGTTCGTCCTGATCCTGGTGGCGATCGTGTTCGTCGAGCAGGGCCAGCGCCGCATCCCGGTGCAGTTCGCCAAGCGGGTGGTCGGCCGGCGGATGTACGGCGGCCAGAGCACCTACATCCCGCTCAAGGTCAACCAGTCCGGGGTCATCCCGATCATCTTCGCCAGCTCGGTGCTCTACCTCCCGCAGCTCATCGCCGGCCTGCTCCCGGCCGACGGTTGGGGCGCCTCGGTGCAGTCGTGGATCAACGACAACCTCGTGCAACCCAACGCCCCCATCCACCTCCTGGTGTTCGGCCTGCTGATCATCGGTTTCGCCTACTTCTACACGGCCATCACCTTCGACCCGGTGAAGCAGGCCGACACGCTGCGCAAGCAGGGCGGGTTCATCCCGGGCATCCGCCCGGGTCCCCAGACCGAGCGCTACCTCGGCAAGATCCTCTCCCGCATCACGCTGCCGGGCGCGCTGTTCATCGCCTGCGTCGCGCTGATCCCGTCGCTCCTGCTCACCCAGTTCCTCCCCGGCACCACCGTCTCGTTCGCCGGCACCTCGATCCTCATCGCCGTCGGCGTGGCGCTCGAGACCATGAAGCAGATCGACAGCCAGCTGATGATGCGGAACTACGAAGGGTTCCTGAAGTAGGTGGTCCGGCTCGTCCTCTTCGGGCGACAGGGTGCGGGGAAGGGCACCCAGTCGGCGTTGCTGGCCGACCGCTACGGCGCGCCGCACATCTCGACCGGCGACATGCTGCGCGAGGCCGTGGCCGCCGGCACCGACTTCGGCCGCAAGGCCAAGGAGTACATGGACGCCGGGCAGCTGCTGCCCGATGACGTGATGCTCGGCGTCGTCGAGGAGCGTCTGGGGGCCGACGACGTGCAGGCCCACGGCTTCCTCCTCGACGGGTTCCCTCGCACCGTCGGCCAGGCCGAGGCGCTGCTGGCGCTCACCCCCGTCGACGTCGCCGTCGACATCGACGTCCCCGAAGACGTCGTGCTCGACCGCATCTCCAGCCGGCGGGTCTGCGAATCGTGCGGACGGATCTACTCCCTGGCCGAGCCGCCGTCGTCCGACTGGACCTGCGACCTGTGTGGCGGCAGGGTCGTGCAGCGCGACGACGACACGCCCCAGGCCATCCGCAAGCGCCTCGACGCCTACGCGGCGTCGACCGTGCCGACCATCGAGTGGTTCGCCGCCCACGGGCTCCTCCTCCGGGTCGACGGGGTGGGCAGCCCCGACGAGGTCGCTGCCCGGATCACGACCGGCGTCGACGCGAGGACCGCGGGCTGACACCGTGCGCCGGTCCACGGCCGACGTCGCCTCGATGCGACGCGCGGGGAAGGTCGTCGCCGAGATGCACGAGCGCATCGGGGCCGCCATCCGCCCCGGCGTCACCACCGGGCGGCTCGACGAGATCGGCCGCGAGGTGCTGGCCCGCCGTGGGGCCACGTCCAACTTCCTCGGCTACCACGGTTACCCGTCGGTCATCTGCGCCTCGCCCAACGACGTGGTCGTGCACGGGATCCCCGGTGCGCACCGGTTGCACGAGGGCGACATCGTGTCGATCGACTGCGGCGCCGTGGTCGACGGCTGGCACGGCGACGCCGCCTTCACCGCTCCCGTCGGGGCGGTGCCCGAAGAGGCGTCGAGGCTGATCAAGGTGGCCGAGGAGTCGCTGTTCGCCGGTGTGGCCCAGCTGGTCGACGGCAACCGCATGGGCGACCTCGGGTCCGCGGTGCAGACGGTGATCGAGGAGGCCGGGTTCGGGGTCGTCCGGGACTACGTGGGCCACGGCATCGGCACCGAGATGCACGAGAAGCCCGACGTGCCCAACTACGGCACCCCCGGGAAGGGGATGCGGCTGCGCGTCGGGCACGTGTTCGCCCTCGAGCCGATGCTCACGGTGGGCAGCCCCGACACCGACGTCGACGAGGACGGCTGGACGGTGCGCACCCTCGACGGCTCCCTCGCCGCCCACTGGGAGCACACCATCGCCATCACCGACGACGGCCCCGAGATCCTGACCCTTCCCTGAGTGGGAGTCCGACCACAGCACGTGTGCGCGGTGGTGCGGGCACCCGGGTCGCAGGCCTCGGTGGGCGCGATGGACGGGGATGGCGGAGGCAGCGAGTTGGTGCCGGGGGCACCACCCCGCTAGGGTTTCCCTTCGGCTCTGAGGCGCCTTCGCGCGCTCGGGGGCCACCACCCGGCAGGTCCCGCAGGAGGTCCAGCACTGCCCAAGCCCAAGGAAGACGCGATCGTCCTGGAGGGGACGGTCGTCGAGCCGCTCCCGAACGCGATGTTCCGGGTCGAGCTCGACAACGGCCACGTGGTGCTGGCCCACATCTCGGGGAAGATGCGCATGCACTACATCCGCATCCTGCCCGGCGATCGCGTCCAGGTGGAGCTGACGCCCTACGACCTCACCCGGGGGCGCATCACCTACCGCTACAAGTGAGCGTCCGGCCCCCGGGCCGGACCCGCCGGGGGGAGTTCGCCCCGGTGCCCCTGACCGAACCAGTTCCGAGACCGCAAGCTCCGAGAACGGACAGGCGATGAAAGTACGACCGAGCGTGAAGAAGATGTGCGAGAAGTGCAAGGTCATCCGCCGGCACGGCGTCGTGCGGGTGATCTGCGAGAACCCGCGACACAAGCAGCGGCAGGGCTGAGATGGCTCGCATCGCTGGTGTCGACATCCCGCGCGAGAAGCGCGTCGAGATCTCCCTGACCTACCTCTACGGGATCGGCCGCCACACGGCGAACCAGGTCCTCGAGGCAACGGGCATCGACCCGAACACCCGGGTCCACAACCTGACCGACGAGGAGGTGGCGCGGATCCGGAACTGGATCGACGCCAACCTCAAGGTCGAAGGCGATCTTCGCCGCGACGTCGACCAGGACATCAAGCGGAAGATGGAGATCGGCTGCTACCAGGGTCTCCGTCACCGCAAGGGCCTGCCGGTCCGCGGGCAGCGCACGCACACCAACGCCCGCACCCGCAAGGGGCCCAAGAAGACGGTGGCCGGCAAGAAGTCGGTCGGACGGAAGTAGGCGGGAGGAACCATGGCCAAGCCCAGTGCCGGCGGGCGTCGTCCCCGCCGCAAGGAGCGCAGGAACGTCACCTATGGCGTCGCGCACATCAAGAGCTCGTTCAACAACACGATCGTGACCATCACCGACCAGGAGGGCAACGTCCTGTCGTGGGCGTCGGCGGGCAACGTCGGGTTCAAGGGCAGCCGCAAGAGCACGCCCTACGCCGCCCAGATGGCCGCCGAGCAGGCCGCCCGCCGGGCGATGGAGCACGGCATCCGCAAGGTCGACGTGCTGGTGAAGGGTCCAGGGTCGGGTCGTGAGACCGCCATCCGGTCGATCCAGAACGCCGGCATCGAGGTCACGGGCATCAAGGACGTGACGCCGGTCCCGCACAACGGGTGCCGCCCCCCGAAGCGGCGGAGGGTCTGACATGGCGCGCTACACCGGACCCCGCGCCCGCGTCTCGCGACGCCTGGGCACCAACATCTTCGGCACCGCCGGCGAGGCGAAGGCGCTCGAGAAGCGCCCGTACCCTCCCGGTGAGCACGGCCGCACCCGTCGTCGGGGCAACGTCTCCGAGTACCTCCTGCAGATGCAGGAGAAGCAGAAGGCCCGCTTCACCTACGGCCTGTCCGAGAAGCAGTTCCGCAACCTCTACGAGGAGGCGAACCGCAAGGAGGGCGTGACCGGCGAGAACATGCTCCGGTTCCTCGAGCTCCGCCTCGACAACGTCGTGTACCGCTCCGGTTGGGCCGCCACCCGGCCGCAGGCCCGCCAGTTCGTCGGCCACGGCCACGTGTCGGTGAACGGCAGGCGCGTCGACATCCCCAGCTACCGCGTCCGCAAGGGCGACGTCGTGACGCTGCGGGACAAGGCCAAGAAGATGATCGTCGTGGAGTGGAACCGCGACGTGCTCGACCGCACCCCGCCCGCCTGGCTGGAGTCCGGTGAGGGGGGCCTCTCCGTCACCGTGCGCGAGCTGCCGGTGCGGGCACAGATCGACGTGCCCGTCCGCGAGCAGCTCATCGTCGAGCTCTATTCCAAGTAGTCCCTCCCCACGCCCCCGCACGTCAGAGAATCTCGAGGTAACGCCATGCTGGTCATGCAGCGCCCCAAGGTCGAAGCGCTCGGCGACGTCGACGGCGATCGTCAGCTCTTCGCCATCGGCCCGCTCGAGCCCGGGTTCGGCCACACGCTGGGCAACTCGCTCCGACGCACGCTCCTGTCGTCGATCCCCGGCGCCGCCGTGACCCAGGTCCGGTTCGACGACGCCCTCCACGAGTTCGACACCATCAAGGGCGTCACCGAGGACGTCACCGACGTCATCTTGAACCTGAAGGACCTCGTCCTGCGCGTGTACTCCGAGGAGCCGGTCACCCTGCGCCTCGACGCCCGTGGTCCGGCCGACGTGAGCGCCGCCGCGCTGCAGCAGAACCCCGAGGTCGAGATCCTCAACCCGGATCTCCACATCGCCACGGTCAACGCCAGCGGCCGCCTGGCCATCGACATCACCGTCGAGAAGGGCCGGGGCTACGTGTCGGCCGACCGCAACAAGACGTCGGCCACCATCGGGGTGATCCCGGTCGACTCGATCTTCTCGCCGGTGCGGCGGGTCACCTTCTCGGTGGAGCCGACCCGCGTCGAGCAGTCCACCGAGTTCGACCGGCTGATCCTCGACATCGAGACCGACGGATCGATCACCGCTCGCGAGGCCCTCGCCTCCGCCGGTGCGACCCTCCAGTCGCTCGTCCAGCTCGTGGCCGAGATGAGCGAGGAGCCCCAGGGGCTCGAGCTCGGCGAGGTCGGCACCACCACCGCCGGCTCGCCCGACCTCGAGCTGCCCATCGAGGACCTCGATCTCTCCGAGCGTCCCCGGAACTGCCTCAAGCGGGCGCAGGTCAACTCGATCGGCGAGCTGCTCGAGAAGACCGAGGACGACCTGCTGGCCATCACCAACTTCGGCCAGAAGTCGCTCGACGAGGTCATCCAGAAGCTCGACGAGCGGGGACTCTCGCTCAGCACCAGGGACTGACCCATGCCTGCCACCCCGAAGAAGGGCCGCCGGTTCGGCGGCGACGCCGCCCACCAGCGGCTCATGATGGCCAACCTCGCGGCGTCGCTGTTCGCCGCCGAGGGCATCATCACCACGGAGGCCAAGGCCAAGGCCCTCCGCCCCGTCGCCGAGAAGTTGATCACCAAGGCGAAGAGGGGTGGCGTGCACAACCATCGCCAGGTCGTCGCCTACCTCGGTGACAAGGAGATGGCGTCGAAGCTGTTCGACGACATCGGTCCGCGCTACGCGGAGCGTCCGGGGGGGTACACCCGGATCCTGAAGCTCGGCACGCGCCACGGCGACAACGCGCCGATGGCTCGCATCGAGCTCGTCTGATCCGCCCGTCCCGAGCGGCGGGGGAGGCCATGCCCGTGGGACGGGACGCGAGGGAAGGGGGCGGCACCCGGTGCGCCTCCGGCTGACCGTGGCCTACGACGGCGCCCCGTACCACGGGTTCGCCGACAACCCCGGGGTGCCCACCGTCGGCGGCACGCTCGCTCGCACCCTCGAGCGCGTGCTCGGGCACGCGGTCGAGTTGGCGGTCGCCGGTCGCACCGACCGGGGTGTCCACGCGTGGGGCCAGGTGGTCAGCTTCGACACCTCTCGCACCGAGGCCGATCTCGATCTCGACGGGCTACGGCGATCGGTCAACCGCTTGTGCGGCGGCTCGATCGTCGTCCGTGAGGTGGAGGTGGCCGCTCCGGGCTTCGATGCCCGATACTCGGCCCGCTGGCGGTGCTACCGCTACACCGTCGTCAACCGTCCGGTGCCCGACCCGTTCCGGCGGAGCACGGCGTGGTGGATCGAGTCGCCCCTCGACCTGCGCGTCATGCGGCTCGCGTGCGACCCGCTCATCGGTGAGCACGACTTCTCCTCGTTCTGCCGGCGGCCCAAGGTGGCGGCCGACCAGCCCTCGCCCTCCCTGGTGCGGCGGGTGACCGATGCCCGCTGGGACCAGCTCGACGACGACGTGCTGCGCTTCGAGATCCAGGCCACGGCGTTCTGCCACCAGATGGTGCGCAGCATCGTCGGCCTCCTCGTCGACGTGGGCCTGGGGCGGCGCCGGGCCGGCGAGGTGGCGGGCATCCTCCGGGCCCGGGATCGCCATGCCGCCGGACAGGTGGCACCGCCCCACGGGCTCTGCCTGTGGGCCGTCGGCTATCCCGACCCCCCCTGACCTCCCGCCGATCTGGGGCTGGTTCTCGCTGCGATGGCTCCGGGCCCACGACGAGCTGTGACCGCCCCGGCCCCGAGCGGGCGGTCTCGGCCGAGGCCCCGCCGGCACCGAGTTGCCCCGAACGGGTCCCCGCCCGTATCGTTGGAGTTCGCTCTGGCTGCCGTACGCCGCACGCCGGACGCCGTTTCCGACCACAGCAAGGGTTCGTCGCGTGCCCACGTACACACCGAAAGCCAGTGAGATCGAGCGAGCCTGGTTCGTCGTCGACGCCGAGGGCAAGGTCCTCGGCCGGGTCGCCACCGAGGTCGCCCGGATCCTCCGGGGCAAGCACAAGCCCACCTTCACCCCCCACCTCGACACCGGCGACTTCGTGATCGTGGTCAACGCCGACAAGATCGTGCTCACCTCGAACAAGGCCGACAAGGTGCACGTGCACCGCCACTCGGGGTACCCGGGCGGCCTGCGCACCCAGACCTACGGGGACCTGCTCGACCGCAAGCCGGAGGAGGCCGTCCGCAGGGCCGTTCGCGGCATGCTGCCGAAGAACCGCCTCGGCCGCCAGATGCTGCGCAAGCTGAAGGTGTACGCCGGTCCCACCCATCCCCACGCCGCCCAGCGTCCCCAGCCGCTCGAGCTGGCGCACGCCCGGGCCCGCTGACCGACACCACGGGGTCGAAGATGCCGAATCCGCTCGTCCAGTCCACCGGCCGCCGCAAGCGGGCCGTCGCCCGCGTGCGGGTGCGTCCCGGTGCCGGTGAGATCACGATCAACCGGCGGCCCGTCGCGGAGTACTTCCCCTCCGAGACCCACCAGATGATCGTCACCGAGCCGCTGCGGCTCACCAACACCAACGAGGTCTACGACGTCGACGCGACCATCGACGGCGGCGGGGTCTCCGGTCAGGCCGGCGCCCTGCGCCACGGCATCGCCCGGGCGCTCGTCGAGCTCGACCCCGAGCTTCGCTCCGAGCTCAAGCGGGCCGGCTTCCTCACGCGCGACGCGCGCGAGAAGGAGAGCAAGAAGTACGGCCTCAAGAAGGCCCGCAAGGCGCCGCAGTACTCGAAGCGCTGATCAGCCGGCTCGCCTCGGTCCGATGACGCTGCGCTTCGGCACGGACGGTGTCCGGGGTCCAGCCGACGAGCTCACCGATCACCTGATCGTTTCCCTCGGACGTGCCGCGGCCCGGATCGTGGCGCCATCGTTGCGCGGCGTCCCCGAGCGACCGTTCGTGATCGGCCGCGACACCCGCGAGTCCGGTCCTCGGCTCGAGGCCGCCCTCACCGCCGGCCTGGCCGCCGAAGGGGTCACCGCCGAGGTCCTGGGCGTGGCCCCCACCCCGGCCGTGGCCTGGATCGCGGCCGCACGCGACGTGCCCGGCGCCATGATCTCGGCCTCGCACAACCCGTACGGCGACAACGGCATCAAGTTCTTCGCCGCCGGCGGGCTGAAGCTCACCGACGCCGTCGAAGAGCACCTCGAGGCCGAGCTCGACCGACTGCTGGAGGAGGGCGGTCCAGCCGGCGAGGGATCGGTCGCTCCCGCAGATGAGGTCGTCGGCCGGGGTCCGGCAGCGGAGGAGATGGCACCCGGACGGCGAAGCGCCCCGGCCGGAGGCGGAGCCGGTGCGATGGATGTGGAGCGGTACGGCCTGGCGGTCGTGGAGTCGATCGACGGTCGAACGCTCGACGGCCTGCACGTGGTCGTCGACTGCGCCAACGGGGCGGCCTCGCTCGTGGCGCCGACGGTGCTGCGCCGGCTGGGTGCCCGGGTGGAGGTCATCCACGCCCGTCCCGACGGCCGCAACATCAACGACGGGTGCGGGTCGACCCACCCGGACGACCTGCGGGCGGCGGTCGTGGCCGCCGGCGCCCACGTCGGCCTGGCCTTCGACGGCGATGCCGACCGCGTGCTCGCCGTCGACGAGACGGGCGGGCTGGTCGACGGCGACCATCTGATCGCCCTGTGCGCCATCGACCGACACGAGCGGGCACGGCTCCCCGGCGACACCGTCGTCGTGACCGTCATGACCAACCTCGGCTTCCGGCAGGCCATGGCCCGCCGCGGCATCCAGGTCGTCGAGACCGCGGTGGGGGACCGGTACGTGCTCGAGGCGCTCGAGGCCGGCGGGTACGGCCTCGGCGGCGAGCAGTCCGGCCACGTCATCTTCCGCGAGCTCGCCACGACCGGAGACGGCCTCCTGACGGGCGTCCAGCTGCTCGACCTGCTGGCCCGTTCGGGCCGGCCCCTCTCCGAGCTCGCCGCCGACGCCATGACCAGGCTCCCCCAGGTGTTGCGCAACGTACGCGTCGCGCACCGCGACCCGGCCATCCTCGACGCCATCGCCGGCGACGTCGCCACCGTCGAAGCCGAGCTGGGTGACGACGGCCGGGTGCTCGTCCGGGCGAGCGGCACCGAGCCCCTGGTGCGCGTCATGGTCGAGGCGGCCGACGCCGACATGGCCGATGCGGCGGCGGAGCGGCTGGTCGCCGCCGTGGCTCGCGTCGCCTCTCAGTAGGCTGGTCCGCCATGTGCGGGATCATCGCCGTCGTCCGCCGTCGGGCCGGTGCAGGACCTCTGCCGGCGAGCGACGAGCTGCTGGCCCTGCTCGAACCGGTGCCGACCCTCGTGGCCATGGCGCGCGACGGCGGCGGCGACGCCGACCTCGATGCCGCGGCCGGGCACCTGAGCCGGCTCGACGCGGCACTCCGCGGCGTGGCCGGGGTGCGCGCCCTGCTCGCGGACCGCGCCCTCGTCGCCACCGTCGACACCATCACCGAGGGCCTCGAGCGCACCGTCGAGGGCCTCGAGCGCGACCTCGACGAAGGGCGGGTGCCCACGTCCGACCTCGAGGCGTTCAACGCCGCCCTCGTCCGGGTGAAGGACGCGCTCTGGGCCGTGCGCCACGATCGGTTGCGGGCCGCGGCGGCGGTGGAGGACCTGGCCGGCGCCGGCGCGGGTGCCGCCGCCGTCGCCGGCTTCCTGTCGATCCACCAGGCGCTGTCGGCCCTCGACCGGCTGGAGGTGCGCGGCCGTGACTCCGCCGGCCTGGCCGTCACCGTTCGCCGTCACGGGCTCGACCTCGACGGCCCCGGCCTCGAGCCGGTGATCGCGGCCCGTGCCGCCGACCCCCTGTTCGGTGACGGCTCGGTGCGCACGCCCGACGGCCACCTCGTGTTCGTCTACAAGGCGGCGGCCGAGATCGGCGAGCTGGGGGACAACACCCGGGCCCTCAGGTCGTCCATCCGCGGCGACACCCTGCTCCACCAGGCGCTCTCGGGGGACGACCCCGAGGCCCTCGTCCTCGGCCACACGCGCTGGGCGAGCGTCGGCATCATGTCGTCACCGAACGCCCACCCGCTCGACTCGGGCGAGGTCGACGCACCCGGTGGCCCGTTCTTCACCGCGGTGCTCAACGGCGACGTCGACAACTTCGCCGACCTCAAGGCGGCCGAGGGACTGCGCATCGCGGCCGAGATCACGACCGACGCCAAGGTCATCCCCACGCTCGCCTCCCGTCACCTGGCCGTCGGCGGCGACCTCGTCGAGGCGTTCCGCGCCACGGCCGACTCGCTCGAGGGATCGGTGGCGGTGGCGGCCGGCGCCTCGTCGGCCCCCGGTGACCTGCTCCTCGCCCTGCGTGGGAGCGGCCAGGCGCTCTACGTCGGTCTGGCCGACGACGCCTTCCTCGTCGCCAGCGAGCCCTACGGCGTGGTGGAGGAGACCGATCGCTACCTGCGCATGGACGGCGAGGCGCCGACCGATCCCACCAACCCCGCGTCGCGGGGGCAGATCATCCGGCTGTCGGCGGCGGCGGCGGGCTCGGTCGAGGGCATCGACCGCTACGCCTACGACGGCACCCCCCTTCCCGTCTCCGCCGAGGAGCTGAGCACGGCGCAGATCACCACGCGCGACATCGACCGCGGCACGTTCCCCCACTACCTGCTCAAGGAGATCTCCGAGGCGCCGGGGTCGTTCCGCAAGACGCTGCGGGGCAAGCTCGTCGACGTGGACGGGAGCCTCACGGTCGACCTGGGCGACGACGTCCTGCCGCCCGAGGTGCGGTCACGCCTCGCCGAGGGCGACATCCGTCGTCTGTTGGTCATCGGCCAGGGGACGGCCGCCGTCGCCGGGCAGAGCCTGATCGGTGCGTTCCGAGTCGCCGCCCCTTCGTCGCCGCTGACCGTCGCCGCCCTCCCCGCCACCGAGCTGTCGGGCTTCGACCTGCGCGACGACATGCGCGACACGCTGGTCGTGGCGATCAGCCAGAGCGGTACGACCACCGACACCAACCGCACCGTCGACCTCGTCCGGGCCCGAGGGGCCACGGTCGTCGCGATCGTCAATCGTCGCAACAGCGACCTCACCGACAAGGCCGATGGCGTGCTCTACACGTCCGACGGTCGCGACGTGGAGATGAGCGTCGCCTCCACGAAGGCCTTCTACGCGCAGATCGCGGCGTGCTTCCTCCTGGCGTTCGGGCTGGCCGACGCCACCGGTGCCGAGCCCGGAGCCGAGCGCGACGCGGTGCTGACCGACCTGCGCTGCCTCCCCGACGCCATGGAGCGCACGCTCGGGCTGCGGCCGGCGATCGCCGATGCCGCCCACCAGTTCGCGCCGAGCCGGCGCTACTGGGCCGTGGTGGGCAACGGCGTCAATCGCATCGCGGCCCAGGAGGTGCGGATCAAGCTCTCCGAGCTCTGCTACAAGTCGATCGCGTGCGACGCCACCGAGGACAAGAAGCACATCGACCTCTCGGCCGAGCCGCTCATCGTCGTGTGCGCCGCCGGGCTGGTCGGGTCCACGGCCGATGACGTGGCGAAGGAGGTGGCGATCTACCGGGCGCACAAGGCGGCGCCGATCGTGATCGCCAGCGAGGGCGAGGAGCGCTTCGGCGCGGCCCTCGCCGCCGTGCTGGTCCCACCCACCCACCCGAGCCTCGCCTTCGTCCTGTCCGCCATGGTCGGCCATCTGTTCGGTTACGAGGCGGCGCTGGCCATCGACACCCAGGCCCGGCCCCTGCGTGAGGCCCGCGCCGCCATCGAGATCGCCATCTCCGACGCGCCGGCGGGGGTGGTCGACGCCGAGGAGGTGCAGGCCCACCTCTCGCCGGTGCTGACGCCCATCGCCATGCGCTTCTTCGACGGGCTGCGCGCCGGCGAGTACGACGGCCACCTCGAGGCCGGCACCGCCGTGAGGCTCACCTCGCTGCTCCGCTACGCCCTCGGGGTGACCGACCTCGACGCCTACCAGATCGAGTTCGGTCGGGTCGGCACCCCGAGCGTCGTCATCGAGGACCTGACCGCTGCGCTGACGCGTGCCATCGACGAGCTCACCCGCCCGGTCGACGCCATCAAGCACCAGGCCAAGACCGTCACGGTCGGCATCTCGCGGTCGGACGAGACGCTGCTGCAGGTGCCGCTCGTCAAGGCGGTGATCGATGCCGGCGTGGCCCGCGACCGTCTCAGCTACCAGGCCCTGCGCACCCTTGCCGCCCTCGAACCGCTCGTCGACGAGGTGCTCGGCTACACCCGCTACCGCATCGATGGCCGGCTCGACGATCCGACCGGCGAGCCGAGCGCGGTGGTGATCGATCGAGGGGGCCTCGGTCGCGAGCTGCGCAGCCGCACCGAGGACAACCCCGTGCTGCGAGGCACCAAGCACCGCGTCGCCATCGAGCGCCAGGTCGTGGTGGCTCGGGGCCGCAGCGACGGCCGCACGGTCCTCATCGTGCCCGAGATCAAGGACAACCAGACCACCGGCCTCACGCTCCTGCACGTGCGGCTGTGCGAGGGGCTGGCCCTCGCGCCGCTCCGCGCCGTGCTCCAGGGGTATCGCAACCGCTACGCGTCGCTGCGGGACGCGGTCACCGAGACCGAGCCGACCTTCCGCGACGACCTGCTCGTCGACGTGCCGATCGTCGAGCTGATGACCGAGCCGATCAGCGATCTGGCCGAGCGGTGGCGGTCGTGAGCGCCGCCCGAGCGGCGGCGAGCGGGAAGCGCTCGGCTCCGTGCCCGCGGTGATCGGGCTCGGCACCGACCTCGTCGACGTCGACCGGTTCCGGCGGGCCATCGCCCGCACGCCCGGTCTCGTGAGCCGGCTGTTCACCGACGACGAGCAGCGGGACGCCAACCGTCGCCCCGACCCGACCGAGGCGCTGGCCGCTCGCTTCGCGGCCAAGGAGGCGGTCATGAAGGCGCTCGCCGTCGGGCTCGGTGCCTTCGCCTTCCGCGACGTCGAGGTCGTGCGGGCCGAGTCGGGTGCGCCCTCCCTCGTCCTTCGGGGCGACGCCGACGCCGTCGCCGCCCGCAAGGGGGTGGGCGGTTGGCTCGTCTCGCTGACCCACACCGACCGCACCGCCGGCGCCGTGGCTCTCGCCCTCGGGCGGGAGGCGCCCGGATGATCCCCGTCGTCACCCCGGCGGAGATGGGAGCGATCGACCGGGCCGCGCCCGAGTCGGTCGAGGTGCTGATCGGGCGGGCCGGCGGGGCCGTCGCCCGGGCCGCGGTCGACCTCCTCGGAGGCACCTACGGTCGTCGGGTCGTCGTGCTCGCCGGCAAGGGCAACAACGGCAACGACGGACGCGAGGCGGCCACCCGACTCCGCCGCCGGGGTGCGGTCGTGCAGGTGATCGACGTCGGCGACGCCCCGGAGACGCTGCCCCCGTGCGATCTGGTGATCGACGCCGCCTTCGGCACCGGCTTCCGAGGGCGCTACCGCGCCCCGGCGATGACCGGCACGCCGCTCGTGCTCGCCGTCGACATCCCGTCGGGCGTCGACGGGCTCACCGGCGCCCTGGCCGATCGGGTGCTGGCGGCGGACCGGACGGTGACCTTCGCCGCCATGAAGCCCGGCCTGGTGCTCGAGCCCGGGGCCTCGAGGGCCGGGGCGGTCGCGGTGGCCGACATCGGACTCGACGTGTCGTCGGCCACCATGCACCTGGTCGACGACGGAGATGCCGCCGCGTGGTACCCGAGACGCGGGGTCGACAGTCACAAGTGGCGGTCCGCGGTCGAGGTCGTCGGCGGCAGCCCCGGCCTCGAGGGCGCCGCCTCGCTCACCGCCCGCGCCGCCCTCCGGGCCGGCGCGGGCTACGTGCGGTGGAGCGCGCCGGGCGGCGTGCCCGACCAGGCCAAGCCGGCCGAGGTCGTCGCCGTCGAACTGCCCGCCCACGGGTGGGCCGAGGCCGTGCTCGCCGACGGCGAGCGCTTCGCCGCCGTGGTCGTCGGGAACGGCCTCGGCCTCGACCCTGCCCAGGCCGCCGACGTGGCGAGGCTCGTCGCCGACGCGCCCGTGCCGGTCGTGGTCGACGCCGACGCCATCACCCAGCTCGGTCGTGACGCCGCCGCGGTGACCTCGGCGACCACCGTGGTGACCCCCCACGACGGCGAGTTCGCGCGGCTGGCCGGATCGCCGCCGGGGCAGGATCGCATCGCGTCGGTTCGCGAGCTGAGCTCGCGGCTCGGATGCGTCGTGCTGCTCAAGGGGCCCTGCACCATCGTGGCCGAGCCCGGCGGCCGGGTGCTGCTCAGCACCACCGGCGACGCCCGACTCGCCACCCTCGGCACCGGTGACGTGCTCGCCGGCGTCGTGGCCGCCCTGTGCGCGGGGGGCCTCGATCCGTTCCGCGCCGCCGCCCTCGGGGCGTTCCTGCACGGTCGGGCCGGAGCCCTAGGCTGGCGCCACGGCCTGGTGGCCGGGGATCTCGTCGACGCCCTCCCCCGGGCGATCGATGCTGCGGTCGCGAGGAACGGAGGAGGCTGAGCATGCTGCGGGACGTGTCCGTCCGGAACGTGATGACCACCGAGGTCCTGATGTTCACGATCGACCAGAACGTGCAGGAGGCGATGCAGCAGCTCGTGGAGTTGGGCTTCGACGCCGGACCGGTGGTCGACGAGCAGGAGCGGGTGGTCGGGATGCTGTCCACGGGCGACCTCATCCTCGAAGAAGCGCGTGTCCACTTCCCGACGGTGGTCAACTTCCTCGGCGTCAACGTCACCATCCCGTTCGACGACCAGAAGCTCGACGACTCGGTCGAGAAGGCGCTCGGCGCCACGGTCGGTGAGGTCATGACCGAGGAGGTCAGGACCATCGGCCCCGATGAGACCATCGAGGATGCCGCGACGCTGATGCACGACCACGACGTCTCCCGCCTCCCGGTGGTGGACGACGACGGCGTGCTCGTCGGCCTCATCGCCCGCGGCGACATCGTGAGGGCCATCGTGACGGGCACCGGCGACGGGTCCGTCGACGCCGGTGAGGGCGGCGGAGAGGCCGAGTAGCGGTGCGGGCGGCGCGAGCCGAGATCGACCTCGCCGCCATCGACCACAACGTCCGCGCCCTGACCGCCCTCGCCGCACCGGCCGAGCTGTGTGCGGTCGTGAAGGCCGATGGCTACGCCCACGGCGCCATCGCCGTCAGCCAGGTCGCCCTCCGTGCCGGGGCGACGTGGCTGGCCGTCGCCCTCGTCGAGGAGGCGGCGGTGCTGCGCAAGGCCGGCATCGACGCCCCCATCCTCCTGCTCTCCCAGCCTCGCCCGGCCGACATGGCGGCGGCCGTGCGGTACGACCTGCGAGTCGGCGTCTACACCGACGAGGGCATCGAGGCGATGGCGGCCGCCGCCCGGGCACAGCGTCGCACCGCACGCGTGCACCTCAAGGTCGACACCGGCATGAACCGCGTGGGCGCCCGCCCGGGCGACGCCCTGCGCCTGGCCAAGAGCATCGCCGGCCACCCCGAGCTCGACCTGGAGGCGGTGTTCACCCACTGCGCCGTGGCCGATGAGCCCGACAACGACTTCACCGACGTGCAGCTCGACCGCTTCGACGCCGTCGTCGCCGAGCTCGACGCCGCCGGACTGCGCCCGCCGATGCTCCACGCCGCCAACTCGGCGGCGACCCTCGACCACCCGCGTGCCCGCTACGACCTGGTGCGGGCCGGGATCGCCGTCTACGGCATCGCGCCGGCGGCCGCCCTCGCCGAACGGCTCGATCTCCGGCCCGCGCTGGCGCTCAAGGCGGAGGTCTCGATGGTCAAGCGGGTCGCGGCGGGAGAGGGCGTGAGCTACGGGCTCCGGCATCGCTTCGCCCACGACACGGTCGTGGCCACGGTGCCGATCGGCTACGCCGACGGCGTGCCCCGCCGACTCGGGCTGGCCGGGGCCGAGGTCCTCGTCGGGGGGCGCCGCCGCCCCATGGTCGGCGTCGTCACCATGGACCAGCTGATGGTCGACTGCGGCGACGACGACTCGGTCGGGGTGGGCGACGAGGTCGTGCTGCTGGGTGCGCAGGGCGGCGAGCGCATCGGCGCCGAGGAGTGGGCCGACCACCTCGGCACCATCGCCTACGAGGTGGTGTGCGGCATCGGCCCTCGGGTGCCCCGGGTGTACCGAGAGGCCGGTGACGGGGCACCATGAGCCGTGCCCGGTCCGCGAACGACTAGGTTCACGATGTCGCAAGGTGGCGGCGCTGACGAGAGGAGTCCCCTGATGGTGCTCGCTGAACTGAACCTCGGCGATCTGATCTGGACGATGCTGTGGCTGTTCTTCCTGTTCATGTGGATCTGGATCTTCATCGCCTGCATCTCCGACCTGTTCCGTGACCACGACGAGTCAGGGGTCAAGAAGTTCCTCTGGACGGTGTTCCTCATCCTCCTCCCCTTCTTCGGCCCACTCGTCTACCTGATCGTCCGTGGTGGCGGCATGGCCGAGCGGGCGGCCAAGCAGCAGGCGGCGGCGCAGGCCGCGTTCAACGACTACGTGCGCGAGACGGCGGGGAGCTCGCAGAGCACGGCCGACGAACTGGCCAAGCTCGCCGACCTGAGGTCGGCGGGCAGCATCTCCGACGCCGACTACGAAGCGGCGAAGGCCAAGATCCTGAGCTGAGCTCCCGGCCCCCGGCCTGTGCCGGGGGCCTCGGGCCGAACCCCATCCGGAGCGGCGCGTGCTCACCGACGTCCCCGGCGTGCGGGTCGGGCACTGGACCCACTCGCTCGCCCGCACCGGCTGCACCGTCGTCCTCCTCCCGGAGGGCACGGTCGCGTCGGGCGAGGTGCGCGGTGGGGCTCCCGCCTCCCGCGAGTTCGCTCTCCTCGACCCCCTCTCGCTGGTCACCCGCCTCGACGCCGTCGTGCTGTCGGGTGGCTCGGCGTTCGGCCTCGCTGCCGGCGACGGCGTCATGCGCTGGCTCGAGGAGCGAGGCACGGGCTTGCCCACCCCGGCCGGGCCCGTCCCCATCGTGGTCGGCCTCTCCCTGTTCGACCTCGTCGTCGGCGACCCCGCCGTCCGACCGGGCGCCGCCGAGGGCTACGCCGCGTGTGACGCCGCCTCGGACACGGCGGCCGGCCACGGACCGATCGGCGCGGGAGCCGGCGCGACCGTCGGCAAGTGGCGGGGCATCGAGCACCGCCGCGACGCCGGACTCGGGTCGGCCACCGTCCGCCACGGGCCCATCGTCGTCGCCGCCGTGCTCGCCGTGAACGCCTGGGGTGACGTCGACACCGATGGCGTCGCCACCGACGAGGCCGACATCCCCCTCGATCACGCCTTCGCCGCCGGGTTCGCCGCCGAGGCCGACGCCGCAGCCGGCGGGTCGGGCTCGGACAACACCACCATCGGGGTGGTGGCCACGAACGCCCGTCTCGACAAGGGCCAGTGCCACCTCGTGGCCCAGGGCGCCCACGACGGGCTGGCCCGGGCCCTGCTCCCGGCCCACACCCGGCGCGACGGCGATGCCGTCGTCGCCGCCGCGACGGGAGCGGTCGAGGCCCCGGTCGACCTGGTCCGGCTCCTCGCCGTGCAGGCCGTCGCCCGAGCGGTGCGCTCCTCGACCGCCGCTCTTCCACGCCCGGCCGGGAAGACGCCACCACACCACTAGCCTGGGCGCCCGTGCCCACCGCGTTCGAGCTGCTCCGTGACGAGGCGCTGGCCTGCACGGCCTGCCCTCTCGCCACCCAGGGGCGCAGCCAGGTGGTGTTCGGCGCCGGCGACCCCGACGCTCCGCTCCTCTTCGTGGGCGAGGGTCCGGGCGCCGAGGAGGACAAACAGGGTCTGCCGTTCGTGGGCCGGTCGGGCAGGCTCCTCGACCAGCTCCTCGCCGAGGAGCTCGGCGTCACCCGCGACGCGGTCTACATCGCCAACGTGGTGAAGTGCCGCCCGCCCGACAACCGCGATCCCCACCCGATCGAGATCGAGGCGTGTCGGCCCTACCTCGAGCGTCAGATCGAACTGATCCGACCCGAGGTGGTGGTGACCCTCGGGAAGTTCGCCGCCCAACTGCTGCTCGACTCGAAGGAGGGCGTCACCCGGTTGCGGGGACGCAGCTACCCGTTCGGCGACGGCGTGCTCATCCCGACGCTGCACCCGGCCTATGCCCTTCGCGGCGGCGGCGAGCCCCTGGCCCAGATGCGGGCCGACCTGGTGCGGGCCAAGCAGGTCCTCGCCGAGCGCGGCATCGACCTGGCGGACCACGCCTCGACGACGGGGAGCGGGCCGCGGTGATCCACGCCCACACCCACTCCGTCGACGAGACCCGCGCCCTTGCCGCCGCCATCGCCGAGCTGGCCCGGGCCGGCGACGTCGTGCTCCTCGCCGGCGACCTCGGGGCGGGCAAGACGGCGTTCGCCCAGGGCTTCGGCGCCGCCCTCGGGGTGACCGAGCCGATCACCAGCCCGACGTTCACGTTGCTCAACCAGTACGCCGGTCGTCTGGAGCTCTACCACCTCGACGTCTACCGGCTCGAGCAGCTCGCCGAGGTGCTCGACATCGGCCTTCCCGAGCTGCTCGACGAGGGGGGTGTCACCCTCATCGAGTGGGGCGACGCCATCACCCCGGCACTGCCGGCCGACTACCTCGAGGTGCGCTTCCGGTTCTCGGCGCTCGGGTCCTCGGTGGCCTCCGACGACGACCGCGACCTCGACCTGCTCGTGGTCGGGCCCGGCTGGCAGGCCCGCCGGCGCGCGCTCGCCGCCGCCCTCCACCGTTTCACCGCCACCGCCACCGCCACCGCCACCGCCACCGCCACCGACGCCGACGGGCACCGGGCTGACGACCACCGTGCCGACGGCCGAGACGCCGCGGAGCCGCCCGAGCCCGGAGGGGCGGCCCCGTGCTGATCCTCGGCATCGACACCGCGACGCCCCAGGTCAGCGTGGCCGTCGGGGGCCACGAGGGTGTGCTGGCCTCCACCCAGTCGGTGCGAGGGCGACAGCACGCCGAGCTGCTCACGCCGGCCATCGAGTTCACGTGCCGCCAGGCGCGCGTGGAGCTGGGCGAGATCGGGGTGGTGGCGGTCGACCTGGGTCCCGGCCTGTTCACGGGCTTGCGGGTGGGCGTGGCCGCGGCCAAGGCGATGGCCCACGCCCTTCGGCTGCCGATGATCGGCGTGCCGAGCCTCGACCTGCTCGCCTTCCCGGTGCGCTTCAGCCCGCGGCTCATCGCCGCGGTCATCGACGCCCGGCGGGGCGAGCTGTTCTACGCGTTCTACCGACAGGTGCCGGGAGGCATCCAGCGGTTGTCCGACCACGCCGTCGGCACCCCCGACGACCTCGTGTCCGAGCTCATCGCCACCGGCGACGACTGCCTGCTCGTCGGCGACGGCGCCCTCCGCTACCGCGAGGCCTTCGAGGGCCTCTCCAAGGTCGAGCTCGTCGACGAGGGCCTCGCCCACCCGTCGGCCTCGTCGCTGGTGCAGCTCGCCCACGCCCGGGCCCTCCGCGAGGACTTCGTGAAGCCGTGGGACCTGTCCCCCCTCTACCTGCGCAAGCCCGACGCCGAGGTCAACTGGGCGACGCGGGAGGGCGCCTGAGGTGGCCGCCGACGCACGCGAGCTCGAACCCGGCGCGTTCACGGTGGAGATCGCGCCCATGCGCCGGCGGCACCTGCGCGCCGTGCTGCGCATCGAGAGCCGGACCCGGCAGAAGGGCTGGTCGCTCGGGCTGTTCATGAGCGAGCTGGCTCGCGGCGACGACCGCGTCTACCTGGTGGCCAGGGTCGACGGGTCGGTGGTCGGCTACGCCGGGATGCTCTACGCCGGCGACGACGGCCACATCACGACGGTGTCGGTCGACGACGCCTGGCAGGGGGCTCGCATCGGCACCCGCATGGTGCTCGTGCTGGCGCGCGCGGCGATCGCCCGGGGCGCCCGGGCCCTCACGCTCGAGGTCCGCTCGACCAACGAGCCGGCCATCGCCTTGTACCGTCGGCTCGGCTTCGCGCCGGCGGGCATCCGCAAGGGGTACTACCGGGAGACCAACGAGGACGCGCTGGTGATGTGGGCGAGCGACATCCAGGAACCGGCGTACCGCGAACGGCTCCACTCGGTCGAGGCCTCGCTGCCGTCACCGACCTCGGTCGACGGCATCACGGGGGTCGCCCCCGCAAGCCGACGGGAGACCTCGGCGTGAGCCTGCCCACCGGAACCCGGATCCTCGGCATCGAGACGTCGTGCGACGAGACGGCGGCCGCGGTCGTGGTCGACGCCCACGAGGTGCTCTCGTCGGTGGTCAGCAGCCAGGTCGACCTGCACGCCCGCTTCGGCGGGGTGGTGCCCGAGATCGCCAGCCGGGCCCACGTCGAGCTGCTCACGCCGGTCGTCGCCCAGGCCCTGGTGGAGGCCGGCATCATCGACGACCACGTCGACGCCGTCGGCGCGACCGTGGGGCCCGGCCTCGTCGGGTCGCTGCTGGTCGGCGTCAGCGCGGCGAAGGCGCTGGCCCTGGTGTGGGACGTGCCCTTCGTCGCCGTCAACCACCTCGAGGCCCACCTGTACGGCGCGTTCCTCGAGGAGCCCGGAGCTCGAGCTGCCCCTCGTCGTGCTCCTGGTCTCGGGCGGTCACACGCTGCTCGTGCTCATGGAGGACCACGCCCGCTACCGCGTGCTCGGCAGCACCATCGACGACGCCGCCGGCGAGGCGTTCGACAAGGTCGCCCGCTACCTCGGCCTCGGCTACCCGGGCGGCCCCGCCATCGACCGGGTCGCCATGGACGGCGACGCCGAGGCCATCGCCTTCCCCCGGGCGATCCTCGACGAGGGCTACGACTTCTCGTTCAGTGGGCTCAAGACGGCGGTGGTCAACCACGTGCGCCGTCATCCGGAGGTGACCACGCCCGACGTCGCCGCCTCGTTCCAGGAGGCGGTCGTCGACGTCCTGGTCACCAAGGCCCGTCGGGCCGCCGGCGAGACGGGCGCCAAGGGGCTGGTGCTGGCCGGCGGCGTGGCGGCCAACTCCCAGCTGCGGGAGCGGGTGCTCGACGCGTGCGTGGCCGACGGCCTCCATGCCTTCCTGCCCAGTCGGTCGATGTGCACCGACAACGCCGCCATGGTCGCGGCGGCGGCGTGGTGGCGGCTCCACCGCGACGGCCCGTCGTCGCTCGACGTCGGGGCGACACCCGGCCTGCGACTCCCGTTGGAGCGCTGAGGCGAGCGACGGTGGTTTTCGCCTCGGGCCGGGTTGTGCCCGGCGGCACGGTCGGGCTAGCGTTAGCACTCGGTCAGAGAGAGTGCTAATCACTCGACCGGCGAGAGTGCCAAGCTCCGCCGGGCGTCAACCCCGCTGCGGAACCCGCAGCCGAACCGCGAGCAGCCAACGGAGGCCCGCCGATGAACCTGCAGCCCCTGGACGACCGCATCGTCGTGAAGCCGGGTGAGTCCGAGGAGACCACCGCCAGCGGTCTCGTCATCCCCGACACCGCCAAGGAGAAGCCCCAGCAGGGCGAGGTCCTCGCCGTCGGCCCGGGCCGTCGCTCGGAGCAGACCGGCGAGGTGATCCCCCTCGACGTGAAGGTCGGCGACACCGTCGTGTACAGCAAGTACGGCGGCACCGAGATCACCGTCGAGGGCGACGACCTGCTCATCCTCAGCGGCCGGGACGTCCTCGCCGTCCTGAAGAAGTAACGGAGCCCCGACATGGCCAAGATCCTGAAGTTCGACGAGGACGCCCGCCGCGCCCTCGAGGCCGGCGTCAACCGCCTGGCCGACGCCGTGAAGGTCACCCTCGGCCCGAAGGGCCGCAACGTGGTGCTCGACAAGAAGTTCGGCGCCCCGACCATCACCAACGACGGCGTGTCGATCGCCCGTGAGATCGAGCTCGAGGACCCCTTCGAGAACATGGGGGCCCAGCTCGTCAAAGAGGTCGCCACCAAGACCAACGACATCGCGGGTGACGGCACCACCACCGCCACCGTGCTGGCCCAGGCGCTGGTCCGCGAAGGCCTGCGCAACGTCGCCGCCGGCGCCAGCCCCCTCGGGCTGAAGCGGGGCATCGAGAAGGCCGTCGCCGTCGCCGTGGACTCGATCCACGACCAGGCCAAGGAGATCGAGGACAAGAGCGAGATCGCTCAGGTCGCCTCCATCTCGGCCGCCGACACCGGTGTCGGCGAGGTCATCGCCGACGCCATCGACAAGGTCGGCAAGGACGGCGTGGTCACCGTCGAGGAGTCGAACACCTTCGGCATGGAGCTCGAGTTCACCGAGGGCATGCAGTTCGACAAGGGCTTCCTCTCGCCCTACTTCGTCACCGACCCCGAGCGGCAGGAGGCGGTGCTCTCCGAGCCCTACATCCTGTTCGTCAACGGGAAGATCTCCTCGGTCCAGGACCTCGTGCCCGTCCTCGAGAAGGTCATGCAGGGGGGCAAGCCGCTCCTGATCGTCGCCGAGGACGTCGAGGGCGAGGCCCTGGCCACCCTCGTGGTCAACAAGATCCGCGGCACGTTCGCCTCGGTGGCCGTGAAGGCCCCCGGCTTCGGCGAGCGTCGCAAGGCGATGCTGGCCGACCTGGCCATCCTCACCGGCGGCCAGGTCATCTCCGAGGAGGTCGGCCTCAAGCTCGACACCACGACGCTCGACCTGCTCGGTCGGGCCCGCAAGATCGTCGTCACCAAGGACGACACCACGATCGTCGAGGGTGCCGGCAACGCCGAGGACGTGAACGGGCGGATCGCGCAGATCAAGCGCGAGATCGACGACACCGACTCCGACTGGGACCGCGAGAAGCTCCAGGAGCGCCTGGCCAAGCTCGCTGGTGGCGTCGCCGTCATCAAGGTCGGCGCGGCCACCGAGGTGGAGCTCAAGGAGAAGAAGCACCGCATCGAGGACGCGCTGTCCGCCACTCGGGCCGCCATCGAGGAGGGCGTCGTCGCCGGTGGCGGCACGGCCCTGCTCCGCAGCCGGATCGCCATCGCCAAGATGGCCGAGGGCCTCGACGGCGACGAGGCCACCGGTGCCCGCATCGTCCACCGGGCGCTCGAGGCCCCTGCCCGGCTCATCGCCGACAACGGTGGCTACGAGGGCGCGGTGATCGTCCAGCAGGCCGAGTCCGAGTCCGGGACCACCGGGTTCAACGCCGCCACCGGCGAGTTCGTCGACCTGCTCAAGGCCGGCGTCATCGATCCGGCCAAGGTGACCCGCGCCGCGCTGCAGAACGCGGCCTCGATCGCCGGTCTGCTGCTCACCACCGAGACCCTCGTGGCCGACAAGCCCGAGGAGCCCGGCGCCGGGGCGGCCGCCGCGGCCGCCGCCGCCGGGATGGGGGGAATGGGCGGCATGGGTGGCATGATGTGATCGAACAGGCCTCCCAGCCTGGTGCCTCGACGGCCGGCCCTCACGGGCCGGCCGTCGTGCGTCACCCCTCGGGCGGCTCGGCCCGGTCGAACGTCGGGCGGATGACCTCGCGCCCGAACAGGCCGACCAGGCGGGCCACGATCGTCACGAGGTACACCTGCCCGATGACGGCCTCGAGGGTGGCGAGCGAGCGAGCGGCGGCGGTCACCGGCACGACGTCGCCGTAGCCGAGCGTCGCGATGGTCACGAACGACCAGTACTGCAGCGTCCCGTAGTTCGCGGGGCCACTGTTGGCGGCGAACGAGCCGGCGTCGAGCAACTCGATGCCGTTGGCGGCGTTGGCGAAGGCGAGGCCCAGCAGCAGGTACACCGACACCGCCCCGGAGATGGTGCGGGACGTGACGAAGTCGTGCTGCATGATGCGGCGCAGGATCACGAGGGCGGCGAAGACGAGCACCAGGGCGAAGCCGAGGTCGCCGACGGCCCGCCACTCGGCGGAGTCGATGACCACACCCGTCAGGCTGACCCCGAGGACCAGGGCCCCGACGACGGCGGCGGTGCGCAGGGTGGTCGGGTGGACGCGGGACGTGTGCAGTGAGACGACGATCGCCAGGTAGAAGATGGCGACGGTGACGAGGCGGGCCCAGGACCGGTCGGTCGCCAGCGGCACGAAGATCCAGATCAGGACGGCCAGCGTCAGCAGGACGAAGCCGTAGCTGTCGGTGCGTCGGGCGATGCCACGCACCCCGTGCTCGCCGAGCGTGCGGGCGAACAGCGCGTCGCCCTGGTCCTCGACCCCGTCCCCCCGCACCCTTCGGCGGCGGAACCGGCCCCCCGTGGGGCGAGCGCCCGCGTCCGGCCGCCCGTTCGGCTCCGGGGCGTCGCTCTCGTCCGATGCGGGCACGGCGCCAGTCTGGTGCGGGCACCGGGCGCGACCGCGGACCTCGGTAGCATCCCGCCCATGGACCGACCGCCGCCCGACCCGCAGAAGCTGCTCGCCTGGTGGCAGGAGTGGGAGCGGGGCGAGACCCCACCCGGCAAGGTGCTGGCCAACCTCAAGACCGGTGGCCTGCCCGACCTGCTCCGGGCGTTGACCGAGCACGAGGCCGGGGTCTGACGCACGCCGTGGCCGTGTCGCCGGGAGGGGTGGGCCGCGGCGGGCCCCAGTACATCCCCCGTCCGTCGGGGGCCCGGCCGGGGGGCCCGCCCCCGTGGGCGGGGGTGGTGCCGTCGCGGCCGCTCACCATCGACGACGTGCGCGAGGCGATGGCGTCGGCGCCCCCTCCCCGCCTCTCGCCGCTCGAGGGGACCGGCGTACGGGCCTCGGCCGTGCTGGCGCCGCTCTACGAGGACGACGGCGAGGTCCACGTCGTGCTCACCCGGCGGGCCCAGCACCTGCGCAGCCATCGGGGCGAGGTGAGCTTCCCGGGAGGCGGGCAGGACCCGGGCGAGGACCTCCACGACACCGCCCGGCGCGAGGCCTTCGAGGAGGTCGACCTCGACCCGTCGGGGGTGGAGATCATCGGCGAGCTCGACCACCTGCAGACCGTCACCAGCTCGTCGTTCATCGTGCCCTTCGTCGGCGTGCTGCCGGGCCGTCCCGAGCTGACCCCCAACCCGGCCGAGGTGGCCAAGATCCTCCACGTGCCCCTCGCCGAGCTCTTCGACCCCGACGTCTACCGGGAGGAGCGCTGGGGGCTGCCGCCGCTCGACCGGCCGATCGTCTTCTTCGAGCTCGTCGGTGACACGATCTGGGGCGCCACCGGCGCCATGCTGCGCAACCTCCTCGCCGTCCTCACCGCCACCGACCACCGATGACACCACGATTCCCATGACCGCCCCGGCCGACCTCGACCCCGACCGCTTCCCCGTGCACCGCTACGACGGGCGAGGCGTGGACCTCGCCTACGTGCGCGAGGGCGTCGGTGGGGTGCCGCTGCTGCTCGTGCACGGTTGGCCCGAGACCAAGCGCATCTTCTGGCGGGTCATCGAGCCGCTGGCGGCCTCCGGCTTCGAGGTGGTCGTCCCCGACCTGCGCGGCTTCGGCGACTCCGCCGTAGCCGCCGACGGCTTCCACGACACGGCCGCGTCGATGCGCGACCTCGAGGCGCTGCTCGGCCACCTCGGTCACGACCGGGTGGTCGTCGCCGGCGGTGACTTCGGCGGGGTCGTGATCCAGGCCCTCGCCCTGTCGCGGCCCGACCTCGTCGACCGCATGGTGCTGTTCAACGCGCCGTTGCCCGGCGACAACCAGGCCGTCCGGGAAGCCGGCGCGGCGGCCACGGCGGCCGTCGACTACTTCCTCCGGCAGGGCACCGACCCCGACGGCCTCGCCGCCGAGCTGTCCGACCCCGACCGCCGCCGTCGGTACATCGCCACCTTCTACACGTCGCGGTTCTGGGCCCACCCCGGGACGTTCGACGCCGAGGCGGTCGCGTTCCACGCCGAGCCGTTCGCCGACGGGGCCAGGCTGCGCGCCAGCTTCGGCCCGTACGAGAGCGTGTTCGACCCGTCGGCTCGAAGCGAGCCGGTGCGGCTCGCGCCCAACGACGCGGTGCCCGTGCTCATCCTCGACGGACCGTCCGACCACGTGATCCTCGAGGGCTTCGACCGTCGGGCGGCCGAGACCTTCCCGGCCCACGTCGGGCCGTTCCGGCTGCGTGACTGCGGGCACTTCGTGCCGTGGGAGGCCCCGCACGCGTTCATCACCGCCACCACCAGCTTCTGCGGCGACCTGCTCGCCCTGGCGCGCTACCGCACCGACTCGTAGACCACCTGGCGCTGGCGCCACACGATCGCCCCCTCGCCGCTGGAACGCTCGAGCCGGGCGAGACCGGTGACCAGACCGTCGAGCACGGCGGGCTCGACGTGCCCGACCACCCAGGGGTCGTGACGCCAGGTGGCCAGGTTCATCCCGAACAGCGAGGCCACCGTGGCGGTGGGTGGTGCCACCGCCACCGCGTCGGTGTGCACGACCCGGGCGTCCGTGGGCGGCGCGGTCGTGACGAGCATGGAACCCACGTACAGGTCGGCGCCCTGGGCGGCGATCATGCCGCCGGAGATCTCGAGGTAGGTGGCGAACACCTCGACCGTCGTGTCGATCGCCTCCACCTCGTCGACGAGCACCCGCCCGCCACGAGCGAGCTGGCCGACCCAGCGTCCGACCACCTCGATCGGACCGGGGAGGTGGCTGAGGAGGTAGCGGGCCAGCACCAGGTCGGGCGGTGGGGTCGGGAAGGGTACGACCGTCGCGTCGTGCACCACGAACCTCACCCCTGGGCCACCGTGCTCCCGGCGGGCGCGCTCGACGAAGGCGGCCGAGGCGTCGAGCCCGGTCACCTCGGCGCCGGGGAGCTCGTCGGCGAGCAGGCGGGTGGTGTGGCCCGTGCCGCAGCCGAGGTCGACGGCCAACCGGACGGTCGATGGTCGCCAGGCCCGCACGAGCGCGCGGGTGGACGGACCGAAGACCTCGGCGAGCAGGGCCAGGCGGTCCCCGGCCAGGGCCGAGTCGCCGAGCGTGTAGCGAGCGGGCGGGGGGTGGGCCTCGTCGGTCACCAGCGGATGCTCGCACGTCGGGTCGCGTCCGCCCCGCGGGGTACCGTGAGGGGCATGCCCAAGCTGATCTTCGAGGCCGACACCCAGCAGGACCTCGTCGTGCAGGTGCGGCGCTGGCTGGCGTCGCTCGAGGCCGACGAGGACGGCGCCATCTCGGTGAGCCAGGCCATCAACCAGGGGGCCGAGCTGACCAAGGACGCCCTGCGCATCGTGGCCTCCGCCGCTCCGAAGCCGGTGGCGCAGAACGAGATCGTGAAGGGCCTCACCGAGATGGGCTACCGGGCCACCGACGCCACCTCGAAGGCCCTCGTCGACGGGCTCGACAGCGTCGAGGCCCTCACCGGCGGCAGCGTGCTCCGGCAGGTCAGCGACAAGGGTCGCAGCGCGGTGTACCAGATGAACGTGGCCGTGGCCAAGCAGGTCCTACGCACCCTCCACGGCGCCTGAGCACCCCTGGCCGGGCCCGTCGGCCGGGTGGGTAGACTGCGCCTTTCCCGACCGCCCCGGGCGGGAGGGCGTGGTCCAGGGCGAGCGAGCGAAGGGGAGCCACACGTGGCCGAGATCGAGATCGGCATCGGGAAGTCCGGGCGACGCGCCTACGGCTTCGACGACATCGCCATCGTGCCCAGCCGGCGCACGCGCGATCCCGAGGACGTCGACATCAGCTGGGAGATCGACGCCTTCCGCTTCGAGCTCCCGCTCATGGCGTCGGCCATGGACGGCGTGGTCAGCCCGGCCACCGCGATCGAGATCGGACGGCTGGGCGGCGTCGGCGTGCTCAACCTCGAGGGTCTCTGGACCCGCTACGAGGACCCCGAGCCCCTCTTCGAGGAGATCAGCAAGCTCGGCCCGGAGAAGGCCACCGCCCGCATGCAGGACCTCTACGGCGAGCCGATCAAGCCCGAGCTGATCGGCGAGCGCATCCGCCAGATCAACGAGGCCGGGGTCACGTCGTGCGCGTCGGTCACGCCCCAGCGCACCGAGGCGTTCGCCGAGGCGATCCTCGACGCCGAGCTCGACCTCCTCGTCATCCAGGGCACCGTCGTCTCCGCCGAACACGTGTCGAAGACGGTCGAGCCGCTCAACCTGAAGAAGTTCGTCCGCGAGCTCGACATCCCCGTGATCGTCGGCGGCTGCGCCAGCTACCAGGCGGCGCTGCACCTCATGCGCACCGGCGCCGCCGGCGTGCTCGTGGGCGTCGGCCCGGGCCACGCCTGCACCACGCGAGGCGTGCTCGGCATCGGCGTGCCCCAGGCCACCGCCATCGCCGACGCCCGGGCGGCCCGCATGCGCCACCTCGACGAGACCGGCGTGTACGTGCACGTGATCGCCGACGGCGGCATGGGCACCGGTGGCGACATCGCCAAGGCCATCGTCTGCGGCGCCGATGCGGTGATGGTCGGCTCGCCCCTCGCCGCTGCCCACGAGGCCCCCGGCCGCGGCTTCCACTGGGGCATGGCGACCTTCCACCCGACGCTGCCTCGTGGTGCTCGTGTCAAGACCGAGCAGCGCGGCACCCTGCGCGAGATCCTCGTCGGCCCCGCCCACGAGAACGACGGCCGGCTCAACCTGTTCGGCGCCCTTCGCACCTCGATGGCCACCTGCGGCTACGAGTCGGTGAAGGAGTTCCAGAAGGCGGAGGTCATGGTGGCCCCCGCGCTGCAGACCGAGGGCAAGTCACTCCAGCGGTCGCAGCACGTCGGCATGGGGCACTGAGCGCCGTCCGGCGCCACGCCCCCGACGTCACGTTCCCGATGACCGAGTCGTTCGACACCGTCCTCGTCGTCGATTTCGGCGCGCAGTACGCGCAGCTGATCGCCCGACGCGTCCGCGAGGCCCACGTCTTCTCGGAGATCGTTCCCCACACCATCACCGCCGAGGAGATCGCTGCTCGCCGGCCGGCCGGCATCATCTTCAGCGGGGGCCCGAAGTCGGTGCACGTCGAGGGGGCGCCGGTCATCGATCCCGCGGTGTACGACACCGGCGTGCCGGTGCTCGGCATCTGCTACGGCGCCCAGCTCATCGCCCTCCAACTCGGTGGCACCGTCGCCAACACCGGCCAGGGGGAGTACGGCCGCACGGACCTCGACGTGGTCGCCGGCGGTCTGCTGTTCGGACACGACCAGCCAACCCGCCAGCCGGTGTGGATGAGTCACTTCGACTCCATCACGGAGGTCCCCGACGAGTTCGAGGTGCTGGCGTCGACGAGCCAGGTGCCGGCGGCCGCCTTCGAGCACCGGGGCCGCGGGCTGTACGGCGTGCAGTTCCACCCCGAAGTGGTCCACACCCCGCACGGCCAGGACATCCTCAAGCACTTCCTCTACGACGCCTGTGGCTGCCGTCCGACCTGGACGATGACGTCGATCATCGAGACCTCGGTCGAGGCCATCCGCGAGCAGGTCGGCGCCGGCCGGGCCATCTGCGGGCTGTCCGGCGGGGTCGACTCGGCCGTCGCCGCCGCCCTCGTGCACAAGGCCATCGGTCACCAACTCACGTGTGTCTTCGTCGACACCGGGCTCATGAGGGAGGGCGAGGGCGACCAGGTCGTCGAGACCTTCCAGCGCCACCAGGGCATCGAGCTGATCCACGTGCGGGCCGCCGATCGCTTCTTCGAGCGGCTGAGCGGCGTCGTCGACCCCGAGGAGAAGCGCAAGGCGATCGGCGAGCTGTTCATCCGCGTGTTCGAGGACGCGTCCGGCGGCATCGAGGACGCCCGCTTCCTCGTGCAGGGCACCCTGTACCCCGACGTGATCGAGTCGGGGACGAGCCAGGCGGCCAAGATCAAGAGCCACCACAACGTCGGCGGGCTGCCCGAAGACATGGATTTCGAACTGGTCGAGCCCCTCCGCAACCTGTTCAAGGACGAGGTGCGCCGGGTCGGCGAGGAGCTCGGCCTGCCCGAGGAGATCGTGTGGCGGCAGCCGTTCCCGGGTCCGGGACTCGGCGTGCGCATCATCGGCGAGGTCACCCCCGACAAGGTCGCGATCCTCCAGCAGGCCGACTCCATCGTCCGCGAGGAGATCAAGAAGGCCGAGCTGGAGCGCGACATCTGGCAGGCGTTCGCCGTGCTGCCCGACATCCGCAGCGTCGGGGTCATGGGAGACGAACGCACCTACGCCTACCCGATCATCATCCGTGCCGTCACCAGCGAGGATGCCATGACCGCCGACTGGGCCCGGCTGCCCTACGACCTGCTCGAGCGCCTCTCGTCGCGGATCATCAACGAGGTCGCCGGGGTCAACCGGGTGGCGTACGACGTCACCTCCAAGCCCCCCGGCACCATCGAGTGGGAGTAGGCGGGCCCTCGTAGCCCTCGTAGCCCTCGTAGCCCTCGAACTGGTTGTGGGATCACCCTCGATCGGACCCGGATCCCGCAACCGGTTCGCAGGGGTGGGGCCGGTCAGCGGCCGGCGAGGCGGGCGACGACCGGCGCCATCTCGTCCATCGAGGCGGCGCTGAAGCCGAGGTAGCTGATCCCGAACTCCTCGCGGCGGGCCTCGAGCTGCTCCACGACCCCATCGACCGAACCGGCGAGGGCGTGGGGCGAGTGACGAGCCTCCTCGGGGGTCAGCCCGAAGGCGGGGGCCATGGCGGTGGCCAACCCGTCGACGTCGTCGGTGATCGCGGCCAGGTGCACGCGCACCTGCAGCTCGAGGTCGTCGAACCGGTCGCCCGCCGCCTCCCTGAGCCACGACAGCTTCTCGTGGGTCGCGGCGGCGGTGGCGCTCGGTCCGGCGGACTCGTCGATGCGGCCCGATCGCAGGGCGATGTTGAGCCCCACGATGTCGGCGTGGCGGGCGGCCAGCGTGAGGACGCGTCGACCCCCGCCCCCCACGAGCAACGGTGGAGCGGGGCGCTGCGCGGGACGCGGGTGCCCCTCGAGGCCGTCGATCCGGAAGTGGGTTCCCTCGTGGTGCACCGGCTCGCCCGAGAAGAGGCGGGGCAGGAGCCCGAGCGTCTCCTCCAGTCGGTCGATGCGCACGGCGGGGCGGTCGAGGCGGATGCCCGCCCGCTCGTAGTCGGTCGTCATCCACCCGGCACCGACGCCCAGCTCGAGACGCCCGTCGGTCAGGAGGTCGATGGTGGCGGCCTCCTTGGCCAGCACCACCGGGTGGCGGTAGTCGTTGCAGTACACGAGGGCCCCGAGGCGCAGCGACGTGGTCACGCCGGCGGCCGCAACGAGCATCGGCCCCGGCGCCCACTGGTCGTCGAAGTGGTCGGGCGCGGTGAGGGTGGCGTAGCCGAGGTCCTCGGCTCGACGGGCCAGCTCGCGGAAGTCGTCGCCTCCAGGGGCGTCGCCGACCTGCACGCCGAAGCGGAACGGTCGGGTCACGGCGCGGGGGATCGGCGGCTCTTCATCGACCGACAACGTAACGTGGGCCGCCGTGGCGGACCCCCTGCAGGACTTCACGGAACAGCCCTTCACCCACGACGGCGTCAGCCGCCGCGCGTTCTGGCAGGGCGAGGGCCCCGCCGTGGTCGTGATGGCCGAGCTGCCGGGGATCACGCCCAAGGTCGCCGACTTCGCCCGCCGGGTCGTAGACCTCGGGTGCACCGTCGTCATGCCGAGCCTGTTCGGCGACCCCGGCGCGCCCCCGTCCGGCGCGGCGTACGCCCGCACCGTGCTGCCGGCGTGCGTGTCGCGGCAGTTCCAGGCGTTCGCAGTGGCGTCGCAGTCCCCGGTGAGCCGCTGGCTGCGGGCCCTCGCCGCCCACGCCCACGAGATCTGCGGTGGTCCCGGGGTCGGCGGGGTGGGGATGTGCTTCACCGGGGGGTTCGCCCTCGCGATGATGGTGGACGAGCGGATGCTCGCCCCGGTGCTGAGCCAACCCTCGCTCCCGATCGGGTTCTCGGGGAAGGCCAAGCGAGGGCTCGGCATCTCCGACCACGACCTCTCCGCTGTCCGCAGCCGGGCGGCGGCGGGGGTCGAGGTGCTCGGGCTGCGCTTCACCTGCGACCGGCTGGTGCCCGCCGAGCGGTTCGCGCGGCTGCGCGAGGAGCTCGGGGATGCCTTCGTCGGGGTGGAGATCGACTCCTCGCCGGGCAACGCCTGGGGGATCCCGCCCGATGCCCACTCGGTGCTCACCGAGCACCTCGTCGACGAGCCCGGCCATCCGACGCGCGAGGCGCTGGACCGAGTGCTCGCGCTGCTCCGCACCCGCCTCGTCGACGCCTGATCCGACGTGGCGTTCAGGCCGACCGCAGCGTCCGGCCGGGGACGAGGGTGAGGTAGGGCTGGTCCGCGGCCGGCTCGGGGCGGGGGCCCGGGCCGGGGTCCGGGCGGTGGATCGCGCAGGCCTCGGGGTCGTCGACGTCGACGCCGGCCACCCGGGCGAGGGTGCGGGCGACGGGGGTCGCCTGCTCGGGAGGGACCGCCACCTCGAGGCGTAGCGCCGGCGCGTCGGTCGTGTACTCCGATCCGCGGTAGCGCTGCACCACGGGCCGCACGGTCCGCGACCAGGTCACGTCGTCGAGGGCGAGCTCCTCGAGCTCCTCGTCGACGAGCGGCCGGTGACCGACGTCCATCACGATCACGATCGTCGCCCTCGCCGACGGATCCTCGTCGGTGGTGGCCTCCGGTCCGACCGGCTCGTCGGTCGGACCGGAAGCGGCCGCGGCCACGAGCTCGGGGTCCTGGGTGGGCATCACGCCGAGGGCCAGCAGCCGTTCGACGACGAGGTCCGCCGCGGCCTCGGGGGCGCACACCTCCAGGCAGCGCACCGTGGCCCGCGTCTCGTAGGTGGAGCCCCGGTAGGTGCGCTCGGTCACCACGTCGATCACGGCCACGCGGTGGGTGATGCCGAGCTCGGTGAGGGTCACGCCGGCGGCGGACGCCAGCGCGGCGTCGACCTCGGCCACGAGCCGGACCACGCCGTGCTCGGCGACCAGGGCGGTCGACGTCCGGCCGGCGGCGGGCTCGGGCGCAGGCTCGGCAGCTGCGGTCACGGGTGCCGCCGGGGCGGTGGCGGCCGGGGGTGGTGGGGGCAGGGTCCCCAGCTCCGCGCTCAGCACGAAGATGCCATGGCGGCGCAGCACGCCGTCGAGGGTCACGAGGAACGGGTGTCGATCGGCCGCCGTCCACGTGCCCCGCGAGCCGCTGCCCGGGGGCGGCTCGACGACCTGGTCGGTCACCCTCCAGTCGCGGATCGTGAACCGCTGGCCCGTCTCGGGATCGGGGGTGGTCCAGTCGATCGCCGAACGGGGCGGGCTGGCGATGCTCGGTGGACGCCACCCGATCATCTCGAGGTCGGCGAACAGGCCAGTGGGCGGGGCGAGCCCGTCGTAGGCCACCTCGAGCCAGACCGTCGCCTGGCCCGCTCGTCCCCGCACGGACACCTCGGTCGTCATCTGCTGCTCCCACTGGTGCGCTCGGCGCGTGTCATCACACTCGGAGTGTCGGCACGAGCGGCGTCCGTGCGCAGGTCCGTTCGGCCCAGTTGCCCGTGAACATCGCCTGACGTGGACCTTTCTCCGCCTCCGCCTCCGCCTCCGGCCCCGAAGCGGCGTCGGACCAACGGTGTCGGGGTGCGTGGGTAGGGTGGGCGGACGATGCCCGAGCCCGCCGCCGATCCGGTCCCGCTGCCCCTGCAGGTCGCCGATGCCGAGCATCCCGGTGGCCCGGAGCCCGACGGGCACCTCGCCCGCCCCGACCTGCTCGAGGGCCTCAACCCCGTGCAGCTCGAAGCGGTCACCCACGCCGAGGGCCCGCTGCTCGTGATCGCCGGCGCCGGCTCGGGCAAGACCCGGGTGCTGACGCACCGCATCGCCCACCTCATCCGCAACCTGGGGGTCTCGCCGTTCGAGATCCTCGCCATCACGTTCACCAACAAGGCGGCCGACGAGATGAAGGGCCGGGTCGAGGCTCTGGTCGGGCCGGTTGCCCGGAAGATGTGGGTGTCCACCTTCCACTCGGCCTGCGTGCGCATCCTGCGACGCGACGCCGGCCTGCTCGGCTACCCGTCGTCGTTCACGATCTACGACCAGGCCGACGCCGTGCGCCTCACCGGCTACGTCATCCGGGACCTCGGCCTCGACCCCAAGCGGTTCCCGCCGCGGTCGGTGCACGCTGCCATCAGCGCGGCCAAGAACGACGGCCGGTCGGCCGACGAGTACGCCGACCGGGCCAAGGCCATCTTCGAGCGCAAGATCGCCGAGGTGTTCCGCGAGTACCAGGCCCGCCTGCGCAAGGCGGGGGCCATGGACTTCGACGACCTCCTCGGCGCGACCGTCCGCCTGTTCCGCGAGCACCCCGACGTGCTGGCCCACTATCGGCAGCGGTTCCGACACGTGCTGGTCGACGAGTACCAGGACACCAACCAGGTGCAGAACGAGCTCGTCATCCAGTTGGCCGGCGAGCACCGCAACGTCACCGTGGTGGGCGACAGCGACCAGTCCGTCTACCAGTTCCGCGGCGCCGACATCCGCAACATCCTCGAGTTCGAGACCGCGTTCCCCGATGCCACGGTGATCGTCCTCGAGCAGAACTACCGGTCGACCCAGCGCATCCTCGACGCCGCCAACGCGGTGATCGGCAACAACTTCGGCCGCAAGCCCAAGGAGCTGTGGACCGACAACGGCCATGGCGACCCGATCGTGCGCTACCAGGCCGACGACGAGACCGACGAGGCGCAGTGGGTGGCCAACCAGCTCGCCCATCTCCACGACGGCGGCCGGCACCGGTGGGGCGAGATGGCCGTCTTCTACCGCACCAACGCCCAGAGCCGGGTCGTCGAGGAGTACCTCATGCGGGTGGGCATCCCCTACAAGGTGATCGGCGGCACCCGCTTCTACGACCGGCGCGAGGTCAAGGACGCGCTCGCCTACCTGAAGGCCACCGTGAACCCGGTCGACGAGGTGAGCGTCAAGCGCGTGCTCAACGTGCCCAAGCGGGGAGTGGGCGACAGCACCATCGCCAAGCTCGACACGTGGGCCAACGCCCGTGGGGTGCCGTTCATCGACGCCCTGCGCCGTTCCGACGACGCCGGCGTGAGCGGACGGGCGGTGCGGGGCATCGCCTCGTTCCTCGAGCTGCTCGACGAGCTGGCCGACGTCGTGGGCGACGGGCCGGCCGCCGTGCTCGAGGCGGCGCTGCAGCGGTCGGGCTACGTCGGCGAGCTCGAAGCGGAGCACTCCGTCGAGGCCGAGGGCCGGCTCGAGAACCTGGCCGAGCTCATCGGCGCCGCCCGTGACTTCGGGGACGTGGCCGAGTTCCTCGAGCAGATCAGCCTGGTGGCCGACACCGACGAGCTCGACGACGACGACTCGGCGGTCGTGCTCATGACGCTCCACTCGGCCAAGGGACTCGAGTTCCCGGTCGTGTTCCTCATCGGCATGGAGGACGGGGTGTTCCCCCACCTGCGCTCGATCGGCGAGCCCGACCAGCTCGAGGAGGAGCGCCGCCTCTGCTACGTGGGCATCACCCGGGCCATGGAGCGGCTGCACCTCACCCATGCCTGGGCCCGCAACCTCTACGGCGGCACGCAGTACAACCCGCCGAGCCGCTTCCTCGACGAGATCCCCGCCGCCCTCGTCGACGAGGTGGCCGGCCGCCGCCGCGGCTCGCGCCGTTCGACGGGGGGCGGGTCGTGGGGGGGCCGCGACCGGGCCGACGGCGGGACCGGGGCGGGGGAGACCGGGTGGAGCGACCACCGCGAGCGGGTGGTCGAATCGGCGTTGCGCCCGGCCGGGCCGGTGCCGTCGGGCGCCGACGGCCTCGGGCTGCGCGTCGGCGACGACGTGGCCCACAACGCCTTCGGCGAGGGCGTGATCATCGCCATCGAGGGCCGCGGCGACAAGGCCGAGGCGGTGGTCCACTTCCGCGACGCGGGTGAGAAGCGCCTGCTGCTGGCCTGGGCACCGCTGCGAAAGCTCGGGGCGGCGGGATGATCCCGCTCCTCAAGCGGGCCGAGCTGCTGTTGCGGCGTGACCTCACCCTCGGCCGGCTCATGTCCGACCTCGCCGAGGTGCACGGTCGTCGGCGGCTGGTCGAGGAGGCCGGCGGTGGGCTGCGCATCACCTACCGCCAGGCCGAGAAGCGGGTCAACCGGTGGGCGGGCGGCATCGCCTCCCGCGTCGAGCCCGGCGACCGGGTCGTGCTGGCCACGCCCAACGCCTACGAGCTGCTCCTGCTCTGCCTGGCGGCATCACGCGCCGGGGCCGTGCCCGTGCCGGTCAACCCCCAGATGCAGCCCCACGAGGTCGACCACGTCATCCGCGACTCTGGGGCCGCCCTCGTGTTGCGCAGCCCGCACCTGGTCGACGGGGGCGAGCCGATGCTCGAGGCGCACCCCGCCGCCCCCGACGCGGTGGCCGCCCTGTTCTACACGTCGGGCACCACGGGAACGCCCAAGGGGGCCGAGCTCACCCACCGTGCCCTCGTCGGGTCGGTGCTGGCCGGCCTCGGCTACCCCACCGGGCTGCGGCGCGACGAAGCGGTGTTCGCCCTGCCCATCGCCCACATCATGGGCTTCGTGGTGCTGCTGGCCTTCGCCGCCACCGGCATCCCCGTCTACCTGTTCCCTCGCTTCCGCCCCGATGCGGTGCTCGACGCCATCGAGCGGCGACGCGCCACCGTGTTCATCGGGGTGCCGGCCATGTACCGCCTGCTGCTCGAGGCCGGCGCCGACGAGCGCGACCTGCGTTCGGTGCGGCTGTGGGGGTCGGGCGCCGACGCCATGCCGGCCGACCTGGCCCGCCGGTTCAAGGGCTTCGGGGCGACGGCCAGCCTGCCCTTCGTGGGCTCGGTGGGTGAGGCCATCTTCGCCGAGGGGTACGGCATGGTCGAGACCGGCGGCGGGGTGGCGGTGAAGTTGAGCCCGCCCGGCCTCAGCGTCGGCCTCGGCGAGTCGCTGGGCTTCAGCGTGCCCGGCTACAAGCTGCCGCGTCGTCGACGACGACGGCCACGACGTGGCACCCGGGGGCACCGGGGAGCTGTGGGTCAAGGGCCCGGGCGTGCTGAAGGGCTACTGGGCATCGCCCGAGGCCAGCGCGGCCACGGTCACCTCCGACGGCTGGCTCCGCACCGGCGATCTGGCTCGCCGCGGTCCGGCCAACACGGTGCTGTTCGTCGGCCGACAGAAGGACGTCATCAAGCGCGGTGGGTACTCGGTGTACGCCCTCGAGGTGCAGCACGCCCTCGAGGGCCATCCCGACGTGCTCGAAGCCGCGGTGGTCGGCCTGCCCGACGTCCGGTTGGGTGAGGTGCCGGTCGCCGCCGTGCGGTTGGTGGAGGGCGCCGACCTCGACCGTCTGGCGCTCGACCGGTGGGCGGCCGACCGGTTGGCCGACTACAAGGTCCCGGTGCGCTTCGTGGCCGTCGAAGAGCTGCCCCGCACCGGCACCGACAAGGTGCAGAAGGCTCGCTTGCTGCCGCTGTTCGAGGCGGGCGAGGGCTCCGCGTCGCGCTAGCGCACGGTGGTCGACGACTCGTCGTCGACCTGGAAGTCGACGGTGAGGTTGCCGTCCTCGGTGACCTCGACCTGGTACTGCACCAGCCCCTGCCCGTCCGGAGCCACGTCGGGCCCGCCGCACGGGTCGCGAAAGGCCGAGCCCGTCCACTCGAGCGTGCAGGTGCGGTCGGTGCCCGGCCGACGGGCGTCGAAGGCCAGCCATCCCTCGCTCGGATCATCGGAGAGGTGCTGGAGGTAGACGTCGCGCTGGTTGCCGGCCACGTCGGGGAAGAGGATCGGTCCCGAGTCCGCGATCGTCTCGGAGCGGTCCTCGGCGTCGCCGGCGTCGAAGGTGTCGTCGCCGAGCTGGATGCTGGTGGTGCCCGACTCGGTGAGCGAGGGGATGGCGAACACGAACAGGGCGATCACCAGGCCGATCCCGATCACGACCCCGGCGACGGCGAGGGCGACGGATCGGGCGTTCCTGTTGCTCGTCTGCTTCACCGGGCTCACCCCCGTAGTATCCCGTGGGTGGAGCGCCGATACCGAGTCGTCGTCGCCAAACCCGGCCTCGACGGTCACGACCGGGGCGTCAAGGTCATCGCCCGAGCCCTTCGTGACGCCGGCTTCGAGGTCATCTACACGGGGCTGTTCCAGACGCCGGAGCAGGTGGCCGAGGCTGCGGTGCAGGAGGACGCCGACGCCGTCGGGCTCTCGGTGCTGTCCGGAGCCCATCTGACCCTGTTCCCCAGGGTGGTCGACGAGCTCCGCAACCGGGGCCTCGACGACGTGGTCGTGTTCGGGGGTGGGATCATCCCCGACGCCGACGTCGACGAGCTCCGGGCCAAGGGGGTCGCGGCCGTGTTCACGCCTGGCGCCGGCCTCGACGACATCACCGACTGGCTCGAACAGGCGCTCGACGAGCGCGAGCGCGGGACACCCCCTGGTTTGGGACCGGCCCACCGCCCCTGAGTAGGGTCTCGCGCCGTGGACCTTCTCGAGTTCCAGGGCAAGGAGTTCTTCGCGTCGTTCGGCATCCCGGTGTCACCCGGCCACGCCGTCGACTCCGTCCTCGGCGCGGCCAACGCCGCCGAGCAGCTGGGCTACCCCGTGGTGGTCAAGGCCCAGGTGCACGTGGGGGGCCGGGGCAAGGCCGGGGGAGTGAAGCTGGCCAACGACGCCGCCGAGCTGCGCGAGCACGCCGAGAACATCATCGGCATGGACATCAAGGGGCACCGGGTCCACATCGTGTGGATCGAGAAGGCCTCCGACATCGCCGATGAGTACTACGCCAGCTTCACCCTCGACCGGTCGAGGAAGCTGCACCTGGGCATGCTGTCGGCCCAGGGCGGCGTCGACATCGAAGGGGTGGCGGCCGAAGCCCCGGAGGCCATCGCCAAGATCTGGGTCGACCCGGTCGACGGCCTCGACGAGGCCACCTGCCGGGCTTGGGTGAAGGCGGCCAGCCTCGACCCGCAGGCCGAGGACGGCGCCGTCGACATCCTGCTCAAGCTCTACACGGCCTACACCGAGGGCGATGCCGACCTGGTGGAGGTCAACCCGCTGATCCTCAAGCCGGATGGGGCCGTGCACGCCCTCGACGCCAAGGTCACGCTCGACAACAACGCCGAGTTCCGCCACGAGTGGGGCAACTACGAGGCCACCCAGGTTCGCGACGAGCGCGAGCAGGCGGCCAACGACGCCAACCTCCAGTACGTGGGCCTCGAGGGCTCGATCGGCATCATCGCCAACGGCGCCGGCCTGGCCATGAGCACCCTCGACGTCGTGAACCAGGCAGGCGGTGAGCCGGCGAACTTCCTCGACGTCGGCGGCGGTGCCGATGCGGCCAAGTTCGTGGCCGCCCTCACGATCATCGACAACGATCCGCGGGTGAAGTCGATCTTCATCAACATCTTCGGCGGCATCACCCGGGGCGAAGAGGTCGCCAACGGCATCATCTCCGCTCTCGACCAGATCGACATCAGCTCCCCGATCGTGATCCGCCTCGACGGCACCAACGCCGAGGAGGGCCGCAAGATCCTCGAGCCGCACCTGTCCGACCGGCTGCAGATGCAGCCGACCATGCTCGACGCCGCCCGCGCCGCCGTCGCCCTGGCCGGGAAGTAGAGGAGCCCCCGTGAGCATCTTCGTCGACGAGACGACCAAGGTCGTCTACCAGGGCCTCACCGGGAGCCAGGGCCGCTACTACGGGCTGCTGAACCGCGACTACGGCACCCAGGTCGTGGCCGGCACCAACCCGAAGAAGGCCGGCACCGACGTCGAGGGCATCCCGGTGTTCGCCTCGGTGGGCGACGCCGTCGCCGAGACCGGCGCCAACGCCTCGTGCATCTTCATCCCGGCCCCGGGTGTGCGCGCCGCGGTCATGGAGGCGGCCGAGGGCGGTGTCGAGTTCATCGTCTGCATCACCGAGGGGGTCCCCGCCCACGACGAGGCGTGGTTCTACAACAGGCTCGAGCGCGACTTCCCCGACGTGCAACTGCTCGGGCCGAACTGCCCCGGCATCATCAGCCCCGGCAAGTGCAACATCGGCATCACCGCCGGCCACATCGCCAAGGCGGGCGGCCCCGTGGGCATCGTCAGCAGGTCGGGCACCCTGACCTATCAGGCGCTCTGGGAGCTCAAGCTCCAGGACATCGGCGTCACCACCTGCGTCGGCATCGGTGGCGACCCCGTGCCGGGGACGAGCTTCATCGACTGCCTCGAGCGCTTCGAGGCCGACCCCGAGACGAAGGCCGTGATGATGATCGGCGAGATCGGCGGCTCGGCCGAGGAGGAGGCCGCCGAGTTCATCAAGGCCGAGATGTCGAAGCCGGTGGTCTCCTACGTCGCCGGGGTCACCGCCCCGGCGGGGAAGAAGATGGGCCACGCCGGCGCCATCGTCTCCGGGGGCAAGGGCACCGCAGCGGCCAAGATGGAGGCCCTCGAGGCCGCCGGCGCCAAGGTCGGGCGCAACCCCACCGAGGCGGGCGAGCTCATGGTCGAGATCGTCCGCGAGCACGGCTGGGCCTGATCCCGGCCAGCCGGTCGTCGGCGGACGGGTAGCGTGCCGGCGATGCGAATCGCCGTGCTCGCCTCCGGCAGCGGGACCATCCTCGACGCCATCCTGGCCGAGGGCATCCCGGTCGAGATCGTGGTCGTCGACCGGCCGTGCGGTGCCACCGGCGTGGCCAGCCACCACGGGGTGCCGGTCGCGCTGGTGGAGCGCACCAGCTACGGCGGGGACTTCGATCGTGGGGCCTACACCGACCAGGTCGTGGCCGTGCTCGACGGGCACACCATCGATCTGGTCGTCATGGCGGGGTGGGGCACGATCTTCGCGCCGTCGCTGTTCGAGGCCTACGCCGGGCGCATCGTGAACACCCACCCGGCGTTGCTGCCCGCGTTCAAGGGCTGGCACGCGGTGCGTGACGCGCTGGCCTACGGGGTCAAGGTCACGGGCTGCACCGTGCACGTGGCCACCGCCGAGGTCGACGAGGGCCCGATCCTCGCCCAGGAGGCGGTGGAGGTGCTCCCCGACGACAGCGAGGAGACGCTGCACGAGCGGATCAAGGCCGTGGAACGGCGGCTCTACGTGAAGACGATCAGGGAGATCCTGGAGAGGGGTTCGGTGCGGTGAGGGCGCTGTTGTCCGTGTACGACAAGACGGGGATCGTCGACTTCGCGCGGTCGCTCCACGACCTGGCGGTCGACCTCGTGTCGAGCGGCGGCACCGCCCGGGCGCTGGCCGATGCCGGCCTGCCGGTCACCGATGTGGCCGATCTCACCGGGGTGCCGGCCATCCTCGGTCATCGGGTCGTGACCCTGCACCCGAAGGTGCACGGTGGTCTGCTCGCCGACCGGGACGACGCCGAGCACGTCGCCGACATGGAGCGGTACGGCATCGAACCGATCGATCTCGTGGTGTCGAACCTCTACCCGTTCGCGTCCGACCCGTCGATCGAGCTCATCGACATCGGCGGCCCGGCCATGGTGCGGGCGGCGGCCAAGAACCATGCCTTCGTCGGCGTGGTCACCGATCCGGGGCAGTACGGCGAGGTGCTCGCCGACCTGAGGGCTCACGGCGCCCTCACCGCCGACACCCGCCGCGGCCTGGCCGTCGCCGCGTTCCGGGCCACCGCCGCCTACGACGCCGCCATCGCCGAGTGGCTGGGCGCCTCCGCCGACCGCAGCGCCGTCGTCCCGGGGGCGCCGGCCGAGCTGCCGGAGACGATCGAGGTCCGCCTCGAGCGACGGTCGGTGCTCCGCTATGGCGAGAACCCCCATCAGGTGGGTGCCCGCTACGCGACCGCCGGTGCCGACGGCTGGTGGGACACGGCCGTCCAGCACGGCGGCAAGGAGATGTCGTACCTGAACGTGTACGACGCCGACGCCGCCTGGCGACTCGCCCACAGCCTCGGCGACGGGCCGGCGGCGGTCGTGGTAAAGCACGCCAACCCGTGCGGCGTCGCCGTCGCCGAGGACATCACGGCCGCCTACACCCGCGCCCACGAGTGCGACCCGGTGTCGGCGTTCGGCGGCATCGTCGCCGTCAACCGACCGGTCACCGCGGCGATGGCCGAGGCCCTCGCACCGGTGTTCACGGAGGTGCTGGTGGCGCCCGGGTTCGAAGACGACGCCCTCGTCCGGCTGCTCGAGAAGCGGAACCTGCGGGTGCTCGAGGCACAGCCGCCGTCGCCACCCGCCCCGACGCTGCGCTCGATCGACGGCGGCTACCTCGTCCAGACCCCGGACCTCGTCACCGTCGATCGGGGCGCGTGGCAGGTGGTCACCGAGCGAGCCCCGTCCGACGAGCAGTGGCGCGACCTCGAGCTCGCCTGGCAGGTCGTCGCCAAGGTCACGTCGAACGCCATCGTGCTCGTGAAGGACGGGCGGGCGGTCGGCATCGGCTGCGGTCAGCAGAACCGGCGCGATGCCGGCCGCCTCGCCGCCGAGAAGGCCGATGGGCGGGCCGTCGGCGGGGCCTACGCCAGCGACGCCTTCTTCCCGTTCCCCGACGGCCTCGACGCTGCCGTCGACGCCGGTGCCACCGCCGTCGTCCAGCCCGGCGGCTCGGTGCGCGACGAGGAGGTCATCGCCGCCGCCGACGCCGCCGGCCTGGCCATGGTGTTCACCGGCGAGCGCCACTTCCGCCACTGACCCCACCACTCGGGCTCTAACGTGGCCTCGTGACCGCGCAGATCCTCGACGGCGAGCTCGTCGCCTCCCAGGTCAAGGCCGACCTCGTCGCCCGCATCGAGGCCTTGGTCGAGCGGGGCATCACGCCCGGCCTCGGCACGGTGCTCGTCGGCGACGACGGACCCTCGGCCAACTACGTCGCCATGAAGCACCGGGACTGCGAGGAGCTGGGCATGGCCTCGTTCCACGAGCACCTGCCGGCCGACGCCACCCAGGCCGACGTGCTGGCCGTCGTGGCCTCCTTCAACGCCGATCCGGCGATCGACGCCTACCTGATGCAGTACCCCTTCCCGAGCCACCTCGACTACGAGGAGGCGTTGCTCGGGGTCGATCCCGACAAGGACGTCGACGGCCTCCACCCCGTCAACCTGGGCAAGCTGGTGCAGGGCATCGACGCACCCGTCGCCTGCACCCCCGCCGGCATCCAGGCCCTGCTCGCCCACTACGGCATCGAGCTGGCCGGCGCCCACGTGGTCATCGTCGGGCGGGGGCTCACGATCGGCCGTCCGCTCGCCAACCTGCTCACCCTGAAGCGGCCTCACGCCAACGCCGCGGTCACCGTGGTGCACACCGGCGTCGCCGACCTCGGCGCCTACACGCGACAGGCCGACGTGCTCGTCGCCGCCGCCGGCTCTCCCGGCCTCGTCACCGCGGACATGGTCAGGCCCGGCGCCGCCGTGGTGGCCGCCGGCGTGTCCTTCGAGGGCCGCAAGGTCCTGTCCGACGTGGCCGACGAGGTGGCCGAGGTCGCCGGCTGGCTGTCGCCGCGCCTCGGCGGGGTCGGGCCCATGACCCGCGCCATGCTGTTGCGCAACACGGTCGACGCGGCCGAGCGCCGGGCCGACCGGTGACCGGCGGGTCGACGCCACCCGAGCCACCCTCGTTCGACGAGGTCACCTCCGTCGTCCCCGCCCCCGCCCCGGAGGGAGGGGAGTCCGGGAGCGCCCGGCGGTTCGTCGCCCACCTCCCCGAGTCGTGGTCCACCCCGGGCGGCGTGCACGGCGGGGTCCTCGTGGCCGCCGGCCTGCGGGCCGCCCTGGCCGGTGCCGATCGGCCCGATCTGCAGATGCGCCTGGCCCACGCCGTCTTCCTGGCGCCGCCGAGCCATGACCTCACGTTCACCGTCGCCAGCCTGCGCGAGGGGAAGGGGAGCGCCCACGTGCGGGTCACCGGGATCTGTGCCCGGCAGGACTCGCCGGCGGTCGATCTCACCGTCGTGCTCACGAGCGACCGGGAGTCGCCGGCGTTCCTCGACGCCCGACCGCCCGAGGTGCCGGCGTGGGACGACGCCGCCACGGCCGTGGTGCGCGAGGGCGGCCCGGCCATGCCCAGTCCGCGCCTGTTCGACAACCTCGAGATCCGGCCGGTGCTCGGGGTCCTCCCGATGTGGGAGGGATGGGTCCCCGACCAACCGGCCCGACACGTCCGCTGGAACCGCTACCGCCGCCCCGTCGCCCGCGATGACCGGGGCCATCTGGATCCGCTCATGCTGCTGCCGATCGCCGACCTGCCCGGTCCCGCGGTGTGGGTGCGGTTCGGGCCCGAAGAGCCGGTCCTGTTCTTCCTCTCGCTCGACCTGTCGATCACGTTCCTCGAGCCGGTCGTCGACGAGCGCGTGCTCACCGACATCCGCGCCCGTTGGCTCGGGCGGGGCCACGTCCACACGGAGACCGACCTGTGGTCCGATGGGCGCCTCGTGGCCACGTCCACCCAGACGATGCTCCGCCGGGTGGGGCGCACGCCGTAGCCGGCGTCCGGGAGACGGGCCTCGCCGAGGACGGAGGGTGGCGGTAGCCTTTCCCGCCGTGACGCACATCCGCGACCTGCTCGCCGAGGGACGCACCTACTCGTTCGAGTTCTTCCCCCCGAAGACCGACGAGGCCGCCCGTGAGCTCGAGAAGACCATCGCCGAGCTCGAGCCGCTGCACCCGTCGTTCGTGTCGGTCACCTACGGCGCCGGCGGCTCCACCCGGGAGCGCACGCGCGACGTGGTGGTGCACATCGAGCGCGACACCTCGATGACGGCGATGGCCCACCTGACCTGCATCGCCCACACGCGCCGCGAGCTCGAGGCGATCATCGACGACTACCGCGACGCCGGCGTCCACAACCTGCTCGCCCTCGGCGGCGACCCGCCCCCCGACGTCGACGACGCGCCCCGCGAGCTCGAGTACGCCGCCGAGCTGGTCGAGCTCATCCGCGGCTCCGGCGACTTCTCCATCGGTGTGGCCGCCCATCCGGAGCTGCACCCGCGCTCGCCCGACCGCGACAGCGACCGCCGTCACCTCGCCGCCAAGCTGGTGCTCGCCGACTTCGGCATCACCCAGTTCTTCTTCGAACCGGCGCCCTACCTGCGCATGCGAGACGAGCTGGCCGCCCTCGGCTGCACCGTGCCCGTCATCCCCGGCATCATCCCGGTCACCAACGCCAAGCAGGTGAAGCGGTTCGCCGAGATGGCCGGCGCCGAGTTCCCGCCCGCGCTGGCGGCCCGCTTCGACGCGGTGGCCGACGACCCCGAGGCAGTGCGGGCGGTGGGTGTCGAGCTGGCCACCGACCTGTGCCGGCGCCTGCTCACCGAAGGGGTGCCGGGCATCCACTTCTACACCCTCAACCGTTCGACGGCGACGAGGGAGATCTACGCCAACCTCGGGTTGTGACATCGGCTCGGCCACCGGCGGTCAGCCGGACGCGGGGCCGGTAGCCTGAGCGGGTTCGGCTGGGACACAGCCTCGACAAGGGGGATCAGGTGAAGGTCTACGACAAGCTCTACCTCGACGGCCGGTGGGTGCCGTCCACCGGCGACGGCACCATCGAGGTGGTGAACCCGTCCACCGAGGAGCTGGCCGGATCCATCCCCGAGGGCACCCCGGAGGACGTCGATCGGGCCGTCGCCGCGGCCAAGGCCGCGTTCGAACCGTGGAGCCAGACCTCCAAGGAGGACCGGGCCAAGGTCATCCAGGCCATCGCCGAGGGCCTGGCCGCCCGATCCGAGGAGATCGCCGACACGATCTCGACCGAGATGGGCATGCCGATCATGTTCGCCAACATGATCCAGGCCGGCCTCCCCACGGCCGCCTTCACCGCCATGGTCGAGATCCTCGACGGCTTCGACTTCGAGGAGCGGGTCGGCAACTCGCTCGTGGTGCGGGAGCCGGCCGGGGTCGTGGGCGCCATCACGCCGTGGAACTACCCGCTCCACCAGATCGCCGCCAAGGTCGCGCCGGCGCTGGCCGCCGGCTGCACGGTGGTGCTCAAGCCGAGCGAGGTGGCCCCGCTCAACGCCTTCATCCTGGCCGAGATCATCGACGCCGCCGGCGTCCCCGCCGGGGTGTTCAACCTGGTGTCGGGCGTCGGGCCCGTGGTCGGCGAGGCGATCGCCTCCCACCCCGACGTCGACATGGTGTCGTTCACGGGCTCGACCCGGGCCGGCAAGCGCGTGAGCGAGCTGGCCGCCCAGACGGTCAAGCGAGTCCACCTCGAGCTGGGTGGGAAGTCGGCGAACATCATCCTCGACGACGCGGACCTCGATGCCTGCATCGCCCCCGGTGTGGTGTTCGGCTGCTACCTCAACTCGGGCCAGACCTGCTCCGCCCTGACACGGATGCTCGTGCCCCGTGACCAGCAGGACGACATCGTCGAGCGGGTGAAGGCGGCGGCCGAGTCGGTCACCGTCGGCCCCGGCGCCTCCGACGCCCAGATCGGCCCGCTCGTGTCGGCCACCCAGCGCGACCGGGTGCGCGGCTACATCCAGAAGGGCATCGACGAGGGCGCCCGGCTGGTCACCGGTGGAGTCGAGCCGCCCGAGGGCCTCGACCGGGGCTACTTCGTGCAGCCGACGGTGTTCGCCGACGTCACGCCCGACATGACCATCGCCCAAGAGGAGATCTTCGGGCCGGTCCTCGTCGTCATGCCCTACGACGACGAGGAAGAGGCCGTCCGCATCGCCAACGCCACCGTCTACGGGCTCGCCGGTGCCGTGCAGTCGAGCGACGTCGGTCGGGCGACACGCGTCGCTCGCCGTCTGCGCACCGGCCAGGTCGACGTCAACGGCGGCAGCTACAACCTGCTGGCGCCGTTCGGCGGCTACCGGCAGTCGGGCAACGGTCGCGAGAACGGCAGGTTCGGCCTCGAGGAGTTCCTCGAGACGAAGTCGATGCAGCTACCCCAGTAGCCGACCCGGTGTCCGACGCGCGCCCGGGTCGCTCGGTCTTCCGTCGCGGCCTCGCGGTCGTGTGGCGTTCGGCGCGCGCCCAGAAGGTCACGTTCGCGGTGAGCCTGGTGGGGGCGACGCTGTACGCCCTCGCCGCCGTCGGCACCACGGTCGTGCTCGGGCGCATCACCGACCAGACGATCGTCCCCGCCTTCGAGACCGGCGAGGTCACGAAGGCGGCGGCGATCGGCTCGGCCGCCGCGGTGCTGGCGATCGCCCTCCTCCGGGCCGTCTCGATCATCTTCCGCCGGTACTTCGCCGCCCTCACGACGTTCCGCACCCAGGCCCGCCTCCGACGGGCGGTCACCGATCGCTACCTCGACGTGCCGATGCGCTATCACCGGTCCCGCCCCACCGGCACGCTCCTCGCCCACGCCGACGCCGACGTGGTGGCCGCCACCGAGGTGCTCAACGCCCTGCCGTTCAGCCTCGGAGTACTGGTGCTCATCGCCCTGGCCCTCGTCAGCCTCCTGCTGGTCGATCCCGTGCTCACCCTCATCGCCGTCCTCCTGTTCCCGGCGCTGGCCCTCGTGAACCGGCTCTACACCTCCCGGGTCGAGCGGCCGGCCGCCATCGTCCAGCAGCGCGTGGGCGACGTGTCCCGGGTGGTCCACGAGAGCTTCGACGGGGCGCTCGTCGTGAAGACGCTCGGACGGACCGACGCCGAGGTCGAGCGCATCGACGGCGCCGCCGCCCGGCTGCAGGAGGCCCGGGTCCGCGTCGGGCGGATCCGGGGCTCGTTCGAGCCCGTCATCGACGCCCTGCCCAGCATCGGGATCATCATCGTGCTGCTGGTGGGCACCTGGCAGGTCACGAGCGGTGTGCTGCAGCCCGGTGACCTCGTGCAGGCGATGGCGCTGTTCGGGCTGCTGGCCTTCCCGATGCGGGTGGTGGGCTTCTTCCTCCAGGAGCTGCCCCGGGCCGTGGTCGCCTCGGAGCGGATCGACCAGGTGCTCGCCGAGCCCGACGCCCCCCACGGCGGCGGTGCGTCGGCCATCGCCCTCCCGGCCGGGCCCCTGACCGTGCGCTTCGAACGGGTCGCCTACGCCTACGGCGCGGTGCCGGTGCTCGACGACGTGGACCTCGAGCTGCCGGCCGGCGACGTCGTCGCCCTCGTCGGTGCCACCGGTGCCGGCAAGACGACCCTCTGCGAGCTGCTCGTGCGCATGGACGACCCGTCGTCGGGCACGATCCGGCTCGGCGGGTGCGACCTGAGCGCGCTGGCGGTGTCGACCGTGCGCGCCGAGGTGGCGCTGGTCTTCCAGGAGTCGTTCCTCTTCGCCGACACGGTCCGGGAGAACATCACCCTCGGCCTCGACGTCGCCGACGACGAGGTGCGGGCGGCGGCCGCCATCGCCCGGGCCGACCGGTTCGTCGCCGCGCTCCCGAAGGGTCTCGACACGATCGTGGGGGAGCGGGGCGTCACCCTGTCGGGCGGGCAGCGCCAGCGCCTGGCCCTGGCCCGTGCCCTGCTCCGCCGTCCCCGGGTCCTGGTGCTCGACGACGCCACCTCCGCCGTCGACCCGGTGATCGAGGCCGAGATCCTCGACGGGCTCCGCCGGTCGCTCGAGATGACCACCCTGGTGGTGGCCCACCGCAACTCCACCATCGAGCTGGCCGACCGCGTCGCCTTCCTGGTCGACGGTCGCATCGCCGCCGAGGGCGACCACGAGGACCTCCTGGCCCTGCCCGCCTACCGCGCCCTCGTGCGCGCCTACGCCGTCGAGGCCGGTCCGTGACCGTCACGCGAGAACCCGTCGCCGACGCACCGCCGCCCGACCCGGCGGCCACCGACGACGGCCAGACGGTGGTGACCCCGCCCGGTGGCGCCATGGAGGTGCTCCGACGGGGTCTGGCGGCCAGCCCCGAGTTGCGCCGCGGCCTGCTGTTCACCGCCCTCATGGCGGTGGCCGCCGCTGCGGGCCGCATCATCATCCCCGTCCTCATCCAACAGGTGATCGACAAGGGCATCGTCGGCGTCGACGAGTTCCGCGCCGGCTTCGTGCTCGGCGCGTGCGGCTTCGCCCTGGTCGTCGTCGCCGTCGTGGCCGTCCTCACGAGGGTGACCTACGTGCGCCTCGTCGAGGCGGCCGAGGCGATGCTCCGCGGGTTGCGCGTGCGGGCGTTCGCCCACATCCACGCGCTCTCGGTCGCCGACCACAACGAGGCCAAGCGGGGCATCCTGACCTCGCGGGTCACGAGCGACATCGAGACCATCGCCCGGTTCGCGCAGTGGGGCGGGATCGCGTGGATCGTGAACAGCGTCGTCATCGCCGGCGTGCTCGCGGTGATGGCCGTCTACTCGTGGCAGCTCACGCTGCTCGTGATCGTCGTGTTCGCACCCATGTTGCCCGTGCTCCGCGCCCTCCAGCGCCGCCAGCTCCGGGCCTACGACCAGGTGCGCACCAGGGTGGGCGTGACCCTCTCCGAGATCTCCGAGAGCGTGATGGGGGCCGGGGTGGTGCGGGCCTACGGGCTGCGCGACCGCACCCGTCGACGGCTCGACCGGGTCATCGACGAGCAGTACGACGCCGAGGTCGCCGCCGCCCGCTACTTCGCGTTCATGTTCCCGCTCGGCGACGTGTTCGGCGGGATGGCCCTCGCCGTCGTCGTCGGCGCCGGCCTGTGGTGGGGCCCGTCGTGGGGCCTCGACGTCGGCAGCCTGATCGCCTTCGTGTTCCTCGTGAGCCTGATCCTGTCGCCGATCGCCGAGTTGGGCGAGATCCTCGACCAGACCCAGACCGCGCTCGCCGGCTGGCGCAAGGTGCTCGACGTGCTCGACACGCCCATCGACGTGCCGGAGCCGGTGGAGGGCACGACCCTCCCGGGCGGCCCTCTCGAGGTGCGGGCGGAGGGCGTGTCGTTCGCCTACCGCGAAGGCGGGCTCGTGCTCGACGCCGTCGATCTCGTCCTCCCGGCCGGCGTCCGGGTCGCGGTGGTCGGGGAGACCGGTTCGGGGAAGACCACCTTCGTGAAGCTGCTGTGCCGGCTCGCCGACCCGGTCGCCGGTGTCATCCGCATCGGTGGGATCGACCTGCGTGAGGTCGATCCCGACTCCCGCCACGAACGGGTCCGGATGGTCCCCCAGGACGGGTTCCTCTTCGACACGACGGTCGCCGACAACGTTCGCATGGGCCGCCCCGGCGCCACCGACGACGACGTGCGGGCCGCGTTCGTGCAGCTCGGGCTCGACGGATGGGTCGACGGGCTGTCCGACGGCCTCGCCACCGAGGTGGGTGAGCGGGGCGAGCAGCTGTCGGTCGGGGAGCGCCAGCTCGTGGCCCTCGCCCGGGCCCAGCTCGCCGCGCCCGGCTTGCTGATCCTCGACGAGGCCACCAGCGCCGTCGACCCCCGCACCGAGCGGGATCTGGCCGTGGCCCTGGCCCGTCTGGCCGAGGGTCGGACGATGGTCAGCGTCGCCCATCGGCTCTCCACGGCCGAGGCGGCCGACCTGGTGGTGGTCTTCGACGGTGGGCGCCTCGTCGAGCAGGGCCGCCACGAGGATCTGGTCGCCGCAGGGGGGCGGTACGCCGAGCTGTACGAGAGCTGGCTCGGCAACACCCAGCTGGCATAGCGCCGTTTCGCCGGGGGCTCGGGCCCCTGGCTAGATTCAGCCCGTCCGCTCCCGACAGGAGTCCCACCACCGTGAGTGATCCCGTTCGCGTCGCCGTCACCGGGGCCGCCGGCCAGATCGGCTACAGCCTGCTGTTCCGCATCGCCAGCGGCCAGCTGCTCGGGCCCGACCAGCCGATCGCCCTGCAGATGCTCGACATCACCCCCGCCCTCGACGCCCTCCGGGGCGTGGCGATGGAGCTCGAGGACTGCGCCTTCCCGCTCCTCACCGACGTCGTGCTCAGCGACGACCCGGGAGAGGCGTTCGCCGGCGCCAACGTGGCGCTGCTCGTCGGGGCCCGCCCCCGCTCGAAGGGGATGGAGCGCAAGGACCTGCTCGAGGCCAACGGCGCCATCTTCACCGTGCAGGGCAGGGCCATCAACGACAACGCCGCCGACGACGTCCGCGTCCTCGTGGTCGGCAACCCCGCCAACACCAACTGCCTGATCGCGATGAACAACGCGCCCGACGTCCCCCGGGAGCGGTTCACCGCCATGACCCGGCTCGACCACAACCGGGCGATGGCCCAGCTCGCGACCAGGACCGGGTCCACCGTCAACGACATCCGGAAGATGACGATCTGGGGCAACCACTCGGCCACCCAGTACCCCGACGTGTTCCACGCCGAGGTCTCGGGCCGCAACGCCGCCGAGGTCATCGGTGACCAGGCGTGGATCGAGCAGGAGTTCATCCCCACCGTGCAACAGCGCGGTGCGGCCATCATCGAGGCGCGCGGCCTGTCGAGCGCCGCCTCGGCGGCGAACGCCGCGCTCGACCACGTGCGCACCTGGGTCCAGGGCACGCCCGAGGGCGACTGGGTCTCGATGGCCATCCCGTCCGACGGCAGCTACGGCGTACCCGAGGGGCTCATCTCGTCGTTCCCGGTCACCACGTCCGGCGGCGCCTACGAGGTCGTGCAGGGCCTCGACCTCGACGACTTCTCGCGGCGGCGGATCGACGCCAGCGTGGCCGAGCTGGGCGAAGAGCGCGACGCGGTGCGGGAGCTCGGCCTCATCTAGGCACGGTGGCGAGGGCCGGTCGGCCCGGCCGCCCCGTCACTTCAGGAAGCGGCTGGTCGTGTTGTCGGCCAGCACCTTGCCGCCGGTCTGGCACGCGGCGCAGTAGTGCACCGTGTAGGCGTGGTACGCGACCTCCCGGACGGCGTCGCCGCAGACCGGGCAGGGCTGGCCCGTGCGACGGTGCACCGACCCGGGCCGCTCCTTCGACGAGCTCATGTCGTCGCGGCCCCGCTCGTGGTCCAGGGACTCGTCGATGGCGGCGCCGATCGCCTCGCGCAGGCGCGACACGTCGTCGGGCCCCAGCCTGGCGGTCGACGCGAACGGCGACAGCCTCGCTCGGTGGCAGATCTCGTTGGCCAGCCGCCGACCGACGCCGGCGATGATCCGCTGATCGCGCAGGAAGCCGTGCAGGCGCATCGAGTGGCCGGCGAGCAGGGCGGCGAGCTGGTCGACGCCGACCTGGTCGGCGTCGGGCCCGAGCCCCAGGATCGGCGCCGTCAGCTCGGGGTCGCCCGCCACCACCCACACCCCGGCTCGCTTCTCGGTGCCGGCCTCGGTGAGGAGGAGGGCGGGGGCGTCGGCCCAGGTCCACCGGGCCAACCCGCCGCGGGGCTTGTTCGACTCCTTCTCGTCGGCCCGGAGCCGACCGCCTTGCATCAGGTGCACCACGAACGTCGCCGGCTCGAAGCCGAGCAGCAGGTACTTGCCCCGCCGGCCCACCCGGAGCAGCGGTTGGCCGACCGCGACCTCGGGCCGGGGTGCGAAGGTCTTGAGCGCGGTGAACGACAGGGGTCGGAACCCGGCCAGGCCGTGGCCGGCGTAGTGGTCGGAGAGGCGCTCGGCGTGGGCCTGCAGCTCGGGCAGCTCGGGCACGGCTAGGCGGGTCTCCCGCTCTCGGTCGCTCGGGCGCGGCCGTGCTCGGTGTCGGCCCGCACGGAGGCGGTGACGTCGTGCAGCAGGGCCAACAGCGCTCGGTGGGCGACGAGGGCGGTGACGTCGCCACCGAGCCGGAGCCGGCCGGCCATGAACGCCGTCTGGGCGCGTTCGGCGCCCGTGGCGACGGCGGACGCCGTCGCCCGGTCCTGGGTGAACAGCACCGTGGGATCGGATGCCGGGCCCGTGCGGGCGTGCACCGTGCCGTCGCGCACCTCGAGGTGGTAGGTGCGGGGGGCTTCGTCGTCGTCGGTGACGACGTACTGGATCACGAGGGTGGTGCCCTTCGCCCGCCGGGCCAGCTCGGGATCGGCCGAGACGGCGCGGTCGAGGGCGTCGACCCATTCGTCGCTCAGGAACACGGGCACGGTGGTCGAGCCTACCGGTGCCGCCCCTGGCCCCCCGGGCCCACGGCTACGATCCCGGGCCATGCAGGAGCTGGCCCGGGGGGTGAGGGTCTTCGACGCGGCGCCGGTGCAGGGCACCTGGCGGGCGATGGAGGGCCCCGACGACGTACTCGAGTTGATGGACACCGGTGCCGAGGGGGTGATCGCGCTGGTACGGGACTGCGGAGCCACCTTCCTCGCGCCGGTGTTCCACGAGCTGGCCGGGGTGGTCTGCACCAACGGCACGCCGCGCAGTCACATCGGCATCGTGAGCCGGGAGTTCCAGGTGCCGTGCATCATGGCCGCCACGTTCACCGACGGGGAGCCCGGCAACGGCCACCAGGTCGAGCTCGACTGCAGCGCCGACGGCGGCGTGCTCCGTGGCTGAGCCCGAGCTCACCGTCGACGAGCGCAAGGCCGAGGCCAACCGGCTCATCGCGTACCACGCTCCGATCTCGAAGCAACTCACCCTCGAGCGCACCGCCCTCGGCTCCCAGCTCATCCCCGTCACCGCCTACATCCTCGTGGCCTGCACCGAGGCGTTCTGGCGCTATCCCGAGATGATGCGTCGGATCGAGGCGGCGATGCCGCCCGAGGAGATCGGCCGAGCCGGTCACCGACCGGGGAGCAACGTCAACCTCGTCTACCTCTGGTCGATCGCCAACTTCTTCCTGAACGGCCGGAAGGTCCTCACCGCCATGGACCCGTCGGCCGACGACCCGGAGGCCGCCTACACCGTGCTCCGGTTCTGGGAGCGGGCGGCGCTGGCGTTCCACCACGACGCCGGCCCGCGGCAGGCGTTCGACACCGACGGCGTGGTGCGCCCCTACGGCGACGACGTCATCACCACCCTGATGGACGGCGTCACCGCGGTCGACGACCCGGAGCAGCGCCAGCGCCTCGCCCGCTTCAACGCCACGTTGGTCAACTACCTGTTCCTGCTCTACTTCGACACCCGCGTCGGGGCCGGGGACACCGGGCCCTACCCGCTTCCCGACGGTCGGGTGTTGCTCGTCCGCGACTACTACCGGCTGGCGGAGAGCGACTTCTGGTGGAGCGACGTCGCCCGCGAGGTCCCCTATCGCAACCTCACCGCCGCGCTCGTGCTCGACGGCGTCGGCATCCGTGTCACCGACTTCGGTTCGTCGGTCACCGACCCCGAGGACTACCTCGATCGCCTGGTCGGGTTCGGGCTGTTCACCACCGACACCTCCGACGGCTCGTTGCGCCAGGTGCCCCTCGACGAGATCGACGGCCTGGTCGCCACCGTCCGGCGCGTGCAGGCCCAGCACTACCGCAACATCGCCGGCATGACGCGCGACGACAAGATCCGCTGCGGCGCCTATGTCTACTTCACCTTCCTCAAGCCGTTCGCCGAGGTGGCGGGGGTGGCCGACGAGCTCGACTGGACCGTACCCAAGCTGCTCCCGGAGGCGCTGTACGACTTCCTGAGCGCGATCGAGGACGCCGACGTGTCCATCGATCCGAACGAGGACTACTACCCCCTCATCCCCTGATCGGACGGCATCGTCCGACCGTCGTTGCCCGGCTTCGAAGTCCCCGGCGCCGCATTTGCGGCTGGCGCGCCCTGCGTGTTGTCTAGGGGCATGGCCAGTCGGAAGACCACCGTCGATCTCAACAACGCCCTCGTCCGCGCCGCGCGCGCCCATCGCACCGCGGCCGGCTCCCTGCTGAGCGCCGTGGGCCTGCACCCCGGGCAGGAGGCCCTGCTCGCCGCGCTCTACGAGTCCGACGGTCGCACCCAGGCCGACCTCGCCCAGACCCTCGGCGTCGAGCCCCCCACCGTCACCAAGATGCTCCAGCGCATGGAGGCCGGCGGCCTCGTCGAGCGGACCGGCGACCCCGGCGACCGGCGGGCGCTGCGCGTCCACCTCACCGCCCGCGGCAAGCGGCTCCGTCCCCGGCTCGACAAGGCGCTCCGCCAGCTCGACGAGCAGGCCTTCGACGGGCTCTCGGACCGTCAGCAGACCCAGCTCGCGGCGATGCTCACCCAGGTGGCCGAGAACCTCACGAGCGACTGACGGCCACCTGCGCCGACCCCGCTCGCCGCGCACCGGTACGATCCGACGCGACGCCCGTCCCGGGCCGTTGCACCACCGCCGCAAAGGAGCGCACCATGGGGTTCCTCGACGACCTGAAGCGCGGGGCCGACCAGCTCAGCAACAAGGTCAACCAGAGCCTGAGCGGTCAGCCCGGCGCGCCGAGCGCGAAGCAGGCCGACCCGCTGTTCCGCGACCTCGGCGTGTTGACCTACCTCGACCAGACCGGCCAGCTCACCGAGGCCAACCAGGCCGACGTGGCCCGCGTGATGGACGAGCTGCGCCAGCTCGCAGCCCAGGGCGTGGTGCTCGACATGGCGCTGCGCACCGCCCCGCCCCCACCCCCGGGTGCGGCACCCCCGCCTCCGGGGGCGGCTCCGGTCCCCCCGCCGCCGGGTGGGGTCGCGCCGCCGCCTCCTCCGGGTGCGGCGCCACCGCCGGCGCCCGTGACACCGCCCCCGCCGCCGGGTGGGGGCGCGGTGCCCCCGCCGCCGCCACCGTCGGGGATCACCCCGCCGCCGCCCCCGCCGGGCGTGGCCGGGGCTCCGGAGTCGGGTGGGGAGGCGCCGCCGGCCTGACGCCAGGGTGGGTCACGGCCCCGGTGTCGGCGTCGGGCGCCACCCCGGGTGTGGTCGCGATCGGGGGCTGGGCTCGCAGCGATCGCCAGGCCACGCCCGTGGCCACGATGGCGGCCACGCCGCCGAGCGCGAGCGCGGCCCGCGGCCCGATCGCCTCGCCGACCCAGCCCACGATCGGCCCGCCCACCGGCGTCGTCCCGAGGAAGGCCACGCCGTACAGGGCGATCACCCGGCCGCGCATCTCCGGTGCGGCGGTGAGCTGCAGGGTGGAGTTGGCGAGGGTGATGAAGGCGATGCTGGCGGCGCCCACGGCGGGGAGCACGGCTGCGGTGGCGACGAGGCTCGGCATCACCGCCGTCACGACGACGAGCGCTCCGAACACCAGCCCGGCGACGCCGAGCCGAAGGTGCGAGGGCGTCGCCCGGGTGGCGAACGCCAGCCCGCCCACGATGGCGCCGAGGCTCATGGCCGACAGCAGGAGGCCGTAGCCGGCTGCTCCGCTGCCGAAGGTGAACTTGGCGAGCAGCGGCAGGCTCACCTGGAACTCGTAGGCGAGGGTGCCGATGACGGCCATGAGCAGGAGCGGCACCCGCAACCCGTCGTGGTGCCACGCGTAGCGCAGTCCCTCCCGGAGCTGTCCGGCCTGGCGCTCGGCCGGAGGGCGCCGCTGGAGCTCGGCGGGGCGCATGGCGGCGAGGGCGAGCAGGGGGGCGACGTACGACGCGGCGTTCAGCCAGAAGCACGCGGCCAGGCCGACGGCGCCGATGAGCACGCCGCCCAACGCCGGTCCGACCAGGCGCCCGGCGTTCATCACGATGCTGTTCAGGCTCACGGCGTTGGTGAGGCGGTCGGGGCCCACCATCTCGAACACGAAGGTCTGCCGGGCGGGCATGTCGAAGGCGGTGACGAGACCGAGGGCGAAGGCGAGCACGAAGACCATCCACAGCGCGACGGTGTCGGTGGCGGTGAGCACCCCGAGCACCAGGGCCAGCGACGCGGCGACGGCCTGGGTCACCATGAGGAAGCGTCGCTTGTCGACCCGGTCGGCGACGACGCCGGCCCACGGCCCGAGCACGAGCATGGGGACGAACTGGGCGGCGGTGACGAGACCGAGGGCGACGCCGCTCTCGGACAGCTTCAGCACGAGCCAGGCCTGGGCGACGGTCTGCATCCACGTGCCCGACACCGACACCAGCTGGGCGGTGAAGAACAGGCGGTAGTTCCGCACGCCGAGGGCGCGGAAGGTGTCGCGGGACAGGCGCTCGATGCGGGTCACGACGCCCCCCGTCTTCCACCCGGCCCGGCGTCGGTGGCGCGCTCGGCGAGGTGCTCGAGCACGTCGAGGGCGGCGAGCAGGCGGTCCTGGTCGTCGGGGTCGAGCTCGTCGAGGCGGTCGTGGATCCACTCGTTGCGGCGCGCCCGGGCCCGCTGGAGCTCGCGGCGCGCCTTCGGGGTGATGGAGACCAGCGCCACCCGCTTGTCGCCTTCGACGGCCGCCCGCTCGACCCACCCCTCACCCTCGAGGGCGCCGACGATGCGGCTGATCGACGGCGGTCGCACCTGCTCGAGGGCGGCCAGCTCGCCGAGTGTGAGCGGGCCGTGGTGCTCGATGGTGGCGAGGGCGGACTGCTGGGAGGCGGTGATGCCCCGGGGACGCTCGTTCCGCAGTCGTCGGGCGAGTCGGAGGACCGTGAGCCGGAGCCGGGAGATGTCGTCGGGCGCCCACCGGGCGACGTGGGTCTCGGCCGCGCTCCCGGCGGCGGTGGTCTTCCTGGCGCCCATAGTTGCTTAGCATAGCTAAGCATCGGGCGGGGACCAATCGATTCGGCCAGACTGCACCGGTGCCCGATCCGGTCCGCGTGCTCAGCCACCTCGGCGACGCCGACGCCATCCAGCTCCCCGCCGATCTCCGCGAGCGCGTCGAGGTCGTCCCCGTCCCCATGACCGGCGGGCTCCCCGACGAGGCCCACGGCGAGGTCCTCCTCACGTTCACCCGGCCGAGCGACGGGCTCGAGGAGCTGCCGGCGCGAGGCGTCCGGTGGATCCAGCTGATCGGCACGGGCATCGATGCCTTCCCCCTCCACCTCGTGCCCGACGAGGTGGCCGTCACCAACATGCGCGGCGCGTCGGCCGTGGCCATCTCGGAGTGGGTGCTGGCCATGATGCTGGCGTTCGAGAAGCGGCTCCCCGGGGTCTGGCTCGACGCCGCTCCGGAGGTGTGGCACCGGGACGCGCGCCTCGGCAGCCTGCAGGGGAGGACCCTCGGTCTGGTCGGCCTCGGCGGCATCGCCCTCGCCACCGTCGCCCGGGCGCGGCCGTTCGGCATGCGGATGCTCGGGCTGCGACGGTCGTCGTCGCCGACTCCCGACCCCGACGTGACGCTCGTCGGATCCCTCGCCGACCTGCTCCCGGAGGTGGACCACCTGGTGCTGGCCGCCCCGCTCACCGACCGGACCCGCCACCTGCTCGACGCCGAGTCCTTCTCCCTGCTCAAGCCCGGGGTGCACCTGGTGAACATCGCTCGCGGCGGGCTGATCGACCAGGACGCCCTCCGGGTCGCCCTCGACGACGGCACCGTCGCCTGCGCCTCGCTCGACGCCGTCGACCCGGAGCCGTTGCCGGCCGGCCACTGGCTGTACCAGCACCCCGGCGTGCGGCTGTCGCCCCACATCTCGTGGAGCCGACCGGGGGCCGTCAACGACATGCTGGCTGCCTTCGCCGACAACCTCCGCCGCCATCTCGACGGCGAGCCGCTGGAGTCGCCGGTCGACCGGGAGGCAGGGTACTGAACGTGTTCCCGACACCGGCCGACCCGAACGACGAGGGCGTCCACCCGCCGGGCACCGAGGCGCTGTGGAACGAGTCGTGGTACTTCGACTTCCTCGACCCGACCGCGTCGTTCGGAGGCTACGTGCGCCTCGGCCTCTACCCCAACCTCGGCGTGTGCTGGTACTGGGCCTGCGTGGTGGGCGTCGACCGTCCGCTCGTCGCCGTCGTCGACCACGAGGTGCCGCTCCCACGTGACGGCCGGCTCGAGGTCCGTTCGAACGGGCTGTGGGCCGACCACAACGTCGAGGAGCCGCTGGCGCGATGGAGCCTCGGGCTCGAGGCGTTCGGGGTGGCCCTCGACGACCCGGCCGACGCCTACCGCGGCGCCCATGGGGCGCCGACGCCGTTGGGGCTCGACCTCGAGTGGGACACCGATGGCGAGGTGTTCCGCTACCCGGCCGGGCTCGATCGCTACGAGGTCCCGTGCCGCGTCCACGGTGAGGTGCTGGTCGGGAACGAGCACATCGAGCTCGACGGCGTCGGCCAGCGCGATCACTCCTGGGGTGTCCGCGACTGGTGGTCGGTGGGCTGGTGCTGGAGCGCGATCCGCCTCGATGACGGCACCCGTCTCCACGGGGTCAGGGCCACCGGCGTGGACTACGGCATCGGCTACGTGCAGGGTCCCGGTCGGGACGCGGCGATGGTCACCGACGTCGAGGTCGCCCCAGTGCTCGATGCCGAGGCCATCCCCTCCTCCGTGCAGCTCCGCATCGGCGACCACGATCTCGCCGTGACGCCGGTCGGTTGGGCGCCGGTGCGACTCGACGCGCCCGACGGGCGCGTGGCCCGCTTCCCCCGGGGCCTGGTGCGCGTCGAGGGGGCCGACGGGTCCACCGGTGCGGGGTGGATCGAGTTCGGGCAACCACCGGGTCCGTAGCACGGGACCTCACGCCGGGGCGCCACGGACGGGGCCGCCGCCGCGAGTAGCGTCAGACAGATGTCCCCCCTCCTCGGTGTCGTCCTCGCGGTCGGCATCGACCCCGAGAAGCTCATCGCCACCGTCGGCACCATCGGCCTGTTCGCAGTGGTCTTCGCCGAGTCGGGGATCATGATCGGCTTCTTCCTCCCCGGCGACTCGCTGCTGTTCACCGCCGGCCTCCTGTCGGCCACCGGCCAGTTGCCGGCCCTCCCGATCCTCCTGGTCGGCTGCTTCCTCGCCGCCGTGGCCGGCGACCAGGTCGGCTATCTGTTCGGCCGGCGTGTCGGACCGTCGCTGTTCCGCCGGCCGAGCTCGCGGCTGTTCAAGCAGGAGTACGTCGATCGGGCCCAGGTGTTCTTCGACGAGCACGGCTCGAAGACCATCGTCATGGCACGGTTCGTACCGGTGGTGCGCACCTTCACCCCCATCGTCGCCGGCGTGTCGCGCATGGAGTACCGCACGTTCGTCACCTACAACATCATCGGCGGCTTCGCCTGGGCGGTCGGCATCACGACCCTCGGCTGGTTCCTCGGCGAGCGGTTCCCGGCGATCGGCGACCACCTCGAGCTCGCCGTGCTGGTCATCGTGGCCATCTCGCTGCTGCCGGTCGCCATCGAGCTCGTCCGCCATCGCCGCAGGCAGGGCAAGGCCGAACCGGCGGGCGAGCCCGCCGTCGACGAGGCCTGAAGCCTCCGTCCCAGGGGCCCGACGCTAGGGGAAGGTCTGGCCGATCAGCTTGCGGTTCTTCACCTTGGCCTTCAGGTAGTCCCGGTTCATCAGGGCGATGAAGTCGATCGGGATCTCCTTGGGGCACGCCTCCTGGCACTCCCCGTAGTTCGTGCAGGAGCCGAAGAACAGCTCCATGGTCTCGACCATGTCCTCGGTGCGCCGCCACCGCTCGGCCTGGCCCTGGGGCAGCAGGTTGAGGTGGGCGAGCTTGGCGCTGGTGAACAGCTGGGCGGCGCTGTTGGGGCACGCGGCCACGCAGGCCCCGCACGAGATGCACGCCGCCGCGTCCATGGCGGTGTCGGCGGCCGGCTTCGGGATGGGGATCTCGTTGGCGTCGGGGGCGGCGCCGGTGTTGGCGCTGATGAAGCCGCCGGCCTCGATGATGGCGTCGAACGACGATCGGTCGACCATCAGGTCCTTGATGACCGGGAAGCCGGCAGCCCGCCACGGCTCGATGGTGATGGTGTCGCCCTCGCGGAACGCCCGCATGTGGAGCTGGCAGGTGGCGGTGCCCTTCCACGGGCCGTGGGCCTTGCCGTCGATCATCACACCACAGGTCCCGCAGATGCCCTCACGACAGTCGCTGTCGAAGGTGACGGGTTCGCGCCCGGCCTCGATCAGCCGCTCGTTGACGATGTCGAGCATCTCGAGGAACGACATCTCGTCCTTGATGTCCGGGGCGTCGTAGGTCTCGAAGTGCCCGGGGTCCTGTGGCCCTTCCTGGCGCCACACCTTCAGCGTGAGGTTCACGACTCTCCTCTTCTCCTGCGTCTGCTTCTGCGTCGTCTGCGGGCCGGCGCCCGATGATCACTTGTAGGAGCGCTGGCTGAGCTTCACGTACTCGAACTCGAGGGGTTCCTTGTGGAGCTCCTGGGGGGTGCCCCGGCCCTTCCACTCCCATGCGCCGACGAACCGGAAGTTCTCGTCGTCACGCTTGGCCTCGCCTTCGTCGGTCTGGGACTCGACCCGGAAGTGGCCGCCACAGCTCTCCTCGCGGATCAGCGCGTCGCGGGCCATCAGCTCGGCGAGCTCGAAGAAGTCGGCGACTCGCATCACCTTCTCGAGCGACTGGTTGACCCCCTCGCTCGTGCCCAGCACCCGGACGTTCCTCTCGAACTCCTCGCGGAGGGCGGGGATCTCGACGATGGCCTTCTCGAGGCCGTTGCGCTCCCGCTCCATGCCGCAGTAGTCCCACACGAGCTTGCCGAGCTCCCGGTGGTAGTGGTCGACGGACCGGGTGCCGCCGACCGACATCCACCGATGGATCTCGTCGTCGATGCCGGCCTCGGCCTCGGAGAAGGCGGGGTCGTCGGTGCTCACCGGTGCCTGGCCGAGCAGGCCGGCGAGGTAGTCGCCGATCGTGTACGGGATGACGAAGTAGCCGTCGGCGAGGCCCTGCATGAGCGCCGACGCCCCGAGCCGGTTGGCGCCGTGGTCGGAGAAGTTGGCCTCGCCGAGGGCGTACAGCCCGGGCACGTTGGTCATCAGGTTGTAGTCGACCCACAGCCCGCCCATCGTGTAGTGGGTCGCCGGGTAGATGCGCATGGGCGCCTGGTACGGGTTCTCGCCGGTGATGCGCTCGTACATGTCGAACAGGTTCCCGTACCGTTCCCGCACGACGCTCTCACCCAGGCGGCTGATCGAGTCACCGAAGTCGAGGTAGACGCCGTTGCGCAGCGGACCGACGCCCCGGCCCTCGTCGACGACGGTCTTGGCGTTGCGGCTGGCGACGTCGCGGGGGACGAGGTTCCCGAACGCGGGGTACTTGCGCTCGAGGTAGTAGTCGCGCTCGCTCTCGGGGATGTCACCTGGCGCGCGGGAGTCGTCGAACGCCTTGGGCACCCAGATGCGGCCGTCGTTGCGGAGCGACTCGGACATGAGCGTGAGCTTCGACTGGAACTCGTCGCTCGCCGGGATGCAGGTGGGATGGATCTGCGTGAAGCACGGGTTGGCGAACAGGGCGCCCTTCCGGTGCGCCCGCCACGCGGCCGTTGCGTTGCAGTTCATGGCGTTGGTCGACAGGTAGTAGGCGTTGCTGTACCCGCCGGTGCAGAGCAGGACGGCGTGGGCGGAGTGCGAGGTGATCTCGCCGGTGGTGAGGTCCCGCACGACGATGCCGCAGCACACGCCGTCCTTCACCACGACGTCGAGCATCTCGGTCTTGGTGTGGAGGCTCGCCTTGCCGAGGGCCACCTGCTGCATGAGGGCCTGGTAGGCGCCGAGCAGGAGCTGCTGGCCGGTCTGGCCTCGGGCGTAGAACGTGCGCGAGACCTGGGCGCCGCCGAACGACCGGTTGTCGAGCAGGCCGCCGTACTCGCGGGCGAAGGGCACGCCCTGGGCGACGCACTGGTCGATGATGTTCACCGACACCTGCGCCAGCCGGTACACGTTGGACTCGCGCGAGCGGTAGTCGCCCCCCTTGACGGTGTCGTAGAAGAGCCGATGGATCGAGTCGCCGTCGTTCTGGTAGTTCTTGGCGGCGTTGATCCCGCCCTGTGCGGCGATCGAGTGGGCGCGCCGGGGCGAGTCGTGGAAGGTGAAGACCTTCACGTTGTAGCCGAGCTGGGCGAGGGAGGCCGCGCCGGCGGCTCCGGCGAGCCCGGTGCCGACCACGATCACGTCGAACTTGCGCTTGTTGTTGGGGTTGACCAGGCGCATCGAGAACTTGTGGTTGTCCCACCGGTCCTCGATCGGGCCCTCGGGGATCTTGGCGTCGAGCGTGATCACTGGGGGAGTCCTCTCGTCAGCCGACGATGCCGGTCATCACGGCGATGGGGAAGGAGATGTTCACGCCGGCGACGATGACGGCGAAGGTGGCGGCGAAGCCCCGTCGGATCGGGTTGTGCCGGGGGTTGAAGCGGGGGTTCATGGAGCCGAGGCTCTGGAAGATGCTCCAGCTGCCGTGGTACAGGTGCAGGCCGAGCGCCAGGTTGGCGACGATGTAGAGGATCGCGATCGGGGTGCGCTCGAAGCTCGCGACCAGGTTGTGGTACGGCTCGCCGCCGATGAAGTCCGGGTTGGCCCAGCCCCACGTCAGGTCGGCCAGGTGCCAGATCAGGAACAGGAAGATGATGATCCCGGTCCAGCGCATCGTGCGGTTGGCCCAGTTGACGGCGATGTAGTCGCGCGACGACTGGTAGCGCACCGGGCGGGCCTTCCGGTTGAGCACGGTGAGCGAGTAGGCCGCGTGCATGTGGAGCGCGAACGCGACGATGAGGCCGATCCGCATGATCCACAGCGCCACCGTGTGGGGGAGGATCGGCACGAGCAGCTCGCGCAGGAACTCGCCGTACTCGTTGAGCTCGGCCTCGCCGAGGTACATCTTGGCGTTGCCGACCATGTGGACGAACACGAAGCCCATGAGCGCGATGCCGGTGACCGCCATCACCCACTTCTTGCCGATCGCGGTCCTGTAGAGGTCGACGAGCGGCAACCGGCCGCGCTTGACCGGTCGGCGGATCGGCGGCGACGTCACGTTGGGCGTCAGCCCGGGGGCTTCCTGCGTAGCGGTCACGAGCGACTCTCCCTGTGTGGACCGGTGTCCAGAAGGTACCCAGTGGCCGGCGACGACGACCAATGCGACCAGAGCCTGTCAGGCGAGGTCGGCGGCGTAGTGGTTGGTGACGACCGGGAGGTCGGGTGGTCCGAGGGTGTGGCGGAGCTCGAGGTCGAGCTCGAGGCGACCGGACGCGCCGGCGGGCACGATCGTGTCGATGGTTGCGATCCGGGTGCACGCATCGGCGGGTACGTCCCCCTCCCACGTCCAGGTTCGTCGCCCGGGCCGTCCCGCCTCTCTCCATGAGAGATGGGCGACGATGAGCATATCGGGCAGGGCGATGTGGCGGTCGCTGACCACGTGGACGTCGAGGTGGAGCGGGTCGCCGGGCCCGAGCCCGGGCGGGAGGCGGTCGGCGACGACGATCACCGGCCGGCACGCGGCGGCGAGAGCGGCGTAGGCGGGTTTGGGGTGACGCCGGTGGTCGAGCACCGCCCACGTCACCGACGGGTAGCCGTCACCGAAGGCGAAGGCGGCGAAGCCCCCGCACGGCCGGTACTTGATGCGCCGGAGCGCCTCGACGTGGTATCGGACGAGCTGGGCCTGGTACCGCTGGGTGGCCTCCACCCAGGAGGCGAAGGTCGGGTGGGCGGCCGGCGGCACGTAGCGGTCGAAGCGCTCCTTCTGCAGCGAGTGGCGTCGCTCGGCTCGATCCCAGTCGAGCTCGGGCCAGCGTTCGGGTTCCAGGAAGTCGGCGTCGTCGGGCACGGCCTGGGCGCCGAACTCGCTGACGAACCGGGCCAGCCGCGGCCACGCGGCCAGCGCACCGACGACGTCGCGCTCCTCGCCCCAGTACCACCCGAAGTAGAGGTGGCTGTCGGTGCCGTCGAGCTGGGGGAGGTGGGGGAGGACCCCCGAGTGGGGGACCACCGGCCGCGACCCGTCGCAGCGCTCGAGCACCGTCGCGATCGAGTGGTCGAGGAACGACCGGTTCCAGGTCGGGAGCAGCTGCGCCGCCATCCCGCGCACGGCGAGGTTCCGCCGACGGCGCGGGTCGGCCAGGGCGCCGGGCTCGACGTCGATGGCCATCGGCTCGTTGTGCCCGCACCAGATCGCGATCGACGGATGGTGGGCCAGCAGGTCGACCAGCTCTCGCGCCTGGCGGCGTGCCTGGTCGCGCACACCCCGCGCGTAGCCCCACTGCAGCGGCATGTCCTGCCAGACCAGCAGCCCGGCGCGGTCGGCGGCCTCGTACAGCTCGGGTCGGGTCACGTGGGCGTGGATCCGCAGGAAGTCGAGGTCGGCGTCGACGGCGAGCTGGACGTCGCGGGTGAGCTCGTCGGGGGTGGCCTCGGCCAGCGCCATGCGGGTCGGCCCCTGGTTGGCGCCCTTCAGGAACAGCCGCTCGCCGTTGACCCGGAGGATCCAGTCGTCGAACTCGAGGCGTCGCATCCCCGCGCGTCGGGAGACGTGGTCGCTGACCGCGCCGTCGACCAGCACCTCGACCCGGATGTCGTAGAGGGGCTGGTCGCCGAGGGTGTGCGGCCACCACAGACGCGGCTCGGGCACCGTCACCGTCCATTCCAGCCGGTTCTCACCGCCGGCGAGCTGCTGGTCTCTCACGACTTCGATGACCTCGCGGCCGTCGGGGTCGACGACGACGGTGCGCAACTCGACGGGCCGGGGGTCGATGGTGTCGAGCACGGCCCGGATGAACACGGTGGCGGTCTGCTCGTCGGCGTCCCGGCACAGCAGCCGCTGGTGCGCGATCCGAACCGCACCGGTGCGGATCAGCCGCACCGGTCGCCAGATGCCGCCCGGGTTCCACTCCTGGTCGACCATGTCCCAGTGCTGGAACACGCCGGTGAGGTTGCGCTTGCGCGTGCGGTCCCGTTGGGGCGGGCAGGCGACCTCGAGGGCGAGCACGTGGTCGGTGGAGGCCGCCAACGGGTCGGTGACCTCGAACGCGTGCGGGAAGAAGTACCCCTCGGTGTCGCCGAGGTAGGCGCCGTCGAACCACACGTCGCTCGTGTAGAAGACCCCGTCGAGCACGAGCCAGTGACGGGCGGCGGGCCGATCGTCGGCCACGGGCGCGTGGAGGTGTTGGCGGTAGAGCACGGGGCCGTCGGCATCGGTGAGGTCGGGGATCGACCGCCAGTGGGCCGGGCCGTCGAGCGGTGCCCAACCCCGGTCGTCGAAGTCGCGGTCGGGATAGCGACGGCGCAGATCCTCGTCGGCCACCGCGACGCGCCACGTGTCGAGTCGCAGGCCGTCGCCGTCGTCCATCGGCGCCGACGCTACCGGTCCCGAGCGGGCACCGGCCGGGCCGTGGACCCACCCACATGCCGCTCGACGGTGGACGTACCATGGGGGGAGACGAAGAGGGCGCGACGTGGTCGATCCACCCCAGCACTCGGCCGGCTCGTCGCCGGTCGCCGGCCCCCCGAGCGAGGGCACGCCGTTCATGTCGGCGCGCCCCGATGGTGTTGTTCCCCTGCTCGGTCGGGACGAGCTCGACGTCGTCCTCTCCCCCCTGACCGACGTCGTCGTCGTCGTCGGTCAGGACGGCACCGTCGTCTACGTCAGCCCCCCGGTGCGGCCGCTCCTCGGCTTCGACCCGGTTGCCATGGTCGGCCGCGATCTCGCCTCGTTCGTCCGTCCCGCCGAGGGTGACGACCTCGACGCCGCCCTTGGCGCCGCCGGCACCCGCGGGATCCCGGGAGCCGAGGTCCGCGCTGTGGCCCGCCACGCCGAGGAGGGTTGGCGCGACGTGGTGCTCCTCCCGACCGGTGGGAGCAGCCTTTCCGGTCGGGGGCTGCAGGCGCTCCTCGTACGGGACGGCCGCGAACGGCGCGGCACGCTCGACGCCCTCCGGCACCGGCTGGCCTTCGAGGACCTCCTCACCCGGGTGGCCTCGTCGTTCATCGACCGGCCCGCCCTCGCCATCGACGCCGCCATCGCCGACGCCCTCGCCGAGATCGGCGGGTTCGCGTCGGTCGATCGCGCCTACGTGACCACCATCGACGTCGACCGGGGCTTCGTCGAGCAGACCCACGAGTGGAGCGCGACGCCCGGCGCCGCCTCCGTGGCGGGTGACGGCCGGCCCCGTGACGGGTCGCCGGCCCGGCTCGGTCTCGGCCTCCTCCCGCAGTGGTTGGCGGTGCTCCGCCGGCTCGATCCCGTGTACATCCCGGCCGTCGCCGACCTCGGCGACGACTGGCGATCGGAGCGTGAGCTCCTGCAGCTGGCCGGCACCCGGTCGGTGCTCGCCGTGCCGCTCGCCCACGAGGGGCGTCTGGCCGGGTTCGTCGGCTTCGACTCGACCACGACCGAACGCATCTGGTCGGACGACCACCTCTCGCTGCTGACCTCGGCCGCCGGTCTCATCTCGCAGGCCCTCGCCCGCGCCGACGCCGAGCGCCGTTTCGAGGTCGCCTTCACCCACGCGCCCCTCGGCATGGCGCTCGTCTCCGCAGCCGGGCGCCACCTCCAGGTGAACGGCACCTACTGCGAGCTCGCGGCCCGCCCCGCCCACGCCCTGCTCGACGAGCCGGCGCTCGAGCTGGTCACCCCGGCCGACCGGGAGGCCGTCCTCGCCGCCGTCGCTCCGCTCTTCGCCGGCGACGCCGTCCGAGTCGCCGTCGAGTGCCGTCGAGTCGCGGCGGCGGGAGAGGTGGAGCCGGGGGAGGACGGCCCGTGGTTCGAGGTGCACGCCTCGGCCGTGCGGGGCGGCGACGGTCGGGTCCGCCATCTGGTGGTCCACCTCGAGGACGTCACCGAGCGGCGGCGACGCGAGAGCGACCTCCGTACCGGCGAGGAGCGCTACCGCACCCTCGTCGAGAACTCGCCGGCCATCGTGATCCGGTTCGACCGCGACCTCGGAATCACCTACGTGAGCCCCGAGCTGGTCACCGCCGTGGGCCTGTCGCTCGACGAGGTGCTCGGCGCCGGCGTGGAGGCCATCGCCGCGCCGGCGCACCTCGAGCGGTGGCAGGCCACCCTCCAGCGGGTCTTCGACACGGGCGCACGGATCGATCTCGAGTGGGAGAGCCCGTTCCGGGGCTCCCGACGGTGGTTCCAGACGCGTGCGGTGCCCGAGCACGGCGAGGGCGGCGTCGTCGAGCACGTGCTGGTGGTGAACACCGACATCACCGCCCTCAAGCGCAGCGAGGCCGAGCTGGCCCACCAGGCCCTCCACGACCCGCTCACGGGGTTGGCCAATCGGGCGCTGCTGCTCGATCACCTCGAGGCCGCCCTCGCCCGGGCCCGTCGCCACGACCGCACCGTCGCCGTGGCCTTCCTCGACCTCGACCGGTTCAAGCTGGTGAACGACTCGCTCGGCCACGTCGCCGGTGACGAGCTCCTCGTCGAGGTGGGCCGGCGCCTGGAGCAGTCGGTCCGCGGCGGCGACGTCGTCGCTCGGCAGGGCGGCGACGAGTTCGTCCTGCTCCTCGACGACGTCGGCTCCCGCGAGGACGCCCTCGTCGTGGCCCGTCGGGTGCTCGACGCGGTGCGGGCACCGGTCGTCGTCGAGGGCGACGAGGTCTTCGCCACGGCGAGCATCGGGCTGGCCTTCGCGGCGCCCCCGGCCACCGCCGACAGCCTCGTGCGCGACGCCGACGTGGCCATGTACCGGGCCAAGTCGCGTGGCCGTGACCGCATCGAGCTGTTCGACGAGGACCTCCGCGAGGAGGCGCGGGCCAAGTTCCATCTGGAGACCGCGCTCAGGAGGGCGGTGGACTCCGACGAGATCGAGGTGTTCTTCCAGCCCGAGGTCGACCTCGCCACCGGTGCGGTGGCCGGGGCCGAGGCGCTGGCGCGCTGGCGCCACCCCCGACGGGGGCTCCTGTCGGCGTCGGAGTTCATCGAGCTGGCCGAGGAGACCGGGCTCGTCCTCGAGGTCGGACGGGTGGTGCTGGAGCGCACCTGCGAGCTGGTCGGGGAGTGGGTCCGTGAGCGGCCGGGGGCGCTCGGTTGGATCAGGGTGAACCTGTCCGGGCGCCAGATCGCCCAGCCCGACCTGGTCGACACGGTCGTGGCCGCCCTCGAGCGTGGTGGCCTGCCGCCGTCGATGCTGTGCCTGGAGGTCACCGAGACGGTGCTCATGGCCGACGCCGAGGCCGGTCTCGCCGTGCTGCGCAAGCTCCGCGAGCTCGGGTTGTCGTTGGCCATCGACGACTTCGGCACGGGCTACTCGTCGCTCGCCTACCTCAAGCGCTTCCCCGTCGACGTGGTCAAGATCGACCGCTCCTTCGTCGACGGTCTCGGGCAGGATCCGGACGACACCGCCATCGTGCGCGCCATCATCGGGCTGGCTCGGGCCCTCGGACTGCGGGTCGTGGCCGAGGGCGTCGAGACCACCCGCCAGCGCGAAGAGCTGGTCCGCCTCGGCTGCGACGCCGCCCAGGGCTTCCTCTACGCCCGCCCCCAGCCCGCCCGCGCCTTCTGGGAGGGACTCACCACCGAGGCGGAGCGGGTGCACCCCCGGTAGCTTGGCCGACATGACCGAACGCCCCACCACCCTCGGTGCCCTGCGAGCCTCCGGTTGGGAGTCCCGCCCGGTGAAGGAGGAGGTGCGGAGCAACGCCATCACCCGCATCCGTGAAGGGCGGGCGCTCTTCCCCGGTGTGCTCGGCTACGAGGAGACCGTCCTGCCGCAGCTCGAGAACGCGCTGCTCGCCGGCCACGACGTGATCTTCCTCGGGGAGCGAGGGCAGGCCAAGACGCGCATGATCCGCTCGCTCACCGAGCTGCTCGACGAGTGGATGCCGGTGGTCGCCGGATCCGAGATCAACGACGACCCCTACCACCCGGTCTCCAAGCACGCCCGTGATCTCATCGGCGCCCAGGGCGACGACGCGCCGATCGAGTGGGTGCACCGCGACGAGCGCTTCGGCGAGAAGCTCGCCACCCCCGACACGTCCATCGCCGACCTCATCGGCGAGGTCGACCCCATCAAGGTGGCCGAAGGTCGCTACCTCTCCGATGAGCTCACGCTGCACTACGGCCTCGTGCCCCGCACCAACCGGGGCATCTTCGCCATCAACGAGCTGCCCGACCTCGCCGAGCGCATCCAGGTCGGTCTGCTGAACGTCCTCGAGGAGCGCGACGTGCAGGTGCGCGGGTACAAGATCCGCCTTCCCCTCGACGTCCTGCTGTTCGCTTCGGCCAACCCGGAGGACTACACCAACCGGGGTCGGATCATCACCCCGCTGAAGGACCGCTTCGGCGCCCAGATCCGGACCCACTACCCGCTCGACGTCGAGACCGAGGTCGAGATCGCCCGCCAGGAGGCCCGGCCGCTCGAGGCCGAGGGTCTCCGCGTCGTGGTGCCCGGCTACATGGCCGAGTCGGTCGCCGAGCTGTCCCAGCTCGCCCGGCAGAGCCCGAACATCAACCAGCGCTCGGGTGTCTCGGTGCGGCTCACCGTGTCCAACCTCGAAACCCTCGTGGCCAACGCCACCCGCCGGGCCCTGCTCCACGGTGAGACCGACGTCGTGCCCCGCGTGAGCGACCTCGAGGCGCTGGCCTCGTCCACCGCCGGCAAGGTCGAGATCGAGTCGATCGAGGAGGGGCGCGACGAGCAGATCGTCGAGCACCTCCTGAAGGCAGCGGTGTTGTCGACGTTCCGCGAGCACGTCAGCCCCGAGCAGCTGCGGGCCGTCGTCGACGCCTTCGAGGGCGACCTCATCGTGCACGCCGGCGACGACGTGGTGTCGGCCGACTACCTCGCCCTGCTCGAGGACGTCCCGGCGCTGCGGGAGCCGGTGACCGCCATCATCGAGGGCGACGAGTCACCGGCCTCGGTGGCCAGCGCGGTGGAGTTCGTGCTGGAGGGCCTGCACCTGTCGAAGCGCCTCAACAAGGAGGCCGTCGGCTCCCGGGCGCAGTACCGGGGCCGGGGCTGAGCAACGAGCGGCCGGAGGCGGGAACCGGTCCCGCAGCCCCGGCGTCCCGACGGGTCAGTCGACCTGCATGACCTCGGCGTCGGCCACGGTCTCCTCGGCGGCCATCGCCTTGTAGACGAGCGCGCCGATCACGCCGCCGACGATGGGCGCCAGCCAGAACAGCCACAGCTGACCGAGCGGTCCGGACTCGCCACCGATGGCCGCCGCCACCGCCGGGCCGGTGGAGCGGGCCGGGTTCACCGACGTGTTGCTCACGGGGATGCTGATGAGGTGGATGAGGGTGAGCGTGAGGCCGATGGCCAGGGCGGCGAAGCCCTTCGACGACCGCTTGTCGGTGACGCCCATGATCACGATCAGGAACACCGCGGTGAGGACCACCTCGCTCACGAGGACGGCGAGGAGGGTGAACCCGCCGGGCGACCAGTCGTCGAAGCCGTTCGAGGCGAACCCGCCGGCGGCGAGCGCGTCGGCGGTCTGGCCCTTCTGGTTGATGGCGATCAGCCACAGCGTGCCGGCGGCGGCGAGGGCGGCGACGACCTGCACGACCACGTAGGGCAGCACGTCCTTCCACTCGAACTTCTTCGCCGAGGCCAGGCCGATGGTGATGGCCGGGTTGAAGTGGCCGCCGGAGATGTGGCCGAGGGCGTACGCGCCGGCGACGACGGTGAGGCCGAAGGCGAGCGACACGCCGACGAACCCGATGCCGAGGGCGGTCACGTCGCCCGTGCCCGGATCGACGTACTTGGCGGCGAGCACGGCGGAGCCGGCACCACCGAAGACGAGGATGAACGTGCCGAGGAACTCGGCACCGAGACGACGGGACAGCTCCATGGCCGACCTCCTTTGGGACCGCTTCCGGCGCGTCTGCGCCGACGGCCGAGCATAGGGAAGTCGGGCCACCGGGCGGAGGATCCGGCTCGGGATCGCGGCGAGACCGCCACGGTCACGCCCCGGTCCTCAGACCCGGCCGGATCGCCGCCGCGAGGTCATCCGGCCGCTGCGAGCCGATCAGCACGGTGCGCCCGTCGGTGAGCGTGAGCAGGACACCCCGATCGCCGCGCACGTCGTCGGCGGTCTTGCGCCGCGACCAGCCCTTGACGTCCCACCCGCCGTACTCGGCCTACACGGACTGCGGGTGCACCGATGGCCCGCTCGTCGTGTACTTCCACGGCGCGCCGACGAGCCGACTGGATCTCGTGGCCTTCGACGATGCGTTCACCGACTCGGGTGTACGAGTACGGCCGCGATGGCGTCGGCTTCCTGTCCGGTGAGATGGATCTGGCACCGGCCGACCTGGAGTTCATGGCTGACGAGGCGCTCGGTCCCGGGTTCCTGCACAGCGTCATCGAGTCCTTCCGTCAAGGGGTCGACGGCTGCGCCAGGGACGCGAGGTCGTACGTCCAGCCGTGGTCCTTCGATCCGGGTGCCGTCTCGGTACCGGTGATCGTGCTCCACGGTGAGGCGGACACGGTCGTCCCGCTCGCCCATGGTCGTCACACGGCAGAGCTCGTGCCAGGAGCCCGGCTCGTGACCTTCCCGGAACACGGGCACCTCAGCATCGTTCGAGAGGTCCCCGGACTCGCGGCCGACCTGGCCACCGCGCTCGTCTGACCACCGGGCCCAGGTTCCCGACCCGGCGGGCAGAGGCACATGGCAGCACCTGGCAACCGGTGGGTCGTGAGCGTCGTCAGGGTCGCCGACCGACCTCGCCCGCAGGTACGGTCGGGGGACCAGGGCACCGGGGGTACGGCATGCACGTGCGCGCGCTTGGCTACATCGGCATCGACGTCTCGGACCTGGCTGCGTGGCGAAGCTACGCCGAGGTGCTCGGCGCCATGGCCATCCCGTCGGAGCGCGGCGACCAGCTGCACGTGAGGATCGACGAGCGGCCACACCGCGTGGTCGTGCGGCAGGCCGAGGGCCGGGAAGGGCTCGCGTTCGTCGGCTGGGAGTTCGCTCATCGACGAGCACTGGACGAGGCCGTGGCCGAGTTGGAAGCTGCCGGTCACACGGTGGAGCCGTCGTCGGAGACCGAGCGAGCAGCGCGACGGGTGTCCGGGATGGTGCACGCGACCGACCCGGACGGGTTCGCTCTCGAGCTGTTCTGGGGGCCGATCCTCGATCACGTGCCCTTCGACCCCCCGTGGGGAGGTCGGGGCTTCGTGACCGGGGACCTCGGGTTCGGCCACATCGTGCTCGGCGCACGGGAGAGCTCCGCGGCCGTCGAGTTCTACACGAACGTGCTCGGATTCCGTGTCAGCGACTACTGGCGGCCCGGGGGCACCGAGGTCGTGTTCCTCCACTGCAACCCCAGGCATCACAGCCTCGCGCTCGTACCGGCCGACGAGCCGGCGCTGTACCACTTCATGTTCGAGGCTCGGACCCTCGACGACGTGGGGTACGCGCTCGACCGCCACCACGCGGCGGGCATCCCGATCTCGATGGACCTGGGAAAGCACCCGAACGACGAGATGGTCTCGTTCTACAGCCGGAGCCCTTCCGGGTTCGACGTGGAGCTCGGCTGCGGCGGGCGCCTCGTCGACGACGCCACCTGGACCGTCACCGAGATCACCAGGCCGAGCCTGTGGGGGCACCGCCGTCCGACGTGAGCGCCGCGCCCACCGGGTCGCCGCTCGGAGCTCTTGTCGGGATCCCTCGCCAGGTTCGTCGGCCGTCGGGAGGTCCGGAGGTCATCGGTCGCGCAAGCCCCTGCCTTCCAGGATCTTCGGGGCGCACCTGTCGACTCGCGCCTCACGGGTCTTGGCTTGCTTGGCCTCCGAGAAGTGAAGGAGGTACTCCCTCTGGCGACCGGGGGTCAGCGCCTCGAACGCAGCCGTCAGGGCCGGGTCCCGGTCGAGGCGAGTCCGGAGCTCAGGGACCAGGTCGAGCTCGGGTGCCGGGCCCACCTCCAGGCCCGCCGCCTCGACCGCGATGGCCTCGGCGACGAGTGCCTCGACGGCGGCGGTCAGTCGCGCCACCTCCTCGACCGAGGTGAACCGAATGCGGCGAGCCGATCGCGAGTTCGGCCCCTGCTCCTCGAGGACGCCTGCAGGGTCGTCCAACAAGGCACCCTTGAAGAACATGAGTGCGAGGAAGTCCTTCATCTCCTGGAAGATGACGATGTTCCTGCCCTCGTGGCCGTAGCAGGGCTTGCCCCACTTGATCTCCTCGGTCAACCCACAGCGCAGGAGGGTCGGCCGCAGCTCGGTCATCTCCTCGGGCCACTGCTGCGACCGTCGGATGTAGGCGTCGACCTCGGGGTTCACCGCGACTCCGATCAGCGAACGTGCGGGTGCGACTCTAGGCCCGCACCCGCTCGTCGACGGTGCCGTCGGCACGGGCGATCACGACTCGCTCGACCATCGCGGCCGGGAAGATGCCGTGCTCGATGATGCCGGGGACGAGTGCGAGCTCGACGCCGAGGGCGAGCGGGTCGGTGATCGTGCCGAAGTGGGCGTCCATCAGCAGGTTGCCGTTGTCGCTGCCGCCGCCGCGGAGCACGACGTCGTGGGCGCCGATCTCCCGGACCCGCCCGGCGACCACGCCCGGGGCGAAGCCGAGGACCTCGAGCGGAGTGCCGAAGGGGCCGAGCCGGTCGACGAGCTTCGACTCGTCGACCACGACGACGAACCGCTCGGCCATCTGGGCCACGATCTTCTCCCGCGTGAGCGCGCCGCCGCCGCCCTTGGTCAGGAAGCAGTCGCGGTCGACCTCGTCGGCGCCGTCGATGGCGAGGTCGAGGTGGCCGATCTCGTCGGGAGCGACGAGGTGCAGGCCGAGCGACGCCGCCAGCTCCTGGGTCTGCACCGAGGTGGCCGTGCACACGACGTCGGGCCGGCGCTCGCCGAGGGCGACGATGGTCCAGTGCACCGTCGACCCGGTGCCGAGGCCGACCCGCATGCCGTCCTCGACGTAGGTGGAGGCATGGCGGCCGGCGGCCTCCTTGGCCTGGTCCTGGGCTTCGGTCATCGAGACATCGTCGCGTAGCGCGCCGCCGAGCGCGGCGCTGGCCTTCGTCTCGCGGTCGCGGTCGAACAGGCCGAACTGGACGTCGTAGCCGTGGCCCCACTCGTAGTTGTCGACGCCGGTCCAGTGGAAGAAGCCCCGGACGTCGAGCCCGTCGTCGATGGCGTCGCCGACGATGCCGATGCACTCGTCGAGGTAGCGGACCCGGCTCTGGTCGTCGAGGCGGCCGGGTCCGGTGACGGGGTCGGTGCCGAGACCGCACTCGGCGACGAGCAGCGGCCGTCCCGGGAGCTCGTCGTGCAGCCGTCGGAGGACCAGCCCGAGCCCTTCGGGCCACGGTGCGTAGCCCATCGACGTCGGCCGGGCGTCGGCGGGGTAGGGCCCGGTCGTGCCGTCGGCGTACACGGACTCGGAGTGGTAGTACGAGAAGCCGATCAGGTCGAACGAGCCCACCATCTCCGGGATCTCCCGCTCGACGGTGCCCGGGGTGGCCAGCACGCCGTCGCGCAGGGCCCGGATCCACGAACCCCAGTACACGTCGTCGAACGCCTGGGCGGTCGCCGTCGCCGCCTCCTGCTCGCCCGGGTCCCGCCCCCGCACGGCGGGGAAGACCGGTGAGAGGTTCATGACCGTGGCGACCGGCTTCCCGCCGCTGCGCAGCAGCCGCCAGGCCTCGTGGTTGGCCAGGTGGGTGGCGGCGAGGGCCCGACCGAACTCGGCGAGGTCGGCGCGGCCGGGTGGGTGCGTCCCGAGCAACCATCCGGTGCCGGCGTAGGCCACCGGCTCGTTGATCGGCTTCCAGCCGAACACGAGGTCGCCGAAGGTCTCACCCATCCAGTCGACGTGGCGGGCCCAGTGGTAGGTGCGGGCACGATCGTCGAGGAAGCCGCCGAGGTCGTCGGAGAACCAGCCCGGGAGCGTGAAGTGGTGGAGGCAGACCCACACCTCGACCCCGGCTGCCCGGGCAGCGCGCAGCACCTCGAGGTAGTGGTCGACGGCGTCCTGGTCGCGCCTGCCCTCGAACGGCTCGACGCGGGCCCACTCGATCGAGAGGCGATGGTGGGTGAGCCCGTGCTCGGCGAACAGGGCGAGGTCGGACGCGAACTCGCGGGAGAAGCCGTTGCCGTCCCCCGAACGGGGCACCCGGCCCTCGGCCTCCCACCGGGCCCAGTCGCTGCGGGGCGCCGCCCCCTCGGTCTGCGTCGACGACGCCGCCGTCCCCCACCAGAACCCCTCGGGAAATCCCATGGGCCAGATCATGACGCGGGCTCTGCCTGTACGGTGGCCTGCATGCCAAGGGCTGCGCGGGGGCATCGGGTCCAGTACTCCAGGTGGGACGGGACCCAGACGGGGTTCGAGCTCGACGCCTTCGACGTGTTCGAGGAGATCACCGACGACCTCCTGTACCACGGCGACCTCAACGCGGCCCTCCGCCGCATGCTGCAGTCCGGGTTCCGCGACCGCAACGGCGAGGAGCTCATGGGGTTGCGCGAGATGCTCGAGAAGCTGCGCCGCCGCCGCCGTGACCAGCTCGAGCAGTACGACCTGGGTGGGGTCTACGACGACATCGCCCAAGAGCTCCGCGACGTCGTCGACGCCGAGCGTCGCTCGCTCGACGACCTGGCCAGTGAGGCCCGTGCGTCCGGAGATGCGCGCCGCCAGGAGATCACCGACCAGGTCGTGGCCGACAAGCAGATGGCGCTCGACCTGCTCCCGCCCGACCTCGCCGGCCAGGTGCGCGAGCTGCAGGAGTACGAGTTCACCTCGAGCGAGGCACGCGAGCGCTTCGAAGAGCTGCTCGACCAGCTGCGCCAGCAGCTCATGCAGGGCTACGTGAACCAGATGGCCGGGGCGATGAGCGACGTCGGACCCGAGCAGATGCAGCGCATGAAGGACATGCTCGCCGCGCTCAACGACATGCTCGAGCAGCGACGGCGCGGCCAGGAGCCCGACTTCGACGCCTTCATGCAGCGCTACGGCGACTTCTTCCCCGAGAACCCGCAGGACCTCGACGAGCTGCTCGAGGTGATGGCCCAGCGCATGGCGGCGATGCAGTCGATGCTCAACTCGATGACCCCCGAGCAGCGCGCCCAGCTGCAGGGGCTGTCCGATCAGCTGCTGGAGGACATGGACCTTCGGTGGCAGGTCGATCAGCTCGGCGAGAACCTGCGGTCGATGTTCCCCGACATGGGGTGGAACCGCCGCTACGACTTCAGTGGCCAGGACCCGCTCGGGTTCGCCGAGGCAGCCCAGATGATGGCCGAGCTCGGCGACATCGACCAGCTCGAGAACCTGCTCCGGGGGGCGACCTCACCGGGCGCGCTGGCCGAGGTCGACCTCGACCGGGCCCGCGACCTGCTCGGCGACGACGCGGCCCGCAGCCTCGACCAGATGGCCCAGCTGGCCCGCCAGCTCGAGGAGGCCGGCCTCATCGAGAACAAGGAGGGTCGTTTCGAGCTCACGCCACGAGGCATCCGGCGCATCGGGCAGAACGCCCTCGACGACCTGTTCCGCAAGCTCACCGACGACAAGATCGGACGCCACGAGCTGCAGCGCACGGGCGTCGGCCACGAGCGCGACTACGACACCAAGGCCTACGAGTTCGGCGATCCGTTCAACCTGCACATCGAGCGCACGGTGCGCAACGCCGTGCGCCGCACCGGCGGCGGCACGCCGGTGCGGTTGTCGCCGGACGACTTCGAGGTCGAGCGCACCGAGCAGCAGGTCCGGTCGTCCACCGTGCTGATGCTCGACCTGTCGCTGTCGATGCCCATGCGCGACAACTTCCTTCCCGCCAAGAAGGTCGCCATGGCCCTCCACGCGCTGATCTCGTCGCAGTTCCCGCGCGACTACCTGGGCATCGTGGGGTTCAGCGAGGTCGCCCGCGAGCTCAAGCCCGAACAGCTCCCCGAGGTCTCGTGGGACTTCGTCTACGGCACGAACATGCAGCACGCGTTCCAGATCAGCCGCCGGCTCCTCGCCCGCCAGACCGGCACGAAGCAGATCATCATGATCACCGACGGCGAGCCGACCGCCCACATCACGCCGTCGGGCGACGTCTTCTTCAACTACCCGCCCGTGCGGGAGACGGTCGACGCCACGCTGCGCGAGGTCTACCGCTGCACCCGCGACCAGATCCGCATCAACACGTTCATGCTCGACCCGACGCCGCACCTCCGGGCGTTCGTCGAGAAGCTCACCCAGATGAACAAGGGCCGGGCCTTCTTCACCACCCCCGACACGCTGGGCGACTACGTGCTCGTCGACTTCATCGAGCAGCGACGGCAACTGCTCAAGGGGCGCCGGGCGAGCTGAGCTGCGTTCGGTAGCGGGTCGCCGTCGCCTCGTCGAAGGCCACCAGCACCACGCGCGGCACGTCGACGGTCGATGCCCGCACGGTCGCCACGGCGATGGTGGCGGCGTCGTCGGCGGGGAAGCCGAACACGCCGGTGGAGATGGCGGGGAAGGCGATCGACCCGACCCCGTGGGCGGCCGCGACCTCGAGCGAACGCCGGTAGCACGACGCCAGGAGCTCGGCCTCGCCGTGATCGCCGCCGCGCCACACCGGCCCGACCGTGTGGATGATCCAGCGGGCCGGGAGTCCGAAGCCGGGGGTGATCACGGCGTCGCCCGTGGCGCAGCCGCCGAGGGCCCGGCAGGCGTCGACGAGGTCGGGCCCGGCGGCGGCGAAGATCGCCCCGCACACGCCCGATCCCGGCGCCAGGTCCTCGTTGGCGGCGTTGACGACCGCGTCCACGGCGACGGCGGTGAGGTCGCCTCGTACCACCTCGATCACCATGCCAGCTCCCTCGTCACGCCCGGGGACCGACCCCCGGACTCGGCCCGCATCCCACCCGCGTGGAGGGTTTCCTCGGGAAAACCGAACTTCTCCTTGCGTTCCGGCGTGTCGCGCGCCACTATCACACGCATGTAATTACACGTGTGGTACCGCATCCCTGCGGCACCACACCGACCAGCACCCATCCCGGCGGGGGCGGCAGGGGCCCGGGGCGGGGAAGAGGAGGCCGGACATGCAGCACGCAGCCGCCGAGACGGCGTTGGACAAGTCCTGGCAGGACTATGCCAACTGCCTGGGCGTCGACCCCGATCTCTTCTTCCCGGAGCGAGGCGCGTCCACGAGGGAGGCCAAAGAGGTCTGCCGAGGATGCGTCGTACGCGAGGACTGCCTCGAGTACGCCCTCGCCAACGGGGAGAAGTTCGGCATCTGGGGTGGCATGAGCGAACGGGAACGCCGGCGCATCCGCCGCCAGCGCGCCCTCGCCCGGGCCGCCGCCAGCGCCGACATCGCCGCCGGCTGACGGTCGGTTCCCCCATCGCCCCCGCAAGGGGGGCGATGGGCACGCCGGTCACGGCCCGATCGCCCATCCCCGCGTCGCCAGACGCGCCTCGATGGTGGAGTCCTCGCCCAGGTCGAGCTCGGTCCATCGCGACCGCGGCACGGCGTCGAGCACGGCCTCGGGTACCAACCCGACGAGCTCGGTGCCGGCCACGGCGGCATGGGCGGCCACGGCGTCCACGGCGTCCGCCGGGCCGACCTCGGTCGGATCCACGAGGTTCATCGACACCTGCACCCGCTCACCGACGGGGAGGCCGAGGGCCCGCACCGCTGGTCCTCTCACCGCCCGGGCGACGGCCCGTGCGACGTCGAGGTCGGCGTCGGCCAGCCACACGTTGTAGGCGACGAGGAGCGGCCGGGCCCCGACGGCGATGGCCCCGGCCGTGGGGTGTGGCACCGGCGGGCCGTCGTCGGGCGCCAGGGCGGCGAAGGCCTCGCGTCGCACCTCGGGCAACGACCGCTCGGGTCCGTAGTGGAAGCAAGGGACGTCGAGGGTCTCCGCCGCCCACGCCCCGAAGGCGTCGCGTGCCCGCACCGCCGGTGTGAGGTCGTCGTCGCCGAGGGGGACGAACGGGACCACGTCGACGACGCCGATGCGGGGGTGCACCCCGCGGTGGTCGCGCAGGTCGAGGGCGAGCACGGTGGCCGCGGTGACCGCCCGGGCCGCGCCCTCGCAGTCGGGGCCGGCCAGGGTCAGCACCGACCGGTGGTGGTGGGGATCGGTGTGCACGTCGAGCAGTGCATCGCCAGCCGTGCGGGCGATCGTGTCGATCGCCCGGCGGTCACGCCCCTCCGACACGTTGATCACGCACTCGAGCACGTCGTCAGCTCCGGTTCCGGGCGGTGGGCCGTGAGGAGTGGGGCCCACGCCCCGGGTGTACGCTCGGCGACATGAACATCGGAGCCCCTGAGCTCATCATCGCCCTCGTCGTGATCCTGCTCCTCTTCGGCAGCACCCAGCTGCCCAAGCTCGCTCGCTCCCTGGGCTCGGCCCAGAAGGAGTTCAAGCAGGGCCTGAAGGAGGGTTCGACCGACGAGGACGACGCCGACAAGAAGGCCTGACCGGCCCACCCGGCGGTCGATCGCCGGGACCCGACACCGGTGCCGGCCGCCGCGCGTCAGAGCGCGGCGGTGGCCAGCGGGTTGCTGGCGGCCTTGGAACGGCGCTTCTTGAGGATCCGCCGTCGTTGGCGCTCGGACGTGCCACCCCAGACCCCGTGGTCGATGCGCTGCTCGAGGGCGTACTCGAGGCAGGGGGCCTGCACCGGGCAGCTCTCGCAGATCCGCTTGGCCACCTCGACGCCGACGCCGTCGCTGGGGAAGAAGGTGGCCGGAGGCTCGAGGCGGCAGTTGCCCCTGGCCATCCAGTCTGTGTCCATGTCGCCTCCGTGGGTCTCCTGTGATACGGAGCCACGGCCGGAAAAGTTCCCAGCGAGTTCCAGCTCGTGTCCTCTCGCTCCGACGAGCGTAGCGCCGCGCCGGCCGAGAACGCGAACTCCCTGGGTACCATGCCCGTCGTGGCGCAGTCATCGGGGTCTGGTCCCGAGCCCCGGTCCGAGGGTGAGGCCGTGTCGACGCGCCCGGCTCCGCCGTCGATCGTCGCCCCACCCGGCGAGGTGAGCCGCTCACCCTTCGCACCCCCGCCGACGCCACCGCCCCCCGGGCCGCCGGCTCGCTCGGCACCCCTGCCGGCACCGCCGTTCGCACCCCAGGCGGGCGCGCCCCTGGCATCGGGCCCGGCGGCCCCGCCGTTGCCGCCGCTGCCCACCGTGGCCCTCGCGCCGACGTGGCGCGACGAGCCCCGGCTCCCCCCGGCCCCACCCACCTACACCCGACCGTCGGCCGGTGCGTTGCCGCCACTGCCGCCACTGCCCACCCCGGCCGGCACGACCACCGCCATGCCGCCACCCGCCCGTCGTCGCCCGTGGCTCATCGGTGTCGTGGCGGCGCTCGCCGCTGCCCTCCTCACCGCCGGCGTGTTCGCACTGGTCGAGCGCGACGGCGAGACGGTCTCCACCGCCGGCGCCCGAGCGCAGGGCGACCCCCTCGACATCCAGGCGCTGCTCACCAAGGCCCAACCGTCGGTGGTCACGATCCAGACGGGCACCCCCGACAGCATCTACGGGGGTGCGGGCACCGGCGTCATCATCAGCACCGACGGCGACGTGCTCACCAACGCCCACGTGGTCGAGGGCGTGGGCGCGGTGCAGGTGCGGCTCTTCGACGGCCGCGAGGTCACCGCCGACCTGGTGGGCAGCTTCCCCGACGCCGACATCGCCCTCGTGCGCATCCGCGAGGCCGAGGGGCTCACCCCGGCCGAGCTCGGCAGCTCCGACGACGCCCGGGTCGGCGACGCCGTGGTGGCCATCGGCAACGCGTTGAACCTCGGGGGGCTGCCGAGCGTGACCGAGGGGATCATCTCCGCGAAGGACCGCGTGATCCCGATGTCCGAGATCACGGTGTCGAGCCTGTTGCAGACCGACGCCGCCATCAACCCGGGCAACTCCGGCGGCCCCCTGCTCGACGCCCGCGGCCAGGTGATCGGGATCAACACGGCGATCATCAGCGGCGCCCAGAACATCGGCTTCGCCATCCCCATCGACGAGGTCAAGCCGCTCGTCGAGCAGCTCCGGCAGGGCCAGGGCGTGCTCACCCCCGACGACGCCTACCTGGGCGTCGTCACCGTCCCCGTCGACTCGCTGACCGCCGACCAGCTCGACGAGTACGGCATCTCGGCGTCGCGTGGTGCGGTGGTGGTCGAGATCAGCCCCGGCAGTGCCGCCGAGGCGGGTGGGCTCCAGTTCGGCGACGTGGTGGTGGCCGTCGACGGGGTGCCGGTCGACCAGCCGTCCGACCTGGGCGAGCTGGTCCAGGGCTACCGGCCCGGGGATCAGATCGCGCTCCAGATCGAGCGGGATGGCCGCAAGCGCGACCTCGCGGTCCAGCTCGGTTCCCGGGGCGGGGACTGACCCCGGTAGGCTCTCGTCTCCGACCGTCGACAGGGAGTCCCAGCCATGGCCATGATCGAGCCCGACGAGCCGCCGCGAGGGCACGTGAAGGTCGTCTACATGGGCCCGGTCGCCCCCCACTGGGAGGTGCGGTCCGACTTCGGCGACCGTGCCGTCATCGACGGGTTCCGCGATCGGGTGCTGGCCCGCCTCCTCCTCCTGCCGCCCCACGATCCGCAGTTCCGGCGCAACCGCGAGCGGGTCGCTCGTGACGCCGAGCGCGAGCACCTCGTGCTCGAGTGGGACCTCGGCATCCCCGAGGACGATGCCCTCGTCGACGCCCGGTGACCACCCGCGGGGGCTTCCTCCCCCGTGCCCGCCGGCGACGAAGACCACCCCGCTCGAGCGTGCTGCCACCCGGGAGGCCCGGCCCCGCGGGCCGCTAGGGTGAGCCGATGCCCGCGGAGGAACCAGCCGACGGATCCACGGTGATCTCGTCCGATCACCTCGGGGTGCCCGAGGCGGCTCCCGGCGACGACGCCACGACCTCGTCGGCCCGCTTCCTCAACCGCGAGCTCTCCTGGCTCGACTTCAACGCACGGGTGCTGCACCTGGCCGAGGACCCGCACCTGCCGCTGCTCGAGCGGGCCAAGTTCCTGGCCATCTTCAGCAGCAACCTCGACGAGTTCTTCCAGGTGCGCGTCGCCGGCCTCAAGGACCAGGTCGCGGCCGGCATCACCAAGCGCACCCCCGACGGGCGCACCCCCGCCGCGCAGCTGCTCGACATCCGCGACCGGCTCGACGCCCTCACCCGTCACCAGCAGCACCTGTTCCTCGACCAGATCGTGCCCGCCCTCGCCGCGGTGGGCATCGTGTTCTCGTCCTACGACGACCTCGACGAGGACGACCGCAAGTACCTCGACGGGGTGTTCGAGGACCGGATCTTCCCGGTGCTGACCCCGCTCGCCGTCGACCCCGGCCACCCGTTCCCCTACATCTCCGACCTCGCCTCAACCTGGCCGTCGTCGTGCGTGACCCCGAGACCGGCGAGCGCCGGTTCGCCCGGGTCAAGGTGCCGAACCTGCTCCCGCGCTTCGTCGTCATGCCCGACGGCGAGCGGTTCGTGCCGCTCGAGCAGGTGATCGCCGCCCACATGGCCGTGCTGTTCCCCGGTATGGAGGTCGGCGGCCACCACACCTTCCGCGTCACCCGCAACGCCGACCTCACCCTCGAGGAGGAGGAGGCCGACGACCTCCTGGCCGCGGTCGAGATGGAGCTGCGGCGACGGCGGTTCGGGCGGGCGGTGCGACTCGAGATCGAGGACGGCATCTCCGACGAGATCCGCGAGCTGCTGCAGCGCGAGCTCGACGTCGACGACGACGACGTCTACCGCGTCGTCGGGCCCCTCGACCTGAGCGGGTTGTGGGCGGTGCACGGGCTCGACCGCCCCGACCTCAAGGACGAGGTGTGGGTGCCGATCACCGAGGCCCGCCTCGCGAGTCGCGAGGAGGAGGGTGTCAGCTTCTTCAACGTCATCCGGCAGGGCGACGTCCTGGTGCACCACCCCTACACGTCGTTCGCGACCTCGGTGGAGGAGTTCATCCGCCAGGCGGCGGTCGACCCGAAGGTGCTCGCCATCAAGCTGACGCTCTACCGCACCTCGGGTGACAGCTCCATCATCCAGTCGCTCATCCGGGCCGCCGAGCGGGGCAAGCAGGTCGCTGCGCTCGTCGAGCTCAAGGCCCGCTTCGACGAGGAGAAGAACATCGTCTGGGCGCGTGAGCTGGAGAAGGCGGGCGTACACGTCGTGTACGGGCTCACCGGCCTCAAGGTCCACACCAAGACCACGTTGGTGGTCCGCGAGGAGGACGCCGGGATCCAGCGCTACTGCCACATCGGGACCGGCAACTACAACCCCAAGACCGCCCGGCTGTACGAGGACCTCGGCCTGCTCACCTGCGACGACGAGATCGGCTCCGACCTGACCCAGCTGTTCAACCTGCTCACCGGCTACGCCCGCGAGCCGAGCTTCACCAAGCTGTTCGTCTCGCCGTCGTGGCTGCGCGACCGCATCGTGCGGCTCATCGAGGGCGAGGCGGCCCTGGGGGCGCAGGGCCGCATCGTGTTGAAGATGAACAGCCTGGTCGACCCGAAGATGATCGACTGCCTGTACGCGGCGTCGCAGGCCGGCACGCCGGTCGACCTCGTCGTGCGAGGCATCTGCTGCCTGCGCCCGGGGGTGCCGGGGCTCTCCGACAACATCCGCGTCCGCTCCATCGTCGGTCGCTACCTCGAGCACGCCCGCATCTATCGCTTCGAGCACGGGGGCCCAGACGGCACGCCGGCCTTCTACATCGGGTCGGCCGACCTCATGCCCCGCAACCTCGACCGCCGGGTCGAGGCCCTGGCGCCGGTCGAGGACCGACGGCTGCAGGCCCAGCTCGACGAGATCCTCGGGGTGAACATGGCCGACGACACGCTGACCTGGCTCCTCCAGCCCGACAGCACCTGGCGCCACGTCGAGGGGCCCGGCACCGTCGAGACCCACGACCGGCTGCAGGAGCTCGCCCTCGGCCGCCGCACCGCCTGACGTCTCGCGCCCCCATGGCCCGCAGCCCCGGCACGGTCGAGCACGAGCTCAAGCTGGCCGCCTGGCCGGGCTTCGTGCTCCCCGACCTCGCCGTCGCCCTCGCGCCGGGGAAGGGCCCGTCGCTCGAGGTGCGGCCGGCGGCCACCGTCGAGCTCGACGCCGTCTACCACGACACGGCCGACCTCCGCCTCGTGCGTCGAGGCGCCAGCCTCCGGCACCGCACCGGCGAGGGCGCGGCCCGGTGGACGCTGAAGCTCCCGACGGTCACGGGTGCGTCGGCCGGACTGCGGCGACTCGAGATCGACGTGCTCGACGACGAGACGGTCGACGGGACCGCTCCGCCCGATGCGCTCGTCGACCTGGTGCTCGGCTGGACGCGGGGAGCGCCGATCGTGCCCGTGACCCGCATCCGCACCCGCCGCGTCCGCCACGAGCTCGGACCATCGGGGGCGCCGCCGTCCGCAGAGATCGACGACGACGAGGTCGAGGTGATCGACGACGGGCGGGTGGTGGCGACCTTCCGGGAGCTCGAGGTCGAGCTCCACGGCGGCGACGACGACCTGCTGGCCCGTGTCGGGGACGCCCTCCGTGCCGCAGGCGCCGGCGACGTCGACCCGACCCCGAAGGTCGCTCGGGCCCTCGGACCGAGGGCCCTCGCGCCCCCCGACCTCCACCCGGTCGCCCCGCCCGCCGACGGGCCGCCGACCATCGAAGCCGTCGTCCGTTCCGCGCTGACCGCCTCCGCCGTGCTCCTCGTCGACCACGACCACGCCGTGCGCCTCGACCACGACGCCGAGGGCGTCCACCTCGCCCGCATCGGCACGCGCCGGCTGCGCACCCAGCTCGGCGCCCTCGGCCCGGTGCTCGACCACGACCAGCGCGACCCGCTCCGCGACGAGCTGCGGTGGCTCGGGGCACGGCTCGGCGCCGTGCGGGACGCCGACGTGCTCGGCCGTCGCCTGACCCGGGACGTCGAGGTCCTGGCCGATGCCGTCGACCGGGAGGCGGGGGCTCGCCTGCTCGAACGGCTGGCCGCCCAGCGCCGGACGGCCGTCGACCGGTTGCTCGACGGCATGCGCGCCGACCGGTACACGGCCCTCCTCGATGCCATCGTCGACGTGGTTCGGTCCCCCCGGCTCGTCGTCGACCCGTGCGAGCCGGCGGCCGCGCACCTCCCCGGAGCGGTCCGGGCGCGCTGGCGCCGTCTCCGGGAGGCGGTCGAAGCCCTCGCCGGTCACCCCGCCGACGACCTCGCCCTGCACCGGGTGCGCATCCTCGCCAAGCGGGTCCGCTACGCCGCCGAGCTCGCCGTGCCCGTGGCGCCCGACGTGGTGCCGCGGTTCGTGGAGGCGGTCGCCGAGCTCCAGGACGTGCTCGGCGGGCTCCACGACGCGTCGGTCGCCAACGCGTGGCTCCGTGACGTCGCCCGTCGCGTCCCGCCCGACCAGGCCGTGGCCGCCGGGACGCTCATCGTCGCCCAGCAGGCCGCCGCCGCCGACGCCAGGGCCCGCTGGCGGGCGGCGTACGACGCCGCCGACCGCAAGCGGCTCACGGGGTGGATGACGTGAGCGAGGTGGCGCCGCAGGTCGAAGCGGCCGGCGGGATCCTGTGGCGGGTGGTCGACGGTCGCCTCGAGGTCTGCCTCGTCCACCGCCCCAAGTACGACGACTGGACCTTCCCCAAGGGCAAGCTCGACGCCGGCGAGACCCATGAGCAGGCGGCCGTGCGAGAGGTCGAGGAGGAGACCGGCCTGCGGGGGGTGCTCGGTCGGGAGCTGGTGTCGACCGCGTACGTCGACAACAAGGGCCGGCCCAAGCGGGTGCGGTACTGGGAGATGACGGTGGCCGGCGGTTCGTTCACCGCCAACGTCGAGGTCGACGAGCTGCGCTGGGTCGATCTCGACGAGGCCCGACGCGAGCTCAGCTACGACCACGACCGCGACGTGCTCGCCGGCTTCGCCCGGTTCGCCGATCCCCACCGGTGACCACTCCGTCGGTGTGGCGGGCCGTGCCGGCCGACCCGGCTCGTGAGTTCCCGGCCGACGAGCTCGTCCGGGCCCGCACCTACCAGCGGCCGCTCCGCCGGGCCCGGACGTTGCGGGCCGTCCTGTCCACCGCGCTGGTGGTCGCGTTCGTCGTCGCCGAGGTGGGCCCGCGGCTCGTCGAGGCCGTGGGTGCCGACGGCTGGGTGGCCCAGCTGCTGGTGGTGCTCGTCGCCTTGCAGGTGGCGTCGCTCGTCGTCGACGTCCCGATCGACGCCTGGGTCGACCTCGGCCACGACCGGCGCTGGGGGATCTCGACACAGACCGGTCGCGGCTTCGCCGCCGACCAGGTCAAGAGCGCCGTGCTCGGCCTCGTGCTCGCCGCCGTCGTGCTCGTGCCGCTCTACGCCCTCGTGCGCTCGACGTCGTGGTGGTGGCTGCTCGGCTGGCTCGTCGTCGTCGGCGCGTCGATCGGGTTCGGGCTGCTGTTCCCCGTGCTGGTCGCGCCGCTGTTCAACCGGTTCACCCCGCTGGCCGACGCCGAGCTGGCCGCACGCGTCGATGCCGTCGCCGAACGGGCGGGGCTGTCGATCTCGGGGGTCGACGTCGCCGACGCGAGCCGCCGGTCGACGCGCGACAACGCCTACGTCGCCGGGCTCGGGCCGACGCGGCGCGTCGTGCTGTTCGACACGATCCTCGAGCACCCGCCCGAGCTGGTCGAACAGGTCGTCGCCCACGAGCTCGGGCACTGGCGTCGGCACCACCTCCGCCAGCAGATCCCGCTGGTCGCCGGGATCAGCCTCGTCGTCGCCCTGGTGCTCCGCGCCTTCGCCTCGTGGTCGTGGCCGTTCGAGGCGGCCGGCGTGTCGGGCATCGGCGACCCGGCCGGGCTGCCGCTGCTGATCCTCGTCGTGCAGGTGGCCGGCATCGGGCTGGGGCTGGTGACGGCCTGGGTGTCCCGGGTCCACGAGCGCGAGGCCGACCTCGACGCCCTCGACCTCCTGGGCCGACCGGACGCCATGGCCGAGATGCTGCGACGCCTGCACGTGAAGAACCTGGCCGACCTCGACCCCGGACGGTGGCAGCGGTGGCGGGCGAGCCATCCGCCGGCGGCCGAGCGCCTCGCCTTCTGCCGGTCGTGGGCGGCCGGCCGTCGAGCATCCGGCGGGGGCCCCTGACCCGGCGCGAACCGGTCGCCCAGAGTTCGGGCCTGGTTCACCGGCCGTTCACCAAGTCGCGATCTGCGCTCCACCTCGGCTGCCTAGGTTCTGGTCGGGTCGCTCAGGGAAGCGGCCGTTCATCCATTGCTCCAAGGAGATTCACCTTGCGTTCACGACATCCCCGCCTGGCCTGGCTGGTGGCGATCCTCGCCGTCTTCGCCTTCGCCGGTGCTGCGTGCAGCAGCGATGACGACAGCAGCACCGAGACCGAGGGCACGAGCGGTGGCGGCAGCGTCTCCGGCTCGATCAACGTCTCGGGCTCGTCGACCGTCCAGCCCATCTCGACCCGGGTCGCGGAGCTCTTCGAGGAGGCCGGCAACGACGTCGAGATCACCGTCGACGGGCCCGGCACGGGCGACGGATTCAAGCTGTTCTGCTCTGGTGAGACCGACATCTCCGACGCCTCCCGCCCGATCAAGGAAGAAGAGATCGCCGACTGCGAGGCCGCCGGCGTCGAGTTCATCGAGCTCGAGGTTGCCTTCGACGGCATCACGGTGCTCACCAATCCCGCCAACGAGGGCGTCGAGTGCCTGACCCTCGAGGACATGTATGCCCTCGTCGGCCCGGAGTCGCAGGGCAAGAGCAACTGGACCGACGCCCAAGCGCTCGCCACCGAGCTCGGGTCCACCACCCAGTTCCCCGATGCCCGGCTCGACATCACGGCGCCCGGTACGGAATCCGGCACCTACGACGCCTTCATCGAGCTCGCCCTCGCCGACGTGGCCGAGACCCGCGTCGAAGCCGGTGCCATCACCGAGGACCAGGCCGGCTCGACCCGACCGGACTACACGTCGCAGGCGAACGACAACGCCATCCTGCAGGGGATCGAGGCCAGCAACTCGTCGTTCGGCTGGGTCGGGTTCGCCTTCGCCGAGGAGGCCGGCGACCAGGTGAAGGAGATCGAGATCGATGGTGGGGACGGCTGTGTCGCCCCGTCGATCGAGACCATCGCCGACGGCTCCTACCCGCTGTCGCGCTCGCTGTACATCTACGTGAACAAGGCCAAGGCCGACGAGAGCGAAGCCCTGCGCTCCTACGTCGACTTCTACCTCACCGACGAGGGCCTCGTCACCGCCGTCGAGGAGGTCGGCTACGTCCCGCTGCCGACCGATCGGGTCGAGGCGACCCGCCAGATCTGGGCCGATCAGACGACCGGCACGCAGGTCGCCGAGTAGGTTCGTCGGGCACGAAGAGACCGGGTGGGCGTGCATGGCCGCGTCCACCCGGTCCGCCTCCCCGACGGACCCCGAGCATCGTCACCGACAGGTACCGCATTGACCTCGACCCTCGACTCACCGCCGGGCATGACCATCGACGACCTCCAGGGGTCACCCGGTCGGCGGCGCCGCAACGCACAGGTGCGCGTCGTGCTGTTCTTCATGGCCTCGCTTTCGATCGTGATCAGCCTGCTCATCATCGTGAGCCTCGTCGGCGAGGCGTGGCGCTTCATCTCCGAGGTCGACTACAGCACCCTCTGGACAGAGGGCTGGTTCCCCCGTCGGGACCGGTTCGATCTCAAGACCCTCTTCGTCGGCACCCTGCTCGTGGCGATCATCGCCATGGTGATCGCCGGACCGATCGGGCTCGGCGCCGCCATCTACCTCTCCGAGTACGCCACGCCCCGCGTCCGACGGACCCTGAAGCCGATCCTCGAGATCCTCGCCGGCATCCCGTCGGTGGTGCTCGGCTTCTTCGCCCTGACGGTCATCGCCCCCGACGTGATCCGCAGGATCTTCGAGGATGCCTCCCAGCTCAACCTGCTCTCTGCGGCCATCGGCGTGGGCATCCTCACCGTGCCCCTCGTGGCCTCGGTGTCCGAGGACGCCATGCGTTCGGTGCCCCAGGCGCTCCGCGAGGGCGCGTACGGCATGGGCGCCCGGAAGATGACGGTCGTGGTCAGAGTCGTCCTCCCCGCCGCCGTCTCCGGCTTGGTCGCCGCGTTCATCCTCGCCATCTCGCGTGCCATCGGCGAGACCATGGTGGTGCTGATCGCTGCTGGCGGGGGTGGTGGCGCGCTGTTCACCGTCAACCCGCTCGAACAGGGCCTGACCATGACCGCGGCGATGGCGACCCAGGCCCGGGGCACCGACCAGGTGGCCGGGTCCGGCCTGGCGTTCCAGAGCCTCTTCTTCGTCGGGCTGCTGTTGTTCCTGTTCACCCTGGGCCTGAATCTGGTCGCCGACCGGTTCGTGCGCCGCGTGCGACAGGTCTACTGAGGGCTGGCCCATGACCACCGTCACCTCCACCATCGGCAGCGGGGGCCGCACCGCGGCGGAGATCACGCAGGCCATCACCCGCCAGCGCACCCACGTGGGCAGCCTGGTGTTCAAGCTGACCCTCCAGATCTGCCTGTTCCTCTCGCTCGCCGTGCTGGTCGTGCTCCTCACCACGCAGTTGGTCGAGGGCTGGCCCGTCCTGTCCGAGCGGCTCGGCGACTTCCTGACGGGCACCACGAACTCGAATCCCGCGAAGGCCGGCATCAGCCAGGCGCTCAAGGGCTCGTTCTGGATCGGCGTGGTCGTAGTGCTGTTCGCCTTCCCCGTCGGGATCGGCGCCGGCCTCTACCTCGAGGAGTACGCGCCGCACAACCGGCTGACGAAGACCATCGACACCACGATCCGAAACCTCGCCGGCGTGCCGTCGATCGTGTTCGGCATCCTCGGCTTCGCGGTGTTCGTGAAGGCCCTCGCCGGCATCACCGGGGGCAAGTCGCTGCTGGCGGGCGGCATCACCGTCGCCATCCTCGTCCTCCCCATCGTGATCATCACCTCGGCCGAGGCGATCCGCGCCGTGCCGAGCGGCATCCGCGAGGCCGGCTTCGGGGTCGGGGCGACCCGTTGGGAGGTCATCCGCCACCACGTCCTGCCGTATGCCGCCCCGGGCATCCTGACGGGCACGGTGTTGGCCCTGGCTCGCGCCCTCGGCGAGGCCGCCCCGCTCCTGCTGGTCGGGGCCGTGCTCGGCCGTCTGGGCACCGACTCCTCGTGGTTCGACGTCACCCAGCTGCGCGAGGGCTTCATCGCCATGCCGACCATCATCACCGACTGGGCGGGTGAGGCGAAGTCCGGGTTCCAGGCGTTGACCGCCGCCGCCATCGTGGTGATGCTGGTCGTGGTGCTGTTGGCCAACACCGCCGCCATCGTCCTCCGCAACAAGTACGAGCGAAAGAGGCAGGGCTGATGTCCGACAACGCCACCGCCGCCGGCCCCGGCGTGACCATCGCCGGTCCCGAAGCACGCGCGGAGCTGGACACCGGGCCGCCGCCGAGGATCGTGTTCGACGTCCGCGACCTCGACGTCTACTACGGCGAGTTCCGGGCCGTGCGCAACGTGGACGTCCCGATCCGCGAGAGGGAGATCACCGCGTTCATCGGGCCGTCGGGCTGCGGGAAGACCACCGTGCTGCGGTGCTTCAACCGGATGAACGACCTCATCGAGACGGCGCGGATCGACGGCCAGATCCTGTACCACGGGGTCGACCTCTACGATCCGCAGGTCGACCCGGTGGAGGTGCGTCGTCGCATCGGGATGGTGTTCCAGAAGCCCAACCCGTTCCCGAAGTCGGTCTACGACAACATCGCCTTCGGCCCGAAGATCGCCGGCATCAAGGGCGACATGGACGACCTCGTCGAGAAGGCGCTGCGGGGGGCGGCGCTGTGGGACGAGGTGAAGGACCGTCTCAAGGACTCCGCGCTCGGTCTCTCGGGTGGTCAGCAGCAGCGGCTCTGCATCGCCCGGGCCATTGCGGTCGATCCGGAGGTCGTGCTGATGGACGAGCCGTGCTCGGCCCTCGACCCCATCGCCACCGCCCGCATCGAAGACCTCATGCAGGAGATCAAGACCGAGTACACGATCATCATCGTGACCCACAACATGCAGCAGGCCGCCCGGGTCAGTGACCGCACGGCGTTCTTCACCACCGAGGTGAACCCCGAGAGCGACACCCGCACCGGCCTGCTGGTCGAGTACGACACGACCGAGAAGATCTTCTCGAACCCGTCCGACGAGCGCACGGAGAACTATGTCACCGGCCGATTCGGCTGACGACGGCCGGCCCCTCCGTCTGCACTACGCGGCCGAGCTCAACGAGCTCAAGCTCCAGACCGAGATGATGGGTGTCCTCGTCGACCAGAACCTGGAGCGTATGCGCGAGGTCCTGACCACCGGCGACGCCGGCATCGCCGAGATGGCGCTCCGCGCCGACGACGAGATCGACGCCATCAACGTCTCGCTCACCGAGCACTGCTACCTGGTGCTGGCCCGCGAGGCCCCCATGGCCCATGACCTGCGGCTCGTCGTGTCCGTGATCCGGGTCACGGGCGAGTTCGAGCGGGTGGGCGACCTGTCGCTCCGGGTGGTGAAGGTGGTCGACGACCAGCCCCTCCTCGCCGCCCACCCCGGCATCTTCGACATCCTGCAGGTGATGGCCGATCGCGCCCTCGAGCGCTTCCGCGACGCCCTGCGGGCGTGGGCCACCGACGACCTCGCCCTGGCCAGCGAGGTGGCGGGCGGGGCCACGGCTCTCGACCTGACCGCCGACCGCCTCACCGAGGCGCTGCTCGGCCTCGTCGGCGAGGACGCGGTGCGGGCCGCCCTGCGGGCCAACACCGTCGGCCACTCGCTCCAGCGCATCAGCGACCATGCCACCATCCTGGGGAGGCGCATCCAGTACCTGACCACCGGCGACGAGCGCTACCTCGCCGCCGAGGTTCGCTGAGGCCGGAGAGGACCGATGCCCGAGCAGCGCAAGACCTTCCATCAAGAGCTCGACCACATGCGCGACGACATCGTCCGCCTGGCCGCCCTCACCACCGAGTTCATCCCCCGCGGCACCGAGGTGCTGCTCACCAACGACCTGGAAGGGGCGCAGGCCCTCATCGAGGACGACGACATCGTCGACACCCTCGCCATCCAGATCGAGGACCACTGCTACCACGTGCTGGCCCTCCAGCAGCCCATGGCGACCGACCTCCGGTCGATCGTCACCGCCATCCGGCTCACCAGCGAGATCGAGCGGTCGGCCGACCTGATGATCAACGTGGCCAAGGGGGCGAGGCGCATCTACGGGTGCGAGTACGACCCGAGGCTGCGGGGCCTCATCGAGCGCATGAGCGAGGAGGCGTCGCGGCTGTTCAAGCTCTCGATCGACGCCTACGTCGAGCACAACGCCAGCCTCGCCGCCGCCCTCGACGACATGGACGACGCCCTCGACGAGCTGCACACCGACTACATCGAGGCCATCTTCCACTCGCACCACGACGGCACCATCGACCTGCAGGCGGCGGTCCAGCTCGCCCTCATCGGGCGGTACTACGAGCGCATCGGCGACCACGCGGTGAACATCGGCACCCGCGTCGAGTACATGGTGACGGGCTGGCTGCCCGAGCACAGCGGTGCGGCGCGCCTGCGGGCGCGGGCCGAGGTGCAGGAGGGCATCCACCGATCCGACCTCGCGGCTGAGGTCGAGCCCAGCCCCTCAGACCTCGGCACCGGGTGACGTCGTGGCGCTGGTGGTCGCCGTCCTCGTCGGGTTGGCCGCGCTGGTCGCGGCGACGGCGTGGGTCGCGGTCGAGCGGCGCCGCACCATCGACCGCGTGGTCGGACTGGCCGCCCAGGTCGCCGGCGGCCCGGTCGAGCCCGACGTCGGCGACCTCGACGCCGCCCTCGGCCGGCTCCGCCGGGCACTCGACCAGCGCGACGTCGACGCCGCCGACCGGGAGCTCGCCCACGAGCGCCTCGAGCGCGCCCTCGACGCCGTCGCCCTCGGCGTCGTGGTCGCCGACGAGCAGGGGGCCGAGGCCTACCGCAACCCCGTCGGCCAGACCTTCTCGTCGGCCCGCCACGCCGACGCGCTGGTCGAGGCGGCCGTCGCCGAGCTGATCGGCGACGCCATCGAGGGCCGCCCCGGCCACCGCACCCTCGACCTGTTCGGCCCGCCGCGGCGCACGCTGGTGATCACCACCACGCCGCTGCCCTCACCGCTCGGCACCGGGGCGCTGGCGGTCATCGAGGACATCAGCGAGCGGCGTCGGCTGGAACAGGTTCGGCGCGACTTCGTGGCCAACATCAGCCACGAGCTCAAGACGCCGGTCGGCGCCCTCGGCCTGTTGGCCGAGACGCTCGCCCTCGAGGACGACGACGAGGTGAGACGCCGTCTGGCCGGGCGCATCCAGACCGAGGCCTTCCGCGTCGGCCGCACCATCGAGGACCTCCTCGAGCTGTCGCGCATCGAGAGCGGCGAGCTGCCCGACCGCTCGCCGGTGCCGGTGCAGGTCGTCGTCGCCGAGGCGGTCGAGCGCATCCGTCCGGCCGCCGAGCAGGCCGAGATCGAGATCGCCACCGCCGAGGTCACGCCCCGACTGGCGATCTTCGGCGACCGGCGCCAGCTCGTGTCCGCCCTCTACAACCTGCTCGACAACGCGGTGAAGTACTCCGACCCCGGGTCGACGATCGAGGTCGACGCGTCCACCGACGGCACCGCCGTCGAGGTGTCGGTCACCGACCACGGGATCGGGATCCCGTCCCGCGACCTCGAGCGGGTGTTCGAACGGTTCTACCGCGTCGACCAGGCGAGGAGCCGCCGCACCGGCGGCACCGGCCTCGGTCTGGCCATCGTGCGCCACGTGGTGCACAACCACGAGGGCTCGGTGCGCGTGTCGTCCCGTCTCGGGCGCGGGTCCACGTTCACGTTGAGGCTGCCCACCGCGTCGGGGCCCGTGGCCCTGCCGTCGGCCGGCGCCGCACAGATCCCGGGCGGTGCCGGCACCGCTCAGGCCGGGTGAGGGGAAGCCGGGTCGTGTCCGCCGGAGCCACGATCGTCCATCGCCCCCCGGGTGCCGCCGGTGCCCGGGGTCGGTGGAGAAACGGAACGAGATGACCGCTGCCACCTCCGTACTCCTCGTCGAGGACGAGGACTCCTTCGTCGACGCCCTCACCGTCGGCCTCAAGCGGGAGGGATTCGACGTCAGCGTCGCCAAGGACGGGGCCGAGGCCCTGGCCGTGTTCGACGACCTCCAACCCGACCTCGTGCTGCTCGACGTCATGCTGCCGAAGGTCTCGGGCATCGACGTGTGTCGTCAGCTGCGGGGCCGGTCCAACGTCCCCATCATCATGGTGACGGCCAAGGGCTCCGAGATCGACACCGTCGTCGGGCTCGAGGTCGGCGCCGACGACTACGTCACCAAGCCCTATCGGCTGCGGGAGCTGGTGGCCCGGATGCGCGCCGTGCTCCGCCGTCGGCGCGACGACGAGGGCGCCGCCGCGCTGCCCTCCGACGACGTCGTCAGCGTCGGCGACGTCACGGTCGACCACCAGCGCCACGAGGTGACCGTCCGGGGCGAGGAGGTGCGTCTCCCGCTCAAGGAGTTCGAGCTGCTGGCCCTGCTGCTCGAGAACGCCGGTCGGGTGCTCACCCGCGACACCCTCATCGACCGGGTGTGGGGATCCGACTACGTCGGCGACACCAAGACCCTCGACGTCCACGTCAAGCGGCTCCGGGGGAAGATCGAGGAGGATCCGGCGTCGCCGGTGCGGATCGTCACGATCCGCGGCCTCGGCTACAAGTACGAGGCGCCTCGCACGTAGGCGTGGGTGGGGCGAATCGACGCGACGGCCCCCCTACCATGGCTCCGGTGCGCAGCAGGCCGACAGGGACCGCATCGGCGGGGGCTCGTGCGCGTCCTGCGTTCGGGATCCCGGGTGCCCGGGACCCCCGGCACCCGTTCGCCACGTCGCCGTTCTCCCGGTTGGCCCGCACCCACGCCCTGGGCGTGGCCGGCGACGCCATCTTCGCCATCGGGCTGGCCGGGTCGGTGTTCTTCTCCCTCGACTTCGACTCGGCGCGGTGGCGGGTCGCCCTCTACCTGCTGCTGACCATCGCCCCCTTCGCGGTGGCGGCGCCGTTGATCGGCCCGGCGCTGGACCGGATCAAGGGCGGCCGCCGGTGGGTGATCGTCGGGTCGATGGGCCTGCGGGCGGTGCTGTGCTTCCTCGTCGTCCGCCACCTCGACAGCATCCTCTTCTACCCGGAGGCGTTCGGGATGCTCGTGCTCGGGAAGGCCTACACCATCTCGAAGAGCGCGGTCGTCCCCACCACCGTGCGCTCCGACGAGGAGCTGGTCGAGGCCAACTCGAAGCTCACGGTGCTGTCGGCCATCGCCGTGGTCGTCGCCGTGCTGCCCGCCGGCCTCCTCCTCAAGGTCGGCGGCGCCGGGTGGACGCTCGGCCTCGGCGCGATCGTGTTCGCGGTCGGCACCGTGTTCGCCCTGCAGCTGCCCCGGGTCGTGGTCGCCGAGGAGGCGCCCGGGCCGGCCGAGCGAGAGGAGCTCCGCAGCGCCGGCATCTTCCTCGCGGCGTCGGCCATGGGCCTCGTGCGGGGCATCGTCGGGTTCCTCGCGTTCATGCTGGCGTTCGACTTCAAGGACGAGGACGCGCCGCTGTGGCACCTGGGGTTCGTGGCCGCCACGGCGCAACTCGGCTTCTTCATCGGTGCCGTGCTGGCCCCACGCCTGCGCCGGCGGCTCACCGAGGAGCGCATCCTGCTCGGCAACCTCGTCGTCGCCGCCGCCGCCGGCGTGGTCACCGCGCTGATGGGCGGGCTCGTCGCCGCCGCCCTCCTGTCGTTCGTCGTCGGGGCGACGTCGAGCTCGGCCAAGCAGGCGTTCGACGCCATCGTCCAGCGCGACGCCCCCGATGCCAACCGCGGCCGGTCCTTCGCCCGGTTCGAGACCCGGTTCCAGCTCGTGTGGGTGATCGGCGCGCTGATCCCCGTGGTCGTGCCCATCCCTGCTCCCGCCGGCTTCCTCGCCGTCGCCGTCGTGGCCGCCTTCGCCGCCGCCTCGTACGCCTTCGGCCAGTCGCGGATCCGCCAGGGGCACCTGCCGCCGGCGGCCACGTCGCGCCGGTGGCTGCTCGGGCTCCGGCGTCGAGCGGTGGCCCGGAGCGCGACGCCGTCCCCGCCGCCGCCATCCCCCTCGCCGCGATCGCCGACCTCCGTCGAGGCGGTGGGGGAGGCGGGTGCGGGTGCGTCCCCCGCCTCCCCGCCGCCGCCGTCGGCCCCCGGAGGCGACGCCGGAACGGGTGCCGTGACGCCGCCTGCTCGTCCGTCACCACCTCTGCCACCACCCGACGGGCGCAGCTGGGCCCGGTCGGCCGCCGGGGCCGACACCACCACCTCCGCGTGGGCGCCGCCACCGGGGTTCGTGTCCCGCTCGCTGTCCGACGAGCCGACCGAGATCGCCGAGCCGGGCCCCACCCACCGCCCGGCGCCCCGGCCGACGGCCCCACCGTCGGGCACCGACGACCGCCCGTGGCCGGCCGTGTTCACGGGCACCGCCCTCGAGGACGAGGAGCCCGAGCTCACCCCGCTCGGCGCCGACGCCACGACGGTCGTCGGGCGCCCGGCCACCGGGACCCCGGTTGCCGATGAGGACGACGACGCCCACCACGACGGGGACGACGAGGGCGAGCAGCAAGTGCTGCCGTTCGACCCGTCGACCTGGCCCGACGAGCCGGAGCCGGCCTATCCGGAGCCGTCCTGGCGACCGGCCGACGACGCCTGAGCATCGTGCCCGCCACTCCTTCGGTCAGGGGATGGGGGGTTCCTCGCCGGGCAGCTCGATGCGGGCCAGCCAGAGACCGGGTGCATCCACCTCGGCCGGCGTGGGCAGGGTCCGCTCGGCCTCCCACAGGCGGGTGAGGCCCTCGGCGCCGGCCCGCTCGACCACGCCCTCGACGAAGCGCACACCCCGCTCGTACTGCGCCGGGGTCAGCTCGAGGCCGAACAGGCGCTCGACGAACCGGTCGGACGACGACTCCTCGACCCGCCGTCGGCGGACCGCCTCGGTGACCATGCCGTAGGACGAGACGAGCCGGCTCCCGATGTCGTCCATCACGTGGTCGACGTAGCCGACCACGGCGGCCACCAGGGCTTCGAGCTGGGGGAGGAGCTCGCGCTGCAGCGGCGACTGCATGGCACCGAGCAGGACCTCGGGGTCCCCGAACAGCGCCTGCATGTCGGGCAGGCCGCCGGGGTCGAGGTCGACGGTGCCGAGTCGGTCCTCGAGGGCCGAGGCGTCGGGCTCGAACCCGGCGAGGTAGCGGTCGAGCAGGTCACCGAGGCGGGTGCGGACGTGGGGCACCGACAGCACGGCGTGGGTGGTGACCTCCTGCAGGCACACCCAGAGGCGGAGGTCGTCGATCGGCAGGCTCCACGCCCCGCCGAACTCGTCGACGTTGGCGACCACCAGCATCAGCTCGTCGCCGGGGGGCCGGGGGATGGGCAGGTCGTACTGGCCGAACGCCCGGCGGGCGAGGTGGCCGACCATGCTGCCGGCGGTCATGCCCAGCATCATCGGGGCGATCATCTGCATGATCGGCGCCATCCAGCCCATCGGATCGGTGGCTGCCGGCTCCGGGGACGCGACCTCGGTCGGGCCCTGGAGCGACCCGGCCAGCCGCTCGAACAGCGGGCGGTAGGCGTCGAGCGAGCGCTGGGCCCACTGGCTGCGGGTGACGGGGAGGATCGAGACCCCTCGGCCGGTGGGGGACACGGTCAGCCCGGTGGCCTCGCCGACGTGGAGCTCGGCCACCCTGGCCAGCTGCTCGATCTTCATCCGCTCGACCGGGTCGACGTTGCCCTCGGTGGCGCCCTCGGTGGCGACGGCGTGGGCGAGCTGCCGAGCCGTGTCCCAGCTCATCGGACCCTGCTGCTGGAACAGCTTGGCGAGATCGCCGAAGATCGGCAGGCCCTTGAACGGATCGTCGGCGGGGCCGGGGTCGCCGGGCAGGTCATCGCTCACCCCCGCATCGTAGGCAGGTGTCACCCGTAACCGACCTCGCACCCGATGCCGGGTCGGCTCGCCGGATGCGGAGCCGACCCGGTGGGGCATCATGGGCGGGTGCCCGAGAACGTCGTGATGACCGGCGCCGGCGGTCCCGTGGGCCGCCGCGTCGCCCAGCTCCTCCTCCGCGACCCCGGCGTGGGGCGGGTCGTGGCCGCCGTCGCCGCCGACGAGGTGCCCCCCGTCGACACCGAGCCGACGCCCCTGCCCGCCGACGCCGACCAGGCCAAGCGGCTCCTCGAGGGGGTCGATGCCCTGGTGCTGCTCGGCTCGCCGGCGCCCGGCTCGGCCGACGACCTCGACGGCTCCGGCCGCACCGGCGTCGACCTGGCGTCGGCCCGACGGTTGCTCGAGGCGGCGTCGGCGGTGCGCACCGTCGTGGTGCTGTCGAGCGCCCTCGTGTACGGCGCGTGGCCCAACAACCCGGTGCCCCTCACCGAGGACACCGCCCTGCGGCCCGACCCCGACCTGCCCTACGCGGTCGGGCTCGGCCAACTCGAGGCGATGGCGAACGAGTGGCGGGCCGGCCACCCTCGAGCGACGGTGGCCGTGCTGCGACCGGCGATCGCCGTGGCCCGCGACCGGGCCGAGTGGCTGTCCCGGTCGCCGTGGCACGGCACGGGGATGCGCGTCCGCCGAGCCGAGGCCCCGCTGCAGTTCGTGCACCTCGACGACGTGGCCGGGGCCGTCGACCTCGCCCGCCGTCGCCGCCTCGACGGGGCCTACAACGTGGCCCCCGACGGTTGGCTCACCCCCGACGCCCTGGCCGCGCTGGCGGGACCGGCACCGCTGAACGGCCTGCCGCCGGCCCTGACCGAGCCGTTGCTCGCGTGGCGCAGCCGCGCCGTCGCTCCCACCGCGGCCGCGGCGGCTGCCGTCGACCATTCGTGGGTGGTGGCCAACGACCGGCTCCGGGCCGAGGGCTGGGAGCCCACCCACACCAACGAGGAGGCCTTCGTGGCCGCCGACGAGGTCGGGGCGTGGCGGGGGATGAACCCCCGCACCCGCCAGGAGCTGTCCCTGGCGGCAGTCGGCGCCGTCGCCGTCGCCGTCGTGACCGGCGTCGTGGTGCTCATCCGGCGCGCGCGCCGTGGCTAGCTCGTGCGCTCCCGGAGGGTGGCGAGGGTCATCTGCTCCTCGCCGTCGCGGTAGAACCGCACCGAGACGGTCTCGCCCGGGCGGTGGGAGCGCAGGGCCACGACCAGTTCCGACATCGACGTGACCTCGGCGTCGTCGACGCCGACCACCAGGTCACCGGTCGCCAGGCCGGCCTCGGCCGCGGGACTGCCGTCGCCGACCTGCACGATGCCGGCGGCACCGCGTCCGAGCCGGTCGATCTCACGGTCGTCGAGGTCCTTGCCCTCGACGCCGAGCCAGACGTGGGCCACCCGGCCGTCGGCGATCAGTTGGTCGGCGACGGACTTGGCGTAGTCGACGGGGGTCGCGAACCGGGACACGAGGGTGTCGCCGTCCTTCATGGCTCGCTCGGCGCGCTCGGCGTCGAGTCCTCGGCGGGTGACGATGCCGATGACCGCGCCGGAGCTGTCGATGAGCGGTGCCCCGGTGACGTCGGGTGCGAGGCGCACAGAGGTCTGGATCATGTCGTGGAGGGGCCCGGCCGTCGTGTCGTCGACCCGCTGGTCGAGGCCGCTCACCAGGCCCACGCTGACCGTCGACGCCTCCGGGTCGGGGTCGCCGTCCTCGTCGCTCCCTGCGGCTCGGGTGGCCCGGGGCCACACCGCGATGGTTCGCTCGCCGAGCTCGAGGGCGGCCGGACGGCCGATGGTGGCGGCGGCCAACTCGGTCCGGTCGATCGCCGCGGGGTCGACCTTGAGCACCGCCAGGTCGGTCTCGGCGTCGACGCCGACGATCGACGCCGTCGCCGTGCGTCCGTCGTGGAGGGTGACGTCGACGACGAAGGCCCCGTCGACGGCGTCGGAGGTCGTGAGGACGTAGCCGTCGGTGCGGAACACCACGCCGGCGCCCGAGGTGAGCGTGGTCGGACCGGCACCCCGGACGGCCACGACGGCGGGGATGACCTGGTCGGCGATCGACAGGTCGGAGGCGTTGGGGTTCTTCGGCGACTCGATCTGCACGGTCTCGACCGCCGTCGGCCCCGTCGAGGCGTCGAGGGCCCCGGTGAGGGTGAGCACGGCGAGGGTGGCGGCCACGCCGACCAACCCGGCGACGAGCGCGGTGGTCAGCAGCGCCGGACCGCGCGCCGGTGCGGCGACGATCGTGACGGGCGCGGCGGCGCCGGCCGGGCCCAGCTCCGACGGGTGGCGCCACAGGCGGTCGTCGGGAGGAAGGGGTGCCCCGAAGGCGTCGTCGGGCTCGTCGTCGTGGGGCACGTCGGTGCAGACTAGTGACGGGCCTCCCGCTCGCGACCGCGGCCCCGCAGCCGACGGTGGGTGCGGGTATTCCCGAACCGGAGCCGCTCGTCAGTAGCATTGTGTCGTGACGCCTCCGATCTCGACGTCGCGCCCGCTCGCACCGCCCACCGATCTCGACCACTGGGTGGGGCTGACCGAGGCGCCGCTGCCCGTCGGCGCCGCCGTCGACTGGGCGGTGCGGCCCGACTGCGGCGCGGTCGTGTCCTTCGCCGGCACGGCACGCGATCACGCCGACGACCGCGACGGGGTCACGCTGGTCGAGTACGAGGCCTACGCCGAGCAGGTCGAGCCCCGGCTCGCGGCGATCGTCGCCGAGGTGCGGGCCCGTTGGCCCGAGGTGGGTCGACTGGTGCTGCTCCACCGCACCGGCGCCGTCGCGGTGGGCGAGTCGTCGGTGGTGGTCGTCGCGTCGGCTCCCCACCGCCCGGAGGCCTTCGCTGCCGCCCGGTTCGCCATCGACGCCCTCAAGGCCACCGTGCCGATCTGGAAGCGAGAGCACTGGCGGGGAGGGGTCGACTGGGGTCTCGACGCCCATCCGATCGAGCCTCCTCGCGCTGCTCGGGACCGAGGGCCTGGCCGGCCCGTCGGGAAGGGGGGCTGACGTGGGGAACGCAGCGTTCCTGCTCGCGGCCGTCGGGCTGAGCATCGTCGGCTCGATCCTGTTGTGGCTGCGGTCGCGACAGCCGAAGAGCTCGATGTCGAGCGTCGACGACTTCCAACGTGAGATGCGCGCCCTCGGGCGCGAGCCGGGAGCGGGCCCGTCCCGTCGGCGCCGGTCCGCCCGAACCACCGAGAGCGGGAAGGGCCCCGACGAACCCGGTCCATCCCCGGAGGGTGGCACCGACGAGCTGCCCGGCAGCTCGCGCTCGGCGGGAAGGTCCTGACCCCTGGCACGCGACCTCGCCATCGACCTGGGCACGGCCAACACCCTCGTGTACGCGCGGGGTGACGGCATCGTGCTCAACGAGCCGTCCGTCATCGCCCTCAACAGCCGCACCCAGGACGTGCTCGCCATGGGGCACGAGGCGTGGCAGATGATCGGGCGCACGCCCAGCTACATCGTCGCCGTGCGCCCGCTGCGCAAAGGGGCCATCACCGACTTCGAGATCACCCAGCGGATGATCCGGCTGCTGCTCCAGCGGGTCGGGGTCAACCGGTGGAACCGCCCGAGGGTGGTGATCTGCGTGCCCTCGGCGATCACGGCGGTCGAGCGGCGGGCCGTGATCGAGGCGGCCAAGCGGGCGGGCGCCTCCGAGGCGCACCTCATCGAACAGCCGATGGCCGCGGCCATCGGCGCCGGCCTGCCGATCAACGAGCCACTGGGCAACATGGTGATCGACATCGGCGGTGGCACCTCCGAGGTCGCGCTGATCAGCCTGGGCGGCATCGTGGCCCTCGAAGCCGTCCGCGTCGGCTCGTTCGACATCGACGCCTCGATCCAGACCTACATCCGGCGGGAGTACGGCATCGCCATCGGTGAGCGCACCGCCGAGGAGATCAAGGTGACCATCGGCTCGGCGTGGCCGACCGAGAACGAGTTCGCCGCCGAGGTGCGGGGCCGGGAGCTCATGAGCGGGCTACCGAAGACGGTGGTGCTCACGGCCGAGGAGGTGCGGGAGGCCATCGACGAGCCCGTCTCGGCCATGGTCGACACCGTGATCGCCTGTCTCGGGCAGGCTCCGCCGGAGCTGGCGCAGGACCTGATCGTCCAGGGAATACATCTCGTCGGCGGAGGTGGCATGCTTCGCGGGCTCGACCTGCGGCTCGAGCAGGAGACCGAGATCCCGGTCCACCTCGTGGATGCGCCTCTAGAGTGCGTGGTCCTCGGGGCGGGGCACTGCATCGAGGCCTTCGACGACCTGAAGGTGATGTTCATGGACGCCCGGACGTGACCACGGCCGGCTGAGGTGACGCGAGGGGGGAACAAGATGGGGGACACGTTGCTCGAGGTGAGCGACGTCTCCGTGCGCTTCGGTGGGCTCGTCGCGCTCGACGCGCTGAGCTTCACCATCGAGCGCGGCCAGATCTGCGCCCTGATCGGACCCAACGGCGCGGGGAAGACGACGTTCTTCAACGTGGTCAGCCGGATCTACCTGCCGACCGAGGGCCATGTGCGCTTCGACGGTCAGGACCTGCTCGAGCACTCGGCCCACCGCATCGCCGACCTCGGCATCACCCGCACCTTCCAGAACCTCGCCCTCTTCCCCGGGCTGTCGGTGCTCGAGAACGTGATGGTCGGGGCCCAGTCGTCGAGCCGGGGCGGCTTCGTCTCCACCCCCTTCCGCCTCAACCGCCGTGAGGAGAAGCGGATCCGTGACGAGGGGATGGCCCTGCTCGACCGGCTCGACCTCACCCCGCTCGCCCACCGCCCGTGCGTCGGCCTGCCCTACGGCACCCTCAAGCGGATCGAGCTGGCCCGGGCCATGGCGTCGAAGCCCAAGCTCCTGATGCTCGACGAGCCCGCGAGCGGGCTCACCCACAGCGAGGTGGGGGTGCTGGGCGAGCTCATCCGGAAGCTCCGCGACGACTTCGATCTCACCATCCTCCTCGTCGAGCACCACATGAACATGGTCATGTCGATCAGCGAGAAGGTCGTGGTGATGGAGTTCGGCCGCAAGATCGCCGAGGGACTCCCCCAAGAGGTCGCCAACGACCCGAAGGTGATCGAGGCCTACCTGGGGACGACGACATGACCGCGCTGCTCGAGACCGAAGGCCTGTCCGGTGGCTACGGCCCGGTCCAGGTCCTGCGCGACCTCGACCTCCGCGTCGACGAGGGTGAGGTCGTCGTCATCCTCGGCGCCAACGGCGCCGGCAAGACCACGACGTTGCGGGCCCTGTCCGGGATGATCTCGGTGAAGGGCTCCGTCGTGTTCAACGGCGCCTCGATCGCCAACAAGAAGGCCGAGGACATCGTCCGGCTGGGGGTGGCCCACGTGCCCCAGGGTCGCGGCACGATCGCCGATCTCACCGTGGCCGACAACCTCCGCGCCGGTGCCTACGTCCGCAAGGACAAGGAGGTCGAGCGCGACATCGAGCGCTGGTACGAGACCTTCCCCCGGCTGTCCGAGCGGCGGAACCAGGTCGCCGGCCAGATGAGCGGCGGCGAGCAGCAGATGTTGGCCATCGCGCGGGCCCTCATGTCCCGGCCCCACCTCCTGCTGCTCGACGAACCGTCGCTCGGGCTCGCCCCCCTCGTGACGCGGGAGCTGTTCGAGCGCCTCGCCGAGATCAACCGCGACACGGGCACGACGATGCTCGTGGTCGAGCAGAACGCCAACCTCGCCCTCGACATCGCCGCCCGCGGCTACGTCCTCGAGGCCGGCGCCGTCGCCACGTCCGGAACGGCCGAGGCGCTGCGGGATGACGAGTCCGTCCGCAAGGCCTACCTGGGGTACTGACCGCATGGACCTGTTCCTCGACCGCCTCTTCCTCGGACTCCAGCAGGGCGCGATCTACGCGTCGCTGGCCATGGCCCTGGTGCTCATCTACCGGGCCACCGGGCTCGTCAACTTCGCCCAGGGCGAGATGGCCCTGTTCTCCACCTACCTCACCTGGCAGTTCTGGGACTGGGGCCTGCCCATCTTCGCCGCGATCCTCGTGTCGATGGCTGTGTCGTTCCTCGGGGGTGCGGCCATCGAACGGCTCCTCATCCGGCCGGTCGGCGACGTGCACGGCAACCCGCTCGCCATCGTGATCGTGACGATCGGGCTCCTCCTCGCCCTGAACGCGCTCGCCGGGTGGATCTGGGGGACCGACGGTCGCACCTTCCCGAAGATCTTCGGCACCGGGGGCGTCGACATCGGCAACGCCACCATCAGCTACCAGGCGATCGGGGTGCTCTCCGTGCTCGCCGCCGAGGTCGCCCTGCTGTTCTTGCTGTTCCAGAAGACCAAGCTCGGCCTGGCCATGCGAGCCGTCACCTCCAACAACGAGTCCGCGGGCCTGGTCGGCATCCGGGTCGGCCGGGTGCTCATGTTCGGGTGGGGCCTGGCCGCCGCGGTCGGCGCCCTGGCCGGCGCCATGTACGCGTCGGAGCTGGCCACGCTCGACCTCAACATCATGTTCCAGCTCCTCATCTACGCCTTCGCCGCCGCCACCCTCGGCGGCTTCGACAGCCCGCTCGGCGCCGTCGTGGGCGGCCTGCTCGTCGGGGTGTTCACGGTCATGATCGGCGGGTACGTCGACTTCGTGGGTGAGGACCTCAAGCTCGGCGCCGCCTTCGTCCTCATCCTCCTCGTCCTGATCGTGCGGCCGCAGGGGCTCTTCGGCAAGAAGCAGGTGAAGCGCGTATGAACCGGGACCCCAAGCAGCTCGCCATCCGGGCCGGCGTGTTCGTGGTGGTCGCCGCGATCCTGCTGTACCTGCCCCAGTACTTCCCGTCGTTCCAGGTCACCCGGCTCAACCAGGTGCTGTGCTTCGCCATCGCCGCCCTCGGCCTCAACCTGCTCACGGGCTTCAACGGCCAGATCTCCGTCGGCCACGGCGCCTTCTTCGGCGTGGGGGCCTACACCTCGGTCATCCTCGTCGCCGACCACGGCTGGCCCTTCGTCGGCGCGTTCGCGGCGGCGGCGGTGCTCGCCTTCGTGCTCGGCGTGCTCATCGGTCTCCCGGCGCTGCGGATCGAGGGCCTGTACCTCGCGCTGGTCACGCTGGCCCTGGCCACCGTGTTCCCGTTCGTCGTCACCCGGTTCAGCGACATCACCGGGGGCTCCCAGGGCAAGCGCATCCCCCGCAAGGACGAGTTCACCGCCCCCGACTGGACGGGACTCGACAACGACCAGTGGCGCTACTACGTGCTGCTCGGGTGCGCAGCCGTCGCGTTCTTGCTGGTGCGCAACCTGATCCGCAGCCGTGCCGGCCGGGCGATCATCTCCATCCGCGACAACGAGACGGCGGCCGAGACCCTCGGCGTGAACGTGGCGGGCTACAAGGTGGTCACGTTCGGGGTGAGCGCCATGCTCGCCGGGCTCGCCGGCGCCCTGTCCACCATCAACAACCCGTTCGTGAGCGCGGAGCAGTTCAACATCAACCTGTCGATCACGCTGCTGGTCGCCGTGGTCGTCGGCGGCGCCGCCACCATCTTCGGGCCCGCCATCGGCGCCCTGCTCGTGGTCTTCCTGCCCGTCTGGCTCGAGGACTTCGACGCCCCGCCGGAGCTGTCACCGGTGATCTTCGGCGGTTCGCTGATCCTGCTGATGATCGTCGCCCCGGGCGGCATCCTCGGCTTGGCCCGGCACGTCCAGGCGTGGGTGAAGCGAAGGACGGGGCCACCGTCGCAGGCGCCGCCACCCGTGGACACCGGGGAGCCACTAGCGTCGACGGCATGACCCCGCCCTGCGCGGCGGAGCGGGGAGATGGTCACCCCGGGGGACCGAGTCGAGGGGGCGCTGTGACCCCCTCCCGGAGAGGAGAGCAACCCATCATGCGTACAGGAACCCGCTGGAAGAGCGCCCTGGCGGTCGTCATCGCCGGTGCCCTCATCATGGCCGCCTGCGGCGGCCGCGACGATGACGAGTCGAGCGGCGAGGGTGGCACCGCCACCACCGGCGCCGGTGGCGAGTCGGCGTTCACCATCGACACCGACAACTGCAGCTCGTACGAGCCGAGCCAGGGCGTCGACGAGACCACGATCAAGATCGGCTCGAGCTTCCCGCAGTCGGGCACGTTCGCGGCGTTCGCCAAGATCTCGGTCGGCTACCAGGCCTACATCGACTACGTGAACGACAACGGCGGCGTCGACGGCAAGCAGATCGAGCTGAGCCTCAAGAACGACGAGTACGACCCCAACAAGACCCGCACCAACACCCAGGAGCTGGTCGACGGTGAGGGTGTGTTCGCCATGTTCAACGTGGTCGGCACGCCCAACAACCTGGCGATCCGCGACGACCTGGCCGACCAGTGCGTGCCCAACCTCTACGTGGCCACCGGCTCGCAGCTGTGGGGAGAGACCGAGGACTATCCGTGGCTCATCGGGTCGATCCCGTCGTACGCGACCGAGGCGGCGATCTTCGCCGACTACCTGAAGGCCAACAAGCCACAGGCCAAGGTGGCGATCCTCGCCCAGAACGACGACTTCGGTGAGGGCTACGTGTCCGCGTTCCGCGGGGCCATCGAGGGCACCGAGATCCAGATCATCGACGAGCAGAAGTACAACCCGTCCGACCCCGACGTGAAGACCCAGATCACCACGCTGGCGTCGTCGGGTGCCGACACCGCGCTGCTGGCGGCGACGGCGCTGAAGTGCCCGCAGGCGCTGAACGCGATCAAGGAGACCGGCTGGGATCCGCTCAAGTACATCTCGGCCACCTGCACGTCGTCGACGGTGGTCGGCCTGGCCCAGGACGCCAACGTGGGCGTCATCAGCTCGGTCTACCTGATGGACCCGCAGGACCCGCAGTGGGATGACAACGAGGCGATGCAGGAGTTCGAGACCCTCGGGGCCCAGTACGGGGTCAGCGCCGAGGACCTGAGCAACGGCATCGTCGGCTACGGCTGGACCATGGGCGAGCTGCTGGTCGAGACGCTCAAGTCGGCACCGGAGCTCACCCGTCAGGCGGTGATGGAGAGGGCCTACAGCCTGTCCGACCTCGAGGTCGGCCTGCTCCTGCCGGGCATCACCGTCAACACCAACGGCGCCGAGGACCCGTTCCCGATCGAGCAGATGCAGATCGGGCAGTACAACGGGCAGTTCTGGGACCTCCAGGGCGAGATCACGAGCTTCGAGGGCGAGACCGCCTCGTTCGTGCAGTAGTCCCCGGGCCGTTCCACGGACAGGGGCCGGCCCGTCGGGGCCGGCCCCTCCCGCGTCCCGGCCCACACCCGCCCGTCGTGAGGTACAACGACGGGATGGGGAAGTCCTACCGGTGCATCCGCGTCGAGCGCGACGGTCCGTTCGCCACCATCGCCATGTCCCGTCCGGCCCAGCGCAACGCGCTGTCGCTCGAGCACCTCGGCGAGCTGCTCGACGCCTTCCGCTCGGTGGGCGACGGCGACGCCCGCGGCATCGTGCTGGCCGCCGACGGCCCGGTGTTCTCCGCCGGCCACGACTTCGCCGACCTGGCGGGGGCCGACCTGGCGTCGGTGAAGCGGCTGCTCGAGACCTGCACCGAGCTCATGGTCACGATCCAGTCGGTCCCCCAGGTGGTGGTGGCCCGCGTCCACGCCCTGGCCACCGCGGCGGGCTGCCAGCTCGTCGCCACGTGCGACCTCGCCGTCGCTGCCGCGTCGGCCGGCTTCGCCGCGCCGGGCGGCAAGGGTGGCTGGTTCTGCACCACCCCGATGGTCGCCATCGGCCGGTCGGTGCCCCGCAAGCAGGCCCTCGAGCTGGCCCTCACCGGCGACGCCATCGACGCCCCCACCGCCCTCGCGTGGGGGCTCGTGAACCGGGTCGTGCCCGACGACGAGCTCGACGACGCCGTGCACGACCTGCTCCACCGGGCCACGCGGGGCAGCCCGGCGTCGAAGGCCACCGGCAAGCGCGCGTTCCACACCCAGATCGGGATGGACCAACCCCAGGCGTACGCCTACGCGGTGGAGGTGATGGCTTCGGCCAGCCAGACCCCCGAGGCCCAGGAGGGCGTTGCCGCCTTCCTGGCCAAGCGTCCCCCCGACTTCCCCGCCTGAGGCCGGGCGTCAGCGGTCGGGCCCACCGTCGAACAGGAGGTCCTCGGCGGCGGCGCGCACCTGGGCGTCGCGGTCGTGGCGGGCCCGTTCGAGGGCGGCGTCGACCTCGGGCCCGTCGAAGGGGGCCAGCGCGATGACCGCCCGCCGGCGCACCGTGGCCTTGTCGTGGAGGGCGGCGAGGATCACCGGCCGCGCGCGCTCGTCGCCGATGCTGCCCAGGGCGGCCACCGCCGCCTCGCGCACCAGGGCGTCCCCGTGGTCGGTGGCGAGGCCGAGCAGGCGCTCGAGGGCGCCGGCCTCGGCGGGGAGTCGCTCGCCGGCCGCCCAGGCGCCGGTCTCGGCGACCGTGGCGTCGGCGTCGTCGAGCAGCGCCAGCACCGACACGGCCTCGTCGTCCGCGGGCCACCCGGCCACCAGCTCGCCCGCGGTGCGCCGGACCTCCGGGGCGGGATCGTCGACGGCGGCCGCCAGCTCGCCGGCCGTCAACGAGGCGCACCGCCACAGCGCACGGAGGGCCGTGGCCCGGACGGCGCCGTCGTCGTCGTCGAGGTGGGCGCGGGCGGTGTCGGCGTCGCCCTCGTGGCCGGCGACGGCGACGCGCCGTCGACGGGCGGCGCGGTCGGCGAGCGAACGGTCGGGGATGGCGGTCACCCCGTCGCCGAGCCGAGGGCCACCCGGACGACGAACACCACGAGGCCGACGCCGAGGGCGGTGGCACCGAGGACCACCGCGGTGGGGCGGACGTCGTCCCGTGGCAGGCTGTCGGGCGACTGTCGCACGTCAGGACCTCCGTGGAAGCATCCGACCCGATCGTACCGCCCACCGACCATGCCCCTCGCCGCCGGCGGGCGTGGTGGGTGCTCGGTGGGTTCGTGACCCTGCTCGCCGCGGGGGTGGTCGCCGCCGCGTTCGTGCGCGTGCCCTACTTCCTCCTGTCGCCGGGATCGGTGCGGTCGACCGAGCCGCTGATCGAGGTGAGCGGCGCACCCAGCTACCCGAGCGACGGCGGGGAGGTGGGGTTCACCACGGTGTCGTTGCGTCACGCCACCGCCCTCCAGGCGGTCATCGGCTGGCTCGACCCCACCGTCGAGGTGGTCGACGAGGACGTGATCCTCGGTGGGCAGAGCGAGGAGGAGAACCGGCAGGCGAACCTCCAGGACATGACCAGCTCGAAGGACAAGGCCACCGCCGTCGCGCTCGACGAGTTGGGCTACGAGGTCCCGATCAGCGGTACCGGGGCGATCGTGTTCACCGTGTCGCCCGACGTCCCCGCCGATGCGGTGCTCGCGCCGGGCGACGTGATCATCGGCGCCGACAGCCGGCCGATCACCGTCGCCGACGAGCTGGTGGCCCTGGTCCAGTCGAAGCGCCCGGGTGACGAGGTCCAGCTGGTGCTCGAACGCCCGGGCATCGACGACCCGATCACGACCTACACCTCGCTGGCATCCCGCCCCGAGGACCCCAACGCCCCGATGCTCGGCATCCAGCTCGGCACCCGGGACCTCCAGTTCGACTTCCCGGTCGACGTCACGATCGACTCGGGGCAGGTCGGGGGGCCGTCGGCGGGGCTGGCGTTCACCCTCGGCATCATGGACGTGCTCACCCCCGACAGCATCACCGGCGGGCAGCGCATCGCCACCACCGGCACCATCGACCTCGAGGGCAACGTGGGCCCGGTGGGCGGGGTCCCCCAGAAGACGGTGGCGGTGCGTCGGGCCGGCGCCCAGCTGTTCCTCGTGCCGAGCAGCGAGTACGAGCAGGCGAAGGAGTTCGCCGGCGACATGCGGGTGGAGCCGGTCGACACGATCGACGATGCGCTCCGTGTGCTGTCGACCATCGGGGGCGGCGCGGAGGCCGTCCAGGCCCAGGGCGTCCCGGCGGGCGGTTGAGGCGTCGCTACCATCCCCGACGTGGCACACGACGCGGACGACGACGCCGCCGAGGCGATCGATCCCGAGGCGGTCCTCGAGCGTCCGTTCACCCGGGTCCGCCGCGGGTACGACCCCCTGGAGGTGCAGCACGCGCTCATGGCCCTCGCCGCCGGGCTGCGGGCCAGCCACGATCGTGAGCGCGACCTCGCGGCCGAGCTGGAGGAGGCCGAGCAGGCCCTGGCCGAGGTGCGGGCCAAGGACCCGGCCCGGCTGACCGCGCTGCTCGGCGAGGAGACGGCCCGGGTGATCGGCGCCGCCAACACGGCCGCCGACGACATCAAGGCCAAGGCGGTCGCCGACGGCGAACGCATCCGTCGCCAGGCCGAGCGGGCCGCCGACCGGATCCTCGAGGGGGCCCGACGCGAGGGCCGGGAGCTGGTGGCCGAGGCCCAGGTCGTCCGGGAGCGGCTGCTGCGTGACACCGCCCGCCGCCGGAAGCTGCTCCGCCAGCAGGTCGAGCAGCTCCATGCGGCACGCGATCGGCTCCTGGCCGCCTACACGCTGGTCCGCGAGCGACTCGACGAGTCCACGACGGTGCTCGACGTGGCCGTGCCCGAGGCCCGTCGGGCCGCCGAGGAAGCCGGCGCGCGGGTCGTCGACGAGGTCGACGAGGAGATGGCGGCGGTGCTCGCCGCCGCCCGCGCCGACGACGAGCGGCGTGCCGGGGAGGCCGCCGCCGAGGCGGCCGAGGTCGAGGCGCGCGAGGGGGCCGAGGGGGTCGAGGCACCGTCCGTCGGAGAGGCGAGCCCACCGGTGCCCACGCCGCGGGCGCCCGACCCCGTCGAGGGACGGCACTCGTCGGCGGTGCGGGTCATCCGCACGACCGCGGAGCACCCGATCGTCGAGGTGGGCGCCGCTCCCGCCCCGCCCCCGACCGTCGCCCCCGTGGTTGCCGAGGAGCCGGTGGTTGCCGAGGAGCCGGTGGTTGCCGAGGAGCCGGCGGTTGCCGAGGAGCCGGCGGTTGCCGAGGAGCCGGTGGTCGAGCCGGTGGTGGCCGAGCCGGTGGTCGCCGACGTGGCACCCGTCCGTCCGCTCGGTGCGGGCCCGAGCCGGGTGGCCGGGGTGTTCGCCCGGATCCTCGAAGAGGCCGTCCCCGACCTCGACGACGAGCTGGAGGACGCCGACGTGGGCATCGTCGACGACGTCCTCGTCGACGACCGCGATCCCGGGACCGCCGGCGACGCCGAGCTCGTCGACCTCGAGCGCGCCCTCGCCCGGCGGTTCAAGCGCGAGCTGTCCGACGAGCAGAACGAGCTCCTCGACGCCCTGCGCCGGGTCGACGCCGTCCCCGAACCCGACACCGTGCTCGCCGAGGTCGAGGCCCACGTCGAGCGCTACGCCAACGCCGGCCTCGCCGTGCTCGCCGAGGTCGTCGATCGGTCCCGGGTCACCGACGTGGCCGCCGAGGCCGCGGCCGAGCTCGTCGGGCCCCTCCGCGATCGCCTGTCGGTCGCCTTCGCCACCGCCGACGGCCCCGAGCAGCTGGCCGAGCTCGTGCGGGGCGTCCTGCGTGAGGTCAAGGCGAACCGGGTCGATCCGGTCGCCGCCCGGGCGGCGAGGACGGCCCTCGAGCGAGCCGGTTCCGCGATGACCCTTCCCGGTCGCGGTCCCCTAGGCTGACGCCCGTGCGTGCCCCGACCGAGATGCCGAGACGCCGTCGCGGGTCGGGACGGGGCCGCGTCATCCTCATCGTCGCCGCGCTCGTCCTGTTCGTCCTGTTCCTGTCCCTCCGGGGCCTGGCCGGCTTCTACACCGACTACCTGTGGTTCGACAGCCTCGACCTCACCCAGGTCTGGTCGGGCATCCTCTGGTCGAAGATCGCCCTCGGTGCCATCTTCACGGGGATCTTCTTCGTCCTCTGCTTCGTCAACCTCACCATCGCCGACCGGCTGGCGCCGACGTTCCGCCCCAACGGCCCCGAGGACGAGCTGCTCAACCGCTACCACCAGGCCGTCGGACGCCGGGCGGGCCTCGTGCGGGCGGCCATCTCGCTGCTGTTCGGCCTCATCGCCGGGGTGGGCGTGTCGGCGCAGTGGAACCAGTGGCTGCTGTTCCGCAACGGCGGCGACTTCGGCATCGCCGACGCCACCTTCGACACCGACGTCGGGTTCTACGTCTTCAAGCTGCCCTTCTACACCGCGGTGGTCGACTGGCTGTTCGCCTCGGTCGTCATCATCCTGCTGATCACGATCGTCGCCCACTACCTCAACGGCGGCATCCGGCTGCAGTCTCCGTTCCAGCGGGTCACGCCGCAGGTGAAGGCCCACATCTCGGTGCTCCTGGCCGTGCTCTCGCTCATCAAGGCGGTCGACTACTGGCTGCAGCGCTACGAGCTCACCTTCTCCACCCGTGGCGCGGTCGACGGTGCCACCTACACCGACGTGCAGGCCCAACTGCCGGCCACGTACCTGCTGCTGCTCATCTCGCTGCTGTCGTGCGCGCTGTTCATCGCCAACATCTGGCGGCGAGGGTGGGTCCTCCCGGTCCTCGCCGTCGGGCTGTGGGGCTTCGTGCAGATCGTCGCGGGGGCGGCGTACCCGGCGTTCATCCAGCGGTTCCAGGTCGAGCCCGAGGAGTCGACCCGCGAGGCGCCGTACATCGAGAACAACATCGTGGCCACCCGGCAGGCGCTCGGCATGGACTCGGTCGAGGTCCGACCGTTCGACTACTCCACCTCGCCCGACGACGCACGCGCCGCCATCCAGGAGAACCCGGGCAACGTCCGCAACATCCGGCTGCTCGACCCCAAGGTCGTCACGCCGACCTACCAGGCCGATCAGGCGTTGCGTGGCTTCTACCAGTTCAACGACCTCGACGTCGACCGGTACCCGATCCGCACGCCGACCGGTGACATCGCCGACACCCAGGTCGTCCTGTCCAACCGCGACCTCAACCTGCAGGGCATCCCGCAGCAATCCTGGGAGGGCCGCCACCTCGCCTACACCCACGGCTACGGGCTCGCCCTCTCGCCGGCCAACGCCACCACGCCCCAGGGTCGGCCCGACTACCTGATCAGGGACATCCCCGTGCGGGTCGACGACGAGCGCATCGGGGTGCCCGTCGACCAGCCCCAGATCTACTTCAGCGAGAACCTGAGTGGCTACTCCATCGTCGGCACCCAGCGCGACGAGGTCGACTTCGTCGACGCCAGCGGTGCCACCGTGCCCTACCGCTACGACGGCTCGGGCGGCGTGCCCCTCGACTCGGTGCTGCGACGGGCTGCGTTCGCGGCGCGCTTCGGTGACTGGAACATCTTCATCTCGAACTTCGTGACCGAGGACTCACGCATCATGTACGTGCGCGACGTCAGGGAGCGGGTCGAGGCGGCGGCGCCCTTCCTCAGCCTCGACGCCGACCCCTATCCGGTCGTGACCCAGTCGGGTGAGATCGTCTACCTGGTCGACGCGTACACGACCTCGTCGTACTTCCCGAACGCCCAGCGGGTCGACAACTCGGGGCTGTCGGGGGCGAGCGGGCTCAACCGACGGTTCAACTACGTGCGCAACTCGGTGAAGGGTGTGGTCGACGCCTACGACGGCACCGTCAAGCTCTACGTGATCGACCCCGACGACCCGATCGCCGCCGCTTACCAGAAGGCGTTCCCCGACCTGATGCTCGACGGCGACCAGCTGCCGCAGGATCTGCGCGACCACCTCCGCTACCCGGAGGACATGTTCCGGGTGCAGACCAACATGTGGGGCCGCTACCACATCACCGATCCGCAGAGCTTCTACGAGCAGACCAACGGCTGGGCCGTGGCCCAGAGCCCGGGGGTCGACGTCAACACCGCCAGCGCCGTGGCCCCCACCACGACGCTCGCCACCGGCCAGGTGCTCCGGGCCCGCCAGGCCCGCATCGAGCCCTACTACCTCCTCATGACCCCACCGGCGGACGACGAGGAGAGCTTCCTCATGTTGCGGTCGTACGTGCCGTACTCCGATGACGACTCCCGTTCGAACCTCAGCGCGTTCATGATCGGCAAGAGCAACCCGGAGGACTACGGCAAGCTCGTCGTGTACGAGATGCCGAGCGACCAGAGCATCGCCGGCCCCAACATCGTCGCCTCCCAGATCCAGGCCAACGAGCAAGTGTCCCAGCGGATCACCCTGCTCGACCAGCAGGGCTCGCGCGTCCAGTTCGGCGACCTGATCCTCGTGCCGCTCGGCAACACGCTGCTCTACGTGCGCCCCCTGTACGTCACCGCGCAGGGCCAGACGCCGGTGCCCGAGCTGAAGAACGTGATCGTGGTGTTCGGCCAGACCGTGGTGATGCGCCCCACGCTCCGCGAGGCGCTCCAGGAGCTGTTCGACATCACCCCCGAGACCTTCGAGCAGCAGACCGGGGTCGTCGTCACGCCCGACGGCGGCACCGAGGACGGCAGCACCACCACCTCCACGTCGACGACCACGCCGGGCGCAACCACCCCGCCCGCCACCGGCGAGCCGAGCCAGGAGCTCACGCCCGAGCAACTCCTCGTCATTGCCGACCAGCTCTTCGCCGAGGCCGACACCGCCCTCCGGGCCGGCGACCTCGCCACCTACCAGCAGAAGATCGACGAGGCCGCGGATCTGGTGAGTCGAGCGCGCCAGTTGCTCGAGACGGCCACGTCGACCACCCAGCCCACCGGCGAGGCGTGATCCGGCGCGTCGCGCTCGCGTCGGTCCTGACGATCGCCGTCCTCGGGGCCGGCCTCGTCGCCTGCTCCGACGACGACGAGGCCACCACCGACGAGACGCTCCCCGCCGCCGAGGCCGGCGCCGCGCAACCGGGGACGACCGGGACCACCCTCCCGACCCCGGTGCCGGAGGCGTCGACCCCGACGGAGGACGGCGAGACGGCGCCCGACGACGAGGGCGAGGCGGTGCCGTCCCTGCCGGTGCCGGTCCCGGCGCCGGACGTCCTCGGCGTGCCCGGCGAGTTCGGCGTCGCCTACCCGGGCGGGACGACGTGTGCCGACGTCGACGCCCTGTTCGGGTCGGGCGCCCTGCAGCCCGACGCCCTCGACGCCGTCACCGGTGACGACGGGATCTGGCTGGCCGTCGATGCCGCCGGCGTGGCGGCCGACGTCGTGTTCGGGCCGCCGTCGTCCGGGTCGCGGCTGGTCACGATCCGGGGTGGTGCGCTGGTGTCGAGCGGCCCGCCGTCGGTGGCCCAGAGCCCCGCCCTCACCCCCGAGGAGTCCTACGCCATCACCGACGTCGCCGGCGACGTGGTCACCGCGTGCCTCGTCGGGCCGGTCGTGGTCTGACGCCGCACCTACACTCGGTCGCTGCCGCACGCCGACGACCGGGAGCGGGCCGGCCCCGCCCGAGCGGCGAGGCGCCGGAGAGAAGGGGAGGGCGATGAGCGACACCACCACCGATGCCGCCGCACCGGCCGAGGCCGACCAGTTGGTCATGGAGCTGCTGCTCGACCCGGCGACGAGGGCGGAGCCCTACGTCCACTACCGGCGGCTGCGCCAGCTCGACCCGCTGCACCACGCCGGCTTCGCCCCGCTGTGGTTCTGCACCCGGTACGACGACTGTCGCGAGGCGTTGCGCGACCCGAGGATGGTGCAGCCCGGCACCCGCTTCCCCGATGACCCGCCGCCCGGCAGCGACGAGGGGGGGAACCAGTTCTTCGGCGCCCGCCGCTCGGACGAGCTCGAGCGGCCGCCGTCGCTGCTCGGGCTGAACCCGCCCGACCACACGCGCCTCCGCGGTCTGGTCAGCCGGGGGTTCACCCCGCGGCACGTCGAGGCCCTGCGCCCCGCACTCGAGACGATCACCGACGAGCTGCTCGCAGGTCTGCCGGTCGGCACCGAGGTCGACCTGCTCGACGTGCTCGGGTTCCCGCTGCCGGTCAGGGTGATCGGCGAGCTGGTGGGTGTGCCCGCCGTCGACCGCGACCGCTTCCGGGGCCTGGTTCGGGCGGCGGCCACCTCACTCGAGCCCGGCATCACCGACGAGCAGTGGGACGCGGCGGTCGAGGCCGACGGCGAGATGGTCGTCTACTTCCGGGACCTCATCGACCGCCGGCGGGCCGACCCCCAGGACGACCTGGCCAGCGCCCTCGTCGAGGTGCAGCGCGAGTCGGTGGCCGAGGCGGGCGTCGCCGCGCTCACCGACGACGAGATCATCTCCACGCTGATCCTCATCTTCGCCGCTGGCTTCGAGACCACCACCAACCTCATCGGCAACGGGGTGCTCACGCTGCTCGAGCACCCCGACGAGCTGGCCCGACTGCGCCGGGACCCGTCGCTCGACGTCGCCGCCGTCGAGGAGATCCTTCGCTACCAGTCCCCGGTGCAGATGGATGCCCGCCGGGCGGCCGAGGACACCGTCGTCGGCGGCCGGGAGGTCGCGGCGGGGGAGTGGGTCATGACCTTCCTCGGTGCCGCCAACCGCGACCCCGACGTGTTCGACGACCCCGAGCGGTTCCACATCACCCCCCGGCCCATGCCCGTGCTGAGCTTCGCGACCGGCATCCACTACTGCCTGGGCGCCTCGCTGGCCCGGCTGGAGGGACGGGTCGTGTTCCGTCACCTCCTCGACCGGTTCGCCAGCATCGAGCTGGTCGACACGCCCACCTGGCGCAACACCTTCGTCCTGCGGGGTCTCGACGCGCTGCCGGTCCGCCTCGACCGGTAGGGCAGAGGCGTCTGGACCGATCCGGGCGGGTGGCCTTCTCCTCCCCCTACCCTGGGGGTGCGGGACGGTTCGGCGTCCCGTGTCGTACGGAAGGGAACGAGGATGGGTGCCGCCCACTCCGAGGTGCACGCGTTGGTCGAACGGCTGCACGCCGCAGCCGACGACTTCGAGCGCGACTTCGACGATCCGTACCGCCGGGGGGTCGCCCACCAACGGATGCGCGACCTCGTGGACGAGATCGACGACGTGGTCCACGGGCTCGACCGGGGCCCGGCCATCGACCTGCGCGACGGCGAAGCTCCCGGCGAGGTGCCTTCCGATCAGGCGCGGGTCGCGCACGAGCGCGAGCGGTAGCCGGCCCCACGGGTCGTGACGCGGGGCCCGGCCGGTGGCGGGCGCCCCTAGGCTGCGTCCATGGTCGCGGTCACCTCCACGATGCTCCCGCTCGGTACCCGGGCGCCGACGTTCACCCTGCCCGATACGACGGGACGCACCTGGTCGCTCGACGAGATCGCCGGCACCGCTCCCGCGCTCGTCGTGGCCTTCGTCTGCAACCACTGCCCGTTCGTCGTGCACGTCGCCGAACGGCTGGGGGTGGTGGCCGACGGGCTGATGGAGCGGGGTGCGGCGATGGTGGCGATCAGCAGCAACGACGTGGCGGCCTACCCCCAGGACGGTCCGGAGGCGATGGCGTCGTTCGCCGCCGCATCGGGCTGGCGGTTCCCCTACCTGTACGACGAGGACCAGTCGGTGGCCAAGGCGTACCAGGCGGCCTGCACGCCCGATCTGTACGTGTTCGACGGTGGGCGCCGGCTCGTGTACCGCGGCCAGTTCGACGACAGCCGGCCCAAGAACGACCTGCCGGTCACCGGTGCCGACCTCGTGGCGGCGGTGGACGCGGTGCTCGGGGGACGATCGGTGCCGGCCGATCAGCGGCCGAGCATCGGGTGCAACATCAAGTGGAGGCCCGGCAACGAGCCCGACTACTTCGCCGGCTGACGACGCCGAGGGGGGTTCAGCCGGCGGGGACCGGTGGCGAGGTCAGGAGTCGGCCGATCGTGTCGCGGGCGGCGACGAACGGCTCGGTCGAGCGTAGACCCTTGCTCATCACGATCGTGCCCTCGATGGTGGCGATGATGACGGTGGCCAGGCCATGGGCCTCTTCGTCCGGGCGACCTTCGGCGACCAGGGCGGCGGCCACCAGGTCGACCCAGCTCCGCAACGCCCGGCCGGCGGCGGCGCCCAGCAGCTCGTGGGTGGAGGCCTCGTCGAGGGCCACCGTCGCGACGGCACAGCCGTCGCGGTACTCGGTGCGCTCCATGTAGGTCACGTAGGCGTCGAAGAAGCCGGCGACGGCGTCGGCCACCGTCGGGCCCCGTTGGAGGCCCTCGGCGAGCTTGCGGGTGACCGAGTCGGCGAAGCGGTCGACGGCGGCGGCGGCGAGCTCTTCCTTCCCGCCCGGGAAGTGGAAGTACATCGAGCCCTTGGGGGCGTCGGCCTCGGCCATCACCTGGTTGAGGCCGGTGGCGGCGTAGCCCTGCCGTCGCAGGAGCCGCCCGGTCGTGCTCACCAGGCGGTCGCGTGTGTCGGAAGCCATAGCGGGAGTGTACGCAGAAATATGGAGACCGGTCTATTGACTATGACGACTGGTCTAGTTAGAGTCGTCCCATGTACCTGCTCCCGGCTGCCGATCCCGACCTCCGGGCCGACGCCGTGCGGGTCCGGCCGGCCGACCCTTGCAGGTCAGCTCCACCCATCCCGCTCCGTCCCCGACCCGACACGGGAGATCGCCTGATGCGCACGTCCTCGTCGACCCTCGTCCACCCGACCAACCACGGTCACGATCCGGTCGGCCTCCTGCACACCGTCCCGCCGTTCGCCCGGCTCGCCCCCGGCGCACTCGCCCAGCTGGGTCCTCACCTCGACCAGCTCCACGTCCCGGCGGGCACCGCCCTCGCCCGTGCCGGCGAGAGCGCCCACCAGGTCGTGGTGGTGCTCTCCGGGAGGGTGGCGGTGTCCTCCAACGACCGCCGCGTCGACGTGGTCGGCCCCGGCACGGTCGTCGGGGCGATCCCCGTGGTGGCCCGTGCCCCCCACCTGCACGACTACGTGACCGAGACCGATGCCGAGGTGCTGGTGCTCAACGGCCCGGCCTATCGGTGGGTCGCGCCGCTCCTCGTCGCCTGAACGGTTCGTTCAGCGGCCCCGGGGCACCAGGGCGAGCTGGCGCGACTGGGCGACGAGGCGCCCCGACGCGTCCCACACCTCACCGTCCTCTTCGAGGAAGCCGCCGGTCACGAACCGCGTGGTGAACTCGCAGCGCAGCCAGCCCGGCTCGGGGCGGGCGCGGACATGGGCGGTGAGCTCGACCGTCGGCGTCCACCCGAGGGGGAGGTGGGCGTTGAAGGCGGTCGGCGGGAAGGCGTCGACGGCGACGAGGAGACCGAGGGTGTCGACCGGCTCCTCGCCCCGCAGGCGGAACCAGCCCCGCATCCGGGGTGAACCGCTGGGGCGTCCCTCGGCGAAGGCGGCGTCATCGGGGTGCAGGCGCAGCTCGACCCGCTCCATGAAGGGCAGTGGGGACTCTTCGGCCGGGCCGCGCGCCACGCAGGCCTCGACGGCGGGCAGGTTCGGAGGCGCGGCGTCGACGAGCTCGGGGGCAGCCCTCGACCGGCCCAGGTCGCCGAAGGTGCCGAGCGCCTGCAGGAGGGGACGGCCCTCGGCGCTCAAGAGCCGACCGGTCGCGGTGGCGAGCTGGGTGCCACGCCTGATGACCTCGGTGTCGATGTGGACCGGGCCGGGAGCACCCGGCGCGAGGAAGTGGCCCGTGACGGTGACGGGGTCGGGCCGGCCGGACGCGTCGACCAGGGCCCGGGTGACGAGGGCGAGCAGGTAGCCGCCGTTCGCGTTGCCGGCGATGTCCCAACCTTCGGCGACGGCCGCGGCGTAGCGACCGGCCCCCTCGTCGTGCACGGCGGTGGCGTCGGCGAGGCCCATGGGCTCGCAGTATGCCGCGGGGTCGCCGCCGACTGCCCGGGGTGACCAACTACGCTCTCGGTCTCCCGTGCCCTCCTCGTCCCCCCACCCGAGCGCGGTGGTCCCTGCCGCGCCATCGCCCGAGCGTGCCGCCGCGCCCGGCGGGCGGAGGCGCCTCGCCGCCATCGACGGGCTGCGAGGCCTCGCCCTGCTCGGCATGCTCGCCTGGCACGCCCACGTCGGTTGGGTGAGGGGCGGGTTCGCCCGGATGACGATCTTCTTCGTGCTCTCCGGCTTCCTCGCCGCGAGCTCCTACCAGTCGCTGCGCGGCTCCGGCCATGCGCACCCGTTCCGGGCGTTCTGGGCCCGACGGGCGCGCCGGCTCCTGCCCGTCACCGTGCTGGGCGTGGGGTTCGCCATCGCCGTCACCGTCGCCGTGGGGAGCGACCAGGCGGTGCGCGGCCTGCGCGGCGACGCCCTCGCCGTGCTCGGGAACGTCGTCAACTGGCGCTTCATCGTCAACGAGCAGTCGTACGGCGCCCTCTTCGAACGGCCGTCGGCGTTCCAGCACTTCTGGTCGCTGTCGCTCGAGGAGCAGTGCTTCTGGCTGCTCCCGTTGGTGCTGGCGGGCGTCGCCGTGACCGGGCGCCGTGCCTGGATCGTCGTCGCCGTCGTCGCCGCCGCTCTGGGTGCCGTCCCGCTCCTGGTCACGCACTCGCCCGACGCCGCCTACTACGGCACCCACGTGCGGGGCGGCGAGTTCCTGGTCGGCGTCGCCCTCGCCCTGGCGCTGGCGCGCACGGGGGGTCGGGTCCCCGACGGCGCCCGACCGGCGGTGCGGGTGGTCGGCGCTGCGTCCCTGGTCGGGCTGGTGGTGGTGATGGTCGCGGTCGACCGTTCCCTCCCGTGGCTGTACCGGGGCGGGCTCGGGCTGTTCGCCGTGCCCGCGGTGCTGGTGGTCGCCGCCGCCCTCGACGAGCGGGGTCTCGTGCCGCGGGTCCTGTCGATCGCCCCGCTCGTGGCGCTCGGTCGGTGGGCGTTCCCGATCTACGTGCTCCACTGGCCGGTGTTCCTGGTGCTGTCGGCGGAGCGGACGGGGTGGTCGGGCCCGCCGCTCGTCGTTCTCCAGCTCGGGGTGTCGATCGCGCTCGGTGCGCTCGTGCACGTCGCCTTCGAGCGCCCGCTCCTCGATCGATCGGCCGCGGGTTGGCGGCGCGATGCCGTCGTGCTGCCGTTGGTCGGCGGTGCCGCCGTGGCGCTCGCCCTGGTCGCGCTCGCCGTCCGACCGCCGGCCGCCACCTACGACTTCGCCGCCCTCGAGACGGCGGCCAACACGGGGCCGGTCGAGGGTATGGACTCGGTTGCCGTCGACGACGGACGCCCCTCGCTCGCGATGTTCGGCGGCTCGACCGCCGTCTCGCTCGGTGGCGTGGCGTGGGACTGGGCGTCGGAGGCACCTGCGTTCCGCCCCGTGCCCGGCGACAGCAAGCTCGGCTGCGGGCTCCTCGCCGGTGGCGTCCGGGTGTTCGGCCGACAGCCCGACGGGTCGCCCGAGTACGCCGCCCCCGACGAGCACTGCCTCGGATGGGAGGAGCGCTGGCCGCAGACGGTGTCGGCCAACGGGATCGACGTGGCGATCCTCATGACCGGTGTGTGGGACACCGCCGACTGGCGGTTCGAGGGCGAGGACGTGTGGCGCTCGATCGGCGACCCGCAGTTCGACGCCCGAGTCGAGACGGCCCTCGTCCGGGCGGTGGACAGCCTCTCGTCGGCCGGTGCCCGCGTCGTGCTCACCACGACGCCGCTCGTCGGGCCGGGCCGCACCGGGACGGCTCGCGCCGAACGGTCGCTCGGCGCCGACCACCAGCAGCGGGTGACCGCCTACAACGACATCCTCCGTCGGGTCGCCGACGCGCGGGGTCAGGTCGTGGTGGACTACGGCGCGTTCGTGGACGGACTGGCCCCCGAGCAATCGGCGGCCTGGCTCCCCGACGGCATCCACCCGACCCGCGCCACCGCGCTCGAGATCTGGCGCTCGTATCTCGGCCCCGCCGTCGAACAGGCGACGGGAGTTGGACGCCCGATCGAGGCTTGGTAGGGTCGTCGGCACGCCGCGGGGTGGAGCAGTCTGGTAGCTCGTCGGGCTCATAACCCGAAGGTCGTCGGTTCAAATCCGACCCCCGCCACCAACGAAACCGCAGCTCAGAGGCCCTTTCCGGAAGCCGGGGAGGGCCTCTCTGCTGTCCGGGTGGCGGATCTTCCACCGGGTCTTCTACCGGCCGATCGGAAAAGGTCCTGCTCAGGGGCGTGATCGTCGGGCTGGGTGCCCGACGGTCAACGCTTCTTGGGGGCCGTAGGCGTACCTGCTCATGCCGGGGTCCATCGTCGAGTTGCGGCGCTTCGTGCAGCGACAAGTAGAGCAGACCTGTTCGTCGGCGCGCAGAGCCCACCGAGACGAGCCGTGGGATGTGTCCGACCGACTCGAGGTGTTCGACGTCTCCGGCGCCACCGTCCAGCTCCATGCCGAGCGGGTGCGCAGGACGAGGTTCACCGTCGGGGGTGGTGAGCTCGTCCTCGACGGCCTCGACCGTGGGCCACGTGCGGCGATGCGATTCCGGGTTCTTCTCAGGGACTACGTCGTCGCCGTGGGTGCGCCACGAGTCGGCCTCGAGGGCGCGAACGTCGATGAGATGCCACTGCACCAGCTGGCTGAGCGGGTGGCCTCCTTCTCGGCCTAGGCCCTGCTTGGGTTGCGGTCGACGGCGATCGACAGTGGCGGCGCTGAGCGAGGCCGTCACAGGGGCTCGGTAGGTTCCGTTCGTGGCCCGACCGCTACCGCTGCGCCAGGACGTTCCGCCCGACGATGCGATGGTCGTGGTGCGCGCGGGGGTGATGGGGCGGGACGCTGTCGTGCGGGCCGCCGAGCGGACCTTCTCGCTCTACGCGCTCCACGGGATCTCGGTCGAGGGCGTCATCGACACGAGCGTGCAGGGGGCGTGCCGCAGCGAGCGGATCGCGAGCTATCGCCGGGTTCGGCTCTCGACGTTCGGGCGGATCCGTGAGGCAGGGTTCGCGCTGCTCGCCTCGTTCGATGCGCCGCACTTCACGCTCGTCCTCCCGGATCTGAGCGAGTTGACCCTGGCTCGGCTCGAACGGTGCTTCGACCCGCCGATGCCCAACCCCGGCCGGCCCCCTGACGGGTAGCCTGGGACGCACCGAGGAGGCGCTGCCATGGACGATGCCTACGACATCGCCGTCGACTTCATGGACATGACCAACGACCACCGGCTCTGGGTTCGACCGGTCGACCTCCGACCCGGCCTTCAGGTTTCGGTCGGCGGCCACGTGGTGGTCAGCGACGACGACGCCGACCCGAAGGTCGCGCGCATCGTTGCCGTCGACGCCGAGGGGAACATCGAGCTCGAGGTCCTTCCCGGCAGCGTCGAGTCCCACGCTGACCTGATCGCTCCTGCCTGAATGGGCCCTCACAACCCGAAGGTCGTCGGTTCAAATCCGACCCCCGCCACCATGTGAAGCACGAAAGCTCAGGTCACAGACCTGGGCTCTCGGCGTTTCAGAGGGCTTCTACCGGATCAGGCGCTCTTCCTCCGGTTGTTCCTCCGACGTTCCACCGTGTCGGGTTCGGCCGGTGGAACGGGTCGGGCGAGGCGTTCGGTCGCGCTCGCGGCGTCGTCCTGCATCCCGGGCAGGAGGTGCTGGTACGTCTGCATCGTGTGGGCGATGTGGGCATCGCCGCCAGCCAGCCAGCACCTCGATGGTGGTGTCGTCGAGGGCGATGCTGCGGCGCGCGGTCTCAGTCTTGCCGCGGGTCTGGTGGAGTTCGTAGCCGACGGCGACGAGCTCGCGGTTGAGATGGAGCCGCTTCGTCGTGACGTCGATGTCGGGCCACTTGAGGCCGAACACCTCACTGCGCCGCATCCCGGTCATCGCGGTGCGCCAGTAGATCGGAAAGAACCGGTGACCGGCCGCGGCACGCATGAGGAGGCGGAGCTCGTCGTCGGTGAGTGACACGCCCTCGACTCGCTGGAGTGACCGTTGCCGGCCGGGGGCCACGTGCGGCGCTCCTTGCCGGTCACCGGGTCACGGCCCTCGTAGATCACCGCGTAGAACCGACCTCGACGCTGTGCCACGTATCCGTTCATGATGTTCCTCCTCCAAGGCATGGATCCCGACGATCAGGACCTGGAGGAACAATCGGTAGAACGCGCCAGTCACATGCAGTGGGCGACGCCGCAGACCGCGACAAGCCTCGACAGCAGTGGATCGATGCCGATCGGCGAACTCGGTGGAACGGACCTGCCGCCGCCCCTCAGTGACGGTGCGGTTCAGGGATCGTCGGACGGGTCGATCGCGGGGTCGGCCTGGTCGTCGAGGCGGCGCTTGATGTCCCCGAGACGCGTCAGGCGTTGCAGCACGCCGGGCACGTCGTCGAAGCCAGCGGTGTAGAACGCCACGTAGGCGATCATGGCGATGGACGCGCCGACGTCGATCGTCCCGGAGGTCACGCGAACGAGCGTGAACACCCAGAGGGCGACGGCGACGACCTCGACGATGCCCCAGCTCGCCGCTTCGGTGTCGGAGAGCCGGACCCACCGCCGCCCGACGATTCCGAAGTGGCGCCTTGACTCTGTCCGCCGGCCCCGTCCGATCACATCCACCTCGATCTCGGCGAGATCGTTGAGCTCGCGGTAGAAGCCCTCGGATCGCGTCATGAGTCGACGGTTGAGCACCGTCACGGGCGCCGCGACGGCAGCGGCCGCCAATCCGACGAGCGGGTCGTAGAGGAAGAGCATGACCAACGATCCGACCACGGTGAAGGCGGCGGTGATCGCCAACGGGATGTCCCCGTCGAGGAAGTCGACGTACTCGGCCGCCAGCTCCGTTCGTCCGGACACCGAGGCCGTGTCGACGCCTGCGGCTCGCTGTTGGGCCACGAGGTCGGCGGCGATGTCGGCGTAGAGGGGGTTGAACGTCCGGCTCTGATACCGCTGTCGGCCGAAGCTGATCGCGGTGTGGGCCAATGACAGGGCGACGAACACCGCCACCCCGGCCCAGGTGTTGTCGATGAGGCCGTCGATGGCCAGGCCGATGGCGAACGGCCACAGCAGGTCGAGGAGGTTCTCGCCGACCACCAGTCCGTAGCAGGTCCGGATCCGTCGGCGGGCGGCGGCGAGATGGTCGTCGATGATCCCCATCGCCGTCACGCTCCTCGTTGTCGCACGGTCAAGGCGCCCTGCTGCGGTTCTCGGGTCGTGGCTTCACAGCATTCCACCGCGCTGGAGGTGACGGGAGGCTGTCTGGCCCCACTGTGGCGGGGTGTGGGAGGTGGCCATCCGGCCGAGGACAGGGGTCGGATCAGAACCGCCAGATGAGTGGGACGACGGCGATGGCGATGATGGCGTACCAGCTCATGAGGGGGAGCCCGAGCTTCCAGGCGATGGGGATGACGATGAGCGCGGTCGCGGTGTTCGAGACGAGCTGGCCGAGCACCGCGACCAGGACGAAGAGCCCGAGCAGCAGCGGATAGGGGCCGGCGTCGCCGACGATTCGGATCAATCCGACCAGCCCCCGCCACCGAGCACGGATACGCCGGCATCTGACCCATCCGGTGACCCACGGCCGCCCGGTTGTGCAAGCCGTTGGTCCGGGTGCTGTCGGTGCCTGCTGAGACGATGAGCTGATGGACGAGCGAGTACCGCGCATCCGTCGGTCACCACTCCCCGCCGAGGTTCGCATCGTGGTGCGCGGCGAGGATCTGGTCGACGACAACTCCGCCGCCCAGGCTGAACGGTTCCGTCGACGCTTCCCCGACTGGGGCCGATGGGGGCTCTCGGCGCTGTGCGCCGAGAGCGACGCCGATGTGGACGAACTCGGCGCCGGTCCGCTGCGACGGTTCCCGATCCTGGCCATCTACACGGTGGCTGACCTGGAAGCGGCGGGTTTCGAGGTGGTCCCGACGTTCAGAACGCCGCATGTCACGATCGCGTTCGTCGGCGAACTCGATGGCGGGCTCGAGCGGCTCCGAGCTGCCGTTCACCAACAGCGAGCCAACCCGTACCATGGGGCGGGCCCCGACGAGGAGGTGAACCCGTGACGACCACGACCGAGATCGAACTACCGATCGACTTCAACACGATGGACGAGACCGGCCTGCCCTGGGCGTTCCTCGACGAAGCGGCGGACCCGTCACGGGTCGTGCCGGGCGCTCACCTCGTTGCCGGATCCGGGACCGTTCGCGCCGTCGTCGTGGTCGTCGACGTCACCGATGACGGCATCGTGCACGTGTGCGACGTGCCCGGGTCGGTGGAGGACAACGCCCACCTGCTCGAGCGCCGAACCGAGAGCACTGATCCTGCATCCGAGCGTCTGCCAGATCTTCTGCCAGATCCTGCAGAAACGGCTGGTACGGGCCGGGACGAGACGGCACCAACGAACGCCGAGGACCCTGAGAACCCAAAGGGGAACGGCACCCGGCGGCACAGGCCGGGACGAGGTTCGTCGAACTCATAACCCGAAGGTCGCAGGTTCAATCCTGCCCCCGCCACCATCGAAACCCCAGTTCAGAGGTCTTTCCCGAGTCTGTTGGAGGGGCCTCGCTGGCGTTTCGGGGCCTGACTTCTCCACCTTCTTCTCCACCGCTGGTTGGGGCGCGCTGGGACTTCCTGTGCTCGAACGATCAGCCGACGCGCCCCCACGCTTCATCGCGGAGAGCCCCAGACAGCTTGCGTAGCTCGTTGACGCGGGGTCATCGATCGCCCACGACGAACGGTAGGGGTGTGGGCGGGTGGGCGTGCCCGCTGCCGGTTAGCGTGCCGTCATGCAGGCTTCTTCGTTCACGGACGCCCAGGCCGCCCTCGCTCTTGCCGTGTCAGGGTTCGAGGCCCGCCTCGGGCTCGTCACCGATGACGACTGGGCGCGCCCCACCCCGTGTGAGGGATGGACCGTGGCCGATCTCGTCAAGCACCTCATCGGCGGCGGAATCATGAGCGAGCTGCTGCTCGACGGCGCATCGAAGGAAGAGGCGATGGCTGCGCTGTTCGACCTCGACCTGGACGGCGACCTCCGCGCCGCGTTCACCGACGCCCGCGATCGCCAAGCCGCCGTGTTCGCCCGACCCGGCGCCGCCGCCACCCTCTGCCACCACCCGATGCGCGACATGCCCGCCTCGGAGTTCATCTGGTTGCGGGTGCGCGACACCACGGTTCACACCTGGGACCTCGCCAGAGCCATCGGAGCCGACGAAACCCTCGACCAGGGGCTGGTCGCCACGATCTGGCCCCAAGTCGAACCGATCTCACCGATGCTCGCGGCGTCGGGCATGTTCGGCGCCGGTGCATCCGGCAACATCGCCGACGACGCATCAGCACAGACTCGAGTGCTCGACGCGCTGGGCCGCCGCCCCTGACCTGGGTGCCGCCTCCCCGGGAGCGACGCCACCGACGCCCTGTCGGGAGACCCCGTCGCGGCGGTGACCCCGGACGCCGGCGCCGCCAGTCGCTTTCGCGGCGCTCGACGTCGCTGGGCCGGACACGGCGCCTTCGCACGCCCTCTCCGCCCGGTAGCGGCCCATACCGGGCGCCCCATGACAACGTCCCGCATGCTGGCGCGACATGCCCTCAACCGCCGGGTCGGTGACGTTCGCGCCGCTGGCGAACGGCACTTCAAGGGCGCAGCACCGGACCGGGATCGTTCACGCCCTGGAGTCGAGGTACGCGCCGTAGACCTCGCGTGGCCAGTAGCGGAGCGGCGCGAGACCGTCAGCCTCGACGAGCTCGGCCCTGACGCGCTCGTAGTCGTAGCAGTTGAGCTCGTAGCGGTTCGCCCACGGGTCGACGAGGTCGAATGCCCAGCACATGTCGAAGTCGACGAGATCGTCGAGCTGCAGACGCTCACCGCGCGGATGGTCGATGCCGCAGGGAAGCGAGCGAGCGAACGACATGAAGCTGTCGGCGTCGACGCTGAACGCAACGCCGGTCTGTTGCGAAACCATCGGGTGGCTCTCGCTGGCTTCGAACAACGCCAGTGTCGTGTTCCCGCCGTCCGCCGAGATCTGAAGGGGGCCGCCCTCGAACCCGTTCGCCCAGAAGTCGTACTCGTCGACCGGCTCGAAGCCGAGATGCGCGGCGTACCACCGAGCGGCTTCCGTGCGGTCCGGCACGCGGATGTGCACGTGGTCAAGGCGCCCCATCCGGAAGGCCGAACGCTCGGGTTCCATGCCACAACTGTAGGTGCCGAAGGCCGAGAGACGTCCGGCGATGTCGGTCCGTCTGAACCCGCCTCCTGCCGGTGGTAGGAGCTGGGTGAGCCTGCACGCGTCGTCCGTCTCCCTGCCGGGTGGTGACGGCGTAGAGCGGTGTACCGACAGGGACGGGGATGTCGGCGGCCGGGACTTGGCCGGGTGGTCCATCCGGGAACCCATGACCCGAAGGTCGTCGGTTCAAATCCGACCCCCGCCACCAACCGTCGAAACAGCAGGTCAAGGGCCCTTTCTGCGTGCTCGGGGAGGGCCTCGGTGCTGCCCGGTGTCGATCTTCGAGCCGGTCCACGGGCTCCGCGTCGAGCCCGGGCTGACCCAGGCCGAGCTCGCCCAGCGCATGGGAACAACGCAGTCGGCTCCCGTCGCCCGAACGTGCGAGCGGATGGTTCACCACCCGGCCTGGCGAGTCATGATGTCCTGTCGCTCACCTGGCCACGGTCCGTCCGGGCGACCGAGACAGGCGATCCTGGACGACCTGAGGACCTTGACGACCCCCAACCACAGCAGGGTGGGCGATGGTGCCCCGGCTGATCATTCGATGCGAGATCCGACGGCGACGTCATCTCCGGGCTCACTCGGTGAGGTCGGAGGCGGCGCAACAACAGGAGGTGAACTGACATGACGATCGAGGCGCAGGCGGCGACCGAGCTCTACATCTACGGCTACCCGCTCGTCTACTGCACCGACGAGATCGTCAAGCTCACCGATGGCCGGACGACCCTGTTCCCGGAGGCGGCGCCGTTCAACACCTTCAACTGCGCCCGCGACCTCCTCGGCCCCGAGGCTGAGTTCGTCAGCCCGAACAACGACACCCTCTACGTCGTGGCGGCGCTGGACATGAGCGGCGGCCCGCTCCTGCTGCACACCCCCGATACCGGCGACCGCTACTACGTGCTGCAGTTCGTCGACGCCTGGTCGAACAACTTCGCCTACGTCGGCCAGCGCCCCACGGGCACCGCGGCCGCCGACTGGCTCCTCGTCCCCGCCGGCCACCATGGCGGCCGGGCGCTCGACAGCGTCACCTCGATCGAGGTGCCCAGCACCCTGGCGGTGATCGTCGGGCGCGTCCAGGTCGACGGCGAAGCCGACCTCGCCGCTGTCCGCGCTCTCCAGGACCAGTTCACCCTCACCCCCGCGCCCGGCACGACCGACGGTCATGGCGCCCCCGGTCACGACACCAGCGTCGACGACGACGTCGTCTTCTGGGAGCGCTTTCGCACCTACCTGGCCGCGTTCCCACCGCCGGCCGCCGACACCGAGTTCCTCGACATCGCAGTCCAGGCAGGCTTGGCCGGCGCTGCCTCGGTGTCGGATCTCGAACCCGAGCTGATCGCCGTGCTGAAGGAGGGAGAAGCCCAGGGCAAGGCGGTGATCGACTCCCTCGCCGCGGGCGGCGACACCCCGCCCGGCTCCTGGACCTCGGCGCTCCACCTCTTCGACTACAACCTGGACCGACTCGGCCCCGGCACCATCGACACCCCCGAATGGAAGATCGACGACCGCAGGAAGGCCTACGTGACCCGCGCCGTCGCGGCCCGCGCCGGGCTGTGGGGCAACCACGGCTACGAGGCCGACTACGAGCTCGTGCACCAGGACGAGAACGGCGACACGCTCAACGGCGCCCACCGCTACGAGGTGACCTTCAACCCGCCGCCGCCCGCCAAGGCCTTCTGGTCGCTCACCATGTACGACACCCCGGACTACTACCTCGTCGACAACCCCATCGACCGGTACTCGATCGGCGACCGTACGCCCGGGCTCCGCTTCGACGACGACGGCTCGATCACGATCCTCATGCAGACCGAAGCACCCGAAGGCGACCTGGCCGCGAACTGGCTGCCGACCCCACCGGGTGATTTCCGTCCGGTGCTACGCATGTACGAACCGGGCGACAGCGTGCTCGACGGAACCTACGAGTTGCCACCGATCCGGCGCGTCGGCTGACCACGCGCGACCGAGCCCGCAGTGCCCGTCGACACCAGCGTCCTCGTCGGCGAGCTGCTGCGCCGATCCGGTCGCAAACGTCTCGGCGACGAACGCCTCGAGCTGTTCCTGCCCGAGCAGATCTGGGCCGAGGCGCGAGTTGGGCTGCCCCGTCGCATCGCAGCCTTCACCCGCCGCCGGGGACTCGCGCCGGCGGTCGGCGCGGAGCTCTCGCAGCTGTGCCTCGACGCGGTCGAAGCCAACGTCGTGGTCCTCGACGAGGCGATCTACTCGGCGCTCGAAGACGAAGCGCGAGCACGGTCGCTCCGGGACCCGGCCGACTGGCAAGTGGTCGCCACCGCCCTCGCGCTGTCGGCAGACATCTGGACCAACGACAACGACTTCCTCGGAACCGGCGTCGGAACCTGGACGACGGAGACCCTCCGGGCTTGGCTCGACCGGTCGTGATCGTCGGACTCGAGCACGATGGCGGGTGACCGCGCACCAACCCGAAGGTCGTCGGTTCAAGTCAGCGTGCTCGACGCCGATGCCGCGGAAGCCTGGGACGCCGTGCGATCCGCTGCACCTCACCCGGGTCCACCTCCGCTTCGAGCAGGCTCGGATCCCGTGCGACGACCCGCCACATGGCGCCGACGACCAACGAGATCACCAGGAGGACGGCTCCGTAGAAGACCACGGCGGCGCGTTCGGCGTCGGGGTCGTTGATGGCCTCGGCGACCAGCCGGGTCGGGAAGGGGAGGAAGCTGGTGGCATAGCCGAGGTAGGACGGCCACTGCTCGGCGATGCCGAGCCACAGGTTGTCGAAGTCCTCCTCGGGGACCGACAGCTCGAGCACGAGCAGGGTGATGGCGATGGCGAGGACACCGTCGCTGAACGCCTCGGTGCGGCTCGTGGACCAGCGGGCCCTCGGGGTCGGCGTGCTCATGCCAGCGGCCGCCGCAGCTCGGCGGGGAGCGCTTCGACCGCCTTGGTGAGCGCGGTGAGGCGCCGTCCCTGCTCGACGCCCAGGGCGTCGAGCGTGGCCCGGGCGACGGTCAGCTCGGCGGCGGCGGTCGCGTCGATGACCCTGACGTCGCCGACGGCGGCGAGGTGGTCGGCGAGGTCGGGGTCGCGCACCCAGGCCAGCACCGGGACGGCGTCGTCGGCCGGTCGGGCGGCGAGGAGCGCGTCGAGGCTCGTGGGTTCGGGATCGATGACCACCACGAGCGCCAGATCGTCCTCGGCGATGGCGTGCCGGGCCTCGTCGGACGTGGGGTCGGTGATCGTCCGCACGGGGTTGTCGAGCCCGGACTCCACGATGGCCGAGGGCAGGAGGGCCTGGGCGCCGGGCGATCCCCCGATGATGACGACCGCCGGGATCGGCGGGACCGGGGGCGCGTGGCCCCGCGCCACGGCGCGCTGCTCGAGCCAGGCGCCGGCCCTCCTCCCGCCGGCGTCGAGCAGCGGCGTCAGCACGAAGAGGAGCACGGCGGTGGCGATGAAGGCCTGGGACCCCTGCTGACCTGCTCCTGCCGGGCTGAGCCCGGCAGCCCGGCCGTTCTGCTCGAGCACGAAGGAGAACTCGCCCACCTGGGCCAGGAGGAGGGCGGACGTGGCGATGACCGGGGTCGGGCGGCGGAAGACCCGGGCGGCGGCGCCGGTGGCGACCGCCTTGGCCACGACGGTGCCGATGGCGAGGACCAGCACCAGCTCCCACCGGTCGATCACGAAGCCGATGTCGAGGAGCATGCCGACGGAGGCGAAGAAGATCGCCGAGAACAGCATCTGGAACGGGGTGATGTAGCGCAACGCCCGTTCCCGGTGCCGGCTGGAGCTGATGACGAGCCCGGCGATGAAGGCGCCGAGCGAGTCGGTGAGCCCCACGAGGCTGGCGGCGTAGGCGACGACCAGGGCGAAGGCGGCGACCGACAGGAGGAACACCTCGTCGGTGGAGTGCTCCGCCACCTTGTCCAGCGCCCGAGGGACGAACCATTGCGTGGCGGCGATCACGAAGACGGCGACGAGCGCCGAGCGCAGGAGGGCACCGGCGATGTCACCGATGCCGCCGGAGGCGTCCGGGCCGAGCATCGGGACCAGGAGCACCATCACGACGACAGCGAGGTCCTGGAAGATGAGCACCGCCACCGACACCTCGCCGACCGGTGAGCTCGTCTCTCGGCGGTCGGAGAGGAGCTTGAGGACGATGGCCGTCGAGCTGAGCGAGATCAGGCATCCGGTGTAGATCGCCGTCTTGGTGTCGACCCCGAACGCGAGGCACCCGGCGGTCACCAGCGCGATCGTCAGCCCCACCTGGATGGCGCCGCCACCGAAGAGCAGCGCACCCAGGCTCCGCAGCCGGTCCACGCTCAGCTCGAGGCCGATGCCGAAGAGCAGGAAGATCACGCCGATCTCGGCCGTCTGCTCGACCAGCTCGACGTCGTCCACGATCCCGAGCGCGTAGGGGCCCACCAAGGCCCCGGCGAGGACGAACCCGACGATCGGCACCAGGCCGATGCGGGTGCACAGGTAGCTGACGGCGGCGGCGCCGAGGACCACGACCGCGAGCTCCGCCACGAGCGGCGGGACGGTGACGGCGAGCACGGCGAGCACGGTGGTCAGCGTTCCGGCGCGGTTCAGGCGGTGAGCGCCCGCACCTGGTCGTCCAGGGCGACGGCGTCAGGGTTGCCGATGCGGTGCGACCACCAGGCGCGGAGCGCCCCGGCGTCCCCCTCGATCGTCACCGCGCCGGAATCGATGGCCTGGGCGAGGACGTCGAAGGTGGTGTCGAGGATCAGCTCCCGGGCCAGGGCGTAGTCCAGGCGGATGGACAGGGCGGCGGCGGGGTCGTGGCCGGGCTCCCAGCCCAGCACCGGGCCGTGCGTCGAGTGGAGCTCCCGGACGGGGTCGCCGAAGGGCACGCCCGTGATCGTCGCGTTCACGACCATGCCGGGCTCATCGATCTCGTTGCCGGCAAGCGTCGCCTTCACGGCGCGCACCTGGGCGGTCCAGTCGTCGGAGAGGAAGGGGGCGGGGGTCATGGGGATCTCCTTCAGGCGGCGCTGGCATCGACGGTGCTGGCGGTCACCGACGGGCAGTCGGCCTTGAACGCCGCCACGAGATCGTTCCACGCCGTGTCCACCTCGGCGGCGGCGGCACGGACCTGCTCGCGGCGGTCGACGGGCAGCGACGGGGACGTCAGCGTCGTCCCCAGGTCGTCGAGGGCGGTGGTGAAGGCGTCGACCTCGTCGCCCAACTGCTCGCTCACCGCCGTCTCGAGCGTCTGGGCCGCCACGTCCAGGTCGTCGAAGTAGGTGCGCACGCTGTCGAGGCCGCCGTTCACGACGTCGATCTGGTCGTAGGCCTCGAAGGCGGCGATGAGGTCGGCCCACGCGTCGCAGTACGCCTGGCCGCTGTCGGCGGTGGTCGTCGTGGCGGCGGTCTCGTCGTCGCCGTCCGAGCATCCGGCGGCGATGCCCGTCATGACGGTCAGGCAGACGAGGCAGCCGGCGACCCGGCGACGAAACGATGCGGGGACGGTCACGGGGTTCTCCTTCGATCGTGTGGTCGCCAGTCCAGCGGGCGGGTGCGGCATCCCGGGTCGCGCTCGGGTGCGGAACGGGAGCGACCCGGACGACGGGCTGGTGTGGGTCAGCCCGGGCCCTGGCCCCGGTAGCGGTAGCCGAAGCCCCGGACCGCCTCGATGGGCGACGTCGCCGGGTCCTGCCAGCCGAGCCGGCGCCGCAGCCGCAGCACGGCGAACTTCACCCGCTCGGAGCCGATCCCGGTGGGGTCCGCCCACGCGTGCTCGAGGAGCTGGTCGGGGGACAGGACCTGCCCGGCGTGGCGCAGCAGGGTCACCAGCAGGTTCCACTCGATGGGGGAGAGGCGCACCGGCTCCCCTCCCAGGTGCACGGTCCGGCCGCGGGGGTCGACGACGAGGTCGCCGTCGGTGAGCACCTCGACGAGGTCGGCTCGGTTCGAGCCGACCCGGCGGAGAAGGGCCTGCACCCGGGCCACCAGCTCGGCGTTCGAGAAGGGCTTGGTCACGTAGTCGTCGGCGCCGAGCCCCAGGCCCTCCACCTTGTCACGCTCGAGGCCACGGGCCGTGAGCACGACGACGGGGAGGTCGGTCATGTCGCGCAGTCGCTGCAGCACCTCGAGCCCGTCGATGTCCGGCAGCCCGAGGTCGAGCACGACGAGGTCGGGCCGGTGGGCGAACGTCTGACGGAGGGCCTCCCGGCCCGATGCCGCCGTGCTCACCTCCAGGTCCGCCCGGGCCAGGACGTCGGCGAGCAGCGTCCGGATGTCCTGGTCGTCGTCGACCACCAGGACCCGGTGCTGGGCGATCCCGACGAGGTGCCGGCGGGACGGTTCGCTCACCGCGCTGCCTCGTCGCCGTCCGCCGCCGGCAGCGTGAACCCGACGACGGCGCCGCCCGCCGGCGAGTCGCCGACCACGACGCGACCGCCGTGCAACTCGACCAGCCCCTTCACGATCGCCAGTCCGAGGCCCGCGCCCGGCGTCGCCGACCGGTCGGCTTCGGGCGCTCGCACGAACCGCTCGAACACCGTGTCGCGCTGGGCGGCAGGGATGCCCGGCCCCTCGTCTCGTACCTCGATGGTCACCTCGCCGCCCGCCGGCGCGGCGGACACCACCACCTGCGTCCCGGCGTCGGTGAACTTCACCGCGTTCTCGACCAGGTTGCCGAGGATCTCGGTGAGCCGTCGAGCGTCGGCCCACACCGTGACGTCGTCCCCGACCTCGCAGCGGACGGTGACGTGGCGAGCCACGGCGAGGGGCTCGAAGGCGGTCGCGACCTCCTCGACGACCGGAGCGAGCCGCACGACCTGCGGTTCGAGCGTGAGGACCCCGGCGTCGAGCCGACCGACGAGCAGCAGGTCCTCGATCATCGAGCGGAGGCGATCGGCGTTGCGTTGGATGATGGCCAAGCGGTCCCGCAGGGTCGGCCCCACCTCGTCATCGGACAGCAGCAGCTCGGCGGCGCTGGCGATCGCGGTCAGCGGTGTCCGCAGCTCGTGCGACACCCCGGCGACGAAGTCGTTGCGGAGCCGGTCGTAGGCGGCGAGCTGCTCGGCGTGGAGCTCGGCGGCCCGGCGCGCCTGCTGTTCGAGCTCCAGCAGCGCCCGGGTGCGACGAGCCTCGTCCCGGCGCGTCGTCGTGTCGTGGACGAGCCACAGGCGGCCGTAGCGGGCGTCACCGTCGCAGATCGGGACCGTCTCGATCTCGAGGTCCCGTCCGGCGCGGGTGACCACCTCGAGGTCCTGGGGGGCTCGCGGGTCGCCGCGCCGGGCGGCGTCCAGTGCCGTGGGATCGTCGAGTCCTCGGCTCAGCTCTGCGAGCAGGCGATCGGTCGATGCCCCGACGGCCCGGTCCGACCCGAGGTCGACCCCGAACAGCTCACCGAGGCGGTCGTTGGCGAGGAGCACGCGCTCGTCGGCGTCGTCGACGAAGGCCCCTCCCCGGAAGCTGGCCACCAGCGCCCCGAGCCGCGCCCGGGACTCGAGCAGGGCCTGCGCCCGCTCCTCGGCCTCGGTGACGTCGCGGGAGAAGGCCACCCGACCTCCCACCTCGGGCACGTCGGTCATGTCGACGCTCAACGTCTCCAACCACCGCCACTCCCCGGAGCCGGCCTTGACCCGGTAGCGGATGGCCGGCACGGCGTCGAGTGCCTCGCCGCGCCGGCGCCGCTCGTCGAGCAGCCGGCGATAGGCCATGAGCCGGTCGCGATCATCGGGGTGGACGAAGGTCCAACCGTCCTCGGGGCGGCGGAACGACTCCTCGAACGCGAGGAGCCGGAGCCCGGCCGCGTTCACCATGAGCTGCTGCCCCTCGGGGTCGACGATGGTGATGATCTCGGGAGCCCGCTCGAACAGGACCCTCAACCCGCCCGAGCTCGGGAGCTGCAGCGGCGGGACGTCACGCGTGGGCGGATGCCCCTCCTCGTCGTCCATGCTCGGCCTCCCTGCGTCGGACGTCCCTCGGTGGTCACGCGCCAGCCCCGTCACCGTACGCCGGGCGGCCAGACGTTCCGGTGCGGATCGGTTGCAGGCGGGGTGCACCCGTCCTGCACCCGCCCCGGCCCCGGAGGGGACCTCCCGTGTGGTTCGCTGCTCCGATGCTCGTGACGTCCCTGGACCTGGAGGACGAGGCGGCGGTCGGCCGGGCGGCGAGGTCGGTCGCCCCCCGCTCGACCGCCGCCGACTGGCGCCCGGCCGACGACCGGCCCGACCCGGTCGCGCTCCTCGCCGAGCAGGACCGAGCGCGCGTCCCCGGCCTGGTCCCGGTCCGCCACGCCCGGATGGACGCCAGCCCGTTCACCTTCTACCGCGGCGCCGCTGCGATCATGGCCGCCGATCTCGCCTCGCTCCCCACCACGGGGCTGGAGGTGCAGCTGTGCGGCGACGCCCACCTCGGCAACCTCGGTGTGTTCGCGTCACCCAGCCGCGAGCTGCTCTTCGACCTGAACGACTTCGACGAGACCCTGCGGGGGCCGTGGGAGTGGGACCTGCACCGACTCACCACGAGCTTCGCCATCGCCGCCCAGGACCGTGCGTTCTCGAAGGCGAAGGTCAGCGACATCACGCGGACGGCCGTTGCCGCCTACCGCACCGCCATGGCCGAGCTGGCCGTTCGCAGCCCACTCGACGTCTGGTACGCACGGCTCGACACCACCGCCGTGCGCGACGCGCTGGCGGGCGGGTCGAAGGCGGCCCTGCGTCAGGTCGACCGGGGTGTCGCCGCCGCCCGGGGGCGCACGAGCCTCCAGGCGACCCGGAAGCTGACCGAGGAGGTCGACGGCCGCCTCCGGTTCCGTTCGGACCCGCCGGTCCTGGTGCCGCTCTCCGACGCCACCGACGTCGCCGACCCGGACCGGCTCGCCGAGGCCATCCGTGCGACCTACCACGAGTTCGTCCACACGCTCCCCGATGCCCACGCGTCCCTGCTCACCCGCTACCGGGTGGTCGACGTCGCCCACAAGGTGGTCGGGGTCGGCAGCGTCGGGATGCGCGCCTTCGTCGTCCTCCTCCAGAGCCGCACCGGCGATCCGCTGATCCTCCAGTTCAAGGAGGCTGGACCATCGGTGCTCGAGGCGCACCTCCCGGCGAGCCCGTACTCGCACCACGGCGAGCGGGTCGTGCAGGGCCAGCGCATGATGCAGGCGGCGAGCGACATCTTCCTCGGCTGGAGCACGTCCGCCGTCGACGGGCGCCACTACTACTGGCGCCAGCTCCGGGACATGAAGGGGTCGGCCGTGATCGAGGAGATGAGCCACCGTGCGCTCGGCTTCTACGCGGAGATGTGCGGCTGGTCGCTCGCACGCGCCCATGCCCGGTCCGGGCCGGCCGCCGCCATCGCCTCGTACCTCGGGAAGAGCGACCGCTTCGACGAGGCCGCCACCTCCTTCGCCCTCCGCTACGCCGAGCTCAACCGCGCCGACCACGCCCGACACACCGAGGCGATCGCGACCGGGACCCTGCCCGGCGAGCCCGCCTGAGCGCCGTCCCGTCAGCGGGTGCACCCGAGGCGGCGCGGGACATCACCCCCTCAGAGCCGTGCCCGGAGCCAGGTGACCAGGTCGGCGGTCACCTCGTCCCGGTTGGTCTCGTTCAGCAGCTCGTGGCGGGCGCCCTCGTAGAGGTGGAGCTCCGTCGGCACGCCGTCGACGGCCAGGGCCTCGGCGAGCTTGGTGGGGTTGACCCCCATGCCGGCGGCCGGGTCCTGGTCGCCGGCGATGACCAGGACGGGGCACGAGATCGCCGCCAGGAGGTCGTGGGCGGGAGCGACGACCTCGAACAGGTCGATGAAGTACCCGTAGGTCAGCGGGTGGTCGTCACCGCACAGGGGATCGGCGATGTAGCGGTCGACCTCCTCGTCGTCCCGGCTCAGCCAGTCGAACGACGTGCGGCCCGGTTCGAACGGGGCGTTGTTGCCCCGGAGGAGCTCGTCGGCCGGGTGGTCCCGCATCCCGGCGTCGGCGAAGCCCTGCAACAGCGGGCCCATGGCGGCGGCGCCCTCGGGATCGACCGGGAAGCCGCACAGCACGGCACCGGCGAGCCCGTCGGCGTAGCGGGTGAGGTAGGCGAGGCCGATCAGCGAGCCCATCGAGTGGGCGAAGAGGAACACCGGCACGTCGCCGAACCGGGACCGGGCCACCGACCGGAGCTCGTGGAGGTCGTCCACCACCGCCGCCGCGCCGCCGGGGCCCGTCACCCCGACGCCGCTCGACGCCGCCGTGCGGCCGTGGCCACGATGGTCGATCGCCACCACCGCGAACCCGACGTCGTTGAGGGCGCGAGCGAACCGGTCGTACCGGCCGGAGTGCTCGGAGGCCCCGTGGGAGACGAGGACCACACCCGTCGGCCCGTCGATCGCCCACCAGCGCGAGAACACCTCGACCCCGTGGGGGTCGACGAACGTCTCCTCCTGCATCGCGTCGTGCATCGGGCACCTCCCTCCGTGGGAGGAGCCTAGGCAGGCGATCGACCTCGTGACGGCGAGCTGGACGGCGCCCGACCGGCGCCATCCCCGTCGCTCTCGGACGCACTTCGGGTGCGGCCTGATCGTCGTGGGGGGTCAGCGCCTTCGGACGGCCCAGACGGCACCGAGGGTGTGCTCTTCGAGGTAGTCGTACTCGTCCTGCTGGAAGCGGGCGTAGTCCTCGAACGCCGAGGCGAGCTGGGGATGACGGTCGGCGAGTGCGGCCGCTCGGGCGGCGATCAACGCAGCCTCCGCCGAGTCGTGGGTGTCGTCACCCAAGGGCTCGAGCAGTTCGAGCACCAGCTCGTCGCCGCAGGCGGTCAGCCGTCGTCGGGTCCCGGCGAGATCCGTGTAGTCCTCGAACCCGGGGAACCGCGAGTTGGCCGTGTCGCGTAGGTAGCTGTCGTTCACGACCACGTAGCCACCCGGCTTGGCGTACTGGCGGATCGTCGCCATCGTGACGTCGAGTGGACCCAGCACGTCGCCGAGCGCGGCGTACACCACCGCATCGGCCGGCTCGACCATCGCTGCCAGATCGCTGATGCTGCCGAGCACGAACTGGCAGAGCTCCCCGACCTCGGCGTCGTCGGCCGCTCCACGAGCGATGGCGACGAACGGCTCGAACAGCTCAATCCCGACGACTCGGCAGCCCAGCGCGGCGGCGATGGCGATCGTGACGCCACCCTTCCCGCAGCCAAGATCGACCACGGTCGACTGTTCCGTCACTCCCAGGTCGCGGAGCGCACGGACGATCAGCGCGTCGTCGGCGCCGAGGACGTCCAAGTCGGCGAGCAGCTCGGGGACGTAGGCGAGCAACGCCGGGTCGATCTCGAGCGCGTACGCCACCATCTCGTCGTCGCTGCGACCCGTCACCCGCCCAGTCTCGCGTTTCGGAACCCGTCGAACGCCACACCCGAGGTTCGGGCGCACGGCGTCCGCCCACGAGGCGCCGCTCGGTCTGTCGGTCGGTCTGTCGGTCGGAATCGAGGGCGTGAGCGTTCCCCGAGGGCACCGACTTGTGCTCCGCGGCCAGGAGGTCGTGCCCGACGCCGTCCTCGTCGGTGGCTCGGCTGCAGCGTTGCATGCCGCTCACCGGGAGTCGTTCGACCACGATCACGTCCTGGCCGACCTCGTCGAGCGCTACGGCGAGGTCCTCGAAGCCGTGGAGGCGACCGAGGGCTGGGCAACCTCCGTTCGGGCTTCGAAGCCCCCGTTCACGATCATGGGGAGCCTCGGGGGTGTCGAGGCGGGGCTCCGACAGCTCCGGCGGACCCGGCCCCTCGAGACCGCCGAGGTCGAGGTGGGCGACGGAGCGACCGTCGTGGCGCCCACGGCGGCCGAGGCCCTACGGGTGAAGGCGTACCTGGTCGTGCAGCGCAACGTCGTGCGCGACTACCTCGACGTCGTGGCGCTGGCCGATCACCTCGGGACCGACGCTGCGGTGGAGACCCTCGCCGGCATCGACGCGTACTACGCCGATCGGTCCGGCGAGCCGGCGTCGGTGCTGACGGCGCTCGTCACCGCGCTGGCCGACCCTCGACCCCGCGACGTCGACGTGATCGACGAGCTCGCCCGCTACAAGGGTCTCGATGCGCGCTGGCACCGCTGGGAGGACGTCGTGGCCGCGGCCCAGTCGCTCGCCCTCCGACTGAGTGGGGCGGTCTGATGGCGCTGCGCTTCCGCAACGTCGACGCGTCCCCGGACGACGACGTCCGCACCTGGCCCTGTTCTCGCTGGCGATCGAGTGCGCCCGGGCCGAGGCCGAGCGCGCCAACAAGGCCGAGGTGGCCGAGCGCGTGCGCGCCGCCGTCGAGCGCTCCGGGCTCACCAACGCGCAGTTCGCCGAACTGATCGGCACGAGCGCGTCGCGCCTGAGCACCTACCTCAGCGGGCAGGTCACACCATCGGCGGCGATGCTGGTGCGCATCGAGCAGGCCCCGACCTGAGCGGGTCGGCTCCGCCTTGTCATCATACCGACCAGTTGGTATGGTGCGGCCATGCCGACCATCACCCCGTGTCTGTGGTTCGACGGCAACGGTCTGGAGGCCGCCGAGTTCTACGTCTCGCTGTTCCCGGACTCGCACGTCGACGGCGCTGCGCCCGGCCCCGATGGCGCGCCGATCATGATCAGCTTCACGCTCTTGGGCCGTCCGTTCCAGGCCCTGAACGGCGGTCCCCGGTTCGTGTTCACCGAGGCGGTGTCGATGGTGGTTCCCTGTGACACCCAGGCCGAGGTCGATCACTACTGGGCCGCGCTCACCGACGGTGGCGAGGAGAGCATGTGCGGTTGGCTGAAGGACCGCTTCGGTCTGTCGTGGCAGGTCGTTCCCAGCCAGCTCGGCGCGATCCTCGGCGATCCCGATCCTGAACGGGCTGCCCGGGCGACCCGGGCCATGTTGCAGATGCGGAAGCTCGACGTGGCGGCGCTGCGGGCCGCGGCCGACGGCGCGACGGCGTGAACGCTGCTTCCGGGCGGTCCCGTCACGGGGACGCCAGGGCTGCGCTCCTCGACGCGGCCGTGGCGGTCATCAGGACGCAGGGGCTGCATGCGACGACCGTCGATCGCATCTGCGAGGCGGCGGGGGTGACCAAAGGGGCGTTCTTCCACCACTTCGCCTCCAAGGAGGAGCTGGCGGTCGCCGCCGCCGAGCACTGGTCTGCCACCACCGGAGCGCTCTTCGCGGCAGCCCCCTATCACGACCACGCGGACCCGGCCGACCGCGTCTTCGCCTACCTCGACTTCCGGGCATCGCTGATCGCCGGCGCCCCGGCCGAGTACACGTGCCTCGTCGGCACCATGGCCCAGGAAGCCTTCGACACCTCCCCCTCGGTGCGTGAGGCCTGCGCCGCGAGCATCTTCGGTCACGCCGCAACCCTCGAAGCCGACCTCGCGGCCGCCCTCGCGGCCGCCCTCGCCGCCGGCGCCGCCGCCGGGGACGTCAGCGCCGCGAGCCTCGCCCGGCACACGCAGACGGTCCTGCAGGGCGCGTTCGTCGTGTCGAAGGCGGCCAACGACCCGGCCGTCGTGTTGGAAGCGATCGACCACCTTCGTCGGTACCTCGAGTGCGTCTTGGGCCGTACGCCGCCCGAAGCCGAGCCGATGGGAGGTTCCGGTGTCAGCTGAAGAGGTCGACCGCTATCTCCTCGAGCTCGACGAGCCCAGGCGGAGCACGCTCGAACAGCTGCGCCGAACGATTCTCGAGCTGCTCCCGGAGGCCGAACAAGGCTTGTCGTACGGCGTCCCCGCGTTCAGGGTCGACGGCAAGCCGATCGCCGGGTTCTCGGCCGCGAAGAACCACCTCAGCTACCTCCCGCACAGCGGATCCGTGTTGGGCACGCTGCAGCCGGCCGACCTCGAAGGTTTCACTGCCACCAAGGGGGCACTCAAGTTCGCGATCGGTGCTCCGCTCCCCGGCGACCTCGTCGCCAAGCTCGTCGCCGCTCGTTTGGCGGAGGTCGCCGCTGGTACCCACCGCAGACCCGGAGCCGAACGTTGATGGGTCTCGATGCCGCTGCGTTCACCTCGCTGCGCTGCAGCTCGTCGACGAGGGTGTGCTGAGGCTCGACGAGCCGGTGGCCGCGATCTCGACGCTCACCGAGAGGGCTCGGTCCGGCCGGTGAAGTCCTCCATCGTGTGGTAGACGCCGATGACGTGGTCGGCGATGAAGTCGCGCACGTCGGTCGGGACGACGCCTTTGAGCATCTCGCTGAGCATCACCGTCTTCGGCAGCACGACGAACGACCGCCCGGCGAGCATCGCCGACCAAGCCTCTTCGACGACGTCGGCAGGGTCGAGGATCGGCAGCAGCGGCGCCGACCTGGCGCCGTCGAACATGCCGGTGCGCACGTAGTACGGGCACACCGTCGTCACCTTGACGTGGTCGAGACCGGCCTGCTTGAGCTCCAGGCGGACCGAGTCCGACCACCCGATCACCGCCCACTTCGACGCCGCGTACACCGCCATCCGCGGGTTGGGGGTGAACCCCGCTGCCGAGGCCAGGTTGAGCATCCGGCACTCGCCCGGTTCGGCGATCATCGCCGGGAGGAACTGGTGGGCGACGTACATCGGCGCCAGGGTGTTGACGTCGATCGTGAACTTCGTGTCGCGCTCGAGGTCGGTCTCCCAGAAGTACTTGTTGCCGCGGACGACGCCGGCGTTGTTGATCAGGACGTCGACCCGGCCGAGGCGGTCGAGGACCGCGGCGGCGGCCTCGGTGACCGCCGCGGCGTCGGCGACGTCGACGATGGACCCGCTCACCTCAGCCGAACCGTCGCCGAGCTCGGTGAGCTCGGTGAGGGTGTCGTCGAGCGCGGACTCGTTGACATCCCACAGCACGACGGCCGACGCCTCCTCGGCGATGGCGCGCTCGGCGAACAGCCGGCCCATTCCCATCGCCGCACCGGTGACGAGGACGCGCTTGCCCTCGACCGATCTCATGCCGACTCCATCGACTCGGACCCGGTGCCCGCCGCCTGCGCCGCCCGAGCGGCGAGCGCCGCGGACCGGACCCGATCGAAGTCCTCGTCGGTGTACGGCCCGTTGACCCCCGAGATCGTCGCCAGCTTCATCCCGTGCTTCAGCCCGAGCCGGTAGATCTCCTTGACCCTCGGCCAGCTGATGGTGCGACCGACCGTGAAGTTCTCGTAGCGACCCTCGAGGGCGAGCACGATCGTCTCGGCGAGGCAGGCGTAGGCGACGCGGTCGGGCAGGCCGATGCTCCTCATCCGCACCTCACCGGGCAGCTCGACCTCCCCGGACTCGATCACCAACACGTCGGGGCGCTTGGCGATGTCCTCGGCGGACATGTCCAGCGGGCGGGCGACGTCGGTGATCACGCAGCCCGGCTTGACGCGCATGATGTCGAGCACCTTCTGCCCGGCGGCCGAGGTCGCGGTGACGATCACGTCCACCTCCGAGAGCGCCGCCGACGGGTCCGTCGCGACGTGCACGGTGGCGCGCGGGTGGTCCCGTTCGATGTCCTGCTTGAGCTGGAGCAGCTTGGCGGTCTCGGGAGACACGAGCCACAGCTCGTCGGAGGCGAGCGCCAGCAGCCGGGCACAGGCCGACCCGATCGCCCCGGAGGCACCGACGACCATCGCCTTGCCGCGCAGGGTGCCGTCGTCGTCGACCTCGACGATCCCGAGGCGGCGCACCGCCTCGTGCGCCGCCCACAGTGCGCCCGAGGCGCTGTAGCTGTTGCCCGTCGTCACCGGCAGCGTCGCCTGCTTGGCGACGGTGACGCCGGCGTCGCCGACGACCTTGGTGAACGCGCCGAGCCCCATGATCTGGGCGCCGAGTCGCCGGGACAGCTCGGCGGCCTCGAGCAGGCGTGAGTAGGTGAACTCGGGCGGGTGAGCGAGCATCTGCTTCGGGGTCCCGCCGACCGTGATCAGCCAGCCCTCGGCCTCGTCGCCGGTGTCGGAGACGATGCCGGTGACGTGGCTGTAGACGAACGGCGGGATGTAGGCGACGGCCTTCTCGACGACCTGGCTCATGCCGGGGACGCTCGTGATGTTCCCGAGCGGCTCGACGTTCTTGAAGTACTCGGTCGACAGCGGGTGGATGACGAACGAGAAGCGGCTCTTGCGGCGGCGGCCGCGGGGCCACAGCAGCCGCGATTCGAGCTCGGCGTCCTGGATGAACCGGGCGAGGTCGTCGGTCGTGAGCTCGTCGCCCGGGGCCAGGGTGGCGGCGACCATCGCTTCGTACATCGCCGGGACGACGACGAAGTCGAAGGGCTGCGGGGCGACGTCCACGACGAGGTCGGCGCCGAGCTCGCCGAGCGTGGCGAGCCGGTCCTCGGTGACCGTGCTGGTGATCACCGCCTTGCCGGCGAGGCCCGGCAGGCCGAAGCGCATCAGCTCGGAGAACGAGCCGATGATGACGTCGGCGTCCTCGGCGGCGAAGTGGGCGACCTTGGCGCTGACCCAGCCGAAGGGACCGGCGGCTTGATCCTTGACGAAGCCGGGGACCTGCCGCCAGGCGAACTCGCCGATCCCGGCCGCGGTCGTCGTCAGCGGGTTGGTCTTGACCTGGCCGGGCAGGACGAGGTCGTGACCGGGGTCGTCGAAGATGATGTTGTCGGTGAACTCGCGGAGCACGGCGATGGTGCGCTCGCGAGTGGTTCCGCCGACGACGACGACACGGGCGTTGGCGAAGTAACCCGGCATCTCGGCCTCGACGCGGCGGATCGCCCACTCCTGGAAGATGTCGGTGAGAAGGGAGCCGTCCCGGACGGGGACCCGCGTCGTCGCGCCCTTGATCCGTTGCAGGTCCTCGATCCGGCCGGCGAAGTGACCGGCGGCGCGGGCCTCCCGGATCCCGCTGACGGCGATCGCGTCGGCGTCCAGGGACCAGCGCGAAACGTGGTCCTCGGCGGCTGCGGCATCGCCGCTCGTGCCGACCCGGACGAGGCGGAAGGCCTGACCGCCGAGGGAGACGCTCTCGTCGTAGTCCCACTCGCCACCCTGGAACGTGACGTTGACGACGGTCTTCGGGTTGCGTGGCGGCACGGCGTCTCCTCGGCTTGTCGTCACCAACGAGTCGGCGTCGTCTCGAACCGGCCTCTGCATGGGGTGGACAGGACCATTGTCGACGGTCTGTCAATGCTGTCCGCCCCGTGCGGCGACGATCGACGGAAGCCGCTCACTGCCTCTCCCGGAGGACCATCAGGCGAGGCGCGGAGTGATGCTGTGATGCTGTGATGTTATCGTTGCGACGGTGCGCACGACGATCGATCTCCCCGACGACCTGCACGAGCTGGCGCGGCAGCTGGCTCACGACGCCAACCGGTCGATGAGCGATGTGGTCGTCGAGCTCATCAGGCTCGGCCTTCGCCAGGGCCGGCGCGAGGTCACGACGGGCACACGCGGGCTGCCCACCGTCGCCGTCGGCCGCCCCGTCACCGCCGAGGACGTCCGCTCGTTGGACGACGACGAGTGAGCATCTACCTGGCCGATGGCAACCTGCTCGTCGCGCTCACCGTCGAGGACCACATCCATCACGAGGCCGCCCTGCGCTGGTTCGGCGAGGTCGAACCCGACCTCGCCACCTGTCCCATCACCGAGGGCACGCTGCTGCGCTTCTTGATCCGCGAGGGCTGGCGGGCCCTCGACGCCGCCGCCGTGCTCGAGGCGATGCGGAGCCGTTCGTGGCACCGCTTCTGGTCGGACGCCATCCCGTTCGAGGCGGCCCACCTCGCCGGCGTCATCGGCCACCGCCAGGTCACCGATGCCTACCTGGTCGCACTCTCGGTTCACCACCGCGGCCAGGTCGCCACCCTCGACAAGGGCCTGGCAGCACTGCACGGCGATGCGGTGCACCTCCTGGCGACCTGAGGAGGGCGGACCACCCCGAGGGCGGGCTTGTCCATGGCCAGGTGGCTGGTCGCCGGATGGCTCCCGCCGCGCCGAGGCCGTGCGCCGGCGGGACCGGATCAGCCGCCTCGGCCGTCGTCGGATTCGTGGGGTGGGCCGCCATCGACCTCGCCGGCCCGCTCGTCGCGACCTGCCCACTCGAGCAGGGGATCGATCGACCACGGGTGCCGGTCGATGTCTGCATGCAGGTCGCCGAGTTGCGCGAACCTCGCCGGCACGCTCCGCATCGTGCAGTCTGCGGGCTCGACGTCGTCGACCTCGTCCCACGTGATGGGTGTCGACACGGTGGCGTCGGGACGGCCCCGCACCGAGTAGGCGGCGGCCATCGTGTGGTCGCGGGCGTTCTGGTTGTAGTCGACGAAGAGCTTCGCCGGGTCTCGATCCTTGCGCCACCAGGTGGTGGTCACGTCGTCGGGGGCGCGCCGCTCCACCTCCCTGGCGAAGGCGAGGGCCGCGCGGCGAACGTCGCCGAAGCCGTGGTCGGGGGTGATGCGCACGTAGACGTGCAGGCCGTTGCCCCCGGAGGTCTTGGGCCAGCCGACCACCCCGAGGTCGTCGAGCACCTCGTGCACCACGTGGGCGACCCGGCGCACCCGTTCGGGCGGGCAGTCGGGCATGGGGTCGAGATCGATGCGCCACTCGTCGGGTCGTTCGACCTGCGCTCGGCGGGAGTTCCACGGGTGGAACTCGACGGTCGACATCTGCACGGCCCAGATCACCTGGGCCAGCTCGGTCACACACAGCTCGTCGGCATGCTGGCCGTAGCGGGGGAAGTGCACCCGGACGGTCTCGAGCCACGGCGGGGCACCGCGGGGCACGCGCTTCTGGTGCACCTTCTTGCCGGTGACGCCGGTGGGGAAGCGGTGCAGCATGCACGGTCGCTCCCGCAGGGCGTTCACGATCCCGGGACCGACGGCCAGGTAGTAGTCGACCAGGTCGAGCTTGGTGGCGCCGATGTCGGGGAAGTAGACGCGATCGGGATTCGAGACGCGCACCGTCCTGCCGCCGACCTCGACCTCGACCGCCGGAGCCTTCGCCATGCCAAGAAGGTATCCAGCAGTCGACGGAGGTCGACGTCTTCCACCGGGTAGCCGGCACACCAGTTCCTCCGACGAACCCGGCGAGGCCGCCAAGGGGGGGCGGTCGGCGCCGACTGCTTCACCCGGTGGAAGGCGTCACCACCTCGCCGACGACCCGGGCCAGCGACCACTTCGAAGCGCTGCGTCGGTTCGAGATGCAGGCATCGGCGCTCGCCGCGGAGCACGGCTGCAGACTGGTCAAGCTGATCGGCGACGAGGCGATGCTGGTTGCCGAAGACCCTGCAGCGGCATGCAGTGCAGCAGTCGCCGTGTGCGACATGACCAGCGCCGACGCTGTCCTTCCGGCCGCCCGTGGCGCGGTCGGGTTCGGCTCGGTGACGGCACGCGACGGCGACTACTTCGGCCCGCTCGTCAACCTGGTGGCCCGAGCGTCGAAGCTCGCCGCCCCCGGCGGCATCGTCGCCACCTCGGAGGTGGTCCGTTCTCTCGACCCTGCACAGTGGTCGACCGAACACCTCGGTCCCGCGGAGCTCCGCGGCATCGGCCCGGAGGTCCATCTGAGCCGGGTTGCACGGCGGCGCCGGCGGGGCGCGTCGCCGCGCAGCTGAGCAAGTCCGGTGGCTCGGCGATGCACGACGGGGCAGCGATGTGGCAGCGTCCCTGTCGTGGGAGCAACCGAAGACATCTACACCGAACCCGACCTCGATCCGGACACGCTGGCCAACCTCGGCCCGCTCACCGGCATGGCCGGGGTGTGGGAGGGCACGACCGGCGTCGACGTGCATCCCGTCGCCGAGGGCACGGAGACCGACGCCTACGTCGAGCGCTCCGAGCTCCAGCCGATCGATCCGCAGACGAACGGCCCGCAGTGGTACTACGGTCTTCGTTACCACGTGCACATCACCAAGCCGGGTGAGGTCGAGACGTTCCACGACCAGGTCGGCTACTGGTTGTGGGAGCCGGCCACCGGGACCGTCGTGCAGACCATCGCCATCCCGCGGGCTCAGACGGTGCTGGCCAGCGGCCCGGCCACGCCCGACGCCCGACGCTTCACCGTCACCGCCGAGCTCGGCTCGCCGATCTGGGGGATCTGCTCCAACCCGTTCCTCGACCGGAACTTCCGCACCACCAGGGTCGAGGTGAACGTCGAGCTGCACGACGACGGCACCTGGGGGTACGACGAGACCACCACGCTCGTCATCCCCGACCGCGCCGAGCCGTTCCTGCACACCGACCGCCACGTGCTGCGCAAGGTGGCCGACCCCACCCCGAACCCGTTGGCCCGCTGAGCGCGGGACGGCGACCCCGTCTGTCGGTTCTGACGCTCGCGGAGCTCCCCGGTAGGTTGAGCCGTGTCCCGTCGTCTGCTCCGGCTCCTGCCGGCCGTCCTCGTGATGTGGGCGTTGCTGGGTGTCGGCACCCCGGTCTCCGGCGCGGACGACGGCTCGACCGACTCGGATCCGGCAACGGTCGAGCTGGTGCTGTTCTGGGGTGAGGGTTGTCCGCATTGCGCGGCGGAGCGGGAGTTCCTCGACGAGCTCCTCGCGACTCGGCCCGACCTCGTGGTGCGTGAGTACGAGGTGTTCAACGACGAGGCCAACCGCCAGTTGTTCCGGGAGAGGGCAGCCGAGGCGGGGATCGAGGCGAGGTCGGTACCGACGACGTTCCTGGGTGATCGGGTCTGGGTCGGGTTCGGCAACGCGACCGCGGCCGCGATCGAAGCGGCCGTCGACGCCGCGCTCGAGGGTCGCGAGATCGCCGAGGGTGCCGAGTCGGTGGTCGATGTGCCGCTGGTCGGACCGGTGGACGTGGGGGACCGGTCGTTGTTGGTCAGCACGTTGCTCATCGGATTCGTCGATGGGGTGAACCCGTGCTCGTTGTGGGTGCTGTCGGTCCTGCTCGCGCTCGTCCTGCACGGAGGTTCGCGTCGACGGGTGCTGGCGGTCGGGGGCACGTTCCTGGCGGTCACCTCGGCGATGTACGGGCTGTACATCGTGGGCTTCTACAGCGTGTTGCGCTACGTGCAGCTCGTGCCGTGGATCGAGCGTGGCGTGGCGGTGGTGGTCGGCGTGATGGGCCTGTTGCAGCTCAAGGACGTGGCTGCGTTCCACCGGGGCCCGACGCTGGGGGTGCCTGAGCGGGCCAAGCCGGGGATGTACCAGCGGATGCGCCGCCTCGCCGCAACGGACCGCACGCTGCCCGTGGTGCTGGGCGCGACCGTCGCGCTCGCGGTCGGCGTCTCGTTGCTGGAGACACCCTGCACCGTGGGCCTGCCGCTGCTGTGGACGAACCTGGTCGCTCGCAGCGGTGTGCCGCCAGCGGAAGCGGTGCTGCTGTTCGTCGTCTACCTCGTCGCGTTCCTGGTCGACGAGCTGGTCGTGTTCGCCGTCGTGGTCGCCACGATGCGGGCGGTGAAGATGCAGGAGCGACACGGCCGCGCCTTGAAGCTGGTCAGCGGGGTGGTCATGATCACCCTTGCCGTGGTCATGCTGGTCCGGCCAACGCTGCTCGAGTCGGTCGGTGGCGCGCTCGTCGTGTTCGGCGTTGCCGCGCTGATCGCCGTGGTGGGGCTCCTGGTCGACCGGGCCCTCCGTCGTGACGAATGGACGACGGGTGACCGTTCGAGCGGCGCGCGTTGAACGGATCGATCGAGCCGGGTACGTGGCTGGTGAGGGCTTCGCTGCGGGCTGGGTCGTCGCCGCGGTCTCAGGCGAGGAGGCTGCGCAGCATCCACGCGGTCTTCTCGTGGACCTGGAGCCGTCGGGTGAGCAGGTCGGCGGTGGCTTCGTCGTGGGCGTTCTCGACGAGGGGGTACACCGAGCGTGCGGTGCGGGCCACGGTCTCCTGGCCGGCGACGAGCCGGCGGATCATCTCCTCGGCGGCGGGCTGGTCGTGGTCTTCGGGGACCGAGGACAACTCGGCGAACTGGCGGTAGCTGCCCGGAGCGGGCGCGCCGAGGGAGCGGATCCGTTCGGCGACCTCGTCGACGGCGAGCGCGAGCTCGTTGTACTGGGTCTCGAACATGAGGTGCAGGGTCTGGAACATCGGCCCGGTGACGTTCCAGTGGTAGTGGTGGGTCTTGAGGTAGAGGGTGTAGGTGTCGGCGAGGAGCCGGGAAAGGCCCTCAGCGATGGCGTGGCGGTCCGCTTCGTCGATGCCGATGTCGATGGTCATGTCGGCCATGGAGAAGGCTCCTTCGCTGAGCTGCTGGTCACCGTCAGCCTACGGCCGCCGAGCGTGATCGGGTCAGCCGAGTCGGGTGGCGGCCAGGAGGATCCCGAGGCCGAAGCCGAACGCCGCGGTGGTCTCGACCTTGTCGCGGGTACTGGTCTGGGAGGCGAGCTCGGGGAGCAGGTCGGCGGCGGCGATGTAGATGAAGTTCCCGGCTGCGAACGGCAACAGGTAGGCGACGTCGATCTGGTCGGCGAGCGCATAGGCCAACAACGCGCCGACGAGGAACGTGAGCGCGGACGCGAGATTCCAGGCGAGCGCGGAGGTGCGTCGCCAGCCGCTGTGGACGAGCACGCCGAAGTCGCCGAGCTCCTGGGGGATCTCGTGGGCAGCTGCCGCGAGCCAGGTCACGATCCCGACGCGGATGTCGACGACGAACGCGCCGCCGACCGCGAGCCCGCCGATGAAGTTGTGGAGCCCGTCGGCGAGGAGGATGAGGTGGCCGAGCGGGCGATGATGATCGTGGCGGGTGCGGTGGCAGTGGTGCCAGTGCAGGAACTGCTCGAGCACGAAGAAGACCAGGAACCCGGCGACCAGCCAGAGGTAGACGGTGAGGTCGTTGCCAAGAGCCTCGATCGCTTCGGGCAGCATGTGGAAGAACGCACCGCCGAGCAGCGAACCCGCGGCCAGGCCGACCAACGGCAGCAGCATCCGATCGAGGGTTCGCTCCGGCAGGACGAGCGTGACGGCGCCGACGAGCGCGAGCGCACTCATCGCCAGGCCGGCGGTGACGATCCAGGCGAGCGTCGACATCACCGCTCACCGGACGAGGGCCACACCGAGCCGGGCGGTTGCTGGCGATGGCCGGGCAGGATCGCGCTCAGGACCTGCCTCCGCCGCCGCGCCACCGCCTGCGGCGTCCACCACCGCCACCCGGTCCTCGACCCTGACCCGGGCCGCCTCGTTCGGCGCAGCGTCGGAACGCGGGCAGGTGGTTCTCCTGGGATGCCCGCTGCAGGTTGCGATAGGTGTCGCGCAGATCGTCACGGGTGGTGCCGGCCAGCAGCCGGTCGTACAACGCGGCGTTCTCGATCTCGGCCTCGACCCCGGCCACGCATGCCTCGGTGACCGAGCCGTAGCGGGCCACCTGGCCGGGCCACGGATCGGGCGGGACCTCGAGCCCGTGGCGGGCGAAGAGACCCACGAGGGCGTCGATGTGGCGCTGCTCGGCCTCGACGATGTTGGAGAACGGGCGGACGTCACCGAAGTCGACGAGCACCTGGGCATAGGTGGCACGAGCCTTGTACTCGTCGTCGAGCGCCGCGAGCAGATCGGCCACCTCGGCGGGCGTGAGCTGCTGGCTGTCCTGGGGTCCTGTCGCCATGGGCCCATGATCGCAGGACCACTCCGACCGAGTTCGCTCGGGTGGCCGGGGCCGTTCCCGGATCGACCGCCGGGGGAGCGTCGGGTCGGGGGCCGGCCGTGGGCTCAGGAAGGCTTGACCGCACCGCCCTCGGTCATCCAGGTCCACGGCTTCGGCCCGGTTGCGTAGCGGGACTCCGAGCGTTCGATCTCGAAGCCGGCGGCGCGCACCAACTCGGTGGGGTCCCGGGTGAGGTGGCACCCGTCGGCCAGTCGCTTCTGGAGCGGTTCCATGCGCCGCTGCCAGGTCGCGACCGATGCGTCGGGCGACAGGCCGTGCTCGAGGAAGTGGAACCGGCCTCCCGGTCGGAGCACCCGGAGGACCTCGGCCAGCGCCGCTTCGACGTCGGGGATCGTGCACAGCGTGAACGTCGAGAGGGCACCGTCACAGGTGGCGTCATCGAGCGGGATCGACTCGCCGCGGAGCGCGACGTGCTCGACCCGGACGTGGGAGTCAGCGATGCGCTGCTCGGCGATGCGCCGAGCCATCGCCGCAGGCTCCACGGCGTAGACGAGCTCGACCTCGGGTGGGTAGGCGGGCATGTTCAGGCCCGAACCGAACCCGATCTCCACCACCGTGCCCGACAGCCCGACGGTCACCTGTGTGCGCCACCTCCGCAGCTCGCCGGTGCCGCACGCCCGATCGATGAGATGCGGCAGGACGCGCTCTCGGTAGAAGCCCACGCAGACCTCCTGTTGCTCGTGGTCAGCCGTACGGATGGCCGGTCGCGGGGGCGAGCCTGGCTCGCCCCCCGCACCGTCTGGGTCAGGGGGCGTCGGCGTAGCGGAGGTAGGGCTTGAACTCCTCGACGTTCTCGAACCTCTTCTTGGCGTCCTCGGTCGACACGGCCATGGCGACGATGACCCGGTCGCCCGGCTTCCAGTCGGCGGGGGTGGCGATCGGGTTGGCGTCGGTGGCCTGGAGGGCATCGATGACGCGGACGATCTCGTCGAAGTTGCGGCCCACCGACTTGGGGTAGGTGAGCATGAGTCGCAGCTTGTCGTCGGGGTCGACGATGAACACCGACCGCACGGTGGAGGTGTCGCCCTCGCCGGGGTGGATCATGTCGTAGAGCTCGGCGATGTGGTGGTCCGGGTCGGCGACGATCGGGAAGTTGAGCGGGGTGCCGGTGACCTCGCCGATGTCGGGAGCCCACCGGTGGTGCTCCTCGATCGGGTCGATGGACAGGGCCATGGCCTTGGTGTTGCGCTTGGCGAACTCGCTGCCGAGTGCGGCGGTGCGGCCGAGCTCGGTGGTGCACACGGGGGTGAAGTCGGCCGGGTGGCTGAAGAAGACGGCCCAGGAGCCCTTCTTCCACTCGTGGAAGGAGATCTCGCCGTCGGTGGTCATGGCGGTGAAGTCGGGGGCGGTGTCGCCCAGGTGGAGGCCCATGCGAGCGTCCTTTCGTCGGGGTGGTCGGAGCGTGATCGGTGGCTCGAATGTACCCGGGGTGCTCAACCCCTCTTGGTGCGGGGTTCGCCGGGGCGTCTCGTCCGACTCGCCATCCGCAGCCGCCGGTGTTCCCGGTCGCTCTCAGGCGTCGAGCGCGTCGAGCGCAGCGGTGAGCTGCGCGGCAGCAGCCTCGGCGAGCTCGGCGAAGGCGGGGTCGGGCACGAGGTCGCGGGGGTCGACGACCCTGATCCGGGTGCCACCCGCGCCGTCGGGTTCGAGCACGACGTTGCACGGCAGGACCAACGCCACGGACGGGTCGAGCTGCAGGGCTCGGTGGGCGAAGTGCGGGTTGCAGGCGCCGAGGATCTTCAAGGCCGGGCGGTCGATGCCGAGCTTGGCCTTCAGGGTGGCGGCGATGTCGATCTCGGTGAGCACGCCGAAGCCTTGGTCGGCGAGGGCGGCTCGCACGGCGGCCTCGGCCTGGTCGGCCGGGAGGGCAACGGTGGTCTCGATGGCACGCATGTGTCCCTTTCGATGAGAGGCCGGTGGGACGCGCACCCGGCGCAGGTGCGGGGTCACGAGTGGGCCCGGGTGCTTTGCTCCCTATACCCCCCAGGGTATCTAGGATCGTGGGTTCCACAACCTCGGGGGGCGGGGCCTTGCAGGGCTAGATTCTTGACATGATCCAGGATTAGATCCATAGTGCGATCATGCCCAGGGACGAGTCGCCCGATCTCGCCCAGCTGCTCCGCCGCCACGGTGTCCAGGTGACGGCGCAACGGCTGGCCGTGCTGCGGGCGGTGTCGAGCCGGCCGCACGGCACGGCGGACGACATCGAAGGGCTCGTGCGGGCCGAGATCGGTTCGATCTCCCGTCAGGCCGTGTACGACGCCCTCGGCACCCTGACCGACACCGGTCTCATCCGGCGGATCCAGCCGGCGCGGTCCCCGGCCCGCTACGAGGACCGGGTCGACGACAACCACCACCATCTCGTCTGTCGGTCCTGTGGCCGCACGGTCGACGTCGACTGTGCGGTGGGGCGCAGACCCTGTCTGGAAGCCGCGGATGACCACGGGTTCACGATCGACGAAGCCGAGGTCATCTACTGGGGCGTGTGCCCCACCTGCCAGGCGACGGACGAGCACGACACCACGCCACCTGACCACCTGACCACCTGAGGAGCACCATGAGCGACGAAGAGACCGGCCCGGTCGCCACGACCGACGAGGAGCAGGCGCCAGCGGCCAGGTGCCCGGTGTTGAGCCACGCCCACACCGCGACGGGCTCGATGGCCAACCAGCACTGGTGGCCCGAGCAGCTGAACCTGAGGGTGCTCAACCAGAACCCGCCGCAGATCGACCCCATGGGGGAGGGGTTCGACTACGCAGAGGCGTTCGAGAGCCTCGACCTCTCCGCCGTGAAGGCCGACATCGCCGAGGTGCTGAGGACCTCGCAGGACTGGTGGCCGGCCGACTACGGCACCTACGGCCCGCTCATGATCCGCATGGCGTGGCACAGCGCCGGCACCTACCGCATCCACGACGGCCGAGGCGGTGCGCGCTCGGGCACGCAACGCTTCGCGCCGCTCAACAGCTGGCCCGACAACGCGAACCTCGACAAGGCGCGCCGCCTGCTGTGGCCGGTCAAGCAGAAGTACGGCCGGAAGCTCTCCTGGGCCGACCTGATGATCCTCGCCGGGAACGTCGCCCTCGAGTCGATGGGCTTCGAGACGTTCGGCTTCGGTGGGGGTCGCGAGGACGTGTGGGAGCCCGAGGAGGACATCTACTGGGGGCCCGAGGACACCTGGCTCGGCGACGAGCGCTACCGCGGCGAACGGGAGCTGGCGAACCCGCTCGGCGCGGTGCAGATGGGTCTGATCTACGTGAACCCCGAGGGGCCCAACGGCGTCCCGAGCGCGCTCGACGCCGCCCGGGACATCCGGGAGACGTTCGCCCGCATGGCCATGGACGACGAGGAGACGGTGGCCCTCATCGCCGGCGGGCACACCTTCGGCAAGACCCATGGCGCCGCCGACGCGGACCGCTACGTCGGTCGCGAACCCGAAGGCGCCGGCCTCGAGGAGCAGGGCCTCGGCTGGAGGAGCACCTTCGGCAGCGGCAAGGCCGACGACACGATCACCAGCGGGTTGGAAGGTGCCTGGACGCCCACCCCGGTGACGTGGGACAACAGCTACTTCGAGACCCTGTTCGGCTACGACTGGGACCTGGTGAAGAGCCCGGCCGGTGCCTGGCAGTGGGTCCCGACGGACCCCGGGGCGGCGGACGCCGTGCCTGATGCCCACGACCCGGCGAAGCGACACGCCCCCGTCATGTTGACGACGGACCTCGCCCTGCGGATGGACCCGATCTACGAGCCGATCTCACGGCGCTTCCTCGAGCACCCGGAGGAGTTCGCCGACGCCTTCGCCCGGGCGTGGTACAAGCTCACCCACCGCGACATGGGACCGATCTCCCGGTACCTCGGTCCGGAGGTCCCGGACGAGCAGCTGATCTGGCAGGACCCGGTCCCCGCCGTCGACCACGAGCTGGTCGACGACCAGGACATCGCCACCCTGAAGCGCACGATCCTCGCGTCCGGGCTGTCGGTCTCCCAGCTGGTCTCGACCGCCTGGGCGTCGGCGTCCACCTTCCGCGACAGCGACAAGCGCGGCGGCGCCAACGGGGCTCGCATCCGCCTCGCCCCGCAGAAGGACTGGGAGGTCAACGACCCGGGCGAGCTGGCGAAGGTGCTGGAGGTCCTGGAGCAGATCGAGGCCGACTTCAACCGCTCGCAGACCGGCGGGAAGCAGGTCTCCCTCGCCGATCTGATCGTCCTCGGCGGGTGCGCCGCCGTCGAGCAGGCGGCCAGGAACGCCGGGCACGACGTCGAGGTCCCCTTCTCCCCGGGACGCACGGACGCCTCGCAGGGCCAGACCGACGTGCACTCCTTCGCCGTGCTCGAACCGACCGCCGACGGGTTCCGCAACTACTTCCGAGCCGGTGACAAGCGTCGGCCCGAGGAGCTGCTGGTGGATCGAGCGAGCCTGCTGACGTTGACCGCGCCGGAGATGACGGTGCTCGTCGGGGGCCTGCGCGTCCTCGGCGCCAACGCCGGGCACGCCGACCACGGCGTCTTCACCGATCGGCCCGAGACGCTGACCAACGACTTCTTCGTGAACCTGCTCGACATGGGCACGCAGTGGCAGGTGTCCTCCACCGAGCACGTCTACGAGGGGCGTGACCGCGAGACCGGCCAGGTCCGCTGGACCGGTACCGCCGTCGATCTGGTCTTCGGCTCGAACTCCCAGCTCCGGGCCATCGCCGAGGTCTACGGGTGCGAGGACGCGCAGCAGAAGTTCGTGGAGGACTTCGCGGCCGCGTGGGCCAAGGTCATGGACCTCGATCGCTTCGACTTGGCCTGAGCCGGGCGCAGCGCCGACCGTCGAGAGCCCCGGGATCCCGGGGCTCTCGCGCGTGCGGGCGACGGCGTCGCCGGGGCCGGCCGAGCTCAGCCGACGCCGCGGCCCTCGCCCTCCCAGTAGGGCGCCCGCAGCTCGCGCTTGAGCACCTTCATCGCCCCCGACAGGGGGAGGGGCTCGCTGCGGAACTCGACCGACTTGGGCAGCTTGTAGCCGGCGATGAGCTGGCGGGCGTGCTCGACGATCTCGTCCTGGTCGATCTCGGCACCGGCCTTGGGGACCACGATGGCATGCACCGCCTCGCCCCACACGTCGTGGGGGACGCCGATGACCGCCACCTGCTCGACGGCCGGGTGGGTGGCGATGGCGTTCTCGACCTCGACGGAGTACACGTTCTCGCCGCCGGTGACGATCATGTCCTTCACCCGGTCCACGAGGTACAGGTAGCCGCGCTCGTCCAGGTAGCCGGCGTCGCCGGTGTGGTACCAGCCGTCGTGGAACACCTCGGCGGTGGCGTCCGGCTTGTTCCAGTACTCCCGCATGAAGTTGCCGCCCCGCGCGCACACCTCTCCGGTCTCGCCCTGCGGCACCGGCTTGCCGTCGGGGTCCTGGATGGTGAGCACCACGCCGGGCACGGGTCGCCCGGCGGAGCGCAGCAGCGCTCCGCCCTCCCGGTGCTCGTCCGGCCCCAGCACCGTGAGCACGGCCGAGGCCTCGGTCATGCCGTAGCCCTGGAACACGCGGAGGTCCGGGTAGAGCTGGAGCAGACGCTCGAGCAGCGCGGTGGGCATCGGTGACGCCCCGTAGGTCAGCACCTCCAGCGAGGCCAGCCGCTCGGGCCGGAACTCGGGGTGGTTGAGCAGCATGCCGACCATCGTCGGGACCATCACCGTCCACGTCACGCTCTCGGCCTCGATCGCGTCCATCACCGCCGCGGGATCGAACAGGGGCACGAAGGTGGAAGCCCCGCCGGCGGCGGGCACGCCGAGGACACCGCCCATGGTGGCGGCGTGGAACATCGGCGTCTGGTTGAGGTTGACGATGTGCTCGTCGAGCCCCCACCGCATGGCGACGTGGTAGAGGTTCAGGATCTCGGCCCGGTGCTCGACCAGCACGCCCTTGGGCAGCCCGGTCGTGCCCCCCGTGTACATGAGCACCACCGGATCGGTCTCGTCGGGCTCGTCGGGCAGCCTCGGGTCGGCGGCGTCGATCAGCTCGTCGTAGGTGGCGTCGTGGGGGACGTCGCCCTCGCCCATGACCACCACGTGCTCGATGCCCGCCTCCTCGCGGACCTGCTCGATCATGCCGCCGAAGAGGAAGTCGGTGAAGACCACCTTGGTGCCCGAGTCCTGGAGGATGTAGGCGAGCTCGGGCGCGGCGAGGCGCAGGTTGAGCGGGTTCATGACCCCGGCCCCCAGGAACGCGGCGTGCCACAGCTCCATGTAGCGGTGGCTGTTGAGGGCCATCACCGCGAAGCGGTCCTCCCCGGACACCCCCAGGTCGCGCAGCGCGCCCGCCGCCCGGCCCACCCGGCCGACGTGCTCGGCGAAGGTCGCCCGGTGGGCGCCGTCGACGATGGCCTCCTTGTCGGGGATCTGGTCCACCTTGGGCAGCAGCATCCGGTGGTACACGAGTTCCTTCATGGCCGTCCCCCTCTCGGTGCGGTGAGCGTAGCGAGGCTCTCGGGCCGAGGCCGGCGACGTCGCTCGTCGCCGCGGCCTTCCGCCGACCCGGGGACGCCTGCGTCGCACTGCACCACCTCACGCGACCGGCCCATGGGTCCGGGAGGCCCACCGGGAATCAGGCCCCCAGACCCATGCCGGCGGCGCGGCCATCCGCGAGAATCGAACGAGGCGGCAGACGGCGGAAGAGGGCTCGTGTCACGAAACTGGCTTCTGGCGCTCGGTGCCGGAGCTGCGGGCGCGCTGACGATCGCCGGTGATCCACACTCGGGCGCCGGCGTGGCGATGACGGTCGTCCTCTTCGCGCTGACCTGCCTGCTCTGCCTCCTTCCGCACGGTCCCGGCCGACCGTCGCCCCGGCTCGGGCTCGGTTCGTCGGCAGCCGTGCTCGAACTGACCGTCCTCGCCGGACTGGTGTTGGGGCAACGGCCGTGGTTCGTCTTCGTGGTCCCGACGCTCCTGCTGGTCGCCGTCGGGGCGATGGGTGCGGTGCTCTGGCGGCTGCTCAAGCAGCGCTTCTCGGGTCGGGCGACCCAGCAGATGCTCGTCGCGATGGTCGCCGCCATCAGCGCCGACGTGTCGATGTGGGTGATCGTGATCCAGCCGCACGTGGCCCCCCTCGGTTGGGTGGACCACGCCGTTGCGCTCGTCACCACCATCGGCGCCGGCCTGGCCCTCACCGTTGCCATCGCGGCGGGGATGTTCGGTCGGGAGGCCGGTGGAAGCCACACGATCCCGTTGCTCCGTGGGGCGGTGCTGGTCCTGCTCACCAGCCAGGCGTTCATGATCGAGACCCTCGTCAGGGGTGAGCCGTACGGCCCGGCCGAGCTGGCCCTCCTCCTGCTCGCGGCCGCACTGGTCGCTGGAGCCGCCGCCAACCCGTCACCGGAGATGTCGGCCCTCCCGCCCCTGGCATCCACCGGCATGAGCCGGTCCGCGGTGTCGGTGTTCGTGGTGGCGCTCGCCGTCGGTCCGGTGTTGACCGGTGTCAGCCTCGGATCCGGGCTCGAGCTGTCCCTCGAAGCGATCGCCATCGGTACCGGGCTGCTGTCGATCGCCGTCGCTGCGGCGCTCGGGGTGGTGCTCCGCGACTTCAACCACGCCGACTTCTGGGTCCAGCACGATCAGCTCACGGGACTGCCGAACAAGGAGGCGTTCCGGTCCAGGCTCGAAGAGGTCATCGCCAGCATCGAGGCCTGGGGTGGCGAGCTCGCGGTGATGTTCCTCGACCTGGATCGCTTCAAGGTCGTCAACGACAGCCTGGGGCACAGCGCCGGCGACCAACTCCTCGAAGAGGTCGCCCGACGCCTCTCGAGCTTCTGCCGTGACGGCGTCGACATCGCCCGGTTGGGCGGCGACGAGTTCGGGCTCCTGGTGCACGGCGTCGACAGCAACCGGAGATCGGTGTCTCTCGCCACCGAGATCGTGAGCCAGTTCAAGGAACCCTTCACGGTCGGTGACCGGTCCCTGCACATCGCCCCGAGCATCGGGGTGGCGAGCTACCCGACCGATGGACGCGACGTGGAAGAGCTGCTGCGCAGCGCCGATTCCGCCATGTACCGCGCCAAGGAAGCGGGAAGCTCGCAGATCCGGACCTTCCTGCCCGAGATGCACCGCAGCGCCGTCGGCCGGCTGAACCTCGAGTCCGCCCTGCACGATGCCATCGCCGACGAACGACTCGAGGTGCACTACCAACCCCAGATCGACGCCTCCACCGGTGTGATCATCGGCGCCGAGGCCCTGTTGCGCTGGCGGCACCCTGCGCTGGGCATGCTCAGCCCCGGCCGGTTCATCCCCATCGCCGAGGAGACCGGGCTGATCGTGCGGATCGGCGAGTGGGTCCTCAGGAACGCCGTGGGGCAGATGGTCGACTGGCTGCCTCTCGTCGGGCCCACGTTCAGCATGGCCGTCAACCTGTCTCCTCGCCAGCTCGAGCTGCAGGACGTCTCGGACATGACGGCGCACGCGCTGCGGATGTCCGGTCTCGAGGCGCAGCGGCTCGAGCTCGAGGTGACCGAGACCATGGCGATGTCGAAGCGGATCGATCTGGAGAGGACGCTGAACGAGCTGAGCGGGCTGGGCGTCCGCCTGGCCATCGATGACTTCGGCACCGGCTTCAGCGGGCTCGGCTACCTGGACCGGCTGCCCATCGACCGCATCAAGGTCGACGGTTCGTTCATCCAGGCGATCGACGCCGAGCGGCCCGACTCGCGCCTGGTCATCGCCATCCTCGGTCTGGCCCGCACGATGGGGCTCGAGGTCGTGGCCGAGGGGGTGGAGACCGCGGCCCAACGCGACTTCCTGCTGCTCCACGAGTGCCGACGGATGCAGGGGTTCCTGTTCGACCGCCCCATGCCGGCCGATCAGTTCGAACGGGTGCTGGCCGCCGCCCGGCCCACCGAGCCCCTCGAGATGGTCTGAAGGGGTCCGGTCGCCGGAGGTCAGTCGCGATGGCGGGCCAGGAAGTCGAGGATGGCCCGGTTGAACACCTCGTTGCGATCGCCGGCGACCATGTGGCCGGCGCCGGCCACGTCGGCGTACTCGGCATGCGGGACCCGGGCGAGGAAGTCCCGGGCACCCTCCTCGCTGAGCAGGTCGCTGCTGCGCCCCCGCACGAGGAGCGTCGGGACCCGCAGCGCGTCGGCGGCCTCTCCCAGGCGGGTCTCCCCCACGAGCGACGAGCGGGTCTCGTCCGGCGAGCCGAACCGGCCTTGGATGAACTGGGGGTCCCAGTGCCACACCCACCGACCGTCGTCCCGTCGGCGGAGGTTCTTGGCCAGGCCGGAGAGGTCGGTGGGTCGGGGCCGGTGCGGGTTGTACGCGGCGATGGCATCGGCGGCGTCCTCGAGCGAGGCGAAGCCGTCGGGAGCGGCGGTCATGAACGCGCCGATGCGATCCCGACCCGACCGCTCCAGCTTGTGGGCGACGTCGACGAGCACCAGGGCTCGGGCGACGCGGTCCTGTTCGGGCGACTCCGCGACCGCGACCATCGAGGTGATGCCGCCGAGCGACGCGCCGACCAGGACCGGCGGACGGGGGAAGGTGGCGGCGAGCTCCCGTAGGTCGCCGACGAAGGCGTCGAGGGAGTAGTCGCCGTCGGCGGCCCAGTCGCTGTCCCCGTGGCCGCGCAGGTCGACCGAGGTCGCCCGCCAGCCGGCGTCGACGAGCACGCGCCACGTACCCGCCCAGGAGTGACGCGTCTGGCCACCACCGTGGAGGAGGAGGGCCGTCGGCCCGTCCTCGGGGCCACCGACGTCGGCGGCGAGCGACAGATCGGGAGCGACCCGGATGCGGACGGTGTCGGAGTCGACCGGATTCCCTTCGGTGCGCATGGCCACCATGTTCGTCGCTCGCGGCGGTGTCAGCGCGCCGAGCGTGGGAGGCGGGCTCGCAGCTCGACGTAGACCTCGGTGCCGGCGATGTCCTCCAGCTCGTCGGCCAGCGAGTCGATCACCCGCCGCTCGCCCACGTAGGCGTCGTCGCCCTCGGTGCAACACCACGCCATCGTCTCGCCGACCTCGCCCCAGTCGGCGCGCGACCAGCGCCGCACGGTCGCGATCTCGGTGCCGTCCTCGCCGGGCTCCCAGTCGACGTGCAGGGGGAGCTGCCAGCACACCGACGGCTTCCACTCGATCGGCGACTCGCCGGCGTCGATGGCGGCCAGGTGGAGGGCGCACCCGGGACCGCCCCGGTGGCCCGGCCGGTTGAGGAAGATGCAGGCGCCGTCGACCACACGGGTGTTGCGTCGCTCCTCGTCGGAGAAGATGCCACCGTCGACGGCGTCGGCCCGGTGCTCGAACCGCTCCGCCGGGATCATCGCCGCCATGGCGCTCAGGCGCATCGCCTCGTCCTCCCCGTCGAGGTGGGCCCCGATCGAGCAGCACCCGAGACCGAGGTGGGGGCCGGGCTCGGGCTCGATGCCCACGCAACCCCGCCCCCACGTGCACGCCCAGTTGGACTCGAGGAACGAACGCTCGAACCGCCAGAGGGTCGTTCCGTCCCCGATCTCCTCGAAGCCGGGATCGCCGTTCGCCGTGCCCCCGCCCCCGTCCACCCGCATCGGGAGCCAGGGTACCGAGCCGTCGCCCGAGGTTCGGACGCCGACCCGACTCTGGTCGAGGCCCATGATGGTGGCCATGGCCGTCCGGCTCGGGTTGCGGGAGAACCTCGGCCAGTTCCTCCTGCTCGTGGCGGTCAACGCGTTGGTCGGCGGCATGATCGGCCAGGAGCGAACCGTGCTGCCGCTGTTGGCCGAGCAGGAGTTCGGGCTGGCGGCGTTCTCGTCGACGCTCACGTTCATCGTGGCATTCGGCATCGTCAAGGCCGGGACCAACTTCTTCGCCGGCACCCTGTCCGATCGGTTCGGTCGCAAGCCGGTGCTCGTCTCCGGCTGGCTCATCGGCGTCCCGGTCCCCCTGCTGCTGATGTGGGCGCCCTCGTGGGGCTGGGTCATCGTGGCCAACGTCTTGTTGGGCGTGAACCAGGGTCTCACCTGGTCGACGACGGTGGTCATGAAGATCGACCTCGTGGGCCCGGCCAAGCGAGGCCTGGCCATGGGCTTCAACGAGGCTGCCGGCTACGGCGCCGTCGCGCTGACGGCGCTGGCCACCGGGCTGGTGGCGTCCACCTACGGGCTGCGCCCCGAGCCCTTCTACCTCGGCCTCGGCTATGCCGCGCTCGGCCTGTCGCTCTCGACGTTGTTCGTGCGCGAGACCCACGGTCATGCCCTCCACGAAGCCGCCGCCCACACCACCACCGCCGATCACCTCCATGGTGGGCTGACGACCGGCGAGATCTTCCGCCTCACGTCGTTCCGCGAGAAGGCTCTGTCGTCGTGCTGCCAGGCGGGGCTGGTGAACAACCTCAACGACGGTCTCGCCTGGGGCCTCTTCCCGCTGTACTTCGCCGCCGCCGGGCTGTCGGTCGCTCGCATCGGCGTGCTCGCCGCGCTCTACCCGGCCGTGTGGGGCGTCGGCCAGCTCGTCACCGGCGGGCTGTCCGACCGGATCGGCCGCAAGCCGCTGATCGCGGGCGGGATGCTGGTCCAGGCCGTCGCCATCGGGCTGATCGCCGCCACCGAAGGCTTCGCGAAGTGGGCGGCAGGGGCCGTGCTGCTCGGGGCCGGCACCGCCATGGTGTACCCGACGCTGCTCGCGGCGATCGGTGACGTCGCCCATCCGACGTGGCGCGCTCGGTCGGTGGGCATCTATCGGCTGTGGCGGGACGGAGGATTCGCCGTCGGCGCCCTGCTGGCGGGTGTGCTGGCCGACGCCTTCGACGTGCGCGTGGCGATCTGGGCGGTCGCCGCCATCACCGCCGTGTCGGGCGTGGTGGTGATCGCTCGCATGTACGAGACCCACCCCCGCCACGACCGCGCCCCCGTGCCCGACGACGTCGACCTCGAGAGCTGAACCGAGCGGGTCGTCCGGCGGCGGGACCGTGGCCGGACGTCGGCTCGCGTCCCCGCCGCCGCCGCCGCTAGCGTGCCCCGGTGCTCTCCGACGTCGAGTTCCTCGGGCTGGTGGCGAGCGGTGATCCGGGCCGCTACCGCTTCACCGTCGTCGATCGCCTGGCCCGGCTCGACGGCCGGCTCTACGGCGGAGCAGCCATCGCGGTCTCCATCGCCGCCGCCGAGCTGGTGTCCGAGCGCGCCGCGCTGTGGATGACCACGCAGTTCGTGTCGACCGTCGACCAGGGATCGGAGGTCGACGTGCTCGCCGAGGTGCTGGCGGCCGGCCGGCGCACCAACCAGGTGCGGGTCACGGCGACGAGCGCGGCGGGCGAGGTGATCTTCGCCTCGCTGGGGGCGACGGGGCGTCACCGCCCCGATGGGCTCGCCGGTGAGTTCGAGCGATGCCCCACCGTCTCGCCGCCGGCCGAGGCCGAGGCGTGGACCAGCCCGTTCTCCGGCCTGGCCAAGGCGGCCGGGCTCGCCGATGTGCCGCTGCCGCCCCGCCGCACCGGGTTCGGCCTGGCCATCGAGATGCGCGAGCCGGCCATCGCCGACCACCCCGACCCGGGGCCGGGCCGGCTCTGCCTGTGGGTTCGCCGCCGCGACGGCGTGCCCATCACCCCCGCCCTCGCCGCCTACCTCGCCGACGTGGTCCCCCTCGGTGTCGCCTACGCGCTCGGCGCCATCGCTGGTGGCACGAGCCTCGACAACACCATCCGCATCGGTTCGTTCCCCTCGCCCGACGACATGGCGAGCGAGTGGATCCTGCTCGACCTCCGACCCCACTTCGCCGCTGGCGGCTACGGCCACGGCATCGCCCACGTCTGGAGCGAGGACGGCCACCTCATGGCCACGGCCAGCCAGACGGCGTCGATGATCGTGTTCGACCTGGGGAACCTGCCGGGGGCCGACGCCGGCACCGCCGGTTGACGCAGGTCGTCCGCCGACCGTCGGTCGCGCGAGGGTTGTCGGATGGAGAAACTCCTGGCCGGCGTGGCCAAGTTCCAGAGCAGGGTCTTCCCCGAGGGCGAGGCGCTGTTCGCCAGCCTCGCCCACGGGCAGAGCCCGAGAGCGCTGTTCATCACCTGCAGCGACTCCCGGGTCCTGCCCAACCTCATCACCCAGACCGAGCCCGGTGAGCTGTTCATCCTGCGGGTCATGGGCGGGATCGTGCCCGCCCACGGCGCCGGAGGGGGTGTCTCGGCGACCATCGAGTACGCGTCGGCCGTCCTCCAGGTGCGCCACATCATCGTCTGCAGCCACTCCGACTGCGGCGTCCTCGGCCTCCTCGCCGACCCGTCCCGCATGAAGGACCTGCCGAGCGTGCAGCAATGGCTCGTGCACGCCGAGGTGGCGCGCCGCATCGTCGTCGACAACCACGCCGACCTCGATGCCGCGGCGCAGGCCGACCTCCTGACCCGGTACCACGTGGCCGCCCAGCTCGCCAACCTCCGCACCCACCCGGCGGTCGCGTCGCGCCTCACCGCCGGCACGCTGCAGGTCCACGGCTGGCACTACGACATCGCGCACGGCGAGGTCGGCATCCTCGACGAGCACGACGGCACGTTCCATCCGGCCGCCGAGGAGGCGGCCGCGCACGCGGCCGTGGCACCAGGCGAGGCGGCGGCGACGGCGACGGCGACGGCGACGGCGACCGCGGACCCGCTCGCCCGCTGAGCGTCCCGCCGCCGGACGGGACCGCTCCCAGGGGACGGGCGACCGCGTAGGCTGGCGGCGTGGCCGAACGAACGAGGGGACCGAGGTGACCACGGTCGACGAGGATCCGGCGCACGCGGCGATCGAGGGCAAGATCGGCGACTGCGCCCTCTACGAGCGTGGTCGGCGCGTGTCGGGGCGCATCCCCCTCGGCGACGCCGGTGAGGCGGCGCGAGCCACCTCCGGGTTCGTGTGGATCGGGTTGCAGCAGGCCACCGCGGCCGAGGTCGAGGAGGTGGCCGTCGTGTTCGACCTCCCCGCGCTGGCGGTGGAAGACGCCATCTCGGCCCATCAGCGACCCAAGCTAGAGGTGTACGACGACGTCGTCTTCGTGGTGCTCAAGCCCATCTGCTACGTCGACCACGATGAGATGGTCGACGTCACCGAGATCGCCCTCTTCCTCGGCAAGGGGTTCGTCGTCACCGTGCGCCACGGCGAGGGTGCCGTCCTCGGCCAGGTGCGACAGGAGCTCGACCGGGGCACCGACCTCCCCGTGCACGGTCCTGCCGCCGTGCTGTACCGCGCCGCCGACCTGGTGGTCGACGGCTACGAGGCGGCCATCGAGTCGATCAGCGAGGACGTCGACGAGATCGAGCGGGACGTGTTCAGCCTCGAGGACACCGAGCACGCCGAGCGCATCTACAAGCTCAAGCGGGAGATCGGCGAGTTCCGGCGCGCCGTGCTCCCGCTCGGACCGCCGCTGATGCGCCTGGTCGACGGCACCGTGCCGGGCATCGAGCCCGAGGCCGGCCACTTCTTCCGCGACGTGCACGACCACCTGTTGCGTGCCGCCGACTCCATCGAGGGTCACGACCGGTTGCTGAGCGACGTGCTCCAGGCCGACCTGGCGCGGGTCAGCCTTCGTCAGAGCCAGATCGCGGTGCGCCAGAACGAGGACATGCGCAAGATCTCGGCGTGGGCGGCCATCGCCCTGTTGCCGACGGCCGTCGCCGGCATCTACGGCATGAACTTCCGTCACATGCCCGAGCTGGCATGGGAGTACGGCTACTTCCTCGTGGTCGGGCTCATCGTCGCCGGGTGCTTCAGCCTCTACTGGATGTTCCGGCGCAAGGGCTGGCTCTGACGGAGCGCCGACGTGGCGCCGACCGGGCGATCAGGGCTCGAGCGGGGGCACCTCGATGCCGCAGTTGTCGCTCACCCAGGCGTCCATCTCCCCCCATGCGCTGATGGCGTCCTGACGGTCGGCCTCGGGCAGGGTGGAGCCGGGATCGGTCTGGCTCAGCTCGAGCGCCGCCTCCGAGGTGGTGGCCAGGGTCTGCATGGCGTCGTCGATCGGCGCCGGGGCGGTGGACGACAGCGACACGATCGCCTGGTTCAGCTCGGGCAGGCTCGCCGACACCGAGAGGCCGCCGCCCCCGCTCTGGTCGAGGAGGTCCTGCACCGAGTTGCACCAGGTCGCGTCCCCGGCGCCGGTGCCACCGTTGCCGGCCGCGTCGGTGCTCGACTCCGAGTCGTCGTCGCTCGAGCACGCCGCCAGCCCCGCGCACAGCACGAGCGCGGCGACGAGCGCGGTGATGCGTCGCGTGGTGGTGGTCATGGTCCCCCTCGATCCGTGGTCTCCCCGGGAGGGGAGGATGTCCCAACCGAGCCGGCCGGTCAACCACCGGGCGGAGGAGCGGTCGGGCGGACGGTCCCTCCGGATGGCAGGGTGGCGGGTCGAGGGAGGGACCATGACGACGCACGAGCCCGAGCTGACCGAGCCGGTCGACCTGTGCACCGCCGACGGGTCGGCGCTGCAGCCCGACGCGCGAGGCTGGTCGAGACGCCCGCTGCACCGGGCCAACCTCGACGGCTGCTTCGGTCGCAACAAGCGTTGGGACTACTGGGCGGTGCTGGCCGGCGACGTCGTGGTGTCGGCCGTCTACGCCGACATCGACCACGTGGGCCTGGCCGACGTGTGGTGGGCCGACCTCCGCTCCGGGGAGTCGGGCGGCCGGGCCATCGTGGTGCCCGCCGGCGTGCTCGCGCTGCCCGAGCGACCCGGCACCGCACCGCTGATCGTCGACCGGGACGGGCTCGACCTGCGGATCGTCGACGACCACGTCGGGACCCGGCTCACGGCGTCGTGGGCGGAGGACGACGGCACGGCCGGCCGTCTCGACGTGGCCGTGGCCCGCCCCCCCGGCCACGAGTCGCTGAACGTGGTGATCCCGTGGAGCGACGAGGTGTTCAACTTCACCTCCAAGCACCAGGCTCGGCCGGCCCGCGGCGAGCTGGTGGTGGGGGACCGCCGAGTGCCGATCGGCTCGCCCGAGGCCGGTGATGCGTGGGGTGTCCTCGACGTCGGGCGCGGCCGCTGGCCGTCGGAGATCCGGTGGAACTGGGGTGGTGGTGCCGGCCGCGCTCGGGGTGGTCAGCACGTCGTCGGGATCCAGGTCGGGGCCAAGTGGACCGAGGGCACCGGGTTCACCGAGAACGGGCTCATCGTCGACGGCCGCCTGAGTAAGGTCGGCCGGGAGCTGCGGTGGGACTACGACTGGGACGAGCCCATGGCTCCGTGGCACGTGGTCGACCCCGACGGTCAGCTCGACCTCGTGCTGACCCCGAGGTTCGACAAGCACACGGAGGTCGGCGACGGCGAGCGGGGCGGCGAGACCCACCAGGTGTTCGGCACCTGGTCCGGCCCGATCCGCACCGACGACGGGCTCGAGCTCGAGCTGGACGGCGTCCAGGGCTTCGCCGAGGAGGCCCGCCAGGTGTGGTGATCAGCCGGCCCGGGACGAGGGCCGGCGCACCAGCAGCCACAGGCCCACGCCCGTGATCAGGGCCGTGACCCCGATCCCGATCGGCCAGGCGAGCGGGTAGTCGCCGTAGTCGTCGACGTCGCCGACGCGAGCCTGGCTGGCGACGATGAGCGCGACGATCCCGGCGACCTGGGCGCCGGCAAGGGTCAGCAGCGCCGTGCGATGCGGCGGTGACGTCCACGCCAGGGCGGCACACCCCAGCGCCAGCCAGGCGGCCCAGAACGGCAGGGCCCAGGCGACCAGCACCACGCCGAGCAGGCCGAGGCCCAGGAAGGCCCACGCCACCACGACCACCGCCGACCGCCGAGGCGGCACCACCCGGCCGATGGCGAACAGGGTGGCGACGGTGGCGCCGATCAGCGACAGGTTGTAGGCGGCGTACTCGGCCCACCAGGAGCCATCGTCGTCGACCGCGCCCAGCCACGAGGCGCCGGTCGCGACGAGCCACAGCACGCCGGCGACCACCGCGACCCCCGGGGCGAGGGTCGAGACCCGGAACGGGACACTGGTCGGGCCGGGTGTGGTCGTCTCCATGGTTGCGACGGTACGGGAGCGGCCCGGGCTCCCGCATCCGTCAACTCACGGAGATCTGCTCACGGAGATCTGCTCACGATCCGGTCGCCAACACGGTCACGGAGATCCGGTCCCGGGGATCCGGCCGCCGCCTCCCCAGGCGCGGCCCGCTTCGTGAACTCGGCGGCGAGCTGGGCCCGGCTGGTGCAGTCGACCTTGCGGAACACGTGGGAGAGGTGGGTCTCGACGGTCCGGCGTGAGATGTGCAGCCGGCTGCCGATCTCCGGGTTCGTGAGGCCCTCGGCGACGAGTTCGGTCACCGTCTCCTCCATCGGCGTCAGCGAGCCCCACCCGAACGTGGGTCGTTGGGCTCGCGGCCGGCCGACCTTCGCGCCCCGCGCCCGCAGGGCGGCTTCGACGCGGGCCAGTTCTCCTCGGGCACCGAGCTCGGCGTGGATCGACGCCGCCTCGGTCAGGAGCTCGACGGCACGGGCGGCATCGGCCGTGACGGTGGCGGTGTCCTCGCAGCACTGCGCCAGCGCCGGCGGGCGCGGTGTCCCGCGGAACCGGTCCACCGCCCGTTCGAGCACATCGCCGTCCCCGGTGGCCAGGCCTCGGCACTGCAGGGCCATCGCCTCGGTGCTCTGCGTCGGTCGCCGCCGGGCTCCTTCCTCGACCACGACCGCCACGTCCTCGGCCAGCTCGGACCGGCCGGCGACAACCGCCAGCCGGACCAGGAGCGGCGCCCGATCCAGGCCGCCGAAGAAGTAGCGGATCGGCGTCGTCATCGCCCACGTTCCCTCGGCCATGGCCAGCGCACCGCCATCGTCGCCGGTGACGGCCAGGCGCTCGGCCTGGACGTCGAGCAACCAGTCGGCCCCGAAGAGCGAGCCGCCGCCCTCGAGGTGGGCCATACCCTCCGCGAGGTGGCGGTCCGTTGCTGGGAGGTCGCCTCGGCGCAGGGCGATGCGCGCCGCCACGGCATGGAGGTAGAGGACGAAGTTGAGGCTGCCCGTGTCGTCGATGACGGCCTTCCCGGCCTCGATCTCGGCGAGGGCGTCGTCGTAGCGCCCGGCGTAGGCGTGGGTGCCGGCGGCGATCATGTGCGCCATCGGGACCAGCGAGAGCGCTCCCCGCCGCTCGTTCCGCTCCCGGGACCGCACGCTCTCGGCGATCGCCTCGTCGAACTGGTCGAGCCCGGTGAGCTCCGAGGCGTAGAACATGTCGGGGATCAGGTACGAGGCCGGGACGACTCGACCGGACTCGAACAGCGCCATCGAGACACGGGCGTGGCCCACCGCCTCCTGACCGTGGCCGCTGACCGCGTCGGCGCACCCGAGCACCTGGTGGGCGACGCACTCCAAGGTGACGTCGCCGCCGTCGATGGCGCGCGCCATGCCGTCCGAGCCGGCCCGACGGGCCTCCTCCTCGGTGATGGCGCCGGTGATCAACTGGAGCTGGGCGGCGAAGCAGGAGAGGCGGGCCCGCTCCTCCTCGGGGGCCCCGGGCGCCTGCACGGCGCGGTCGATCGTGGCGATGGCGGCGGCGATGTCGCCCCGGTTGCCGTAGACCGAGCTCAGGCCGCGCAGGGCCTGGAACGCGGTGGCGTCCCCCGGGCTCGACGCCAGCACGGTCTCGGCCGCGTCCTCGGCCCGGTCGAGATGCCCGCACCAGGCCAGCGGCTCGATCATCCGGGCGAGGATGGCGCTGCGCCCCTCCCACAGGTCGGGCGCCAGGCCGAGGGCGGCGTCGTAGAGCTCGATGGCGGCGCCGGGCGAGATGGCGATCGTCTCGCTCGCCGCCCGTTCGAGCCACGCCACCGCGTCGAGGTCGCCCGATCGGGCACCGCGGGCGTACTGCGCCGCCACCTGCGGTGTCGGGGCGCCGGCATCGGCGAGGGCCCGCGCCGCGGCGGTGTGAAGGTCACGCCGCTCGGCCGGGAGCATGCGGTCGTAGACCGCCTCGCGCACCAGGTCGTGCCGGAAGCGCAGGTGGTCGTCACCGCCCACGACCAGCCCGGCGACGGCGGCGTCGCGCAGGTCGGCGGCCACGTCGATGACCGGGCGGCCGGTGACGGTCGCCAGGTCGCCGAGCGTGAAGGTGGTGCCGAGCAGGCTGGCCAGCCGGAGCAGCTCTCGGGCGGGGGCGGGCAACCACGAGAGGCGGCGGACGACGGTCTCGCTCAGGCCCTCGGGCTGGGCGGCGGGGGGCACGTCGGCGACCCCGGCATGGATCGAGAGGAGGCCCTCGTCGTCGAGCGCCCGGAGCAGCTCGGTCACGTAGAGGGGGTTGCCGGCGGTGGCGTCGAGCCGCTGGCGCAGCACCGTTCCCGGCGCCGCGCCGGTGATCGCCGCGGCCAGCGCCTGGGTGTCGAGGGGGTCGAGGAGGTCGACCCGGATCCGCCGCCCTCGTCCGTCGATCACCAGGTCGACCAGTCGGTCGAGCTCGGTGGGTCGGGGCGTGGGGCGCATGGCGACCACCGTTGCCACCCGACCGGTGGTGACCCGACGGACGAGGGCCCGCAGGACGCCGAGAGAGAGGTCGTCGGCCCACTGGGCGTCGTCGACGACCACGAGCACGGGGTCGTCGCCGGCGAGCGCGTCGACGGCGTCGACGCTCGCCTCGACGATGGCGAAGCTCAGATCCTCGACGTCGCCCGGCCGGCGCCCACCCGAGAGCAGCTCGCGCAGTCGGCCACCGGAGGGTCTGTCGACGGCAGCCGTGGCCAGGGCGAACGGGAGCAGGCCAGCCCGCCGGGTGACCTCGTCGGCGGTGATCTCGATCACCTTCACCTCGAGGCCGTGGGCGAGGGCCACCGCCTCGCCGAGCAGGTGCGACTTGCCGACGCCGGCTTCCCCCTCGAGCACCAGGGCGCCGCCCGAGCCGCTGACGGCCCGGACCAGCAGGTCGTGGACCGCCGCCCGCTCCTCCTCCCGGCCGATGGTGGCGCGGGTGGCCTCGGCCGCCGGGTGGTCGTCGACCGCCCACAGGTGCCAGCGGTCGCGGAACCCCTTCAGGCGGACGCGGCCACGATCGGCGAGGCGCACGCCGGGGGCGGAGCCGATGAGCTGGCGCACGACGTCGGAGACCAGCACCTCGCCACCCGCGGCCCGGTCGGCGATGCGGGCGGCGGCGTTCACGGTGCCGCCCACCGGGTCGGTGTCGCGGTCGAGGACCTCGCCGGCGTTGATGCCGATGCGGAGCCTCGGGGTGGTGCCGGCGACCGCCCGCTGCACCGCCAGGGCGAAGGCGACTGCTCGTCGGGGGGAGGCGAACGCCAGCATGAGCCCGTCGCCGAGCGACTTCACCTCGCGACCGCCGTGACGGTCGAGCAGGGCGCGTGCCGCCCCGAGTTGGCGGACGATGCCGTCGGTGCCCGACCGGTCGCCCACCCGGTCGACCAGCGACGTCGAGCCCTCGACGTCCAGGAAGGCGATGGTGGCGATGCCCTGGTCGACGTCGGTCGGGTCCGTCGCCGGGCCCGCCGGGGAAGCCATGGACCGATGCTACGACGAGGGTCGTCGGCACGTATCCGTCATCTCCCGGATGTGGTGGGGGCGCGGACTGCTGCACGCTCCGCTCATGACCGCCGCCGCGCTGCCGAGCCGTGTCACGTCGGTGCCCCCCGGGCCTCGGGGCGCCGCCAACCTGCGGCTCACCCGGGCGATCTTCCGTGCCCCGGTGCCCGTGCTCGAGGAGCTGCGGGCCACGTACGGGCCGGTGTGCCGGCTCGGGGGCGGACCGGCCCGCCTGGCCGTGGTCGGCGACCCGGCGCTGGTCCACGAGCTGCTGGCCATGCCGAACGACCGGTTCCGCTGGGGGCACAAGTTCAACGTGCTCGGGTTCGTCGTTGGCGACGAGTCGCTGCTGGTCTCCGACGGCGACGACCACCGGCGCCGGCGGGGTTCGGTGCAGCAGGCGTTCAGCCGGCGGCGGCTCGACGGGTGGATCCCGATGATCGTCGGCCGTGCCGACGACGCCGTCGACCGGCTGGGCCTCCGCCCCGGTGGCGCGGCGACGACGCTCGACCTGGCGCCCTGGGGTCGGCGGCTGGCCCTCGACGTCGTCGTGCGGGCGCTTTTCGGCGGCGGGCTGGCCTCGCGCATCGACGAGTTGGCGCGACGGTTCGAGCGGCCGCAGGCCTACCTCGAGTCACCCGCGCTGCGGCAGGTGCCGCACCGCCTCCCGTGCACGCGCCGGGCCCGGGTCCGGGCCGACCGCCGCGCCCTCGACGCCATCATCGACGCGGAGATCGCCCGGCTCCGGGCCCACCCCTCCGGCGACCCGCTCGACGTGCTCGACGTGCTCGTCGGCGAGGCGGAGCTCACCGACGACGAGATCCGCGACCAGGTCGTCACCCTGATCGGCGCCGGCTACGACACGACGGCGGCGACCCTGGCCTGGATGCTGTGGTGCGTCTCGCTGACCCCGGGCCTGTGGGACCGGCTCCGGACCGAGGCCGATCTCGTGCTCGGCCCTCCGGGCGCACCGCGTGGCGCGCACGCCGCCGCCCTGGCTGCCCTCGAGCTGGCCGATGCCACCGTGCGCGAGACCACCCGCCTCCACCCGGCCGGGGTCGTCGGCCCCCGCGAGGCCGCGGTCGATCTGGAGGTCGGCGGGTTCCGGGTCCCCTCCGGCACCCTCGTCCTGTGGTCGCCGTACCTCGTGGGCCGGGACCCGGCGGCGTGGCCCGAGCCGGCCCGGTTCGACCCCGACCGGTTCCTCGGCGCCTCGGAGGAGCAGCGGACGCTCGGCGACCTGGCGTGGGTGCCCTTCGGCGGGGGACGGCGCAACTGCCTCGGCTTCGCCCTGGCCCGGATGGAGTTGACGCTGGTGCTCGCCCGGATCGCCCAGCGCCTCGACGTGGAGGCGACGGCGCCCACGGTGCCCGGCCCGTACGGCATGGTGGTCAACCGCCCCCGGGGCGGTGCGCCCGTGCGGGTGGCCCTCCGCGCCTAGGCGAGCGCCGGCGCCTCCTGCACGAGCGGGCAGTGCGTTCCGGCGTAGATCGTGGCCATGCACCGGTTGCAGTGCGTGCACTCGCTCGGCTCGGTGGCCCCGTCGCGCCACCGGGCGACGAGGTCGGGCTGCATGACGAGGGCACGCCCCATGGCCACGAGCTCGAAGCCCTCGGCCATGGCGGTGCGCACGGTCTCGAGGCGGCTGATGCCGCCGAGCAGGATGAGCGGCATGCGCACGGCGTCGCGGACCAGGCGGGCCTGGGGGAGGAAGTAGGCCTCCTCGTAGGGATAGCTGCGCAGGAACCGGCCTCCGACGAGCTTCATGCCGGTGCGCATCGGCTGGCGCATGGCCCCGGCCAGTTCGGCGATCGGCGCGTCGCCCCGGAACAGGAACATCGGGTTCTGCAGCGAGCTGCCGCCGGTGAGCTCGATGGCATCGAGGGCGCCGTCGGCCTCCAGCATGCGGGCCACCTCGACGCACTCGTCGACCCCGAAGCCGCCGCTGACCCCGTCGAGCAGGTTGAGCTTGGCGGTGACGGCTACGCCTCGGCCGACCGCTTCGCGTACGACCCGGCACACGTCGCGCGGGAACCGGGCCCTCGCCTCGAGCTCGCCACCCCAGGCGTCGGTTCGCCGGTTCAGCTTCGGGCTCAGGAACTCGCTGAGCAGGTAGCCGTGCCCGAGGTGGAGCTCGACGGCATCGAAGCCGGCGCCGGCCACGACCTCGGCGGCGGCGGCGAACTCCCGCGTGATCCGCGCGATGTCGGCGGCGCTGGCGGCCCGGGTGCGGCGCATCGCCAGCGGCGAGAACAGCCGCGAGGGCGAGACCCCCTGTCGGCCGGTGCCGGCGGCCACCGCACCGGCGTGGCCGATCTGGGCCGACACCAGGGCCCCCTCCGCGTGGACGGCGTCGGCCAACCGGGCCAGGCCGGGCCCGGCCTCGGGGGTCAGCACGATCTCGTTGGGGGTGCCGCACCCCTCGTCGGACACCGCGCAGTAGGCGAGGGTCGTGAGGGCGACCCCGCCGGCGGCCATCCGCCGGTGGAACTCGATCAACGGGTCGGTGACCACGTGGTCGGGGGTCATGCCCTCGAAGGTCGCCGCCTTCACGAACCGGTTGCGGAGGGTGAGCGGGCCGAGGGTGGTGGGTGCGAACGGGTCGGGAGAAGCGGTCACGGGCATCGGTCGGCGGTCCTCAGTTGCCGAAGTCCCAGGACTCGCCCTTGGCGTAGCGGCCGAGCACGTTCTTGGCGATCAGGATGCGGTGCACCTCGTCGGGCCCGTCGGCGATGCGAAGGGTGCGGGCCCCCATGTACATGCCGGCGAGCGGCAGGTCGTTGGACACCCCCGCCGCGCCCCACACCTGGATGGCCCGGTCGACGACCCGCGAGTAGGCGGCGGGCACCATCACCTTGATGGCCGAGATGTCGGTGCGGGCCCCGTCGAGCCCCTGGTCGATCTTCTCGGCGGCGTGCAGCGTCATCAGCCGGGCCGCCTGGATGTCGATGTAGCTGTCGGCGATGAAGCCCTGGACGAACTGCTTGTCCTTGAGCGGCCCGCCGTGCACCTCGCGGCTCGACGCCCGCTCGACCATGAGGTCGAAGGCCCGCCACATCTGCCCGACGGAGTTCATGCAGTGGTAGATGCGACCGGCACCGAGCCGGTCCTGGGCCGCCTGGTGCCCCTGGCCGACCTGGCCGAGCGCGTTGGCGACCGGCACGCGGACGTCGCGGTAGATCACCTCGCAGTGGTCGGACTCCTTGCGTCCCCACACCCCGATGCCGCGGACGATGTCGACGCCGGCAGTGGCGGTGGGGACGATGATCTGCACCATCGGGCCGACCTTCGGGTCGCCGCCGGGCTCGATGACCCGGCACATGACGATGAAGAAGTCGGCGTCGATGCCGTTCGACGTGAACCACTTGTGGCCGTTGATCACCCAGTGGTCGTCGTCGCGCACCGCCGTGGTGTCGAGCGAGCGCGGATCGGAGCCCGGGTTGTGCGGCTCGGTCATCGAGAAGCCCGACTCCATCGTCCCCTCGATGAGGGGCTGGAGCCACTGCTGCTTCTGTTCCTCGGTGCCGTACTTCACGAGGATCGACTGGTTCCCGGAGTTGGGGGCGACCACCCCGAACAGCGACGCCGCGCCGATGGCGTAGGCGAGCACCTCGTTCATGTAGGCGTGGGCGAGGAAGTCGAGGCCCATCCCGCCGTACTCCTCCGGCAGGTGCGGGGCCCACAGTCCCGCCTTCTTCACTCGCTCCTTGATGGCCGCCCGCAGCTCGAGCCGTTCGGTGTGCTGCGACCAGGACTCGCCCTCCTCTCCCTGGGGGAGGTCACGGCCCCACAGGAACGCCTCGTTGGGCAGGATGTCCTCGTTCACGATCTCTGCCGTGCGCATCCGGATGTCGTTGATGCGTTCGTCGAGCGTCGGGATCGGCTGGCAGTTCATGGGCACGACGGCGACCTCCTCGTCGGGTGCCCCGACGCTAGTCCCGGGTGTCTAGGTTGAGGGCCGTGCTGCTGTCGGAACAGGTCGCCCTGGTCACCGGCGGGGCTCGGGGGACCGGCGCCGCCGTCGCCCGGGTGCTCGTCGCCGAAGGGGCCCATGTCGTGGTCACCGACGTCGACGCCGAGGGCGGCGAGGCGACGGCGGCCGCCCTCGGCGATCGCGCTCGCTTCGAGCCGCTCGACGTCACGGACCCCGATCAGTGGCGCGACGTCGTCGCTCGCACGATCGACCGGCACGGACGCGTCGACGTGCTGGTGAACAACGCCGCCGTGCTCCACATCGGCGGGCTCGACGACACCGACCCGGAGACCTTCCGGCGGGTGGTGGACGTCAACCTGGCCGGTCCCTTCCTCGGCATCCGCGCCGTCGCCCCTGCCATGCGGGACCACGGCGGTGGGTCGATCGTCAACATCGCGTCGCTCGACGCCCTCGTGGGCATGAACGGCGTGTCGGCCTACGCGGCCAGCAAGTGGGGGCTGCGCGGGCTGGCCAAGTCGCTCGCCCTCGAGCTCGGGCGCTCGTCGATCCGCATCAACACCGTGTGCCCGGCAGGGGGCAACCCGGCGATGTTCGCGCCGTGGGCCGCGGGCCTCGGCGGCCTCGGCGACGCGCTGGTGCACTACCTCGGCGATCGGGCGATCCCGCGCGAGGCCACGTTGGACGAGATCGCCCAGGTCGTGGCCTTCCTCGCCAGCGACCGGGCGTCGTTCGTGACCGGTGCCGACGTGCCCGTCGACGGCGGTCACAGCGCGGGCAGCTACCTGGCCGGCTTCGATCGGCTCTGACGGCGTCCGATCGGTCCCGTCCCCTCGCCGCTCGCTACGGTGAGCGCGCTCGCACGACGTCGAACCCCGGGGGGATCCATGAGCTACCGAGTCATCCAGTGGGCGACGGGAACCGTCGGCATCCACGCCGTGCCCGCCATCGCCTCGCACCCCGACCTCGAGCTCGCCGGGCTGTGGGTCCACTCCGACGACAAGGCGGGCCGGGACGCGGGCGAGATCTGCGGCACCGACCCGGTGGGGGTCGTCGCGACCCAGGACGCCGACGCCCTCCTGTTCGACACCGACGCCGATTGCGTCTGCTACACGGCCAACTCCGACCTCCGCCCCGACGGCGTGATCGACGACCTGTGCCGCATCCTCGCCGCCGGGAAGAACGTCGTGAACACGTCGTACGTGCCGCTGCTGTTCCCGAAGGCGGCCGGCCCGGGGGTGCACGACCGGCTCGAGGCCGCCTGCCTCGAAGGGGGCACGTCGTTCTACACGTCGGGCATCGACCCGGGGTACGGCAACGCCGGCATCACCATCGGCGCGCTGGCGCTGTGCAAGGACGTCAAGACCGTCCGGATGGCCGAGATCGTCAACTACGCCACGTGGGACAACCCGTTCACCATGTTCGAGATCATGGGCTTCGGGAAGCCCGACACGTCGTCCTCGCTGTTGCTGGCGCCGGGCTCGACGGCGTTGGCGTGGGGACCGGTGGTCGAGCTGGTGGCCGCCGCCCTCGACGTGAAGCTCGACGGCGTCACCGAGTGGCACGAGGTCATCCACGCCGACGAGGACTTCGAGATCGCGTCCGGCCCGATCCCGGCCGGCACCGTCTCGGGGATGCACTTCGAGATCCGCGGCATGGTCGGTGACGAGGCCCGGATCGTCGTCGAGCACGTCACCCGCCTACGTGACGGCGACGCACCGGAGTGGCCGCAGGGCCACGGCTACCGCATCGACATCGACGGCGAACCCTGCGTGGGCCTCTCGGTGGAGCTGACGTCCCACCTCGGCGACCACAACCACGCCGGCTGCCTGGCCACGGCCATGCACGTCATCAACGCCATCCCCCACGTGGTGGAGGCCGAGCCCGGTGTGCTCACGCTGCTCGATCTGCCGGTGTACTCGGCCCGTCACCTGATGCGCTGACCCCCGGGGCGCGGTCCTCGTCGAGGTCGACGCGCACCACCGACAGCGGGCCCCGACGCACCCGGGCCACACCCGGTCGACGGGAGCCCCAGAGCCACACCGCGGACCGCGGATCGGCCTCCAGGTTGCGGACCCACTGCGAGTCCGGTCGCACCGTCGAGGCCAGCACCTTGCCGCCGACGCGTGCCGCCACCAGGGGCACCGGTCGGGGCCGGCCGCTCACCCGCCCGGTGCTCTCGAGCACGACGACGCCGAGGCCGAGGGGGAGGGGGGAGCCGAGGCCGGCGCGGGCCACCGGGATGACGAGCCGGTTGAGGGTGCGGAAGGCGAGGGCGATCGAGCGATCGAGGGGAGAGGGCACGTCGGGGTGAACCCCTCCGACGCGGCGATCGATACCGGAGATCGGTGTGACGTCGGTCGGCCGGCCTTTCTGGGCGTGGTCGGTCAGCGCACGAGGAGGTCGTCGACCGGGGCGAAGTCGTCGCGGAGGGGGCGGGCGCCGTCGACGAAGGCGTCGAGCTCGGCGCCGGTGAGGACGACCCCGTCCTCCGGTGCGATCGCGAGGGTGCGGAGCGGCTCGTCGGACGCCACCAGCACCTGGTTCACCGGCGTCGTGGCGGGGATGCCTTCGGCCGGGTGGATCACGGCCACGTGGTCGAAGTGGCGGCGGAGGGTGGCCACCTGGGCCCGGGCGAAGCCACTGGAGCCCCCGTCGAGGACGTTCATGGTGTAGACGCCGCCGTCGCGGAGCACCCGGTCGATCTCGGCGACGACCTCGCCGGTCGTCAGGTGCCACGGCACGCTCGTGCTGCCGAAGGCGTCGCCCACGACGACGTCGCGGCTGTCGTCGGGGAGATCGGCGAAGGCCAGTCGGGCGTCGCCGGTGACGACGCCGAGGTCGTCACCGGTGCGCAGGCCCAGCTCCTGTTCGGCCAGCGTGACCAGCTCGTCGTCGATCTCGAGCACGAGCTGCCGGGAGCCCGGCCGTTCGACGGCGAGGTACCGGGGCAGGCTGAACCCACCCCCACCGACGTGCAGGGCGTCGATCGGTCCGGCGGGCAGGCCGTCGACCGCGGCCGCGAGCAGGCGCACGTAGCGGATCTCGAGGTGGGAGGGGTCTTCGAGGTCGACATAGGCGTGGCGCAGCTGGTCGAGGTAGAGCGACCGACCGGACGGGCGCTCGGGGTCGACCTCGACGCGCGCGCAGAAGTAGGCGGTCTCGCGGTCGCACGGCGGGCCCTGGGTCGTGCCGAGGAGGCCGGCGACGAGGATCACGACCACGGCGCCGACCGGAAGAGCCCGTCGCTCGAGGCGCCACCAGACCACGGAGCCCACGACCACCAGCACGGCCCCGACGGCGAGCAGGATCGGCGCGGTCGGCAGGGCGGCCACCAGCACGAAGCCGGTGAAGAAGGTGCCGGCCAGGGCCCCCGCGGTACCCGCCGCCGAGAGCCCACCGACGACCGTGCCGGTCTCGTCGAGTGACGCCAGCCGGAGCTTGGCCACCATCGGGCTGACCGCGCTCAGCACGGCCGCCGGCAGGAAGAACCCGGCGGCGGCCAGCACCACGATGGCCATCGGGTCCGGGCTCACGCTCGGTCCGAGCGTCCCGACGATCGGGAGGGCCAGCCAGGTGAGCACGCCGCCGGCGACGACCGCCGGCCCGACGAGGCGGCGGGGGTCGTACTCGTCGGCCAACCGACCGCCCACCGCCGCGCCGGTGGCGATGGCGGCCAGCACGGTGCCGATGATGCCGGTGAACGTCTCGAGCGAGATGCCGACGTAGGGCGCCATCAGGCGCCCGGCGACGATCTCCAGCACGAGCACCGCCGCCGAGGTCCCGAACACCGCCGCCGTGGCCTTGAAGGTCCGCATCGGCCCATGGTGGCAGCGCTCTCCCGCGGCGCGCGTCCTCGGCGACGAGGTCGAGTTCGTTCATGCCCAGCCTGGCCTTCATCGCCCGCTCGGCCCGGGCCGGACCGGCGTCGGTGGGTGACCTCGGTGATCTTCGAGTTGGGGAACACGGAGACGGAGAGCTCGGCGGCCGATGATCCCGTCGAGGGCGTCCTGCCCGATCCGGTGGGGGACGTCGATGGTCGCCGCGACGTGCCCGCTGCTGATCGGTATGTGGCGGCCGTAGCATCGCGGCCGTGGCGAGGCTGCTGATCGTGCACCACACCCCCTCGCCGGCCACCCACTCCCTGCTCGGGGCGGTGCGGGACGGCGCCGGCGACGAGCGGATCGAGGGCGTCGAGGTGGTGGTGCGTCCGGCCCTCGGCGCCACCGTCGTCGACGTGCTGGAGGCCGACGGCTACGTGCTCGGAACCCCGGCCAACCTCGGCTCCATGTCGGGGGCGCTCAAGCACTTCTTCGACACCGTGTACTACCCGTGCCTCGACGCCACCGTCGGCCGTCCGTACGCGCTGTACGTGCACGCCAACGAGGACGCGACCGGTGCCGTCCAGTCGGTCGAGCGGGTGGTGCGGGGGTTGCGCTGGGAGCGGGCGCAACCCGACCTGGTCGTGCGCGGCCGACCCGGACGGGCCGAGCTCGACGCCGCCTGGGAACTGGGTGCGGCGGTCGCCGCCGGCCTGTCGCTCGGGGGCTGAGCGGGCCCGTCGACCACGCGATGACGATCCGTTGACGATCGGCCTCTGCCCTTGCGAGGCGAACTGATGTTCGCTATGGTCGATGGCATGGAGTTGGGGACCCTCCGAGACGGCCTGCGGGCCGCGGTGGCCGGCTTCGAACCGGGCACGTTGACCGGGGCCCAGGCCGTGGCGGCGGTCGAGCTGTTCGCGGAGATGAAACGGCTGGCCGAGACCGGGCAGGCGCTCGCCGCCAAGAGGGTCGAGGAGGCCAACGCCTGGCAGGCGTCGGGCTCGCGGTCGGTGCGGGAGTTCCTGGCCGCCAGGACCGGGGAGTCACCGGGCGGTGTCGGCAAGCTGGTCGACACCGCCCGCAAGCTCGAACGTCTGGGTCCGACGGGTGACGCGGTGCGCGCCGGTGCGGTGTCGATCGACCAGGCGGCGGCGATCGCCCGAGCGGCCGAGGTCGACCCGGGCTGCGAGCGCGACCTGCTCGACACCGCCAAGCGGGCCGATCTCGGGCAGCTCAAGAAGGCTGCGGCCGAGGCCCGCGCCGCCGGGGACCCCGACGAGCAGCGCCGCTACGCCCGGCAACGCCACGACCGGGCGCTGAGGACCTTCGTCGACGACGAGGGCATGGGCAACGTGCACTGGCGCACCACCCTCGACGAATACAGCGAGTTCGTCTCGTTGCACCAACGCTTCCGGGAGCACGCGTTCAAAGCCGCCTACCGGGGCGGGCGACGCGACCCCGACCGCCACCTCGCCTCCGACGCCATGGTGCGCCTCATCCGGGCGTCATCGAGTGGTGACGGCGCCACACCGGTCCGAGAGCCGCGGGTGTACATCCACGTCACCGACACCGCCGTGCTGCGCGGCCGCACCCAACCGGGTGAGACCTGCGAGATCGCCGGCGTCGGCCCCGTCCCCGTGCCCGTCGCCCGCCAGATGTGGCGCACGAACCCGTTCGTGTCGCTCGTCGAGACCGACGGCACCGACGTCCACCGCGTCGTCCGCCTCGGCCGCCGCCGGCCCCCCGAGATCGACGACGCCCTCCTCGTGCGCGACCGCTGCTGCGTCGTCCCCGGACGATGGACCTGGCACCCACCTGACGGAGGCACCGGCCGGTCACCACCCGACGAACTCGGCTTCGACGCCGCCTGAGCGCGCCCGGCTCACCGGCGGACGGCCACGAGGACGGCCACGAGCGCCACCGCGGGGAGGAGTGCGTAGGCCCACATGCCGGCGGTCAGCCCCCGCTGGTCGGCCAGCGCGCCGATCGCCACCGGGATGGCGAACCCCACGACCTCCACGGTGTTCACGAACGCCTTCACCGCGCCGGCGCGGCCGGGGCGCAGGGTCAGCACCCGATGCTGCAGGCTCAGCCACACCAGGCCGACCGCGGCCCCGAACGCCACGCCGGCCACCACGAGGAGCGGCGGGACCGGCACGGCCACGAGCACGACGGCCGCGCCGCCGAGCACGGCGGTCGCCGCCAGGCCGGCGAGGCGATCCCCGAGGCGCCGCTGCACGCGAGCCCCGAAGGTGTACGCGAGCACGCCGCCGACGACGGTCGTGGTCACGAGGATCGTCGCCGTCGACGCCGACCACCCCCGGACTTCCTGCAGGAACGCGATGAGGAAGCCGAAGAACGGCTCGTCGAGCGGCACGAGCATGGCCGAGACCAGACCGAGCGCCCACACCCTCGGGTCGCGCGCGATGCCGAGCAGGGCGGCGCGATGCCCCCCGTCGTCATCGACCAGCGCGGACGGCGGCGGGAACGGCAGACGGGCCAGCCACACCGCGTAGAAGACCATGCCGACGGCCGCGACGGCGAACGCCACCCGCCAGCTCCAGCCGACGGCGACGACCACGGCGAGCAGGGCGGGGCCGGCCAGCTCGCCGCCGATGCCGAAGAGGTTGGTGCGGGCCAGGTAGGGAGCGAGGTCGTCGCCGGCCACGTCGACCAACGCCACCTCGACGGCATCGACCAGCGCGGTCGACGAGGCGCCGAGCAGGAGGGCGGCGACGCCGAGCACCAGGAATCCGTCGCCGACGGCGAACAGGCCGAGCGACACCGCGTAGCCGAAGGCACCTCCGGTGGCGATGGCCCGCCGGCTGATCACGTCGGCGGCGATGGTCGCGGCGTTGCCGAGCCACGCCCCAGGCGCGATCAGGAAGAAGACCCATCCGACCTGGGCGTAGCTCAGGCCGATCTCTGCGGTGACGTCACCGACGATGCCGAACGGCAGGAAGCTGGCCGTCTCGTCGGCCGAGCGGACGAGCAGCATCGCCGAGACCAGGCCCACGGGGGCCCGCGTCGCGGTGGGGAGCCCGGCGAGGAAGAACCGCCGTCAGTAGTGGGTGAGACGTGCCATGGCCGAGATCCTGGCACACCCGCGTCGGCCCATGCCGGGGCACGGAAGGTGGCGAGGCGTCAGCAGGTGTGGTCGCGGTCGCACCCGCAGAACAGGATCGGGTCGTCGTCGAGGGCGATCATGGCGCCACGGATCGACGTCGGGGCCGGGGCGTGGGGCCGGCCGACGAGGGGGGCGAGGAGGCGCAACAGCCCCGGCCCGAGCGGGTGGGTGCGGAGGTGATGGTGCATGGGGGACACTCCTTCGCCTCAGTCTTGCCCATCGCGGCGCGGTTGCGGCTCGTGGCTCCCGTCACGTGGCCGGTCAGGTCGGCGACCTGGTCGGCCTCGTCGCCAGCGCCCGTGCCAACCGACCCTCGTCGTGTCCACCGTCGCGACGGTGGCGGTAGGGTCCCCGGCCGTGACCGGACCGGACGTGCGACGAGTCGTGGTGTGGGGGACGGGGAACGCCGGGCGCCCGGCCATCCGGGCGGTGGCGTCGCACCGGGACCTGGAGCTGGTCGGGGTGGTCGTGGCCAACCCCGACAAGGTCGGCAGGGACGCCGGGGAGCTGGCCTTCATCGACCCGCTCGGGGTGATCGCCACCGACGACCCCTCGGTGGCGACGGCCGACGATGTCGACGCCGTCGTGTACACCGCGACGGGCGACACCCGACCCGACGCCGCCCTCGAGGACCTGGTGGCCTGCCTGCGCGCCGGCCGCAACGTCGTGTCCACCTCGTTCTACGGGCTGCTCCACCCCCCGAGCGCGCCCCGGCAGCTGCTCGACGTGGTCGAGCCCGCCTGTGCCGAAGGGGACTCGTCGGTGTTCGTCTCGGGCATCGACCCGGGCTGGGCCCTCGACATCCTCCCGGCCCTGGTGAGCGGCGTCGGGGCCGGCATCACCGAGGTGCGGGTGCAGGAGCTGTTCGACTACGCGCTCTACGACCAGCCGGCCGTGGTGCGCGAGGTGATCGGCTTCGGCGGCCCCATGGACGAGCTGCCGCTCATGCTGCTCGACTTCTCGCTGCAGATGGTGTGGGCCCCGATGATCCGCATCCTCGGCGACCTGCTCGAGGTCACCGTCGACGAGATCACCACCCACGTCGAGCGACGTCCCCTCGAGCGCACCGTCGAGGTGCCGGGCATGGGCACGTTCGAGGCCGGCACCCAGGGCGCCTTCCGGTTCGAGGTGCGGGGAATGGTGCAGGGCGAGCCGCTCCTCGTGGTGGAGCACGTCACCCGCATCGACGACGAGTGCGCGCCCGACTGGCCCCGCTCCGAGTCACCCGGTGGCGAGCACTGCGTCGTGCTCACCGGCCATCCCAACCTGCGGGTGGGCGTGCACGGCACCGAGCCGGGCGAGCCGGGCGCTGCCGGGGGCGGCAACGCCAGCGCCGCCAACCGCATCGTCAACGCCATCCCGGCGGTGTGCGACGCGCCGGCGGGGCCGCTCGGTCCCCTCGACCTCCCGCCCATCACCGGCGCCCGACAGCTCCGCCTGGGCTGAGTCGAGCGTCAGTCACGGCAGATGGCGTCACCGAGGACGACACGGTGGCGTGCCTCGACGATCGGCTGGTCGAGGAACGTGCGGGCCCGCGTCGCGCCGTCGGGCCGCCAGCCCTCCCGCCGGTAGAAGGCCAGCGCCCGGGCGTTGCGCTCCTCGGTCCACACGACCGCCTCGTCGTGGCCGGCGGCGACGAGGTCGAGGAGCGCCTGCTCGTGCAGCCGCGCCGCGAGGCCGGTGCCCCAGGTGCGGGACGAGGCGTAGAGGAGCGCCAGCTCGCCGATCGACGGGTCGAGGTCGGCGTCGAGGGTCGGCCGGGTGGCGGCGAAGGCGGCCACCCCGTCGTCGTCCTCGCCCACCGTGAACGTGCCGAGGGCCTGCAGCTCGCCGATCCGCGCGCGCCAACGGGCGGGCGGTGAGTCGAGCCCGGCCATGCGACGCTCGCCCATGAACGACGACCACGCCGTCCGGGCGGCGTCGAGATACACCTCGGCGACGGTGGCGTCGTCGTCGGCCGTGGCGGCACGTCGGCGCCGTCCGTCCGCCTGGTGGACCACCCGGTCATTCTCGTCGACGACCCAGTCCCCGTCGCGGAGGCAGACGAGATGGTGCTCGCGGCCGTATCGACGGAGGGCCTCGAAGTGGCGAGCGGCACGGCCGGGGAGATCGTGGTGGGGGAGCACCAGCGTCCGGGTGAGGGCGAGCCCCCGGAGATCGAGGCCGTCGGGGGCCGCGAACGGGCTGGTGAGGGTGACCGGCGCGAGCGACGGACCGGCCACCATCGCACCGGCGCTCATGCCCAGGTAGGGCACGCCGGCGGCGAACCCGTCGCTGATGGCGCGGTCGGCGCCCGATCGCCGCAGCCCGTCGATCAGATGGAAGGGGTCTCCGCCGGCGACGGCGATGAGCGCGGCATCGCCCAGGGCGTCGGTCTTCCCAGCCGTGGGGTCGACGAGACGGACGGTCCACCCGGCGTCGTGGAGCGGGTCGACGAGTCCGGCGACGACGGCGTCTCGATCCGAGAGCCGCTCGGCGGCGGTGGCCACGACGGCGGCGGGGCCGTCACCGGCGCGGTGTCGCAGCCACGGGAGGAAGGGCCCGAGGTCGGCCGACGCGAGGACGAGTTGACCGAGCACGGCACCCATCATCGGCGCCGCCACGCGAGGCTGTCGAGGACAGGACCCTTCGCGCCGAGCTCCAGCAGGAGACCGAGGGAGATGATGACAGGATGACGAGCCCACCCCTCCGTCCGCCCGCGCTCGACGAGCTCACGCTCCTCGTCGTCGTCGACAACGAGACCGACAGCCTGTCGAGCGTCGACGCCGGCATCCCGCAGAGCCCCGAGATCATGGGGCACCTGGGCCGGGTCGAGCCGACGACGCCGCCGAGCGGTCACCAGTGCTTCGAGGTGTTCGACCGCATGTGCGTGGCCTGCCACGGCTTCTCGGTGCTGGTGACCGCCCGTCGCGGCGACGAGGAGCACCGCCTCCTGTTCGACGTCGGTCCCTACGGCGACGTGTGGCTCGACAACGCCGAGCGGCTGGGGGTCGACCTGGCCTCGATCGAGGCCGTGTTCCTGTCGCACTGGCACTGGGACCACAGTGGCGGGCTGCCAACCGTGGTCGAGGCCATCGCCGCCGCCCGGGGCGAGGCCGGGCTCGCGCCGGTCGTGGTCGACCTCCACCCCGACCGACCCGACCAGCGGGGGGTCGAGGCGCTCCCCGGGGTGCTCGTCACCCTGCCACCCGAGCCCACCCTCGCCGAGCTCGACTCGGTCGGCGGCGACGTCGTCCTCCACGCCGAGCCCCACCTCGTCGCCGGAGGACTGATGCTGGCGAGCGGCGAGATCGCCAGGGTCACCGACTACGAGACCGGGCTCGTCGGCCACCACTCGATCCGGGGCGACGAGGTGGAGGCCGACCCGCTCATCCTCGACGAGCGCTCCATCGCCGCCGAGGTCGCCGGTCGCGGGATCACGATCCTCTCCGCCTGCTCCCACGCCGGTGTGGTCAACGCCTGCCTCGACGCCCGGGGCGCCTTTCCCGGCGTGTCCGTCGACGTGGTGCTCGGCGGCTACCACCTGGCAGGGGCGGCGATGGAGCCGCGCATCGACGCCACGGTCAGGGACCTCGTCGAGCGGGTCGAGCCGGCGGTGGTCGCGCCGGGCCACTGCACGGGTTGGCGGGCCAAGGCCGCGCTCAGCGGTGCCTTCCCCGGCCGCTACGCCCCGAGCGTGGTGGGCACCACCTACTCGCTCACGGCACCGGCCGACGGGCCCTGACGTTCTGGTGTGAGAAGCGGCTGCCCCGGCAGCCGCTTCTCACACCAGAACGAGGGTCGAGGGTCGGGACGGGACGGGTCAGGTCAGGTCAGGTCAGGTCAGGTCAGGTCAGGTCAGCTCGTACTCGTCGGGGTCGGGGCGGCGGGTGCGCTGCCAGTACTCGAGCAGGGAGAAGGGCCAGTTCTGGGCGACGCGGCCCCTGGCGTTCTTGTACCAGCTGTTCACCGTCGAGTGCCCCCACGCCATCTTCCGATTGGTGGCGTCGACCTCTTCGTTGAACCCGTCGTGCACGTCCTTGCGGACGTCGAGGGCGCGGTGACCGGTCTCGAGCAGCAGCCGGACGGCCTCGACGATGAAGCGGGCCTCGCACTCGGAGAAGTAGATGATGCTCCCGTTGATCACGATGTTCGTGTTCGGCCCGTACATCAGGAACAGGTTCGGGAAGCCGGGCACGGTGATGCCGAGGTACGCGCGGGCGTCGCCGCCCCAGGTGTCGTGCAGGTCGATGCCGCCCCGCCCGGTGACCCGCATCGGCGTGAGGAACCGGGAGGCCTGGAAGCCGGTGCCGTAGACGAGCACGTCAGCCTCGTGGACCACCCCGTCGGTGGTCTCGATCCCGGCGGCGGTGATGCGGGCGATGGGCTGGGTGACGAGGTGGACCGAGTCGCGCTTGAGGGTGCGCGCCCAGATGCCGTTGTCGCGGATCACCCGCTTGGCGAGGGGTGGGTAGTGGGGCATGACCTGCTCGAGCAGGTCGGGTCGGTCGGCGAACTCCGATTCGAGGTAGCCGGCCAGGAGCTGGCGCACCATCTCGTTGAGCTGGCTCACCGATCCCGTCTCCGACGTCCACTCGGGATCGACCACTGCGGCGGGCACGAGCCCTTCGTGGCTCCGCCAGAACAGCCACAGCCGGTACCACTGGGCGTAGTTCGGGATGTGGCGGAAGAGCCAGCGCATCGGCTCGGGGACGTCGTCGTAGTAGTCCGGTGACGGGACCATCCACGCCGGGGTGCGCTGGAAGATGGTGAGGTCGCCGGCCTCGTCGGCCACCCTGGGGATGAACTGGGCGGCCGAGGCGCCGGTGCCGATCACCACGACCCGCTTGCCGTGGAGGTCGACGTCGTGGCGCCACTCGGCGGAGTGGAAGGCGACGCCCTCGAAGTCGTCGCGACCTTCGATGTCCGGGAAGCTCGGACGGTTGAGCTGGCCGACGGCGCTGACGAGGGCCTGCACCTCGATGGTCCGGTCGCCGTCGGGCCCGCGGACCTCGAGGCGCCAGAGGCTCCGCTCGTCGTCCCACCTCGCCGACGTGACCTCGGTGCCGAACCGCACGTGGTCGCGCACGCCGTACTCGGCGGCGCAGCGCTGGAAGTAGTCGAGCAGCACGTCCTGGGACGAGAAGTGCTGTCCCCACTCCGTCTGGGCGAACGAGTAGCTGTAGAGGTGGTTGGGGACGTCGACCCGGCAGCCCGGGTAGGTGTTCTCGAACCAGGTGCCCCCGACCTCGGGGTTCTTCTCGAACACGACGTAGTCGACCCCGGCCTGGTCGAGCCGGTGGGCGGCGGCGATGCCCGACATGCCGGCACCGATGATCCCCACGGTGAACGGCTCGTCCGGGGCGACGTCCTGCTTCGACCAGGTCGGCGCGCGCCAGTCCTCACCGGCGACGCCGAGCTCCTCGCGGAGCAGTTCGAAGTACTCGTCGCAGTTCCCCTCGCCGACGACGAAGGCCATCAGCCGGCGAAGGGTGTCGTCGTCGGGGTGGGGGACGGCGACGCAGCCGTCGTCGCGGTAGCGGGCCAGGGCGGCGGCGGCCAGGTCGCGGGCCTCGGCGATCTGTGGCGGGGTGAGCCCGGCTTCGGGATCGAAGACGTTGTCGGGGTCGGGCTGCAGGTCGGGGCGCAGGAGCCCCAGGTCGCCGGTGATCTGGGCGACGGCGGGGAGGAGGGCGCCGACGGTGGCGTACTCGAGGGCGGCACGGATCGTGGCGTCGTCCTCGGTGATCGGCTCGACGGGCGGCAGGATCGGCATCGCGCGCAGTCTCGCGCGTCCTCCTGGGGTGGAGCCTCGATCCCAGGCGGACTGCGCAGCCGAGCATCGGCTCGCGCCGGCCCGTCGGCCTCGATGGCGCGCTCGGCCGTGATCGCCGTCACCCGCCACCGGGATCGGCGAAGATGATCCCGTGCAGATCGGCATCCACCTCCCCCAGTACGGCCGCGTCGCCGGGCCCGACGCCGTGACCCGTGCCGCCCGCCACGCCGAGGCCCTGGGCTTCGCCGGCGTGTGGGTCAGCGACCACCTCGTGCAGCCCGCCTCCCAGGCCTACCCGTCGCCCTACCTGTACGACCCGCTCGTCACCCTCACCTGGGCGGCGGCGGTCACCGAGCAGGTCGACCTCGGCACCAGCGTGCTGGTCGTGCCCCAGCACAACCCGCTGGAGCTGGCCAACGCCCTGGCCAGCCTCGATCACCTGTCGGGTGGTCGGGTGATCGCCGGGGTCGGTGTCGGCTGGTCAGAGGGCGAGTTCTCCGCGCTCGGCTACGGCTTCGCCGATCGTGGGCGACGCACCGACGAGGCGATCCGGGTGTGGCGCACCGTGTGGCGCGACGACCCGGCCTCGTTCGCCGGCGACTACATGACCTTCGAAGAGCTCCGCGTGCTCCCTCAGCCGGCTCATGACATTCCCGTCTGGGTGGGCGGGAGCGGCGAGCGGGCCCATCGTCGGGCCGTCGAGCTGGGCGACGGGTTCCAGCTCATCGGGCTGCCCCCCGACGAGGTCGCCGCACCCGTCGCCCGACTTCGGGCCGACCGCCCGGAGCCGGGGTTCGTCATCTCGCTGCGCACCGGGTGGGACCCGCAGGGGATGGAGCCGGACGTGATCCGCGCCGAGCTCGACGCCTACGAGAAGGCCGGCGTGTCCTACGCGGTCTGCGCGCCGTGGCGAACCACCACCGACGAGTGGTTGCGCTCGATGGAGCTGCTCGCCGACCTGGCCGGCCTCGCTCCCCGCTGAGACGTCGGTCGGAGGGCCCTGGTCAGTCGAACAGCACGGTGCGCCCGGCGTAGGCGATGACGCGGTGCTCGAGGTGGGCCCGCACGGCCACGGCCAGCACCCGCGCCTCGAGCTCCCGACCGCGCCGGGCCATGTCGGCGGGGGTGTCGGCGTGGGAGACACGCACCACGTCCTGGGCGATGATCGGCCCCTGATCCAGGTCGGCGGTGATGTAGTGCGCCGTGGCGCCGATCAGCTTCACTCCCCGCTCCCACGCCTGCCGGTATGCGTCGGCCCCGACGAACGCCGGCAGGAACGAGTGGTGGATGTTGATCGTGCGGTCCCCGAACTCCTCGCAGAACGCGGGGGAGAGCACCCGCATGTAGCGGGCCAGCACGACCAGGTCGGGCTCGGTGGCGCGCAGGACGGAGGCCACCACCTCCTCCTGGGCGGCGCGCTCGCCGTCGACGACCGGTGCGTGGGCGAACGGGATCTCGAAGCGCTTCGCCGCACCCCGGTGGTCGTCGTGGTTGCCGATCACGATGCCGACCTCGGCGGGCAGGTCGCCGGTGGCGCACCGCCCGAGCAGGTCGTAGAGGCAGTGCGCCTCGCGGGAGACGAGGACGGCCAGGCGGGAGACGTCCGTCGGCTCGTGGAGCTCCCAGCGCATCGACCACCGCTCGGCCACCGTTGCGAAGGATCGGCGCAGGCGCGCGCCCGCGGCGGCGTGCTCGATCTCGACGCGCTGCAGGAAGAGGTCGTGCTCGGCGTCGCGGTACTGGCCGGCGTCGATGATGTTGCCGCCCTCGGCGGCCACCCACCCGGCGACGTCGGCGACGATGCCGGGCGCGTCGGGGCACACGAGCAACAGGACGGAGCGAGCCACGGTCGGGAGCGTAGCGACGGGCGGGGAAGGGCTCGTCCGACGACGGGCGATCGGGTTACGGTGCAGGGGTGCTCGACCGCTCCGCCACCGAGCGTCTTCCCGCGACCCCGCCCGCCCGTCGACCGCGGCACGGTGGGCTGCTCGTCGTCGTCGTCGTGGCCGCCCTCGCCGGAGCCCTGTGGCTGTCGGTTCCCGACGCGGGGTCCGACGCGACCCTGGCATCGCTGCAGCTGTCGCCCGTCACCGGCGCGCGCCAACCCGACCTCGACCTCTCGGCGGTCACCGGCCAGGGCGTCTCGCAGGTGCTGACCGTCGAGGTGCCGGCGGGGGCGGTGGTCGGTCCGCCGGCGGTCCCGGGTGACGGGGTCGCGGCCGAGAACCAGACCCAGGCGCCGCCGGACGCCGGTGAGGCCCGCCGCGGTCCGCTCCCGCGCACCGGCACCGGGCTCGCCCTGGCGGTGCTCGGCCTCCTCCTCCTGGCGTTGGGTGCGGCGATCTGGATCGCCGCCCGCCGACGCGGCGAGCGACCGGCGACGGAGCCCTCGGAGACCTCGTAGCCCTCGACCTCGAGCTGAACTCGACCTCGAGGGTCGAGCGTCGGCTGCCGGTCGTACATCTGGCATTCACCGGACGGGCGGCGTCGTTCACCTGGTCTTGGTCCTCGATTGGTTGCGGTGCGTGCTCGCCGGACCGTTCAATGAGCGCGGTTCGTTCGAGCAGCGGAGTGCGAAGGTTGACGACGTCAGGTATCGACGTGTTGGAGCACGGTGGCGCGCGTCCGCCGTCCACCCGCACGCCGCGGGTGATCCACGACGACCCCGCGAAGATCGACCGCCGGTTCAACCAGATCACGTTGCTGTCGGGCATCTCCGTGCTGGTGCTGCTGGTCCTCGTCGGGTTCTTCCTCCTGTGGCAGAGCCGCGACGCCCTGAGCGAGATGGGTCTGTGGGGCTTCCTCACCGAGGAGAACTGGCGCACCGACACGGTTCCCCCGCAGATCGGCGTGCTCGGCCTGCTCGTCGGCACCGTGCTCGTGGCCCTCGTCGCCATCGTGCTGGCGGTGCCGTTCAGCGTCCTGTGCGCCCTGTTCATCACCGAGTACGCCATCAACTTCCGCAAGTACCTCGTCGCCGTGGTCGATCTCCTCGCCGCGGTGCCGAGCCTGCTGTTCGGCCTGTGGGGCTTCCTGTTCCTCTCCGACCAGATCGTGCCGATCTCCCGCTGGCTCACCGACAACCTCGGGTTCATCCCGTTCTTCGAGACCGAGCCCGGCGCCATCCTGTTCGGCTCGATCTTCATCGCCGGCATCGTCGTGGGCCTGATGGTCCTCCCGATCGTCACCTCGGTCGTGCGGGAGGTGTTCTCGCAGACGCCTCCGGGGGAGAAGGAGGCGGCCCTCGCGCTCGGGAGCACGCGGTGGGGGATGATCCGCACGGTCGTGCTGCCCTACGGACGCGGCGGCATCATCGGTGGCTCGATGCTCGGCCTCGGACGGGCCCTCGGCGAGACCATCGCCGTCGCCCTGCTGCTCCCCGGGGTGCCCGAGGTGTCGATCCAGATCCTCGAGAACGGCGGCGCCACCGTCGCCGGCTTCATCGCCCAGCGGGCCGGCGCCGACGACTTCACCGTCTCGGGCCTCATGGCCGCCGGCCTGATCCTATTCATCATCACGCTCGGCACGAACATGATCGCCTCGGTCGTGGTCAACCGCAGCCGCTCGGGCGTGGGGGTCGAGCTGTGACCATCGACATCACCGACGGCACGGTCTCGGCGGCGACGTCGGGTGACGGGTCCGAGACGCAGTCGACCCGGGTGTCGCCCCGTCCCACCCGTCGCCCGGTGCCTCGCCGCCCCCGTGAGTTCACGTCGACCGACGTGTGGACGGTCGTCGGGTCGGCGGTCAGCGCCATCTGCCTCAACTGGCTGCTGCTGGGGCTGCTCACCAGCGGGGCGAGCTGGTTCGGATTCCTGCTCTGCGCCTACGTGACCTTCCTCGTGATCTTCGCCATCGTCACCAACGAGCGCCTCGGCCGCCTGGTCGCCGTCGACCGGGTCATGACGGTGATCGTCGTGTCGGCCGCCATCGTGGTCCTGGTGCCGCTCATCTTCCTGGTCGGCTACATCATCGCCCGGGGCATCCAGGCGTTCCGCTTCGCCTTCTTCGTCGAGGACCAGGCCGGCATCACGCCCCAGATGCCGTCGACGGCCGGCGGTGGGTCCCACGCCATCGTCGGCACCATCGTGCAGGTCAGCCTGGCGCTCCTGTGGTCGCTTCCCCTCGGCCTCGCCGCCGCGGTGTTCCTGAACGAGACCCGCAGCAAGTGGCGGCGGCCGGTGCGGATCTTCGTCGACGCCATGAGCGGGCTTCCCTCGATCGTCGCCGGTCTGTTCATCTTCGCCACCCTGATCCTGCCGTTCGCCCAGAGCGACAACCCGCTGTTCGGCTTCAACGGGTTCATGGCCAGCCTGGCCCTCGCCATCGTGATGCTGCCGACGGTCACCCGAACCGTCGAGGTGGTGCTCCGCCTGGTGCCCGACGGCCTGCGCGAGGCGAGCCTCGCCATGGGCGCGTCGCGGGCCCGCACCGTGTGGTCGGTGGTGTTCCCGACCGCCCGCACCGGCATCACCACCGCGGTGGTGCTCGGCATCGCCCGCATCGTGGGGGAGACGGCACCGCTGCTCTACACCGCGTTCGGCTACGACCTCATGAACAGCAACCCGTTCAGGGGCGCCCAGGAGAGCCTGCCCCTCTTCGTCTACCGCAACATCCGCAAGCCCGACGTGGCCGCCATCGAGCGCGGCTTCGCCGGTGCCCTCGTGCTCATGATCATCGTGCTGGTGCTGTTCGCGCTGGCGCGCTTCATCGGCCGCGACAAGTCGAAGCGCCGCGGCTCGAAGTCGAGGCTCGGGGTCGACCGCGGCGACCTCGTCGCCGCCGAGCTCAACGTGATGGAAGGAAGCCAGGTCCGATGAGCGACACCGTCGCGCCACCGCCACCGCCACCGCCACCGCCGCCCGCCACCTCCGTCGGCGGCAACGGCGTCTCCCCGACGCCGGTGCCCACCACTCGGGCCAAGCTCGAGGGCGGCCCGCCTCCGGGAGCCGCCACCGTCGAGGCGCGCGACGCCTGCGCCTGGTTCGGTGACCACCTCGTGCTCGAGGGCGTCGACCTGGTGATGAAGGCCGGCCACGTCACGTCGCTCATCGGCCCCTCGGGCTGCGGCAAGTCGACGTTCCTGCGGCTGCTCAACCGCATGCACGAGCTCGTGCCCGGCGCTGCCCTCGACGGCGAGATCCTCCTCGACGGCGAGGACATCTACGCCCAGGGGCGACGGGCCCAGCTCGTCCGCATGCGCATCGGCATGGTGTTCCAGAAGCCGAACCCGTTCCCGGCCATGACCATCAAGGAGAACGTGCTGTCCGGGCTCAAGCTGGCTCGGATCAAGTGCGACGACAAGGACGGCCTCGTCGAGGACTCGCTCGAGCGGGCCGGCCTGTGGCGGGAGGTGCGCGACCGCCTCGACCGGCCCGGCGGCGCCCTGTCCGGCGGCCAGCAGCAGCGGCTGTGCATCGCCCGGTCGCTGGCCGTGCAGCCCAACGTGTTGCTCATGGACGAGCCGTGCTCGGCCCTCGACCCCACGTCGACCCGTCGAATCGAGGACACCATCGAAGAGCTGCAGGGCCAGGTGACGATCGTGATCGTGACCCACAACATGCAGCAGGCCCAACGGGTGTCCGACTACTGCGCCTTCTTCCTCGCCGCCGAGAACGAACCCGGCTACCTGGTCGAGCAGGGCCCCACCGAGAAGATGTTCGCCGACCCCGACGATCCGAGGACGCGCGACTACGTGAGCGGGCGGTTCGGCTGATGCGCGCTGCTCGTTGGCCGGCGATCGCCGCGTTGCTGGGCCTGTTGTTGACGTTGACCCCCTGGGTGTCGTCGGCGCCGGCCGGCGCCGCCCCCGCGCCCATCAACGGGTCGGGCTCGACCTACGTCGCCCTCGCCATGCAGGAGTGGGTGGCCAACGCCCAGACCCGGGGCCTGAGCGTCAACTACCTGCCGACCGGCTCGCCTCCCGGTCTGACCTCGTTCGGCCAGAACCTGGTGGACTTCGCCGGGACCGAGGCCGAGTTCTCGGCCCTGTCGGCCCAGGATCCGCCACGCGGCTACCAGTACGTGCCGAGTGTCGCCGGCGCGGTGGCCGTCCAGTACAACATCCAGGACAAGGCCGGTCGCCGCGTCGACTACCTCCAGCTCTCGAAGCGGACGATCGCCCGCATCTTCACCGGCGACATCAGCCGGTGGAGCGACCCCGCCATCACCGCCGACAACGCCGGCATCGAGTTCCCCGACCAGCCCATCAACGTCGTGTACCGCGGCGGCCAGTCGGGCACCACGGCGCTGTTCTACGACTTCATCGCCAGCACCGCGCCCGACATCTTCGGTCCGTGGGCCGCCCGCAACAACTTCCCGACGAACGTGCGCATCATCCAGCTCGACAGCTCGCCCGGTTTCGCCCCGAAGACCCAGGCGTTCGGCGGCTCCGACCAGATCGCCCAGTTCATCGCCGGCGGTGCGGGCCTGTGGAGCATCGGCTACAACGAGTTCGGCTACTCGAAGGTGTACAACACGCCCTCGGCGTACGTGCAGAACAACAACGGCGAGTGGCTGCTCCCGTTCGCGGCGAACATCTCGATCGCCCTCGAGGACGCCCGCCTCCGGCCCGATCTGTCCCAGGAGCTGTCCGGCGTCTACTCGAGCAGCCGACCGGGGGCCTACCCGATCTCGGCCTACAGCTACATCGTCACCCAGTGCGCCCCGGCCGGTGACCGCCCGACCTGCAAGGGCAACTACACCAACACCGGCGTGGCCGAGACCCTCACCACCTGGCTGCGCTACATCGCCTGCGAAGGCCAGACCACCATGGCCGACATCGGCTACTCCCCGCTGCCGCCCAACCTCTCCCAGGAGGTGGCCAACTCGATCGGCCGGATGAACGGCACCGCGCCGGAGCAGCTCAACGCCGACAACTGCGCCAACCCGCGCTTCCGCGGGATCGTCGGCGGTTCGAGCCCGCCGCCGCCGTTGGCCAACTTCACGCCCGAGGCGGGCGCCGGCGCTACCGCGGGGGGCGACCAGGCCGCGGCGTCGTCCGGTGCCGCAGGCGCAGCCGACTCGAGCGGCGCCGTCGACTCGGCGGCGGCGGCGGCAGCCGGCGCGGCCACCGGCGCCGGGGGCATCAAGGCCGTCGGCGGGGGCAGCGGCAAGTTCCGCTCGGCCGATCCCGTGCTGTACGACCGTCCGAGCTCGAGCACCTCGATGCTGCTGCCGGTCCTCCTGCTCGTCGCCGTGTTCGTGATCCCCCCGCTGCTGTTCGGCCGCAACCGGCGACTGGCCGGTGTCGTCCGCCGCAGCTCGGCACCCCCACCACCGGCCGGGGGGCCCTGACCGGTCCTCCCCCCTCTTCGTCCGAGCCTCTGAACGCCCCTCCCTGGCGGGGCGTCCTGGCGCGTGCCGGCGCGGATGCCGAGCTCTCCGGCCGCCTCACGAACGTTTCACCCGGCGTTTGCCGGTGGCCACCGGGGGCGTTCACCTCGGCGTGCGACAACAGCGGGGCCGCACTCGGCGTGCGATGTCCGTCGTCGAGCAAGGCGTGTGCAGACGTCTGTATCCCTTCCGAAAGGAACCCCAAGCTGTGAAGCGATCTCTCCTCAAGAAAGGACTGGCAGCAACCGCCGCGCTCGCTACTGCGGCCGGCTTGCTGAGCGTCACCAGTCCCGCCCAGGCGGCACCTCCTCCCGGGACGGTCATCATCGCGACCGCCGGCTCGGACACGACCGACGACCTGATGAACCAGCTCCTCACCAATCCCGATCCCAACGGGCCTGGTGACAACGGCCGGTACAACATCCGGGCGGTCTACAGCACCGGCAACGCCCTGTTCGTGCCGAGCGACGCGAACTGCAACACCGACAACCGACCGGCGTCGAGCGGCAACTACGTCCAGCCACCCAACACGGGCATCGTCTACGGCAACGTGCCCGGCGCCACCGTCAACCCCAACGGGTCGACCGCCGGTCGCAACGCCCTGCGCGACTCGGTCAACAACCCCGACGCGGCCAAGAAGGGCTGCATCGACAACGCCCGGTCGTCGAGCGGCCCCCGTTCGGTGAGCCCCACGGGTGACAACGCCACGTTCGAGTACTACGCGCTCGGTCTGGACGTGCTGGGCATCGCCAGCCCGAGCCTGAACGCTCCGCTCGAGCTCACCCCGCTCGAGGTGTACGACATCTTCTTCTGCAACATCCGTGACTGGGCCACCGTGGGCGGCGCCCCGGGCCCGATCCAGCGGATCAACGTGCAGGCCGGCTCCGGCACCGGTGACTTCTTCCGGGGCACGTTCCTCGGGAACACCGCCGTCGGCACCGTCCCCTCGGGCGTGGCCGCGGATCCGTCCAAGGGCGGCCCCGGCAACCCGACTGGCACCTGCCCCGACGCGCCGGCCCTGCAGGAGAACGACGCCACCGGCATCACCGCCGCCCAGTACCAGAACGCCATCCAGCCGTACTCGGCCGGCCAGTGGATCTTCCAGGGCAACAACTCCCTGAACCCCACGGTCGACAAGCGACGCGGCTCGCGCATCCTGAACCTGACCGCGGTGTCCGACGGCAACCCGACGACCCGGAATGCGTCCGAGCCCATCTCGCTCGGCACCACCTCGGGCTCGACCACGATCACCTCGCCTGATCCCGACGGTGGTGGCCCCCTCGCCGCCCCCGAGCGGTTCACCAACGTGAACCAGGGTGCAACGGTCACCGGTACGGGCATCCCCGCCGGCGCCACGATCGTGTCGGTCACCAACCCGACCACCGCGGTCATCTCCGCGGCCGCCACCGCGACGGGCACGGCGACCGACGCCCGGATCACCTCGATCCCGATCGTCCCGGTCACCTGGTTCACCGCCGGCCTCGGCTCGTGGCTGCCGGGTACGCCGTCGGGCACGAACCCGCGCGGTCCGGTCACCGAGGACCAGGTCGCGCTGAACAACGCGGCCGCGGACTACACCGGTGTCCGCCTCGTGTTCAACGTGCTCGACTCGAACTCGCCGAACTACCTCGACGCCCGTGCCATCGTCGGGTTCAACAACGTGCCGGCCGGGGCCAAGTCGCCGCTGTGCAACAACGCCAACGCCACGACGATCCGCTCGTCGGGCTTCGCGCCGCTGCCCACGACGGCGCCGGCCACCGTCGACCCGAACGCCAACCTGGCCGGGTCGAACTGCCGCCGGTACAACCCCTAGTCCCACGCACCGCAGTCGTCCGGGGCGGGTGAGCCCGCCCCGGACGACATCGGTGCTCGCTCCACCCTCCCTCACCCCTTCCCGTCTTCCTCTCGAAGGAGCCCCCTTGTCCACTCCACCATCCACCCGTCGCACCAGAGCGGTCGCGCTGGTCGCGCTGGTCGCGCTGCTGCTGGGCAGCCTCTGGGCCGGCGCCGCCGGCGCCGATACGCCCACCCCGCCGTCGTCGGGCCCGTTCACGCTGAGCGTGACGACCGGCGGCAACACCTACACGTATCCGGCCAACAACGCCGGTGGTTCCGTGACCGGGCCGACCATCCCCAACGTGACCGACGGTCAGCTGGCCACGGTGGACGTGAGCATCCCGGGTGGCGGCGCCATCGCCGTCGTCGACGTCCGCCAGTGCAAGGGCGGCGTGTCGGTCAACAACCTGGGCGACTTCGACCCGTTCCAGACCAACCTGTGCTCGACCGTGGTCCTCGGGGCCGGCTCCGGCAACGCCGTCGCCGGAGCCTACGCAACGTCGGGCCCGCTCGCGCCGGGCACGGCCTCGACCAGCGTGCCGTTCAACCTCGGCACCGGCAGCGCGCCGACCATCGCCGACCCGTTCGGCGGGCCGGACCTGCCCGGCTTCAGCTGCGACGCGGCCAACCCGTGCCAGCTCGTCGTGTTCACGAGCGTCGCCTCGGGCGGCGGCTCCCTCAACTACCAGAGCTTCCCGATCAACTTCGCCTCGACGGCCCCTCCGGGCGCGCCGGGCACCCCCGTGGCCACCGCCGGCAGCAACGGCGCGGCCAACCTGAGCTGGACGGCCGCGCCGGGCGCGGCGAGCTACACCGTCGCCTCGACCCCGACCGGCGCGAGCTGCACCGTGGCCAGCGGCGGTTCGGGCACCTCGGCGAGCTGCACCGGCCTCGCGGTCTTCACGCCGTACTCCTTCGTGGTGACCGCGGTGAACCCGTTCGGCACCGCCGCCTCGGCGGCATCGAACAGCGTCACCTCGTCGCCGACGGCGCCGACCATCACCGGTGCCAACGCCGGCAACGAGTCGATCCTCGTGAACTGGAGCCCCGCTGGCGTCGAGCCGACGGGCTACCAGATCGTCGCCCTCCCGGGTTCGTCCACCCAGAACGTGACCCCGCCGGCGACGTCGGGCACCGTCTCGGGTCTCACCAACGGCACGGCCTACACGGTGACCGTCGTGGCCCTCTACCCCGGTGGCAACAGCGTCAGCTCGGCGGCGGTCGGTCCGGTCACGCCGACCGGTCAGTTCGTCACCCAGACGTTCACCGTCACCCGGCCCGTCGGTGCACTCCTCATCGGCGAGGACTGCTCCGGTGTCACCGGTGGCCAGAACTCGGCAGCGGGCAACCCGGTCATGGGCGTGCCCAACCAGAACTGCAACATCGACCTGGGCACGGCCTCGATCAACCCGAGCGGCACCTACTACACCGCCAACGGGAACATCCAGAACGTGACCGTGCTCGACACCCGTGACGACGACCTCGGGTGGACGGTGACCGCGTCGCTGACCCCGTTCACGACGCCCGGGCCCCCGGCCGACGCGTTCGATCCGTGCAACTTCGGCCTGGCGCCGTCGGTGACCGAGATCGGTGCGCCCACCGGCTACACCCAGGCGTCCACCGCCGGTCCGGCCGTCGCTCCGAACTGTGCCCCCCCCACCGGCGGCTACGGCACGCCTCGGATCGTCGCCGAGGCGGCTCCGCTCGGCGGCCTGGGCTTCACCATCGTGTCCGGCTCGGTCAACCTCCAGATCCCGGTGACCGCCGATGCCGGTCAGTACACCGCCGTCCTCACCTTCACGCTGCTCACGAAGTGAGCTGACGTGCCCACATGAGCCGATGAGCATCTGAGCTCGGGCTCAGCAGCACCTCGATGAGGGGTGGAGTGGTCTCCGACCGCTCCACCCCTGGTCTTGTCCCCGCCCGCGCACCGGTCTGGATCCCATGCCTCCCATCGCCCGTCGCCCCCGCCCGATCATCCTCGCCGTCGCCGTCGTCCTGGGGCTGCTCGTCGCCGGGGCGATGCCGGCGACCGCCCAGGAGGAACCGCCGCCACGGCCGACCTCGCAGTGGGCGGTCACCCCTACTGGTGAGGACCAGACCCAGCCCGGCGATCGGAGCGACTTCTCCTTCGACCTGGCCGCCGGCGCCACGGTCCGAGACGGCGTCACCGTGTTCAACTTCGGGCAGACGCAGCTCGAGTTCACGCTGTACGCCACCGATGCCCGCAACACCGCCGAGGGCCAGCTCGACCTGCTCCGGGCCGACGAGACCGCCACCGACGCCGGCACCTGGGTCCAGCTCGAGCAGAGCTCGATCATCCTCGAGCCTCAGCAGGGCCGCACCGTCCCCTTCACCCTCACCGTCCCGTCCGATGCCAGCCCCGGCGACCACGTCGGCGGCATCGTGGTGTCGTCGCGGGAGGAGGCCGTCGACGCCGAGGGGAACCGAGTGCTCGTCGACAACCGAGCGGGGGTGCCCATGTTCGTGCGCGTCGACGGCCCGCTCACCCCGTCGCTGGTCATCGAGCAGATGTCGTCGAAGTACGCTCGGCCGTTCGCCTCCGGTGGGAACGGCGACCTCGACGTCACCTACACGGTGCGCAACAACGGCAACGTGCGCCTCGGTGCCGACCAGGCGATCGCCGTCAAGGCACCGTTCGGGTTCACCCTGGATGAACAGGAGCCCCCGCCGATCCCGGAGCTGCTCCCGGGCTCCTCGGTCACGGTGACGGCCCGGTTCACCGGGGTGTTCCCCGCCATCGTCTTGACCACCGAGGTCACCCTCACCCCCACCTCCGAGGTGCCCGTCGAACCGGCGCCCGAGAAGGTCGTGCGCACGATCGTCACGTGGGCCGTGCCCTGGCTGTTCCTGCTGGTCCTGGCGGTGCTGGCCGTCGTGGCGTTCCTGCTCGTACGGGCCCGGTCCCGCCGACGGCCTCTGCCGCCGCCCACCTCCGCGCCGCCGTCGCCCCCCGTGGCGGCATCCGCGCCGCGCTGACCCACCCGGCCGCCGTGCCGCCCAGCCGACGTTCCCGAGCGCTGCGGTCGTCGCTCGTCGCGCTCGTGCTGGTGATCGCGGTCGTGGCCGGCGCGCTCGCGCCCGACCCGACCGGCGCCCAGGAGGCCCCCGCCGTGTTCCCCGTCGTCCCCGCCGCCGAGCCGGGGCAGAAGATCCAGGTCGACCTGGTCGGCTGGCCGGTCGGCGGTGTCGACGTCACCGTGTGCGGCAACGAGGCCCGCCGCGGCAGTGTCGACTGCGTGCTCGCCGGATCGACCACGACGGAGATCCGCGCCGACGGTCGGGGCGCGGCCGGTCTGACCATCGCCGTCCCCCCGGTGCCCTGCCCGTGCGTCATCCGCGCCAGTACGAACGCCGGCGGCCTCGTGGCCGTGGCGCCGTTCGAGGTGATCGGCGCCCCCGTCGAGCCCATCCCGCAGCCGGCGATCGCCGCCGGCTTCCCCCCCGAGGGCCTCACCGTCACCGCCGAGGTCGAGGCCGAGCCGTCGCTGGCCGCCGCGTTCGGGGCCGAGGCCCGGCGCACGCTGACCGTCGTCGTACGCAACGACGCCGCCGTCGCCTCCCCGCCGCTCAGCATCGACACCGCCGTCGGCCGCTCGGCCGAGTCGGGGGAGCCGCTGGCCGTGGTCGAGCTCGGTCGCCTCGAGCCCGGCGCGCAGGAGTCCGTCGAGGTGCCGTTCATCCTCGACCCGCCGGCCTACGGCGACTACGTCGCCTTCGGCCGCGTGCTCGGTGCCAACACCGCGGTGCCCTTCGCCGTCACCACCGGGAACGTGCTGTGGGGGTGGGCCGCCGTGCTCGTCGTGGCGATGGGCGCGGTCGTCGTGGTGGTCGCTCGCCGGATGCGCCGGATGCGCCGGTCGGCCGGGCACAGGACCGACCCCGAGGTTGCCGTCAACCGACCGGCAGGTTGACGACAGGCGAACTCTCGCGAGGTGGTCGGGGGTCGCGGCTGCGGGCGGACGGGGCCTCGCTAGGTTCCGCCCGGATCCGAGCTGCAGGAGTCGTTCGCCGTGAAAGAGCTTTCCCCCAAGAACGTCGCGATCATCGCCTTGCTCGTCGTGGCCGTCGGCCTCGGCGGGGTCTTCCTCGGCCGGAGCCTGGTCGACCAGGCCGGCTCCGATGCCGAGGAGGCGGCATCCGCCGAGACGGCGACCACCGAGGCTCCCACGTCGACCACGGCCGCCCCTGGCGATCCCGCCGCATCGGCGGACGGCGGCGGCGCGACCGAGGGGGGCGGCGACGGAGTCGGCAGCGGGGCCGTGCCCGCCGTCGAGCCGCCCCCGGCCCCGGGTGAGCTCCGACCGGTCGAGTCGGCCAGCGGGGCCCGCTACGCCTATCAGAACTCCGAGGACGCACGCGGCAGCACCGGTACCGTGCCGCCGCCGGTGCTCCCGGTGCGGGTCAGCATGAGCAGCCTCTCGGGTCTGCGTGACGGTGACCCGGTCAACATCCGGGTCGAAGCGGTCGACTCGCAGATCTTCGGCTTCGATGCCCGCATCTGCCGAGCCGACGCGGTGATCGTCAACGACTTCGACTACAACCCGCTCACCAACCCCCAGTGCTCGGACTACGCCTTCTCGTCCGGCTCGGACGGACCCATCCGGGTCGCTGCCGACGCCGCCGCCCAGGTGGCCGAGGGCTCGATCCGCGTGGGTATGGGCACGGTCGAGTTCGAGACCGTCGACGGTGGGACGGCCCGCGTCACGTGCGACCGGGCCAACCCCTGCAAGCTGGTGCTGAAGCTCCAGGTTCCCTACGGGTTCGGGTTCCAGGAGTTCCCGTTCTCGTGGGCGTGACCGCCGACCAGCCGGTGCTGTTCACCTGATCTTCAGCCGCCGTTCCTGGCGACGACGATCAGCGCTCATCCGCCTCGTCCACACTCCGACCGACCCGACGCGCGGCCCGGCCGCGCTCCCTCACCCGAGTCCCGACACCTTTCAGGAGCGCACGTTGACGTCTCGATCGCACCACCGTCGCCTGCTCGTCGCCACGCTGGGAGTGCTCGCTGCGGCCCTGTTCCTCCCGTTCGGCCCGCTGGCGCTGGCCGACACACCCACCCCGCCGTCGTCCGGCCCACTGACGCTGACCGTCGTGGCCGGCGGGAACACCTACACCTACCCGGCCAACAACGCAGCAGGGACCGTGCCGGGCCCGACCATCCCGAACGTGGCCGACGGCCAGGTCGTCGACGTGAACGTCTCCCTCGGCGCCTCGGGCGCCATCGCCGTGGTCGACGTCCGTCAGTGCAAGAGCGGTGCGGTCATCAGCAACCTCGGTGACTTCGATCCTTTCCAGACCAACAACTGCTCCACGGTCAAGCTCGGCTCGGGCTCGGGGGACAACGTCGTGGGCGCCTACGCCACGTCTGGGCCCCTGGCCCCCGGGACGCCGTCGGTGACGGTGCCGTTCACGATCGGAGCCGGCACCGCGCCGGCGATCGAGGATCCGTTCGGTGGGGGAACGCTGCCGGGCTTCACCTGTGGCCCCGGCAACCCGTGCACGCTCGCCGTGTTCGCGAGCATCGCTTCGGGTGGCGGCTCGCTGAACTACCTGAGCTTCCCCATCACCTTCTCGTCGGGCCCGACCACGACGACGACGCAGGCGCCGACCACGACGACGACGCAGGCGCCGACCACGACGACGACGCAGGCGCCGACCACGACGACGACGCAGGCGCCGACCACGACGACGACGCAGGCGCCGACCACGACGACGACGCAGGCGCCGACCACGACGACGACGCAGGCGCCGACCACGACGACGACGCAGGCGCCGACCACGACGACGACGCAGGCGCCGACCACGACGACGACGCAGGCGCCGACCACGACGACGACGCAGGCGCCGACCACGACGACGACGCAGGCGCCGACCACGACCACGACGCAGGATCCGGGCACGACGACGACGACCGCCGACCCGGGCACGACGACGACGACCGCCGACCCGGGCACCACGTCCACCACGGTCGACCCGACCTCGACCACCAGCCCGACGGTCGCCGGCACCGGCACCGGCACCGGCACCGGAACGGGTGGCGGCTCGGTCTCGGGTGGCACGGTGTCGACCTCGGGCGGGACCCTGCCCCGCACGGGCATCAACGGGACGCTCGTCGCCGCCGGCGTCGTCCTCCTCGCCGCCGGTGCCCTGCTCGTCGTCGCCTCACGCCGTACCCGTCACGCCACCGACACCCCCTGATGACCACTCCTCCCACGCGGCCACGGGCGGTCCCGATCGCCTTGGCGGTGCTGGCCACCGTCGTGCTCGGCGTCGTCGTGGCGCCGGCCTCGGTGGGCCGAGGACGAGGCACCGCCGAGGCGCAGGCGGCGCCGTACACGGTCACGGTCACGCCGTCGGCGAACCTGACCGACGGGCGCCAGATCGCCATCACCATCCGCACGACGCCGACACAGCCGATCTACTCCGCGCAGGCCCAGGTCTGTCGGGCCGGGGTCGACTACCAGCCCGGTGGGGAGCTGCCCAACCCCGACTTCCGCAAGGGCGGCGCGAACTGCCCCGAGTTCCCGGTCACGTCGTCGGCGGGCACGCAGGTCGTGTCGAACAAGACACTCCAGTTCGCGCCGACGCCGGAGGGCGAGACCATGTTCCTCCGTGTCGGTGTCGGTACGGTGACGTGGACCGACGTGGTCAGCGGTGAGCCGCGAGACCTGACCTGCGGGCCCGACGCCCCCTGCGTGCTCGTGACCCAGCTCTACACCGGGGCCACCGGACAGGCGCCGGTCTGGACGCCGGTCGTCGTGCCCCTGACCTACGCCATCAACGACCCCCTCGTCAGCTGCGGTGGCGCCAACGCGGCGGCGCTGCGTGGGTTCACCACCGACGCGATGTCCGACGCGTGGGTGAACTGGACGCTCGACTCGTGCGGGACGCGGGGTCCGGCCGGCGCGTGGACGACGATGGGTTTCGGTTCGGACGAGGAGGGCGTGAAGCGGGTCGCCGCGAGCGAGCTCGACATCGCCTACAGCGCGGCCGGGGCGTCGGCCGGCTTCACCGAGGGCGTGGAGACGCCCAGGCCCCTGGTCGCCGTGCCCGTCGCCCTGGGTGCATCTGTGCTCGGCATCGGCAACGGTTGGATCGACGGAGCCGGCCGCAAGCGTCCGTACGGCCCGACCGCGCTCACCGTCGACGAGGTGACCGCCTTCGTCGCCGGCGGGGTCAACGCGGTGCCGCCGTTCACCGAAGCCATGTACGCCCGCAACCCCGAGCTCCAGAGCCCAGGGCTGTTCTTCAACGGCGACAACAAGGTGACGTCGTTCTCCGAGTCGGGCGCCCTGCCGTGGGTGTCGAGTCGCTACTTCTTCAACGCCCGACCCAACATCTGGCGCTCACCCGACCTTTCCCTGCTCGGCCCCGACTCCAACCAACCCCGCGGCATCCATGACTCGCTGGCCGTCGCCTCACCGACGTTCACCTACTCGCTGACCTTCTTCACCGGCCGGCCCTCCCTGGCGCGGGCCCTCGGGTCCCTCCCGGCCGAGGGTGGTGGTCTCTGGGTGCTGAGCGACTGGACCACCGCCGAGATCTACGACCTGCGGTCGGTCAGCATCGAGACCACCCCCGGCGTGTTCGTGCCGCCGACCGCCGAGTCGGTGCAGGCCGCCGTCCCGGGCATGGACGTGCTCGACGACGGGCTCCGGGCGCCGAGCGCCACCAGCACCCAGGGCTACCCCCTCACCTACGTGATGTACGCCTTCGTGCCCGCCGAGCCCCTCGCCGACGAAGCCAACGTCTGCCGGACCGCGTCCCAGGACCTCCTCGCCACCTGGCTGGCGTACGTCACCGGTGAGGGTCAGAACGTGCTGCCAGCCGGGCTGACGCCGCTCACCCCCGAGCTGCAAGCCGAGGCCGCGGCCAAGATCGCCGAGGTCGGCGCCACCCCGTCGGCCACCCCGTGCACGGCGTCGGGCGAGACCCCGCCGCCGACCACCCCGCCCGGCACGGCACCGCCGGGTTCGTCGGCCACCGCGGCCGGCTCGTCGGGCATCGGCGGATCGGGGACCGGCACGGCCTCGTCCGGCCTGCGGGCGGCGAGCAGCGTCGGGGGCTCGGTCGCCACCGGCGCGGCTGCGGTCGCGGCCGACGCCGCGGTCGCCGAGGCCGAACTGTCGTCGTCGACCGACATCCCCGGCTTCGGCGGCACCTCGGCGCCGGGCTGGCTGTTGGCGACCCTCGCCCTCGTCGGGCTCGTGGTCCTCACCGGCATCGCCGCCCGGCTGACCTCCTCGGCGGCCGCGCCCGTGGCGCCGCTCGACGACGGCTCGTTCGGCGGTCCCGGGGGATGACCGCGACGGTGACGGGACCCGACACGGCGACCGGGGACCAGGAGCTCGCCTCCTGGTCCCACGGCCCGTCGGTGGCCGCCGAACCGCTGCCCCCCGAGCGCCGGCGGCTGACCCGGGGCCGCGTCGTCGGGCTCGTGGTCATGTGGTTCGCCGTCTTCCTGGCCTGCATCGGCCTGGTGCTCTACCTGCTCGAGCCGCTCCTGCAGAACCAGACCCAGGAGCAGCTGTTCGACCAGTACACGGGCGAGATCGACCAGGCCTACAACGAGGCCCAGTCACCCCTCGGCATCGAGGTGGACACCAAGGCCCCCGAGTTCGGCGCGCCGGTCGGCATCCTCGAGATCCCCAACCTCCAACTGCAACAGGTCGTCGTGGAGGGAGCCGGCTCGGCCCAGACCCAGGACGGCCCCGGCCACGTGGCCGGGACCGCCGGGCTCGGCCAGCCCGGCAACAGCGCCGTCGTCGGGCGCCGGGCCACCTTCGGCGGCCCGTTCGCCGACCTCGAGGTGCTGCAGCCCGGCGACAAGGTCCTGTCCACCACCACCCAGGGCCAGATCGTCTACGTGGTGGAGACGGTCGAGGAGAAGGAGGTGACCCTTCCCCGCTCCGACACCGCCGCCGAGGCGGTCGCCTCCGCCGCCACCGGCAACCTCGAGGCCTCCGCCGAGGGCGAGGCGAGCGCCCGCATCACCACCGACGAGCTCTACGGCCCGACCGAGGACGACCGCCTCACCCTCGTCACCTCGGCCAGCGCCCTGCCCTGGAACGCCGAGAGCGCCACCGTGGTGGTGGCCAAGATGGAGAGCGAGGCGTTCGAGCCCACCGCCCAGAACGGCCGCACCGACTCGGGGGCCGGCCTGTCGGGTGACGACGGCGCCCGGGCTCCGCTCCTGCTGTCGATCATGGGCTTCGTCGCGTCGGCCCTGGCCGCCGTCTGGCTCTACCGCCGCTCGAGCGCCCGGGTGGCGTACCTGATGACCACCCCACCGCTGGTGGTGTTCATGATCCTGATCGCCCAGTACGGCAGCCAGCTGATGCCCGCCTGGTGGTAGGTGATCTGGCCGGTCGAACCGGGGAGCGGGTAGCGTCGGCGGCGATGGCGACCTCCGTCCCCACCTCGACCGGCGTCGGTGTCGTTCCCGTTCGGTCCAAGGCCGACCGGGTCGCCCGGAAGGTCCTGTTCCTCGAGCCCGACGCCCCGAGGGCGAGCATCTTCGGGGCACAGGACGCGTTCAGCAAGTCGATCGCCCTGTCGGCGGTCCGCTGCCTGATCACCTACATCGCCATCCCGCTGCTCGGCCCCATCGTCGGGCTCTCGGGCGCGGTCGGGCCGATCCTCGGGTTCGTGCTCGGGGTCGTGTCGATGGTCGCGATCTTCTTCTCGACCCGGCGCTTCTTCGCCGCCGACCACAGGTGGCGGTGGGGCTACGCCGCCATCGGCGGGAGCATCTTCGCCTTCCTCGCCGTCGGCATCGTCATCGACGCCGTGCGGCTCTTCGCCTGACGAGCCCGCCCGGGGGGCGGCCTCAGGCCTCGCGGACGAGCACCTCGTCGAGGCGCTGCTCGGCCTCCTCCTCGGAGATGCCGATGGCGAGCACCAGCTCGCTCACGAGCACCCGGCGGGAGTTGATGAGCAGGCGCTTCTCGCCGGCCGAGAGGTGCTTGTCCTGCTCGCGGTGCGACAGGTTCCGCACCACCTCGGCGACCTGGTAGACGTCGCCCGACTTGAGCTTCTCGACGTTGTTCTTGAACCGGCGGGACCAGTTGGCGGGCTCGCGGGCGCCCTGCTTGCGCAGCACCTCGAAGACCTCCTGGACCTCGTCCTCGTCGATGACGTCGCGCAGGCCCACGTCGTTGGTGCGGTCGCTCGGGACCTTGAGCGTCAGCCCGCCGAAGGCGATGCGCAGCACCAGGTAGTCGCGGCGCTCGCCGGCGACCTCGATGGTCTCCCGCTTCTCGATCACGGCCGCGCCGTGATGGGGATAGACGACCTTGTCACCGACGTCGAAGGACACGAACCGCTCCCGGGGCGAGGGTTGGGGAGCGCTCGCCGCCGATCAAGGATACCGGGGTGCGGCCGACGCCGGGCGCGCCGGGCCCGCAGCGCCCCTCGCGTCGTGTGCGTACCCACCCACCTGGCGTGAAGGTCGATCCGCACCCGATGGCGGCCGGATTACCTTGCCCGGCCGCCCCGCCGCCGCTATCCCTGCGGGCACGCCCCACCCGGGCCTCGCGACGCCGTCGCCGACGCACTCCCGCACCCCGAGGAGACCGCCGTGCCGAGTCGCCTGCGCCGTCCCTCCACCGCCGCCGCGGTGGCCCTGTCCCTGCTCACCGTCGCCGCCGCGCTGGCCTTCGTCGGCCGGGCCGAGGGCGAGCCCGAGGGGGCTGTGACCACCGCCGCGGCCAGCGGGAGCTACGACGGCCGCTGGCCGCCCGGCCCGGGGGCGTGGTCGTCGCCCGCCGCCAACCCGGTGCTCGTCGAGCGGTGCGGCATCGACGTCGCCCTGCTCGTCGACCGGTCCGGGTCGATCGCTCGTGCCGGGAAGGCCGGGGCCATGCGGGCGGCGGCCTCGTCGGTCGTGCGGGCCCTCGCCGGCACGCCGTCGCGCGTCGGGGTGTGGAGCTTCGGCGAGTCGAGCGCGCCGGCGCCGGGTGATCCAGCCCATCCGGCCGCGCCGCTCCTCGCCGTCGGTGGTGGCGACGGGCCGGCCAACGCCGCCCGGCTCGGCGCCACCATCGACGCCATCCCCATCGACGGGAGCATGGCCACCAACTGGGAGGCCGGCCTGGCCGCCGTCCACGCCGCCACCAGCCAGGCCGGAGACCCGCCCGACCTCGTCCTGGTGCTCACCGACGGCCGGCCCACGGTGACCGCCGGCGATCGCCGCTCCGGCGCCACCACCGACGTCGAGGACGTCGACGCCGGCATCCGGGCCGCCAACCGCCTCAAGGCCGGCGGCAGCCGCATCTTCGCGGTGGGCATCGGCGGTGAGGTCGACGCCACCACCCTCGGCCTCATCAGCACCGCCCGGGCGTGGGACGGCGGTGACCTCGGCTCGGCCGGCTACACCCTCACCAGCTTCGACGCGCTCTCGGCGACCCTCCGCCACGTCGTGACGCGGCTGTGCGGCGGCACGATCACCGTCGAGAAGTCGATCGACGACGGGACGGGCGGCACGCGGCCCGGCGCCGACGTGGCCTTCACCCTCGCCGGGGTCGACGATCCCACGTGGGCCCGGGCGGCGCGCACCGATCCCCGCGGCCTGGCCGTGTTCGACCTGGGCAACCTCGAGCCCACGCGCGTCGTGCTGGAGGAGGCGGCGGTGCCGGGGTTCCGCCTGCTCGGCGACCGCATCCGGTGTGCCAACGCGGCCGGGCCGCCGCCGACGATCGATCCCACGCCCCGGGGCGTGGTGGTGACGGTGGGGCCGACCGACGTGGTGTCGTGCCGGTTCGTGAACCGGGCCGAGCGGGTGGACCTGGCGCTGACCAAGCACGACGGCGGAAGGCCGGTCGGGCCCGGCGAGGAGGTGACCTACCGCCTCACGACCACCAACGCGGGCGACGGCGTGGCGACGGGCGTGGTGCTCACCGACACGGTGCCCGACCACACGTCGGTCGACCTCGGCGACGGTGCGTCCGACGGGCGCAACGACGGTTGGACGTGCGGCGGCGCCACGACGGGTCGGCACGGGCCGGGCACGACGTGCACCCGCACCCTCGGCGAGGTCCGCTCCGAGGGGCTGCCCGTCGACGTCGAGCTCGTCGTGCGGGTGGATGTCGACGCCCCGGTCGACGTCGTGTCGGTGACGAACCGGGCCCGGGTGGCCGACGACGGCCGTCTCGGTCCGGACCGTGAGCCGGCGAACAACGAGGCCGCCGTGTCGACCCCCGTCGTGCACCCACCGCCCGCTGCCTCCACCACGACGCCCCCCCGGCCGGCCACGACCGTCACCACGGCCCCGGCGCCAGCCCCGGCGCCGGGCGCCGCGGAGGCTCGGGGGGCGGTCCAGGTGCCGGGCGGGGCACCCGCGGTCCTCCCCCGCACCGGGGCCCGCACGTCCCGGCTGGGTCTGGCCGGCTCGATGCTGGTCGTCAGCGGGGTGCTGGCGCTGCTCGCCGGGCGCGGTCGACCGAGGAGAGGACGGCCCCCAGCGAGGCGGTGACGATGTTCGGGTGCATCCCCACGCCCCACCGCACGGTGCCGTCGGGATCGACCGTCTCGACGTAGGCCACGGCCACGGCCTGCGAGCCCGAGCCGGTGGCGTGCTCGTGGTAGTCGACCACGTCGATGTCGACCCCGACGGCGTCGGCGAGGGCGGCCACGAAGGCGGCGATGGGCCCGTTGCCGGCGCCGGTGGCGGTGCGGGCCTCACCGTCGACCACGACGTGGGCGGTGATCGTGGTGGTGCCGTCGTCGGCGGTCACGAGCTCGTGGCCGTGGAGGGCCACCGTGGGATCGTCGGAGAGGTAGGTGGCGCGGAACGCCTCCCACATCTCCTCGGGCGTCACCTCGCCGCCCTCGTCCTCGGCGATGCCCTGCACCACCTGGGAGAACTCGATCTGCAGTCGCCGGGGCAGCACCAGGCCGTGCTCGGTCTCCATGACGTAGGCGACGCCACCCTTGCCCGACTGGCTGTTGACCCGGATCACCGCTTCGTAGGTGCGGCCCACGTGGGCGGGGTCGATGGGCAGGTACGGCACCTCCCACACCTCGTAGTCGCGACCGCGGCCGGCGGCCTCGGCGTCGGCGTACAGGGCGGCGAAGCCCTTCTTGATGGCGTCCTGGTGGGACCCCGAGAAGGCGGTGTAGACGAGGTCGCCGGCATAGGGGTGGCGCTCGTGCACGGGCAGGCGGTTGCAGTGCTCGGCCACCCGCCGCAGCCCGTCGATGTCGGACAGGTCGAGCTCGGGGTCGACGCCCTGGCTCATCAGGTTCAGCGCCAGGGTGACGACGTCGACGTTGCCGGTGCGCTCGCCGTTGCCGAACAACGTCCCCTCCACGCGGTCGGCGCCGGCCATCACGCCCAACTCGGCCGCCGCCACCGCGCACCCGCGGTCGTTGTGGGGGTGCAGCGACAGCACGACGCGGTCGCGGTGGGCGAGGTGGTCGAGGAACCACTCGATGGTGTCGGCGTAGACGTTCGGGCCGTACATCTCGACCGTCGCCGGCAGGTTCACGATCAGCGGACGGTCGGCGGTGGGCTCGATGACCTCGCTCACCGCCTCGCAGATCTCGAGGGCGTAGTCGATCTCGGTGCCCGTGTAGCTCTCGGGCGAGTACTCGTAGCGCACGTCGGTGCCCGGAAGCGTGTGCTCCAGCTTGCGGCAGCGGCGGGCGGCGTCGACGGCGATGGCGGTGATGCCGTCACGGTCCTGGCCGAACACGACCCGGCGCTGGAGCACCGACGTCGAGTTGTAGAAGTGGACGATGGCGTGATGGGCGCCCTGCAGCGACTCGAAGGTGCGCTCGATCAGGTCGTCTCGGCACTGGGTCAGCACCTGGATCGTGACGTCGTCGGGGATCAGGTCCTCGTCGATGAGCTGGCGGACGAAGGCGAAGTCGGGGGCGCTGGCGGAGGGGAAGCCGACCTCGATCTCCTTGAAGCCCATGGCGACGAGGGCGTCGAACATCTGGCGCTTCCGCGACGGATCCATCGGGTCGATGAGGGCCTGGTTGCCGTCGCGCAGGTCGACCGAGCACCAGCGGGGTGCGGCCTCGATGCGGTGGTCGGGCCACCGTCGCTCACGCGGGAGCGCGAGCGGCTCGAACGGCCGGTACCTGTCGAACGGCATGCTCGCGGGGTTCGCGGGGGCGGGGGCCATGGTGGGTTCCTGTTCTGTCGTGTCCGTCGGGTGGGGTCGGGGTCGGGTCGATGCGATCGGGTCGGAAAACGCAAGAAGCTCCCGGCCCGGAGGCGCAGGAGCTTCGGCGAGCACCGATGTCGGTGGTGCTCGCCTACATGAGGAGGAGGAGGGAGGTCGCCGGACGCATCACGATGCAGTGTTCCCGAGATCGCCCCGGATGGCAACCCCTGCGCCGAGCTCGGTCCGGTTGACGGTCCGCGGCCCTGCAGCACTGCGCTGCTAGTTTCGCCGAGGTCCGGAGCTCGCGGCTCACCACACAACGAGGACCCAGGGGCACATGAGGATCACGGTCGAGCGGGGGGTCGACGAAGCGACCGCGGAGCGCTTCCTCGCTCTGTACCGTGACGCGTTCACGCCTCTCGACGTGCTGGCCGCCCAGAAGCAGCGGATGGACGACGACGAGTTCCTCGCCGCGGTCACCGACCCCGCCGTCATCGAGCTGGTGGGGTGGGAGGGCGACGAGCCGGTCGCCATGGCGGTCATGAGTCGGGACCTCGGCATGGTCCCGTGGGTGAGCCCGGCCTACTACCTCGATCGGCTCGACCGGTTCCCCGAGCGCAGCGGCTACTTCGGGATGCTCGCCATCCTGGTGCATCCGAGCGCGCAGGGCGGACCCTGGTACCGGGCCATGGCCGAGGCCGTGGCGGTCAAGGCCTACGTCGACCGGGCGGTCGTCATCTTCGACGCCTGCACCTTCAACATCGAGGTCTTCCCCTTGCCGGACACGCTCGTGGAGATCGGTGGAGGCATCTTCGAGGACGTGGACCTGGTGGAGATCGACGCCCAGCACTACTTCACCCTCGACGCCGAGGGGCTGAGGCTGTCCCTGGAGGGCGAGGTCAGCGTCGCCGGCGGCGCCGTCCGACTCGACCCCCGCGTGCTCGGCGAGACCGACGTCATCGACCTCCGGGAGCCGGCGATCGACCTGACGGAGGAGCCGGCGGAGACGCCGGCGATCGACCCCACCCAGGTTTCCGCCGAAGACCGTTGACGATCGGCGACGTGGATGTCGCCGCACCGACAACGGTCAACCGCCAGTCTGACCACTCTCCGTGTCCTAAAAGTCTCGTTCCGTCGGCCGAAGAGAGAGAGGTGCGGGCGACGGCGTGGAAGCGGTACCTGGCGGTGCTCGGCTCCGCCTACCTGCTGTCGCTGCTCGCCGGCGCTCTCGGCCAGCCTGACGTCCAGGGCGTGATCCTTCAGCTCGTCGGATGGGCGAGCGTCATCGCCGTTCCCCTCGGGGTCCGGGCCTGGCAACCCCCGCAGCGGCGGCCGTGGTGGTGCTTCGGGCTCGCCGGAGCCATGTTGCTGCTGTCGGCGCTGGTCCGTGCCGCCCACGGGCTCGCCACCGACGCCGACTACCCGTTCCCGTCCCCGGCCGACGCCATCGTCTTCCTCGGCTACGGACTGCTCATCGTGGGCCTGGCCTCCCTGGTCCGCGCCCGGCAGGCGGCGTTCGACCCCGAGCAGATCGTCGACGGCCTGGTCGTCACCGGCGCCCTCGGGTTCCTGCTGTGGGAGTTCGCCGTGGTACCGGCGCTCGAGCACCTGTCGGGCAACCTGCTCGCCCAGGAGCTGGCGACCATCAGCTACTGCCTGGTGCTGATCGTCGTGTACCTGACCACGCGTCTGGCCGTCGGCCCCGGTGCCCGTACGCCGTCGTTCTACCTGATCATGGCGGCGACCGGCGCCATCTTCCTCACCGACCTGTCGGTCACCGTCGAGACCGCGCGGAGCACGGCGACCGGGGTCTTCCTCCTCATCGCACCGCTCGCCTACATCTTCGCCGGTGCCGCCGCCATCCACCCGACGATGGTGCGCATCACCGACCGCCCCGCGGTCGACGACGGGCCGCTCACCACCGGTCGGCTGCTGCTGCTCGCCGGTGGCCTCGTGGTGGCACCGGTCGTGCTCCTCACCGACGTCGTCAACGGCCGGCCTCCGGACGTCGTGACGCTCGCCCTGACGGTCGTCATGTCCGTGCTGGTGCTCGTGCGCCTCACCCTGATGGTGCGAAGCCGGGAGCGGCGCAACCTCAGCGAGCGCCTGCTGCGCGAGGCCGGGGCCCGTCTCGCCGGCGCCACCGCCGAGACGCTGTACGACGTCGCCCTCGACGCGCTGCGTCAGCTCACCGCGCGCGTCTCGTCGGCGAAGGTCAGCGTGCTGTACGGCGACACCGAACCGCCCCCGCCGACGCGCCACCGCGCCGTCGTGCCCATCGGCGCGCCGAGCGAGCCCCGCGGCTGGTTGACCGTCGAGACCGCTGACCGCCTCGAGCCCGAGACCGAGGCCAACATGACCACGCTCGCCCGCATGGTCGAGCTGGCGCTGTCCGGGCGGGAGCTGACCGAGCGGATGGAGCGTGAGCGCATCGAGCGCCGGTTCCGCTCGATCATCGAGCAGTCGAGCGACCTGATCGCGGTGCTCGACCCGGACGCCGGCATGCAGTTCGCCACCCCTCCGATCGAGCGGATGATCGGCGTGCCGCTCGGGGTCACCGCCGAGGAGGTGCTCGCCCTCGTCCATCCCGACGACCAGCGCGAGGCGATGCGGCTGTGGACCGACACCATGTCGTGGGGCGGGTCGGGGCGGCCCTCCGAGTTGCGCATGCGCGACCGGACCGGCGCCTTCCAGTGGTTCGAGGTCACCGCGCGCGACCTCCGACAGGACCCGGAGGTCGGCGGGGTCGTGCTGTACGCCCGACTCGTCACCGACCGCAAGCGGGCGGAGGAGCGCGTGGTGCGCAGCGAGGCGCGCTTTCGAGCCCTCGTGCAGCACTCGAGCGACCTGGTGGCGGTCGTCGACGACGAGGGCGCGTTCACCTTCGTGAGCCCCGCCGCCACCAGGCTGCTCGGCTACGAGCCCGCTGCCCTCACCGGCATGGGACTGTTCGAGCTCCTCGCCACCGACGAGCTGGAGGCCGCCTCCGACCTGGCCAGCGCGTTCCGCCAGCCGTTCGACCGTCGGCGCGACGAGATCGCGGTGGTCACCCGTGACGGCGCCCGCCACGTGCTCGACGTGACGTTCAGCGACCTGCGCAACGACGCCGCCGTCGGCGGCATCGTCGTCAACGCCACCGACATCACCGACCGCAAGGCGCTCGAGCACGTCCTGCGCCACCAGGCGCTGCACGACGACCTCACCGGTCTCGGGAACCGGGCGACGTTCGCTCTCGAGGTCGCCGCCGCCGCCGAGCGGGCGACGATGCTCGGCGCCGCCGGGCTCGCCGTGCTCGTGGTCGACCTCGACGACTTCAAGACCGTCAACGACAGCCTCGGCCACGCGGTCGGTGACGAGCTGCTGATCATCGTGGCCCACCGGCTCCGCAGCATCCTCCGGTCGGGCGACATCGCCACCCGCCTGGGGGGTGACGAGTTCGTGCTGCTCATCGCCGGCCACCACAGCGAGGACGAGGTGGGGAGCGTGGCCGACCGCATCCTGAGCACGATCCGCGAACCCGCCCTCGTCCACGGCCACAGCATCCGGATCACGGCCAGCATCGGCGTCGCCCTCGCCGAGGGCACCGGCCTGTCGTCCGAGGAGCTGCTGCGCAACGCCGACCTGGCCATGTACCTGGCCAAGGAGCGGGGCAAGGATCGCTTCGAGCTGTTCGAGGAGCAGATGCACGCGACGGTCGCCGAGCGCCTCGAGCTCAAGGCCGACCTGGCCCGGGCCGTCGAGCACGACGAGCTGGTCGTCCACTACCAGCCGGTGGTGTCGTTGACCCAGGGCACGATCGTCGGCGCAGAGGCGCTGGTGCGTTGGCAGCATCCCCGGCGTGGCCTGTTGGCGCCCGGATCGTTCATCGGGCTGGCCGAGGAGACCGGGCTGATCGTGCCGCTCGGTCGGGCCGTCCTCGACGCCGCCTGCCGCCAGCTCGTGCGCTGGATCGGCGAACGCGACGGCATGGGGGACTTCCGCCTCAGCGTCAACGCGTCGGTCCGCGAGATCGAGGAGAGCGACTTCGCCGAGGAGGTCCTGGCCACGTGCTCCCGCCACGGCCTGCCCACCTCCCGCCTCGTGCTCGAGGTCACCGAGAGCACCCTCATGCGCGACGTCGAGCTCGTCCGCGGGCGGCTGACCGCCCTCAGCCGGGCGGGGGTCGCCCTCTCGGTCGACGACTTCGGCACCGGCTACTCGTCGCTCGGTTCGCTCCGCCAGTACCCGTTCGACCTGCTCAAGATCGACCGCAGCTTCGTGTCCGCGCTCGGCACGCGGCACGGCGACGAGATGCTGCGCACCATCGTGCAGCTGGGCGCCTCGCTCGGGGTGCAGACCGTCGCCGAGGGCGTCGAGCGCGCCGAAGAGGTCAGCCGCCTGCGCGAGCTCGGCTGCCACGCCGCCCAGGGCTTCCTCTTCGCCCGCCCCATGCCCGCCGACGTCTTCGAGCAGTGGCTCGACGGGCCCCTCGTCCCCGATCCGTTGTCCGTCTAGCGCCGGCTCCTCCCCGGTGCCGGCCTCATGCCGGCAGTCGGTCGCGGAGGCCGACGTCGTCGAGCGCGGCGTCGACGAGGCGGTCCCAGCGGCCGGCGGCGAGGTCGCCCAACGGGTCGTCGGTGAAGCGGAGCAGGTGGCCGTACGACAGGCCGAAGGCGGCGCGCATGGCGATCAGCCGTCGTCGCTCGGGGTCGTCGAGCCCGGTGAGCACGCGCAGCCCGGCGTTGAGGGCTCGCACCTCCCGCACCCGGCCGGGCACGGCGATGACGAGCACCAGGCCGGCCGGGATGGCGAACACGAGCAGCCCGCTCACGTTGGCCACCCGGTGCACCTGGTCCTGGCCGTCCTGGCCGAGCTCGGCCACGTTGCCGCCGGTGCCCTGACCCGCGCCGGTGAGCCCGTCGGCCACGGTGTCGCCGATGATCGGCAGCCCGCCCACGGCGTCGGCCGCCTCGCCGAAGGCGTCCTGCACCGTGGTGCCGGCGCTCTCGACGCCCTCCCCGAGCACGGCCAGCTTGTCGATCGTCTGGCGCACCCCCCACCCGAGCAGCAGGAACAAGGCGATGGCGGCGACCGTGAGCAGGTCGCGGATGATCGCCGAGCGGCGTCGGCGAGGGGTGTCGGCGTAGAGCTTGAACGGGGCGGTCATGCCCGGATGCTAGGCAGGCGGGGCGCTGTGGAACCGGCCCGTCACCGCCGCCCGCCAGGCCCGCAGGTCAGCCGAGTGCGAGCTGTCGGTGCGGCCCAGCCGGACGACCACCAGGTCGAGGTCGGGCACGCACAGGATCGACTGGCCTTCGTAGCCGTTGGCCCAGAACGAGCCCCGATCGTCGTCGACCACCCACCAGTGGGCGCCGTGGACCCAGCCGTCGTCGGGGTCGACCGAGCGGGGGGTGCGACCGTGGTCGACCCATCCCTTCGGCAGCACCTGGCGGCCGTCCCACCGGCCACCCCGCAGGGCGAGCAGCCCGAATCGGGCGAAGTCGCGCGCCGTGGCGTGCAGGTAGGACGACGCCACCCAGGTGCCGGCCCCGTCGAACCCCGGTTCGGCCGACGCCATCCCGACCGGGTCGAACAGGCGCTCGCGCAGGAACCGTTCGGTGCCACCGCGCCCGCCGAGCTCGCGCCCGACGATCCCGGCGACGACGTTGCTGGTGCCCGACGAGTAGTTGAAGTGCGATCCCGGGGGATGGGACAGGGGGCGTTCGGCGGCGAAGCGGGCCACGTCGTGCAGGCCCTCGCCGAACAGCATGTGGATCACGTCGGAGCCCTCGCCGTCCACGTAGTCCTCTCGGAAGGCGAGCCCGTCGCGGAAGGCCAGCAGCTGTTCGAGCGTGATGGCGGCACGAGGGTCGCCGGGGTGGTCGTGCCAGCTCGGCACCGGCGCCGGCGCGTCGAGGACGAGGCGGCCCTCGTCGACGAGGATGCCGACGATCGCGTGGAGCACGGACTTGGCCATCGACCACGACCGCAGGCGCGTGTCGGGACCGACCGGCTCGTGGGGACGGTCCCAGTGCTCCAACGCGTTCCCGTACCGCTCGGCCACGAGCCGGCCCCGGTGGACGACGACCACGGCGTAGGTGGTCTCGTACCGGCTGGTGTCGGCGAACATCGCCTCGACCAGGGGCTCGAGGTCGACGCCCGCCGGCACCGGGCCGGTCGGCCACGTCGCCGTCGGCCAGGGCACGTCGTCGGGCTGGTCAGGCAGCGGGTGGAGGGCGGCCACGCCCGAACGCTAGGCGGCGCCACCCGACCGGTCAGCCGGTGGCCTCGTCCTCGGGGAACCACGCCCGCCGGATGCGTCCGTAGGTGCCGTCCTCGATGGCGTCGAGGAGGGCCTGGTCGATGCGCTCCTCGAGGGGCGACGCCGTCGGCAGGGCGAAGGCGTAGTACTCGAAGGTGAACGGTGCGCCGACCGTGGTCACCCGGTCGGCGCCGACCTGGTCGACCTGGTAGAGCAGCACCGGGGCGTCGTACACGGCGGCGTCGGCCCGCTCGTCGGCGACGGCGTCGACCATCTCGTCGACGGTGGCGACGGTGCGGGCCGGGATGCCCTCGGCGGCGAGGTAGGCGGCGGCGGTGGTGCCCTCGACGGTGACGACCTCGCGTCCCTTGAGATCGCCGGGGCCGCGGATGTCGGTGGCCAGCTCGCGAAGCGTCAGGTTGGCGGTGATGGTGGCCGTGAACTGGGCGATGAACACCAGGCCGAACAGGATCCAGAACACGGCGATCAGCCGACTGGCCGGTCGGCTCGTGACGCGGTCGCCGTAGCCGACCGTGGCGACGGTGACGATCGCCCACCACCAGCCCTCCTCGGCACCGCCCAGGCGGCCGTCGGACGAGAAGTCGGGGTTGTGCGGGCGCTCGAGCAGCCACACGACCAGCCCGACCACGACGATGGCGACCACGAACACGGCGAAGAGGTAGAGCACCGCCGGGTCCCACAGCGCCCGCACCGCGCCGAAGAACGAGACCGTCTGGTCGGCGGGCACGAGGATCTGCAACCCGCTCTGGAAGTACGGGTACGAGAAGTCCAGGCGCTCCTCGCGGTCGTTGGTGACGCTGATCGCGGTGGCGCCCACGTCGGCCCGCCCGCCGGCCACGGCGTCGAGCTGCTCGGTGACGCTGTCGACCTGCACGTACTCGGTCGCCAGCCCGGCCCGGGAGGCGACCTCCTCCCAGAGCTCGACGGTGAAGCCCGTGTAGGCGCCGTCCGGGGTCGTCTCGACGAACGGGGGGAGCTCCCGGACGACGACCCGTACCGGCACCGGGTCGGTGGCGGGCTGGGCCGGGGTCGGGGCCGGGTCGGTGGCGGGCTGGGCGCCGGCAGGCGGGCCGAACAGGACGACGAGCACGACCAGCGCCGCGAACGCGAGCAGCCCCGCCCTGGTGGTCCTCCCGGCGCGCCGCACGGCGGGCATCGTAGGGGACGGCTCGATCGGGCACGGATCGCTGGCAGGGGACAGGATGGCGACCCGCGTCCCCCGGAGGTGCACCGTGACCCGTGTCGGCTACCAGATCCCCAGCTTCACCTATCCGGGCGTGGGCCCGGCGGAGCTGTTCGCCGCCGTCGCGACCCAGGCCGAGGCCGCCGACCGCTCGGGGTTCGACACCGTCCTCGTGATGGACCACTTCTACCAGTTGCCCATGCTCGGCGACCCCGACGACTACATGCTCGAGTGCTACTCGACGCTGGCCGCGCTGGCCACCCGCACGTCGTCGGTGCGCCTCGGTGCCCTGGTCACCGGCAACACGTACCGCAATCCCGCGCTGCTGGCGAAGACCATCACGACCCTCGACGTCATCTCCGGCGGTCGGGCCCAGCTCGGCATCGGTGCCGGGTGGTTCGAGCTCGAGCACGACTCGCTCGGGTTCGAGTTCGGCACCTTCACCGACCGGTTCCACAAGCTGGAGGAAGCGCTGCAGATCATCCTCCCGATGCTGGCGGGGGAGCGGCCCTCGTTCGCCGGCGAGCACTACACGGTCGACGACGCGATCAACCAGCCGCCGCCGGTCGGACGCATCCCGGTGATGATCGGTGGCAGCGGCGAGAAGAAGACGCTGCGGATGGTCGCCCAGTACGCCGACGAGTCCAACCTCACCTGCGGGCTCGACGAGGTCGGCCGCAAGCTCGACGCCCTCGCCGGGCACTGCGAGCGCCTCGGCCGGGACCGGTCGGAGATCACGGTGAGCCTGCAGCTCAACGCCGCCATCGCCGAGACGCGCGACCAGGCCCTCGACGACATCACCACCTTCCTCCGCCCCCGAGGAATCGATCTGGCGGCGATGGACGACGCCTCGGCCGACCAGTTCCTCTCGATCTTCACCTGGGGCGGACCGGACGAGGTCGGCGAGCGCCTCGAGGCGGTGAAGGCGTCGGGCGTCGACGGCGTCACCTGCAACCTCGTCGCCAACGGCCACCTCCCGGGCCGGGTCGAGCTGCTGGGCCGAGCCGCCAGCCGGGTCTTCTCCTGACGTTCGGCTCTGGCCCCCTCCGCCGGGCGGAGGTCCGATGGATCCATGGGGGATGACACGAGGCGCCACCACGGCGGCGACCACCACGCCCTGTCGGTGATCGACCGCCTCGGCGAGCGCATCGACGCAGAGCTCGACCGGGACCTCGACCAGCGCGACCCGGCGACCATCGCCCGCCTCCTGCCGGCCCTCGAGCTGGCCCTGTCGTACTTCGACCCGACGGTCGTGGGCTTCGACCGCCTGCCCGCCGAGGGGCCGTTCCTCGTGGTCGGCAACCACTCCGGTGGCGTGTGGATGCCCGACTACTGGGCCTTCCTCGCCCACTGGGCCAGATCCCGCGGCCCGGCGGCCCCGCTGTACTCGCTCGGCTTCGACTTCCTCTTCTCGATCCCGGGCGCCAGCAACCTGGCCCGTGCCGTCGGCACGGTGCCGGCGAGCCAGGCCAACGCCCACCGCCTCCTCGAGCGGGGCGCACCCCTGCTCGTCTACCCGGGCGGCGACGTCGAGGACTACCGGCCGTGGACCGAGCGCCACCGGGTCGAGCTCTGCGGCCACGACGGCTTCGTCCGGCTCGCCCTGCGCCACGGCGTGCCCGTCGTGCCCATGGTGTCCCACGGCAGCCACGACGCCGTGGTGGTGCTGAGCCGCGGGGACCGGCTGGCCCGCGCCCTCGGCTTCGACCGCCTGCGCATCAACGTGATGCCCATCGTGGCCGGGCCACCGTGGGGCATCGCCCCGGCACAGCTCCCCGTGCTGCCGTTCCCGGCCAAGGTGACCGTGCACGTCGGCGACCCGATCGACTGGTCCGACCTCGGCCCCGAGGCCGCCGACGACCCCGAGGTGGTGCAGTCCTGCTACCGGCAGGTCGAGACGACGATGCAGGCCGACCTGGACGCGCTGGTGGCCGACTGCCCCCACCCGGTGTGGGAGCGCCTCGCGCACCCGCACCTCAGGTGGAGGGCGGCCCCGCCGGCAACCGGAGGCTGAACACGGCCCCGCCGCCCGGCGCGTCGCCCACCGTCACCTCTCCGTGGTGGGCGTCGACCACCTGGCGCACGATGGCCAGGCCGAGCCCCGAGCCGGGTCGGCTGCGCGCCGCGTCGGCGCGGTAGAAGCGGTCGAAGATCCGGTCGCGGTCGCCGGGGGCGACGCCGGGTCCGTGGTCGCGGACCGTGAGCAGGCCGGGCTCGACGTGGACCTCGACGGTGGAGCCCGGCGCCGTCCAGGTGCAGGCGTTGCCGACGAGGTTGTGCACCGCCCGCTCGAGCGAGGTCGCCCGGCCCTCGACCGTCCACGCCGACCCCGTGACGGCGACCGGGACCCCGGTGCGCCTCGTGGCTCGGGCCGCGACCCGCTCGGCGACCTCGCGCAGGTCGACGGTGGTGCGCGGCTCGTCGGGGGCGGCGTCGGCGGCCAGGGCCACCAGCTCCTCGGTGAGGGCGTCGAGCTCGTCGAGCTCGACCCTCAGGTCGTGCACCACCTCCGACCGGGTGCGGTCGTCGAGGTCGGGGTGGTCGAGCAGGCCGATGTTGGCCCGCAGGCTGGTGAGCGGGGTGCGCAGCTCGTGGCCGGCGTCGGCGACCAGCCGGCGCTGCTGCTCGCGTGACACCTGGAGGGCGCCGAGCATCCGTTGGATGGTGCGGGTGAGCCGGCCGATCTCGTCGTCGTGACGGGCTTCGAGCCGCACGTCGAACGTCCCCGTGTCGGCCACGTGCTCGGCGACGCCGGTCAGGTCCTCGACGGGGCGGGCCGCCCGGCGGGCGACGAACCACCCGACGAGGGCGGCCAGTGCCGTGCCCACCACCGCGACGAGCGCCATCGACCGCCCATAGCGTCCGACGGCGTCGTCGACCTCGGCGAGGGGCCGGGCCACCTGGACGGCGCGTCCGTTCCCGGTGGACACGGTCACCAGGCGGTAGCGCTCGTCGTCGAGCCGGATGGTGCGGACCCGTCGCACGCCGGCCCGGTCGGCGGCGGCCACCAGGCGGTCGCGCCGTTCGACGGGGAGCTCCACGGTCTGCCCCTCGGGTCGGCGCACCTCGCCGTCGGCGGCGACGACCTGCGCGAGGGCGTCGCCGCCGGGGTCGAGCCGGCCGACGTCGTCGCCGGTCGTGGCCCGGCGCACGAGGTCGGCGTCGAAGCGGTCGAGCAGCTGGACCCGGGCGACGAGGAAGCCGACCACGGCGCACAGCACGACCGCGGCCGCGAACGACAGCCCGGCGAGGAGGGCGATCCGTCGACGGAAGGTCACGTCTCGTCGCTCCGCAGGACGTGACCGACGCCGCGCACCGTGTGGATCATGCGGGGGCGCCCACCCTCCTCGGTCTTGCGACGCAGGTAGCCGATGTAGACGTCGAGCGAGTTCGACGTCGTCTCGAAGTCGTAGCCCCAGACCCGCTCGAGGATCGTGTCCCGGGTGAGGACCTGGCCGGCGTGCTCGGCGAGGAGGAGCAGCAGCTCGTACTCGGTCTTGGTGAGGGTCAGCTCCTCCCCGCTCCTCGTCACCCGCCGGGCGGCGGGGTCGATCCGCAACGAGCCCACGACGACGGCGCCGTCGTCCGGGGGCGCGTTGCGCCGCAGGAGGGCCCGGACGCGCGCGAACAGCTCGCCGACGTCGAACGGCTTCACCAGGTAGTCGTCGGCGCCGGCGTCGAGCCCGGCGATGCGGTCGCCGACCTCGTGGCGGGCGGTGAGCATCAACACCGGGGTGCGGTCGCCGGTCGCCCGCATGCGGCGGCACACGTCCAGCCCGCCGAGGTTGGGCATCATCACGTCGAGCACCACGGCGTCGAACGTCGATGCCGCGAGCCGCTCGAGGGCGGCGAGGCCATCGGCGGCGGTCTCGACCTCGTGACCCTCGAGGCCGAGGGCGCGCTGCAGCACCTGACGGACCTGCGGGTCGTCCTCGACCACGAGGATGGCGGCCATGACCCGACTGTAGGACCGGTCCAGGTGGTGTCCGGTGGCTTCTCATGGAGTTCTCAGCCGGCGCTCACGAGGGTCTGGGGGTCGGCCGCGATGCTCGTCGTCGCAGCGTGATCGCCACGCTCACCCCCACACGAGGAGCCGTCATGAACAAGACCCTTCGCAACGCCGTGGCCTCCGGTGCGCTGGTGCTCACCGTGGCCGGCGGTGGTGCCGTCGCCTACGCCCAGACCGCCCCCGAGGGCGGTGCCGGCCCCGCCGCCGGTCTGATCGAGCGCTTCAGGGAACGGCGCGCCGAGCACCGCGGCGAGTGGACCCGGGCCATGGCCGACCAGCTCGGCATCACCGTCGAGGAGCTGCGCACCGCCCGCCAGGCCGCCCACGAGCAGGTCGTGGCCGAGCTGGGCGAGTTCGAACGCCCGGACAGCCGCCCGGACACCCCGGAGGAGCGCGACGCGCTCCGGGCCCAGCTCCAGGAGCGCAAGGACGCCTTCGACCTGGCGTTGGCCGACCAGCTGGGCATCGACGTGCAGGCGCTGCGCGACGCCCGCGTCGCCGTGGTGCAGCCCAAGCTCGACGCCGCCGTGGCCGAGGGCCGCATCAGCGAGGAGCGGGCCGCGGCGGTCGTCGAGGCGATCGGCACCGGTCGGCTCCGCGAGCGCCCGGCGAGTTGACCCCGGTCCGCACCAGCCCACCGCCGCCCCCGGCCCCGGCCGGGGGCGGCGGCGCGCCTACGGGCGGGTCTGCTTCCAGCCGTCCCAGTAGGTGATGCCCTCGACCGGCGGGCGGTCGGCCGGCTTGAAGTCGGTGCCCTTCGTGTAGGCGACCGGCAGCAGCCCGGCCTGGGTGACGTGGTCGGGGATGCCGAGCAGCTCGGCCGCCTCCTTCTCGTGGGGGAGGTGGAGGGTGGTGTAGGTGCTGCCGAGCCCGCGGCTGCGCAGCGCCAGCTGGAAGCTCCACACCGCAGGCAGGATCGAGCCGTACAGCCCGGCGGCCGTCACGTTCGCGTCGTCGCCGAGCCGCCCGATGATGCAGGGGATCACCAGCACGGGCACGTCCTGGAGGTGCTCGGCGAGGTAGAGGGCGGAGCTCATCACCCGGCGCTGCTGGCCCTCGCCGGCGACCTGCTGGGCCGCCTTCAGGTACTCGCCGCCGCCTCGCAGGTACAGCTCGGCGAGGGCCGCCTTGTTCTCGGGCTCGGTGACGACCACCCACCGCCAGCCCTGCCGGTTGCTCCCCGTCGGGGCCTGCACGGCGAGCCGGAGGCACTCGAGCACGACCTCGGGCTCGACCGGGCGGTCGAGGTCGAGCCGCTTGCGCACCGAGCGGGTCGTGGCGAGGAGCCGGTCGGTCTGGGCAAGGTCGAACGCGGTCATGGTCGACACCCTACGGTGGGGGTCGTGTCCGCTGCCTCGAACGACGACGCGCCGGTCGACGACCTCGTCGAGCTCGGCTTCTACGGCCTCGCCGGCCACACCGATGCGCCCCGCGACCTCGTGCACGAGGTCCGCCGCGGCGAGGAGCTGGGCCTCGGGTCGGTGTTCATCTCCGAGCGGTTCAACGTGAAGGACGCGGCCGTGCTGTCGGGCGCGGCCGGCGCGGCATCGACCCGGATCGGCATCGCCACCGGCGCCACGAACCACAACACCCGCCACCCGATGGTCACCGCCACGTTCGCCACGACCATGCACCGGCTGACCGACGGCCGGTTCGCGCTCGGGCTCGGGCGGGGGTTCGACGCGCTGTTCGACGTCATGGGCCTTCCCCGCATCACCACCGCGCAGATGGAGGACGTCACCGACCTCTACCGGCGCATGTGGCACGGCGAGATGATCTTCGGCCACGACGGTCCCGCCGGTCGGTACGGGTACCTCGGCCAGGATCCCGAGTTCGACGAGGACATCCCGGTGCTGCTGTGCGCCCTCGGCGAGCGGACCCTCGAGCGGGCCGGCGCCTTCGTCGACGGTGTCGTGCTCCACACCTTCTTCTCCGACGACGCCCTGGCCCGCAGCGTCGCCGCCGTGCGGCGCGGGGCCGAGCGGGCGGATCGCGACCCGGCGTCGGTGCGGGTGTGGTCGGTGCTGGCGACCGTCGGCGACCACATCCCCGAGGACCTGCGGCTGAAGAAGCTCGTCGGCCGTCTGGCCACCTACCTGCAGGGTTACGGCGACCTGATGGTGCGGGTCAACGGCTGGGACCCCGAGGTGCTGGCCCGGTTCCGCGCCGACGACCTGGTCGCCACGTTCCCCGGGGCGATCGACGCCAAGGCGACCACCGACCAGCTCGAGCACGTGGCCGGGCTGCTCCCCGACGAGTGGCTGGCGGCGTCCGCCACCGGGTCGGCCGAGGACTGCGTCACCACCGTGCTCGGCCAGTTCGACCTCGGCGCCGACGGGGTCGTCCTGCACGGTGCGACGCCCGACGAGCTGGCCCCGATCCTCGCGGCCTACCGGCCTCGGCGCCCCGCCGGGCGCTTCGCCGGCCGTTCGACCAACCCGGGGCGCTGACGTGGGGGAGGAGGAGACCTACACGCACGGCCACCACGAGTCGGTCCTGCGCAGCCACCGGTGGCGGACCGCCGAGAACTCAGCCGGCTATCTGCTGCGCCACCTGAGGCCCGGTCTCGACCTGCTCGACGTGGGGTGCGGCCCGGGGACCATCACCGTCGACCTGGCTCGCCGGGTCGCGCCCGGCACCGTCGTCGGCGTCGACGCCTCGGCCGAGGTGATCGCCCAGGCAGACGCCGCCCACCCCGACGGCGCGCCGGCGGTGCGGTTCGAGGTCGGCGACGCCTACGCCCTCGACGCCGCCGACGAGGGCTTCGACGTGGTGCACGCCCACCAGGTGCTCCAGCACCTCACCGACCCGGTGGCCGCCCTCGTCGAGTGGCGGCGGGTGCTGCGGCCGGGCGGCCTGCTGGCGGTGCGCGACAGCGACTACGCCGCGTTCGGTTGGGCACCCCGCGACCCCCGCCTCGACCGGTGGCTGGCGCTCTACCACGAGGTCACCGGGCACAACCGGGCCGAGGCCGACGCCGGCCGCTTCCTGCTCGGCTGGGTGCAGCGGGCCGGCTTCGAGGTGGAGGCGGCGACCAGCTCGACGTGGACCTTCGCCACCCCCGCCGACCGGGCGTGGTGGGGCGAGCTGTGGGCCGACCGCGTGCGCCGGTCGAGCTTCGCCGACCAGGCGCTCGCCTACGGGCTGAGCGACGAGGCCGAGCTCGAGGGGCTGGCCACGGCGTGGCGCGACTGGGCGGCGGCGGAGGACGGCTGGTTCGCCGTCCTCCACGGCGAGGTGCTGGCCCGCCGTCGGGGTCAGGCCATGCCGTAGGCGTGGATGGGGCGGAGCCGGGCCACCAGTCGTTCGTCGGCCACCATCGCCCTGCGGTACTCGTCCCAGTCGGGGTGCTCGCCCTGCATGCTGCGGTAGAGCGCGACCAGCTCCTCGACCGTGGCGTCGTCGGGGGCGGCGGCCACCGGCGTGAGCTCCACGTCGCCCTCCACCACCACGTAGGCCCAGAAGTCGTCGCTCGTCACGTGCAGCGACGCCCGCGGGTCGCGGGAGAGGTTGCGGGTCTTCGCCCGACCGGCGGTCACCGAGATCCGGACGAGCCCGTCGTCGCCCAGGGCGTACATGATGTTCGAGAGCTGCGGCCGGCCGTCACGCCTCAGGGTGGCCAGCACGCCCTTGGTGCGCTCGCCGACGAAGGCGAGGGCGTGGTCGAGGTCCATGGCCCACCAGTGTGCCCGACGCCGGGGAATCCGGGGACGGTCGGGGGTGTTGCGTCAGCAGGTAGCCACCGGGCACCCTGAGGGGACCATGAGCGAACACGTCGACCGGGCCAAGGTCGAACAGGTCATCGAGGCGATCCGCCCGGCCATCCAGGCCGACAACGGCGACATCCACCTGCGCGACGTCGACGCCGAGACCGGCGTCGTCAGCGTCGAGCTGGTCGGTGCCTGCGTCTCGTGCCCGGCGTCGACGGTCACCCTCAAGGCCGGCATCGAGCGCATCATGAAGGACCGGGTGCCGGGAGTGACCGAGGTCGTCGACGTCGGCCAGGCCGCCAGCGCCATCGGCGAGACCTCCGTCTCGCTCTGATGCCCCGGCTCGCCGACCCGGCCGAGCTCGTGGCTGCCGCCACCGACGGCGATCGCGTCGCGCTCGCCCGCCTGCTCTCCCTCGTCGAGGAGGGCGGCCCGGCGGCCCGTGAGGTGTCGCGACTGGTGCACCCGCACACGGGGCGGGCGGTCACCGTCGGGATCACCGGCTCGCCGGGGGCGGGCAAGTCCACCCTCACCAGCTCGCTCGTCGGGTGCCTGCGCGCCGACGGGCTGGAGGTGGCGGTGCTGGCCATCGACCCGTCCTCGCCGTTCACCGGGGGCGCCATCCTCGGCGACCGGGTGCGCATGAGCGAGCACGCCCTCGACGACGCCGTGTTCATCCGGTCGATGGCCACGCGAGGCCACCTCGGCGGGCTGGCCGTGGCCGCCCCCGACGCGGTGCGGGTACTCGACGCCGTCGGCAAGCCGTGGGTGCTGCTCGAGACCGTCGGTGTCGGGCAGGTCGAGGTCGAGGTGGCCGGTGAGGCCGACACCACGGTCGTCGTGGTGAACCCCGGCTGGGGCGACGCGGTGCAGGCCAACAAGGCCGGTCTCATGGAGATCGCCGACGTGTTCGTGATCAACAAGGCCGACCGGCCCGGGGTGGCCGACACCCGCCGCGACCTCGAGCAGATGCTCGAGCTGTCGGCGCTCGACGGCTGGCGGCCGCCGATCGTGGCCACCGTCGGCACCGACGGTCAGGGGGTCGACGAGCTGTGGCAGGTGCTGCGCGACCATCGCACGCACCTCGAGACCACCGGTGAGCTGGCGGCCCGCCGGGCCCGTCGCCTCACCGCCGAGCTGCACCGCATCCTCGCCGCCCGGCTCCTCGAACGGGCGCAGGACCTCGGCTCGGGCGACGCCTTCGACGAGGTGCGCGACGCCGTCGTGGCCCGCGAGCTCGACCCGTGGAGCGCGGCCGAGCAGCTGCTCGCTATGGGCGGTCCTGGCTGACCAGGGCGTCGCGGATCTCGGTCAGCAGCTCGATCTCGGTCGCCTCGGCCTCCTCCTCCTGACGCTGGCGCAGGCTGGCGAGGCGGTTGATCGCCTTGACCACCAGGAACATGGCGAAGCCGATGATCAGGAAGTTGATGAGGGCGGTCACGAACGAACCCCACCGGATCACGGCGTCGTTGATGGTGAGGGTGTACTCGCTGAAGTCCGGCTTGCCGCCGAAGATGGCGATCACCTGCATGAGGATGTCGTTGGTGAACGACGTGATCACCGCGGTGAAGGCGGCGCCGATGACGACGGCCACCGCCAGGTCGACCACGTTGCCGCGGGCGATGAAGTCCTTGAACTCCTTGAACATGGCTGCCTCCTGCCCCGGGTTGACGTCCCACTAGGTTGACACCCATGGCCGACGAACTCGTGCACCTGGAACGCCGCGACGACGGGGTGGCCGTCATCACGCTCGACAACGGCAAGGTCAACCAGCTGTCCACGACCCTGCTGCGCCAGCTGCGGGCGGCGGTCGCCGACCTCGACGCCGACCTGCCGGGCGCCGTGGTCGTCACCGGCGGCGACCGGATCTTCGCCGCCGGCGCCGACATCGCCGAGTTCGGTGGCCCCGACGAGGCGCGGGAGATCGGGGCGACGTTCCGATCGGCGTTCGACGCCCTCGCCGACCTGCCCCGCATGACCATCGCCGCCATCGCCGGCTACGCCCTCGGCGGCGGGTGCGAGCTGGCGCTGGCCTGCGACCGGCGGGTGGCGTCCGACCGGGCCAAGCTCGGCCAGCCCGAGATCCTGCTCGGCATCATCCCCGGTGGCGGGGGCACCCAGCGCCTCGCCCGGCTGGTCGGGCCGGCCAGGGCCAAGGACCTGATCCTGTCCGGTCGCCAGGTGGGTGCCGAGGAGGCCCTCGCCATGGGGCTGGTCGACCGGGTGGTGCCGGCCGACGAGCTCGAGGCCGCCGCCCTCGCCGAGGCCGCCGCCTACGCCGCCGGAGCGGTGGCCGCCCAGGCCCTCGCCAAGCGGGCCGTCGACCGCGGCCTCGACATCACCCTCGACGGTGGCCTGGCCCTCGAGCAGCAGCTCTTCGTCGAGGTGTTCGGCACCGACGACGCCCGCATCGGCGTGGCGAGCTTCCGGGACCACGGCCCCGGCCAGGCCGAGTTCACCGGTCGCTGAGCCATCGGCGCGGCGCCGTCTACCCATCGAGGTCACGCGGCCGCAGGCGCTCGGCGATCGCCGGGTTGGCGTAGCCGGCCCAGGCCACCGGCGTGTCGGTGTCGAGCGGCACCGACAACGGTCCGGGCGGGAGCGCCTCGATGACGCAGCCGGCGGCCCGGGGCACCACCAGGGCGGCGAGGTCGTAGGGGTGGGCCGCCATCCCGCCCGGGTTGAACAAGGGCCGAGGGTCGAAGGCGGCGGCGTCCCCGCCGGTGATCAGCCCCGCGAGGTACGACGCCGTGCACGGGGCCAGGTCGTCGTAGACCTCGAGGCCGGCCAGGTGGCGGTCGGCCCACGCCCCGATGGGCCCGTGCTCACCGGGAGCGAACCGCACGACGGTGACGAAGGACCGCTCGAGGTCGTCGCCCCGGCGGGGCGCCGGCTCCCGCGGCCGGCTCGGTCCGTCGCCCACCAGGTCGTCGTCGACGATCCGGAGGGGGCCGCCGATGGTCGCCGTCATCACCGCGCCCCAGGCCGCCCGGTCGGTGGGGATCTCGACCATCACGCCGAGGGTCAGGTCCTCGAGGGTGCGGGCGTCGAGGCCCGCACCGATCAGGACCCACGCCGACTTCTTGCCGGCGAGGTAGGGCCGGGTGCCGTCGACCGGGTCGACGAGGATCCGCCACGGCCGCGAGCCGGCGCACCCGTCGCCCCCGGATCCACCGCCGAGGACGATCGGCCGGTCGTGGCCCTCGACCACCGCGGTGCCGGGCACCGGCAGGGCCCGCAGCCCGGCGAGGAGCACCTGGTCGGCCCGGGCGTCGACGCCGAACACGTCGTCGCCGCCCTCGGTGCGGACCACCCGGTGGTCGTCGTGGGCCCGCGTGGCCCGCACCACGTCCCGGACGCGCCGTCCGAGGTCGGCGAGCGCGGCGGCCAGATCGGCTGTGGGCTCGTCGTCGGACCCTGGCTCGTCGTCGGACCCTGGCTTGTCGTCGGACACGGTCCCTTCCCTACCATGAGCCGGTGAGCGGGATCCGGGTCGGCACCACCATCGACGCCCCACCGGGCGCGGTGTGGGACGTCGTCGAAGACGTCGGATCGCACGCCGAGTGGATGGAGGACGCCGTCGCCATCCGCTTCACCTCGCTCAAGCACAAGGGCGTCGGCACCACCTTCGACTGCGACACCAAGGTCGGGCCGTTCCGCCTCACCGACAAGATGGAGATCACCCGCTGGACGCCGCGCCGGGCCATGGGTGTGCGCCACGTCGGGGTGGTCACCGGCACGGGCGTGTTCACGCTGACGCCCCGCCCGGGGGGCCGCACCCGTTTCGTGTGGAGGGAGCGGCTCCAGTTCCCGTGGTGGATGGGCGGCCGGTTCGGGGCGGTGGTGGGCGGCGAGGTGCTCCGCGTCGTGTGGAAGCGCAACCTGCGCAACCTGAAGCGGATCGTGGAAGCCGGCTAACGACCGAAGCTCAGGAATCCGAGCACGGGGTCGGCCCACTGGTCGGCGGCCCAGAGGCAGCCCATCCACAGCACCGCCGAGATCGCCGCGCACGCGAGCACGGCCGGCACCGGTGACTTCACCCGTTCGTCGAGCCGGAAGATCACGAAGCCGGTGACCATGCCGCCGACGAGGCCGCCCAGGTGCCCGCCGATCGAGATGCCGGGCACCAGGAAGGTGATGAGCAGGTTGATCAGGATCAGCCCGCCGAGACCGGACTGCCACGGGTTGATGCCCCGGGCGCGCTGGGCGGCGACCGCCGCACCCATGAGCCCGAACACGGCGCCGGACGCGCCGACCGTCGGGGAGGTGGGCGACACGAGCAGCACGCCGAGCGAGCCGGCGATGAGCGACGTGACGTACAGCGCGAGGTAGCGCGACCTGCCGAGGGCGGGCTCGAGCTGGGAGCCGATGATCCACAGCACGAGCATGTTCATGCCGAGGTGGAGCAACCCGGCGTGGAAGAAGCCGCCGGTGATGATGCGGTAGGTCTCGCCGGTGGCGACGCCCACGAGCCCGGTGCCGTCGCGGGCCAGCCCGACGAGCAGGCCGCGGTCGGCCAGGTCGCCCGACCCCGCCTGCATGAAGCTGCCGGCGCCCGAGACGGCGAGGTCGGCGACGAAGGCGGCGAGGTTGAGCCCGATCAGCACCATCGTCACGATCGGGCGGGTGCGCAGGTCGGCCGCCCGGTAGACCCTCTGCCCCTGCGCCTGCACGCACTCCGGGCAGTGGAAGCCGACCGAGGCCTGCGTCATGCAGCTCGCGCAGATGGGTCGGCCGCATCGCTGGCACGACACGCCCGCCCGGCGGTCCGAATGGCGGTAGCAGGTGGTGAGCTCGGTCGCCACGAGGGAGAACGGTACCCGTCGAGCCGAAAATCGAGGTCAAGCGGTGGGCGGACGGGGTACCGCCGATCGGAGCTCGGCAGCGGCGTCCTCGGGGGCCACGACGTTGATGAGCACGCCGGTGCCCTGCTCGAAGCCGGCGGCGTTGGTGATCCGGGGGAGCACGTGGAGGTGCCAGTGGAACGGGCCTCCCGCATGGTCGTGCGGGGCGGTGTGGAACACGAGGTTGTAGGCCACGTCGCCCACCGCGGCGTCGAGGGCGGCGAGGGCGTCGCGCACGGCGAGGCCGACCGCCGACAGGTCGGGGGGCGTGGCCCGGGTCAGGTCCTCGACGTGGTCGGTGGGCACCACGAGCAGCTCGAAGGGCGTGCCGCTCCAGTACGGGCACACCACGACCACCCGCCCGGTGTCGATCACCACCCGGGTGCCCTCCGTCCGTTCGGCGTCGACGGTCTGGCAGAGCACGCAGGCGTCGTGGAGCTCGTGGTGGCGCGCGAACCCGGCGAGCTCGTCGAGCACCAGGTCGGGCACGAAGGGGATGCCGAGGAGCTGGCCGTGGGGGTGCGCGACGGACGCCCCGGCCTCGCGCCCGTGGTTGACGAAGGCCTGCGTGTAGACGATGTCGGGCAGCCGGGCGTGCGCCTCGTGCCGGTCGCGCAGCACGGCCATCACGAGCGCGGCCTGCTCGTCGTCGAGCGCGCTCCACGCCCGCCCGTGGTCGGGCGAGAGGATCACCACCTCGTGGACGCCGACGGCATCGGCCTCGCAGAACACCGGCCCGGCCTCGACCGGGGTGAACGGGCCGTCGCCGCTGAACGCGGGATACAGGTTGGGCACCACCCGCACGGACCACTGGCCCTCGCGGTCCTCGGTCGCCACCGCCGGGAGGGTGGCAGCCTCGTTGCCGGGACAGAACGGACAAGGATCGCCGGTGCCGACCCCGCGGCCGCCGTCCGGCGACGCGCCGGGGCGGGCCGCCCGGCCGGGGGCCACCGTGATCCACCTCCCGGTGAGCGGGTTCCGCCGGAGCTGGGTCACGCCACCCCCCGGTACACCGACACGTGCACGCCGGCGTCGTCGTCGAACGCCTCCCCGGCCCATCCGCCGTGGCGGGCCTCGAGCGTGAGGCCGGCGGCCGCGGCCAGGGCGTCGAGCTGGTCGGGGAACAGGTAGCGGATGAACAGGGGCCGCAACCGGATGCCGGCCTCGGTGATCTCCACGTGCTGCGCGGCCACGGTCTGGTCGTCGACGTCGACCAGGCCGGCGTGCAGCACGAGGCGGTCGCGCTCGACGGTGCGGACGCTCACCCAGTTCCGGCGCTCGGCCAGGTCGTCGCGCGGGACGAACGCCTCGAGCACGAACCGTCCGTCGGGACCGAGCACCCGTGCCACCTCGGCGAGGGCGGCGGCGTGGGAACCCGGGTCGACGAGGTTGAAGAACGTCGAGAACGAGACGAACACGAGCGGGAACGGGCCCCGCAGCGGCAGCGCCACCATGTCGGCCTGGACGGGCAGCACGCCGGGGTCTCCCGTCGTCGTCGTCGCCAGGCGCCGGAGCATGACCGGGGAGACGTCGACGCCCACGACCGGCAGGCCGTGGGCGGCGAGGGGTCGGGCCAGGCGGCCGGTGCCGACCCCGAGCTCGACCACGGGGCCCCGTCCCCCGGCGACCTCGGCCAGGAAGGCGGCGCACGCCTCCCGGGGGGTGACGTCGGCGTACCAGTCGTCGTACACGTCGGCGAACACCTCGCCGTAGGTGAACCGGTCGTAGCCGTCCATCAGCACCCCCGCTCTCGCCGCTCGCGCCGGGACCCATGATGTCCTGTAGAAAGGGCTCGTGGAGACGGCGGGCGGGGCAGGAGCCGACCACACGGGCCCCGACCGCGGGTGGGTGGCGCCGGACACCGGCAGCGCCCCGTCGTCGCCCACACCCACCGCGGCGCCCGCGCCGTCGGTCCCGTCGACCCGGGTCGAGCCCCCGGTGCCGCTGCGGCCCCTCACCGCTGCCGACGTGCTCGACGGGGCCTTCGCGGTGATCACCCGCCGGCCCCGCACCGTGCTCACCATCGCCGCCGTCGTCGTGGTGCCGGTGCAGCTGCTGGCGGCGTGGGCGTCGCGCTCGTCGGTGCCGTCCTCCGAGCTGTTCACCGGGTTCCTCGCCGCCGACACCACCTTCGACGCCGGCTCGCTGGTCGCCTCCGTCGCCGCCCTGCTGCTCGAGAACCTGTCGATGTTCGTGCTCGGCGCCGCCGTCGCCGCCCTCGTCGCGTCGTGGTACGGCGGTGGCGACCTGTCGGTGGGCGCTGCGCTGAAGGCGGCCGTCGACCGGGGCGGCGCCCTCCTCGGCGCGTGGGCGCTCCTGGTGCCGGTCAAGGCGGTCGCCGCCGCACCCGAGTACCTCGGCCTCGTGTTCGTCACGCCGCTGTTCGCGCTGACCGCGCCGGCCATCGTGCTCGAACGGCTGGGCCCGTTCGCCGGTGCCAAGCGGTCGTGGCAGCTCGTCGGGCGCCGCCTGTTCCCCTGCATCGGCATCGTGTTGCTCGTGTCCCTCGTGGCCTACGTGCTCCGGCAGGTGCTCGCCATCCCGGGGGTCATCGTCGCCCTCTTCCTGCCGGCGTCGATCGCCTGGGTGCCGGTGGGGGTGGCCACCGCGGCGGCGTCCCTGCTGACCCAGTCGGCCCTGGCCGGGGCGTCGGTGCTGCTCTACCTCGACCTCCGCGTGCGCACCGAGGGCCTCGACCTCGAGCTCACCGCCGACGATGCGTTCCGGCCTCCCACCGCCTGAGCCGACGGCCGACGAGGCCCGTCGCGCCGCCGAGGAGATCCTGTCGCGCCCCGAGTTCGACCAGCCCGAGCCGTCGATCTTCGAGCGGGCCCAGGACTGGATCGGGGAGCGGCTCGCCGACCTCGTGCGCAGCCTGACCGCCGGTGGTGCCGGCGCGTTCGTGGCGTGGGTCGTGCTCGGACTGCTCGTCGCCGTCGTGGCCGTGCTCGTCGTCCGCATCCTCGGCACGACCCGGCGCCAGGCCACCACGGCGGTGCGCGTCGACGTCGAGCGGCGTCGCCCGGCCGCCGACTGGCGGGCCGACGCCGAGCGCCACGAGGCGGCGGGGGAGTGGAAGCAGGCGCTGCGGTGCCGCTACCGCGCCCTCGTCGTCGACCTCGTGGCGCGCCAGGTGCTCGACGACGTGCCCGGCCGCACCGCCGGCGAGTACCGCCGTGCCGTCGACGCCCACGCGCCGGCGGTGGCGGGGGAGTTCGCCGGCGCGTCGGAGTTGTTCGAGCGGGCGTGGTACGGCGACCTGCCCACCGGGCCCGACGAGAACGCCCGCTTCCGCGAGCTGGCCGAGCGTGTCGAATCCGGAGCCCCTTCGTGAGGTGGAGGTCCGTGCTGCCGTGGCTCCTCGTGGCCCTCGCCCTCGTCCTCGTGGTCCTCGTGGCCGGCGCGCCGGCGAGCGAGGACGGTCGCGCCTACGACCCCGACGGCACCGGCGACCAGGGGGTGAAGGCGCTGCGGCTGCTGCTCGAGGAGTTCGGCGCCGACGTGACCGTCACCGACGACCTGGGCGCGCTCGACGAGGTGGCGCCGACCGAGGGGTCGGTCGCGGTGCTGTTCGACGACCGCTACGACGACGTCGCGCGCACCGAGCTGCAGGCCTGGGTGGCGTCGGGGGGCACCCTCGTCGTCACCGACCCGTTCAGCGCCCTGACCCCGACCACCGAGGGCGGCGGCGGGGTGTTCGGCGGGTTGGTGACGGCCGAGGTGGATCGCGACCGTTGCGACGTCGAGGCCCTCGCCGGCCTCGATCGGCTGCGCCCCGGCGACCTCGGCGTGCGCTACGACGTGCCGCCCGGCTCGAGCTCGTGCTTCGGTGACGAGGCCGCCGCCTTCGTGGTGCTGACCGGCAACGGTGCCGGACGCGTGGTCGCCGTCGGCGGCGGCGACGTGTTCACCAACGCCAACCTCGATCTCGTCGACGACGCCGGCCTGGCCGTCGCCCTGATGGCGCCCGAGCCGGGCACCACGGTGGTGTTGCTCCAGCCCCCACCCGTCGGCGCCGACGGCAGCCCGAGCGACCGCGACCTGTTCGACGCCCTGCCCGGTGGCGCCCGCTTCGGCCTGTGGCAGCTCTTGTTCGCCTTCGTGGTCTACGCCGCCTTCCGCGCCCGTCGGCTCGGGCGACCGGTCCCCGAGGAGCCGGCGGTGCCGATCGCCGGCTCCGAGCTCGTCATCGCCGTCGGCAACCTGCTGCAGCAGACGAAGTCGCCGGACCGCGCCGCCGAGGTGCTGTGCGACGACCTGCGCCGCCGGCTGGCCGAGCGGCTCGGCCTGCCACCGTCGGCACCGCCCGAGGTCGTGGCCGACGTGGCCGCCACCCGCTCCGCGGTGCCGCGCGATCGTGTCCTGGCCGCGCTCGTGCCCGGTCCCGTGCGCACCGATGCCGAACTGCTCGACCTGGCCGACGCCGTCGACGCCGTCCGCAAGGAGGTCCTCCATGTCTGAGTCCCCCGGTCCCGACCCCCGCGCCGCCGTGCTGGCGCTGCGCGAGGAGGTGGGGAAGGTGGTGGTCGGCCAGGACGGCACGCTGTCGGGCATCGTCGCCGCCCTGCTGGTGCGCGGTCACGTGCTGCTCGAGGGCGTGCCCGGAACGGCCAAGACGCTGCTGGTCAAGGCGGTGGCCGCCGCCCTCGACCTCGACTTCGCGCGCCTGCAGTTCACGCCCGACCTCATGCCGTCCGACGTCATCGGCCAGGTGATCTTCGAGTCCCGGGAGGGGACGTTCCGGTTCCGGGAGGGGCCGGTGTTCACCAACCTGTTGCTCGCCGACGAGATCAACCGGACGCCACCCAAGACGCAGTCGGCGTTGCTCGAGTCGATGGAGGAACGCCAGGTCTCGGTCGAAGGGGCCACCCACGCGCTGCCCGACCCGTTCGTGGTGGTCGCCACCCAGAACCCGGTCGAGTACGAGGGCACCTACCCGCTGCCCGAGGCCCAGCTCGACCGGTTCCTGTTCAAGCTGTTGGTCGGCTACCCGACCTTCGAGCAGGAGCAGGAGGTCGTGGCGCGCCACGACCGCGGCCTCGATCCCCACGACATCGCCGCCAGTGGCATCCGGGCCGTGGCCCGTCCGGACGATCTGGTCGCCGCCCGCGAGGCGATCGGGCGCATCCGGGTCGAGCCGCCGGTGCTCGGCTACGTCGTCTCGTTGGTGCGGGCCACCCGCGAGTCGCCGTCGGTGCAGCTCGGCGTGTCGCCCCGCGGGGCGACGGCGCTGCTGCACGCGTCCAAGGCGTGGGCGTGGCTCGCCGGTCGCGACTTCGTCACCCCCGACGAGGTGAAGGCCGTGGCGAAGCCGACGTTCCGACACCGGCTCATGCTGCGACCCGAGATCGAGCTCGAGGGGGCCACCGCCGACGGCGTGCTCGACGGCGTCCTCGCCGCCGTCCCCGTGCCCCGCTGATCGTCCGCCGGTCGACTCGTGCCCGTCCCGACCCGGCGCCTCGCCCTCGTCGCCGCGCTGGCCGCGGTGGTGCTCGTCGCGTTCGGCTCGCCGTGGGTGTTCCTCGCCGTGAACGCCGCGCTCGTGCTGGTGGCCGCGCTCGACGCCGTGGCCTCGCCGGCCGACGGGTGCGTCGAGGTCGAGCGCGACCTGCCCGAGGTGGTGACCCTCGGCCAACGGCTCACGCTGACGTGGCGGGTCCACAATCGTGGCTCCCGGCCCGTCGTGGTCGCGGTGGCCGACGAGCTGGCCCCCTCGCTCGCGGCGCGGCAGCGACGGTTCCGCCTCCGGCTGGCGGCCGGCGAGACGGCCGAGGTGCGCACGACGCTCGACCCGACGCGTCGGGGCCGGTTCACCCCGACGACCGTGGTCGTGCGGATCGAGGGGCCGCTCGGCCTGGCCGCCCGCCAGCGGGCCCGGTCGGTGCCCGGCGCGCTGCGGGTCTACCCGCCGTTCCGCTCGCGCGACGAGGCCGAGCTGCGCATCGACCGGGCCCGCATCCTCGAGGTCGGCCTGCGCTCGGCGCAGGGCCGCGGCGGTGGCACCGAGTTCGAGCAGCTGCGGGAGTACTCCATCGACGACGAGTTCCGCCGCATCGACTGGGCGGCGACCGCCCGCACCGGCCGGGCGATCGTGCGCACCTACCGGGCCGAGCGCAACCAGATCGTGATCATCCTGCTCGACAACGGGCGGGTGATGGCCGGCCGCGTCGACGACGTGCCGCGGGTCGAGCACGCCATGGACGCGGTGATGATGCTGACCGCGGTGGCGACCCGCCTGGGTGACCGCGCCGGCCTGGTCGCCTTCGACCGCACCGTGCGGGCCGTGGTCGCGCCCGGCCATCGGCGCGACCAGCTCCAGCGGGTCACCGAGGCGATGTACGACCTCGAGCCGGTGCTGGCCGAGAGCGACTACCGCGGCGCCTTCACCGAGACCCTCGCCCGCTTCCGGCGGCGGGCCATGCTCGTGATCTGCACCGACCTGGTCGAGCAGGCGGTCGGCGAGACGTTGCTGCCCGCCCTGCCGCTCATCGCCCGCAGCCACCTCGTGGTCGTGGCTGCCGTGCAGGATCCCGAGGTGCTGCGCTGGGCGCGCTCGACGCCGACCGACGCCGGGGCCGCGTACCGCAAGGCGGCCGCCATCGGCGCCCTCGACGAGCGGCGTCGCACCACCGCTCGTCTGCGCGGCCTCGGCGCCACCGTCGTCGACGGCCCTCCCGGCGAGGTGGCGCCCCGCCTCGCCGACACCTACCTGAAGGTGAAGGCCACCGGCCGGCTCTGAGGCGCCGCGGTCCGTGCTCGCTCGATCGCGCCGGTGAACCCGGCGTCGGTGGCGGCGCGGCCCTGGGCGACGACGTAGGCCCAGAAGGCGGCGGCCACGAGCAGGCCGATCGCCACCCGTACGATCGGGGCCAGGCCGCTGCCGGTGACGAACCCCTCGATCAGCCCGGCGGTGACGAACACGGCCATCAGGCCGACCACGATGGTGACGGCGCGCCGACCCTCCTCGGCGAGGGCCTGGGTGCGGGTGCGGTCGCCCGGCGCGATCACCGCCCACCCGAGCCGCAGACCGGCGCCGCCGGCGATGACGATGGCGCTGATCTCGAGCGTGCCGTGGGGGAGGATCAGCCCCCAGAAGCGCAGGGTGTCGCCCTCGCTGATCATCCACGCCGCCGCCTGGCCGAGGAACAGCCCGTTGAAGGCCAGGATGGCGGCGCCGGGGACGGCCGCCAGCGCGCCGAGGGCGAAGGCGATGAAGCCGACCCTGATGTTGTTGGTGGTGACCGCGGTGAAGAACTGCGCCGACGGCTGCTCGGAGTAGTACTGCTCGAACTGGTTCTCGACGTAGTCGGCCCGCTGGGCGGGACTGGCCGAGGCGTCGAGGGCGACCGGGTCGGTGCTCAACCAGACGCCGACGAACAACGCCGGCACCAAGAAGCACGCGGCGGCCACCCCGATGAACCGCCGGGTCTGCCACACCGCCGCCGGGAACGTCGTGGTGAAGAACCGGCCGACCGTGCGGAAGGTGCGGGTGCGCTTGCCGTAGACGACCCCGGACGCGTCGGCGACGAGGCGGGTGAGCCGGGCGGTGAGCGGGAGGTCGCGGTAGTAGGTGCGGACGTAGGAGAGCTGGGCCGACACCCGCTGGTAGAGCTGCACCAGCTCGTCGAGCTCGGCCGGGGAGAGACCACCGACCCGTCGTCGCGCCCGTGCCGTGAGCGACGAAAGTCGGTCCCACCCCGGCTGGTTGCGGGCGATGTAGCGGTCGATGTCCATGCTTCCCCGCTCTCCGCCGCTCGGGCGGCCGACGAGCAGCACGGTACCGTGGCGACGTGGAGCGCGGGATCGTCACCCCCGAGGCGGTGCTGCTCGACTTCGACACCGCGTCGGTCGGGTCCCGCACCGTCGCCGAGCTGCTCGACCTGGTCGTGCAGGGCGCCGCCCTCCTCCTGCTGCTCCTCGCCGTCGGGCTGGTCTCGGCCGGCGGGTTGGAGGTCGGCCAGACGGCGGCCGTCATCGTCGTCGTCCTCCTCGCCTTCCTGATCGTCATCGGGTACCCGGTCGCGTTCGAGACGCTCTGGAACGGGCGCACCCTCGGCAAGGCGGCCATGGGCCTGCGGGTCGTCACCGTCGAGGGCGGCCCGATCCGGTTCCGCCACGCCGCTGTCCGCGGCATCTTCGGCCTGGTCGAGCTCTGGATCTTCTACGGGTCGATCGCGGTGATCGCCATCCTCGCCACCCGCCGCAACCAGCGGGTGGGCGACCTGGCCGCCGGCACCCTGGTGCTGCGCGAGCGACAGGCCGCGGGCCGGGCCCAGCCGGTCGCCTTCCTCGCCCCCGACGGCTACGAGGCCTACGTGGCCTCACTCGACGTGGTCGGGCTCTCGGCCGAGCAGTACGGGCTGATCCGGTCGTTCCTCCTGCGGCTGGCCGACCTGAGCCCGCACGCCCGCCAGGCCATGGCCGTACGGCTGGCCAACCCCACGGCGGTCGCCATCCACCACACCCCGCCGCCCGTCGTCGGGCCCGAGCTGTTCCTCGTGTGCGTGGCATCGGCGTACCAACGTCGTCACGCCCTAGCCTGACGGGGTGGCCCCCTCCTCCGCCGCCTATCTCGATCACGCCGCCACCACGCCCATGCGCCCGGCGGCGGTCGATGCGCTGCTGGCCTTCCTCACCGAGCGCTTCGCCAACCCGTCGGGCGCCCACGCCGCGGCCCGCGACGCCCGCCGGGCGATCGACGACGCCCGCGACGTGGTGGCCGAGCTGGCGGGGGCCGAGCCGGGCGAGGTCGTCTTCACGAGCGGGGGCACCGAGGCCGACAACCTGGCCGTGCTCGGGGTGCACGACCGCCGCGGCGGCACCGTGGTGTGCACCGCCATCGAGCACCACGCCGTGCTCGATCCGGTCGAGTCGCGCAACGGGCGGGTCGTGCCGGTGGGCGCCGACGGGGTGATCGACCTCGACCGGCTGGCCGACGCCCTCGACGACTCGGTCACCCTCGTGTCGGTCATGGCCGCCAACAACGAGATCGGCACCGTCCAGCCGCTCGCCGCGGTGGCCGAGGTCGTGCGCGACCGTGCCCCCGCGGCGGTGCTGCACACCGACGCGGTGCAGGCGTTCTGCTGGCTCGACGTCGCCGACCTGGCCTCGGTGGCCGACCTGGTGACGATCAGCGGCCACAAGTTCGGCGGGCCCAAGGGCGTCGGCGTGCTCGTGGTCCGCGAGGGCGTCGATCTCTCGCCGCGGTCGCTCGGCGGTGGCCAGGAGCGGGGGCGGCGCAGCGGCACCCAGAACGTCGCCGGCATCGCCTCCCTCGCCGTCGCCGCCCGCCTCACCGCCGACGAGCGCGACGCCGCCGTCGAGCGCGTCGGCAAGCTGCGCGACCGGCTCGAGGAGGGCCTGCAGGCGTCGGTCCCCGACCTCGTGCTCACCGCCGCCCACACCGACCGCATCGCCGGCATCGCCCACCTGTGCGTCCCCGGCGTCGAGAGCGAGGCGCTGCTCTTCCTGCTCGAGGACGCGGGGGTCTACGCGTCGGCGGCGTCGTCGTGCTCGAGCGGCGCCATGGAGCCGTCGCACGTGCTCGCCGCCATGGGCGTGCCGCGCGACCTCGCCCACGGGTCGCTGCGCCTGTCGCTCGGCTGGGCCAGCACCGACGCCGACGTCGACCGCGCCCTCGACGCCGTCCCGTCGGCGGTCGCCCGGCTGCGACGGTTCGCGTGCCACGGGCCCGTGAAGGTCCTCGCCGCGATGTCCGGTGGCGTCGACTCGTCGGTCGCCGCCGCCCGCCTGCTCGACGACGGTCACGAGGTCGTCGGCGTCACGCTGAAGCTGTGGGGTGGCGACAGCGACTCGGGGTGCTGCTCGGTGGCCGACGTCGACGACGCCCGCCGCGTCGCCCGACCAGCTCGGCATCGACCACCCGTGTTCAACTTCGGCGACGACTTCGACCGCCACGTGGTCGACCCCTACGTCGACGGCCATCGCGGCCGGGCGCACCCCCAACCCCTGCATCGAGTGCAACCGCCACCTCAAGTTCGACCGCCTGCTGCGCCGGGCCGAGGCCCTCGGCTTCGACGCCGTCGCCACCGGCCACCACGCCCGCGTCGCCGTGGGGGCCGACGGGGTGCGGCGGGTGCGGCGGGGGGCCGACGCGGCCAAGGACCAGAGCTACGTGCTGTACATGCTGACCGCCGCCCAGCTCGAGCGGGTCATGCTCCCCGTCGGGGGCCTCACCAAGTCCGAGGTGCGGGCCGAGGCCGCCCGACTCGGGCTGCGCACCGCCGACAAGCCCGACAGCCAGGACGTGTGCTTCATCACCGCCGCCGGGGGCCGCCGCACGTTCCTCGGCGACCGCATCCCGCTCACACCGGCACGGGTGGTCGACACCGACGGCGTCGAGGTCGGTGCGGTCGACGCCGTCGAGCTGGTCACCGTCGGGCAGCGCAGGGGCCTCGGCCTCGCCGGCGGCGGCGACCCCCGCTACGCCCTCGCCGTGGACGCCGCGGCGGGCACGGTCACCGTCGGTGCCGATGCCGACCTGCTCGACGACGGCGTCGCCCTGGCGGGCACCACGTGGACGTCGGGGCGGCCGCCGGTGCCGGGGACCGAGGTCGTCGCCCAGTGCTCGGCCCACGGGCGGCCGCGGCGGGCGACGGTCGACGACGGGGTGGGCCTCCGCTGGCATCGACCGGAGCGGCGGGTGGCGCCGGGCCAGAGCGTCGTGGTCTACGACGGCGAGCTGGTGCTCGGGGGAGGGATCGTCACCTGAGGCCGACGGGCAGGCGCTGGGCGCGGGCCTCGGCCAGGACCCGACCGGGCTGGGTCGGGGTGAACAGCACGCTGGTCACGTCCTCGAAGGCGACCTCGCCCCCGCGTCGCGTCGGCCGGGGGACGATCGCCTGCTCCCCGTCGAGGTCCAGCTGCAGGGCCAACCCGAGTGCCCCGGCGGTGAGGTCGCGGGCGGTGGTGTCGGCGGGGGCCGGCCCGAGGTTGGCGATCAGCGCCTTCGGGACGAGCAGCGAGTCGGTGAGGGTGGCGGGGTCGACCAGCACGATGCCGGCGGGCACGAACACCACCCAGCGGCGCGCCAGCCCGTGCAGCGACCGGGCGGCCAGGAGCGCGACCGGCAGGCCGACGACGAGGGCGAGCACCCCACCGAGCCACACCTCGGCGGCCAGCAGCAGCGGCCCGGTCGCCACCCCGGCGACGACCGCCGCCCACGCCAGCTCGACGGGGCCGAGCAGCACGACGCCGGGGGGCCGCAGAGGGAGGCGCACCTCGGCGCCGTAGGACGAGCCGTTGACGAACGCCGCCCCCGTCGCGGGGGCGAGGGCGACGACGGTGGCGAGGGCGGTGGCGCCGAGGGCCAGGCCGTCGCGCCAGCCCGGCTCGGGCGTGACCACCGCCGCCCACCCCGCGGCGGCCAGCGCCGCGGGGGCGGCGATCCGCAGGGCGGTGAGGCTGACGGTGCGGGGGACGAGGGTGCCGACCAGCACGAGCGCCCAGATCACCCACAGCCCGACGGACGCGACCACCTGCACCGACCGGCCGCGGGGGTCGAGGGCGGCGGCGAACGCCGGGCCGGCGAGGAGGGCCAGCGACGCCCAGGTGACCACGGGCGCCCAGCGTGCGAGATGTCGGGCCCAGGGCTTCACCGCTGCGCAGATTTGCCGATGGGTCACGGACGTGGCTATTCCTGACCCATCGGGGACCGGGGGAGTTCGGCGTGACACAGCCAGGGGTCGAGGGGGGCGCACGGGCGGTGGCGTTGCCCGTGGGGCTGTCGACCGGCATCGGCAGCCTCCCGCACTGCGACCCCACCGACGCCGTCGAGTTCGTGCTCCGCACCTCGCCGCGCCTGCCGTTCGCCCCATCCCTCCCCGCCCGGTCGCGCCGTGAGGGGATGATCGCCCAGGCCGCGTCGGGCGTCGCCGGCATCACCGTCACCGACGAGGGCTCGCTCGTGATCGACGAGGCCGCGCTCGATCCCGAGGCGCCGGTCGACCCGTCGTTCGGCAGTGAGGCGTTCGTCGGCCTGCGGGCCTTCCTCACCGCGGTGGCCGACCGCACCGGCCCGCTCAAGGTGTCGCTCACCGGGCCGGTGACCCTGGGCGTGGCCCTCCACGCCGCCGGCGTCGACGCGTCGCTCGCGTTCCGCGTGGCCGGCGCCGCCGTGCGCCGGCGGGCGCAGGCCCTCGTCGACCTCGTCGGCCAGCGCGTGCCGCAGGCCGACGTGGTGGCCTTCGTCGACGAACCTTCTCTGGCCAGCGTCACCCACCCGGGGTTCCCCATCGCGCCGGTCGACGCCCTCGACCTCACGTCGGGTGCCCTGGCCTCGATCGAGGGCCGGGCCCTCACCGCCCTGCACTGCTGCGGGCGATCCGACTGGCGGCTCCTGCTGCAGGCCGGTCCGTCGGTGCTGTCGCTGCCGGTCGACGGCGGCATCGAGCAGGCCCCGGGCGCCCTCGCCGACTTCATGGAGCGCGGCGGCTGGGTGGCGTGGGGCGCGGTGCCCACCGACCGCCCCGTGGGCTCGTCGGTCGACCGCCTGTGGCGGCAGCTCTCGCTCACGTGGTGCGATCTGGTGGGCAACGGCTGCGACCCGGTGCTGCTGCGCACCCAGGCCATGATCACGCCGGCGTGCGGGCTGGCCCACCACGGGGTCACGCAGGCCGAGCGGGTGATGGGCTTCACCACCCGTCTGGCCGAGCGCCTGCACGACCAGGCCGTCGGCGTGCGGCTCAGCGTCGGGGCTTGACGACCTCCACCGTCAGGGACCGTCAGTAGCATCGCCGGTCGTGGAGGACGCGCCCCGGGATCCCGCCGAGCAGGTCGAGCGCCTGCGGGCCGAGATCCGCCACCACAACCGGCGCTACTACGAGCTCGACGCGCCGGAGATCCCCGACGCCGACTACGACGCGCTGATGCGCGAGCTGCAGGCCCTCGAGGAGGAGTACCCGGACCTGCGCACGCCGGACTCGCCCACCCAGGTCGTCGGGGGCGTGGCCACGACCGCGTTCGCGCCGGTGGTGCACCGGGTGCCCATGATGTCGCTCGACAACGCCTTCGACGAGGACGAGCTGCAGGCGTGGGGCGGCCGGCTCGAGCGCCGCCTGGCCGAGATCGGCGACCGCGACGGCGAGGTGGGCTTCGTGTGCGAGCTGAAGATCGACGGGCTCGCGATCTCGCTCCGCTACGAGGGTGGCCGGCTCGTGCAGGGCGCCACCCGGGGCGACGGCCGCATCGGGCGAGGACGTCACCGCCAACGTGCGCGGCGATCGACGCCGTCCCCGAGAGGCTGGCGAAGGGGGCGCCGTCGGTGCTCGAGGTACGGGGCGAGGTCTACATGCCGATCCCCGCGTTCGAGCGCATCAACGCCGCCCAGGTCGAGGCGGGGCTCCGGGTCTACGCCAACCCCCGCAACACGGCGGCCGGCTCGCTCCGCCAGAAGGACCCGTCCGTCACCGCCGGGCGGGGCCTGGCGTTCTGGAGCTACCAGCTGGGCGAGGTCGAGGGCGGGCCCGGCTTCGCCACCCACCACGAGACCCTCGGCTTCCTGCGCGAGCTGGGCTTCCCGGTCAACCCCGAGATCACCGCGTCTCGGCGCCCTCGGCGAGGTCTACGCCTTCGCCAAGGGCTGGGAGGAGCACCGCCACGACCTCGACTACGAGATCGACGGGGTGGTCGTGAAGGTCGACGACCTGGCCCTGCGCGACGAGCTGGGCAGCACCAGCAAGGCGCCCCGGTGGGCCATCGCCTACAAGTTCCCGCCCGAGGAGCGCACCACCCTGCTGAAAGACATCATGGTGTCGATCGGTCGCACCGGCCGGGCCACCCCGTTCGCCGTGCTCGAGCCGGTGTTCGTCGGCGGGTCGACGGTGGCGGTCGCCACCCTGCACAACCAGGACCAGGTCGCGGCCAAGGACGTGCGCCCCGGCGACACCGTGATCGTCCGCAAGGCCGGTGACGTCATCCCCGAGGTCGTCGGCCCGGTGCTCGCCGACCGCCCCGAGGGCCTGCGGCGGTGGAGGTTCCCGACGCACTGCCCGGTGTGCGGCACGCCACTGGTCCGGGCCGAGGGCGAGGCCGACCACCGCTGCCCCAACGAGACCTGCCCGGCGCGGGTGGCGGGGGCCATCGAGCACTTCGCGTCCCGTGGGGCCATGGACATCGAGGGCCTCGGCGAGCAGCGGGTCCACCTGTTCGCCGAGCTGGGGATGCTGGCCGACGTCGCCGACGTCTACTTCCTCGACCTCGAGCGCCTGCGGGGGCTCGAGGGCTTCGGCGAGGTGTCGATCGCCAACCTGCGCAACGCCATCGAGGCGTCGAAGGCCAGGCCGCTGGCCAACCTGCTGGTCGGGCTCAACATCCGGCACCTCGGCCCGGCGGGAGCCGAGGCCATCGCGTCGGAGCTCGGCCACCTCGATCGCATCCTCGACGCGTCGGTCGACGAGATCAGCGAGGTCGAGGGCATCGGGCCGATCATCGCCCAGAGCGTCCACGAGTGGTTCGCCGACCAACGGAATCGGGCGATCGTCGAGAAGCTGCGCACCGCGGGGGTCAACTTCGCCGGCCCCGAGCGGGCCGACGTGCCGCCGACCCTGGCCGGCATGTCGGTCGTCGTCACCGGCACCCTGTCGGGCTTCACGCGCGACGGCGTCGAGGCCGCCATCAAGGCCCACGGCGGCAAGTCGCCCGGCAGCGTGTCGAAGAAGACGACCGCCGTCGTGGTCGGCGACGGGCCGGGGGCCTCCAAGCTGTCGAAGGCCGAGGAGCTGGGCGTGCCCGTGCTCGACGAGGCCGGGTTCGTCCACCTGCTCGAGACGGGAGAGCTGCCGTGACCCAACCCCACGGGATCGAAGCCGTGGTGTTCGACCTCGGTGGCGTGTTCACCGACTCGCCGTTCGAGGCGCTGCGGGCGGCGGGCGCCGACCGCGGCCACTCGTTCGAGGACTCGCTGCACCTGGTGTTCGGCCCCTACGACGACGACACCGACCACCCGTGGCACCGGGCCGAGCGCGGCGAGCTCGACATCGAGGCCTGTCGGGCCGAGGTGCGCGCCCTCGGTGCCGAGCGGGGGATGGAGCTCGACCTGTACGACATCCTCAAGTACATGTCGTCCGACGGTGGCCTGCGCGAGGTCGTGGTCGAGCGGGCGCGGGCGCTGCGGTTGGCCGGCTACCGGACGGCGCTGGTCACCAACAACATCGCCGAGTTCCGCGAGTGGTGGCGGCCGATGCTCCCCCTCGACGAGTTGTTCGACGTCGTGATCGACTCGAGCGAGGTGGGCATCCGAAAGCCCGACCGGCGCATCTACGACCTCGTGCTCGAGCGCCTCGGGGGCATCCCGCCCGAGCGGGCGGTGTTCCTCGACGACTACCCGGGCAACGTGGCCGCCGCCGTCGCCCTCGGCTGGCACGGCATCGTGGTCGACGCCGATCCGACCTCGGCCCTCGAGGCGCTCGACGCCCTCACCACCCCCACACCAGGCTGATTCACACGACCGTGAAGCACCAGGCCCGGCTCGTGGTCTGGGTCCGGCCGGTCTCGCTGCGCCAGAACGTGGCCACGACGCAGTTCTGCCCGGCGGGGAACTGCTCGATCTCCTTGCCCGGCCCCGGCTCGAACTCGATGAGGTTGAGCTGGGGCGTGCGGGAGAGTTGATCGTCGGGGATGGGCACCCCGTTGACGGCCAGCGTGCCCTCGTAGCCGGGGGCCAGGTCGATGCCGACCGGGGCCTGCTGGAGCATCTTGGCGTCGTCGGCCGGGATCAGCCGCTCGACCACGCCGTCGTCGAGGTTGGTGGAGTTGGTGGTCGACTGGGCGGCGAGCACGACCACGCAGGCGACGATGACGACGGCGAGCCCGGCTCCCAACGCCCACAGCCAGCGGGGGTAGCGGACGCTCCGGGTGGCGGTCATCGCCCGCCATTGTGCCCCCTCACGTCCGTGAACCCGCCTTCCGGTGCGCGAATCCCACCCGTGTGACCACTACCTTGTCGGCGTGGCCATTTCCCGCGTGGTCGACCGCGTCGGACAAGTGCTCGGGGGCCGGTACCGGCTGATCGCCCCGATCGGCACCGGCGCGTCCGCATCCGTGTACCTGGCCGACGACGTCACCTTGAAGCGCCGGGTGGCGGTGAAGGTGCTCCACGACGCCCTGGCCGACGACGCCGCCTTCCTGCGCCGCTTCCGAGCCGAGGCCCAGGCCGCCGCCGCCCTCAACCACCCGCACATCATGGCGGTCTACGACTGGGGCCACGGCGACGTTCCCTATCTGGTCACCGAGTACCTCGGCGGCGGCAGCCTCCGCCAGGTGCTCGACGTGGGCGACACGCTGTCGGTCTCCCAGACCCTGCTCGTCGGGCTCGAATCGGCGCGGGGCCTCGACTACGCGCACCGGCGCGGGTTCGTGCACCGCGACATCAAGCCGGCCAACCTCCTCTTCGACGAGGACGGGCGGCTCCGCATCGCCGACTTCGGCCTGGCCCGGGCGCTCGCCGAGGCGGCCTGGACCGAGCCGATGGGCGCCGTGCTCGGCACCGCCCGCTACGCCTCGCCGGAACAGGCGCGGGGCGAGTCGCTCGACGGCCGCAGCGACGTCTACTCGCTCGGCCTGGTGCTGATCGAGTCGGTCACCGGCTCGGTGCCGTTCGCGGCCGACACCACCATCGGCACGCTCATGGGTCGGGTCGACCAGCCCGTGCCGGTGCCCGAGTCGGTCGGCGCCCTGCGCCCGGCCTTGCTCGCCGCCGGCGCGCCCGACCCGACCGACCGTCCCGATGCCGCCGCCTTCGCCGGCCTGTTGATGGAGGCGGCGCCCCACCTCGACCGCCCCGAGCGGCTGCCGCTCGGCGGGGCCATGGTCGTCGACCTCGACGAGGCCGGCGACAAGGATCCCACCACCCAGTACGTGCCCGAGCGCGAGGTGGTCGCCGACCTCGAGCCCGAGATCATGCACGCGCCGCTCGGCTCGACCTCCGACGGCATCACCATCATCCAGGAGGGCGAGGGCCAGCCCGAGACGCGGGTGATCGAGCGTGAGGCGCCCGTCGACCCCGAGGCGGAGCCGGCCCGGCAGAGCCGCCGCGACCGTCGCCGGGCCCGCAAGCAGGCCGCGGCCGGGGTGCCCGACTGGATCCCCGCCGACGACGCCGCCCCGGCCACCACCAGGCGCCGCCGCCGCTGGCCGTGGATCGTGCTCGCCGTGGTCCTGCTCGGCGGCGCCGCCGCCGGCGGGTGGGCCTACTGGTACAACGAGATCCGCATCCCCACCGTGGCCGTGGCCGAGCTCGCCGGCCGGCAGCTCGCCGAGGTGCAGCCCGAGCTCGAGGCCAACGGGTGGACGGTCCGGACCACCGAGACCCGGGCCGAGAACACGGTCCCGGGCCAGATCCTGGGCCAGGAGCCCCCACCCGGCACCCACCTGGCCGAGGGCGCCGTCGTCGACCTCGTCGTGTCGCTCGGCGCGCCGCTGGTCGACGTGCCGCCCGAGCTGGCCGGCCTCCCGCTCGACGAGGCCACCGCCGCCTTCGCCGCCGCCGGGCTCACCGTGGCGGCCGCCGGCGAGGAGTTCTCCGAGGACGTGCCCTCCGGCTCGGTCATCCGCGCCGCCGCCGAGCTGCCGGCCCAGCTGCCGAAGGGCTCGACCGTCGACGTGATCGTGTCGGCCGGTCCCGCCCCCCGCACCATCCCCGGCGGTCTGGTCGGCGCGTCGCAGGCCGACGCCACCGACGCCCTCGAGGCCCTCGACCTGATCGTGGCCGTCGACCCGCAGTTCAACGAGGAGATCCCGGCGGGCGTGGTGCTGTCGGTCCGCCCCGGCGAGGGCGGCCAGGCGGCCAAGGGCTCGACCGTCACCCTCACGGTGTCGAAGGGCCCGAAGGTCGTCCCGATCCCCAACGTGCGGGGCCTGTCCGCCTCCGAGGCGGCCCAACAGCTCCAGGCCGCCGGCTTCGTGGTCACCTCCACCCAGGGCTCGCCGGCCAACCTCGTCACCGGCACCAACCCGGCGGCGGGCACCGAGGTCCGTCCCGGCACCTCGGTGGTGATCATCACCGGCTGACGTAGGCTCGTCCGACGTGACGGGCGGCCGCGACGAGGTGATCACCGAGGCGGCGGGGGCCGACGAGGTCGTCGTCGTCCCCTGGCCCAACCTCTGGCGCGAGCGCATCACCCAGAAGGCCGAGGGCAGCGGCAGGTACCCGTGGCTCGTGCTGGCGGTGGCGCTCACCGGCCTGTTCTCCGTCGGGTTCACGATCACGATCCTGTCGGTGTCGATCCCGGCCATCGCCGACGACCTCGGCAGCACCGACTCGACCCTCACGTGGGTCATCACCGGCCCGCTGCTCGCCTACGCGGTGGTCGGCCCCGCCGCCGGCAAGCTCGGCGACCTGTTCGGCTCGCGTCGGATGTACCTGCTCAGCCTGTTCGGGGTGATGGTGTTCGCCGGCCTCACCGCCCTGGCGTGGAGCGCCGGGGCCCTCATCGCCTTCCGCGTGCTCGGCGCCGCGGTCGGCGCCGCCACCGGCCCGTCGTCACTGGCCATGATCAACAAGCTGTTCCCGCCCGAGCGGCGGGCCCAGGCGCTCGGCTACTGGTCCCTCGTCGCCGCCGGCGGCCCCGTCATCGGCGTGGTGGCCGGCGGCCCGATCGTCGAGACGTTCGGCTGGCGCTGGATCTTCATCGCCCAGGTGCCGATCACCCTCGTCGCCCTGTTCGTCGGGTTCCTCGTCCTGCCCGAGACCGACCGACGCACCGACGTGCGGTTCGACCTCGGCGGCTCGGTGCTGCTCGGCCTCGGCGTCGGGTCGCTGCTCTACGGCCTCAACCGCGGGCCCGTGTCGGGGTGGAGCGAGCCCCAGGTCGTGGTCGCCTTCGTCCTGTGCCCGGCCTTCCTGCTCGGCTTCGTGTGGTGGGAGCGGCGGATCGACCACCCACTGATCCCGCTCGAGTACTTCCGCCGCCGGAACTTCGCCTTCCCGATCGCCAACCAGTTCTTCGCCAACTTCGCCTACATGGGCGGGTTCGTCATCACCCCGCTGCTGCTGCAGGACGTGATGGGCTACAGCCAGACCAAGACGGGCCTGCTCTCGATCGCCCGGCCGCTGGCGTTCTCCATCGCCGGGCCGGTCGCCGGCTACCTCGCCACCCGGGTGGGGGAGCGCAAGAACGCCGTGTTCGGCTCGCTGCTGATCGTGGCGTCGATGCTCGGGCTGGCCACCGTCGGCCCGGGCAGCACCGACCTGGTGATCATGGCCGCCCTCGCCCTGTCGGGGGTCGGCATGGGCACCGCCGCGCCGGCCATGGCGGCGAGCGTGGCCAACGCGGTGCGCGACCGCGACCTCGGCGTGGCCACCGCCGCCCAGCAGATGATGGCCCAGGTGGGCGTGGTGTCCGGGATCCAGATCCTGCAGACGGTGCAACAGGCCCGCGAGCCGGTCGTGGGCGCGGTCGCGTCGTACCACTGGGCCTACCTGGTGGGGGCGGTGGCCGGCGTGCTCGCCTTGGTCTTCGCCACCTTCGTGCGCAGCACGCGCACCGCCGATGCCATGGCCGCCGCCGAGGGCGGGGCGGCCGGCGAGCCGGCCCTCGAGCCGGCCTGACGCTGCGACTAGAGCGTCATCTCCTTGATCTTGTCGGCGATGGCCTGGGCGTTGGGGTCGGGAGGGCCCGACTGCTGCATGGCCATCATCTTGGTCATGTCGCCCTGGACCTTGATCTTGCCGGCCATGAACGCCTGCATCCCGGCCTGAGGGTTCTGCTCGACGAAGATCGCCTTGGCCGTGGCCCAGTCGACGGTGACGGTGAGGTCGGGGGTCTCGAGGTGGCCCTGCTCCATCTTCACCTCGCCGTCGGAGGTGTCGAGGTGGACCTTGATCTCGTCGCCGCTGAACGGGGCGTCGGTGATCACCTGGTTCATGCGGATCGAGTGGGCGGGCGGGTTCTCGGGCTTGGGCATCTCTTCGTAGACGCGCTTGGCGGCGTCCAACCACTCCGGGCTCAGGAACTCGTACTGCTCGGCCACTCGGTGTCCCCCTTGGATCCAAGGCTGCTGGTGGGGGCACGTTACCGTGAGGGGATGTCCGGGTCGACCCGCCCCGAGCGCCTGGCGCACCGGGAACGCAACCCCAAGTGGCAGCAGGTGCCGCTGTTCATCGACATGGACATCTGCATCAACTGCGACACCTGCATCCGCCACTGCCCGCCGCAGTTCGGGGCGATCTTCAACCACGGGATCGACGTGATCATCATCCCGGAGCTCTGCTCGGGCTGTGGGAAGTGCCTCGATCCCTGCCCGGTCGACTGCATCCACCCCGACCCGGACTGGTCGCCCGCCCCCGGCGACTGGTGGGACGAGCCGGCGACCGATGACCCCTACTCTTGAGTGATGCCCGAACGCCTCTCCCGTGACGAGGTTGCGCACGTGGCGCGCCTCGCCCGGCTGACCCTCACCGACGCCGAGCTCGACACGTTCACCGAGCAGCTCGCCGCCGTGCTCGACCACGCCGCCGACGTCGAGGCCCTCGACGTGGCCGACGTGGCCCCGACCTCGCACCCGTTCCCGCTGGCGAACGTGTTGCGCGACGACGAGGTCGGCCCCAGCCTCGACCGGGACGAGGTGCTGGTCGCCGCCCCCGCCGTCGAGGACCACCGCTTCCGCGTGCCGCCCATCCTCGGGGAGGAGCCGTGAGCGCCGGTCACATCGCCGCCGCCGTGCGGACCGGCGAGCAGTCGGCCCGCGTGGCCGTCGACGAGGCCCTCGCCGCGGTCGACGCCCGTGAAGGCGAGGTCCACGCCTTCAACCTGGTGCTGGCCGACGAAGCCCGGGCCGCGGCCGACGGCGTCGACCGCCAGCTCGCCGCCGGGCACGACCCGGGGCCGCTGGCCGGGGTCCCCATCGCCCTGAAGGACAACCTGTGCACCCGGGGGGTGCCGACCACCTGCTCGTCGCGCATCCTCGAGGGGTGGCGGCCGCCCTACGACGCCACGGTCGTCGAGCGGCTGGCCGCGGCCGGGGCCGTCGTCGTGGGCAAGACCAACATGGACGAGTTCGCCATGGGCTCGTCCACCGAGAACTCGGCGTTCGGCCCCACTCGCAACCCGCGCGACCCGAGCCGGGTGCCGGGTGGGTCGTCGGGCGGCTCGGCCGCGGCGGTGGCCGCCGGCTTCGCCCCGATCTCGCTGGGCTCCGACACCGGCGGATCGATCCGCCAGCCTGCCGCGCTGTGCGGCGTCGTCGGGGTGAAGCCGACCTATGGCCTGGTGTCGCGCTACGGCCTGGTCGCCTTCGCCTCGTCGCTCGACCAGATCGGCCCGTTCGCCGCCTCCGTCGCCGACGCCGCGCTGCTGCTCGACGTGATCGCGGGTCCCGACCCGCGCGACACGACCTCGATCCCCGAGCCGTACGACCCGGTGTCGCCGGTGCTCGGCCGGGGCGTCGAGGGGCTGCGGGTCGGCGTCGTCGCCGAGCTGATGGGGGAGGGCATCGCCCCCGAGGTCGCCGGCCGGGTCACCGCCGCCGCCGAGGCCCTCGAGGCCGCCGGGGCCGAGGTCGGCGAGGCGTCGGTGCCGGCCGCCACCTACGGGCTGTCCGCCTACTACCTGATCGCCCCGGCCGAGGCGTCCAGCAACCTGGCCCGCTACGACGGGGTGCGGTACGGCTTGCGGGTCGACGGCGCCACCACCGGTGAGATGATGGACGCCACCCGCACCGCCGGCTTCGGCGCCGAGGTGAAGCGACGCATCATGCTCGGCACCTACGCCCTGTCGGCCGGCTACTACGACGCGTACTACGGCAAGGCGCTCAAGGTCCGCACGCTCATCGTGCGCGACTTCGAAGCCGCCTACGACCAGTACGACGTGCTGCTGTCGCCCACCACGCCGTCGACCGCCTTCCCGCTCGGGGCCAAGGTCGACGACCCGCTGTCGATGTACCTGTCGGACGTGTGCACCATCCCCACCAACCTGGCCGGCCACCCGGCCATGTCGGTGCCGTTCGGCACCGGCGCCGACGGCCTGCCCATCGGCGTGCAGGTCCTGGCCCCGGCGCTGGGTGAGGCGACCATGTTCCGCACCGCCGCCGTCATCGAGGAGGCTTCCCCTTGAGCTCGTGGGAGACGGTGATCGGGCTCGAGGTCCACTGCGAGCTGGCCACCGAGACCAAGCTGTTCTGTTCGTGCCGCAACGCCTTCGGGTCGGAGCCGAACACCAACGTCTGCCCCGTGTGCCTCGGCCTGCCGGGCTCGCTGCCGGTGCTCAACGAGCGGGTGGTCGAGTTCGCCATGCGCCTCGGGCGGGCCCTGCACTGCACCGTCGAACCGTCGGTGTTCGCCCGGAAGAACTACTTCTACCCGGACATGCCGAAGGACTACCAGGTCTCGCAGTACGACCGGCCCATCAACGTCGAGGGGTGGCTCGAGCTGCCGTCGGGTCAGCGGGTGGGCATCGAGCGGGCCCACATCGAGGAGGACACCGGCAAGAACACCCACATGGGTGGCGGCGGTCGCATCCACGACGCCGGCTACTCGCTCATCGACTACAACCGGGCCGGCGTGCCGCTGGTCGAGATCGTGGGCAAGCCCGACCTGCGCTCGGGTGACGACGCCAAGGCCTACGTCGAGGAGCTGCGCGGGATCCTCCTGGCCACCGGCGTGAGCGACGCGCGCATGGAGGAGGGCTCGCTGCGCATCGACGCCAACGTGTCCGTGCGCCCCATGGGCTCCGACGTGCTCGGCACCCGCTGCGAGATCAAGAACCTCAACTCGCTGCGCTCGCTCGGCCGGGCCATCGACTACGAGGCCCGACGCCAGATCGATCTCATCGAGGCCGGGGACCGGATCCACCAGGAGACCCGGCACTGGGACGAGGAGGGCGGCCGCACCCGTCCGGGCCGGTCCAAGGAGGAGGCCGAGGACTACCGGTACTTCCAGGAGCCCGACCTGGTGCCGCTCGACCCGTCGGCCGAGTGGATCGCCGAGATCGACGCCTCCATGCCCGCCCTGCCGTTCGACCGGCGGGCCCGGCTGGCCGAAGCCACCGGTGCGACCACGGCCGAGGTGGCCATCGCCGTCGACCGCGGTCTCGACGGCCTCGCGCTCGCCGCCATCGCCGCCGGTGGCGACCCGGCCCGGGTGCTCACCCACGTCGAGCACGACCTGGCCGTCGACGGGGCGGAGCAGGTCGAGCCCGCCCACCTGGCCGAGCTGGTCACCCTGGAGGTCGACGGCGCGCTCACCGCCACGCAGGCCAAGCAGGTCCTCGCCGACCTGGTGGCCGACGCCGTTTCCGGAACCCGCCGCTCCCCGGCGGAGATCGCCGCCGACCGGGGCTTCGAGGCCATGGACACGAGCGCCCTCGAGTCGGTGGTCGACGAGGTGATCGCCGCCCACCCCGACGAGTGGGCCGACTACCTGGCCGCCGAGGGGGCCGCCGACGACAAGCGGCTGAAGAAGCTGTCGGGCTTCTTCACCGGCAAGATCATGCAGGCCACCAAGGGTCAGGCCGACGGCAAGCAGGTCGCCCAGCTCCTCGCCCGGAAGCGCAGGTGAACGCGTCCCGGCCAGCATCGCCAACCCGCCGCAGGGCTAACGTCGGGTACCTCGCCAGCCGATGGGTCAGTGGACCGCTCGGCGCGGGCCCGGCACGAGGAGAAGGACACATGCGCAAGCTCACGGCCCTGGTCACGGCCACGGTCCTGGCGTTGGCCCTGGTGGGCTGCACGTCGTCGAACTCCGATGAGGAGGGTGTCTCGACGGAGGCCTCGCAGGACGCCGGCTCGGGCGGCAACGACTCGTCCTCCGGCGGTGACAGCTCCTCCGGCGGTGACAGCTCCTCCGGCGGTGACGGGTCGTCGGGCGACGCCACCACCGACTCGAGTGACCTCAGCGACATCCTCGGTGAGGACGCCGGCGACTGCCTCGAGGTCTCCCTCACCTACGCGAGCATCTACCTCTCGGCCCTCGGGCTGGCCAGCGACGCCGACCGCCAGGAGCTCCAGGACCAGGTCGACCAGATCAAGGGTCAGGTACCGGAGGACATCCAGGACGACATGCAGACCATCGCCGACGGGATCGCCAACGCCGACGGCCTCGTCGAGGTCGGCGAGTTCTTCGACTCCGAGGAGTACCAGCAGGCCGACGAGAACATCACCCGCTACCTCGAGGAGACCTGTCCCACCGGCGGCAACTAGCCCGGATTCTCGCGGGCGCAGGCTCGGGCGGTAGGGCTAGCAATGGGGACGTGAGCTCGCTCTCGTTTCGCGCCATCACCGACCAGGAGTTCGACCGCTACTACCGCGCCGAGTCGGCGGCCTTCGGTGGGCACCCCGACGAGCACATCACCGCCATCGCCCGGTCGGTCACCGAGCTCGACCGCACGGTCGTCGCCTTCGACGGCGACGAGATCGTCGGCACCAGCGCGGCCTACTCGTTCGAGATGACGTTCCCGGGCGGCGGGGTCGCGCCGGTGGCCGGCGTCGCCGACGTCGCCGTGCTGCCCACCCACCGGCGTCGGGGAATCCTCACCGAGATGCTGCGCCGCCTCCACGACGACGCCGCCGGCCGAGGCGAGGTGGCGGCCGTGCTGACCGCCTCCGAGTCGGTCATCTACGGGCGCTTCGGTTACGGCCGGGCCGCCGACTTCGTCACCTGGTCGATCGACACCCGCGACGTCGCCTTCCGCAGCCCGCCCCCGCCGCCGGTCCGCCTCCGCCTGGTACCGAAGGACGAGGCCGGAAAGGTGCTGGCCGACCTCTACGACCCCTATCGGCTCGACCGTCCGGGCTCGCTGTCGCGCCGTCCGGAGTGGTGGGCCGCCCGGCTGGCCGACCATCGCACCTGGAAGGGGGGTGGGGCGGTCTTCGTCGCCGTCGCCGAGCCCGAGCGGGGGCGCGGGGAGACGCACCGGCCCACGCCGGCGGCTACGTCATCTACTCGGTGGAGGACACCGCGGAAGGGATCTTCAAGCGGCTCGAGGTGATGGAGCTGGCCGCCGTCGACGACGACGTGGAGGCGGCGTTGTGGCGCTACTGCACCGAGGTCGACCTCGTCCGCACGGTCGTCAGCGACGCTCGGCCCCTCGACGATCCGCTGCCCTGGCGCCTCGCCGATCCCCGTCGGCTCGTGCCGATCCGCCAGCAGGACTACCTCTGGCTGCGTCCCGTCGACGTCGTCGCGCTGCTCGCCGCCCGGCGCTACCGCTCGCCCGGCACGCTCGTGCTCGAGGTGGTCGACACCGACCGGCCTCACCTCGGCGGACTCCACCGGCTCGAGGTCGCGCCCGACGGGCGGGCCGACGTCGTGCGACTCCCCGAGGGTGCGGCCCCGGTCGACCTGCGGCTGGGTTCTCCCGATCTCGGGTCGCTGTCGCTCGGCGGCGTGTCGCCCACCGTGCTGGCCCGGGCCGGGCGGATCACCGAGCTCCGGCCCGGTGCCCTCCGGCGGGCCGAGCTCGTCTTCCCGTGGGATCGGCTGCCCTTCTGCGCGACCCGCTTCTGATCGGGGCCGCCTCGCGCCGGGTGGCGCGGACGGGCCGGGAGGTCAGGTCGCCCCGTGACCGTCACGCCCGGGCCAGCTCGGCGCCCGGAACGGCCCAACGGCCGCTGATCCACCGTCCCTGCAGCGTCACCCACCGCACGAACATGAACAGCGTCAGCGCCGCCCACAGCCAGCCGACACCGCCGTTCTCGGCGAGCACGAGCCAGGCGCAGGGCACGAAGGCGGCCAGCGCGAACACCATGGCCCCGGCGAGGAACCGAAGGTCGCCGGCGCCGATGAGCAGCCCGTCGAGCACGAACACGACGCCGTTCATCGGCTGCATGATCGCCACGAACACCAGCAGGAAGGCGACGAGGTCCTCGACCAACGGATCGCTGGTGAAGATCCCCGGGAGCACCGTCCGGCTCACCAGCACCAGCGTGGCGAGGATGCAGCCGGCCCAGACGCCCCACCAGATCATCCGACGCCCGGCTGAACGCGCCGAGGCCACGTCCTCGGCCCCGAGGAACCGACCGGTGAGGGCCTGACCGGCGATGGCGATGGCGTCCAGGACCAAGGCGAGGAACGCCCAGATCTCGAACGCGATCTGGTGGGCGGCGACGTCGACCACGCCGATGCGGGCGGCGACGCCGGTCGACACGAGGAACGCGCCCCGCAGCGCGGCGGTGCGGATGAACAGGTCGCGACCCACGACCGTGAGCCGACCAAGGGTGGCGGCGTCGGGGCCCAGCGGCACCGAGTGCCGACGCACGGCCCGCCGGACCCACCACACGTAGGCGATGGCCGACCCCCACTGGGCGATGACGGTCGACAGCGCCGAGGCGCCGATGCCGTAGTCGAGCCCGAAGATGAGGACGACCTCGAGGACCAGGTTGGTCGCGGCCGACGCCAGGGCCACGACCATCGGCGTGCGGGTGTCCTGCAGCCCCCGCAGGTAGCCGCTGCCGGCGAACACCAGGAGCATGGCCGGCACGCCGAGCAGCGAGATCCGCAGGTAGATGAGCGCCTGCTCGCGGACCACCCCTTCGGCACCGAGCAGGCCGACCAGCGGCGACGAGAACGCGAGGCCGAGCACGATCAGCCCGACCCCGACCAGCACCGCCAGCCACATGCCCTGCACGGCCTGGTGGGCGGCCTCCCGCTCGTCGCCGGCGCCGAGCAGCCGGGCCACCGAGGCGGTCGTGCCGTAGGCGAGGAAGATGAACAGCGAGTACCCGATCAGCAACACCGAGCTGGCGACGGCGAGCCCGCCGAGGGCCTCGGTGCCCAGGTGCCCGACGACGGCGGTGTCGGCGAGGATGTAGAGGGGCTCGGCGGCGAGGGTGACGAGGGCCGGGAAGGCGAGCCGCAGGATGTCGCGGTCGTGCGGGTTGCGGAAGACCTGGGTCACGCCACGTCCATCCGCTCGAGGCGGCGGGCGGCGTAGATGAACGCGAGGATCCCGACGGCCAACGGCACGAGCCACGACGACACCAACGTGAAGTCGGCCAACCGCAGCGACACCCCGGTGACGTCGGACAGGATCGAGCGGGAGTAGGAGCGGATGGCGAGCCGGGCGGCGGTGGTGTTGGCGGTGGCGACGAAGCCCTCCCAGATGAAGATGTAGAGCAGCCCCCACACCAGCGCCCGCTTCACCCGCAGGCCGAGGGCCACGAAGATGCCCGTGTAGGCGAGCATCGCCGCGGTGGCGGCGGCCATCGTGGCGCCCACGAGCGAGGCGCCCGCCCCGGTGAGCAGCGCGGCCAGCACCAGCGGCACCACGACGATGGGCCAGGTCACGGTGAAGGCGGCCGCGGTGGCGGCGCCCACGATCACCCACCGGGGGACGGGTCGCAGCCACAGGTAGACGAGGGTGCCGTCCTCGTTGGGGTCGCCGAGGGCGGCCGAGGCGAACACCAGCGTGGCCACCGGCACGAGGAGCGACAGTCCGAAGGCGTTGACGAACCGGGTGCCCGACGCCAGCGGCTCGACCACGTCGGACTGGCCGAGGGCGAAGCCGACGATGACCCCGACCAGGCCCAGGCCGACCAACGCCAACAGCCGCGCCCGGGTCAGCTGGGTGCGCAGCATCAACCGGTAGAGGGTGGTGAACTGGCTCATCGTCGGCCGACCAGGTACTTGAAGACCGACTCGAGGTCGTCGTCGAGCGGCGCCACCTCGAGCAGTCGGGCCCCCCGGGCGGCGGCCACCGATGCCACCGTCTTCCGGAACAGGGCCACGTCGGTGGTGTCCACGAGGACCGTCTCGTCGTCGACGAGCAGCACCCCGACGGCGGCGGCCGCCTCCAGCAGGCCGGTCGCCACCGCTCGGGCCCGGTCGCTGCGCACCCGGACCCGGTGGGGCCGATCGTCCATGAGCGCTCGAATGCCACGGAAGTCACCCTCGGCGGCCAGCCGGCCCTGGGCGATGACCAGCACCCGGGACCCGAAGCGCTCGACCTCGTCGAGCACGTGGCTCGACACGATGACGCACCGTCCCTCGTCGCCGAGCCGGTGGAACAGATCGATCATGTGCAGCCGTTGTCGCGGGTCGAGGCCGGTGAGGGGCTCGTCGAGGATGACCACCTCGGGGTCGTGGACGATGGCCTGGGCCACCTTCACCCGCTGGCGCATGCCCTTGGAGTAGGTGGAGACCGGCCGGTGCATCTCCGGGTCGAGCTCGACCACGCCGAGCGCCCGTCGGGCCTCCCCGTCCGGGTCCGCCAACTTGGCCAGCACTGCGCCCAGGCGCACGAACTCGAAGGCGCTCAGCACCTCGAACACCGCTTCCTGCTGCGGCACCAGGCCGATGCGCTCGGTGAGGGCCAGATCGCGGTGGGGGTCCATGCCGAGCACCCGCACCGTGCCCTGCGACGGCGGGGTGAGCCCGGCGAGCATCCGCAGCATCGTCGACTTGCCGGCGCCGTTGGGCCCGAGCAGGGCGGTGACCCCGTGCCCCACCGAGAACGTCACGTCGGACACCGCGACCAGGTCGCCGAACCACTTCGAGACGTGCTCGGCCTCGAGGACCGCCGCCCCGGACGAGGGGAGGCTCATCGCGTCACCGTCATGCGCCGGTACCGCAGCCAGACGGTGACCGCGAACAGCGCCGTCCACCCGACGTAGGCGGCCATCAGCGTGCCGGTCGACACGTCGAGCCGGCTCCACTCGCCGGTCTGGCCGTAGATGCGCTGCACGAGCTCGAACGGCAGGCCGAACAGGTTGAGGACGTAGAGCCAGCCCGGGGCGTCGGCGCCCTCGACGAGGGCGCTGGCCACCGCCGCGCTCCCCAGCAGGACGAGGATCACCGCGGCCGACGCCGCCGCCTTGCGGGTGGTGGTCGACGAGACGGCCAGGCTGAGGGCCGACGGCAACAGCCCGACGACCATGCCGGCGAGGACGATCTGCGCGGCGAGCCGGGCCACGTCGTCGGGCCCCTCGGGCCCGGTGCCGGCGACGGTGCGGGCGACGAGCATGAACAGCGGCGGCCCCAACGTCACCAGCAGCAGCACGAACAGCACGGCGAGGGCCTTGGCCAGCAGGTAGGTGTTCCGGGTGAGGGGTGAGGCCAGGTAGAGGCCGAGCATGCCGGTGCGCCGGTCGGTGCAGAGCAGCTCGGGCGCGACGAAGGCGGCGAACACGAGGATCGCGGCCGAGATGTACCCGTAGTAGTCCCCGTAGGACGGGATGAAGTCGGGTGCCCGCACCAGCAGGTCGTCGATCAGCACCGACGCGCCGACGAAGACGATGGCGGGCACGTAGGCGAGGAAGATCGTCAGGATCGGCAGCACCTTGGCCCAGGCGACCCGCTTGAAGCCGAGCACCCGTTGGACGGAGTGCTTGGTGAGGCTCCGCACCGCGCCCCGCACGCCGAGCCGCGGCCCGTCGTAGGCCCGGTAGCCGCGATCGAGGATGCGGGCGTCGGCCGACATGCGCTCGGCCATCACGCCCCCACGTCCAAGAAGACCTGCTCGAGGCTGACGGTCCGATTGGTGAGCCGGCGAATGCCCACTCCGGCGACGACGACGGCGTCGCGCACGACGTCGTACACCTCTTCGACCTGCCGGTCCGGGAGGGAGACCGTCAGCCGCATGCCGTCGGCCTCGACCGCCGCTCCCCGCTCGCGCAGGGCCGCCTCGACGAGCGGGACCCCCTCGTCGACCTCGAGGACCACGGTGCCGGAGGTGGTGCCGGTGAGCTCGGCGATCGATCCGGCCGCCACCACCTGGCCCTCGCGCAGGATGACGGCCCCGTCGCAGATCCGCTCGACCTCCTCGAGCAGGTGCGACGACAGGACGATGTCGATGCCGAACTCGGTGCCGACCCGGCGGATGAGGGCGAGCATGTCGTCGCGCTGCACTGGGTCGAGGCCGTCGGTGGGCTCGTCGAGCAGCACGAGGGCGGGATCGTGGGCGATGGCCTGGGCGAGCTTGACCCGCTGCCGTTGACCGGTGGACATGGTGCCGATCGGCCGGAACCGCTCCTCGCCCAGCCCGACCTGCCAGAGGGCGTCGCTGGCCCGGGAGGTGGCGTCCCGGAAGGGCAGGCCGTGGACCTCGGCGATGTGGCGGACGAGGTCGTGGGCACGGGTGTCGGGCGGGAGGGTGTGGTGCTCGGGGCTGTAGCCGACCCGGGCCCGGATGTCGGGGCCGGCGTGGGTGGGGTCGAGACCGAGGACCGACACCGTGCCCTCGGTGACGTGGTGCAGGCCGAGCACGAGGCCGAGGATCGTGGTCTTGCCCGCCCCGTTCGCCCCGAGCAGGCCGGTGATGCCCTTGCCGACGGCGAAGCTGGCCCCGTCGAGGGCGGTGGTCGAGCCGTACCGCTTCACCACGCCGCGCGCTTCGATCACGGGGGCGGCCGGGAGGCCGGTGGCGACGGAGACCATCGGGGCGAGCCTAAACGGGCCTTTCCCTCACGGGCGGGCACGCCCGACCACCTAACCTGGCGGGCATGGCCGATCCTCCCGGGGGCAACCCCATGAAGCCCCGCTCCCACGAGGTCACCGACGGTGCCGAGCGCGCCCCCGCCCGGGCCATGCTCCGCGCCATCGGCATGACCGACGACGACTGGGACAAGCCCCAGGTGGGCGTGTGCTCGTCGTGGAACGAGGTGACGCCGTGCAACATGCCGCTCGGCGACCTGGCCAAGCGGGCCAAGGAGGGCGTGCGCGACGCCCTCGGCTTCCCGATCGAGTTCACCACGATCGCGGTGAGCGACGGCATCTCGATGGGCCACGAGGGGATGCGTGCGTCGCTCGTGTCGCGCGAGGTGATCGCCGACTCGGTCGAGACGGTGATGCACGCCGAGCGGTTCGACGGCATGGTCACCCTGGCCGGCTGCGACAAGTCCAACCCCGGGATGATGATGGCGATGGCCCGGCTCGACCTGCCGTCGGTCTTCCTCTACGGCGGGTCGATCCTGCCCGGCAACTGCAACGGCCAGGTGCTCGACATCGTCTCGGTGTTCGAGGCGGTGGGCGCCGAGGCCACCGGGGTCATCAGCCGCGACGAGCTCGACCGGATCGAGCGCAACGCCTGCCCGACGGTGGGCTCGTGCGCGGGCATGTTCACCGCCAACACCATGGCGTCGGTGGGCGAGGCCCTCGGTCTGTCGCTGCCGGGCTCGGCGTCGCCGGCCGCGGTCGACCGTCGCCGCATGGACTTCGCCTACGAGAGCGGCCGGGCCGTCGTCGAGCTGCTCCGGGCCGGCATCCGCCCGCGCGCCATCCTCACCAAGGAGGCGTTCGAGAACGCCATCGCCGTGGTCATGGCCCTCGGCGGCTCGACCAACGCCGTGCTGCACCTGCTGGCCATCGCCAACGAGGCCCGGGTCGAGCTCGACCTCGACGACTTCAACCGGGTCGCCAAGCGGGTGCCCCACATCGCCGACACCAAGCCCCACGGCAAGTACCACATGACCGACCTCGACCGCATCGGCGGCGTGCCGGTGGTGCTGAAGGAGCTGCTCGACGCCGGGCTGCTCCACGGTGACTGCCTCACCGTGACCGGCAGGACGATGGCCGAGAACCTGCTGGCGCTCGACCCGCCCGGACCCGACGGCGACGTGCTGTACCGGCTCTCCGATCCGATCCACGAGGTCGGCGGCATCGCCGTGCTCACCGGCTCGCTCGCCCCCAACGGCTCGGTGGTGAAGGTCGCCGGCATCGACTTCGACCGCTTCGAGGGCAACGCCCGCGTGTTCGACGGCGAGCAGGCGGCCATGGACGAGATCCTCGCCGGGGCCATCAAGCCCGGTGACGTGGTGGTCATCCGCTACGAGGGACCGAAGGGAGGCCCCGGCATGCGCGAGATGCTGGCCGTCACCGGCGCGATGAAGGGCGCCGGCCGGGGCGCCGACGCCGCCCTCGTCACCGACGGCCGGTTCTCGGGCGGCACCCACGGGTTCTGCATCGGCCACGTGGCCCCCGAGGCGGTCGACGGCGGGCCGATCGCCTTCGTCGCCGACGGCGACCGCATCGTCATCGACGTGCGGAACCACACCATCGACCTGATGGTCGACGCCGCCACCATCGAGGCCCGAAAGGCGAACTGGAAGCTGCCCGAGCCGCGGTACACGAGCGGGGTGCTGGCCAAGTACGCGAAGCTGGCCCAGGGTGCGGAGCGGGGGGCCATCACCGAGGCCTGACCCGCCCGGCTCGGACCAGCGAGCGAGGGGGGCGACCGATGGGCGGGGCGAGCGGCACGAGGCGACTGTCGTCGTCCCTGAACGAACTGCAGGCGCACGAAGAGGTCGTGATCGTCGGGTCCGGCTACGGCGGCGCGGTGATGGCGGCGCGCCTGGCGCGGGCCGGCCGGGACGTCGTGGTGCTCGAGCGGGGGCCCGAGCGCCACCCCGGTGCGTTCCCGAACAAGCTCACCGGGGCCGGCCGGGACGTGCAGGTGCGCACGGCGTTCGGCCGGTTCGGCCGGTCGACCGCCCTGTTCGACATGCGGTTGTCGCAGGGCCAGAGCGTGCTCGTGGGCTGCGGGCTCGGCGGCACGTCGCTCATCAACGCCAACGTGTCGCTGCGGGCTGCGCCCGAGGTGTTGGCCGACCCCCGCTGGCCGACGGTGCTGCGCGACGACGCCGACGCCCTGTCGCCCTACTACGACCGGGCCGAGAAGGTGCTCGGCGCTCGTCGCTACCCGGACTCGTGGCCGACCCTGCCCAAGCTCGACGGCCTGGCCGAGGGGGCGGCGGCGCTCGGCACGACCATGGCCCGGCCGCCGATCAACGTGACGTTCTCGTCGGGGCCCAACGCCGTCGGCGTGCACCAGGAGGCGTGCACGCTGTGCGGTGACTGCTGCTCGGGCTGCAACGTGGGGGCCAAGAACACGGTGCTCATGAACTACCTCCCCGACGCCCACGCCCACGGCGCCCGCATCTTCACCGAGGTCGAGGTGCGACAGGTGCGACGAGTCGATGATCGGTGGCTCGTCGACCTGATGCCGTCCGACGGCGGCCGCGAGAAGTTCGACGCGCCGCCGATGGTCGTGTCGGCCGACGTCGTGGTGCTGGCCGCCGGCACCCTGGGGTCGACCGAGATCCTGTTGCGCTCGCGCCAGGCCGGCCTCCGGACGTCGAACCGGCTGGGGGAGCGGTTCAACGGCAACGGCGACGTGCTCGGGTTCGCCTACGACACCGACGTCGACGTCGACGCCGTCGGGTGGGGTGCCCGTCCGCCCACCGGCGCGGTGGGGCCGACCATCACCGGGCGCATCGACCTTCCCGGGGCCACCGCCGCCGACGAGGTCACCGTCGAGGAGGGCTCGATCCCCGGCGTCCTGGCGCCGTTGGTGCCGGCCGCGACCACGCTGGCGACCCTCGCCCGCCGCGACCTCGGGGTGGCGGCCCGCGTCCGGCTGGCCGCCGGCGCCGCCCGTCGGGCGACGAAGCGGACCCTCACCTACCTGGTCATGAGCAGCGACGACGGCGACGGCAAGCTGCGCCTCGGTCGCCACGGGGTGGAGGTCGACTGGCGCGACGTCGGCCGCCAGCCCGTGTTCGAGTCGAACAACGAAGCCCTGCGCACCGCCGCCGGCGCCCTCGGCGGGGCCTACCTGGCCCAGCCGGCGTGGAGCAAGGAAGCCGGCTACTCGCTCATCACCGTGCACCCCCTGGGTGGGTGCGTGATGGGCGACGACGCCGAGCACGGCGTGGTCGACGACCGCGGCCGGGTGTTCGCCGGGCCCACCGGCGGCGAGGTCCACGAGGGCCTGCTCGTGGCCGACGGGTCGGTCGTGCCTCGGCCCCTCGACGTGAACCCGCTCCTCACCATCTCGGCCCTGGCCGAGCGCAGCGCCGACGCGCTGGTGCGCGAGCGCGGGTGGGTGCAGGTGGAGGACGAGCCCGGGCCGCTGCGGGGGCCCGACCCGGCACCGACGGTGGCGTTCCCCTCGACCGGCGCGGTGCCGCCCGGCCCGGGGGAGCGGACCCGGCTGTGGTTCACCGAGAAGATGGCCGGCTGGATGGCGCCGCCCGGGCAGCTGACCCTGGCCCCCGACCGCGACGAGCGGCCGACGGGCAGCACGCCCCTCGAGTTCGTGCTGAAGATCGTGGTCGATGACCTCGACGCCCTGCGGGCCGACATCGCGACCCGCCTGTCGGTGGTGGGCACCGTCGAGGCCCCGGCCCTGTCGGCCGAGCCGCTCCTCATCGAGGACGGCTCCATGCAGCTGCTCGACCCGGTGCCCGACGAGGTCGAGACCTGGCACATGCACTACTCACTGCCGCTCGTCACCGTCGACGGTCGCCGCTTCCAGTTCGAGGGCATCAAGGTGATCCGCTACGGGCCGCCATGGCGGGCCTGGCCCGAGACCACCACCCTCTACGTCACCGTCACCGAGGGCGACACCAAGGTCGGCGTCGGCGTCATCCGGATCTCACCGGCGGACTTCGCCCGGCAGATGTCGAGCATGGAGGTCGTCGCCCCCACCACGCGGGCGGCGTTGGCCGCCCGCCTCACGTTCGTGCGGCTGTTCGCCGGTCGGCTGCTGCACGTGTTCGGCGGCCTGGTCACCGAGCTCGACCGGTTCGCGCCGCCACCCGACCCCCACGCCCCTCCCGACGGCGACGGCCGCGCGCTCCGGCTGCCCGAGCCCGAGGTGCGCTGGGCCGACGCCCATGGCACCTGGCACGAGGTCGACCTCGACGCCGCCGCCGCCGAGGCGGGGGTGCATCCGGTGGTGCTGGTCGAGACCGGCGCGGTGCCGGTGGGGCTCGACGCCCGACTCAAGCTCACCCGGTACCGGGGCGGCACCAAGGGTCCGGTGCTCCTCGCCCCCGGCTTCAGCATGGCCGCCCGCTCCTACCTCGGGCGCACCACGCCGACCAACCTCACCGAGTTCCTGGTCGAGGCCGGCTACGACGTGTGGCTGTTCGACTACCGGGCCAGCATCGACCTGCCGTCGTCGCGCACCGCGTTCACGATCGACGACGTCGCCGTCACCGACTGGCCCGAGGCGGTTGCCGAGGTGCGGGCCCGCACCGGCGCCGAGTCGGTCGCCGCCTTCGGCCACTGCGTCGGTTCGTCGTCGCTGCTCATGGCCCTGGGCGTCGGCCTGCAGGGCGTGCACGCCGCGGTGTGCTCGCAGTTCTCCCTGCACCCCCACACGTCGATGTTCAACCAGCTGAAGTGCACCCTGCGGGTCGGTGCCCTCGTCAACCGGCTGGGGATTCGGGGCGTCGCCCCCGACACCCGTCGTTCGATCGGCGACGTGCTGGCCGACGCCGCGCTCGGGCTGCTCCCGATGCCCTCGAACGAGCACTGCGGCGAATCGGTGTGCCGGTTCATCAACGGGGTCTTCGGCTGCACCCACACCCACGCCGAGCTGAACGACGCGACGCACCGGTCGCTGGTCGACGCCTTCGGCTACGGCAACACCGAGTCGCTGGCCCACCTGGCCACGATGATGCGGCGCCGGGAGTGCGTCGACGTCGACGGGGCGCCGGTGTACACGCAGAGCCCCGAGCGGTTCGCCCTCCCGATCCACTTCATCATCGGGGAGCAGAACTACATCTTCCGGCCCGAGGGCACCGAGGCCACGCTCGAGTGGCTGCGGTCGCACAACGACCCGTCGCTCTACAGCTCCACCTCGCTACCGAACTACGCCCACCTCGACGGCCTGGTCGGCCGCACCGCCCACGAGGACGTGTTCCCGGCCGTCCTGGCCCACCTCGAGCGCGCTACGACGACTGCGCCCGCGCCAGCACCGGCCGGAGGCTGAGCTCCTCGGCCACCGGCACCGCCTCGGCGATCAGCTCGTCGGCTCGGGACCGGTCGCCGGCCGACGCTCGCGCCCGCAGCACCCGGGCCAGCTCGACCTGCGACAGCGCCGTCCACGGGCGGGCGCCCATGGCCCGGTGGTGGGCGACGGCGTCGGTGAGGTCGTCGACGGCCGTGTCCCACTCGCCGAGCACGCCGGAGAGCACGCCGGTGTGGTGGGTGACGGCACCGAGGAAGGCGGCGATGCCGAGCACCGCGTTGTTGCCCCGGTAGGGGGTGACGAGGTCGCGGAGCCGGCGGGCCCGGTCGACGTCGCCGAGCGCGGCGGCCGCCGATCCGTAGCCGGCGATCTCGGCCCAGAACATGTACCACCGGCGGGCGGCGATCCGCTCCACCAAGCCGTCGGCCTCGAGCAGGGCCCGGGCGGCGTCGAGGTCGCCGGCGTCGGCGTGGTACCAGGCGAGCATCGGGTGCACGTCGGCCAAGCCGGTGCCCACGAGGATCTCACGCACCCGGGGGGACGCGCCCCGCAGTCCGAACCGGGGGATCCGCAGCATGAGCTGGATGTCGCCCACCTGGGAGTGGTCGCCGGTGAGGGTGACGGTGTGGGCCTCGTTGGCGAGCTCGACGGCCTCGTCGAAGCGGCCCTCGAAGGTGGCCACGGTGGCGTCCCACATGATGGCGATGCGCAGGTACTCGGGCTGGCGGAGGGCGTCGCCCAGCCGTCGGACGGTGGCGGCCACCTCCTGGGTCTCGTCCAGGCGGCCGACGGCGAACAGGCCGCTGAGCAGCATCTTCCACCCCTGGAAGGCGAGCTCGTCGTCCTTGGCCCGGTGGCTGAGGGCGACGATCTGCTCGGCGACGCCCACCGTGCCGTCGGCCTCGTCGGGGCCGTGGAGGGCCTGCACCCCCGAGTTGAGCACCCACCCGAGCACGTCGGGGTCGTCGACGGCCACGGCGATGGCGACGGCTTCGTCGACGAGCGCCCGTCGGCGCGGGTACGGCTCTTCGCGGTGGAGCCACTCGGCCTGGCGGGCGAGGGCCAGGGCCCGCTCGGGCCGGTCACCGGGGTGGCGGTCGATGACGGCCTGGAGCACCTCGACCGCTTCGGGGTCGGCGGGCGGGGACGCGGGCGGCACGCCGCCCCAGACGAGGGCGGCCCGGGCGAGGAGATCGGGCTGGTCGCCGGCGATGGCGTCGGCCGCCGCCCGGCGGAGGCGCTCGCGGCCGACGGCGATGGCGCCGCCCTTGGTGTGGGCCTCGCCGGCGGCGACGAGCACCTCGACCCGGGGGGCGGGCACGTCGGGGTAGCGGTCGAGCACGGCGATGGCGTCGTCGTAGTGGCGCGCCGCGTTCTCGTAGGCGAGCTGGTCCATGGCCCGTCGGGCGGCGACGCTGGCGTACTCGACGGTGCGCGCGAGGTCGTCGGGCCCGGCGACGATGCACAGGTGGCGGGCGACGGCGCCGGGGTCGGGGTCGGTCTGGGCGAGGAGGGCGTCGAGCACCCGCCGGTGCAGGCGGGTCCGCTGGCGGGGGGTGAGCTCGTCGTAGAGGGCCTGGCGGACGAGGTCCTTGCCGAACCGCAGCTCGTCGTCGCGCAGGCCCACGTCGTCGAGGAAGCCGATGGCCACGCCTTCGTCGACCAGCTCGTCGATCTCGTCGACGGGGGCGTCGAGCGTGGCGGCGAGGGTGCCGGTGTCGAAGGCGGTGCCGATGACGGCGGCGGCGGTGAGGACCTCGCGCAGCCGGGGCTCGCGGCGGGCGAGACGCCACTGCACGACGTCGCGCAGCGACTCGGGCACGCCGAGCTGGCCGAGGTCGGCGACGGCCACCCCGTCGGGGCCGGGCACGACCGCCTCGTCGACCAGGTGGGCCAGCTCCTGCAGGTAGTACGGGTTGCCGCCGCTCCACTCGTGGAGCAGGGACACGGTGCGGGGGGTGAGCTCGGCGGCGACCGTCTGCTGCACGACCCGGCCGGAGTCCTTGGGGCTGAGGCCGGTGAGGTCGAGGCGCTCGTAGCCGGGCTCCCGGCGGAGCTGGGTGAGGGCGATCGACACCTCGTCGCCGCGGGCGAGGGCGGCGGGCTGGTAGGTGGCGACGACGGCGATGGCGCCGGGACGGGGGGAGCGGGCCAGGTGCAGGAGCACCTGCAGCGACGACGGGTCGGCCCACTGGAGGTCGTCGAGCCACAGGAGCACGGGCTGCACCGCCGCCAGCCGGGCGAGCCACTGGTCGAGGGTGTCGAGCAGGGCGAAGCGGTCGGCGTCGCTGGCCGCGCCGGGTGACGGCAGGAGAGCGTCGACGCCGGGGAGGAGGTCGCCGAAGCGGTCGTCGAGGTCGTCGGGGTCGATCTCTTGCAGATGGCGGGTGAAGGCCTCCTTGACGGCCTCGTAGTCGCCGACGCCCTCCTCGGACCAGGCGCCCCGCAGCACGAGGCCGTCGCCGGCGGTGACCTCCTCGGCCACCTCGGCGACCAGGCGGCTCTTGCCCATGCCCGCCTCGCCGCCGACCAGCACGAGCCGGCGGGCGCCGCCGTCGTGGGCGATGGCGACCTCGGCGCGCAGCTGTGCCAGCGCCGCGCCTCGGCCCACGAGGGTCTGGGCTCGTAGGCGGGCCAGGTCGGGGGGCAGGGTTCGGCGTTCGAGCACGACGGTCCGCTCGCCGTCGAGGCCGAGGGGTGCGGACGCCGCCACCAGCACCGAGGCGTTGGGGAGGCGGGCGAGCAGTTCGGTGACGGCCTCGTCGAGCGTCCCCCCGAGGTCGCCGCCGGTGAGCACGACGAGCACGTCGCGGCCGGCGAGGGCCTCGGTCAGGCGGTCCCACGGGTCGTCGCCGGCGGGCACCTCGACGGCCAGGGCGGCGGCGAGGGCGGGGGCCAGGTCGACGGCCGCGGCCAGCGGGGCGAGGTCGACCTGCCAGGTGCCGTCGGGGTAGTGCTCGTCGGCGGCGCGGGCGGCGCCGAGGGCGATGGCGGCCGCCGACGGGCCGACCGGGCCGACGACGGTGACGAGTCGTTGGCCGGCCAACGACTCGGCGACGTGGTGCACCTCGCCCGTGCGACCGATGGCGACGGGGCGGGTGTGGGGGATGTTGCCGGTGCGACGGGTGCGCAGCGGCGGGAAGTCGGCGGGCAGGTCGGGGACGGTGATCTGGAGGATGTGCTCGGGGGTGAGGATGTCCTTCAGCCGGTGGGTGCCGAGGTCGCGCAGCCCCATCAGCGGGGTCCGGAGCTCACCGAGCTGGGCGGCGGCCACGGCGGAGATGACGATCTGGCCGCCGTGGGCGACGGCCATGATGCGGGCGCCGCGGTTGAGGTCGGGGCCGAAGAAGTCGCCGTCACGAGCCTCGCCCTCGCCGGTGTGCACGCCCATGCGCACGCGGATGGGCAGGTCGAGCTCGGCGGTGTGCAGGCCCCGCTGGATGTGCAAGGCGGCGCGCACCGCGTCGTCGGCGGTGGCGAAGGCGATGCCGAACCCGTCGCCGCCGGTGGAGAAGATCTGCCCGTCGTGGGCGGCGACCGCCTCCCGCACCAGATCGTCGTGGCGGCGGAGCGCGCTCGCCATGGCCTGGGGGGACTCCTCCCAGTTGCGGGTGGAGCTCTCGATGTCGGTGAAGAGGATGGCGATCCGGGTCGCCTCGCCCTGCCTCACGGTCACCATCCTCGCGGCCCGATCGGGGGGATGTTCCGCACCGCCTTCGTGCCGCGGCGGATGCGGTTCTCGAGTTGGCGTTGGCGGGCGATCACGGTCTCGGCGGCGAGCCGGGAGACGCCGGCCCACGGCTCGGCCTCGGGGTCCACGGCGGCGGCGAGCCAGTCCTGCAGCGGGTTGGGCTCGTCGAGGGCGTCGTTCACCGGCATCACCGCGACCCGGTAGGCGGTGGGGTCGACCTCCTGGCGGTAGATGCGCAGGTCGGTGACGTGGAGGTCGTCGTCGACGAGGGTGACCGCGGCGCCCTTCACCGGTTCGGGGTGGACCGAGTCGACGACCCAGCCGCCGGTGTTGTGGGCGACGACGGGCCCGGGATAGCCGGTGGGTCGTCGTCGACCGGCGAACGGCTTGTGGGTGTGGCCGAACACGAGGTCGACCCGCCGGGGGACGCCACCCATCTCGTCGACGAGCTGCTGGCGCACCGGGTGGTCGAGGTAGTGGGTGAGGCCGGTGGTGGCGGCGGGGGACAGGACGTCGGCGTGGAGCCGCTCGCGGTGGGCGGCCATGGCCACGGCGCGCCGGCCCATGCGCTTGAGGCCCCAGCGCTCGAACGACCGGGCGAGCGAGCGGTTGCGGGGGAGGAGGTCGTCGATGACCCGGTCGACGATGGCCTCCATGGAGCGGGGGTCCTGGAGGAGCTCGTAGAGGACGGGGACGGCGTCGGTCTGGTCGGCCTCGGCGCCCTCGCCCTCGCCCGAGCGGCCCATGGTCGACCAGAAGAAGTCGATCCAGGCCCAGTTGTCGCCCTCGAGGGCGGCGACGTCGAGGCGGGGCGGCCGCGACGGGGTGACGACGTTGTGCAGGAACGACATGGCCCGGTACATCGGCTCGAGGTACTGGCCGTGCGTGACGACCACGGCCCGCTCGGGCGGGTGGTCGGGGGTCTCGCCCGACCGGGCGGGGTCGAGGTCGGCCAGGCCGAGGTTGGGGTAGACCACCCGGAAGTAGGGGGCCGAGCCGTCGGCGTCGGTGGCCCCGAGGGCCCGGCGGGCGAGCACCGACACGAACGGCTCGTGCTCGTGGGGGCGGTTCCGGTCGAGCCGCATGGCGGTCACGTGCTCCATCGGCCCGAGGGGGTTGCCGGGCGGGTTGCGGCGCACGTAGTCCTCGTAGAGGTGCTCCCGGGTCATCTCCCACAGGTGGTGGTCGTGGTTGCCGGGCACGAAGACCGGGTCGGGGCCGAACAGCGGGTCGGACGGGTCGCCCCAGGCCTGTGTGACGAGGTGGCCGAAGGTGTCGGCGGCGATCTCGGTGGTGGTGAGGGCCAGCTCGAACAGGTCGCCGTGGACGACGAGGGTCGGCGGCTCGGTCGTGCCGGAGTCCCGGATGAGGCCCCGCAGGGCGTCGAGGACGGCGACGAGCAGGGGCGCCGGGCCGTCGGCGTGGTCACCGTCGTGGTCGAGGTTGGTGAGGACGCTGTTGTCGGCCCCCAGGTGGAGGTCGGAGACGCAGACGTAGCGGATGCCCGGCACGTTCTCTCCCGGTTCGGACGGATGGACCGGTGTGCCCCCGGTGGCCGGAGCGTAATCGGTTCCCGGCCTCGGGAAACCGGCTCGTCTACGCTCCGCCCATGCTCCGTCGCATCGGCGTCCTGGTCGGGTTGCTCGTCGCCGTGGTGGGGGTCACGCCCGCCGTGGCGACGGCGGGGGCGGGTGCGCCGTCGCCGGGTCCGGCGGTGCTGCTGCCGGCCCTCTACGGATCGAACCTGGCGCCGGTCGACCTCTCGATCTGCCTCGACGGCGAGGTGTTCGAGGCCTCGGTCGAGTCGGGGACGTTCCTGTCGCTCGAGCCGGGCACGTACCGGATCCAGATCGGCATCGCCGCCGACCCGGTGGTGTGCGACGAGCTGTCGTTCGTCGACGAAGTGATCGGCGTGATCCCCTTCGACCTGGTGCTCGCCTACAACGGGGCCAACGACGTCGGCGGGGCCCAGGTCGGGTTCGGGGTCTACTCGTTCCCCGAGTGTCTCGACCCCGACTCGGCCGACGGCCTGCTCACGGTGATCAACGGGGCCAACGCCTTCACCCTCGACGCCACCTTCCGGGGCGAGGACGTCGCCGTCGACCTGCCCAACGGCGAGCCGATCACGTCGCTGCAGCTCCCCGGCACCGACGAGCTCCGGGTGCTGCCGGCCGGCACCACCCAGCAGCCGACGATCGACGTGACCATCGAGGGCGGCCAGCAGACCCTGGCCGTCGCCGTCGGCGGAGTGGGCGGCGACGAGGCCAGCCGGGACTTCGGGGTCATCGCCGTGAACGTCCCCGCGGCGGTGTGCGAGCTCCCGTCGTCGCCGACGACGCCGACGACCCCCGTGCCGCCGACCACCGCGGCCGCGGCCGCGGCGGCGACGCCCCGCTTCACCGGTTGAGCCGCCGCCCTACTCCCAGCGGAACAGCCACAGCGCGAGCGCGGCGCTGACGACGGCGATGGTGGTGAACACCAGCCAGCCCGAGCCGGGGTCGAGCCCGAGCCAGGGCCCGTGGATCATCTCCACGGCGTGCCAGAGCGGGGTGGCGTCGGACACGACCTCCATGCCGGTGCTCAGCACCTCGCGGGGCGGCCCGGCGCCGCCGAGCATGAGCATCACGAACCAGATGACGAGGCCGATGGCCTGGGCCGCCCGGGCGGTGGGAGCCACGCTGGCCAGCAGCAGGCCCATGGCGGTGAAGCCGACGACGAGGTAGGCGAACACGCCGACCACGCCGAGGAGCGAGTTGGGGGCCGAGAAGTCGTAGACGATGCGGGCGGCCACCAGCAGCACGACGGCGCTGGCCACCGACAGGGTGGCGGCGACGATCAGCACGGCGCCGGCGATGGTCCACACGCCGATCGCCGCCGCCCGGTACCGCTTGAGCACGCCCCGCTCGCGGTAGCCGGCGAGGTGGGTGGGGATGCTGACGACGCACACCGAGGCGACGACGAGGGCGAGGTAGGCCGGCACGTAGTACGACATCGGGCCGACGCCCCGGTAGAAGATCTCCTCGCCCTCGGAGGTCGGGGTGTTGCCGAAGACGCCGCCGAGGATCAGCAGCACGATCAGGGGCAGGGCCAGGGAGAATACGAGGGTCAGGGGCTCCCGCATGAGCAGCTTGATCTCGAGCCAGCCGAGGCGGAGGGCGGGGCCCATCAGTCGGTGCCCATCAGTCGGTGCCCATCAGTCGGTGCCCATCACTCGGGGCCGCCGGTGAGCTCGAGGTAGACGTCTTCGAGGGTGGCCCGGTGGACGTCGAGGTCGTCGGGGGCGATGCCGCGGGCGACGAGGGCGGCGGCGACCTGGGCGAGCAGGGGTCCGGTGCCGGTCACTTCGTAGCGGCGGCCGGTGCGGGCCACGCCGGTCACGCCGGGGACGTCGGGCAGGAAGCCGACGTCGCCGTCGGTGCTGAAGGTGACCCGGCTGGCTCCCCGCACGTTGGCCACCAGCTCGGCGGGCGTCCCGTTGGCCACGACGCGGTGGTCGTCGATGACCACGATGCGGTCGCAGAGCTGTTCGGCCTCGTCCATGAAGTGGGTGACGATGACGACGGTCGTGCCCTGTTGGCGGACGCGGTCGATGAGGTCCCAGGCGACCCGCCGCGACGCCGGATCGAGCCCGGTGGTCATCTCGTCCAGGAAGACGAGCTCGGGGGCGTTCACCAGCGCCAGCGCCACGAACAGGCGCTGCTGCTGGCCGCCGGAGAGGCTGGCGAAGGGGGCGTCGCGCTTCTCGGCGAGCCCCCACTGCTCGAGCACGTCCTCCCACGGCGGTCCGCCGTGTTCGAGCGAGGAGAACAGGCGGAGCGCCTCTCCCACCCGCATCCGGTCGGGGAGGGCCGACTCCTGGAGCTGCGCGCCGATGTGGTGGCGCAGGTCTTCGGCCTGGTGGGTCGGGTCGTAGCCGAGCACGCGGGCGGTGCCGCCGTCGATGGTCCGCAGCCCCTGGAGGCACTCGACGGTGGTGGTCTTGCCGGTGCCGTTCGGCCCGAGGATCCCGAAGATCTCACCCGGCCGCACCTCGAAGCTGACGTCGGCTACGGCGACGGTGTCGCCGTAGCGCTTGTGGAGGTGCTCGACCTTCACGATGGGCTCGACCACGGACGTGGCCCCCTGACTTCGGCGAGACGGGTGGGCCGTCCGGCAGATGCTAGTGAGTGGCCGGGAAGGACGCCGGTCACCAGCAGCACGGTGCTCGGTCTCGACTGTCGTTCGCCGCGGGTCGCACCGTCGGGGGTGATGCGGTCGGCGAGCGGCGCTGCCGTCAGCCGGTGAACCGGGGAGAAGCCGTCGGAGGTGGGCCGGCGGGTGGGAGGGTGAAGACGTCGGACTGCACCCCGCCGATCACCTGGCCGCCCTGGGTGAGGGTCACCTCGGCCGTGGTTCCCCAGCGACTCGCGAGGGCGAGGTCGAGCACGGTTCCCGGTGTCACGAAGGTTCCAGTGGCGGTGCCCAGGAACGGCTTCGCCCATGGGAGGCCTTCGCAGATTCCCCAGGTGGACCAGATCACACCGGCCTGGGCGAAGCCGTCGGAGAGAGACAGGAAGCCGTCGCCGCTCTGCCCTCACCGTTCGGGTCAGGGCCCGGCTCGGGCGTCGTCGTCGGGTCGAGGCGGGGGTCGCCAGTGCCACTGGCCGGGCCCGCCGGCCAGCACGGCCCCGTCGTGGCTGATGCGGTCGTGGTGGTGGGCGCACACGGTCGCCAGCTCGTCGAGGCGGGTCTGGCGGGACTCGGCGTAGGGGACGACGTGGTGCACCTCGAGCCGCCGGGTGGTGGTGCAGCCCGGCACCACACAGCCCCGGTCGCGGACGAACAGGGCATCACGGATCTCGGGGGCGATCCGCCGCCCGGCTCGCACGACCCGGTGGACGTCGGTGCCGTCGGTCTCGATGATCGAGACGAACGGGTTGGGCCCGCACACCTGCTTCGCCACCGAGACGGGCACCGGCCCGGTGCCCACGATCTCGCAGGTCTCCCCGGGCTCGGTGCGTCCCCGCAGCAGCGCGGTGTCGGACACGAGCACGAACAGCCGCACGTCCTTCTTGGCCGGCGAGCCGTCGCGCTGCTCGCCGCAACCCGCCGCCGCCCGCAGCAGCCGGGCGAACCCGTCGGAGGCGAGGTGCCGCTCGGGGTCTCGCCGGCCCGCCGTCCTCGCCGCCTCGAAGGCCTCGTCGCGGAAGCGCTCGTGGATGGCCTGGAGCTCGGCGTACTCCTCGGGCGTGGTGCGCCACCGGGCGTTGCCCATCCCGTCGTCGTCCACCCACATGCGGAACTCGCGGGCCGCCCGCTGGCGGGCGTGGCGCTGCTCGTCGTGGCGGTCGCCGGCGGCTCGGGCCCGGGCGGCGGCCTTCTTGAGGGAACCGAGGTCGGACGAGCGGGCGGTGTCGAGCAGGTCGCGCTCGCAGCCCGGGTCGATGGCGGCGGCGCCGGCGATGGCGGCGGCCTGCTCGATCGACACCTGGCCGGTGCGCACGGCGTCGGCGGTGTCGCCCAGCCGGTCGAGCTTCCGGGCCGTGTCGACCATGCGCCCGACCTGCGAGGGCGACTCGCCGGTCCTGCCGGCGAGGAAGTGGCCCACCGACCGGGCGCCCGCCGCCCTCCACGCGCTCGTCTCGTCCACCCGCTTCGCCGCCAGCGCCTCGCCGACCTCGGCCAGCCGCTTCACCTCGGCGAACAGCTCGACGGCGGTGAGGGCCTCGGCCGCGGTGAGGACGCCGGCCTCGAAGCCGACCACCACTGCCTGCAGTTCGTCGCGGAGCCGACCCAACGCCACACCGGCATCGTATCGAACTGATGTTCGCCTGACAACCCGTGTTCAGTGGGCAAGGCCCGTCGGCGAGGGTGGCCCGGCGGGCCCGACGACGACGTGGTCAGGACGGGGAGCCGGTGAGGGGCAAGTGGCCCTGGAGCTCGTCGAGCACCGTCGACAGCGCCGTCCCCAGCGGGCCGGCCATCGTGCCGTCGGCGAGCGCGGCGCGCAGGGCCCGCCGGTCGGCGACGATGGCCACCAGCCGGGCGCCGCCGGGGCCGGCGACGAGGGCGGGATGGTCGACCCCGGCCTCCTCGACCCGCACGTCGCCCTCGGCCAGCGTGACACCGGCGGCCTCGACCGACCCGGCCACGGGGGCCACGATCGTCTCCGTGCCGATCGAGCGGGCGGGCACGACCTCGGTGCCGGCGTCGGCGTCGAGGAACACGAGCACCGGCCCGGCGGTCGGCTCCCCGGCCAGCCCGGCCGCCATCCGCACCCCGGGCGCGATGACCGGCCACTGGTCGGCGGTGTCGAAGCCGCCGTCGAGGTGGGCGCGGACCGTCGGGCCCATGGTCGTGGCGATGGCCGGCGCGCCCGGGCACGGGTTCTGCATGTCGATGCCCAGGAACTCGCCGGCGACCGCCTGCTCGGGCGCCACCCGCTCGGCGATCTCGGCCTTCACCGGCTGGATGGCGAAGCCCCGGCGGTCGGCGAACATGATGATGCCGTAGCCCCCGTCCGGGCCCCAGGCGAAGTTGTCGCTGGCGTAGGGCACGCCGCCGTCGTGGAACCGGAACTGCCCGTGCTCGTAGGTGTCACGGCCCATGTTGGTGGTGCCCCGCACCGAGATCCGCCAGTTGTCGCTGGCGTGGGCGTGGGCGAAGGCCAACGGCATCATCACGTCGGTGGGCTCGGTGTAGCTGAGCACGACGAAGGGCCCGCAGTGGTCGTCGCCGGCCAGGATGGCCAGCACCTTGGCGCCCATGTCCTCGGCCCAGTCGTCGTGGTCGGCGAAGGTGAGGTCGACGTGCCCGTCGATGGCGCTCTTCGGTGTGGTCGACAGGATCTGGTACATGGTCGGCTCCCTCAGCTCTCCCGCCGGTCGGCACCCCGACGGTAGTGGGATCGGTGCCCGGTATCCCTCCCGACGCCCGGCGAGGGGCCGCCTCCTCCGAGCACCGCGGCGATGACATTGTGCCCTGGGCGGGCGTCGGCCCGAGACGCACGATCCCACCGGGCAATCTCGACCGAGTGGGGTGGAGCCGTGCGCAGAGCGATGTTCGTGTCCGTCGTGGCGGTGCTGCTGGTGGCGACCGTCGCCTGCTCGTCGGGCGATGACGACGGGGGAGAGGCCGGCGACGGCGGCGAGGCCACGACCACCACCGAGCTGGCGTCGAGCCCGGCCTGCGCCACGCCGCCGCCCGCCGCCACCGAGACCCTCGAGGTCGCCGTCGACGGGACGACCCGCACCGCCCTCGTCCACGTGCCGGCGTCCGCCGATCCGACGACGCCCGCCCCGGTCGTCCTCTCCTTCCACGGCGCCACGTCCAACGCCGTCACCATGCAGGCGATGGACGGCCTGGACGAGAAGGCCGACGCCGAGGGGTTCGTCGTCGTCCACCCCGAGGGCTCGGTCGTCGATCTCCCGACCATCACCGGCGTGAACGGTTGGGACCTCACCGGTGCCACCGTCGACGACCCGGCCTTCGTCGCCGCCCTGCTCGACCAGCTCGGGGCCGAGGTCTGCATCGACCCGAGCCGGGTCTTCGCCACCGGGTTCTCGCTCGGCGGCGAGATGGCCATGGCCATCGCCTGTGCCCTGCCCGATCGCATCGCCGGCTTCTCCCAGGTCGGCGCCGCCCGCTCGGTGCCCTGCGACCCGGGGGTGGCGACGCCGGCGCTCGCCTTCCACGGCACCGACGACCTCGTCGCGCCCTACGAGGGCCGGGCCGCCGACGGCCTCCTCCCGGCCGAGGAGCTCATGGCCGAGCAGGCCGAGCGCAACGGTTGCACCGGCGGGCCCGAGGTCGAGCAGGTGACGCCCACGGTCGAGACCCTGACTTGGACCGGTTGTGCGGCCCCCACCGTGCTCTACCGCCTCGACGAGCACGGCCACGCCTGGCCCGGCATCCCGCTGCCGTTCCCGCGCGACCTGGTGGTCGCCACCCTGGCCGGAACGACCGACGCCCCCAACCCGGTGCCCGCCTGGGCGGGGCTGACCGCCGAGCAGATGGCCGACAACGTGCTGCTCACCAACACCACCGTGAACGCCACCGACCTGTCGTGGGCGCTCTTCTCGGACGGCAACGACTGAGCGTCAGGGCGCCACGACTTGCCACGGCACGCCCTCGGCATCGAGGACCTCCGGGAGGACGCCGGCACCGGCCGGAGGGGAGAGCCAGATGGTGCTCTCCGTCTGGACGCCGACGGCGACCGCCTCCAGGTTCAGCAGGTTCAACCGCGGGTGACGCTGGGCGACGTCGGCCATCACCGGCACGATGGCTCGCATGTCGGGCAGCGCGACGCGGTCGGGGAGCTGCAGCAGGGCGAGGATCGCGTCGCTCTGTTGTCGTTCGGGGAGTTCGGCGAACGGTCCCGAGAGGTGCCCGCCGGCACCGGCGACGGCGGCGCGGCAGGCGCGGTAGTACCAGTACGTGGTCGTGAGCAGTGAGAGCCGACGCCGTCGGCGGGGGAGGCCGACGAGGACCTCCTCGATCAGGAGGCGGTCGTCCAACACGACCGAGCGCGCGGCGGCCAACGGCTACTGGTCGGCGAGGTCGGGGTCGTCGATCGTCGACAGCCCCTCGTCGTACCGCTGGCGGAGCACACGGCGCAGCTCGGCGCGAGCGGCCTCGATGCCCCCGGGGACGACGAGGGCGGCGTCGCCGAGGTCGATGAAGCCCACCTCGCCGCCGTCTTCGATGCCCCACCGTCGCCGCAGGTCGGCTGGAAGGCTCGTCTGGCCCCGATGGGACACCTTGGCGGTCACGGCGGCGGTCACGTCTGCATTGTAGACCGCCGCGCCTACAAGGCAAGAGGCGCGGCGGCGGCGTCCCGAGTGACGTGAGGGTCCCTCGTATGCGTAGCTGCGCACCGGCAGCGTGGTCCGCTACGCACACGACGTCCCGCCGGACATCGTGTGCGTAGCCAGGCACCGCCACGGTGCTCCGGTACGCAAAGGACGCAGCCGCACCTGGACGGGGCCCGCGGCCCGCCGCCGATCCCGACCGACCGATCCGCCCATCCGGGTTGCCGAACCGCCCGGTTCGGTGGCAGGCTTGGGGCACTATGCGCAGCGCTTCGGAGACGACGACCCGGTCCACCGGTCTCGTAGTACTCCCGTAGCGCGCGCCAGGCCCTTCTCGCCGCGTGCGCTCCCTCGACCTCCCAGACCGGGGGGTCGACTGCGTTTTCCGCCCCTGTTCGACCAAGAGACCAGAGAGAAGAAGAGAGAGATGACCGAGAAGATGGATGGTGGACGAGCCCTGATCCGCTCCCTCGAGCTCGAGGGGGTCGAGGTGATCTTCGGCCTGCCCGGCGGCGCCATCCTGCCGGTGTACGACCCGATCATCGACAGCCCGATCCGGCACATCCTGGTGCGCCACGAGCAGGGGGCGGGCCACATGGCCGAGGGCTATGCCCACGCCACCGGCCGGCCCGGCGTGGCCATGGTGACCAGCGGCCCGGCGGCGACCAACATCGTCACCCCGCTGTGCGACGCCTACATGGACTCGATCCCCATGGTGGTCATCACCGGGCAGGTGCCCTATGCCGCCATCGGCACCGACGCCTTCCAGGAGTGCGACACCACCGGCATCACCCTGCCGGTCACCAAGCACAACTTCCTGGTCAGCGACCCCCAGGACATCCCCCGGGTGATCCGGGAGGCGTTCCACATCGCCACCACCGGCCGTCCCGGCCCGGTGCTGGTCGACATCCCCAAGGACATCGTCGACCCCAAGAACCCCCGCTCGGCCATGGACTGGTACTGGCCGGAGTCGGTCGACCTGCCCGGCTACCACCCGCTGACCCACGGTGACCCCGCCGCCATCGGCAAGGCCGCCGAGCTGATCCTGGCCGCCGAGCGCCCGGTGATCTACGCCGGGGGCGGCATCCTCAAGGCCCGGGCCGCCGAGGCGCTGGCCGAGCTGGCCGAGCTGACCGGCATCCACGTGGTCACGACGCTGATGGCCCGGGGTGCGTTCCCCGACGACCACGAGCTGTGCCTCGGCATGCCGGGGATGCACGGCAACTACACGGCCATCACGTCGATGCAGGAGGCCGACCTGCTGATCGCCCTGGGGTCGCGGTTCGACGACCGGGTCACCGGCAAGGTCGACGGGTTCGCCCCCCACGCCAAGATCGTGCACGTCGACATCGACCCGGCCGAGCTGGGCAAGGTCCGCCGGCCCGACGTCGGCATCGCCGGCGACGCCCGCCTGGTCATCGAGGAGATGGTCACCGCGGTGCGCGAGCTGCGGTCGAACGGGGTCACCCAGCCCGACCAGACGCCGTGGAAGCAGCGGATCTCGGGGTGGCAGGAGAAGTTCCCGCTCACCTACGAGCAGTCCGAGCCGGGGGAGTCGCTGAAGCCGCAGTACGTGCTGGAGACGCTGCGGGACTCGACGCCCGACGACACGATCGTCGCCTCGGGCGTGGGCCAGCACCAGATGTGGACGAGCCAGTACTGGAAGTTCAACCACCCCTACACGTGGGTGAACTCGGGCGGGCTCGGCACCATGGGCTTCTCGGTGCCGGCCGCCATCGGCGCCAAGGTGGGCCGTCCCGACCGGATGGTGTGGGCGGTCGACGGCGACGGCTGCTTCCAGATGACGGCCCAGGAGCTGGTCACCGCGGCCAGCGAGCGGATCCCGGTGAAGATCGCCATCCTCAACAACGCCTACCTGGGCATGGTGCGCCAGTGGCAGGAGATGTTCTACGAGGAGCGCTACTCCGAGGTGTACCTGTCGCCCGACCTGCCCGACTACAAGATGTGGGCCGAGGCCATGGGCTGCATCGGCATGCGGGTCGAGTCGCCCGAGGAGGTGCAGCCGGCCATCGACAAGGCCAACGAGATCGACGACCGGCCGGTGGTCATCGAGTTCCGCACCGACGCCCGGGAGAAGGTGTACCCGATGGTGCCGGCGGGGATGACCAACACCGAGGTGCTGGTCGACCCGTCGCAGGGCGAGGGGGGCCGGTGATGAGCGGGCCCGCCGGCAACCGCAACCATCTGCTGTCGGTCCTCGTCGAGAACCGGCCCGGCGTGCTCACCCGGGTGGCGGGACTGTTCGCCCGGCGGGGATTCAACATCGTGTCGTTGGCGGTGGCCCCGACCGAGGACGAGCGGTTCAGCCGGATCACGGTGGTGGTCGACGCCGAGTCGGCCCCGCTCGAGCAGATCGTGAAGCAGCTCGACAAGCTCATCAACGTGGTGCGCATCGACGAGCTGCCGCCCGGCTCCGCAGTCGAGCGGGAGCTGCTGCTGGCCACCATCTCGGCGTCGCCGGCCATCCGGGGCCAGGTGATCGAGCTGGTGGCGGTGTTCGAGGGTCGGGTGCTGTCGGTCGGCTACGACGAGCTGATGGTGTCGCTGGAGGGGGCCCCCGACAAGCTCGACGACTTCGAGGAGCTGGTGGGCAACTACGGGATCGTGTCGCTGCAGCGCACGGGCCGTGTCGCCCTGCCCAAGCTGGGCCGGCGCACGCCCCTCGAAGCGGTCCCCGAGGTCGGCTGAGACTAGGTTTCACTGGTTCTGTTTCACCCCTGAATGGAGTGGCCCGATGGCCGAGATCTACTACGAGAAGGACTGCGACCGGGGCGTCATCGCCGACAAGAAGGTGGCGATCATCGGGTACGGGTCGCAGGGCCACGCCCATGCGCTCAACCTGAAGGACTCGGGCATCGACGTGGTGATCGGCCTGCGCGAGGGCTCGGGGTCGGTCGACAAGGCCAGGGCCGCCGGGCTGTCGGTCGCGTCCATCGCCGACGCGTCGGCGCAGGCCGACATCGTGATGATCCTGGCCCCCGACACCGAGCAGAAGGCCATCTATGAGTCGGCCATCGAGCCGGGCCTGGCCGACGGGGACGCCCTGTTCTTCGCCCACGGGTTCAACATCCGGTTCGGGCGGATCACCCCGCCCGCCGGCGTCGACGTGATCATGGTGGCCCCCAAAGGCCCCGGCCACCTGGTGCGGCGCACGTACGAGGAGGGCGGCGGGGTGCCGTGCCTGCTCGCCGTCGAGCAGGACGCCACCGGCAAGGCCAAGGCGGTCGGGCTGGCCTATGCCGACGCCATCGGCGGGGCCCGGGCCGGGATCATCGAGACCACGTTCACCGAGGAGTGCGAGACCGACCTGTTCGGCGAGCAGGTGGTGCTGTGCGGGGGGACCACGGCGCTGGTGCAGGCCGGGTTCGACACCCTGGTCGACGCCGGGTACCAGCCGGAGATCGCCTACTTCGAGTGCCTCCACGAGCTGAAGCTCATCGTGGACCTGATGTACGAGCAGGGGATCGCCGGCATGCGGTACTCCATCTCGGACACCGCCGAGTACGGGGACCTCACCCGGGGGCCGCGGGTCATCGACGACTCGGTGAAGGCGGAGATGAAGACGATCCTGGACGAGATCCAGTCGGGGAAGTTCGCCGACGAATGGGTGGCCGAGTCGGAGAGCGGCCGGAAGCGGTTCCACGAGCTCGAGGCGGCCGGCAAGGAGCACCGGATCGAGGTCGTCGGGGCCAAGCTCCGGGAGATGATGCCCTGGATCAGCCAGGGCAAGACCAAGGTCCAGGACGCCAGCGGGGGCCAGGGGTAGGGAGTTGATCTGGTGTCGGGCTTGATCGCCACGAGGGCCAAGCACGAGCCTCATCGGCTGCGCGGCTGAGTGATGAGCGAGCAGCCCCCACCGCTCAGTGATGCCGACCGCTTGCTAGCAGCTGTGCTAGCGATGTCGGTCCGGAATGCCCTCGAAGGAAGGCTCCACGGAGGGGAGCTTGGGGCACTCAGCCTGACAGACGAACAGATGCGAGCCCTGAACCCTCTTGTCCGAGACGCTCTCGTCACTGCTCTCCACGCCCGATCCAACTACCACCTGCATCGTCCCGCTCGGGCGTACCTCGACTTTCAGGAGCGATTGATCCCCGGCTACTGGGAGCCAGCAGAGCTGCTTCAGGAGTATGTGGACGATTGGCAGGCGCTTGCGGCGACCGACGACGGCTACCAGGAGTCCTGCTGGCGCTGTGGGCGAGCAATCGTCAACCCCTCGGGGACACGCTGGACCCACTTGGCCGCGGACGGTGGCTTCGTCGTCGGGTGTCGGGCTGCATCTTTCACCTCAGACGAAGGATGGGACGAGACGCTTGCACGCTCGTGGCGAGCCTCTCCGAAGCACACGACCCAAACTCCGGCTGAGGCTGAAGGGAGGGGTGTTCGACGTGCTCGACGGTGATCCGGCCCGCTTCGGGGCGTGCCGGCGGGCCCGCGACGAGGCGGTGGTCGAGGGCCTGCGGGCCTACGCCCCCGGCATCGTCGACCCGCTGGTCGAGCTCGGGCCCGAGCTGTGGCGGGTGGTGGAGAGGCTCCCCACCCTGGGGAGGGTGTTCTTCGCCGCGCACCTGCGGCTGCCGCGCCCCGAGGATCCCTTGCTGTCGGATGGCACGCGGTGAACTGCATCCGGGAGTGGCGGAGCGACACGCACTGGGCGATCGTCGTGGCGGCGGGCCTGGGGCATGCCGAGGCGTCGATCCTGCACAACGCCTGGATGGGCTACGAGACCGACTGGATGCCGATCTCGCGGGGCACGGCACCCGAGGAGATCGACGCCGGGTGGTCGGCCCTCGAGGCGAAGGGCCTGGCGTCGGGGCGGGCGGTGCTGCCCGAGGGCGTGGCGCTGCGGCAGCGGGTCGAGGACGACACCGACCGGTGCACCACGCTGCCGTGGGAACTGCTCGGCGAGGAGCGGGCCCGGTGGTTCGCGGAGACGTTCGAGCCGCCGTGCGAGCAGCTCCTGCGCCGGGTGGACGTCACCGCCGGCCCGAACTACCAACCGGCGTCGCGGAAGCGGTGAGGGCCTGGCCTTCTGTCGGGCTCCCCCCTCCGAAGGACGCGCGACGGCCTCCCCGGCTCGGGGAGGCCGTTTTGCTGGTCAGGACCTTGCTGTCGTGGTGCCCGTCGCCGCCCCTCGTGGGTGGCGTCAAACGGGCGTCAAACCTCAGCCGGTGTCGTAGAGCGGCACATCGGTGTCGTCAGTGGGCAACCAGGTGCCGCGTACGGTCTTCGTCGCCGGCTGCCGGACGAGGGGTCGGGCCCGGTCCTCGATGACGCCGAGGTGGGAGGCGATGGCGGTGATGCGCTCGAGCTGGGCCTCGACGTGGGCGGCGTCGAGGTGGCGTCGGCGGAGGGCGAGGTCGATCTCGTGCCAGGCGTCGCGCAGGCCCTCGATCTCCTCCTCGTAGAGCTGGACCGTGTAGGCGAGGAGGTAGCGGCGCACCTCGTTGTCGACCCGCTTGCAGACGCCGGAGGGGGTGGCGTAGCGGTCGCCCTGCATCATGTCGAAGGTGGCGCTGAGCACCCGGAGGTTGAACAGCTCCTCGCGCTCGGGGTCGACGGCGGGGTCCCGGGGGCGGCGGCGGTGGAGGAGCGCCTCGACGTCGCGGACGCCCGGCGGCCGCTTGTCGCCGCAGGCGTCCTGGAGGAGGAGCAGCAGCATGTGGGAGCGGCCCTCCATCTCCCCGGCCTCGATGCGCTGGTCGTGGGGGAGGGTGTCGACCAGGGCCATGAGCCGCGGGTGCAGTCGCTCCATCCGCTTGGCCAGGACCCATCGGAGGCCGGGGATGAGCTGCGAGCCGCGGATGCCGCTGTCCACGGCGCGCTGGGCGCTGCTGCGCTCCTTGTAGTCGAGGTGGTCGGCGATCGCTTCCCACGACCAGTCGGCGGCGCGCAGGCCGATGGCCAGCCCGTGCTTCTGGGCCTGCCACACGGCGGGGCGCCCGAGGCGGCCCTTGCGGCGCGACTTCTGCTTCTCGGCCATCGTCGGCGACGGTAGGGGGCGTGGGCGCGGCAGCGGTCTTCTTCAGCGCCTCGTGGCGTCGCCGCCCTCGTGGCGGGCGCCCGGTGGCGTCAGCTGGCCAGGGCGGTCGTCTCCTCGAAGACGGCCGCAGCGACCTTGGCGGCGGCCTCGGCCTGCATCCCGGGCAGGGCGTGGGCGTACTGCTTGAGGGTGAAGGCCGGTGAGGTGTGCCCGAGGCGCTCGGTCATGACCTTCACGGGGACACCGGCCCGCAGGGCGATGGTGACGTGCGTGTGCCGCAGGTCGTGCAGCCGGATGCGGGGCAGGTCGGTCTTCGCCACGAGGCGGGTGAAGGTCTTGGTGAACGTGTCCGGGTGGATCGGCGTGCCGTCGGCCCGGCAGAAGACGAGGTCCTGGTCGTGGTATCCGCCCCCGAGCTCCTCCCGCTCCTGCTGCTGGCGCTCCCGGTGGGCGCGCAGCTGCTCGACGGTGCCGGGGTCGAGGTCGATCACCCGGGCCTGATGCGTCTTCGGGGTCGACTCGCGGATCTCGTAGGCGACCGAGATGATCGTGTGCCGCACGGTGAGCCGGGCGGCGTCGAGGTCGACGTCGGCCCACCGCAGGCCGAGCACCTCACCGCGGCGCATGCCGGTCATCGCCGCCAGGTGCCACGCCGCCTCGAGTCGCGTGCCCACGACCGAGTCGAGGAAGGTGCGCAGCTGCTCGGGCGTCCAGAACCGGAGCTCGGTCGGGGCCACCCTCGCCGTCCGAGGCGGTCGTGCCCTGCTGGCCGGGTTCGTGCGGAGAAGACCGGCGTCGACGGCGTCGCCGAGGGCCTTGTGCAGGATCGTGTGGAGGTACCGGACGGTCTTCGGGCTGAGCCCGCCCGCGTCGCCGTTCCGGCGCCCGCCCTCGAGGAGCTCGCCGTACATGCCGCTAAGGAGCGGCGCGTTGAGGTCCCGCAGCGGGAGGTGGCCGAGGCGGGGGAGCAGGTGCAGTTCGAAGTTGCGGGCGTACGAGTCCCAGGTGCTCGGCCTGAGCTGGGTGCGCATCGACGGCAGCCAGGTGTCGCGCACCCATCGCTCGACCGTCATCGACGACGGCTCGACGTAGCTGCCCGAGTGCATCTGGTGGACGAGCTCGGCCCGAAACGCCTCGGCTGCCCGGCGGGTCGGGAAGCTCCCGTGCCACTTCTGCCGACGCTTGCCCTCAGGCGTGCGACCGACGTCGATGACCACGTACCAGTGGGTCTTCGTGCGCCCGGCGCGATCGGTCCAGAGCCGCTTGTGGATGTGACCCCGCATGGCTCAGGCCCTCCTGGCGAGGAGGGGCCCACCTCCGCAAGCCGGAAGCGGTGGTCCGTCCAGTGCGAACGCTCCCTCCCGGAGGCGCGCTCGGCGAGGGGGCAGAAAGAGGACGCGTAGGCTCGCGCATGTCGGGACCTCCAGGGGTTCCGGCCAGGCCCCGGGGTGTTGCAGCACCGCCGGGGCCACTCTGTAGGCAAGAAGGCTAGCGGTGGAAGCTGCTGTTTCGTGTCAGCGGGCGCTAGTTGCCGGACGGCCAAGCGGCATGAGCCCCGACCCCTCAGAAGCCCACACCGAGCCGGTGCTCGATCGACCGGTTCGCTGCCCCTTCGGTTGGGACGATTGACCGTCGCCAAATCCTACGTGTGTCACTGTTCACTCCTACTAATCCGTGGTCGGCTGGCCCGGAGAGTGGGGTTGAGTGGGATGTCGAAGGTTGAGGGAGCATCGAGGGGTGCAATGCCCTCTCCCGTGGGTGCCTTCGTTCGCGTTGGTGAGGACCTCGCCTGGCCGACAACCGGATCGTCGCGTCGGTCGGCTCGAAAGGCGACAGCGACGACAATGCGATGATCGAGTCGTTCAACGGGCTCTACAAGTGGGAGCTCATCTACCCGCACGGCCCGTGGGAAGGCCTCGAGGACGTCGAGTTCGCCACCCTCGAATACGTCGACTGGTTCAACCATCGGCGACGCCACGGCGAGATCCTCGACGGCCGCCGGCGCTTCACCACCCCAGCAGCCCACGAAGCCGACTACTACCGTCAGACCATCACCGCCGACCTGGCCGTGACCCAATAGCCAGAGCCTCTACGAAACCCGGGGTGATTCACCCACTCGTTGTCGAAAGCACAACGAAATCGTCCTGCTGTCCTGATCAGGGGCAGGGTTCGAAATACGCGACAAAAAGTTCGTCGGGTCCGGCTCGGCACCGCAGGTCAGTTGTCATGGATCGCGCCGCAGACCCATCCCGAAAGCCGTCGCGCTCAGCTCAGCAGAAACGAACGGGAGTGCGAGACGCAGGTGTCCAGGTCATCGAGCCAAGGAGCGTGCTCGGCGCCGGGAACGATCACAAGGTCGGCGTTCGGTAGGCGCGGTGCGAAGGTGCGGGCAATCGCCGCACCGCCATTCGGGTCGTCCTCGCCCCACAAGAACAGAACGGGCATCGTCAGTTTCAAGAGGACGTCGTCGCCGAGGAGCAGATCGACGTTCTGCCCTCGGATTGGGGTGAACACCTTGGGGGACGAACGGACGTCATTGGCGAGCGTGTCCGTGTGCCGCAGGAGGGCGTGAGCCCAGTCGAGCATGACATCGTCCATCGCTCCCGAGTCGATGGCTCGACCGAGTCCAAATTGACGCAACGCACGTTTCACCATCTCTCGAGTCATCGGCATGCGGGTCATGACGGACTGCAGACCGGGGATACCAGCGACCCGGGCGGTGAGCGGCGCGCCCTCGCTCGGTGCTCCCATCAACCAGCTGTATTCGATGAGCCTGGTGACCCGCTCCGGGTGAGCAGCCGCACCGCGGAAGGCGAACAGGCCGCCGTAAGAGGTAGCGCCCACGGCGGCGGACTCCAGCCCGAGGGCGTCGAGGACGTCACCAAGGAGCTGATCGGCGTAGCGCTCAACGGCACGCAGGTTCCGGAGCGGCCCGCCCGCGATGGGTTCAGACAGTCCGCACCCGGGCCGGTCGACGAGGATGCAGCGCACGCCGTCGAGTGATGAAGCCAGCGTGGCCCAGCTCGTACCGGAGATGGAACCACCGTGGAGGAGAACGAACGGTGGTCCGTCTCCGACCTCCTGGACACGCACATTTGAACCCGAGGCGAGCGTCACGACTCGCTCGGTCGGTGTCACCCCGATGTGATCCCAGAGCCTCCGTTCGGCGTCGAGGTAAGGCTGGATGTCCTTCGCCATGGCGAACCATCTAGCACGTGCGGGCCTTCGTGCTCGCCGACCCCACCCTCCTCAAGCTCACTGAGGCACGGATCGCGAGCTACTAGGCCTGCTACTACCGCCTTCGCTACCTCCGCAGGCGGCGGCCGGGCGATCCCGGCCCGCTCTACCCACGGGATTGCTGGGTCCCCAGCTGTGGCCGGTGGTGGACCGGCTCCCCACCCTGGGGCGGGTGTTCTTCGCCGCCCACCTGCGGGTCGCCGACGAAGGAGTCGGCGGCTACGGACGGTCGCTCGCAGGGCGACCGTGAGCCTCAGGCGACTTGCGCTTGCGCTTGTTCCGGTAGCGGCCCATCTCGCGGTCGGCGTCGAGCTTGCGACGACGGGCTCGTTCACGGCGCGCGACGGTTGCGCCATGGCGGCGTGGCATCGGTCTAGACCTCCTGGCCGAGGCACAGCTCGGCCTCAAGTTCGGCGACCCGGCCGGCCAGCTCGGCCACGCGCCGGCCGGCTCGGGAACAGCGCGGACCGCGCTGCACCCGGCCGTGACGGCCAGGTTGCTGCGCCCGGGTGGGCGGCAATACGGCGAGGACGAGGTGTCGACCTGCGTCGTTCCAGCTAGCGCAACGTGGTCATGTCCCGGGCGGCTTGGGCGTGTTTGTCGGCCATGGCCTGGCTGATGGCGTTGAACTGTGCCAGGTCATCGTGCAGCGCTTGTTGGCAGCGGAGGTACTGCGCGGAGAAGCTGCGGTTCTGCTCCTGGGCTGATAGCGCGCCATCCAGGTCGACTGCGGCCGTGTTGAGGGTCGTCAGCAGCCGGTCGACGGTCTGTAGGTCTTCGAGTTCGATCACGTCCGTTTGGCCGACCCAGGTGGCGAGCTCGGCGACGTGCTGGTCGAGCTCGGCGATGAGCGATTCGAGTTCGGGACCGGGGGGCTCGTCGACCCCGACGTCGCGGAGTCGGGTGACCGCCGCACCGAGGGCGTTCACGGTCGTCTCCGCCGACGCGATCGCGGGTGTGGAGGATGGGGTGGGGCCGTCGTGTCCGGGAGTGGCGCCCGGGTCGGCTGGGCGCGCCGCTGGTTGAGTGGCCTCGTCGGGGCGGCTCGCAGAACAGCCCGCTACGGTGATGGCGCCGAGGATCACGATGGCGACGATGCGCACGTTCGGTGTGGCTGGATCAGCCGAGGTCCAAGCCGGTGGATGGGACCGGCCAGGGGGTTACGGGTTCGTAGGGCTGGCAGGCGGCGCGGAGCTGTTCGGCGGCGACCGCGCCCTGTCGGTGGAGACAGAACTCCATACGGGCGCGCATGGTCCAGGGGACGGCGTCGGGGTTGTTCTGGAGGCAGGGTTCGACGCCGAGACACGTCACTTCGTAGTCGGTGGGCATCTCGAAGGCGAAGGGGTGGACACCGTCGTTGGCGGTGGCGAACCGGGCTTGGTCGGCGGTGATGAACCACACGTCGGTGCCGATGTGGTCGTCGGGGTCGTCGACCGTGATGTACTCCTTGTTGCCCAGGCTGAAGGCCGCTTCGATCGCGGTCTTGATGTTGTCGCCGATGCCGGCCAGGCAGCCGGTGACGTTGCCTCCCGTGCATTTGCCATAGGTGCTGGCGACGGCCGCGCCGTACTGGACCAGTCCTTTCATGGTTGAGGTCGCCGTTGGGTCCCGTTGGTCCTTTTCGACCTTGGCCGTGTAGTCGCGTTCCATGAGCGTGACGATGAGGTCGAGCCCGAGGGACCGGTCGATGATGGCGAAGTCGTCGGGGTTGTTCGGGGGTTCCGGGAAGACGGTGAGTCCTCGGGCCAGGAGGGTGGGCAGCGCGGGTTTGTCCGCTTCGCCGGTGTCGTCGTCGTCGGGTTCGTGGAAGTCGCCGGCGTTGACGTTCACCTCACCGCAGCACCACGATGCGACCCCGTCGGCCCACACGCCCTGGACGCGGCCGTTGGTGTAGGCGAACAGGAGGTAGGGGTCCTCGCCGGGGGTGGGGTCTTCGGGTGATCCCACCTCATTGTCGACCAGGCTTGGTTCTTTGTAGTCGTAGCTGAACACGCCGCTGTTGTTCAGCACGTCCATGCCCATCCAGGTGAGCGCATACCGGTACGGGCATCCCCAGCCGCCCGCAGGCGGCAGGTCGTCGCCGGGAACCCTGGGCTCTCCCCAGTCCTGGGGGCACGAGTCCCTCGCTCTCGGCTCGAGTGACGAGAAGATGTTGGCGTCGGGCAACAGGTCGGTCCGGACATCGACGTCGATCCAGCCGTCCCCATCGCCGTCCGGGCAGCCGGGCGGCCAGGTATCGGGGCCTTCGGCGGGCGCGGCGGGGCAGCCGTCGTAGTCGTCGAGGTACCCGTCGAGGTCGGAGTCGGGTGAGGGGGGTAGCGGCGGGTAGGAGATGGCGTAGTACGAGCACGCTCGCGGTGAGGGGCCGCTGTCGATGTCGGTTGCCTGTCCCGACCCGGGGGCGGTGAGCGTCGTGTAGGCGGTCACCTGGTAGCAGACCTGGGCGTCGTTGGAGGGCGGTTTGGCCAGCACGTCGAGGTAGCCGGTGGCGCCCGGTCCTGCGGAGCCGACGAGCTGGGGGTCCTCGTCGACGGCGGCGGGGTCGTCCAAGCGGTACACGTGGAACCCGGACTCGTTCGAGGCGTTGTCCTGCCAGGACAGCACGACCTGGTAGGCGGCGGGGACGACCTTGTCCGGGTCGGACGGTCGGGACGCGTTGGTGGCGGTGAGACCACTCGGGGGGTTCGGCGCGGTGGTCGGGGCGAGGTCGGGTGCGGTGGTGATCTCGGCGAGGCGTCGACTGATGGCCGTCGAGTCGAGTGGGCGGGTGAGGTCTTTGGCGGCGGTCACCACGTCTGGGTCGAACAGGTCGTACTTCACCTGGTCGGGCAGTCCCGCATAGGTCTCGTAGGCGGCCTGCAGGAGAGCTTCGGCTTCGGGTGAGGCGTCGAAGATGGCATCGATCTCCTCATCGGTCGCCGTGGTGTCGTCGACCTGGTCGAAGTGGCGGCCCAGCCAATACATCTGGACCGGCACCAGCACCCGCTGCGCCGGTTCGATCTCACCTTCGGTCCACCCGCCGGTCACGTCGCCCGCCCCCCGGGCCGCCGATTCCTCAGCAGTGTCGGAGGTCTCGTCCGCGGCGTCGTCGCCGCCCGAGCAACTGACCGCCACAGCCAGAGTGCATGCCACCGCCAGCGCCGCCAGACGTCTCCACATCGACGAACCTCCGAACCCGAACCGACCACCCGGCGCACGTATCGAGACGTTGCCGCCGCCGTGTGCAGTGAAGACGGTGTCCGTCGCGTGCGACCGAGCCGGCACCCACAAGCAGACATGCGCTCGGTTGCGTCTCGGTCGCGTTCCGGTCGCGCCGCGGGGTCACGCTCCATACACTCAGCCCCGCACGGTGAGGTGCCTCCTTCAATCCTCATGCGGCCAACGAAGACCGCTACTCGGCCGGGCCGGTGATCCGTTGTTGGCCATCGACCTCTTCAATGACCACCTGGGTACCGGCAGCGGATGTTCCGTCGGGCCAGATGAGCTAGCAGCGTCGCCTGATCAGCGGGGAAGCTGCGCACCGAGCCATCGGCCATGGTCACCTCGACCTCGAACGAGCTCGGTTCGAGGCCCCCTTCGAACTTCGCCGCCACGTTGCCGGTGGTCTCAGCGGTCAGTGTGCTTGGCGCCTCCGCAACCGTGGTCGTCGTTGCCTCCGTGGTCGTCGGTTGTCGTTGCTTCCGTGGATGTCGTTGTCTCTTCGACCGTGGCTTCGGTGGATGCGGTGTCGGAGTCGTCGTCGCTGCAGGCCGACATCGACGCCACGACCAAGACGAGCACCGCAGCCATTGAGAGCAGACCGAAGGTCCGTGGGTGCGCTCTCATCGCACACCTCATGGAATCGTTGGTCACGTCATCACCTCCCTCCGTGGGGACGGTGCCTTCGATGCACTGTCGCGTTTCAGTTTGTAGATCCGGCTTCGAGCCACTCGACCTGGGTCTCGCCGCTGACAACGGTGCAAACCGTGAGAAACTCCGGGTCCGCACCTGCCGTGAACGAACTGGTCCGGTACGACCACGGGACCAATCCAGCCGGGCGCTCGCCATCGAAGAACTTGTCCCACCTGTTCTGGGCAGAACCCGAACTCGGACCCCCGCTCGGTGGTATCGATTGCGACGACCTCGCCATCGTGGGGGCCGTCGCAGCTGACGATGGCGAAGTCAGACGAGTCGGCAGCCAAGCTTGGTGAACTGTCGCTCAGGGCGTCGAAGCAGTCACCCTCCACCAACGTCGTCAGTGACGTTGAGGTCTCATCCGAGGCCGTCTCGTCGTCATCCGAGCCGCAACCGGCTGCCAGCATCGCCAAGGCCACCGCGGCCAGCACTGCCATCCATCTGGTCGTCGCTCGGGTTCTCAACATCATGAACCACCCCCTCTCGGGGCCAGCCCTCGCAAGCGGATCAGGTCCTCCACGGGAGTCGCGCGTCGGCCACGAGGAACAGGCGGCATGGGCGAATGCGGGTCTCCCCGCAACCACCACTCACATCTCCTCACCGGGTGGTGTCCCGCCTAGTCCCACTCTCCGCGGCTTGCCCGGTCGAGAATGCGTTGCACGCACCCGACAATGAAGGTGACAACCCCTGCGATGAGCAGAATGCCGCCCACTCCCACGACGACGCCACCGGGGACATTGATCGACAACACGAGGCCACCAAGGGCCATCACAGTCCCCCACACCAGCGCGTAATGGCCAGCAAGTGGCTGCTCCGAAGCCGACGACTGCGGCCGCTTCTCAGGTGCTGTGGTCTTCATGGCTCCCCCTCTCGCTCGAACGTGCCTTCAATCCCCTTGTCCGCCTGCAACCCCTGTTGCCGACAGGGCACGACCGCACCCAGATCTGTGACCTTCGTCAACATCCGGTTGACGCCCGCACCCAGCAACCCGGCGACGGACCAGATGGCGGCCGGTGAGGCCGGACTTGTTCAATCGTGGCTAGGTGGCCACTGGGCATCCAGGAGGTGGCGTGCCCGACTCGTGACGCCGCTCGGCTCGTCAGCTGGTAGCCGACATCGATCCCACGTTGGGGTGCACGCCGACGGCTGGGACAGGACGACCGCTCGGATGCGGCCTTGACCATGGCCACCACGTCGACAGTCCATCACCATCAGCTGCTCGGACTTTGAGCGGCTCAAAGTGGGGTGCTTCGGCCCGTGGCCATTGCGTGGCTCGCCGGGCAGGAGCCGAAGAATTGGGCGACCCAGCTGCTGTTCCCCTGGTGTCGCCCCAGCATCGGAGCTCTTCTTCCCTGGTGGCCGGCGACGTCGTGCCCGGCCTGCAGGAGCTGGCACCAGCTGTGAGCAGGCAGGACGGCGCTCCCCTGACCGCCTGTGACACCAGTTGGGCAGCCACTAGACGGAGAAGCGGTTGCCCGAGCGGGGCGCCCGCTCAGCGAGCTACTGGGCCAGGTTGAAGCGAGGCCCTTCGTCGTCCCTGAGCGCCATCGCCGCCAACCGGACCGGAGGGGTCGAGGGGCGACGACAGCGCTTGCAGGACAAGGCGGGCGCCATCATGGGACAGCTGCGAGTTGCCTACCCGGAGCAGGAATCCGTGCCGCCGACGGTGTTCGCCTCGACGGTCCAACCGTCTAGGTCGCGAACAGCCGTGCAGCTGAGATCACCGGCGATCATGTTGTCTGTCAGCACACCGGCTGTGACACCTGGGATCAGGCCCGGCCCAGAGATGTCTCTGATGTTCGTGAGGGTGACACTCCCGCCAACCGTGTAGTCGTGCAGCCACAGGACTCTCTCGTCACCCGTGCCGGGAACGCCGTCGGGGTCGTCGGTGTCGTAGTAGGGCCTTCCACCGACGTTGCTGATGCTCAGGTCCCCACCGATGTGGGCCTCAGCGCTCCAGCCACATCCGCCAGGCACAAGGCACTCGGCCTGAATATTGACGGAGCTGATGCCGTTGATGGTCACGTCGCCGCCAACTTCGGCCGCACCCCCGATGAAGACGTAAGAACTCCCACCGAAGAGCCCCACTCCAACGGAGTTCAACACCTCGATGGTGCCCGTAACCGTGGGGGGCGGGTCCGGGAGGAGGTCGGCCGGTCCGCCCATATACAGACTGCCGCCTCTCAGAGTGACGTTTCCGTTGACGAGGGCTTGCGGACCAATGCCGAGGCCGCTCCCGCGACCGCCGACGACGTTCCCGTTGATGACAGCCCCAGGTCCGATCACGCAGTAGCCGTCGACCAGCACATCACCGCTGATCGTCGTGTACACGACACCGGCTTCGGGCCCCGCGGCCTGACCCCCGATGAATTCCGGGTTGAACGGGTCGTCGGTGCCACAAACCGTTTGCGCCGGCGGCACGGCACCCGCAGACGTCACCGCCACCAACCCCACGATCAGTGCTCCTGCGGCCAACGCCGCCCACACCCTCGCGCCCCTCAGTCTCTGCATCTTCATGGCTCCCCTCCCCACGCTCGGACGTGCCCCGATTCACTGTCCGCCCACCCCCTTGTTGCCAACAGAGCACAACCGCACCTCGATCTGCGACCTTCGACTGGGTACCCAGGAACCCTCACAATCCAGTGGCGTCGTTGACCTGGGAGCAGTTCGACCGGTTGATGCGCGAACAGTCCTGAGAAGCTCCGGGCCTGATGGGCAACTCGTTAGCTGGAACGAGAGTTCCCCGACGGCACCCGGCAGGACGCATCCCGACCAGGGCGCGATGGGACGCGGTGTCGATGCGGCGAGACGGGCGGGGTCGATGACGACGTCGGAGGTCTTCGCCAAGCGGCTATTGCCGGCGATCGATGAGGGGGGGGTCGCCACCTACAAGCTGGCGCTGCCCTTGGCGATTATCGATGTCTGTGCACGGGGGCGGGGGCGGATGGTTCGGCGCCTGCGGTGCAGCACACCCGTGTCGTCGCCGAACACATCACCCGAATCTACCTCCCACAGGTGCGGCTCTACTCCGGTGGCGAAACTGAGGCGGAGAGACAATCGTTGGCGGACTGTTGGTGTCGCGATCGGAGTGAGTGTGCCTGAGCCTCGAGTTCCGCAGCTCGTCGAGCTCTCGATCGACAGCTACAAGAACCTCAGCGGTCTGCGCCTGGAGTGGGCGGAACGGGTCTGTTTGTACGGCGTGAACGGGTCCGGCAAATCCAATGTTCTGGAGGCGCTCGCGCTGATCGCAGGGACCGATGGAACCGTGCGACAACTCGGCGACCGAGCGGTCGCGCCTGCGCCCGGCGCCTGGGCGACCTCGAGCTGCGTCTCGAGGAGGGCGACGGTGGCGAGGAGCCGTCCCTGTTGGACTCGGCCACGTTCGCCGCCGGGTGCTCGAGGGACAGGTGGGCCGGGTTCACGCACCAGGCATCTCCGCATCAGTGGTGGACGTGCTGCCCGTGCCCGAGGGCGCCGGCGTGGTGGTAGAAGGCGAGTCCGCCGAAGAACTCGGCGCCTCGTCATGCTGCCACCCCATATGCCGTAGCGATCGTCGACGGCTCGACGAGGTGTGTCGGCACCTCCAGATCGATCGACACCGATGTTGAGAAGACGTAGCGTCGCCCGTGGCGCCGCACTCCGGTGGCGTCGCCGACGTCAGGGGGAACGTCATGGGAGTTGTCTCCGTCAACGGGTTCCGCACGCAGCCGGGTCGGCTCGACGATCACCTGGCCGCAGCCGCCGAGGCCGTCGGGCACCTTCGCCGGCTCGGCCTGCAGGCGATCACGCTGCAGCCCATCGCCGGTGGTGACATCGGGACCATCGCCTCGGTCATCAACTACGCCAGCAACGCTGATCACGCCGCCTCGCTCCAGAGGGTCGGGGTCGACCAGCAGTGGCAGGCGTTCTGGGCCAAGGCCTCGTCCGAGGGATCGGCGGTCCAGGCCGAGAGCTCGATCTACGCCGATGTGGACGCCAGCTTCCAGCCCGGCCAAGATCGGCCCCTCGGGGTCGTCTTGGCCACGCAGTGGAGCGCCCGTCCGGGACGGCTGATGGACTTCATGGGCAACGTGATGGCCTCGGTGCCCCACATCGAGCGGATGGGGGGCCTCGCCCGGACGATGCAGTGCCTGGTCGGCGCGCACCCGATGACCGTGCTGGTGACGGTGTCATTCCCCGACCTCGACGCCTACGGCGCCTACGCCGACACGACCGCCACCGACGAGCAGTGGCAGACGTTCTGGGCCGGGGCGATGAGCGACCCCACCGCTGAGCTGGTCCGCAGCGGCGTCTACCTGAACATCAGCGGCGACTGATCCCCGGCGAGCGGCGTCGGTGATCGTGGCCACGCCGAAGTACTCGGTCGGGCCGATGTGTAGCGGGGAGGCGGGGGTGGACATAGAGGCAACCTTTCGGGCTGTGGGGGATGAGGGGCGGCAACCAGTAGTCGGGTAATGAGCGATGGCGAGGCCGGGTTGCCGGGCCTCGCCCCGCTCGAGGTCAGCGACGACGAGGGTGGTTCATCAGGTCGGGCGGCACCGCGAAGCCGGTCGAGGCGGCGGCGGCCTCGGCGGCGACTGCTTGGTCCTGAACCCCGTTCCGGGGCGAACTGAGGCCGAGGCCCTGCTCGCCCGCCTCGAGCCGATGGTCGACATGGTGCGTCGCGCCGGCGAGCGCAACGTCCTCGGACACGCGCTCGAAGCGGTCGGCACGGTGTGCTCGCTCGCCGAGCGTCCCCACCAGGCCGCCGAATGCCTCTCGGGGGCCGTCGATGCGTTCGACGAGCTCGGCAACCAGAGCTGGCAGCTTCCCCAGGGCTGACGCGCCACCGGGCCCGCGCCCACCGTCCGGGAGATGGATCTCCGGCACGGAATCGGAGGCATCTGGAGGTACGCGCCACCGGTACGCCACCCGGACGCGACCGGTGGCCGGGATCGTCGAGGGGTCCGGCAACCGCCGGATGGAGAGCTGGAGGTGTTCCCGATGAGACGAGGACTGACCGTGTCCGCGGTCGCGGCCGTCATGGTTGTTGCGCTGGCCAGCCCGGTCGCAGCCAACACCGACCAAGGACGGCTTCCGGTCGAGTTCCGCTACGTCGTGACGGCCGACACGGTCGTCGATGCGTTCCTGACCGGGAACGGGAAGTGGTTCCACGTCAACGAGGCCCTGGGCGCGGTCAGCGGTCAGGGAACCTTCGGGGACGATCCTTACGTGTCGACGGGCTGGTCGACGAACCGGTCGCAGCTGTCGACGACCGACAACCCTGCGCTGCCCATCTACTTCGGAGACGACGGCGTCGTCCACCTCAAGGCGGACGCGATCTTCGATCCGGTGGCCGGGGGTGACCGGGTGACCTGCAGTGGGTTCTTCCAGCTGAAGAAGATCCCAGCGGACCCGCCGTTCCTGTTCGCCGAGGAGGGCTTCGCTCGCTGGCAGTGCGACAACGGCTGGAAGGTCCAGCTTGACGTCGACGGGCAGTTCGAGGTTCTTCCCGGCGTCCCGCAGCCCGTGTTCGTGCTCACCGTGTCCGGCGAGGCTCGCTGACGGCGTCTGCACGCTCACGTGCTGTCTGGTTCGTCAACCCGCCAGCCGGCCTCACCCATCCGTCGTCGGACGACGGCCCGTTCACGGTGTTCGCCCCACCGCCGTGCGACCGGGTGAGTGAACCCTTGGGCTGGGCCGAAGGGCCTCAGCCCAAGTGGCGCGCCGCCGGGGGCGAGGTGCGGATCACCAGCGAACGCACGACGCCGGGGAACCAGCGCTGCAGGACCACCGTGGCCCGCAGCAACGCCGGCAGGTAGACCTCGTGGCGGTCGCGGCGTAGCCCGTGCACAATCGCGGACGCCACCTCGTCGGGCGTCAAGGTCCGGTACAACCGACCGATGGACGGCGTGCGCTCGCGAGCGCCCGGGTTGTGCTCCCAGTAGCCCGACTCGACGGTCGAGGGCACGACCAGCAGGGTACGCACGCCCGTACCGTGCAGGTCGGCCCGCAACGCCTCGTGGAACCCGCGCATGGCCCATCGAGACACGCTGTAGGCCGTCGCGCCCGGCCACGGGGCATACGCGGCGGGGGAGGTCAGGGTCACGATCGTCCCCCGACGAGCCGCCAGCATCGGGGCCAACAGGCCGCGGGTGAGATTGAACGCCGCGAAATACGGCACGGCCGTCATGCTCAGCAGCTCGTCCGGGTCGGTCTCGAGCACGTGCAGCCACCGACCCGCGCCTGCGTTGTTGACCACGATGTCCGGGGTGCCCGCCCGTTCGACCACCTCAGCTGCCACCCGGTCGACGGCGTCGGGGTCCGAGAGGTCCGCCGGGATCACATCAGCGATCCCACCCGTCGCCCGCACGTGCTGCGCGACACGCTCGAGCGCCTCCACCGTGCGGGCGACCAACACGACCCGAGATCCGGCTTCGGCCAGCCGGGATGCCGTGGCTGCGCCGATCCCGCTCGACGCCCCGGTGACGACCGCCGTCGTTCCCGCGACCTCCATGGCGACACCCCCTCAGGCGTCCGAACGGCATCGTCGCGCCCCAGGGTGGGGGCCAGGTAGAGCCGGTCGTCACCGGATCCGGTCCGCCCGCACCCGTCGGGTCGTGTCGCCCTCCGGCGGCATCGGCCCGGGGCGTTCGCCCCTGGTGCGCCGGCCTTCCCGGTTGCGACGATGCCAGTGGCCACGCTGGTGAACCCCGAACCGTCCAAGGCGTCCCCGACCCACCAGCGGTCATGGCCGTGTTCACCGGCGCCGCCGACGCGCCGAGCGGCGCGGTGGCGACCCAACAGGCCATCGACGGCCACAAACGGCGGGCGGGCGAGGAGCGCCTGGCGGTGCGGGTCGGGTTGTCGACCGGCGACGTGTCCTTCGTTGCTCGGCTCCTCAGTCCTGCAGACAGGACATGGGGCTCTGGCCCAGTGCAACACGGCGGAGGACCCTGACGCGATGGATCGATCAGCCCGGAAGCTGGCCGACCTCAGCCCTGCGAGGAATCCCATCGTGTTCCCGCTCGTGGCCGCCACGATGTGGGCATCGGCGGTCGGTGTCTTCTCGACCATCGGCCGTCTCGCCGGCCCGGAAGACGAGCGAGGCTCCTGGGGTGAGGTGATTGGCGCGATCGTCGGGAACTTCGCCGTCGTCTTCGTGCTCTGCCTCACCATCTCGCTCGTCCTGTGGGCACGGGAGAGGCGGACGCGGCGCTGACGGCCATCCGCTCGCCGCACTACCCACGAAGGCGCTGGGCAGCGCAAGGGGCGAAAGCTCGGCCCCGGCGCTCCCACGCGGCCCGCCGGGCTCAGCCCCCGCCCTCGCCACGCTCCCGCCGTCGCCGCCGCTCGGATCCGTAGCCGATCGCACCGCCGACCGCGGCCCCCACGAACACCGCCCACACCGCTCCGGTCCCCACGACGAGGACCGCGACGGCACCGACCAGGCCGCCGGCGAACACGCCGACCCGCAGTCCGATCATGGCGTCATAGCCTGATCGGCCCTGCGGGGACTGCCGCCGCGGCGAGGAACCCATCAGCTCAGTATCCCCTCCGGACCGCAGCGCGGTCGCCATCGACCTCGGGGAAACGGCGACGACCAAGCCGCGCAGCCCGACGAGGCGTCAACCAGCGACGGCGGGTCAGCGCACGAAGTCGAGCGGCGCACGTCAGCGCCGAGGGCGCGGCCCGTCCCGCAAGAACCCGCGCTGGTGCAACTCCTGTTTCGAGAAGTCCCCTGAGGGTGGGTTCATCGGGACCATCGGCGTGCTCTTCGCCGACGTCCGGGGATCGACCGAGCTCGGCGAGCGCCTTCCCCCCGGCGAGGTCGCCACGCTGTTCAACGATTTCTACGACCGAGCCGCTCGCGTGATCGTGCGTCACGGCATCGTCGACAAGCTCATCGGCGACGAGGTCATGGGCATCTACCTGCCGGCGCTAACGGCCGACGGTCGCCTCGTCGACGCCATCATCGACGATGCTGGACGACTCCTCATCTCGCTCGGGTACGGCACCGCGGACGGACCGCTCCTCGACGTGGGCGTCGGGCTCGACGTCGGATCTGCGTATGTCGGCCACGTGGGCGGCCAGGGCATCGACGACTTCACCGCCATCGGCGACGTCGTCAATACGGCGGCGAGGCTGCAGGCCAGCGCAGCCGGTGGTGAGATCGTCCTGCCGGAGACCGTCGCGGTCCGGGCCGGCCTTCCCGCCGAGGAGGGAGCGGTCGTCCGACTCGACCTCAAGGGCAAAGCGGACCCGCTCGAGGCGAGGGTGCTGACGGCGGCCCCCTGACACCTCTCGCTCCGTGAGCAGGCGCACCTAGCATCGGCGCATGCCCCAAGGACTGCTTCCCGTTCCCACGGCTGCGGGTGTGGCCGGGTCGACGGACCCGCAGGCGGTGGTCGAGGCTTTCCTCGCCGCCCTCGCCGCGTCCGACGTCGACACGGCCTCCGCCCTGCTCCACGACGACATCGTCTACGTGAACGTCGGCCTCCCGACCGTTCGCGGGCGCACCGACGTGGCGAAGGTGCTCGACCTGCTCGACCGTCCCGGCTCCGGGTTCGAGGTGTACCTCCACGCCATCTCGGCCGACGGCCCGGTGGTGCTGACCGAGCGGACCGACGTGCTCCTCGTGGGTCGCTTGCGCGTCCAGTTCTGGGTGTGCGGCCGGTTCGACGTCCACGACGGCAAGATCATCCTCTGGCGCGACGCGTTCGACTTCGTGGACATCGTGCGCGGCACGTTGCGGGCGATCGCGGGGGTGGTCGTCCCCGGCCTCCGCCCGCTCCCACCCACCGGTCCGGACGCTGCCCCCGGTCGCTGATCGAGGTCTCGCCGCCCGCAGACCGAACGCCGGGCACCGCCGTCGTCCGGCGCGGTCGGTGCGTCGACGGGCGGGGCGACGCATGCTGATGGGGTGCGGCGCATCTCGGTCGTCGGCAACTCGGGCTCGGGCAAGACGACCCTGGCCCGCGCCCTGGCTGCACGCCTCGGTGTCGCCCACGTCGAGCTCGACGCCCTCTACCACGGCCGCAGCTGGACCGAGCCCGCCCCCGAGGACTTCCGACGCCGCGTCGCCGCCGCCCTCGACACCGCCGTCGGCTGGGTCGCCTGCGGCAACTACTCCGCCGTGCGCGAGCCGGTCGTGTGGCCAAGGGCCGACACCGTGCTCGTCCTCGACCTGCCCAAACGGCTGGTGATGCGACGGGTCGTGAGCCGCACCCTGCGACGGACGCTCCGTCGGGAGGAGCTGTGGAACGGCAACAGCGAGCCCCTGCGCAACCTGTACGCCCGGGATCCGGCACGGAACATCGTCCGCTGGGCGTGGGTGCGCCACGACGTCTACCGGCACCGGTACCAGCGGGCCGCAGCCGACCCGGCCCACGCCCAGCTCGACTTCGTGTTCCTGCGCTCTCCGTCGGACGTCGGCGCGCTCCTGGCCACGGTCGGCTGAGGACCGACGACCGTGACCGGTTGCGTGCCGGGATGACCGACGCCGACGAGCGGGGGGCGGTGGTCCGCCGGAACGTCAGTGGCCTGCCAGGGTGTTCTTCAGGATCGCGATCGTGACCCCGATGACCAGCACCACCAGCGCGTAGAGCGCCGATCGGGTCCAGCTCGCCCCGCTGCTGCGGGCGACCGCGAACCCGGCGGCGGAGACCAGCCCGGCCAGCACGAGCACGGCTGCGTCGAGCTCGGCCGACGCGGGCAGCACGACGACCGGGACGCTCACCAGGACGGCGACGGCGACGGCGCCCGCCAGTTGGGCGAGGGCGAGCTCGGCCTCCTCCCGGCCGACCTCCCCGGCGGTGACCAGACGGGCCGAGACCCGGAACGCGAAGTAGTGGGCGAGCGCCAGCCCGATCGCCGTCCCCCACACCAGCCCCAACGTGTCGATGCGCGGATCGTCCCCCGACTCACCCAGCGCGGCCAGCGCGGCCAGCAGCACGACTGCGACGTACAACGCCATCGTGTACGCCTCCCGGCGAACCTCCGGGCGCAGCGCGGGTGACGTCCGCTGATGGTCGGCGACGGGAGTGGGCATCACGGCAGATCCTGGCACGGCCGCCTCGCCTTCCGCCGCCGCTGCCGACGTGCTCGCCCGAGCGGGCGAGGCTAGGACGACGGGACCGGGCCTCGCGATGGCAGGGGGCAGGCGCCAGCGGAACGTTGCGCCCGCCGGATGAGGTGGAACCCGTAGCCGGTTCCGGCGGTCCACGTCAGCGAGATGATCGTGCCCGCGACCCAGGCGTGGTCCCGCAGCAGCGCTCCCATCGACGTGCCCGCCAGCACGGTCCCGAGCACGGCCAGCGTGAGCGGCAGGTGGCATGGGCACAACAGGAACGACCAGAGCAACCACCGTCGTCCCCGTCGCTCGAGGTTGGGCGCCGACGGCGGAGCAGGGGCTGGGGTGACGGTGGCCGGCACAGGGACCAGCCTACCCCCCCGGGTATTGCACCGCCCACCGGAGACCCGACGAGCGACGGGCGTCGGTCGCCGGGCGTACCCGCGATCGACGGCGTTGGAAGCCTGGCTTTGCCCCGGCTCGATCAGCCCTCTGGCGTGTTGCGTCGTCGCAGTTGGCGGGTGCCGCCGAGCGATGGGCCGCTGCCCCGGCGGCCAAGGGTCGGCCCCTCCTGTTCGCCGAGGAGGGCTTCGCTCGCTGGCAGTGCGACAACGGTTGGAAGGTCCAGCTTGACGTCGACGGGCAGTTCGAGGTTCTTCCCGGCGTCCCGCGAAATACGGCACGGCCGTCATGCTCAGCAGCTCGTCCGGGTCGGTCTCGAGCACGTGCAGCCACCGACCCGCGCCTGCGTTGTTGACCACGATGTCCGGGGTGCCCGCCCGTTCGACCACCTCAGCTGCCACCCGGTCGACGGCGTCGGGGTCCGAGAGGTCCGCCGGGATCACATCAGCGATCCCACCCGTCGCCCGCACGTGCTGCGCGACACGCTCGAGCGCCTCCACCGTGCGGGCGACCAACACGACCCGAGATCCGGCTTCGGCCAGCCGGGATGCCGTGGCTGCGCCGATCCCGCTCGACGCCCCGGTGACGACCGCCGTCGTTCCCGCGACCTCCATGGCGACACCCCCTCAGGCGTCCGAACGGCATCGTCGCGCCCCAGGGTGGGGGCCAGGTAGAGCCGGTCGTCACCGGATCCGGTCCGCCCCCACCCGTAGGCCGCCGGCCAACGGGCCGAGCGCCTGGCCGAGCGCCGCCACCCCGAACACCAGTCCGACGGCCCGTTGGACCGACGCGGCGGGGAAGGTGTTGGTGACGACGGCGATGGAGACCGTGAACAGGATCGCCCCTCCGACCCCCTGCAGCACCCGAGCCCCGATGACGACGGCCTCGTTCGGAGCGGCCCCGATCAGGGAGCAGAGCCCGAACACCCCGCCCCGACGATCAGCCAGGTCCGTCGGCCGAAGATGTCGGCGAGTCGTCCACCGGCGATGAAGGAGCCCGCCAAGCTGAGCATGTAGCCGCTGATGACCCACTGCAGCGAGTTGATGCTCGTGTCCAGGTCCGCCGCCATCTGCGGCAGCGCCGCCTGCATCGAGAAGAAGTCGAGCTGGATGGCGAACAGGCCCATGCTCGCTGCGAGGACCACCATCCGCAGCCGCCGGGCCGTCGTCGGGGCCATGAGACACGGTACCAGCGGTCTGGTCGGGGCCCGGATCCCATGAAGAGGGCTCGGACAGCCCCACCACCCCACACCTGAACGAGAACGAGGGCGCCGGGTGGGATCGCACTTCCGACCGCCATCGCTGTGGGACGAGCCAAGCCACGAGCCATCTGGTTGCGACTGGTGGAGTCCCCCTGAGACTCCCCAGCGGCATGGGATCGCCGAAGGTCCGTGGGACAAGAGAGAGGAGTGGCTCAACGACCGCATCGCTCGTGTCGGGCAGCGACGGGGTGCGTTCCCGGGCAGCGGCGGGATGCTCGAAGCGTTGGGCTGCCGCCTGGGGACGTCGCTCGTGATGGACCTGCTCGCGTCGGGCCAGATCGGAATGCTCGAGGATCCGCGGCCTGCGCTCGACCAGATGCCGCGTGGAGACGCTGCGCACCCCCACCCCCACGACGAGACGCCTTGGTTGTCCGGTCTCGCGGACGACCATCCCGCACATCAGCCTCGACGACAACCGGCACCCGACGGTGAGGCGTCGCTCGTCGGCACCTAGCAGGATGCCGCCAGGTCGGCGTCGGTGGTGTTGAGCGATCGCTCGTACCTGGCGAGGAGTTCTCTGATCTGGTCTTCGTGCCTGTCCATGCCCGTCCATGCCTGGCGCCTCGCTGAACTCGCTTCCATGGAATGTTGCGTCCGTGCGGTAGGATCGATTCCGTGGAATCTACATCTGGGTCCGGTTCGGCTTCCGAGGTCGAACTCGCGGCGCTGTTCAGCGATCTCGTGAGGCTGGAGACCGATTTGTGGGATCGCGTCGATGACCGGCTCCGGCGAGATCACGATCTGCCGTTGTCGTGGTTCGAGCCGATGCAGTTGATGAATCGGGTTCCCGGCTGCCGAGTGGCCGACATCGCCGAGGCGCTGTCGATCACGGTGGGCGGCTCGAGCAAGTTGGTCGATCGCATCGAGCAGGCCGGATGGTGCGGCCGCACGCCAAACCCCGATGACGCCCGATCGTCGCTCCTTCACCTCACTCGCGCCGGACGCCGACTCCTCGAGAACGCCCAGGGATCGTTCGAGGACGAGCTCGAGGCGTCGCTCGGGGCCGCGCTACCACCCGAGCGGCTCGAATCGCTCGCAATGAACGTGCGAGTCGCACGGCAACGACTCGCCGACCGGCACGGCAGCGCGTGATGACCAAGATCCCGACGTCGATGCGCGCCGTCGTGCTCGACGGGCCCGGGCCGCCGACGGCGCTCCAACTTCGCGAGGTGCCGGTACCCGTTCCCGAAATCGGCCAGGTGCTGCTCAAGGTCGAGGCGTTCGGGTTGAACCGGTCGGAGCTGCACACCCGGCTCGGGCTCGCCACCGGTGTCGTATTCCCCCGCGTGCTCGGCATCGAGGCAACCGGAGTCGTCGTGGACTGTCCGGGCGGTGAGCTCGCGCCAGGTACGCAGGTCGCCGCCATGATGGGCGGAATGGGCCGCACCTTCGACGGTGGGTACGCCGAGTTCACCTGCGTTCCTGTCGGCCAAGCGGTTTCGTTCGCGAGCGACCTTGACTGGGCCACGCTCGGCGGGGTTCCCGAGATGCTGCAGACCTCCTACGGCTCGCTGACCGTCGGACTCGACGCCCAGCCCGGCCAGTCGATCCTGATTCGCGGAGGCACCTCCTCGGTCGGGATGGCGACCGCCGTGCTCGCGCGCCGACTCGGCATGATCGTGTTCTCGACCACTCGGAACCCCGACCGTGTCGACGTTCTGCGGGACATCGGCGTGCAGCATCCGTTGGTCGACGAGGGCGACGTGGCCGCTCAGATCCGCGCCGTCATCCCCGATGGCGTCGACACCGCGCTCGAACTCGTGGGGACGCCCACCCTGCCCGACACGCTCCGGGCAACACGCGTGCAGGGCGTCGTGTGCTTCACCGGGATGCTGTCGAACCAGTGGACCGTCCGCGACTTCTACCCGATCGAGTACCTCCCGAGCGGGGTGCGGCTCACCGCCTACGGAGGTGACGCCAGCGATCTCCCACCGTCGGTCCTACAGGAGTTCCTCGACGACGTTTCGGCAGGTCGGGCCATGGTTCCGATCCACCGAACGTACCGAATGGACGAGATCGCAGAAGCACACGCAGACATGGAGGCCGGCCGGGCGACCGGCAAGCTCGTCGTGGTTCCGTGACCTCGTGTGCACGAGGACATCGCCGGCACGCCCGGCCCGATCGGCGGAGCTGACGTGTCCGCCCGGGAAGACCCAAAGGCCTGCGAACGGGAGCGCCGTGTCGTGACCACCGCCCGCCCGCTGCACGAGCAACACCTCCGAGCCGACCGAGCGGTCCCGATGTAGGACGACGGCTGCCGCCGCGGTGAAGCCAATGAGGAACGGCGACGGCGTTCATGATGGCCGTGGCGCCGGCTGCGCATCTGCGAACACGACGGGGCTCTCGCACGTGCCCCACCCTCGTCCCGCCACGGCATGCACCTGTCGCCGATCGTCCCAGCTCGTAGGGTCTGCCCATGTCACCGGCCATGGACGGTCGCGAGTTCGCCCGGCGCTGCGCGGCGTTGGTCCCCGGCTTGCGGGCCCGGGCCGGGGAGGCCGAGGACCTCCGTCGTCTCCCCGAGGCCACGTTGCGCGAGGCGCGGGAGGCTGGCCTGCTCGAGGCGTTCGTGCCCACGTCACTCGGCGGCGGCGGCCTGGGCCTGGAGGCGCTGGCGCAGGGCACCAGAGTGATGGCCCACGGGTGCCCGGCCTCGGCCTGGACCCTCTCGTTCCTGATGATGCACGGCTGGCTGCTGGCCAAGTTCCCGCCCGGCGCACGGGCCGAGATCTTCGCCGACGGCCCGATCGTGCTGGCGCCGGCACCGTTGGCCCCCACGGGCTCGGTCACCGAGGAAGCGGGCGGCTTCCGACTGACGGGGCGGTGGGACTGGGCCACCGGCATCGCTCATGCGGACTGGGTGATGGTGCATGCGGTCCAGGCCGAGCCGGTGTTCACCACGTGGTTCCTCGTCGTGCCCCGCGACGAGGTGGAGGTGGACGACGTGTGGTTCACCTCGGGCATGCGGGCCACCGGGAGCAACACGGTGCGGATCGGAGATCTGTTCGTGCCCGAGCACCGCGCGCTGCCGGCCCGGGACTTCCTCCGTTCGACCGAGGCGCTCGACGGCGACGGCTTCGGTCGGCTCCCGGTGCCCCCGGTGCTGGCGCTCGTCGCTGCCGCGCCGGCGTTGGGCGCAGCCGAGGCTGCGCTGGAGCTGTTCAAGGAGCGCCTCACCGAGCGCGTGCTCGCCTACTCCCTCGGCGACCGGCAGCGGGAGCAGCCCGCCGCCCAGGTGCGGTTGGCCACGGCGATGAGCGACCTGGCTTCGACGCGGGTGCGCTGGGACGTCGCCATCGCCGACCTGGTGGCAGCCTGCACGCAGGGAGAGCCGAGCGAGCAGGTACGGGTGGACACCCGCCTCGCCGCCGCCGCGACGGTGAAGGGGGCGCGGTCGGTGATCAACACCGTGGTGGAGGGCGCGGGCGCCAGCGTCTACTTCTCGGACTCGCCCCTGCAGCGCCTACAGCGCGACGTCGAGGTCCTCAAGGGACACGTCGTGTTCGATTGGGACCGCACCGCGGAGCTGGCCGGGCGGTTCGCGCTCGGGTTCGGGCTCCGGCCCACCGACCTGGTCTGAGCGGACCCCACGTGCCGGGGCTCGGATGGCGGGGCGCCACCCCTAGATCGGGGTCATCGACGCGAGCTGGAAGGCGCCGTCCTCCTCGTAGGTCACCCCACCGATAAGGGCACTGCTGTGCACGGTGATGACCCGCTGGTTGCGCAGCGGCAGGCCGGTCGCGGCGTCGAACCACACGTCGACGTCCTCCGTGCCGGTCTGGCCGCCCGTCAGGTTCCGCAACCGGTGGTAGTGCAGGGCCGCGACCTCCGTGCCTCCGATGTCGAGGAGCTCCGGGCCGACATAGGTGTACGGACCGGAGGAGATCACCTCGCCCTCCGACCCCGTCGAGGTGCCACGGCACTGCTGCATCCACTGGTCGCCCGCTCGTTGCGTCACCCGGATGGCGTCGACCGGTGGGTCACACGTGTAGGTCGAGGAGGTGTCGACCTCGGCCACGACCAGGTCCAACCGCTGGAAGAAGGCGCCGGCGTTCTCCGTGAGGCCCGAACCGGCCGGGCAGTAGTCCCAGCTCTGCCAATGGTTCGTGCTGTAGTCGACCCGGAGCCTCCAGCACCCGCCCTCGAGGTGGGTCACCGTGCCCGGGATGTCGGGGCCCTGGGTCTGGGTCAGCGGGGGCTTGTCGAGGTGCTCGGTGCCCTCACCGCGGTACCGATAGACGCCGGCCGCCGGCTGGAACGCCACCGCGCCGCCCGACGGGTCGGTGCCCGGCGCTCCAGCCCGGCGGCGGGCCTCCTCCATCGACACCGGCCGGGAGGAACCCCGGTTCCAGAGCGCGACCAACGTCACCACGCCGGCGAGCAGCGCGACCCCCACGACGACCCCGACGATCCGGACCCGATGGCGGCGCCGGCGCCCGGGTTCGCGCGCCGCCACCTCGGCTGAGCCGGGCTCAGCCACGGCCCGGCAGGCTCCCCACCTCGAGGCCGGCCAGCTCGGACGTGCCCTCGAACACCACGTGGCCGCGTTCACGCACCACGCAGCGGAGCCGACCGGCCAGGTGCTCGAAGTCGGTGTCGACGTTGCGGCGCTCGGCCGGGAGCGGGACGGGCAGCACGTGTGGTTCGATGCCGATGCCGTCCCCGTCCAGGTCGACCTGGTGGCGCCACGACCGGGCCCGGACGGCCCACCGCCCCGGGGCCACTTCGGAGTGCACGGGCGCAGGCGGTGTGATGCGGATCACCCGCTCGCCCAGCCGCACGACCACCCCGCACACCGGCCGGGCGATCGGCCCGAGGCTCAGCACGCCACCGGAGAAGGCGACCGACACGTCGGCGCCGTCGAAGTCGTGGGCCTGGCCCCACCACCACCGGTCGGGGAACCCGGCGCCCCAGTTCCGCTCGCCGTAGACCCGGGCCCCGTCGAGCGACCAGTGGTCGCCCCGAGCTCCGCGGCCGCCGAAGGTGACGCCACCGGAGGCGGCGCCCCCCAGACGGTACGGCTGCCAGTACTGGTTGAGGAACGGCACGGCCGAGAAGATCCCGCCACCGCCGAACGCCTTGGGCCACTCGAAGGACCCGGAGAAGCGCAGGTCGACGTGGACGTCGTCGAGGTCGACGCGGAGCCGGTCGGCCGCGGCCTCGAGGCGGGCGTGCGCCGACGTGCCCGCGGCGAGGGCGAAGCGGTCCCGGTCGGCCCGGGCGTCTTCCAGCACGGCCGAGCGCACGATGCCCCCGGGGTGGACGGCGACGGCCACGGTGGCCCAGTCGCCGGCGGGATGTCGGTTCACGCCGCAGAGGGCGACGACGACCCGGCCCGACGCCGGATCGGTGACCCGCCAGAACCAGCCCTCCATCTCGGTGCCGTGTGACGGCACCGGGTCACCGAAGGGAACGTCCGCGCCGGTGCGCCGGTAGGCCGCGACCAGCCCACTTCCGGCGCCGAGGACCGCATCCCGCACCCGGTCGAACGTGATCATCGGCGGCGAAGGTACCCCACCGGTCAGCCCTCGGACCGTGGAGGACGGCTGGTCGACGCGATCGGCCCGCCAGGAACGCCACGATGCCCGCGACGGCGTGAAGCGCCCCCGGAGCTCGGAGATCGAGGATGGCGCGACGGCACCCGGTGGCTGGACGAGGTCGGCCTGGTCGCCCGAAAGCTCCGGCGGCGCGACGCCGGCGCCGGCCCCACGCTGGTCGCGTCCCGCTGCTGGCGCTGATGCGTGACCAGGGGGCTAGCCGCCGAGATCGAAGGCGATGCCGAGCAGCTCCTCGCTCAGCGCCCAAAGACGCGACGCGGCCTCCTCGTCTTGGGCCTGCTCGCCGATCCGGGCGTCGCCGACCGGACCCCGCATGCCGCCGAACGACGTAGGGCCGTAGTAGCCACCGTTGCGCGCCTCCTTGCCGGCAGCGGCAAGCACCTCCGGAACGGCGCCTGCTTCGGCGGGCTGGGCAATGGCCCAGTTCACGACCTTGTAGACGGAGCGAGCCAACCCAGTAGGTCCCGTGTAGAAGAGGTTCGTGGCCGACCAGCCGGCGTGGGCGGAGACCGACATCACCGGGCTCCCCGCCCGTTCAAGGCGCCGCGCGAGCTCAAGGCCGTACATGAGGTTGGCGAGCTTGCTCTGCGCATAGGCCCGCGCCGGGCTGTAGTTCCTGGTGAGCATCGGATCATCGAAGTCGATTGGGCGCGCCCGGAGATGAACGATGCTGCTGACCGGCACGATCCGCCCCGAGCGGGCCGATACGAGATCGAAGACGAGCTGATTGAGCAGGAAGTGGCCGAGATGGTTGGTGCCGAACTGCAGCTCGTAACCGTCTTTGGTCTGCTGCTGCGGGGTCTCCATGATGCCGGCGTTGTTCACGACAGCGTCCAAGCCGTCGGTGAGCTCGCGCAGCTGCTTGTCGGCCGCTCTGATGGCGTCGAGGTCGGCGAGGTCGATGCGCAACAACTCGACCGAACCCGAGCCGGGCAGCGTGCGGATGGCCCGTACCGCGGCCTCGCCCTTCTCCGGTGACCGGGCTCCAACGATGACGTTCGCCTGGGCGCGGCGCAAAGCGCTCGCGGCCTGATAGCCGATGCCAGAGTTGGCGCCGGTGATGAGGTAGGTCTTGCCGCTCAGGTCCTCGAGGCGGTCGAGCGTCCAATTGCTGAGAGTGCCGGTCTCGGCCATCTGTGCGCCTGCCTTGGTTCGCAGTGGTGCCACTGATCATTCATCGCGGCCACGTGCCGATCGGGTCGGGCATGGCCTACGCGGCCAACTCCCACACCCGGGCGAGCACCGGATCGTCGTCGTCGAACATCTGCGGGTGGGCCACAGATCGAGCGTAGGTTCCCGCCGGCGCCCTCCTCCACGCCTACCGACTACCGCGCGGCGGCACCGACGATGAGATAGAGGCGGGATGGCGGCGCTGGCGCACAGGCTCCTCGAGCGATCTGGTCGTCGAGGTGGCCGGGCTCGTGCGCTTGTAGGGTTCGGCCGTGGCGTCACCGTGTGCTCCGCCTCCCCGACCACGATGCCCTATCGGCTCACGATGAACACGGGCTTCATCGTCCGGAAGGGGACCAGATGACCGCGGCGAAGATCACCCTCGTGGGCGCGGGCGGTCTCTCGTTCGGACCGACGATGGTCAACGACGTGATCCACACCCCGGCGCTCCAAGGCAGTCGGCTCGTACTGCACGACATCGATGGTGAGCGTCTGCAGCGGGCGTACAGGTTTGCCGCCAAGCTGAACGCTGCCAACGCGCGCCGGTGGTCATCGACCGCACGACCGAAGCCGAGGATGCGCTGACCGGCGCGGACTTCGTGATCTCCTCCGCAGAGCACGGCCGCTTTCCGTACTGGCGCCAGGACTTCGAAGTGCCCAAGGTGCATGGTGCCACCCAGGTCAACGGTGAGAACGGTGGCCCTGGGGCAGTGTTCCACTCGCTGCGCAGCATCAAGAACACGCTCAGCATCTGCCGCGACATCGAGCGCCATTGCCCCGATGCGTTCCTCATCAACCTCTCGAACCCGATGAGTCGGGTGACGCTCGCCATCAACGAGGGAACCGACGTCCGAAACGTGGGGATGTGTCACGAGATGCCCATCGGCATCGTCCGCATAGGACGCCTGCTTCGGATGCGACCGTCGCGGATCGCCGCCCAGGCGTCTGGCATCAACCACTTCACCTTCTTCACCGAGATGACCGACAAGATGACGGGAGAGGACCTGCTTCCGAGGGTCAAGGCCCTGTTCCACAAGAAGTTCTTCGACTTCGGGCCCATCGCCACCCGTCTGGCGAATGCCAGCGAGCCCCGACCGCTGCTCGCCATGCTGGCTGATCAGCTGTACTCCCCACTCGTCGCCCACATGGTCCGCGAGTACGACCTCGTGCCGTGCTCGGTCGACAGCCACATCGGCGAGTACCTCCCCTTCGCTCATGAGACGGGCCGCCACCATCCGGCCCACGTCGATCAGTTCGCGAGGGTGGACGGCGTCGTCGAGCGGTTCACGGCGTGGGTCGCCGACACGAAGCTGCCTGTTCCGGTGCATCGGATGGGCCACAGCCTCGAAGAAGTCGTTCCGATCATCGCTGCGATGTGGACGGGTGACCCAGCTCGGATCATGGCGGTCAACGTCCCGAACCGGGGGTATCTGCCGAACGTGGCCGATGGTGCAATCGTCGAGGTGGGAGCGGAGGTCGACGCTGACGGCATCCACCCCGACGAGATGCCACCGCTCGCGGCGCCGCTGGCCGGCTGGATAGCGGTGCAGACACGTCTCCAGGAGAAGATCGTGCAGGCGGCCCTCACCGGTGATCCTGCCCTTGCGCTCGAGGCGCTGGTCGAGGACCCCGCCTCGCCGGCCGACGAGGAGTCGTGTCGCAAGATCTTCGATGAGCTGCGCGAGCTGCAGGGCGCAGAGCTTCCGTTCTGAGCACCTGCGGTGGAATCGCACACTGGTGCAGGCCCGGCCGGGCCCATGCTGCTCACGCGTCCGCGACGGATTCGCGCTCGCTCGGCGGCGGCGTCGCCACTGTTGGGCAGTTCTTGGAGGCCGACCTCGTCGACACGATGCACGTCGCCGTTGCGCCGGTCGAGCTCGGTCGCGGCGAGCGGCTCTGGACCTCCCGCGACGACCTGCTCGACCGGTTCGACCTCGAGTTCGTGCCGGGCCCCAGCGGCGGGACACACCTTCTGTTCGGGTCCGTGCCGAGCCCCTGCGCCGAAGAACCCCGTTCGCTTGGCTGAGTTGGAACCGGTGCTCCAGTCGGCTCAGCGAGGTGGCGGGGCGCCGTGGACGGCGAGGGTCGTGAGGTCTTCGAGTGCTCGTTGCAGCTGTGCGAAGCGGGAGGTGCCGAGCGCGGTCGTCGATGTGTTGTTCGGCTGCCCGGGCCTGGTCGTGGATCGTCTCCTGCAGCCGGCGCCCGCGCGCGGTCAGTCGAACGACCCGGGCGCGACCGTCGCTCGGGTCGGGCCGGCGGGTGAGGTAGCCGTGCTGTTCAAGGTGGCACAGCAGGTCGTTGACGGACTGCCTGGTGATCTGGAGGCGCTCGGCGAGCTCGGACGGGCGCTGCCGGTCGAGCCCCGGGTAGCCGAACAGCGCGACATGGGCGGGGTTCACGTCGTCAACTCCGGCTGCGACCACGCCCGAGTAGATCTCCTTCCATACCCATTGCCAGACCACCCGCATCATGGCGCCCACATGCGGGCCGTCCTGCCCGGATCCGCTTGACATGATGGTAAGGATACCATACGTTCTTGATCGTAAGGATTCCTGATCATCTTGGGATCAGCCAAGTGGGGGCAGCGACGTCCCGGCTTGGATCATCACCACGGAACGAGGCTCCAATGAGCACAGCGATCATCGACAGCCCACAGAGCGAGCACGCCACCGCCTGGTGGTTCCTCGACCTACTCGTGGTCGAGCACCGCACCGCCCCCGGCATGCAGACGGTCGTGCTCGAGATGACGTTGCCGGTTGGCTCCTCGGCGCCACTCCACGTGCACGACTCCCTCGACGACACCTGGTACATCCTCGACGGCGAGATGGTGGTGCGGTGCGGCGACGAGACCCAGGTCGTCGGCGCAGGCCACTGGGTGTCGATGCCACGTGGTGTCGCGCACACGTTCCGGGTCATCGGTGACCGCGACGCCCGCATACTGCTCGTCCACGACAACGCCAGCTTTCGCGACCTGATCCGTGATCTCGGCCGGACCCGCCGCTGCTCACGTCGTGCCCGACCAGCCGGTGTTCCCACCCATGGAGCAGGCTGCACCCGCATCGCGAGCGGCCACGACCTCACGCCGATCGGGCCGCCGATGACCGACGAGGACGTCTCCGCGATCGTCATGGCCGCACGCTGACCGTCCCCGCCAGCCCGCCGTTCCGCTTCGCTCGAGACCTGGTGCCCGACCCGACGGGCCTGCCGTCGACCGAACCGACCGCAGGCCCATCTCCGGACCACCACGAGCCCGGCGGACGTGTGGGCGTCATGCCCGGCGGGGTCAACGGTGGGTGAGCGCGTGCAGCGGCGACGCCCGGGCGAACGCGACGAGCCCCAAGGCGCTGGGCGCGAGCGGCTCCCGCGGGTCGCGCTCGGCCATCGCCGCCAGCGCGTCGTCGATCTGCTCGTCGGAGAAGCGCTGCAAGAGCGAGTCCGCGTGCCCGCAGCCGGTGGATCCGGTCGACCAGCTGGCCTTCTGACGGTCGCCGGACGGCGTCTTCGACCTCTCGGACGGCGACGCTCGAAGCCACCGGCGGTGAACGCCGACCG